>NZ_CP009280.1:7292500-8423054 GCF_000758565.1 Paenibacillus sp. FSL P4-0081
TCTTCTCCCGGATATACGCCGATACCAAATGAAGCATTTCACGTTTCTGTTGTTGTGAGAACGAAAGTATGGATTCATAGCTGTCTCTCAGCAGCTTATAGAACCCCCCGGGTGAACAGGAGCAGTCTGCATACCGATCGTAATCGCCTTCAGCTGTAATCGGGACAATCTGATCGCAGAACAAGCAGTGTTTTTTAAGCATAACAATTTACCACCTCTTATGAATAGCTATCATCCTACCTTACCAAGATTGTTATGAAAAGTAGACAAGCAGATGTTTCCTTAAATGGAATAGTCCCTTCCCCGCCCAGCCGGATTTGCTCCCATAAGCTGCTTTCCAAGCTGAATCCCGCCTTTACCACGCTGGAGAATATCGCCCAGGCCCTGAAGTAGAACATCTCAGTTCCACCAAAAACGTACGGATGTCGATTGTAGAGTTTCCTCCCGGTGCCATGATCGGGGATGCCCCTCATGCGCATGAAGGACAGGAAGTGCATGTGGTCATTAGAGGAAGAATATACGCCGAGCAAGGGGAAGACGGAGCTGAGTTTGCTGAGGGTGATTCCTTTAGCTGGAACGCCTGTACACCTCACTTAATCAAAAATATTGGCGAGGAGACAGCAATCGTGCTGATCTCCATCTATACAGAGAATGAGAATGATCAGGAGCTTATATGATGTAAAAGCCCGCTCCCAAGCCAGTTAGGCCACGGGTGCGGGCTTTTGCCAATCAACAAGATGTAAATCAAGGCCGCTTACATAACTATATTACTGCTGTAAAAAAATCTTATACAGAACCTGAGCAGCTTCTGCTCTGGTTGTCGTCCCGCCAGGACTCAGGCTTTCATTCCCCCGCCCGTTGACGAAGCCCCTCTTAACCATTGCAGCCATATCGCCCGCTGCGTACTTTGCTACATTAGAGCCATCTGTAAATTTCTTGAGATCCTCAGCTGTACCGGCCTGCAGGGTTCTGCCTGCTGCCCGCAAGGCCCGCATGGTCAGCACAGCCATATCCTGTCTTGTAATTTCCGTGTCCGGCTGGAAGCTGCCGTTCGAGCCCAATGCGATTCCAAGCACTTTGGCGATTCCAATTTCATTATAATAGCGGTCTGTACGCTCAACATCACTGAAGTTTGTGCTATATTCCGCAGTAAGCTCCAGTGTCCTTACCAGCCAGGCCAGATACTCACTTCTTGTAATCTTGTTGCCGGGATTGAAGGTTGCCTCAGATGTTCCTTCAATGAAGCCTTTGGACGCCATCGTTTCAACCGCTGCCGCATACCACGAATCCTTGATTACATCATTGAAGCTCTTCCTGGTATACACAATTGCATATTCACCGGCATTTGCCGCTGTAAATACCATGACCTGCCCGGCAGCATCGTATTCAGCATTGTCGATCTGAACAAGCTTGCCGTTTGCATCAATATACGATACAGCTAAATATTTGGCGTTTGCCAATTCTTCAGCACCTGAAGCATATGGCAGTCTGATCTCTGCCGGTGCATTCAGGTTATTGGCTGCTACTGCCACCCCATCCATTTGGACAGCCCATTCAATAACAGGTCTGCTGCCAATCATGGCTTTTGCCGCTGGATCAAGATTGGAAGCATCCGCCCGGCTAAGTGTCAGTTCCACACCCTTGGCGCCCGCTCCTATACTCTTCAGCATATTGGAGGGCACTATAATTGTGCCGATTTCCGTAGCAACTTCTATCCTGATATTGCCTATAGCAGAGGCTAGTGCAGCTGCGGGAAGCTCAACCACATAGGCACTTGCTCCCTCCGCTTCCGGTATTTCCACTCTAACCGTCTTAACATTCCTGCTGTCTGCTTGCGCATGCTCCAGCGCCTTATTAATATCAGCCTGCCGGATTGTGGCCACTTTGGCTATACCGGATGCCGGATCCGCCTTTGGTGCCTCAACCTTAATCAAATGTCCTTCGACTTTGATGGTTACAGGAGTGGGCGATGGTGTCTTGACCGGTGCTGCAGCATCCGCTGGTGCAGATGTAGGCGCCGGTTTTGGCGTTGGTGTAGGGGTTGGCAATGGGGTTGGATCCGGCGTTGCAGTCGGTCCAGGGTCTACAGCAGGATTGCTGATGACGACTGTAAGGGATGGACTCGCATAATGAGTTGCCGTTTCCTTCATTCTCACTTCGTAGGTTCCGCTGCCAAGACCTGTAACCTCTACACCTGTGATGGCCGTCCAGCTGCCAGCGTCTCCTCCCTCTCGCCGGTATTCCATCGCCGGATTCACACCGGTGATCTTGCCGTCCTTAGCGCCGCTTGCACTGACATCCACACCTTTGACCTCTGTCCCGGCCGGCGGATTCTGTTCCTGCTTGGTTCCGTCAGGAACTACGATCAGGATCACAGAGCTTGGATTGCTGGTGTCCGTCCCGGCGTACCGGAGCTCATAACTCCCGGCTTCCAGACCTTCAATGCTGGTTCCGCTGACCGGGATGAATAGGCCGCCATCCACCCTGCGGTATTCCATATCGGCAGTCACATGGTCAATCTTCCCGTCGTTGCCGCCTGCCGCTGCAGGCGGCGTAATCACCAGGCCATCTGCTGATGGGGCATCTCTGTCTTCCTTGGCTTCATTGCGGATGTCCACAATTACCGGCGGGCTTGCTTGCAGCCCTTCTGCCGCCGCGTACCGGATCTGATAGCTGCCCGGCTCCAGATCACCGATACTTGTACCGGTAACAGGCACATAGTTCTCATCGCCAAGCTTCCGGTATTCCATGGTGCCGTTTACGCCCTCGATGATCCCCTTTGCTCCGTTATCCGAATTGGCGTGCGTGATCACCCACCCTCTTGAATCCGGTGCGTCCTGTTCCTGTATCTGCCCTTCCGGAATGATAACTTCCTTATCCAGGCTGGCACTCAGCGAACCGGTCTCCATATACCGGACATAATATTTGCCGGCGGTGAGGCCCGTAATCTCGGTTCCAGTGATTGCAGTATATTCTCCTGCGCCTTCCTTCTTATACTCCATTTCTGTGGTCACACCAGTCAGCTTGCCGTCATCTCCATGGAGAATAGATGGTGCAACCCCTGCGGGAGTTACCGGTGCAGGGCGATCAGGATTGGATGCGGCCTGTATAACCTCCCATTCCCACAGGCCAACGCCGTTATCGCCTGCCGCGGATTGCTTGGTCAGGGTAACCCGCAGTGCCTTAACCTCCAGTACGGAATCAAACGTATACGGGTTCGAGGATTCCCCCGGAGTATGGTCAACCACCTTGATGCCACCGGTTACCGTACCGGCTGTCACCCATTCATTGGTGACACTATCAAGCGGGATATAGGAATACACAACCTTAGTAGGCGGCATGATCCCGCCCGCATCAGACCACAGCACCAGGTTGGAGCTTTGGATGGCAGCACCCTGCGGCCATTCATATTGCACCCATTCCTCTGCACCTTCGTGGCCCCATGTTCCCCAGTGCGGGATGCTGCCGCTATCTTTCTTCCCGTCATTTACCGCAGCCAGACTCTCCCACGGTGAGGTGTAACTGGAAGAAGGATTCGCCAAGAAAGCCATATTGCCATCACGCGGACTGAGCAGACGCAGATCGGCCAGCAGTTTCTCAAGTGCCTGGGAAATTTCCCCGGCTGTGGCATTCATATTCTTGATCACAGCGGAAGCTTCCGCCTTCGCTGCATCAACCGGCGCAAGACCCGGATCTATAAAGTTTGAAGCATTTAATGTATTTACATAGTTATATACCTTAACCAGCTCTGACTTATCTGCCGCCCCTGTGTATCCGTATACCTTCCATTCCAGAATACCGGAGCCATTAACAGAAGGCTTCATGTCGATGCGGACCCCTGTAATATAGCCAGGCTCAAAGGTGGTTGTATTGTATTTATTAAGCTCGTTGCCAAGTCCCTTCAAGCCCCTCGGGGTATACCATTTCCCGTTCTCATCGCGAAGCATTAACTGCATATCCTTCGGACGGAAGTTTCCGCCGCCGTCCTGGAACACATAGACATCCATGGAAGAGGCCAGGAATGGCTGATCCCATTCATACGTCACCCATGCCGGATCTCCTTCTCTTCCCCAGTTATGCCATGCGCTGTTCACGGCACCGCGGTTCGGTGAGAAATCTGCCGAGCTCTTAGGGTCAATGCCGTTATTCATCGCTTCCGGATACCCGTCGCCGCCGGAGAAGCTGGCAGAGGCTTTGGCTGTCGGCGCCGCATTCTGCAGCCCTGTATTCACGACATATACGGTGACCCGTACCTCCAGCTCACTGCCTTGGACTGTACCCTTCGCTTCGAACTGGCCTGTACCCGCATAGCTGCCCGGATCAATTGCCTCCCAGGCAATTTCCCTCTCACTATATCCGTCCCCGGACAGAATATTCACCTGTCCGGGAAGTACCGGGGCGGTATCCTTCCTGGTCACTACACTGAGTGCACGGTAGGCATCAACGGTATCTTCCTTAATCTCAATCGTTACATCCTTGCTGGCTGACTTGTCTCCGTCTGCCGCAGTGAAGGTAAACACATACGTGCCTGCCTTGCTTACACGGGCATAAGCCACTGCTTTGTCGCCGCCTACAAAGGAAATGTCCGCTGCGCCATCCGGCTGTTGCTTAACAGCCCATGTATACGTCAGCTTGGACTCAGCTTCCGCACTGTGTACCGGATCTGGAGTTGCCGCGCCGGACAACACCACAATACTGTTATTGGCAACATCCTGGGCCGCAGTCACCTGGCCAATAGCCGGAGGCTGTTTCTCCGGCGGTGCAGCCAGCTCGAAGGTCACTTGGCCGGAACCGCTCTTCTGCCCGTCACTCACACTAAGCTTAACCGTATACGAGCCTTCTTTGGAACCGGTAGCCTGTGTAATGCTTGCCTTCGGATGATTGAAGCTCAGCTTGCCGCCTTCAGGCGTGCTGACGACTTCCCATGTGTAGGTCAGTTTCCCTTCCGGCGCGCCGTCATCGGTCACAATCCCGTTCAGCATAAATGGAATCAGTGCCTGCGGAGTTTGCGTCGCCAGCTCTGCAGTCATCTGCGGAGCTGCATTTTCGCCACCGGCTGACTTTTCAATGGTCAATTCAGCACTCGCCGCCCTGTCCATCTGGAACATCGCCACGCCTTTATTGCTCTTCACATAGAACTGCCCGGCAGCTGCGCCATTCAGCTTGAGGTTATAATAGCCATTCTCCATTCCTGATCCGTCGAACGTAATCCGCGAAGCATGCTCCTTTTCAGTAGGATTCAGGAGCTGCAGCGTAAATCCCTTGCCGTCTTTTTGAATTTGTGCACGTTCAATTTTATCGCTTTCCAGAGCCAGATAGATGTTCTCGTCGATCAGATTGATCCGCTTACCGAAACCGTCCTTAGGCGTAATGTGGTAGCTGACGCCATCGTCAGTGACCTGAGCGCCATATCCGAACAGTCCGAATACCGGATCTGTCACAATATCGGAGCTGATGCTTAGCAAAGAGCCATAGAGGCCTTCCTCAGATTCACCGGAAAAATCATTCCAGCCGTTATGCATGACGCGCGAGCCGCCATCGTATACGTCCTTGGTGCCGGTGCCTCCTTTATACATCGAATATCTCCAGGAGGTGCTGCCAACAGAATCCGCCGTGATTTGCCCCATGTTGACGGCATTGAAGTTCGAAAGCTTCGCCGCATAGTTGCGCTGCTGCGCAATCGCGGTCTGCTCCACGGACCTGCCGTCATCCTCATAGCGGAGCCAGTCATCCATAATGTATCCGGCTAATGACGCCGTATATTGGAAATTCCACCAGCCTTCGCCGCCGCGGAAGACCGGCACAGAGTAATGGAACCAGGTAGGCTGAATACCGCGCATGGCACGGGTTTTCCAGTCGGCCATTTCCATACTTGCCTCAGCTGCTTCTGCACGCCCGTCCGCAGGGTAGTAGGTACGCAGCGCCTTAGCTGCAGCATAGGCCCCTTCCTCGCCGGTATTATCATATTCAAATTCCGACCCGTAAGGATAATTGGCGTAAGTCATATTCCGTCCCTTATCGAGGGCAAACTTCTTCTGCAGATTGGCTGACTCGGCCGGCATTCCTTCTTCTTTCAGGGCTTCAATGATATCCGGAATCTGCTGCTCGCCATAGAAGCCGATGGCTCCGGTGGAAACACGCTTATAATAGATGTTATAAGCCTTCTCCAGATAGAACTGCGGAGATTCCCGGTACTCGATCAGATTGGGATACGCCTTCTGAATCCGGTACATATTGAAGAATCCGGTCGCTTCCATGATCTCGGAGAACGTTCGTGTATAAGGCTTGTCTTTATCGGTGTACGCACCGGAATCCTTCAGCCAGTTCGCAACGATATAACTGTCCTGCGTATTCTTCATGAACCGTTCCCACATGAAGTCAATCAGGTAATTCTCAATGGAGCGGATTTCATCGGGATCCGGAGCAAGGTAGTTCTTCATGGTCATGAAGTTGATGTTATCATGGCTCCAGTCATCTCCCCAGTGGCTTGTACTCAGGTCAATACCGCTTGTAAGATACCAGTCGAAGTAGTTGCCGTAAGTCGCACTTTCCGGGTCCTTGTCCTGTGTTTGCCCGGCCATAAACCCGGAATGGGCTTCAGAAGTGGCATCCAGCTCGGCCAGAACATTGAATTCATACTGGGTGAATTTATCCACCCATTCATTACCGGCCTTCAGCTTATACTCCACACGCACGCTGTTATTGCCGATGGAGCCAAACTGAAGGGAATAGATATGATGCTGTTCGCCATTCACAATCTTGGTCTCCACAAACTGGGACGATTCTGCGTAGCCCGCATTCCCGTCTGGAAGCCCGCGGCCGGTCCGGGAATTATCGACCATATCCTCCCTGCTCTTGCCGGGCTTGATATCCGGGATATGCGCTTCGTCAAACGGGTCATTCTCGTCCACATTCTGAATATCGATCGACTGTACGTCAACGATACTGTCATCATAGTGCAGATCCAGCTTCACAGGCATATTGATCGCTGTCTGGAAGCCCGGCACCGCTACGGCATCAATGATGCCTGACTTGTACAGGATGGACCGGAGGTTAGTCTCGCGGTCTTCCATCGAAGTTGAACGGTTATTCGGACTTTGGGCACTTTCCTGCGGCGTGTTGTCGCCGGCCCGCACCGCTGAGAATTTGAACTTATACGTCTTCTCCTCATCCGGTCCCAGCACCAGGCTGGAAGCATCGGTGAAGTATCCGCGGCCGGTTTTCTGGATGTCCTTGGAGTGGATATACAGAACATTCAGCCCCGGATACCAGCCACCGCTGTCGCCTGTCCAGTTCGCGAATGTATCCGCAGCACGCTGTTCCCCTGCTTCATTCATCCAATAATCTACATACTCGATGCGCGCGCCGCTATCCGGCACCGGGGTGAACAGCATGAAATTCCCTTCCCCGCTGGTGCGGATAGCATAGGAATACCCGCTGTCGGCGCCAGCGAAATTATGCACAGTCACACGGTCATCATAGGTATCAGATAAGGTCTGGTATTTATTATTCCAAGGCATTGGCAAGCCGATATCCCCGAATTCGATATACTGGCTGCTCTTGTTCTTCACGGTAATTTCCCATAGCAATGAACCGTCATCCGTCTCCATATCGAAGACAGACTTCACATCGAAGCCTTTCATCACCCGCTGGGCGGTAGAGTCCAGGTTCTGTCCGATATAATTGACTTCGACCCTTTTCCCGTCTGCTGAAGCCGTTTTGTCTATATAGGGGTTATCCGGATTGATGGCCGAATATTGCGTAGATCCCCCGGCGGCCAGTGTTTTATTGGTGTCTACTTCTACGAAGCCATCCCTGTTATCAGGAAATACTTCACTGGCACCGGTACGGTATGAAAAGAGCATTTCACCCATCCACTGGTGCTGGATCCCATTTTGCGGCGATGTAGTGTTAGGCAGCACGAAGTTGATTGGTTCCCCCTGTTTATTGGCAGGGTTATTGTTAATATACAGCTCCTCAATTTGTCCCAGATCTCCGACTTTGGCAGACAGGCTGGCATTGGAGATTTCATCCTTTACTGCGGTCACCGAAGCCGAAGGCGAAGCACTAACCTCCAGAGGCAGCGTTTGAAAGACCAGCAGCAGCGCGATCGCCAGCGGCCTCATTTTCTTAGAAATGATGGTCATCATAACCTCCTGTATACATGTCGTATGAACAATCCTTTGTACAAGGGGAACGGACTAATTCTTTAAGCCGGTAAGGGTAATACCCTCTACGAAATACCTTTGACCGATTAAGTAGAAAATGACGCCCGGAGCGAAGGATAAGCAGGTTGCAGCCATCGTTAAAGACCAGTCGCTCTTCAACTGGCCCCGGAAATTGGTAAGTCCAAGGGCTATCGTATATTTATCGCTTGAATTAATATAAATCATCTGCTGGAGCAGATCATTCCATAGTGTGATGAAGATAAACAACGCGACGACGATCATAGCCGGCTTGATGGCAGGCATGATGATATTGAACAGGATGCGGAAATATCCGGCACCGTCGATGGTTGCTGCTTGATCAAGCTCCCGCGGGATCGACATAATAAACTGGCGGATCAGGAAGATATTGAACGCACCGCCGCCGCAGAAATACGGAAGTATCAAAGGCCAATAACTGTCACTGAAGCCCAGCCCCCGCGTCCAGCCGATATAGAGGGGAATAAGCGTAACCATCGCAGGCAGCAGCATGGACCCCACACATAGTGCCCAGATCAGGTTTTTGCCGCGAAAACGCAGTCTTGCAAAGGCATATCCGCAGAGCGTAGCCGTAAATGTACCTGCCAGACAGGAAGGGACGATAATCACCATCGTATTCCATAGGTACTTCCAGAATTTAAATACCTGCAGGGTCTTCTCATAATTGGAGAACAGCCAGTTGTCCGGGATCAGCGAAGGCGGATATTTGTAGATCTCAGCGTTCGTCATAAGCGATGTGCGGAAAATCCACCAGATCGGGAAGATAGCCAGGATGGCGAAAAGGATGACGATGGCAAAAGTTATAATGTTCAGGGTTCTGTCTCTGCGTTTCCTGCTTCTAAGTCTGCCGTATGCCGCTGTGCTCATTTGTCATCGCCTCCTTCATTGTAGATCCACCGGCCCGATGTCTTGAACAACACTGTGGTAAAGACCGCCAGTATGGCAAAGATAATCAGCGTCGTTGCGCAGGCATAACCCAGCCTGTAATTTACAAATGCCTGATCATACATCAGATAGGTCAGGAACCGCGAAGAGTTGCCCGGACCGCCATTCGTTAACGCCAGCGCAGGTGTTACAACTTGAAGGTTGGCGATCAGGCACATCAACAGGTTGTAGAAAATAATCGGTGTCATACACGGAATGGTAATGTGCCGGAAGCGGTGCCATCCGCCCGCACCGTCCATTTCCGCTGCTTCATGGTAGACCACCGGAACGTTCTGCAGCCCCGCCAGAAAGATAACAATCAGGTTCCCCGCCAGCCAGACTGAGATCAGGGAGAGAGAAGGGACGACAAAGCTGGAATCAGCGATAAACAGAATTTTGTTCAGTCCCAGCTCAGAGAGGACATAGTTAAAGAATCCGAAATTCCCCTCGTACAGCCAAGACCATCCTACGTAAATCGCTGCAGCCGGCAGCACATAAGGCACATAGAACACAGCTCTGAAAAATCCCCTCGCCGGAATTTTCCGGTTCAGCAGCAGCGCAATAAACAGGGAATAAATCATGCTTCCGGTTACAGATAGCGCTGCAAAATAGATCGTCGAGATAATCGAGTCTTTAATGTAAGGATCGGTGGTGAAAATTTTGATGTAATTGTCCAAGCCAATGAACACAGGGCTCTTGAGTCCGGTCCAATTCGTCAAGCTGATGCCCAGCACACCGACAAGCGGCAAATACGTCAGGAAGATTAATCCCAGAAAAGCAGGAATCAAACAGATATAAGCAACACGCGCCTCGGCTGAAAAAATCCGGGAACGCCGCTTCTGCAGTGGATTAATGGTTTTCATCTTAATGGTTTCCATACCTTGCTCCCCACCTCATGGTTAGGGGGATAACCACCGCTTCCAGAATACCGGCGGTTATCCCCCTGCCCTATTATTGATTGCCTGTATGAGCCGCCTTCAAAGCCTCCAGATTCTTGGAGATCGCATCCTTGGCCGTTGTCTTACCGGTCCAGACATCTCCCAGTATTGATCCGAGCAGCGTATTAAAGTCCGTTGTATAGTTCGTATAGAACCATGCAGCAGGTCGCGCGGCAGGAGACTGCGCATAATCGACAACGGCTGACTTATATTCGTCATACGGAGGGAAGTTTGGATTCTCTACCCATTTGCGGGTAAGTGCTTCATCCTTATACCATTTATCCAGCGTTGGCATCCAAATACCTGAAGAGATGAGTTCCCAGTTGTTTTCTTCGGAGTTGTACCATTTCAGCCATTCCATCGCTTCTTTGGGATGTTTGGTTTGGGAGAATACCACATTGGCACCGCCTGTGCTGATGGTGATTTTATCCTTCATATATGGCAGTACAGCTACGCCATAGTTCAGTCCTTCTTCTTTTGCCGTATTCAGGCTGGTTCCTACATTCCATTGTCCATTAGTTGCCATAGCAACAGTACCGGCAATAATCGTGCGCTGGATTCCATCATCGGTCTGTCCGACGGACAACGGGGCAACATGATCCTTCAGGTACAGATCAGCTACCCGCTGAATAGCTTCAATGCTTGCATCCTCCCCGACCTTAACCTCTGTGCCATCTTCGGAGTAGAAGCCCCCGCCATTACTGAGTGTCCAGGCTTCCAGCTGCCACGGAAGATTCTCCACAGAAGCCCCAAACTGGACGATGCTCTGTGCATTGAAGCCATCCTCACCGGGATGCTTGCCGTTCTTATCATTCGTCAGCTTCTTCGCGGCATCTACGAATTGATCCCATGTCCAGGCCTGATCCAGTGCAGATGGAGGATACGGTACGTTCGCTTTATCGAACATGTCTTTATTATAGTAGAGCAGGAGAATTTCATTGGCCGCCGCATAGGCTACGGGCTTGCCCTGATATTTGTAGGCCAGGCTGTCCAGCGGCTTGCTGTCGCTTCCCTCGTACATGGCACTTACATCATTCAGCATCCCTTCAGAGGACCATTGAATGACTCCGTCTTCCTTCAGCATCCCTGTATCCGGCAGCTGTCCGGCTGTTGCAAGCGTATTCAATTTCGTCATGTAGTTCTCCCAGGGAATCGCCTGCACCTCCACTTCAATTTTATCCTGGGAAGCATTGAACCGGTCTGCCACCGCCTGGGTTGTATTCCCTTCAGCTGCGCTGCCCCACATAGAGTAAATAATTTTGACCTTTTCGGCAGATGCTTCAGGTGCTTTGGTAGCTTCTGATCCGGGTGACGATGTGCTTGTGTTATTGTCTGTATTAGCCTCATTGCCCCCGCATCCAGCTGCACCTACTAATAGTGCAGTCAGGATAAGACCTGCCCCTAGTTTCCTTCCTGTTCTCATAGCCTCTGATCTCCCTTCGAAATTAGCTTGAATTTGTATGTCTATCCATTTAACCCGGGCTTTAAAGTTAAACGTTTAACATAAAGTCTAAAACCATTCGAATAAAGTGACTTTTCAAGACATTCTTTACGCTGTTAACCACTCACCGTATAAATAACGCCAGTTTATTTTAAAGCCAATCTTTTAAGGAAGCGCTTACTTTATTATATCACCCGTAGTTTAGATTGAAAAACGACTATTTCAACCTATATTTATGAATTTTCAATCAGTGTAATTAGTTAAACGTTTAAATTTATGCTCGTTCAAACTTCCCCCCGGTAAACAATACACTCTTGAGGCTTTCCCCTGCCGTTGAAACGAATGACAGCCCTTGCTCCAGCATCACATATCTGGCCGGATATGCAGCATAGCTTGTAATCTCCCAGCCCTTCTCTGCCGGCTCAATCAACCCATTTACACATCGCAGCTCTCCTTCGCTATCTGTGTACAGATAGGTGGTTGAGCCAAAGCCGAGCAGATATGCGACGAGCTCCTCTCCCATATCCCAGTCGTCCCCTTCAATATTGGAGAACAGACTGCTGAATAACGGATCACTCGACTTCTTAAATATGGATTGGCCAAAGCGGTTACGGGAAAGCTCCGGCATATTTAAATTCGGGGCGGCAATGCTATACGTAGAAGCTGCCTCACCGGGCTTAAGCTTGCGGGTTGTTGAATGTACATTCCAATCATAGCAGTTAAACATCGCCATTGTTGCCCGGTAACCGGCTTCCAGCAGGCGTGCATCTCCAATCGTTTCATAAGAAGACCGGGCGGCACCCGCTACCAATCCTCCCCATAACGAATGCGTCATGAAGGATAAGGCCTCCCACCAGCGGTCCGGAGCATTGGCTCTATAATCATTGCTGAATCCAATATTGGCAATAATCAGCGGGGCATACCGTTCAGCTTCATCTGTTAAACCAGCCAGGCATAAGGCTTCACAGGTAAGTCCAAAACCGGCATTATCATAGAAATGCTCCGTCACGGCTCCTTGATACGCCTGCGCACCCTGCTTCAGCCCTTCCACCAGCGCTAACCATAGTTTGCTAAGCTTATCATGCCAATACGTTAATGCGTTCTTCCTCAGGTCCGCTAACAAATCTGCAATATACAGAATGAATACCCCTACAAGCTGCGATTCTTCCTGCTCACGCTTATTCCGGTGACACTCCGGGTCCAGCCTCATAGACATGACCTGAGCGGCCCAGGTCAGATACATTTCCGGACTTCCGTAATATAAATATGATTGATCAAATTTGGACAATAAATAATACACGTGGCCGATATAGTCAAAATCATATATACGGTAAAAGGACCCGTAAAGCGGTTTGGGATGCAGGAAATCCCCCTGTTCAAACCAATGGTATTTTAGATCAAGGAAAGCAGACAGCTCTACTTTTCTGACTTGTGCCGGTACAGGGGGCGATAGAAGATTCTTCATCAGAATGAAAGCTAATTTACCAAGCGATTCTCCTTGATTGGATAAAGGCAGAAATGAATAGGGACGGGTTACTGAGGCTGTATTAAAGCTGTTGTCACATAACCATTCGGCCCGTCTCTCAAGAATCTTATGAACAGGCTCGAGGACATTGCCGATTAGCACATCACATTTGCCGTTACTGAGCTGAGCAACCAGCTTGATCTCCCCCGCTGACTTCAGCGGCAGAACTGCGCGTAACCGATTAGATTTTGCTGCGGGAACGATTGTGAATTCACTTGAGATATCCGTCTCGTTAACAACGCCTGCTTCACCGGTTGCGCTATACATTTTTACCGACTGCAGCGTTTCCTGTTCCGGCAATTCTACTTCGGCAATAAATTTCCCTTCAGTAGTAGTAACGGACGAGTAGGTCCAGCCCGGATGTCCGTACTTGAGCGCTTTAGTATAGAAATCCGCCTGCCCATTAAATGTTGTAAACACAAATGACCATTCTCTTTCGCCATAAGGCTCTAAGGTGACAGGTGCGTAGCCGCCATAGATCCAATCACTGTCTGCCGACTGCTCAAGCGAGCTTCCATCCTCAATAAATGACAACCTGTGGTAGAGCATTCCATCCAGTGACGGGGAGACCTGTTCCAGAAAACGATTGACATAACTGCAATATGTACCAAAGGCAGCAATACGTTCCCCCGTACTGTATATAGCCAGATGAGGTGCCTCATTACTTCTGCGTACTGCTGCAAATTTGCTGAAATCCCCGCCGATATGCGGAAATACTGCGCAGGAATGCCTGATATTCCTCATGACATCACGATCACGGAACATGATATAGGCCAGAGAGAACCAGCTGTGAAATCCATTGATTCTGATGGCTGCTGCAGCTGGATTTGAACAACGGATCTTCCATGTCCATTCTCCATTGTTATTCAGCAGATATTCATATTGAACTTTAAATTTATCATGCACAAAGGTTACAGTAGCCGATGTATCACCTGCAACTTCAATGTAGGGCTGCAGGTTAGCGCTTTCAATCCGTTCATCATTAACCATAGCCGTCCACTGTCCAAAAGGCTTATGCTCCTGAGCGTAGCCGGCCTCCTGGACATAACCTGCATCAATTACCCAGTTCATCCTTACGGGATCATCTGTCATACGGAGGGATTCGACCGTTCCTTCTGTTGAGAGGTTTACTTCAAACGTATCATTACGAAGCAGTCTCAAGTTCTCACTCCTATCGGTTTAATTTAAACGTTTAGATTTCGGGTTAATATTACCACAGTGTAAAATTGCCAGCAAGCCATTTATCGCTGCTGCAGGTAAAGAGACTGTCCACTTCATGTGAACAGTCTCTTCCCGCAATTATTATTTAATAGAGGTTCTTGGCCCGGCTACAGAATCCCGCTCAATCAGTTTGCATAACGGAGGTTCCTCTATTGTCTCCTCATTTCCGCTAATCCTATTACATAGAGCCTTCATCGCCAATATTCCCATATCATGCAGCGGTAAATCCATCGTTGTAATTCTGGGATTCAGATAAGCGCTGAATTCCCGGTTATCAAAGCCGACAACCGACAGGTCCCTAGGTACGGAGATCCCGCGTTCAGCTGCAGCTCTCAGGGCACCGGCAGCCATCAAATCGTTCATCACAAGAATAGCCGTAGGCGGATCGGGCAATTCCATAAGCTCACCTAATAGCTGATAACCCGACTCTCCCCCCCAGTCGCCTACTTTGATAAACTGCGGGTCGAAATACAGCTGAAATTCCGTCAATGCTTTGTAATACCCGTTAAACCGCAGTCTCGAAGGGATCGAATCCATTAAGCCGCTGATGACCGCAATCCGGGAATGCCCTTTGCTGACTAAATACTGGATGGCATCATAGGAAGCCTGTTCATCATTATACTGAATAGAACACTCATTCTGCGCGTAGCAATACGTATAGACAATCGGCTTGTCATTCGTATGAATTAATCCCGTTAAATCACGGGGATGCACGCCAATATATACGATTCCTTCAACCTGATTGGATACCAGGTCTGATACCGCATTTTGTGCATGCTTCTGGTAGGCAGCGGTATCCGCATAATTGTAGCCTACCTTTTTTTGCAGCCGCAGGTTGGTTAACAGGATATGCATATCATGTTGCTCCGCATAATCATTTATTCCATCAATAATTTCCGGTGTATTAAAGACCGTTATGTCTTCCGCAATGACTCCGATCGTATTCGTTCTTCTGCTCTTTAGGCTTTGGGCAATTGCATTAGGCCTGTAATTAAACTCTTCAATTACCTTCAAGACCCGCTCTTTCGTCTCAGGCTTCACATTACGGGTACCATTCATCACATATGATACTATCGCGGTGGATACATTTGCGCGCAAGGCAATATCTTTAATTCCGATTTTCTTCATACCTTCACCCTATTTAAACGTTTTACATTGCGCACACATTGTATCATTAACACGACTTGACATTCAAATGTAATTTTAAGCCATGCAGAGTCTAGCCCTCCCCCGGTGTTCCGAAACATTCCGGCCCTCCCTTCAGAAATTCTTTAGAATTCTCCTACCTAATTCCTCAGAAATTTTAGTTAGTATTTCTGTATCGAAGTGAGCGAAGGAGATTCTTGCTGGCTAAGAACCCAGAAATCAATAGAGGAAAATCATATGGGAGTAAACGAAAATCACTTATTCTTACGAAGCTTTATCCAAGATCCAAAACAGGTGGGCAGCGTTACACCAAGTTCCCGATTCCTTGCACGCAGCATGGTAAATCAAGCACCTTGGTATGAGATTAAGGCAGTTGCAGAGCTTGGATCAGGCACAGGTGCGATTACCCGTATAATGAATACTAAGGTAACGAACACAACTAAAGTCCTGCTGTTTGAGATGGATACCACGATGAGGAATAACTTGAAAGCGGAATATCCTAACTATTCATGCCATCGTAATGCTGCTCATTTAGTAGAAACAATGAAAAATTCGAATATTGATGAGCACAGATTTATAAGTCCCTCAAACCTGGAGGATTATTTATCGCCTTTCAATATTCACTTCAAATGAAGAAGCAGATGGGCAGGAGGCGCTGGATGCTATAAAAACAACACCTGTCCAACTGGTCATTCTGGATGTCATGATGCCTCAAATGGATGGTATCACAGCCTGCCTCAAAATAAGGGAAATATCCAATACTCCAATCATTATGCTATCCGCCAAGCAGGAGGACATTGATAAAATTACCGGTCTGACTACCGGGGCAGATGATTACATGATCAAACCGTTCAATCCACTGGAGCTATTAGCCCGTGTAAAAGCCCAATTACGCCGTCAGTCCTTAACCGGGAAGGATGAATTCAATTCGTTACTTATCATAAAAAACCTGATCATCGATAAAAATAAACATTCCGTGAAATTAAACGGACTTGATATTTCTTTGACTCCAATTGAGTTTGCCATTGTAACTTTGCTTGCTACCCGGCCGGGACAGGTTTTTAGTTCGGAACAGATTTATGAGAGTGTATGGAAAGAGCCCTATGGATATTCTGACAATACCGTAATGGTTCATATTCGTAATTTGAGAGAAAAAATAGAGGAAAAAAAAGATCCAGCTCAATATTTTAATCAGAATGATACTAAGCTTAATTATAGCCGTTGCTATGAATAACACCTTTATTCATTTCGTCTTTAAGGTTGGAAATGGTATGGAAACGGAGTGGCTGGTAAATATATTTCCTTATTTTATTACTCCCTTCTTTACAGTCATATTCATTTCTACTTTTTTGTTGTTAACAAAGCGTATTGTAAAAGACTTAAAGATTTTGGAGAGAGGGCTTCAGCTGATTACCGAAGGTGACTTGAACTATCGGGTACCGGTTAACCGTCAGGATGAGCTTGGCCGGGTAGCTGTTAACATCAATCTAATGACCGAGCGTCTGCAACAGCAAATTGAGAAAGAACGGGAAGTTGAACAATCCAAGATGGAGATGATTACGGGGATTTCGCATGACTTACGTACACCTCTTACAAGTATTATTGGATATATTGAACTTCTTCGTGTTCAGAACACTTATAACAAAGCGTTTCATTTGAAGAAGCTGCTGGATGATTTATTTGAATACACCCGGCTTACTTCGGTTGACTCCCGGTTAAATCTAAGGAGAGTTGATTTGGCACAGCTATTGAATCAATTATTGTTTTAATTTGAACCGTTAGCTGAAGAAAACAAAGTATATCTTATCAAGGACATTCCTGTTAACCCGGTCGTTACCTTCATAGACATTGAAAAGATCGCCAGGGCCATAGATAATTTGCTCATGAACGCCTTAAAATACTCCTACACCCAGGGCAGCATTCATGTACGGCTAATAGCTGATGCTGAATACAGCATGATCGAAATTGAGAATAAAGGGACCCCTCTATCAGAAGAACAAGTGGACCGGCTATTTGAGCGTTTTTATAAGGTTGATTATTCAAGAAAAAGCGAGGGAATCCAAACGGGAGCTGGTCTCGGCTTGTCCATTGCCAGAAATATTGCCGAGCTACACCGAGGCGCTTTAACACTTAGACATATCCGTGATGTATTCACATTTCAATTAAGGTTGCCAATGTGAGACGACTATTGTGCTATTTTTTATCGAAGGATAACTGGGCACTATGCCATCTGATTACTCCAGAGAGCGCTAATCCATAGCATCAGCCTGTTTACTCCTTAAGAGTGACCAGCAGCACCTTGACGGTTGACTCCTGACTATCAGCATACCAGACTCTCGCGGCGTGCATGCTGCCCGCCTCCCCGTCCGGTAATTCCATGATAGCGCTGAGTTCTCCGGGCTTTTTCTCCTCATACCTGCTGATAATCTTAAACTTCAACAGACCATCCTTCTCCACACGAACATACTCAAAAAATATCCGCGTCGCTGCATCGATTGAAATCCTGTGATTCTCGGTTATGTACTGGGGTAATCCACTGTTCTCCTGGTCACTGGCCATAACTGTTTCAGATTCCGTCGATAGTTCAACATAATGCTCCTCCACCGCTGCCAGACTGCCGCGTAAATCCCCTTTGGTATATACATCTATCCCATCCAATTCAGGTTTATCCTCGGTTACATACTCTACTCCTGTATCCAGAAATGGCAGTAGTTCAGGTTGGACCAGCCCGACCGCCACGATCCCGCTGATACCTGAGATCAGATAGAAGACGACAATCGCCCCTAATATGCGTTGCCGCGAATGTAACACCAGGCTGATCCCCTTGTAGATAGCTGATCCCATCAGCCCGCCTGCAAAATTCAATATTATATCATCAATATCGCTGCTGCCCAGAGCCAGGACATATTGAATAATTTCTAAGGCCAGAGGAACGCTCAGCAGAATAATTGCTTTAGCACCAAACGATTTGCTGCTGCCCTGATAAGAAACCAATAATCCCAGCGGAATAAAAATAACGATGTTCCCCAGTATATTCGCAGCCGCCCTCATCCCGCCTGTTGTTCCATTATGGATAAACCCGGAAATCGTGTGGAAGGGAATGATATTGATGCTTCTCAGATTATTATCCATGTCAAACATAGCGGTTACCGGAATCGTCTTGAATAGAATAATTTGTATAACTGACAGCGCATAAGCCCCAAATAATAGAACCATTACAAGCTGCAGTACCCAGCCGCTTTTCCGTGTAGCTCTCATCGCATATCCTCTTCCCTTCCAACTAGAGCGGTTGCTTGGATATTTAACAATAATTCTGCGGCCTGCCTGACCTCTGCATACCCGATACTGTTAAGCGTATCCGTAATCTGCTGCATATCAAGCTCGTAGGAGAGCAAAGGGGAGCCAAGAATGAAGTGTTCCACACATTCCTCCAATAACCCGTGCACATCCAAACTGCTGTGAAATTCACATGAGCTGTAATAATCCGCATACTTTTTCTTGTTTTTTTCAACCATACACCCAATATTGGGATCATTGACCAAACTGCAAATCGCCGTGTTAATAACTTCGATAATTTGGTGCGGAGACTGTACTCCCCGGTAAACAACCCTAAATTTGCAGAACTGCTGTAAATTAATGAAATTGATGAACATTGCTGCGAAAAAATCCACCGGACAACCGACAGACCTCAAAGCTTCGCTACAGACGGTATCCAGTTGTTCAACAAGAATATTCCGCAGCAGATCACTCTTCAGGGTAACCTCCACCTGGTCCGTGTGCTTCATGTAAATCTCAAGCAGGTTCATATCCCCCACAGTAAATAATTGTTTGGTTAACCGTTGACTCTGGGGGGAAGGATATTCTGCCGGCATGCCAGTATCTCTTGAATCCTTATGGCTTTTGTCCGCACAGAATAACTCAGAGAATATGGCTATGATCTCTCGCTGTATCTCCGTGTGATTCACCGCCCCAACGACGAAGACCGCCATTCTGTCCGGTTTGTACCATCGTTTGTGAAACGCGGTAACCTGTGTGTGGCTTGTATGCCGGACGCTTTCTGCATCGCCTGCAGGTATCCTTGACTGATAGAAGGCGTGTTCGAAAATAGTCTGTTCGGTCTCACTTTTGCCGGCTTGGCTCCGGGAATGAATTTCAGCCGCTATATCTTGTTTGATCGCTTCCAGAAACTCGCTTCGGATATAGATCCCTTCAGCAATCTGCCGCAGAATGAATAAACATTGCCGGATACTGTCTTCATGATTGCGGCAGCTAAATACATACACTGTCCGGTCAAAATCAGTCAATCCATAACTCGTATACTCCAGACACTGCTTATAATAACTATATTTATCAAAGTTCATATTCATGTGTTCAACGATATGAGCTATTCCGTTCTCATCTTCCCGCTGCTGCAGTGATCCTGTCTTCAGCACCAGACACAACTGAACCTCTTCAGCATCCAAATCCGTCTCCCGTACACCGTAAACCAGCCCATTGCTCAGCGTACCTGTGTTAATACGATCCTTCATGGACAAACAACCCTTCATTGTACATTTCAGCCTGAAATTTATATAGACGCGCATATTCGCCGTCATACCTCAGCAGGCTCTCATGGTCCCCGCTCTCAATAATTCCTCCATCCTTAAGCACAAATATTTCATCCACCAGTCGGATGGTGGAGAACCTGTGTGTGATTAGAATTGTTGTTTTGCCCGCCATCAGGGCTTTGAATTTCGTGAATAGCTCATACTCAGCGCTTGCATCCAGTGAAGCTGTCGGCTCATCCAGGATAAGAATACTGGAATCTGCCATGAAGGCGCGGCTGATGGCAATTTTTTGCCATTCCCCGAGCGACAATTGGGTAGCATTGGACCATTCTTTATTGAGTCTTGTGTTATATTGCTCGGGAAGCTGTTCTATGAACCGGTCCGCTCCAGCCTGCCGCGCGGCTTCCTGTACCCGCGCGAAGTTATCCGCGTCGTCAATTTCACCAACAGCAATATTTTTCTCAATAGTGAAGGGATATTTGATGAAATCTTGAAAGATGGCACCTATATGCTTACGGTAATTCTCACTTGAAATCTGTTGTAACGGAATCCCCCCCAATCTGATTTCTCCCTTGGTAGGCTGATATAATCCGAGAATCAACTTGATCAACGTCGTTTTCCCGGAACCATTTAAACCTACAATAGAATAGCTTTTACGCACAGCAAGGGTCAGGTTCACATCCTTCAGCACAAACTCTTCGCTGCCCGGATACTTGAAGTAGACGTGATCGAATTGTATGGTCTCAAAATTAACCGGGAAGGGATATTGTTCTGTATCAGAGGATTCCGGGCGTTTCTTCTCTAATAAAGAGAACAAATTCTGGATATACAGCCCATCTTCATACAGGGAAGAGAAAGAACGGAGAATGCTTTCCAGTGAATTCTGAAAATTGGAAAGTGTATTCACAAATAAAGATAAATCCCCGATCGTTAATTTCCTGGAGATCACCGTGATCAGAATATATATTTGGAAGCTGTAGGAGATTACATTCTCCAGCAGATTAGTAATACTGCTTTGAATGGAGAAATTTCTTCTTATTTTTTTATCTTCTTGCAGATAGTTGTCGAAATCAGACAGAATCACTTTTTTAAAGTACGGGTTCAGCCGGTTCACTTTAATTTCTTTAATATTCTCATAGGTGGTAAGTATGGATTTAAGATTGCCCAGCAATCTTAAGCGCTCGAACCGTTTCGTATAAATAGCGTAAAATTTGGCAGACATCTTGATGTTTAATAACAGAGAGGGAAGACAGGCAAAGAAACTTACCACAAGAACAATAGGCCCGAAATTCAAAAAAATCACTACAGCTCCTGCCATAGATGATACGTTCTGCAAAAAGGTAATCAAGGTTCTAAGAATATTCATCGAATGCTGCGATGATTCGTTATTCACTTTCTGGATATGGTCGAATATCTCCGCATCATCAAAATCAGCCATTTCCATTTCCGCTACTTTATCTAAAGTTAATTCAGTAATGTGTTTATTCATATAATCCGCTTGGTTAGATTCGAAGTATTTGCATATATTGTAAATCACATGGTTGAATTGTGTATATAACATATGGATCACGATCCATAATACCGGAGTGGATATGTTACCGCTCTGCAACGCCACAACAACACTGTCCAGGAAATACTTCCAGATTACCGTAGTGACAGGAACAGCCAGTCCCGCAACCAGATTAAATATAAATAAGCAGATCAGGGTAGTAGAAGAGCTGCCCCATAGGAGCACAGTAACCTTCCCCAGCAGCCTGCAGTAATCCCGGCAAATCTTAAACTTGGCAGATACTACACTCATACTTAATCTCCTATGGTAAAAATTATTAAACAGAGCCCCTACCTCATCTCAGGAATAGTGGCTCTGTTTCATATGATGCTGTGGAATAAATTAGGCCTGACGCGCTACTGCACTGTTAGCTGAACTATTTTCGCTTCCTCCAGAACATTGACAGTTACAATTTCCGCCATCAAATTTTGCTGCAAAGAACGAAACTACTGCAAACCCAGAACAAATACAGCCTGACATAGGGTCCATGCCATAGAATGCTTGTGAATCCATTTTGGTTGTTCTGCCTACCGGATTAATCAGTTTCATCTTGATCACAACTCCTCAGGTCATTGAAATTTATAGGAATAACACCCTGCCTGTCGTCACATGAAGAGCGTTATTGCTACCATGTTTACCACAATTACGATACGGTTAGCTCATTGAAATACTCCAGTTTCTCAGGACTCTTCTCGATTAATTGATGATACCGTTTCAGCGACATTTTCATGGAGGCCCTTTCGCCGTAACATTGAGATTGTTTCTTCTCCTCATCCAAGCCGTTTTCCTGATAACAAGGCGCATAACAGATACTGCACAGGCGGGCTGCCCAGCAATTGGAGCAATGCTTAATAGATTTTTCTGTGTATTCTTCGAAGTAATATTTATTTAAGGCATCGATATCAATTCCTGCCTCCACATCCCCTATATAGGGTGAATTAGCCATTTTTTCGCACACCTTAAATTTACCGTCAGTGGTTACATAGAGCCTTCTCCGGCCGGGAATACAGCATCCATTCATGCGGATTCCCAATAAGGGTTCATCGGTAATCACTCTGTTGTGAATTCTCAGCAATTTATTCTGGCTTAGCTCTTTGGCCAGGCCTCTTTCATCCTGATCAGAATCCAGCGTATATTCAGCCCATTTGCCTAATGGATCGGTTCGTTCATCATCACTATAGAACTCCCCATCCCCTAGAGTTGTCTTCACATGTCCCAGCTTGGACCAGTCAAGCGTTCCCGTATCGACATATGAACAATCAATTTTAGTGTCCTTGGGCAGCCACTCCAGCGTCTTGAAGAAGTCATTCACCTCATCAAACCGTGGCTTACTGTAGGGCGGACAGAGAACCGCATTAATCCCCAGCTTATGCCGCGCCTTCCCCTCGAATGCCTTAACTAACCGTTTAAGCCCCCGTAGAGCCTGATGAAACGAACCCTTTCCCCCCACCGTTACGCGGAAGTAATCATGAACATGCTCCGGTCCATCCAGGCTGCACAAGACCGAACACTGATCCAGCGTTGCCAGATAAGCAGCAATTTCATCAGTGACCAGTGTTAAGTTGGTAGTGAAAGAGACAGGGATGTTCACACCAGGCATAACGGATTTGCTATATTCGATGCATTGCTTCATCAGCTTAAAGTTAACCAGCGGCTCCCCTCCGTAAAATGTAAGCGCCAGCTCTTTGCCCACGTTATGCGAGATATAATCGAGCGCTTTCCGGGCAACCTCCCAATCCATGTCCTGCTTGGAGAAATTGCGGGTGTCCACGTTATCTTCCTGATAAAGACAATATTTGCATCTCAGATTGCATTTCTCAGTCAGTTCTATAATGATTTGTTCAATGCCGCCCTGTATGATCCCCGGCAGCTCAGCTTTCTCCGGTATGACAAAACTTTTGAATTCAGGCGCCTGCAGGATTTTTTCTTGCTCCACCAGCAACAATATAGTATCCAGTGCCTTCGTCAACGCTCTCTCCTCCAGCTCCAGTCCGGTTATTTCAGCAGGGTCTGAGGTATTGAGCAAACATGCAAGCACCGCATATTCCGCGGGATCACAGGCAAATACTTTACCTGTCCCCGTATCATAGAAATACTGATTGTCTTCTGTTTCAAAGACGGTTCCTAAACGGGACCAATAAGCCGTATGTAAGTTTTCCAAGAAAGCAATTGCGTTCTTTGTTTCATAGCCCATAGTGAGATAAATGCCTCCTTCATAATCATGGGTTTTTGGTGAATTATTTCACAATATTAAGCTAAAACCATCTATTCATTTGCGTAACACTCTGTTTTTCTATTATTAGCGCATATTACTTCTTAAATAAAACATTTTTGTGCGAAATTGTATTTTTTGCAGCTATCTACATAATTCAGATACTCCTTCTTCACCTGCTGCTTCACACGGCCTTCCGACCCTATACATATCGTTTGCCCATCGGATAATTGAAAGAAATCCCCACGCAGTTCCTCAATATGAA
The DNA here is from genome assembly GCF_000758565.1 of Paenibacillus sp. FSL P4-0081. NCBI lineage: Bacteria > Bacillati > Bacillota > Bacilli > Caryophanales > Paenibacillaceae > Paenibacillus > Paenibacillus sp. FSL P4-0081. The sequence goes on from NZ_CP009280.1 coordinate 7,316,473, forward strand.
CAAGATTAATCAAGTGTGACCGTGAAGCGATAATGAAATTCGGGTTGTTGATCAACTTCTTATAATAATTCAAGGTATACTGCAGCAGCTCATAATTTCCGTGCGGAGTGGTCATAATAACCCTCCTGTTTTTTTTGTACAGCTGAATGATATCCCGTTCACGCACGCTGATATAATCATAGTCTTCATTATTAAGGTACTTGAACCTGATCAGAGGCTCCCCCTCATTCCGGCTTCCTCCAATCAGGATATCTAAGCTGTGAATGGCCTCGGCCACCCCACTTCGCAGATTATTTTTAACAATCCACCTGTAAGCCCCATATTTATATCCTTCAACGGCTTGGTCGCAGCTGGTTGAGACCAGAATCAGAATATAATCATGATCTCTGGCATTGAGTATTTCGGCTGTGCGAAAGACTTGCCCGGAATCACTGTCTATTCCCAGAAAGATAATATTACAACTCTTATTCCGTACCTCAATATTACCCAGTATAGTTTGTGGATCACTCCATTTCTCAATACTGTATTCGCACTTCATCTTGCCCAAAATTCCGATTAGAGTCTGTTGCAGTTTCTCCAGGAAACTATCATTTTCATCATAAAGCACTATGTTATACATACAATTTCACCTCTAGTATCCATTTTAGAGATCCCTATATTTATTATTTATACCATTTTTACTCAAAAATGCAATTAGATATAACACCAAGTGGGGAATATCTCCCTATATTTCGACTGCAAGAAACCAAAAAAAATCCTGATGACTCAAGGGTTTCTTGAGCATCAGGACTACATGTATAGGTCCGTTCCAATGTCTAACTCATATTTTTCAATCTACTTTCCGTGGTTCCCCCGCTGCCGCATCCCCTCAAACAACAAAATCGTCGCTGCCATCGCCGCGTTCAGCGATTCGGCGCGGCCGGCCATCGGGATGATGATGCTCTTGTCGACAAGGGCTGCCGTCTCCGGCGAGATGCCTTTACCTTCGCTGCCGATCAGCAGCCACTGGCTGCCCTGGAAGTCATGGGTGTAACAGGAATCCTCACCCGTCAGCGAAGTGCTGACCAGCAGCGCGCCGCGTTCCCGCGCCTGCGGCAGAATCGTGCCGAGATCTCCCTCAACTACCGGGAGATGGAACATCGAGCCCATCGTGGAACGGATGGTCTTCGGATTGAAAAGATCGGCGCAGCCTTGGCCGAGGATCACCCCGTCCGCACCTGCCGCATCGGCACTGCGGATGATTGTGCCCACGTTGCCAGGGTCTTGGACCCCGTCCAGCACAACAACCAGACTATCCGGCTTCGCCAGGATGGCCTCCACGCCCTGCTGTTCCTTGCGCACAACCGCAAACACCGGCTGCGGTGTATTCGTGCTGCTGCACTTCGCAATCACCGCTGCTGACACGCCAATTACCTCCATGCCCTGCACGGCCTGAAGCAGAGGCTTCAGCTCGGACGGCATGCCTTTATCCAGATCAAAGGCCAGGCATTCCACATCTGCTTCCGCCTGCAACGCCTCCTGCACCAGATGGATGCCTTCTACGATATATTTACCGGACTTGTCGCGGTGCTTCTTCTCCTGCAGTCCAGCCCATTCCTTCACCCGCGTATTCTGCGGCGACATAATTTCCATGAGGTCCTACCTTTCTGTTGCTTGAAGATTCCTGATCTTAAGTATGCTACCTTAACTGTAGTTAGTACAACTAAAAACAGCCTTTACGCAGCAAATCCCCGTTTAACTGCACTCTGTACAATTAAAAGTAGCGGTTGGAGTAAAATTCCGCCATTTGTGTGATTTTAGTTGTACCAGATACATCTATTTGCAAATAACGTATTAATTCATTTAAAATAACTGCACAAAATACAACTAACCCTACTACCTGTACTTGTATCTGTACTTGAACCTGGCCTGTACCTGTAATCACTCATCCATACAGCCCTATTGATAAGCCATTTCCAGCTTCGTCAGGTTGTCCTTACGGCCGACGATGACAAGTACATCGCCCTCGCTCAAACGATCTTCCGCTCTGGGGGAAATATTCATTTCCTCACCCCGGCGGATAGCCATCACGTTACAGCCATATTTGGCACGAATGTTAAGCTCCTGCAAATTCTTGCCGAGCATCGGCCCGGAGACTTTCATATCCAGAATGCTGTAGTCCGGCGACAGCTCTATATAATCAAGGATGTTCGGCGAGGCCAGATGATGCGCCACCCGCATGCCCATATCCCGTTCAGGGTAGATTACCTTATCTGCACCGATTTTACTCAACACCTTGCCGTGCAACTCGCTTTTGGCCTTAACCAGAATTGCAGGTACGCCAAGATCCTTCAGGATCAGCGTGGTTAGAATACTGGCCTGAATATCCTCGCCAATCGCGACAACCACCACATCGAAGTTACGGATACCGAGTGCACGCAGTGCCTCTTCATCGGTCGAATCCGCGGATACGGCATGAGTAACAATATTCGATATTTCCTGGGTGCGCTGCTCATCCGCATCAATGGCCAGTACATCAAAGCCCATACCGCTGAGCGCCTTGGCTACACTTGAGCCGAAACGTCCCATTCCGATGACGGCATATTGTTTTTTTGCCATAATTGTTGTACCTCCCGCCCGCATTTTGCATCTCAAACAGTATAGCATAAGCCGTTATAAACTTGAATTTTCAGCGCTGCCGCAGGGCACCTTATTAAAAGCCTATGCTAACAAAACCTAAGCCCCTGCTCCCGAAGCCAGTTTTGCGAAGCTGAGCCAGGAAGCCTATGCCAACAAAACTTAAGGAGGTCGATTATGCCAGTCACCATTGATTTGCGCCAGGCTATTGTACACAAGATTCACGGACAGACCGAAGAAGGTCTGCGGGAAGTGATCGAGAACTCCGTGGACGGGCCGGAAGCCGCGCTTCCCGGACTCGGCGTTGTCTTCGAAATGATCTGGAAGGACCTTGATCCCGCCAAGCAGGACCGGGTGCTCTCCATGCTGCACAGACATCTGGAGAAACTCACGCCAGGGTCCATCACGTCCTAAAGAGGTTCATTCCGCCAAAAACCTCCGCCTCCACATGTGCAGCTGCACAGTGGATCGCGGAGGTTTTTTATAACAAACAATCGATAAGCGGTCAGCTTATCCTACTTCAACAGTACATCTCAAGGCGCGGTTTCCAGGAATTTAGCCGTCGGATTCTTCTCCATGGCGGTCCGCATGGCGTATTCGTTCTCGAACAGCACTACATAATTCCCCTTCTTATCGGTAACCAGTGTGGAGTTGATCCGGAATTTGCTTGCATCCGGCTTGGTGTCATCCACAATCCAGCGTGCGAACTGGTAGCTCATCCGCTGCAGCTGGACATCTACGCCGTACTCGCCCTTCATGCGGTACTCGAACACCTCGAACTGCAGCTGTCCGACGACGCCCAGCAGGATATCATCGAAGTTAACGGTGCGGAATACCTGGATCATGCCCTCTTCAGTTAACTGGTCAATGCCCTTCTGGAACTGCTTCGATTTCAGCGCATTCTTAATGCTCACTTTGGAGAAAATCTCCGGCGAGAAGGTCGGCAGCTCATCGAATTCGATATCCCCTGCCTGACTCAGCGTATCGCCAATCCGGAAGATACCCGGGTCGAACAGACCGATAATATCACCCGGATACGCCTCTTCTACAATATCGCGGTCCTGGGCCAGGAACTGCTGCGGCTGGGACAGCTTGATGTCTTTGCCGGCACGCACATGCTTCACGCTCATGCCGCGCTCGAACTTGCCGGACACAATGCGCAGGAAGGCAATGCGGTCACGGTGAGCCGGGTTCATGTTAGCCTGGATTTTGAACACATAGCCGGTGAATTTCTCATTTGTCGGTTCAACAGATCCAGCTGTACTGCGGCGTGGTTCAGGCTTCGGTGCAAGATCCAGGAAGTTATCAAGGAAGGTCTGCACGCCGAAGTTGTTGATCGCACTGCCGAAGAATACCGGAGTAATCTCTCCGCGGAGTACTTTCTCATAGTCAAACGGATCGCCCGCTACATCCAGCAGCTCCAGATCCGCACATAATTGGTCATGCAGGTATTCTCCGGCCATCTCGCGGATGATCGGGTCGCGGTAGCTTTCCACTTTTTGTACTCTGATCACGGAATGATCGTCGCCCTGGAACAGCTCAACCTGATTCTTCATCCGGTCGTATACGCCGCACAGCTCACGGCCCATGCCGATCGGCCAGTTCATTGGCACAGAGCGGATACCCAGTACATTCTCCAGCTCTTCCATCAGCTCAAAGGGATTGCGGCCTTCACGGTCCAGCTTGTTGATGAAGGTGAAGATCGGAATGCCCCGCTTGGCACAGACCTGGAACAGCTTGATCGTCTGAGTTTCCACACCCTTGGCTACGTCGATCAGCATGACCGCACTGTCAGCCGCAGTAAGCGTACGGTAAGTGTCTTCACTGAAGTCCTGGTGACCCGGGGTATCCAGAATGTTCACCCGGTGATCCAGGTAATCAAACTGCATGACGGAAGAAGTGACCGAGATTCCGCGCTGCTTCTCAATTTCCATCCAGTCACTTGTGGCGTGCTTGCTTGCCTTACGGGCTTTAACTGTACCTGCCAGACGGATAGCGCCCCCGAAGAGGAGCAGTTTCTCGGTCAGCGTTGTTTTACCCGCATCGGGGTGGGAAATAATCGCAAAGGTTCTGCGTTTGTCTACTTCACTCTGAAGCTTGTGGTCCGGTGCCTTATTCATTACACATATCCCTTCATATATAAATTCATCCATGCTTCTGCTTCAATTACCGGATTTCATCAAATCGGTGCACTACTCATTCGTCCAGATCCTTTCACGTAGAATTCATCGTTACATCGTTGAAGTACGGTTTATAGGATATTTTATGGCGCCTTGCCTAGAAATTCTTTATTTTGAAAGCATCCTTTTTAGTATAGCAAAATCCGGCAAACATTATCTACAAAAAAGCTCCGCAAGTCAAATATCTTGCAATATTATGTACAGAAACTCCGACTTTAGCGCAAATTCGGCTGGCAGGTCCGCAGGAAATCCGTTATTCCGCAAAAAGATCCCCCTGCAGCGTATGCAGAGGGATCTCCAACAGTTCTCTTATTCAGGGCTTAGCGGTTAACCTGCCATACCACATTGTCTTCATCCTGGCCGTTGACCGGCCACCAGTGGAAGCCTTCGCCAGCCAGCAGCTGATCGGCTTCGACCGGCCCCCAGGAACCGGCAGGATAGGAAGCGAGATCGTTGCTCTCTTCCTTCCATGCCTTGGCGATACGGTCCACGAAGGACCAGGCAGAGGACACTTCATCCCAGCGGGTGAAGTAAGTGGAATCCCCGCGCGCAGCATCATGCAGCAGACGCTCATAAGCTTCCGGCGAATTGATGCCGATCATGCAGCTCTGGCAGAAATCCATCGCCAGCGGCTGAATTTCCGATTCGGAGCCCGGCTTCTTGGCATTGATCTTCACGTAGATGCCTTCCATCGGATTCACACGGATTACGAGCAGGTTCGGCTCCAGATTATGCTTCTGGCCCAGATAAACATTGGTCGGCATTCCTTTGAACTCTACAACCACTTCCGTAGTCTTCACAGGCAGACGTTTGCCGGTACGGATATAGAAGGGAACCCCTGCCCAGCGGAAGTTGTCTACAAATACACGGGCTGCGAAATACGTCTCCGTATTCGATTCCGGGTCCACCTTATCTTCCTGGCGGTAAGCCGGAAGGGTCTTGCCCTTGTAGAGCCCTTGCGTGTATTGACCGCGCACTACGTTCTCGCGAACCTCTTCCGCAGTAGCGTAAGGACGCAGCGAACGGAGCACCTTCACTTTCTCATCACGGATATCTTCAGCCAGCAGACGGCTTGGCGGTTCCATAGCGATCATTGTCAGCAGCTGCAGAATATGGTTCTGGCCCATATCGCGCAGTGCTCCGGCATGATCGTAATACCCGCCGCGCTCTTCCACACCCACGGTTTCCCCGAGTGTGATCTGAATGTTGGCGATATGCTTGTTGTTCCATAGCGGCTCGAAGAAAGCATTGGCGAACCGGATCACTTCAATATTCTGCACCATTTCCTTACCGAGGTAATGGTCAATCCGGTAAATCTCTTCTTCCTTGAACACCTGGCGGATTTGCTCGTTCAGCTGTTCAGCGGATTCCAGATTGTAGCCGAATGGCTTCTCGATCACCAGACGGTTCCAGCCCCGGGTCTGCAGCATGCCGCCAGCCTTCAGGTTGAAGGAGACACTGCCGAACAGTTCAGGTGCAAGCGCCAGATAGAACAGGCGGTTGCCCGGAATATGGAACTTCTCTTCGAGCGCTTCCGTCTGGGCATTCAGCTCACGGAAACCGTCGATATTGTTGATGTCCAGAGACTTGTATTCGAAATGCTGCACGAACTCGTTCCATTCCGCAGCATCTCCTGCCTGGTAGCGGCAGAACTCGCGGATGGATTCCTTCACATCTTCCCGGAATTCATCCTGGGTACGGGGACGCCGAGCCACGCCAATTACCGCAAAATCATGTGTCAGCTTGCCTTCACGGTACAAACTGTAAATCGCCGGGAAAAGCTTACGCCGGGCTAGATCTCCGGTTGCCCCGAAGATAAAGAATACAGCACCGGGTGTATGCAGTGCATCAAGGGTTTGATTTTCAGCCATGGCTCCTCATCTCTCTGTATGTAATATAGTTGACATTCATTCTCAGCGGCGGTCATGATATAAAATACGCATGACGGCGTGATGTCATTTTATCATAATTGCACTAAGGATGCTATCACATTCCTGACAGTTTTTCTCGGGATTTCGTAATTTTCCATTACTCTTTCTTATGCTTTCACATGTTCCCGCTTATACTACCGATATTATACCGCCCCGCCAAAAGCTCCGCAACGTGGAGCCGCTGCGGAGTAAGCCCGGAAATCTCCGGCTTCAATATTCGATCGTAATCAGCGGAAGTCCGAGGGTCACACGGTTTCTGTCCTCATTCCCGTCCCTGTGCACCGCCAGCTGGAGCGCAAGCTCATGTCCGCCGCTGCTGACGGTGCGCTGCAGGCCGGGCACGCTATACGAACGGCTGGATGTAGTTTCATCTGCGTAATTCTCTTCCGCATGAATGCCGGGGAGCTGCGCTGCAAGGTTCTGCTCTGTGGCCAGGAGCGCGCCCTGAGGTCCGCTCTGCTCCTTCGCCGGAGCCTGCAGCGAGACGTTCCACTCTGCCGCAATACCCGCCTGAAGCATCGCCTTTCCCGCGTCTCCGGCTGCTGCCGGAAGCTTGGGCGAGCCCAGAAGATCCGCCGTCTCGAAGGTGACGATGCAATAACTCCGTCCGCCGCCGAGCTCGCTCCAGAACAGGGAGACCTGCGCTCCTCCGCTGAGTTCTGCGGAGGAACGTAAGGTTAGATGCCCGTCCTCATCAGAGGAGCTGACTTCACCGAGTCCAAGCCGGGAAGACAGGTTCTGTACAGTAGCGTCTGCCGCAGCTTCTCCGCTATATTCTCCCTGCCACTTCAATACGAGCCGGAGCGGAGCCCCGGGAGCAGATACCTCGCGGCCGAGTGTAGTCAGCAGCGCCAGAGAATCCTGAAGCTCTCCCGCACCGGCCGTAGAAGCAGTGACCGCAGACACAGCAGATACTTCCTGTAAGCCATTTCCTCCGGCTGTCCCCGCGCTGCGGAAGCCGCTAAGCAGCATAACCGCCACACACAAGCCCGCCAGCACCAGTATCACTCTGCTCTGTCCTCTGTTCCCCACTCTGCATCTCCCTCTCAATCCGTTCTAGTAATCTACTAGACAGGATATCCAGCTTCAGAGAAAGATATACCCCGCTGAGAGAGACTGTCTGAGACTCCCGATCCGGCAGCTGCATAGTTCACTCGGAATGTAATGAGATTTTAATCATTTCTATAGAAGTATTTATTAGTTTATATTTCCATTAATAGGATTCATATTATAAACATAGAAGAGGTACTCAATCAGCATGCTTAAAAAGTGGTTTCACCGAAACAGCGCTGACTTCCGGCTTATCAACGATCTGGTTGTCCCTATGCTTTTCCTCCAGATCCTCCAGCTTCTCTTTCAGCTCGGCGACCAGGCGATTATCGGCAGGCTTGGCGTTGAAGAATTTGCCGCAGTGGGCATCGCCTCATCTTTTATTTTTCTGATCACCGGAACGATCGGCATTCTATGCGCAGCCTTCAACATCATCGGCGGAAGATTCTTTGGCAACAATGATATTCCTAAGTTTGGCCAAGCTTTTAATACAAGCATGACAATGTCCATCATGATCGGCATCCTGTTCGAACTGCTGCTGTTAGGGACTGGCAGATGGATATTGGGCACGGTCTATGATCTGAATTTCGCACCTGCCACTCATTATTTGTATATCAGCGGAATGACCATGGGCATGAATATGGTTCTGTTTAATTTCTCAGCCTATTTCAAGAACATCAATCAAGCCAAGCTGTTAACATTCAGTTTCGCGGCAGCAGGCATCGTGAATATATTCTTCGATTATGTGCTCGTCTTCGGCAAATGGGGATTTCCTGCGCTGGGTATGAGCGGCGCCGCTGTCGGCTCTGTCGCGGGCTATGGTGCGAGCATTATAGTCTGCATCTATTTTTTCCGCAAAAGCAGCTTATTCAGCTTCTCTCTTCAGATCAACTGGCCCATTGCCAAGCAGCTGCTAAAACTCTATTTCCCGATGGCCCTTCAGGACCTTATAGAATACACTTTGTTTGCAATGGGCATCATGGCGATCATCTCCAGAATGGATTCTGAATTCATCGCGTCATACACCGTTGTGACAACTTTGCTTGAGATCATTATGATTCCCATGTACTGCTTCGCGGGCAGCTGTATGACAATTACCGCCCAGGCCTACGGCAAGCAGCAAGCAGGGTACACCAAATATTCGTATTTGTCACTCCAGCTTATGTTAATGATCAGCATTCCGCTAACCTTGATCGTGATCTCCTTCTCCTATCCGCTTATCGCCATCATCACAGACAAGGCCGTTGTCATCTCACTAGTGGAACATGTTCTTCCGCTGGCGCTGGCGCTGAATCTGATGAACGGGCTGCAGATGATTATGCGCTCTACCCTGCAGGCGATTGACCTGGAGAAGTGGGTGCTTGTGTACTCGGGGGTGGTGTATGCAGTATCCCTGGTGATCATTTATATATGTATCCGGAAGCTCGAACTAACCGGTGTCTATCTCGGGTTTGGGGTTAGTTATCTGCTCTTATCCTTAGGTTATGTATACAAACTGCAAGGACGTGAGCCTTACGCGCACGCAAAAACACTTTCAAGATAACTCCCCGTCCCTCCCGGGCCAGGGCTGATTTCTCTTGAAAGTGCGTAATGGCTTCTATGGTCTAAGGCTTTATTCCGCCAGTCCATTCTTATATGCGTAAATAGCCGCCTGGGTCCGGTCTTCGACGCCCAGCTTGGCGAGAATATTCGTGACATGGAATTTCACTGTCTTGATTCCAATAATTAATTGATCGGCAATATCCTGATTGGACTTGCCCTGGGCCAGCAGCTTCAGTACTTCCATCTCGCGTTCGGTAAGTTCCTTGTAGGCCGGAGATTCACCTCTGGCATTCGAGCGGAACCGGTTCATCATTTTGGAAGCCACTTGTGATTCCAGCACGGACTGCCCTCTTGCGGCAGCCCGGATTGCATCGGCGACTTCACTGGCCCGCGAGGTTTTGAGCAGATAGCTGAACGCGCCGGCTTCAATGACCGGATACATTTTCTCATCATCCAAATAACTGGTCAGCACTATAACTTTGCAGTCCGGGTACAGCTTCAGCAGCTGTCTTGTTGTTTCGATCCCGTCCATACCGTCCATCACCAGATCCATCAGCACCACATCCGGATTATATTCCTGTGCCAGCCGGATTCCTTCTTCGCCGCTTCCGGCTTCACCTACAACTTCAATCCCATCCTCGGTGCCAAGCACCGCAGCAAGTCCGATCCGGACCATTTCGTGATCGTCCACCAGCAGGACCTTGATCGCTTCCGCTTCCTCCATCTCCATGGTTACCCTTGCCCCCTATTCATTGACTACCGGTACGGTAATATCAATCCGCATTCCTTTGCCCGGAGCGGTGATGAACTGGATCGAGCCCCCGATCTCTGTTATCCGCTCCTGCATATTCGAAAGTCCGTAGGATGTCTGCTTGCTCTCATCCATCTCAAAGCCGATCCCGTCATCGCGCAGCGTCAGACGGACCGTATCGCCGCGGCGGTGCAGGCGGATCTCCAGCTTCTCCGCTTTGGCATGGCGCAGCGTGTTCGAAATCGCCTCCTGCACAATGCGGAACAAATGATTCTCGACGCCTTTGAGCAGCTGCACGCCCTGATCCATCTCGAACACAATATCAATCGGAACCTTGATCTTCAGTTCCTTGATCAGCTCCTGCAGCCCCTGCTCCAGCCCCTTGCCTTCCAGATATACCGGCCGCAGGTGCAGCAGCAGTGCCCGCATCTCCGACTGGGCTACGGCGGACATCTCCTCAATCAGCGCAATTTGCCGCTGCGCCTTGTCGAAATCCTTCTCCAGCGTCCGGCCTACAGCCGTTGCCGTCATCGAGATCGCGAACAGCTGCTGGGATACGGCATCATGCAGCTCGCGTGCCAGCCGCTGGCGTTCCTCGATAATCGCCGTCACCCGGGCTTGCTCGGCAAGCTTGGCATTATTGGTGGAGAGCCGCTGCAGCGTAGTCACCTGATTCTCCCACTTGCCGCCGATCCGTCCGAGCTGTTCCCCGAGCCGGCCCAGCTCATCATGGCCCAGATCCGGCATTACCGGGGTGAGGTTGCCCTTCTCCCAGGCTACCAGTGTCGCCCGCAGCAGCTCCAGCTTGCGCTTGCTGCGGAAGCCCTGATAGAACCCGTACCCGATGCCGAAGGCCATCGGCAGCAGAATCAGCGTCATTGCCGTTCTCACGCCGACCTTCCAGTCCTCAAACGGCTGTAATAATCCATATGTATACATAATGTATGTAATAACAAGCAGCATGATCAAAGAGAACAGAGCCCCCTCGCCCATACTGCGCGTTACCATGTTACTGCTTTTTTTGCCCATGCCCGGGAGCCCTCCCTTCCATCTCTCTGCTCATATGCTGTATTCATCAGGGAAACCGTATGTCGAGATCACCCATCAGATATGAGATATTGAATTTCACTTTATGCTCACTGCTGTCGTAGTTGGGTGACTTCCAGTTCAGCCGGTTCAGCATCCCTGTGTCCCGGTGACTGCCGGATTCAATAGAGCCGAACAGCACGAAGGCTTCGATCTCTACCCCGTAATCCTCGGACATCAGAATATCCACATCGCCAAAAATACCCTGGAACAGCATAATTGTCTCTTGTTCTTCCGCCATCGCCAGCGAAAGATCCACATCCGCCTCACCCAGCACATGCCAGGCACTGAGGCTGCGCATGACCCACGGCGAGAGATCCCAGTCGAATCTGGAAGAGAAGCTTTGCTTCTGCATAAACCCGGCCTTGCGCTGCATTCTTTTGGATTTGACAAAGAACATCCCCAGCGAAATCAGGCAGATTCCAAGCACCAGCAGCAGATGGTCCAGCAGCAGCAGCACCGCGCCGATCCCCAGAAGCTTATACCCCTGCTTCACCTTGCCTGACGTTGTCCGGTAAATCCCCAGCAGCAGGAACAGGAGTGCGACAATGGAGAAGAAGCCGATCCATTTGCCAAAAATCATCAAGCAGCCGACACCAATCAGTCCGATGGCAATCAAACGGTTCCGTTTATCCATTCCGCACCTCCTTAAAGTTTTGCCAAGCAGAAACAGCTACGCCGTCTTTTAAGGGACGGTGCGTTTCAGCGAGAAATAGAAGGATAAGTTATCATGCCAGCATATAAATTCTTATATTTGAAGCAAAACTGACTTCGTAAGCATAATCTAAGTTTTGCCAAGCTGACTTCGCAAGCCTCAGCTTATCTGCAGCTATAACCGCTTCCCGCTACAAAAGCCATACCGGTATGGAGAATCCATACCGTATGGCTTTACCTTGTTCAGCATATCATATCTGCCTATTCTTTAGGAACAGGCATTATTCTTCTTTTTTATCAAGTGAAGGAGCTGCCGGAGCAGAATTCAGCTTGCTCTTCAGTGCTGCGAGCTGTTCTTCCACTTTGAGCTGCTTCTCAGGATCTACCGGCTTAGCATATGCGGTTGCCGAAGGGCTATACGGAGCACGCATAACATCTGCTTCCGCTTCAAGCTGCATGATCTTTTCTTCCATGCGGTGGAATCCAAGGGATGCACTTCCGCTTTCAATGGAATGTACACTGCTGATCTGGGACATTTGCTTCTTGGCTTTGGCCATTTGAGCGCGGGAGACCAGTTCATTACGTTTGTTGCGCAGCTTGTAGAACTCATCCTTCATATCATGAAGCTGCTGCACCAGTTCCTTGGCTTGAACCTCAGCCTGGGCGTGAAGCTCGCTGTATTCAACATGCTTCTGGTCGAAATAAATCTTCTCTTCCAGCAGCTTGCGGGTAACTTCCTCCTGGCCGTTCTTAAGCGCAAGTTCCGCTTGTGCTGCACGCTGTCCGGATACCTTAGCAGCTTCATCCACACGCTGCTTCATACGGCGTTCGTTGGCCATCTGCTTCGCTACCGTTACTTCAGCCTCATGAATCTCAGCCTCCATATCGCGCAGATATTGATTCAGCATTACGATTGGGTCCTCTACCTTATCCAACATGTCGTTTACCGACGCTTTAGTCATATCTTTAATCCGTTTGAATACTCCCATAATTTACACTTCTCCCTTCTCGTATTTAGACAGTTTTTGTTTGAGCTCTTCTACTTCTTTTTGCAGTGCCTTCTTCTCAATATCCTTCATCATGGCATCCAGACCGGAATCGGGGGCCGTGTAAGCGCCCGCTTTGTCATAGCCGGGATTATAGCCAGGCTGTCCGCCGTATGGGCCATATCCTTGTTGTCCCTGAGGTCCCTGCGGTCCGCGGCCATGCTCAGGTCTGCCTGAGTAAGGACCGCCATATGGGCCGCCCGGCGCACCGGGTCCAGGTCCGAAGGGATTATACTGGGTAGGCTCCTTGGGAATTACCATTGCTGCGATAAGGTACACCAGGATAGTGGCTCCTCCGCTAAAAGGAATGCTGACCACCAGCAGAATTCTGAACAGTGTGGAGTCGATGCCGAGTGTCTCGGACAATCCGCCTGCCAGCCCTGTCATTACCCTGTCTCTGGTTGAACGGTACAATCGGGTCATAGTACTACTCCTTTCTGCCATCATTGTTCAGCTTCTCCTTCAGGCGGGCCATTTCTCTTTCGAGCACGGTCGCCACCGTCTCACCGGCCTGCACTGCGTATTCCTGTCCCATCCGCCGCAAATCGCTCAGGCTTTTGGCTTCCAGCTCCCAATCGGTCATCTTGTCCTCCAGACGGCCGAACATCTTGGGAACATCACCGCCGCCGTAAGCACTCGCTCTTTGATTCATGCGCTGCTGCAGCCGAAGTGATTCCATCCGGGCTGCATAGAACTGGCGTTTGCTGTACACTGTCTGATACTCAATTTTGAGTTCATTCAACTGGTTTTCAAGCTCAAAGAGTGATTGCTGGCTGGTTTCCAGCAGCCCGCTGTATTGCTCCAGCTTTTCCTCGTGGATAATTTTCTCCTGCAATGCCAGTTTGGCGAGATGATCTTCGCCGGCCTTGAGCGCGAGGAGTGCCTGCTCTTCACGTTTGTTTCTCATGGCGGTTGCCTGATTCACCTGCTGCTGCAATTGCTTCGTATGGGAAGCGTACTGCTGGTACAGCCGCTCAGCCTCCCCAATTTCCTCACGGGTTGAATGTAGAAATTGATCAATCAGCTTCACGGGATCCTGACTCTGCTCCAGGCGTTCATTCAAGTTGGCTACGGTGATATCCCTCATTCTGCGAAAAACACTCATGATTTCCTGTTCCCTCCCTGCTTCTAATTAAGTAATTGTTCTACCTCTTAGTATGTTCTGCTCCGCTTACCCCGGAGTACCGAGATGCCCCACACTACCAGCGCCACACCGAGCAGCGGTCCGATAATCCAGGAAAGCTTGGAGAGCAGGGACATGATACCGATGAACATTACCACCCAGCCGATAATCTTGCGTCCGCTCTTAATTCCGTAGTATCCGAGAACCACCAGCAATACCGGGAACAGGATGCCGAAGATGCCGTGAATCAAATGAGGCAAAATCCCTAACAGCATTACCGCTCCAATTGCAATCAGCACAATCGCAAGTCCGTTACCTTTTCTTTGCATTTTTTCTCACCGCCTTTCGCTGATCTCTTTCTTATAACCTTATTCTAGGGTAAACCGCAGATTTTCAAAACAGACTGTGGACGGTTTTATGTACTGGACCTTAGTCGGGGACTTATGCACGACCGCAGACTGCGGGGCTCGGGAAATAATTCATCTTGCATAAAGCTACACAACTATTGTTGGACTCTACATTATAATGAAGACTTTTGTCGGATAATGTCCAGAATATGTCCACTTTACTGTGATAGAGTGTGATATATATCATTTCAAATCAAATGGAGGGATTGAATGCAAGTATCCATTATCATATTGGCCCAACATCTTCGATTACTTAAATCATGCCTGGCCAGTATTGAGTTATTTACGGAAGCCCCCTATGAGCTGATTGTGATTAACGATGGCGGCGGTGAAGAGATCAGCAGCTATTTAACTCTCCATAAAAAAGCGCGCTCCTTCTCGTCCAAGGAACGTATCGGCGTGTCCGGAGGATACAATCTGGGCGCATCCTTTGCGGCTGGTGAATACCTTGTATTCATGCGTGACCATATGATTGTGTCTGAAGAATGGCTGTCCAGCCTGACCGGCTGTGCCCGGCAGCACCCGCAGGCGGCGATGATCGGCCCTGTCAGCAATGATGTTAGCGGCCCGCAAAGACTTCCGGTGATCTGTACAGAGATGGAGCAGCTGGATCATATCGCCAGATCGTTCGCACTATCCAAAGCCGGACAAGCCAAGACCACAACCCGGCTGCTAAGCCATCTGCTGCTTATGCGCCGTGATGCCTTCGGTCAGCTTGGAGGCTTCGATGAACAATTCGGACTGGAATGCTACGAGGATGACGATCTATGCTACCGTGCGCTCCAGGCAGGATACAGTCTGCAGATCGCCCTGGACTGCTTCGTGCGCTATATCCAGCCTCCACCGCTGTTCCCGGAATCACCCGGCTGGTACAATGCACAGCTGATTGCCAATAAAGAAAAAGCCCGCAGGAAATGGGGCCTCGATATTACAAGTGCTCTATATGAAATGAAACGCAGCGTCACCGTGAGTCTCTGCATGATTGTCAAGAACGAGGAAGCCACTCTTGAACGCTGTCTGGACAGTGTCTCAGGACTGGTGGATGAGATCATCATTGTGGATACCGGTTCAACAGACCGCACCAGGGAAATTGCTCTGCGCTACACGGACAAGGTAGCTGATTTCACATGGGTCAACGATTTTGCCAAAGCGCGGAATTATGCCTTCAGCCTGGCGACACAGGATTACCTGCTCTGGATGGATGCTGATGATATTCTGCTGCCTGCAGATGCCGAGAAGTTCAGCACCTTGAAGAGCGCCTTGGAATGGGATACGGATGCGGTATCCATGAATTACAATCTGGCCTTTGACGAGCACGGTAATGTCACCTCCAGCCTTACACGCAACCGCCTGGTCAAACGGGAGAACGGCTTCCGCTGGATCGGTATCGTCCATGAATACCTGGAGGTTAGCGGCAAGGTGCGACGTTCGGATATTTCCATCACCCATGGCAGAGTCCACGGGAATTCTGACCGTAACCTGAATATCTACGAGAGCCGTCATGCGGCCGGGGAGATTTTCTCCACCCGGGATCTGTTCTACTTCGCCAATGAGCTGAGGGAACATAAGCAATGGGACAAAGCCATCTCTTTCTATGAAATGTTCCTGCAGCAGGTAGACAGCTGGATCGAGGACCGGATCAATGCCTGCGGAAGCCTCTCCGATTGCTACCGGGAGCTTGGCAATGAACAACAGGCCAAAGCTAAAGCGCTCCAGTCTTTCTCTTATGATCTGCCCCGCGCAGAGAATTGCTGCCGGCTTGGCAGCCTGTACATGCTGGAGAACGACTTCAGCAAAGCCATCTTCTGGTACAAAATGGCGAGCGAATTAACCAAGCCGCTGGACAATTACGCCATTCTCCAGCATGCCTGCTGGAGCTGGCTGCCGCATCTGCAGCTCTGTGTCTGTTATGACCGCATCGGCCAGTATGAACGGGCCAGTGCCCATAACGAAATGGCTGCGGAACACATTCCTTTTGACAGCAAAGTGCTGGCGAACAGAGCCTACTTCACCGGCCTGGGCGCTGCAAGACAAACATATACTTTAGGGGGAACTACTCGATGAAAAAAGCAACAACCCGCTATACAGAAATCGCCCATGGCAGCGAAAACTCCAAAAAGGATATCAAACCCGCTTTAGTAAAAACCTCAATGGCGGTTATGGTGCTTAGCCAGGTAGCAGCCGTGCTGCCCAGTGCCGGATTCGGCGGTACAGGCATTGCCTCCGCAGCTGAAAAGAAAGGCTTCAATGATGTAAGCAGCAGCTCGTGGATGTACAAATATGTAATGAAAATCGCCGCTTTGGGGTTTGCGGAGGGAGATACCACCGGGAACTTCAATCCAAAGGCGCCGCTGACTCATCAGGAAGCTGCAATTATGGCTGTCCGTTTCCTGGGCACAGAGGAGCCTTCCGGCACTTCGGCCAGTTCTTCGCTTGAAGTCAGTGATTGGGCAAGTGCCTGGGTGCAGACCGCTATTAATGAAGGTTTAATTAAACCTGAAGAGGAAGCCGCTTCGGGCTGGGGAACACAGAATGCCAGCCGCGAGTGGCTGACTAAACTTGTGATCCGTCTGCTCGACAAGGAGAATGAAGCACTTGCCCTGGCCAGCGAACCACTCCCCTTCAATGACGAGAATCAAATTTCCGCCTGGGCTACCGGCTATATCAATGCAGCTTCCCAGTTAAAAATAGTCCAAGGCTTCGAGGACAAAACGTTCAGACCTACCGCTGATGTGACCCGTGCCCAGGCGGCAGCTATTTTCAGCCTGGCGGAAAGATATGCTCCGGCCCAATCCGGAACTGTTGCCCGCGGCACTGTCGTCAGCCTGACTGGCAGCCAGATTGGTGTACTGACAGAAGCTGGTCAAGTCGTGAACCTTAAGATTGACAGCACAACACTGATCTTCGGCACTGGCGGAGCTTCCGCTTCTGATATAGCCGCCGGGCAGCCCATCACGGCAATCTACAGTAACGGCGCAGCTTCTTATATTGAAATCGCCGACATTACCAAGGCAGAAATTACGCTGCCGGCGCCAAAAGGCGAAACCGGAGCGACTGGTGCAGCAGGCCTGGTGGGTGCTACTGGGGCGACTGGCGCTACTGGGGCGACTGGCGCAACGGGTACAACCGGGGCAACTGGCAGCGCTGGCTCCTCAGGAAACCAAGGAGCAATCGGGGCGACCGGTGCGACGGGGTCTGCCGGTCCTGTCGGTGAAATAGGCGCAACAGGTGCAACGGGCCCGGCAGGTGAGACCGGCGTAACCGGAACCACGGGACCTACCGGGGCAACGGGGCCTGCCGGGGCAACGGGGCCTGCCGGCGAAGTCGGCGCTACTGGAGCGACGGGTGCAACCGGCCCAGCCGGTGAAGAAGGCGCCACTGGGGCTACCGGCCCTGCGGGCGAAGAGGGAGCTACTGGGGCAACGGGGGCAACTGGCGCTACTGGAGCCACTGGGGCTACCGGCCCTGCGGGCGAAGAGGGAGCTACTGGGGCAACGGGGGCAACTGGCGCTACTGGAGCCACTGGGGCTACCGGCCCTGCGGGCGAAGATGGAGCTACTGGGGCAACGGGGGCAACGGGCGCTACAGGAGCCACTGGCGCTACTGGACCTGCGGGCGAAGATGGAGCTACTGGGGCAACGGGCGCTACAGGAGCCACTGGCGTTACAGGGCCTGCGGGCGAAGATGGAACTACTGGGGCAACGGGCGCTACAGGAGCCACTGGCGTTACGGGGCCTGCGGGCGAAGAAGGAACCACTGGCGCTACTGGTGCTACTGGCGAAGATGGAGTCACCGGCGCTACTGGTGCCACTGGCGTAACTGGCGCTACCGGGGCGACTGGTGCTACCGGTGCTACCGGTGCTACCGGTGTTACAGGAGCCACCGGGGCGACTGGCGCCACTGGTACTCCAGGGGCTAGCGCAAATGCCTATATCCCGTTTTCTTCAGGAAACCCTGCTACTGTAACTACGATAGCAGGCGGTTTGCCAGGCACTGGCGCACTGATTGGCTTCGGAAGCTCAGTAAGCGGCGTATCCGTTACCTCAGGAACTATTGATTTAACCGGAGCAAGCGGCACAAATCTCAATTATGCCTTTTCTGTACCAAGTGCCGGAACCATTACATCCCTAAGCGGATATTTCAGTACAACACAAGCACTTTCTCTGGTGGGAACTACGGCAACTATTACAGCCCAACTGTACGCGAGTACAACGCCCAACAATACATTCGTGCCTGTACCTGGAACTGCAATGACATTGTCTCCCTCGCTTACAGGAATAATATCCGTAGGATCCGTCTCTTCCGGTATAATTACAGGCCTATCTATTCCTGTTACAGCACAAACGCGCCTGCTTATGGTATATTCAGCATCCGCGGCAGGTCTCAGCCTTAACAATACTGTTCAAGGATACATGAGCGGCGGTCTCAATATTTCGATGCCGGCAACTGTACCAACACCTCCCTGATAATTCATTTTATTAATTAAAAGCTGATTCTTAGCAGATATTCTGCTGGGGATCAGCTTTTTTTACTGTCCCTTCCAAATTATACGGCATCATATTCTCTTGCAGGATCTCCCAGTCATGGCCATAATATTGAGATAACGCTTCATCCACACAAAGGAGTTACGCCCATGAAGACACTGCTGATCGTTGAAGATGACCGAAGCCTGAACAAGGGAATCGCCCTGTCATTGGCTCAAAATGACTTAATTATAGAGCAGGCCTATTCTGTGGCGATGGCTGATCAGATTATATCCTCAACCCAGATAGATCTCATTCTGCTGGATGTGAATCTTCCGGACGGAAGCGGACTCGATTACTGCGAGAGAATCCGCCGAACCTCACAAGTGCCGATTATATTTCTGACAGCCAACGACATGGAGCCGGATATTGTTACCGGCTTTGCGCTGGGAGCTGATGACTATATTACGAAGCCATTCAGTCTGATGATTCTGCGGGCCCGGGTAATGGCCGTCCTGAGAAGGAGCGATGCACCTGCCAGTGACAGGATCGTTATCGGACCGCTGGAATTTGATTTTGGCAAAATGGAATATTTCAAGAACAGCCGCCCCCTGCTGCTGAGCAAGTCCGAACAGAAACTGCTGCGCATACTGGTAGTGAACAGAGGCAACATTCTGACCCGAGAGCAGCTGATCGACAAAACGTGGAGCCAGGAGGCTGTCTTCGTGGATGAGAACGCATTGACGGTAGCGATCAAAAGATTGCGGGCCAAAATCGAAGCTGAACCCTCCTCGCCCCAATATATTAAGACCGTTTATGGTTTAGGGTATACATGGACAGAAGGGCCGACTCTATGAAGGGACAAGAACGACTGCCGCATACCCGGCTGGTAAATCTGGGGTTTGCTGCGGCTTTTATCATTCTGGTGCTGGCTTATGTGACTTGTATTATATTACTGGATACCACTGGCTCATCCATCCTCGGACTCTCCCTTCTGTTTATACTCTGCATGCTGATCCTGGGAGGGGCCTGGTCCTGGTCGCTCAGGCATCAGCTCACTTCTTTTATGGGACAGGTAGAGATACTGGTAGACAACGCTACTCTCGGGCGTGAGCCAAACTATAATTATGAAGAAACCCTTCTCTCCTCCATAGAACATAAATTAATGCGGTACATAGAGATTGCCAGAGTGAACGGACAGAATCTGGAGACGGAAAAGAATAAAATTAAAGAACTGATCTCCGATATCTCCCATCAGACCAAAACACCGTTATCCAATATTATGATTTACAGCCAGCTGCTTGAGGAAAATCTGGTGCATGATGAGCATGCGCTCCCGCTTGTTCTCCAAGTTAAAAAGCAGTCGGAAAAGCTCGACTGGCTGATCCAATCCCTGGTCAAGCTGTCCAGACTTGAGACGGGCATGATTTCTTTGCACATGGTGTCTTCTCCTGTGATCCGCGCCGTTTCTGAAGCAGTTTCGCAGATTTTCATCCAGGCAGAGAGCAGCTGTATCACTATCAGTATAAGCTGTGAAGCCCACATCACCGCGCACCATGACTCCAAGTGGACAACCGAGGTGTTATTCAATCTGCTGGAGAACGCCGTGAAATATACAGGAGCGGGAGGCAGCATCCATATCACCGCTGAAGCGAATGAGATGTTTGTACGCCTGGATATCGCAGATACCGGCCGGGGAATCTCCCAGGAAGAGCTGCCCCAAATCTTCAAGCGGTTCTACCGGGGAAATAATGTGCGCGATATAGATGGCGTGGGAATAGGACTATTCCTGGCGCGGGAGATTATCACTGCACAAGGCGGACATATGAAGGCTGCATCTGTGCCCGGGCAAGGCACTGTGTTCTCGATCTTCCTGCCGCTATGCTGAATATGTCCATTCCGTCAGATTTCAGACACTCTCCTGTTAGATTTGTCTGATACCTTGAAGATGTGAATAAGAACATACGCACAGGAGGAATATAACATGCCTATTCTGCGAATAGAGAATCTCAAGAAATATTATGGAAAAGGAGCGCAGACGGTCAAGGCTCTGGATAACGTATCTATGAATGTCGAGAAAGGGGAGTTCGTGGCAATCGTCGGCACGAGCGGCAGCGGAAAAAGTACACTGCTGCATATGCTCGGAGGTCTGGACCGGGCCACAGAAGGCAAGGTGTATGTCAACGGGCATGATATTTTTCAGATGAGTGATGAGAAGTTAACCATTTTCAGGCGCCGCTCTGTCGGATTCGTCTTCCAGAGCTATAATCTGGTACCGATCCTGAATGTGCTGGCAAATATCGTCCTGCCCATTGAGCTTGACGGAGGCCAGATCGACCAGGAGTATCTGAACCTGATTATCACGAGTCTGGGACTGCAGGAGAAGACCCGCAATCTGCCTGCTGCACTCTCCGGCGGCCAGCAGCAGCGCGTGGCCATCGCAAGAGCGCTTGCGACCAAACCTTCCATTATCCTTGCTGATGAACCCACCGGCAACCTGGACAGCAAGACCAGCCAGGAGGTGCTTATCCTGCTGAAACAGCTCAGTGTCAAATTCGACCAGACTATTGTTATGATTACGCATAACGAAGCCATCGCCCAGATGGCGGACCGGATCATCCGCATTGAGGACGGCAGGATCGCCTCAGGATTAACGCAGTCACCCGGGGAGGGCCGGTTATGATCGCTACAAACAACCGGAAGACCGTGTTCAACCTGGCGATGGCCAGCCTGCGGGCCAACCGGTTGCGAAATTTGGCGGCCATCTGCGCTATTGTGCTGACTACACTGCTTATTACTTCCATTTTCACTATGGCTCTGAGTATCAACCAGTCTATGCAATATGCACAAATGAAAACAGCCGGAAGTGACTTCCACGGAGGCTTTAAATACCTTACTCCGGAAGAAGCAGCTACGCTGCGGAAGCATCCTTCAATTAAACTATATGACTACTCGCTTAGTTCCGGCAGATTGGGGAATAAAGAATTTAAGCATGATCCCGTTGAGGTGCTGCAGATTGATCAGGTCTACGCGGATCACAGCTTTATCGTGTTCACAGAAGGAGGATTGCCTACTGGAGAGAATGAGGTTGCCCTGAACACCTGGATTCTGGACAAGCTGGGGGTGCAGCCCGAGCTCGGCAAGGAGATCACGCTGCAGATAGATATTGGTGAGCGGATGATCAGCCAGAAGTTCACTTTGTCAGGCTATTATGAAGCGGACAAGGAGCTTGCGATGGCGGGACTGGCCTTTGTCTCGAAAGCTTTTACCGATAAAAACCTCTCAGACATCGATCCCGTACAATCAAGAGACAGCGGCTCCTACGTTAATACCTCAAATCTGAGTGTCATGTTCAGCAATTCCTTTCATATTGAGAGCAAGCTTAACAAGGTCCTGGCAGACACGGGAATTACGGCTCCTATCGGAATCAATTGGGCTTATTCCAGTGTATCTTTGGCGGAAAATGCAGTGAATATCATTCCATACGC
Organism: Paenibacillus sp. FSL P4-0081; assembly: GCF_000758565.1. NCBI lineage: Bacteria > Bacillati > Bacillota > Bacilli > Caryophanales > Paenibacillaceae > Paenibacillus > Paenibacillus sp. FSL P4-0081. The sequence goes on from NZ_CP009280.1 coordinate 7,338,810, forward strand.
CGCAGTTATCTTCATCATTATGCTTAGCGGCTACCTGCTTATTTATAATATTTTTTATATTTCGGTGGTCCGTGATGTGAAGTTCTACGGCCTGCTGAAAATGATTGGCACCACCCCGAGACAACTGCGGAGAATCATCGCTATTCAAGCCAGGCTGCTATACCTCATTGCCCTGCCGTTCGGCCTTGGCTTCGGCTATCTAATCGGCAGATGGGTTACACCTCTGACCACTTCGCTATCCGGAGAGTTTAAAGGAAGTTCGCTTTCGTCCAGTCCATGGATATTTGCAGGCGCAGCCCTCTTCTCCTTCCTGACCGTGTGGATCGCAGCGCATAAGCCGGGACGGCTGGCAGCGGACATCGCTCCCGTGGAAGCTGTTAAATTCTCAGGCGTTCAGAATGGCGGAGTGAAAACTCTCAGGTCCTCAAACCACGGGGCCAAGCTACACCGTATGGCGTTCTCCAATCTGTTCCGGAGTCAAAAGAAGCTGAGCCTGATGTTATCTTCGCTTTTCTTAAGCATTCTGCTGTTTAATACGATATTCACCGTAATCTCCTCCATGGACGTCAATAAGTACCTCAGCGCCTACATTCATGGGGATTATATGATACACAACAAGGGCATTATCCAGCAGGAGGGGGAACGCTCAGTCAATGAAACAGAGCTGTCCGAGGAACTGTGCAGGCAGCTGAGTCATATAGACGGGGTGAACAGTATCGATAAAGTCTATTATAGCCTGCTCACCGTTCCTCCGGATGATATCATCCGCGCTTCACTGAAGTCGTCAGCCAATCCACAGGGCATCCCTGCCCGTGTCCACGCTCAGCTCTTCGGACTGGATTCAGGCTGGTACGATCTCGCAGAACAGGATGTGCTCGAAGGGGAATTCAACCGGGAGCAATTTGATTCCGGGGACTTCATACTGGTGACCCAGACTCTTACAGAGCCAGGCGCCTATGCAAGCTACTATCATCCCGGAGATAGGATCAGCTACCCCGGATTGAAGCAGAGCTACGAAGTGATGGCCGTGCTGAAATATGACGCTTTCTTTGCGGCAACCACCCAAACATATTTCGGCAACGGCTACAACGCCTTCCTGCCTGCAGCCAAGCTCCGCCAAGCCACTTTGGAGAGCGGGACTCCAGCAGACATCCTCTCGCTTACCCTGCATGCAGATCCCGCCAAGCTTGATGAAACGGGGCAATTGCTCAGAGAGGGCATCCGCCCGCTGGATGCTCTGCAGCTGAAATCCAGAGAAGATTACAGAGAGGAGTTAAGCGATAATATCCGTATTTTTGAGATTATCGGCTATGGCCTGAGTCTCGTAATCGCCCTCATAGGTCTGCTCAATTACATTAATTCTGTCCTTACCGGGGTGATCGCCCGCAGGCATGAATTTGCCGTTCTGGAGAGCATCGGGATGACTAAGAAGCAGCTCAAACGGATGCTTGTTTACGAAGGATTGTATACTGTACTGCTCACCGCTCTGCTTACCTCTACTATAGGCGTGCTGCTGACTTACTGGATCGCCAGGAATATTGCCGCGGGTATGGCCTATATGGAATTCCGCATGATGTGGCTGCCGTTCATTCTGGTCATTCCGGTACTGGCTGTTTTGTCTTATCTCATCACAATAAGTGCCTACAGACCGCTCGCCCGCAGCCCGATCGTCGAAAGGCTGCGTGAAATGGAATAAAGGCATGCTAAATAGCCGGATACTCTAACGAGTACCGGCTGTTTCAGCAGTTATTTGGCGAAGGTCCGCGACACCCAATCGCCCAGAATATCCTCACTGAGGAATGGAGCCAGCGGCAGGAGTGCTGCCGCACCTTCTTTATTGAAGATACGCTCAGCTAGTCCATTCAGCGCCTCTTCACTGAGGAACGGAGCCAAGGGGAGCAGCGCTCCCGAGCCTTCCCGCTCAAAGACTGCCTCTGCCAGCTCATCCAGTAGCTCTTCTTCGAGGAACGGAGCCAGCGGGGGGAGCGCTCCCGGACCTTCTTTGGCAAAAGCGAGCTTGGCGCATTCCTCCAGCCCCTCCTCACTTACAAACGGGGCAAGCGCCACAAGTGCATGTTTTCCTCCTGCGGCATAAGCTTGTTTGGCAAGCTCGTCCAGCCCCTCCTCACTCATAAACGGGGCCAGCTTCAGCAGCGGCTGAATCCCCTCCCGCTCAAACACCTCCACGGCGCATTTATCCAGCGTCTCTTCGCTTAAGAAGGGCGCCAGTGCCAACAGATCGTCTACTTCCGCACCCACCTTCACATGCTCAAACGCTTCGCCGATCTGTTCATTTTGCAGCAGCGGCGCAAGGTCCGAAAGCTCTTGTGCCGTGCCTTCCCCCCGCTGGAAATAATCCCCCGTGGTCTGATCCAGTACACTTTCGATAATCCGGGAGCTTCGCCCTTGTTCTTCTCCGAGGATCTCGCCGATCCCTACGCCAAAGATTTCCGCCAGCTCCGGAAGCTTGGAGATATCCGGCATACTTGCGCCCCTCTCCCAGTTGCTGACCGCCTGATAGCTGATCCCCAGCTTATCTGCGAGCCCCATTTGCGTAAGCCCGGCGGCTCCTCTCAATCTAACGATATTCCTGCCCACCTTCAACATGTCAAACATGCTTCCACCCCTTCGGCTAAGATGCTCTCAGTGTACCGACCGCTGCTGTTTTTGTATATCAAGCGCTGCTTGAGTTGCCGCCTGCTGAGGCTTGCCGCGGAAAATAGTCACCAGAACGACCGCTGCAATAATGATCACGGCTGCAATCAGTGTATTCAAGGTAAGCTGTTCACCGACCAGCAGCCAGCCAAGCAGTACCGCCACCACCGGATTAACGAAGGCATAGGTTGAGACGAGAGACGCGTCAGCATTCTTGAGCAGCCAGATGTAGGCCGTGTAGCCGACGATGGAGCCGAAGACGACCAGATAACCGAGTGCCAAATATGAGCGCATAGAAATGCCGGAAATATCGAGCTTGGACCAGTCGCCGGTGAAATAGGAGAAAATCATCAACAGCGCTCCTCCCGTCAGCATCTGTGCTGCCGTTGACATCAGCGGGGAATCCGGCATTGCAGCACTGCGTGAATACATCGATCCGACTGCCCAGCTTATGGAAGCTATTAATAAGGTAATAATACCGATCAAATCGGTGGCGGTCCCCGTATCTCCCTTCCCCGGCTGGAAGACCAGCACAGCAATGCCCAGCAGCCCCAGTACAATCCCGGCGATGACACCGGTATTCGGACGTTTGCCGCCGCGGCCAAACCAGCCCATCAGCATCATCCAGACGGGAACGGCCGCAACGATCAGTGAAGCGATGGATGAAGATACTCTTTGCTCTGACCAGGCCACCACACCGTTGCCTCCAAGCAGCAGCAAGGCGCCGACAATCGCCGAAGACCGCCACTCGCGCCCGGCCGGACGCTTCGCTCCGCTTAATCTGGCAATCATATAGAGCACAGCACCGGCTGCAAAAAACCGTACTCCAGCCATCAGAAAAGGCGGCATCGTCTCAATCGCAATCTTCATGCCGACATAGGTGCCTCCCCAAAACAAATAAACGCACAATAGCGCAATACCAACCACGTACACCGGATTCACTTTCTTCTTCTGCGGCATACCGCTACACCCCCTTCAATCCGTCCTCATATATAGTAGATAAAATAAAAGTGGTCGAGGTTTCCTTAACGTCAGGAATACGGAGAATCTCGTCAAGCAGAAGTGTAAGCTCCTCCGGCGAGGTCACCCTCACCTTAAGCAGCATGCACCACTCTCCCGCCAGCCGCTGGCATTCGATGATGCTCACGCCCGGGATTTGGATGCGGATAATCTGTTCTGCCGCCTCCTTAAAGCCCTGGCTGACCACCTTCACGGAGATCATGACCTTAATCTTCTGGTCCAGCTTGCTCCAGTCCACAATTCCCCTATAGCCCTTGATTACTCCGCTTTTCTCCAGCTTGCCGACTCTCTGATGCACAGACGGCCGCGAGATATGCAGCAGTTTGCCGATCTCTTCATGGGACAGTCTTCCGTTCTCTTCCAGCAGCTTTAGAATTCTGATATCGAGTTCATCCACAACACCGCCTCCTGGGCAAAATTATAGCATGATTTATATGAATAATGACTAATCGTTAGTGTTCATCAGTAAAATCAAACGTTTCGTAAGATAAACGGGAAATAATATCGTTAATCGTTAGAATACCGGCTCAAATCTATCATGAGAATAACGAATCGTAGGTGCGTTTGATACGAAAAAACCCAAGTTTTGAGCCGCCAGCTGGAGAAGCTGGCTTAGGCCGCTGCTTGAGCAGGATGATGCTGGGGGATATTTGATATTTGCTGCGAAACTCCAGACTGGGGCGGAACGGAGAGAGAGTAAAATAACCAGCTGGCTGCATGAGTAAAACAAACGAGTTTGAAAAGGCTGGGTTGTACTGAATTCGGCTTAATCGAACCCAGTTTTCGACCCCAAACCATAACTCAACCGGACTGAGAGGACCTTATTTTACGAAAAGGACTGCTTTGTCCGGGCAAACGGACTCAGAATCCTCTATTTACTTCCGGACACACCAAAACAAGGGTCTTTGAGACATTTAGCGGAATCTGAGTCCGCGCAGGTTAAATAACAGGGTATTTTCGCCAAATAGGGGATTGTCAGTCCGGTTCCCGCAGGATATCGGTCTCCACCACAGTTGTGTTCCCGTGTCACAGAGGAACTGGAGACGCAGAGTTTCATTGCTCCGTCCACAGCGACAGCGATCAGCAGCTACTTCTGTCCAGCGTCAGCGGCTTACGCGTCCCCCGAACTCAGCAGCTACTTCTGTCCAGCGTCGGCGGCTACGCATTCCCCGAGCTCAGCAGCTATTCCCTGCCCGGCAAGCCGCCGCCGAACACCGTTCCTTCCGCAAGCCCCGACACGAACTGCTGCAGCCAGACATAATATTCAGCGGCATGCTTTAGCTTGTCCAGATCCTTGAGGCAGGCCTGCCGTTCCTCCTCCGGAGTGTCCTCCGCATCGATAAGGGCCTGCAGTTCAGGCACCGCCGTCCCCATCGCCTCCTGCATCACATCGATCTCCCGCTGAAGCTTCAGCGTGAAGAAGTTCCGGAAGGCCTGGAAGAAATCCGTCTCCGCCGCATATAGCTCCTTCCGCTCACGCTTCTCCTCCAGCTTCGTAACCATCCGGGAGGCGATCAGGGAGCGGACACCGTAGCTCATATTGCTTTTGCTCATATTCATGACCTGCTTCATTTCTTCCAGCGTCATCGGCTTGTCCTCAAAGAACATAATTCCGTACAGCTGCCCGAAGGAATAATTCGCTCCATACAAATCCATCGTCTGCGCTATCGCATCAATCATCGGGCCGAGCAGCTGCTCCCGAGGCGAACGATGTGGGTTGTCCTCGCCAAATGCGGCCTGCTTCATCAGGGTAGCACCTCATTTTCGCATAGAATTGTTCTCTCTACATTACACAAAACTGAAGCTTTGCGGCAGACTTACTACAAATTTTACACAAATTCCGAAGTATGTTTACTCCCGCTTGACCACAAGCCTCGTCCATGAGTGTACAATTTTTTTTGAACAGAGGAACTGTCCTCTGCATTATACCGCACCAAACAATGTAGATGGAATGGGGTATTGGGACGAAAATGACACGTTCAAAACTTATTAGCGGCCTTAAGCCCGTGCTGTTCACGCTGCCGGCAATGATCCCGTTCGCCCTGTTCTGGCTGGCACCGCTGCTGTATGTACTGTATCTCAGCTTCACGGAATGGGATTTCATGAGCCCGGAGAAGACCTTTGTCGGCCTGCAGAATTATACCGACCTGCTCAGCAATCCGGCTTTTTACCAGGCCTTAAGAGTAACCGTGCTCTTCTGTGCGGGCAGTGTGCTGCCGATCATCCTGCTGGGACTGGGCCTTGCCCTCCTGATGAACCATAAAACAACCCCACGAAGTGGAGCTTTAGCTTCGAGGTTTACTCAGGTACTTCGCGGGGGCCCCACGTTCAACTTAAAGGGCTCTGCCCTGTATCAGGTGCTGCTGTTCTCGCCTTGGGTCACACCAACCGTTGCCGTATCCATCGTCTGGTCCTGGATATATGAGCCTGATGTCGGCCTCGCCAATACAGTGCTCGGCTTCTTCGGCCTTGAGCCGATCGGGTGGCTGCAAGACCCCAAGTGGGCGCTGATTGGCGTGCTGCTCGTAACGATCTGGAAATCAGTAGGCTGGGCGATGATCTTCTATCTGGTGGCGCTGCGGAATGTGCCTTCAGACCTGCTGGAAGCCGGGGAGCTTGACGGGGCAAGTCCGGTGCAGAAGTTCCTCCGCATCACGCTGCCGCTGATCTCGCCGACCACACTGTTTCTGTTCGTGGTACAGCTCATCTCGGCGCTTCAGGCCTACGATCAGATTAATGTGCTGACGCAGGGCGGCCCGTCCGGCTCTACCCGCACCTTGCTGTATCTGTATTATCAGTCCGCCTTCGAATCGTTCCAGATCGGAGAGGCTTCCACTGTAGCTGTCGTCCTGGTCTTCCTATGCATGCTGCTGTCGGTGTTCTCTTTCAGCATCAGCAAGCGGACCACCCATTACCAATAGCAGTTATCTGTTCTTATCTTTCGTACAAGGAGGTCTCACCGCTTGCGTATGCTCACACGGCTCAGCGGACCGGCCCGCCAGATTTTTTTCGCCGCGCTTGTTCTGCTGATGGCCTTTCCGTTCTACTGGATGGTTACCAGCGCACTCAAAACCAATGATGAAATCTGGCGCTCCCCGCCCACGCTCTGGCCTGAGGTACCGCTCTGGGGGAATTTCGCCGCAGCCTGGAACGAGGCCCCCTTCGCCCGATATATGGGCAACAGCATCTTCGTTGCTGTCTCCATCGTCATCCTGCAGACGATCAATTCCGGGATGATGGCGTATGCGCTGACGCATATGAAGTTCCGCCTGAAGGGTGTTTTTGCCGGAGTTATTCTGTTCGGTTACATGGTTCCGGCTACAGCCGTCTATCTGCCCGGATATCTGGTATTGTCCGAGCTGCATCTGCTGAACTCCTATGCCGGCCTGATTCTCTCTAATTGTGTAAGTATCTTCTCCATCTTCCTGATCAGACAAGCCTTCCTGCAGGTGTCGCATGAGCTGGTGGAGGCGGGTGAAGTGGACGGCGCTTCGCATATGCGGATTCTCTGGACGGTGCTGGTCCCGGTTACGCGGTCATCCTTCGCCGTACTGGCGCTGATTACCTTCATTGATCAGTACAACAATTATTTCTGGCCGATGCTGATTACCAAGGACCCCAGCCTGCAGCTGGTATCAGCCGGTCTGCGCAGCTTCTTCGTGGAAGGAGGTGCGTACGGACTGAAATGGCCGCTCATCATGGCCGCCAGCGCCTTCACGATTGCCCCGCTGCTGCTTGTCTTCCTGCTGGCGCAGAAAACGATTATGCAAAGTGTCAACATGACCGCAGGCTCCAGTAAAGGCTGAAATCTAACACTTCCAAACAAAGAGGAGAATGATGATGAACGTATTCAAAAGGTTGTCTGCAGTATCCATGATTGCCGGACTTTCCGTACTCACTGCCTGTGGCGGTAATTCTGCTTCGGGCAATGTTACGGCAGCGGACGGTGCCGCCACAGTGCCTGCCGCTAATGCTGCTCCGGCTGGAGGCGCACCGGTAACTATTGAATTCTGGTATGGACTCGGCGGCAAGCTCGGTGAAAATATGGAATCGCTCATTCAGAAATTCAATGCCTCCCAGCAGGAGGTCATCGTCAAGGGCATTGTGCAGGCAGATTATACAGAAACCGAACAGAAGCTTCAGGCAGCGATCGCTACCGGGCAGGTTCCGGCAGCCGTGCTCTCCTCCAATATAGACTGGGCCCGCAAAGGCTACTTCGCAGCGATGGATGAACTGATTGCCGGGCAGCCGGATTTCAATCAGGCGGATTTCGTCCAGACCTTCCTGAGCCAGGGCCAGGTTGACGGCAAGCAGTACTTCCTCCCGATGTATGGAACGACGCAGGTGATGTACTACCGTAAGGATGCTTTTGAGAAAGCCGGCATTGATGCCAGCCAGATTAAGACCTGGGAAGACCTCGCTGCAGCTGCCAAGAAAATGACAGTCACAGAAGGCGGCAAAACCAGCTTCTACGGTTGGGAGCCGATGTGGGGCTCCGGCAATATGATTGACGCTGTACTCAGTAAGGGCGGCAACATTCTCAGTGAGGATGGCAAAACAGTTACGATCGACTCTCCTGAATGGATCGAGACCTGGGACTTCTTCCGCCAGTCGATTCATGAAGACAAGACCATGCGTATTCACTCCGGCGGACAAGGCTGGGAGTACTGGTACAAGACGATTGACGATGTAATGAAAGGCCAGGCGGCCGGATATACCGGCTCCAGCGGCGACCAGGGCGATCTCGACTTCAGCATCGTCTCCGCGATGGAGCAGCCGGGCTGGGCCGGAGTCGGCGAAGGCAAACCTGTGGCTCAGGCAATTATGGCTGGTATTCCTGCCAAGGCCGTAGATGCCGAGCAGCAGGCCGCCATGAAATGGCTGGCCTACTTCACGAACTCCGAGAATACCGCCTTCTGGTCCATTAACACCGGGTATATTTCCGTACGCCAGTCTGCACTCGAAGATCCGGCATTCGTCACATTCAGTGAGACTAATCCGCAGATCAAAATTCCGTTACAGCAGGCATCCCACGCTTCTGCTCCCTTCCAGGACCCTACGGGCGGTAAAATCAACGATGCCCTGACAATTGCTGCGGACAAGGTGCAGATTGAGAATATTCCGGCTGCTGAAGCCCTTAAGGAAGCGCAGCAAACCGCCCAGGCGGCATTGGATAAACTGAAATAACCGGCAATTCATGCTCTAAATACTTCAGGCAATGAACTATCAGATACAGGAGGACGGCAGCATGCCTACGCTCATTACCCCGCACGGGGAGCACCCCATATCAGCCATTTTGTTCGACAAGGATGGCACCCTCCTAGAGTTCGTCTCCCTCTGGGGCAGCTGGGGCGAGTGTTTCCTCGCCCGGTTCTCCCGGCAGCTGGAGGAGCACGGCCTTGAATTTCCGGCGCAGCACCTGACCTCGCTGCTCGGAACCGTTCACGATGCAGAAGGCAGAATTATTGATTATGACCGTAACGGCCCCCTGGCCATGGGAACCATGAACGATCTCTATGCCATTCTGTCCTGGCAAGGCTATCTGCTTGGCTTATCCTGGGCAGAGTCGATGGAGCTGACTGACCGCTGCCGCCAGGAGGCGGATGCGTTAATGGAGCAGAGCAAGCCAGTGCTCCCGCTCCCCGGCCTGCTACATTTCCTTGAAGAATGCGCAGCCGAAGGAATTCCGCTGGCCGTAGTCACTGCCGATGAAACCGCAGCGGCGGAGAATCACCTCCGCTGGCTCGGCATCCGCGGGTATTTCAGCGCCGTGATCGGCACAGATCAGGTGGAGCGCGGCAAGCCCTTCCCCGACATGGCGCTGCTGGCCTGCGAACGGCTGGGGATACAGCCGGCCGAAGCTGCCGTGATCGGCGACACGAACGGCGATATGCGGATGGCCAAGGCCGCCGGGGCGGCTGTGGCCATCGGGATTGCCGGCAATGCGGCAGCCGGGCGGACAGCTGCTGCAGCTACGGCCAGAGCAGGTGCAACCAGCAGCCCGGCCGGCGTGAATACAGCGGCTACAGACCTGGCTGCCGGCAGTAGCCGTGCGGCAGATACACGGCCTGCACGCAGTCTTTTGCCGGATGCAGATTGTCTGGTGCAGTCTTATGCGGAGCTTGGTATAGGAAGGATCGCACGATGAGGGCCGAGGGGGCCTTAGCCTGGGTGTTTCTCGCAATGGCGATTGTGTTCGAGCTCTCCGGCACCCTCTCCATGAAACTATCCCACGGCTTCACCCGGCCCTGGCCCTCCGTGCTGATGTTCCTGTTCTACGGGATCAGCTTCACCTCGCTCAATGTTGCCCTTACCTCCATCAAAGTTGGAGTTGCTTATGCGGTATGGTCGGGGGCAGGCATCATCCTGATCTCCGTGGCGGGCGCGCTTTTTTTTGAAGAACGGCTGACCTTGTCCTCACTCTTGTGGGTGACTGTAATCGTAGCCGGAATAGTGGGATTGAACATTAGTGCCAAAGGGCATTAGCAGATTATTCATACATCATCAAAGGAGGCTCACCCTGCGAATGAACACAAGCGGACATGGCGGACAACCTCCGCTGTTAACCTTCCAGATTATTACCGACACCCATGTCACGGCCGATCCGGCACATGAATACAATCTGAATTTCGAACGGGCACTGCAGGATTTGGCCGCCCATGCGCAGGGCAGCAGCGGAATTATGCATATCGGGGATATCACGGATCATGGCTTCGCAGAGGAATATGCGGAGGTCCACCGTATTCTTCAGCTGCATCAGGCATCGCTGCCTGAGATCCGCTTCACCTTGGGCAATCATGATGTGGGCCTCGGCCACTGGGAATCCCGCCTGGCGATGTACACTTCCCGTATGGGTATGCCTGGTCCCTATCATGACCATTGGACCGGCGGGTATCATTTCATCTTCCTTGGAACTGAGGAGGGTCTGCCCACGTTCTGCAATCTGTCGGACGAACAGCTTAAGTGGCTGGACCGTAAACTCGGAGAACGGGCACCGGACAATCAGCAGCCTGACGGGCAGATGGAGCTGGAGCTCGGTGCAGCCGCGCCGCCGGATCAGCCGGTCTTTCTCTTCCTGCATCAGCCGCTGAAGGATACGGTGGCCGGTTCATTGGAGTCACAGGAGTGGTATGGCGTTACACAGGATAAGGAGCTGCGCTCCATCCTGGCGAAGTATCCGCAGACTCTGCTCTTCACCGGGCATACCCACTGGGAGCTTGAGGCCGGCAATACGATGTACCCCGGCAACGGGGAGACAGCCACTATGTTCAATGCCGCTTCTGTGGCCTACCTCTGGACGAATGCGGATGAGCACAAGACGGGCAGCCAGGGCTTCTATGTGGAGGTCTACGCTGACAAGGTGCTTGTACGGGGACGCGATTTCACTACGGGAACCTGGATTGAAGCGGCTCAATACGAGGTTGTTAACACCGTTAATGTACTTGGGCAATCTTCTGAAAAAGTCCATATTAAATAAACAAGCTTCCTTATAAAAGCTGCAATAAAAACAGCCTTCTCCGTCAATAAGGAGAAGGCTGCTGTGCGTAAAGGCTGCAAAACTATACATCCGTTTGCGGATGCAGTTTATTTTCAATCAAAAAGCAGGCAGCGCAATATCCGCGTAATTATCCTCAAGGAACTTCTTCACTTCCGGGCCGCTGATCGCCTTGGCCAGCTTCTGGATCGCCTCGGAATCCTTGTTATCCTCACGGGCAACGAGCGTGATCGTAAATGCGGAATCCTCACCTTCGGTGATCAGCGCATCCTTCTTGGGGGTCAGGCCGAGCGGGCTGGCATACGCCGGAGTCATCGCCACCAGGTCCGCATCATCCAGCATCCGGGCCAGCATCAGCAGATCGACCTCCTCGAACTTAAAGTTCCTGGTATTGGCGGTAATGTCCGCCTGGGTCGCCTGGATGCCTACCCCTTCCTTCAGCGTAATCAGTCCTGCATCCGCGAACATTTGCAGGGAGCGTCCGATATTGGAAGGATCGTTCGCCATCACCAGGGTCGCGCCCTCAGGCAGTTCATCAATGCTCTTGTAGCGCTTGGAATAACCGCCATAAATGGCATCATATACCGGTTGAACCGCAACGAGCTTCGCATCTTTGCTGGCATTGAACTGTTCCATGTAAGGCACATGCTGGAAGAAGTTGGCGTCCACCTCTTTGTTCGCCAGCGCTTCGTTAGGCTGCACGTTATCGGACAGCACTACAACCTCCATATCCACGCCTTCTTCTTTCAGAATCGGCTTCACAATATCAAGGATATCCGTCATCGGCGGAATCAGCGAGGCTACCTTGATCTTCACAGGTTCAGTGCTGGCGGCAGCCGGTGTCTCTTCTGCTTCCTTGTTGTTTCCGCAGCCCGCAAGAGCGAGTACCAATACGAGCAGTGTTAATCCGAAGGCAGCTTTCATTCTTGTTCCGGTTCTCTTAACCGTTCCGTATCCTGCAGTCATCGTCTTCTTCATTATTATCTCCAGCCCCCATTGTTATATAGTATCTCAGCGTTTATCCAGCAGTCTTGCCAGCGTACTTCCTGTGAACTGAATCAATTGCACCAGCACAATCATGACGAGAATGGCGTAGATCATCACTTCTGTCTCGAAGCGCTGATATCCGTAGCGGATCGCGAAATCGCCAACCCCGCCGCCGCCGACCACACCCATTACTGTTGAAAAAGAAATGAAGCTGATCGTAGAAGCTGTCAATCCCAGCACCAGTCCGGAACGGGCCTCCACATACAGAAACTTAAAGATCACTCCCAGCCTGGATGCCCCCATGGATAACGCCGCTTCTATCGTTCCTCTGGGAACCTCCAGCAGAGATTGCTCCACCAGCCGTGAATAATAGGCAATAGCGACAATAGACAGCGGCACCGTTGCCGCCAGCGTGCCAATTGCCGTTCCCACCACCAGGCGGGTAAACGGAATCAGAGCTACTACCAGCAGCAGGAACGGAAACGAACGCACCACATTTACAATGCTGTTCAGTATGAGAGACAGGCTTCTGTTCTCATACAATTGGCCTTTGCGGCAAAAATACAGCAGTGTCCCCAGCGGAAGCCCCAGCAGCAGCGCAGCCCCCACGGAGATTCCGACCATCACAAAGGTCTCTCCGATCGACTGCCACATCTGATCCTGATACTTCAGCATGCTCTCAAACATAGGGTTCCCCCGTTCTTCCCGTAATTCTCTCCCGGTAGGAGCCCGAATGGCTCCCCGGCGGAAGAAAGCCGGCCTCATCCCGGGAAAAGAAATCAACCATCCGCCCGCGCTCCATTACAGATACCTCTGAGCAGATGCTCCGGACAACATCCAGCTCATGGGTAACTATAACGACAGTAACACCAAGCGAATCATTGATGTGGCGGAGCACACCCAGGATATCCGCCGTGGTGCCCGGATCAAGCGCGGAGGTCGGCTCATCGCACAGCAGCAGCTTCGGATTGTTCGCCAGCGCCCGGGCAATCGCTACCCGCTGGCGCTGGCCCCCGCTGAGCTGCGCCGGATAGTAATTAGCTTTGTCCGCAAGCCCGACAAACTGCAGACATTCCAGCGCCCGCTTCATCCGACCGGCACGCGGCACTCCGGCAAGCTCCAGCGGAATCGCCACATTGCGGCTGACGGTGGCATTGCCGACAAGATTGAACTGCTGAAAGATCATGCCGATTCTTTGCCGCTGCTGCCGCAGCTCCTTGTCCGGCAGCTCTGTAAGCAGCTTGCCGTCTACAGTAACCGTTCCCCTATCGGGCCGCTCCAGCAGATTGATCAGCCGCAGGAGTGTAGATTTGCCGGCACCGCTTGCCCCGATAATGCCGTGAATAGCACCCGTCTTCACTTCAAGCGATACATTGTCCACAGCAGTATAAGGGCCGTTCTTCAGAGCGAAGCTTTTGCTAACCTGACTCAGTGATAGAATATGAAGCCCTCCTCAATAGACTGCCCGGACTACAGCGCTCCACCTTCGGCTGTATTGTACTATAATTATTTAAAATCTGTTTCATTAAAAATCTCTTTAAATAATAAGGCATTTCTTCCGCTGTGTCATCATTTTTCTCAAAATGATTTATAAGCGCTCCGGAAGGGATACCCATTATAAGGATTGCCCCCGGGCCGTTTGGGATTATTCTTGTATATACGCCAAAAAGGATGCGGCCCTAATAGGACCCCATCCTTTTTTGCTATTTCACAAGAAAAATCTCCTCCGCTCAGCGGTTCCCCGGCACAATCCGGTTATACGCAGGCTTGGGCTGATGCTTCTCATCGAACAGAAACGGCCAGTTTTTCCGTCCCCGGACGGGGAAATCATCCAGCCAGGTATAGTCATCCGCTGCACCCCAGAAGGTGACAGAGGAGATGACCTCGCGGTATTCCTTCAGCAGCCGGAACACGGCTTCATACCGCTCCGCCTGCAGCTCAAGCAGTTCCGCAGGAGGAGCCTTAAGATCCGTTCGCCTGTCATCGAAGCGGAACAGCGACAGATCAAGCTCCGTAAGCTGCAGCTGAAGGCCGAGCGAAGCATATTTCTCAATCGCTTCCCTGATTTCATCCAGGCCCGGATCATACAGATTCCAGTGGGCCTGCAAGCCGACGCCGTGCACCGGCACCTCCCGGTCAATCAGGGATTTCATGAGCGTGTAAATTTTGTCCCGCTTCTGCGGGTCGGATTCATTATAGTCATTGTAGAAGAGCAGCGCCTGCGGGTCCGCTTCATGCGCGTACCGGAACGCTTCGGCAATGAAGTCCGGTCCGGCGATCTCCAGCCATTTGGAGGGGCGCAGCAGCTTACTGCCTTCATCGGCAATAGCTTCATTGACCACATCCCAGGCATAGATATCTCCCCGGTAACGCCCGACCACGGTTTCAATATGACTTTTGAGCCGGGCCAGCAGTGTATTCTTGTCTACCATTCCGTGCGATTTGTCCTCAAACAGCCAATCGGTTGTCTGATTATGCCATACGAGGGTATGCCCGCGCATCGCCATGCCATGCTTCCGGGCAAAGGCTGCCAGCGTATCCGCCGCCCCGAAACGATAGATCTCCTCTGCCGGATGCAGACTCTCAAACTTCATCTCATTCTCGGCAGTAATACTGTTGAAATGATAAGCCAGCAGCTTTTCCTGTGAACTGGCCGTCCGCGGATTGACCGCTGCGCCGATCTTGAAATCATCAGCGAACACCAGCTTCAGTGCAGGCTCCTTGAAGTCCAGGCTTTCTCTCACGGCTAATAACACTCCTTATTCACATTAGTCGGATCAGGCAAAGCAAGCATCGCTCCGGCCGCCTATTCCTTCACACTGCCGACATTCAAGCCCACTACAAAGTACTTCTGCATAAACGGATACACCAGCAGGATAGGCACAGAGGCCACGACTGTGATTGCTGCCCGTATAGAGAGCGGCGTCACCATCGCTCTTGCCGAATTCTGATCCATCCCCACCCCATTCTGTACGGTTGGGTTGCCGTTGGAATTCATCGTTGAGGATAGCAGCTTCATCAGCTCATATTGCAGCGTACTGAGATTCTGTCTGGATGAGGTATAGATAAAGGCATCGAACCAGGAGTTCCACGCGCCGACAGCCACAAACAGTGCGATGGTAGCCAGCACCGGCTTGCAGAGCGGAAACACCACCCGCATGAATATTCTGAAATCCCCGGCGCCGTCGATCTTCGCCGATTCCAGGAGGCTCTCCGGAATGGTTCCGATATAGGTACGGATGACGATCATATTGAATGCGCTGATCATGGACGGGAAAATATACACCCAGAAGCTGTTTAACAGATGCAGATCCTTGATCAGGAAATAGTTCGGGATCAGACCGGCGCTGAAATACATCGTAAGCACAAAGATAACAGTAATCGGCTGGCGGAATACATATTCCCTGCGGCTTAAGGTGTATGCAAGCATGGTGGTCAGAAAAATATTAAGTATCGTAGAAATTACCGTACGGGCTACTGAAACCAGGAAAGCGTCAAAAATAGTTCCCGTGGCAAAAATCGCCCTGTAATTCTGAAAAGTCCATTCTCTCGGCCATAAGTAAATACCGCCGCGGATCGTATCGTTCCCTTCATTAAACGAAACAGCTATCGTGTTGATGAATGGATATAATGTCACAACCACCAGACAGACCATAAAGAGCGTATTGAAGGAAGTGAACAGAATCGGCTCAAGCCTTCCGGTGCCTAGACTCCTTTTCACCGTATAGCCTGCTTTTGGCCCAGGGCTAATTTGTCGGTTATCCATCATTATAACAACCTCTCTTCCCCAAGCCGCTTGGAAATCCCATTAGCCATAAGCAGCAAGGTTACACTGACAACTGTTTTGAAAATCCCGCCCGCAGTGGCGAGTGAATAATTCCCTTGGGCAAGCCCGTATTTAAGCACGAAGATATCTATCGTCTCCGCCCAGTCCACTACCAGCCCGTTGCCGAGCAGATACTGCACTTCAAAGCCTGCCTCCAGGACATGTCCTATGGACATAATCATCAGAATTACAATCGTTGCTTTGATACCCGGCAGGGTTACAAACATCATCTTCTTGTAACGGTTAGCACCGTCAATTTCGGCAGCTTCATAAAGGGCCGGGTCAATGGAGGCAATGGCTGCCAGATAAATAATGGTATTCCAGCCCACTTCCTTCCACACATGCGAAGCCCCTACGATTCCCCAGAAGTACTTTCCCTCACTGAGCCATAGAATCGGCTCTTTAATCAGATGCAGCTTCATCAGAACGATATTTACAATCCCGTCGTTAATGGAGAGCGAGGTGGCCACAATGCCGGTAACTATAATCCAGGACAGGAAGTGGGGCAGATAAGAGATTGTCTGCACGGTCCTTTTCCAGAAGACCTTCTTGATTTCATTCAGCAGCAGCGCAAGCACGATAGCTGTAACAAAACCGAGAATCAGATTGATAAGCCCCATCGCCAGCGTGTTGCGCAGTACACGAATAAAGTTATCATCTGTAAACAGAAACCTGAATTGCTTGAGTCCCACCCATTCCTGTTCACCGAAGGACTTCGCCGGCTTGTAATTCTGAAAGGCCATGGTCCAGCCCCAAACGGGAACATAGGCAAAAAGAATAATGTAGAGCATCAAAGGCACAGACATCCAAATAAGCTGATTCTGGTTTTTGATCAAGCGCCAGGTAATCGGCTGTTTTTTCTTCTTTCGGTTCTTCTTCGGATGCCGGACGACAGTATCTATTTCTAGGGTCTCATCCATATTCGTTGTCTCCTACTCCATGAAATTAATTTAGCAAGTGGAAGGCCCTGATCGGCCCTCCACCTTCTGATCCCGGAAACAGCGTTCCGTTATTTACTCCAGTTCTCAATTCTCCACTTAATCTGCTCATTGATCTTGTCTTCATATGCCTTCACATTAGCCTTTTCGATCTGTCCGGTGTAATCGGTCCATACGGAATCGAAATCTGCCGGGTCGGCAAGGATGGCTTTAGGCAGGAACTTGGTCTGCAGTTCATTCAGTTTGGTACTGGCTATTTTGGCATCCGATCCTTCAATTAAGTCGATGGACCAGGCAGGATAATAGACCGGGTTGGCAGGTGGTTCACTGAAGAAGTCCACGTAAGAGTCAAAGCCATAGGCATCAAGCACTTCCTTGTCAAAAGGCTTCAGACCCGCTTTGTATTCTTCCGGCTGTGCAGCAGCATCCGTTGAGTTGCCGTCACTGAAGCTTCCTTCGGTTTTGGGCAGGTAATCAAACATCGCTTTGGCTTTGTTGGCCAGCTGCCAGGTGGCATCGGCTGCATTGTCACGCTGTTCCTGGGTTCTCATAAATCTGCCGTTCTCCACGATATAATCTTCGCCTTCCACACCCCAGGAGAACGTTTTCTGCCAGTCTTCCTGAATCAGAGTGTCGAGCAGCTTGATGATCTGCACGGCATTTTTGGCATTGATGCTGATACCGAAGCCGTTGTTAAGGTTAAGAACGGCAAGATCGCGGTAGTAGTCTTTGGTTGACTCGTCGTATACGAGCGGAAGACCGACATAGGTGCGTTCAATTTTACCTTGGGTAGTCAGAGAATCCTCAGCAGCGTTGAAGTTCCAGTGCTGGTCGAACATCCCCAGAACGGTTCCGCTGGACAGCTTTGCCATATACTGGTCATAATTCTGTACAAAGGTCTCTTTATCAATCAGACCCTTCTGGTTGATTTCATTCAGCTTCTGGTAGTATTGCTTCGCATAATCTTTATTTGCAAACACTTCAGCTACGCCGTCATTGACAACCACACCGCCATCATTTGGATGGCCGATCAGATGCTGCGGCGCATTGAACAGACCCCAGTTTTTCCAGTCATAGTTCAGGATTTCGAACCCGATCGTCGGGCTTCCGTCGATTTTAGGATATTTCGCCTTATACTGCTCAATCAGGTCAAAGTATTGGTCCAGTGTCTTCACCTGCGGATAGTTGAATTCCTTGAGGACAGCTTTTTGAATCCAGAAGGCAGGTCCCGAATACCAGGAGCTGTTGACCTTACCATTGTATACACCGTAGTTAGGCAGGATATAAATATGGCCGTCGTTCGGGTCCTTCATCATGTTCCAGTATTCGGCATAATGCGCTTTCAAATTTGGCGCATGCTCTTCAATCAGGTCTTCCAGCGGAATATAAGCCCCTGCTGCTGTAAGCTTGGTATTCCCGGTCATGAGATCCGGGTAATCCTGGCCGGCAATCATAACGCCCAGCTTCTGGTTAATGTCACCTGCCAGGAATTCCATATCGAAGCTGGCTCCGGTTTCTTCCTTGATCTTCTTGTAAATTTTGTTGTCCGGTGTCGGCTGTTGTCCAGCTGCCCCAATGAATACGCTTACCTTAAATGGTTCTATCTTTCCTTCCGTGTTAGCTGAAGCGGTTCCTACCGCAGTTGTCTCTTCAGCTTTGCCCGCAGTATTGTTGTTGTTGCCCCCGCAGCCGGATAGCGTAAAGCTTAGGGATAACAGAACAATTAGGGAAAACTTGTACATCGCTTTCGACTTGCCCCCCATAAAGCACCTCCATAATGTGTTGGTCTTTAATTTGTAAGCACTTACATATATGAATTATAGAGGTGATCACCCTGCTAAAATACGACCGAATTAAAGGTATACCCCCATAAAAGTTTA
Source organism: Paenibacillus sp. FSL P4-0081 (assembly GCF_000758565.1). Lineage (NCBI taxonomy): Bacteria > Bacillati > Bacillota > Bacilli > Caryophanales > Paenibacillaceae > Paenibacillus > Paenibacillus sp. FSL P4-0081. The sequence goes on from NZ_CP009280.1 coordinate 7,357,611, forward strand.
GAACTTTGCATGGCGGTACTCATTCGGGCCCATGTGCATCTCCTTTTCAAACCGTTTCAAAAACTGGCCGTAATTGACATAACCTACACGTTCAGCTATCTCCGAGAGCTTCAGCTTGCTGCCGCGCAGCAGAACCGCCGCCTCCTGAATCCGCAGATGATGCAGCTGCTCATTGAAGGTCATGCCGTTCTTCTTAATCAGCAATTGCCCCAGATAGACGGGATGCAGGAAGAAGACCTCTGCCAGCTTCTGAATGCTCAGACTCTCCTGAAAATGCGCACCGATATACTCGTTAATCTCCTGCACAATGCCATGCGACTTTTGATTCTGCTCACGCATCAAGAGATCAATTGCCATTTCACCGCACATTAATAAGCGGCTGAGCAATTCATCCAGCGGGATCATGGCCTGCTGGATCTCCGCGATTCCAGACCCTGCCGTCCCCTGCTCCCCGCCTCCGTCCTCCGCCCCGGGTGCGAGCTCGGTGATCCGGTACATGAGATGAATCACAATTTTCCGAACCACCTCCGGTGCCACCTGCTGTGCACGGAAGCTGCGGTCTGCTTCCTCCAGCGCTCTGCGGTAACCGTCCGCATCGAGCAGATTAACAGAATCAAGCAGGGCATCCATCAGCCGGATATGGTCATAATGATAGCTGAAGGAATGGCCCTGTATCCCGCGGTAAGCCAGAATCCCGGCATACTCAGGATTATAGAAAAAATGCTGCAAAGCCTCTTTGGCACTGCGGTAACTCTCCGCAATCCCCGGCAGGGAGTCCTCAGGGGCCCCAATGGCCATATAGATCTGTCGGCTGCCATATTCCTGCCGGAGGATATTCAGCCCCTCTTCTATTGTGCCGCCTTCAGGTCTGTTTGCCGGCATACCGTATACAATCCCGAGTATGCCCGCCTCCAGATCCATCATCACCATGGCCGGATAGGCGGCCAGCAGGGCAGCCGCCCTTCCCCGCAGCTCTGCATACAGCTCCGGGACAGTCTGAATCAGACAAAGATTCCAGATGCGGACTCCCTGAAAGCCTGGCATGCGATCCAGCAGCTCCTGAAGCGCCGGATCTGCTTTTTTCCCGTACAACAGTCCTCTAATCAAGGCCACCGCCTCTTCTTCAGAGGCAATCTCATGAATCATTCTGCGGTTCGCTTCCTGTTCCAGCTCCTGATGAATTTCCCGCAATTCCTCGGCAGCCTCCTCCGGAAAGACCGGCTTCAGCAGATAATGGCTGATTCCGTAGCTGATGGCCGTGCGGGCATATTCAAATTCACTGTAGCCGCTCAGAATCACGAACTTGGGTCTGCCGGCATCCTGCTCTTGCCAGGCCTCTATCATCTCCAAACCATTCATGAGCGGCATGTTCACATCTGTAATCACCAGGTCCGGCTCCAGCAGCTTCATCAGCCGCAGCCCCTCCCGGCCGTTGCCGCAGGTTCCGCACAGCTCGAAGCCGAGTTCCTCCCAATCAATCCACAGCTGCATACCTTCAAGGGCGCTCGGCTCATCATCAATTAATAATACTTTGTATTTCACAGGTTACACCTCGCCTTCCAAGGGATGATTCATCTCCAGCAGCCTGAGCGGAATGCCGAAGGTGACCAAGGTCCCCAGACCCGGTGTGCTGGATATCTCGAAGCGCACCTGATCGGCATAATACAGCTCAAGCCTGCGGTAGACGTTGCGGATTCCGATATTGGCCCCGGAGGAGTCCTCCTTGCGGATGGCGAACAGCAGCTCTTTAAGCTTATCCGGCTCTATGCCTTTGCCGTTATCCGATACGCTAATCTGCAGCCGGTTATCCAGCACTGCCGTGCTCACCCGGATAATGCCAAGCCCTTCAATCGTCTGTAATCCATGCTTGCAGGAGTTCTCGACCAGCGGCTGCATGCTCAGCTTCGGAATTTTATATTTCAGTGACTGCTCATCAATCTCAAACACATAGTCGAATTTATCCCTGAACCTGAATTTCTCGATTTTGAGATACATCTCGATGAATGTGATCTCCTCCTGCACCGACACCAGGTCTTCCTTCCAGCTGAGCAACCTGCGCAGCAGCTTCGACAGGCTTTTCACAATATCCGTAACATCGGAATACTTATTCTTGGTACAGACCACCAGAATCGCATTCAGCGTATTGAACAGAAAATGGGGGTTCATCTGGCTCTGCAGGAAGTTCAGCTCCGCCCTGACGCGCTCCATCTCCAGATTCTTGCTCTGGATCTCCAGCTTATACACATCGTTGATCAGCGAGTGGATTCTGGAGGTCATCCGGTTGAAATTGCGGATTAAGCCGCCGATCTCATCCCGCCCCTCATCGATGGTGATCAGCTCAAACTTCTCGTTAGACACCTTTTGCATATGACGGGACAGGCGTTTCACCCGGTAATTGTAAGAGCGCAGCATAATATAGATGAATCCGCTGGTCAGCAGCGTAAGCGTTGTTGCCAGCCCAGCCGCGTACAGACGTATATCCAGAATCGCCTGGGAAATCCGCTCACCCTGGGTGATTCCGGCAATTCTCCAGCCTTTGAGATAGTTGGCCGTACCCACAGGTACTATCCGAACATCCTCCTCCTGACCTTGACCGTTACCCAGCTGATCGAATACGGGATAGGGTTCTTTGGTGAGCCGCTGATAGCCGCTGTCCGCTGACATGACAATCTTGTTCTGCTCATTGATGAGGTAGAGGCTTAAGTAATCCTTCTCCCGGACAATAATGTCATAGATCTCATTAAGATCCAGATCAATGCGCAGCACCTTCTCATACTTATTCAAGTTTCTGTAATTATCCATCGTTTCAACTACACTTAGCGTAGGGATTGACGATGCCAGATTCTTGTTCTCACTCGTCCGGTAGGCAGTCACAAACACCTGGGTACTCGCATTCTTCGCCTGTCTATACCAGTCGCTGGCCCATACCTTGTCATTCATGACCTGGTAATTCCCGCCGGATACAATGGTGCGGTTGTCTGTGTAGATGCTGATCCGCTCCAGCTGGTTGTTAACAGGCATGTAGCTGTTCATCCGGTCCCTCAGCTGTTCGTCGAACATATTATAGAATTCTATGGAATCCGTGTAGGTGCGGTCCAGCATCTCGTACAGATTCTTATCCGTAGACAATGCATAACCGACGGAGACCCCCCCTTCGATGAAATCAAGAATATCCTTGCGCGCCCGCTCCAGGGAAATCTCCAGGTTCTGCTGTTCTCTGGATTTGATAAGATCCGTAATCCGGTCCAGAAATACAAGATTAAGCACCATTATAGGCAGAAGTACACCGACAATATAAATCAGGTAGAACTTGTAATTGAGCGGGATATCGTTAACAATCGTCGTGAATTTGAATCTTTTTCTCCACATGCCTTATGCACCCGGCTTTCTCAGAGCTGCTTGTTCTTATTGGCATTCTTGTAGACTGAAGGTGAAGAACCAACCCTCCCCTTGAACTTGTCGATAAAATAATCCGTATTCGAAAAGCCCACCTGCAGTGCGATATCCGATATCTTGAGCTGGGTGCGCTTAAGCAGTCCCTTGGCCGCTTCAATCCGCTTCTCATTCAGATAATCGCTGAAGCTCCGGCCCGTTTCCTTACGGAACAGCTGGCCCAAATAGGCCGAATTCATATGAAACTGCTTGGCAATATCCTGAAGCTGCAGCTTGCTCCGGAATTCAAGATCCACGTACTGAATGACATTATAGATCGTATTCCCTTCATTATCCGCCCGTAATTCAGCCAGATAAGCCGCTGCCTGCAGGCAGAGCTTGTCCACATACAGACTCAGCCGGTAATAATCCGCGAGTCCGCCCAGATTGCCATACTCCGTCCGCATCGCGTTCATGATTCGGTCGGGATCTCCCTGCAATTCAGCGATGCTACGGCATAAGGTCATCTCCAGATGGGCCACCTCGGCCTGGGCAGCATCGATCTTCAGCGGCTTGGCGGTAATGGCAGCGAACGCTTCCCTGACACAACTCAGAATCTGCCCGGTCTCGCCTGCCTTGACCTTCTCCAGCACACAGGTGAAGTGCCCTTCAGCTAATTCGAGGGACTGGCCCTTTGCTCCCAGGTCGTTATAGTAGAAGATTCCGCCCTTCTCCCTGCGGTACTTCAATCCCCAGACCTCAAGGCTCTGTGTGTACAACTCCTGGATAGAGCGCGCCCCTTTCCGCTTGCCGCTGATCAGTACGGCCACAGGAACGCCAAGCTTCTCCGACTGTGCCCTCTGCACCTGGGCGGCGGCCGCCTCAATGGCTTCGGAGGACATCCCCGCACACCGCACAATAAGACCCGGCCTGCCCGCAGGGTCCTGAAAGACATAGCCAAGCTCACCCGGGAATCCTTCCCCCTCCCCTTCATTCAGGCTCATTGTGCTTGATACAGCAGCAGCAAGGATGCACTGCAGCTCCGTCTCAGGCTGAAGGTCCGTCAGCCTATCCGCTGCGCGCTCCAGCTCTTCGCTCCATTCCCCCTGAATGAACCGGTTGATCAGATTATGGACCAGGAAGTTTTGCTTCTTGCGGCCCTCCTCTCTGGAAGCGATTTCATTTTGGATGATAGCTTTGATCTTCAAGAGCAGCGCCCCGATCTCCTCATCATCGACCGGCTTCAGCAGATAGCCATCCACCTTCTGGCGCAGCGCAGTGCGGGCATAATTGAAATCGTCATATCCGCTCAGAATAACGAATCTGGGCGGGTGATCCATCACTTCCTTCACGGCAGCAATCAGCTCGAGTCCGTTCATTACGGGAAGGTTGATATCCGTAAGCAGCAGGTCCGGCTTATGCTCCTGAATTAACCGGAGTGCCTCCACAGCGCTAAGCGCTTCGGCGCATACTTCGTAACCGGATTTCTCCCAGTCGACCATCGTCCTAAGTCCTTCAAGAACCCACGGTTCATCGTCAACAATCATGACTTTCAGCATGAGCCTCGCTCCAATCCCCGAATCTAAATTTTGTCAGCAAATGAATTACAAATAATGCTAACATACAAGTTCAATGATGTGAATTACAACTTAATCAGATATCGGAGTCACATAAAGTAACATTGGTCATTTACTTTTTGCGGATATTCTCTATAATTAGGGTTAATTTTATTGATTATCCGGCATTATCTCACACAGGGAAGTGATATTCTTGACGGTCCACAATCTTTTAGCCTCCAACGAATTCAAGAAGCGCCTCTCCCGCTGCTACAATGAAGTGCATAGGGAACTGTATGGGGTGGGTGTCACACAGCTGAGAATAGATGCCGCCGGCGAATCGATGATCCTCTTTCTGGTGAAGCATCAGCGGGTAACCGCGCTGCGGGCGCTGGAAGAGAACTATCCCGAGTTGAAGCAGTCGGTGGATGCTGCGCTACATCAAGAGTTCAAGCGGATCTTCCGGAAGAAGCTGGCCGATGAACTGGATATGCCCGTCACCGGTGTACTCCGGGATTATGATCCGGGTACAGGCTGGGCCAGCACTATTATTATCAGTGAATAACAAGTAGAAGCGGCGGCGTCCGGATTGTATTCTGGGTGCGCTGATTAGGCCTAAGGTTTGCCCGATTTCTGTTTACAGACTGAAGGAAGCCGTTGATTAGAGGGATACCCCTCTAGTTCAGCGGCTTCTTTTCATTTCAAAGGAGCTTACGCCATGAAAATTATCGTCGGCATCACCGGAGCCAGCGGCTCCATTTACGCTTATTCCCTGATCCGCAGCCTGCATCAGCTTGGGGCTGAAACCTATGTCATCGCCACAGGTGCCGGAGAGAATGTGATGAAATACGAGTGCGGCGCGGATATGCAGGAGCTTGCCGGATACGCCACCGTGCTGTCCAATACGGATCTGTTCGCACCCGTGGCCAGCGGGTCCTTCAAGACCGACGGGATGGTGATTATCCCCTGTTCAATGAATACGCTGGGAGCTATCGCTAACGGCATGGGGGATACACTGCTTAGCCGGGCAGCCAGCGTAGTACTTAAGGAGAAGCGGCGGCTGATTATCGTTCCGCGCGAAACCCCGCTCCATCTGATTCATCTGGAGAATATGCTGCGGATTGCCCGGGCGGGGGCGGATATCATGCCCGCTTCGCCGGGCTTTTACAATCATCCGACCGAGATCTGGGAGCTGGTGAATTTCATGAATGCCCGCGTCCTCGACGCACTCGGGATTGACCATCAGCTGATGAAGCGCTGGGGGGAAGCTTAGAGGGCCGTGCCGGTCTTCTGCCGAAACAGGGAAGCCCGCAGCCAGTGTGGCATGGCTGCGGGCTTCCCTGTTCTTTTAAGAAAAATAATGTATGAAAGCCAAGCTAATCCTATTCTCCCAGCTCCGCACGGATCTTCAGGAACACCTGATAGCTCCGTTCGGCAACCTCCGAAATCGCAATCGGGTGGAAGCCCGGCAGATCCGCGTACAGCAGATCATTCAGCGGTGCGGTCCAACTGGCGGGAAGCCGGGCTGCGCCCAGCTTCGCTCCCATAATGGAGCCGACTGTGGCACCGTTGCAGTCGGTATCCATCCCGGCAGAGACAGAGGTAACCACGGCTTTCTCAAAGTCATTGCCGCCGTATATAAGCGAAGCTGCAACGATGGCGGCGTTGTTATTGGTATGCACCGGGTCATAATGGCTGAACCGGTCCCATAGCCTGCTGACAAGCTCACGCTCGCTGCCCGCTTCCTGTGCAATGGCTATTCCGGTCCGCACATCCCCGGCCAGTCTGCTCGTCTGAGGAATTTCGCTGAGTCCAATCTCCACAATCCGCTCGTTATCAAGGCCCGCAAACGCAGCAGAGATCATTGCAGCATTGAACATTTCGCCGTAGATCCCGTTCTTCACATGGGAGAAGGAGGCATCCCGCCAGCCCAGCTCCGCCGCAAGCTCGGGGTTCCCGGCCGATCCATAGGCCAAGGCGTCCGCACGGATGGCCGCCCCGATCCATTCGCGGTACGGATTCAGATGCATGCGCACCCGCTCCTGCCGCAGCGGCCAATCCTCCGGCTTCTCACCGTGCAGATGGGAGGTTTCACCGGCAAAGTTCATATAGGCCTGTGTTTCTGCTGTACATACCTGGCTGTAGGTCAGATGCCCGTGCCACAGCTTGCCGATATCCCAGGAATCCCAGTCCAGCCCTTTCTGCTCCAGCAGCATCAGACCGAGGACCGTATAACGGATATCGTCGTCACTCTCCATGTAGCTGATCTTCTCCCGGGTGCTGGTGAATGACCAGTCGCTTAAGCCCAGACCGTATTCCGCCCGGGCCGTAGAGTACTCAGGTGTATACCCTGTAATCGGCCAGGCATCCGCGCCGCGGAACCACAATTCAATGTTCTCCCAGCCGGTACGGCCGTCCTTCCCGTACAGATAATCCCAGTATTCCAGCGGCTTGCCCAGCGCACAGCCTACACTCCGGCCAAGCCACGCTCCATAGAACCTGTCCCTCCACTCTTCCGGTGTCCAATTCACCGTAAGCTTACGCGGACCTCCGGGGCGCAGCCGTCTGATCGACGCCAGATCCGAGGGCTCCTCGTAAGGAAAGTCCGCGGCCACCTGAAGGGCCATCAGCTCCCGGTACACCTCCATGAGCTTGCCCTCATCACTTCCGGCAGCAGCCAGCTTCTCTGCCAGACGGCCTGGCCGGCAGCCTTCCTCTATCCGCTGCTGCAGCTCCAGCCGCACCGTCTCCTGTAGGCGTTCCCAGCCTGCCATCCGCTACAATTCTCCCGCCGCGGGCAGAGGCCCGCGGTCTAACCGCTCCAGTGAATCAAACAGCAGCTTGATAAAGGCTTCACGGTCTACGCCGAGCAGCACCTCTGTATTGGCAGGCTGCTCCGGCTTCTTGCGCCGGTCGGCAACAGTCATCCCCCGGGTCAGCTTGCCTTCGGTTTCCACTGTTACATGCAGATGCTCCGATTCAAAAAGCTCCGGATGCAGCAGCCAGGCAATCGCGCACGGGTCATGCAGCGCATTGCCGATATAACCCATCTTTTTGCCGTAGATCGAATAGAAATCCAGCAGCTCTCCGACCATTACGGATACGGGTCCACGGGTTTTCAGCTCCTGAATCTCCTCTTCAAAAATCGCCGCCTTATCCGTTACATCCAGTCCGCTCATCACAATGGGAATCCCGGATTCAAAGACAATCCGTGCCGCCTCCGGGTCGACATATATATTGAACTCCGCTGTCCGGGTCACATTGCCATAGGCAAGCCCGCCGCCCATCAGGGAGATCTTCTCGATTCTGTCCTTCACTTCCGGATAAGCGGTAATCAGGAGGGCGATATTCGTTAGCGGAGCTGTAGGCACCAGGGTAATCTTCTCTTTGGATGCGCGGATAATCTCCAGCATGAATTCTACTGCCCCTTGCTCCACCGGCTTAAAGCGGCTGGCCGGAAGCGCGGGGCCGTCCATGCCGGACTCCCCATGTGCTGCTTCTCCGGTTACCAGCTTGCCAAGCAGCGGAGCCGCCGCTCCCTTGGCCACGGGAATATCGGCATTTACAAAGCTAAGCACCTTGAGTGCATTATCGGTGATTTTATCAAGAACCTGGTTGCCGCCAACCGTGGTAATGCCCCGGATCTCCAGCTGCCCGGGATGAGCCAGCGCAAGCAGAATGGCAATCGCGTCATCATGCCCCGGATCGCAGTCAATTATGATAGGTGTTGGCATCGTTGTCGCTCCCTTGTAGGTTTAATATTGAAAAGCCGAAGGCAGCCCTACGCTTCTTTTTGCTTTTCGCTAAATTCTTTAGTGCTTCTTATAGATCTATCTATTTGGCAGTCGTCTTAAGCTTCTTGTTCTTCTTCCTTGTCTCCGAAACCGCGTATATAATCAGCCCCACTACCGTCGCCACGTAAGGAAGCGTGGCGATCAGCTCCGCCGGAATCTTCAGCACCTGCAAGGCATTGGAGAGCGCATCGGCTGCGCCGAAGAGCAGCGAAGTTAACGCTGTTCCTACGGTTGTACTCCGGCCCATGGATTCAGCAGCAATCGCAATCCAGCCCCGGCCGGCCACCATATCACGGGTGAACAGCGACAAATAGCCCATCGACATATAAGCTCCGCCCAGACTGGCGAAGAAGCCGCTGAGCAGCAGCGCCGTGTACTGGATCCGGACCACGCTGACTCCAACCGACTGGGCTGCATGCGGATTCTCGCCTACCGAGCGGATACGCAGCCCCAGCGGGGTGCGGTTCAGCAGATAATAGACCACAAGCACAGACAGAATCGAGAAATAAGTCAGAATGTGATGTCCCGACAGAATCGGACCCAGCACCGGAATATCCTTCAGCAGCGGAATCTGCACACTCGGCAATACTTTGCTCGCCAAGGAGGTCGATGAACCCTTGTCCCCGCTGAGCAGATACAGAATAAACACCGTTCCGCCTGAGGCGAACATATTAATCGCCACACCGCCTAGAATGATATGTGTCTTGAATTTCAAGGTGAAAAAGGCCAAAATCCCGGCAATCAGCGTTCCCGACAATACCGCACCCAGCAGCCCGACCCAGGCGCTATGCGTATAGGCGCTGACAATAACACCGGCCAGAGCCGAGACCAGCATAATCCCTTCCATCCCGATGTTGATGATTCCGGCACGGTTCGAGATGAGCGCTCCCAGTGCAGCGAACAGGATAGGTGTTGTCACACGCAGTACAGAGAAGGCAAAATCCGTCGTCAGAATGACATCTAGCAGACTGTTCATGCTTCCTTCGCCTCCTTCAGCAGCATGCGGTTCTTCCAGAACTTGAGGAACTGCTCAGCCGAAATCAGCAGGATAATCACAGCCTGAATGATCGAGATCATCTCGGACGGCACATCGGACAGCCGCGCCATCAGATCGGCTCCAATACGGATATAGGCCAGGAAAAGCGCAGAGACAATGACAGACAGCGGATTGTTCTTGGCCAGCATCGCCACCAGGGCACCATCCAGGCCATAGCCCGGCAAAGACGTCCACTGAAAGCGGCTGTACATTCCGAGTACTTCCACCGAGCCGCCCATCCCGGCAATAAACCCGGCGATCAGATGCACGAGAATGATAACCTTGGCAGTCTTCATGCCCGAGTAACGGGCAAACTCCCGGTTGACGCCTGTCATCCGCAGCTCATAGCCCCATTTGGTCCGGTAGAGGAACAGATGGGCCAGTACGATCAGCACCAATACAATAATAAGTCCGGTATGAATCCGTGTGCCTGCAAAAAGCTTACTCAGTTGCGCAGTTTTCTCGAATTTAAACGAAACGTTGGCGAAGGCCTTGGCATCCCGCAGATGATAGTTCAGCAGGTATAGCCCCACCCCGAACAGGATATTATTGAACATCAGCGAGGTCACCAGTTCATTGGCGTTCCACTTCGCTTTGAGAATTCCGGGAATGGCTGACAGCAGCGCCCCTGTGATAGAGCCTGCCAATATTGCTACCAGCGGATGCAGCCAGCTGTTCAAGCTGAGATGAATCGCCAGTACAGAGGCCACGACACCGGAGAAATAAAAGATCCCCTCTGCCCCCAGGTTGAACATATTGGCCCGGAACAGCAGCGAGACGGCAAGGCCGGTGAACATCAGCGGAATGGCCATCTCAATGACATTGCCGATATGCCCCTTGGTGGAGAACGGCTCCAGCAGGAAAATACCAATCGTCTTGAGCGGCTGGTCACTGACCAGCGAGATGATCAGGAATGCGATAATCAGCGCAATGACAATAACCGCTGCCGTCCGGATTGCCTCAAAATATTTAGCTCTAAACATGATTTAAGGCCCTCCCGGTCTGCTCTTTGTCCTGCCTGTTAATTCCCAGCATATAGAGTCCCAGCTCTTCCTCACTCACGGCAGAAGGATTGTCGAAATACGCAACGATCTGCCCCTCGTACATCACAAGCAGACTGTCGCTCAGCTCCAGAATTTCATTCAGATCCGCCGATACCAGAACTATGGCGCATTTGTCCGAGCGCAGCTCCAGCAGCTTCTGATGAATGAATTGCGCAGCCCCGATATCCACACCCCGGGTCGGCTGCTCAGCGATCAGCAGCTGCGGATTCGTGGAGCACTCCCTTGCAACGACCACCTTCTGCATATTGCCGCCGGACAGCATGCCGACTGGCTGCCGTGTACCGGAGCAGCGCACTTTGAATTCTTCTACCAGCGATGACGCCAGAGCAGCAATTTTGGAGCTGTGGAGAAAAGGCCCCTTATTCATATCCTTCGAACGGTAGCGCGTAGAGATCAGGTTGTCGGCAATGCTGGCGTCTCCGGCGGAGCCCTGCCGCATCCGGTCCTCCGGGATATAAGATACGCCCAGGCTGCGGATGCCCAGAATATCCAGCCCGCGGATATCCGTGCCTTTTACACTAACCGCCCCACTGCCGGAGACGCCGCGCAGACCGCCGGTCAGCGCTTCAATCAGCTGCGTCTGCCCGTTCCCTTCGACGCCGGCGATGCCGACAATCTGGCCTTCGCGGACCGAGAAGCTAATCTCCGCGAGGAGTGCTTTGCCCTGACTGTCCGAAACAGCCAGCTGCTCTACCCTAAGCACCGGCTTGCCGTGCGGAATGCTGTCCTTGTCGTACTTCAGCACGACATCGCGGCCGACCATCAGCCTGGAAATTTCCTGCTCCGTCACCTCGCGGGTCTGGAAGACTCCTTCGCTCCTGCCGCCGCGCATAATGGTAATCCGGTCACAGATTGCTTTAACTTCCTTCAGTTTGTGCGAGATAAACACGATGGTGTGACCCTGCTCCTTAAGCTGCTGCAGCTCATGGAACAGCTCCTCTGTTTCCTGCGGAGTCAGCACGGCGGTCGGCTCGTCGAGGATGAGGATTTTGGCCCCGCGAACCAGTGCCTTCAGAATTTCCACCTTCTGCTTCATGCCGACCGACAGATCCTCCACCTTAGCCCTGGCGTTTACCGAGAGGTTATATTTGCGTGCCGTTTCCTCCGTCAGACGCACCGCTTCACCAGCATTGAAGCCCACACCTTTTCGCGGCTCCATGCCCAGCACCATATTTTCGGCCACAGTAAAAGAAGGCACCAGCATGAAATGCTGATGAACCATGCCGATGCCGCGGTCAATTGCGTCCTGCGGGGACTGCAGCTTCACTTGTTCTCCCCGGATATAGATCGCGCCTTCACTCGGCTCCTCCATCCCAAACATGATTTTCATCAGAGTCGATTTACCGGCTCCATTCTCTCCCGCGATCGCATGGATTTCGCCCTCCCGCAGGGAGAATCCGACATCCTTATTGGCAACAACGCCGTTCGGGTATACTTTGGTGATTCCCCGCATTTCCAGCAGAGCATTTGCCATGGGTCATCAACGCCTTTCAACTTGGGTGGTCTGCAAAAATAGGCAGCTGGAGCTCTCCCAAAGAGAAGAGCCTCCAACTGCAGAGCTGTGTAAGCCAATTTCATTTTATAAAGCTATCTTTGATCAATAATCTTAAGGCTTCACGGCATTGCGGATCGCTTCAACTTCAGCCGTTTCCATGCCCATCGCATTGTCGACGGTAACTTCCTTATTAATCAGCTTCTGCTTCACTTCTTCCACCTTAGCCTGCAGATCAGCAGGGAATACGTCTTTGTAAATGTCATTCTCCGCAATGCCTACGCCGTCTTCAACGAAGCCGAGCACATCACGTTTGCCCATCTCAAGCGTCCCGTCCTGCAGTTTTTTCACTGCGCCGAGAATGGCCGTATCGATCTTTTTAATCGCGGAAGTGACAATCAGGTTTGCTTTTTCACTATCCGTATCTTTCAGCAGCAGCGCCTGGTCCGAATCAACACCGATAGCATATTTAGTCTTTTCCTTGGCTGCATCAAAGATTCCCAGTCCCGTACCGCCGGCTACGTTGAAAATAATATCCACACCCGAGTTGTACTGGATCAGCGACAATTCCTTGCCTTTGGCAGGGTTCACGAAATCTCCGGCATAGGATACCGCTACCTTCACATCCGGATCAACATACTGTGCGCCCTGGATGTAGCCCACCAGAAAAGCATTAATGCCGGGGATATCCATCCCGCCCAGGAATCCGATCACATTCTCCGGGTTGGCATTCGGCATATCAGACTGTGTCGCAAGTGCTGCCGCCGCCCCTGCCAGGAAAGAGACCTCATTGGTCGAATACGACATGTTGTACATATTTTCAGGCGCTTCATCGATATCGGTATCGTAGTTGATGAATTTTTTATCCGGATTCGCCTCAGCCGTTGCATTGAACATTTCCGTAATTTCTGAGCCGCCCGAGATGACAACATCCCAATCCTCAGCAGCAATATCATTAAAAGTAGGTTCCCACTTCGTCTTGTCCGCGCCCATTTCGACCACTTTTGTTTCGGCGCCGAGCTCGTCCTTCACTTTTTGCAGGCCGCTGTTCGCCGCATCAAAAAACGACTTGTCGCCCAGCGTTCCCGGAATAAGCAGCACCACCTTGAGCTTGTCCCCTGCAGCAGCCTCTCCGCCTTCAGCATTTGTTCCGGAGTTGACCGCATTACCATTGCCGGACGTGTTGTTTCCGCATGCAGTGACCAGTACCATAACCGCCATCAGCAATAAAGCGAGCATCTTCTTTTTCATTTTCTAAGTTCACACCCCTGTTTTGTAATAGATCAACGCTGATAAAATAGCATAAAGTTCCAATTACACGTTTTGTCTAACGGGTAGCATCGGGCAGCATGAATAAAAGACTGTTTAAATTCTGAAAACAAGCAATTTACCTTGAAAACCAAACATTTCATGTTACATTTCTCGAAAAAACCGCATAAATCCGAACAAGATGGCCAGTCCAGTTGAGAATCTTCGGTTTAATTGATAAGATCATAACAAAAGAAAAGATAAATATTTATATATTTTCGGTCATCTTTTTGTACGATTCGGCTAAATGACGATAAAGGGAGGCTCATCATGGACCGTGTTCTATATATTGTAAATGCAGAGCATGAAGCAAATACGTATATCCCTCCGCATCAGCATGAATGTTTCGAGCTTGTGTATTATATCCATGGCCAGGGAACCTGCAGCATTGGACCGCGCAGCTATCATTTCCGGCCCTTCACCTTTGGCCTGATTCCGGCAGGTTTCAAGCATGACGAGAATCATCAGCCCAGCCCGGAGGTGCTGTTCGTCGGCTTCCATTGCGGCAATCCGATTATCAATACGCTATCCGGCGTTTTTGACGATGATAAGGAACATACCGTACTGCAGACCCTGCAGCGGATGAATGCGGAATTCAAGCGCAAGCGTGACGGGTTCGCCGAGCTGCTGAATCTGCAAATGAGCGAAATTACCGTGTATCTGCAGCGGCTGCTCGCCGCCTCGGATTTCCATTCCCCGGCAGAGGATCAGATGCAGTATGTGCTGAATTATATGAATGAGCATTACCGCCATAAGCTCTCCGTGTCCTCTCTGGCAGAAATGTCCGGTTATAGCTACGACCGCTTCCGGCATCTGTTCAAGGAAAGATTTGGACATTCCCCGCACCGTTATCTTGTACTGAAGCGCCTGGATTATGCCAAATCTCTGCTGCTGCATACCCAAATGCATATTTCGGAGGTCTCTTCCGCTGCCGGATTCGTCAATGATGCCCAATTCTGCAATATGTTCAAAAGAGAGAGTGGACTCTCACCGCGTACTTTCCGCATCAGAAGTAAGGTCATGTAATATAACATTAGTCATTTACTTTTCGCTTTTTTTCACTATAATGGAACTTAAGCTTACGTGATGATGACTTATACCGGCTGATCCCGATTATATCCAGATCCGCCGCCCCAATATAAGGTTTGCCCCATTTCTGTTCACAGAATGAAGGAAGCCGCGATTTAGAGAATCTTTTTTCTCTATGTCTGCGGCTTCTTTTTTTATTCCCTTTTTGGAAGGTGCGCGAGTCAAGGCACGCTGAAGCTTACAACGGTGTACAGTTCAACAATTAATGAGTGAAGGAGGTGCAGCCCGGATGGCATTCATGAATATACGGCAATTGCTGGAGCACTGGGAACGCAGCGGCCGGCTGCTGAAGGTCCGCAAGGAGGTGGACCCCAAGTTTGAGCTAGGGGCCGTGATTAAGGCCGTGAAGGGCAGGCAGCCCATGGTCTTCCAGAAGGTAAAAGGTTACTCCGTCCCGATGGCAGCCGGTCTTGGCGGCTCCAAAGAGCTGCTCGCCGGGAGTATGGGCATGCAGCCGGAAGACTTGCTGCCACGGCTGATCGAGGCCGTTGTTCATCCGCTGCCTACGAGAAGCTGTGATCAGGCTCCGGTGCAGGACAACGTGATTACGAGCCGGATTAACCTGCGGGAGCTGTTCCCGGTCTGCACCTATAACGCCTTGGACAGCGGAGCTTATTATGTCTCCGGGGTGATGGTCGTCAAAGGCGCGGACGGGCAGAAGCGCTACACCTCCATCCGGCGGATGCAGCTGCTGGACGGCAACCGGACCAGCATCCTGATCTCCTCCCCTGAATTATTCCAGCAGTACAGGGAATTCGAGGAACGCGGTGAGCCGATGGAGGCGGCATTCATGTTCGGCATCGTCCCGGCAGTCGTGCTGGCTTCCCAGGTCAGCACCCACCTGTTCCATGCCGATAAGCTGGAGGTCGCCTCTGCCCTGCTCGGCCAGCCGCTTGCAGTAGTCCGCTGCAAGACGATCGATCTTGAAGTACTGGCCGAGGCCGAGGTTGTATTCGAGGGCCGGATTCTCCCCCGGGTCCGCGAACCGGAAGGTCCGTTCGGCGAACTCGGCGGTTACTACGGCCCGCGCACCGAGCAGCCGGTCGTGGAATTCTCCGCTGTCACCTACCGGAACAATCCGGTCTGGCAGACCATTCTCCCGGCCAGCTATGAGGAGAAGCTGCCGATGGCGATTGCACGTGAGATTGCCCTGCTGGGCTCCGTCCGCCAGGTCGTCCCCGGTGTCAAAGATGTTCACATCAGCATGGGCGGCGTCGGGCGTTATCATGCGGTCATCCGCATCCGGAAGGTGCAGGAAGGCGACGGCAAAACCGCCCTTCTAGCCGCCTTCGCTGGCGACAAAGATCTCAAGCATGTAGTCGTTGTCGATGAGGACGTTAACCTGCTGGACCCGCTGGATGTGGAGTGGGCCATCGCCACCCGTGTCCAGGCTGATCTGGACACCTTCATCGTCACTGGAGCGAAGGGTTCGCCGCTCGAGCCCTCGCACAACCTGCGTGGCGTCACCGCCAAAATGGGCATCGACGCCACCTTCCCGCTGGCTGAAGCGGAGCATTACCGGCGGACCTCTATCCCCGGCCAGGAGGAAATTGAACTGGCCAGTTATTTATAGACGAAGAAGCCGGATCATCGAGACACAATTTAGCTTAACAGGAGGTGGATCATGCAAGCGATCGGATTGATCGAGACCCGGGGACTAACCCCGGCCCTTGAAGCACTGGATGCGATGTGCAAAGCAGCAAATGTGAAGCTGGTCGACTTCAAGCGCGTCGGCTCCGGACTTATAACGGTTATCGTCGAAGGCGATGTCGCCGCAGTTCAGGCAGCCGTGGAAGCCGGTATCGCCGCTTACCCCCGGACGGGGGGACAGCTGATTTCCTCCAACGTCATTCCCCGGCCGCACCCGGATCTGGCGCGGATGCTGCTGTAGATTGATTGAACTATAGAACTACATGCATGCACCTAAGACTATAGCTAACAGGCTGCAAATCAGCGGTGACCGGAGCAAGCTTTGATTATAAAGGGCGGGTAGCAGGGAGTGCAAGAAACGTTTCTGCGGCTGCATGTAAATAGCCATGAATATGCGCTGGCTATACACAACACGTGTGGCACTCTACCCGAGGACTAACTCGTTACTCTCCGGCCCGCTGCCCGGCAGCGAAACGAGTAACTTAAGTACATCTGTGAGTACTATCTCCTAGCAGCTACTGTGAGTACGTCTGTAAGTGCTACCTCCTAGCCGCTACTGTAAGTACATCTGTGAGTACTACTGTGAGTACATCTGTAAGTACATCTGTGAGTACTACTGTGAGTACATCTGTGAGGACTGTGAGTACTACTGCAAGTACATCTGTGAGTACTACCTTCTAGCCGCTACTGTAAGTACGTCTGTAAGTACTGTGAGTACTACTGTAAGCACATCTGTAAGTACAGGCCTAAAAGTTGTACGTTTTACAACTTAGACACCCCGATACTTGGGAAATTGTAAGGATTGTTGTATGAAATACAACAATTTCCCGCTTAGCAGCTTGAATACGGGAGGAATGTTGCCTTTTATACAACAATTCCGGATTAGGCTACCATTTCACGAGGGGAATGTTGTATTTCGTGCAGGATTTTCGTTAGTGTCTTTAAAGTTTAGCTTGTACTGCACGCTATATAGGACTCTTCCTATGATTAGTGGACGTTTTTCCGTTTGGCAGCACTTCTCTGCGTGTGAACAACACGATCCCAAGTTGTCTGAAAAATTGTCTGAAGGAAACCTATACGGGCGCATTCATACTTAGTTTAGGAGGTGATTTCCCTTGTCCAATTTCATGAAGAGCATTGTTGCCGAGGTTTTGGAGCGAAATCACCCTGCTGCTCCTGCTCTCATATCCGTTGTTTCACCTGTTACCGTTGCTCCACTTGTTACCGTTACTTCACCCGTTACCGTTCCTATTCCAGCTCCGGCGCTTGCTTCTGTCTTTGCTCCCGCTCCGGCTTCTGTTTCTTCTGCTACGGCTACTCCTGCTGCTTCTGCTGCTCCTGTTGCTTCTTCTGCTCCGGCTCCGGGTGCGACTGCTGCTGCTGCTTCTGCTTCTTCTGCTCCGGCTTCTGTTTCCGCCGGCCCTTCCTGTTCAGCAGGCAAGCAGGCGGACTGCCCGGACACTTGCAGCAGTCCCCGGGATTGTCCGCAACCGCCGGGCGGGATCAAGCGGGTCAATTACCAGCGGGAGCAGGCCGGGAAGAGGCTCGCATTACTTGGCCTGCCCGGTGCATTCCCTACTCCAGTCCGGTTGCCGGATAACGCTGCACAACTCAGCAACAGACATCTTCCTCAGGAACTGCCGGCAGCATCCACAGCTACCGGACGATCCCAGGCAGTCAATGTGCCTGGGGATCATCGGAGCTTTGCCGAACGGTATCTGTCCCCTCTGCTCTTGCGCACCCTTCCTACCGGGAGCGTGCATTCTTCCGGGGGCTGGCAATCTTCCGGGAGTGGGCAGGCTTCTATTCCAGTCGGTGCTCAGCATTCGGGCAAGAATTCAGCCGGAGATATTCCCTGCCGGCCCGGTATCCCCGGGGCTGGCGCTACCCAGATCAAGGATTCAGCTGGAATAACATACTCCCGGAACACCGCTTCACCGGACACTCCCTTCCCCCTCATCCGGGATGGAACTATGGATGCCTGGCTGTTCCCTGTAATCAGCAGCAGGCTTCGCGGCGTGCTAGGCACTGCTGGCCGCAGCTGCAGCTCAGCAGGCATACTAAGCGTTCCTGTCTGCCATCCGGGCCAGCTGTTCGCCGCAGAAGAACTGCTGGGCAGTGATCCTGCTCTGGAAGCAGATATCCAGTGGGGCGCCAGCGGCGGGAGCTTTGAGCTACGGCTGTTCAGCAACGATTCCGCCAAGCTGGACCGCTTGCTGACGGAGCTCACCGGCATCCTGCAGCGGGATTCCGCCCGCCGGGTCCGGGTATACACGAGCCTGCAGCCCGGCCCGCTGCTGCGGCGGCATCTGGCTGCAGGCCAACAGGAGGCCATTGCCGTAATCGATGCCGCCTCGCGCTGGAGCAGCATCGGCCTCGCGGAACAGCTGCTCGGCGGCTGCCCGGATGCAGGCCTTAGCCTCCGCGCCGAACGCAGCTACTGCATAATCAGCGGAACCTCCGCTCAGCTGGCAAGTGTGCTGCCTGGGTTAACACGCTTTGCAGACCAGTAGCAACTCTGATAAAACAAGGAATCCCGCCCTGTCGCCCAAGCAGTCCTAAAGACTAAGCCCATCAATAACAAAGGAGGTGCCGGTGATGCAGGCACTCGGATTGATTGAGACTCTCGGATATACCACCGCCGTCTCCGCCGCAGATGCGGCCCTGAAAGCGGCGGATGTGCAGCTGATTGCCGTTGAGAAGGTTATCGGCGTCGGCGGTTCACTCGGTGTAACCATTCACTTAAGCGGTGATGTTGCTGCGGTCGGCGCGGCGGTAGATGCAGGCAAAGCCGAAGCCCAGCGGATAGGTACAGTCATTTCCGCCCATGTCATCGCCAAGGCCCACGAAGATGTGAACCACAAAATACTGTCCAGATTCCTGCCGGGCCTGTCGGCAGACTTCAAGACGACAGACGCCGGAACTACATCGGACGGAGCCAAATCTGCCGCACCTGCCATACTTGCTGAAGCTGATCAAACCGACCAAACCGGAACAGCCAGTACCTCGGCCCCGGATCTGCCAGAAATTGAATAAGCACTAACAATCTACCTATCTACCTATCTATCTATCTGTCTATCTGCCTGCCTGCCTGCCTGTCTGTCTGTCTATCTGTCCACCTATCTACCTATCTAACTATCAGTCTATCTATCTGTTCGTCTGTTCGTCTGTCCGTCCGCCTGTCTATCTGTCTTATCCCCTTACTACGTATCTCGTTTCCAGCAGGCATTTTTGAACTACAACTAAATTATTGGAGGTTTTCTATAATGGGAGAATCACTCGGATTGATCGAAACTAAAGGTCTGGTAGGCGCAATTGAAGCAGCGGATGCCATGGTGAAGGCAGCAAACGTGGAAATCTGCGGATATGAAAAAATCGGCTTTGGTCTGGTCACGGTTATGGTACGCGGGGACGTAGGCGCCGTAAAAGCCGCTACGGATGCGGGAGCTGCCGCTGCCAAACGGGTCGGTGAACTGGTGTCCGTTCATGTCATTCCCCGTCCGCACAGTGAAGTGGAACGCGCACTGCTGTCCAAAGGCATTGAATAAGCACTCCTATGGACAGCCGGCATAGCACAGTTGCGGAGAATGCCCTGCTGGGATTGTCTTACCGGTCCAGAACGGCAGCGCTGAATGAGGAATATCCCCGGGTGCTGGTGCTGCTGGCCGGCCATTTTATCGGCATGGAGGATGGTTACGCTGCGGTGCGGGGCTTAAGCACATGTAACTTCAGGCTGCGCGTATGGGCGGAAGATCAGCTGCTCGGGACAAATAGCGCCGGAGAACTTGCACGACAAACCGGAGTAGATGACCTTATCCCCCCCGGGCAGGCCCATAAACTCTCTCCTGCCGATGCTGACGCCTTGTTGATTCCTGTACTATCGCTGTCGCTCCTGTCCCGGCTCGTTCAGCTGGATACCGGGCATCCCTTCGTGAGGCTGATTGTCGAGAACCTATGTGCCGGCAAGCCGGTGGGCGCTCTTACTCTCGGAGCAGAGCCGGAACATTACCGCTGGAGCGAGCAGGGTTTATCTCAGGCCAGTCCGCTGCTGAAAGAGAAAATGCGCAGCATGGTGACCGCAATATCCGGCTACGGGATCAGGCTCCTGGCGCCCAGCGGTCTAGGAAGCTGGCTGTCTTCCAGTAATGAACCGCCGAGGAAGCAGGTGCTGACAGAGGAGGATATCATCGCAGTCCTCAAGCTGGGCAGAACCTCCATTACTCTGAACGGCCCGGCAGTCATTACCCCGCTGGCCCGGGACACGGCCCGGCAATACGGAATTGAGATTATCCATGTAGGATTTGAATAGAAGAGGTGACAATCACATGAAGCTGGGAATCATTACAGGACACGTCGTAGCTACACGCAAAGATGAGAATCTCGTCGGTGCCAAGCTGCTGATCGTACAGCCCATTCTTCCCGATAACACCCCTGCGGGACAGCCGCTTATTGCGGTTGATACTGTAGGGGCAGGCATCGGAGAGACCATTATCTATGCAGTGGGCAGCGTAGCTTCACGGGCGTCGACGCATCCGAATGCTCCTATAGATGCCGCAATTGTCGGAATCGTGGATAGTGTGGATTGTCCCAGAGCAGGAGGCTTGTAGATTATGCTAACGACCGATATCAAAGATGCGATTCAGCGCCGGCGGATGATTGATGTGCTGCTCTCCGGCCAGCTCCATGCCGACCTGGTGCTGAAGGGCGGCTATATTATCAATGTAATCACCCGTGAGATTTACCCTGGGGATGTAGCTATTAAAGGTGACCGGATTCTGCTTGTGGGCGAGGCTGATAAACTGATCGGGCCGTCCACAGTAGTCGAGGATATGCGCGGTAAATTCATCAGTCCGGGCTTTATCGATTCACATATGCATTTTGAAAGTGCGATGCTGACGGTTACGGAGTTCTCCAAGCTGTCGATTCCAACCGGAACAACCACGCTGGTGGCTGATCCCCATGAGATTGGCAATGTGCTGGGCGTTCCCGGAATGAAGGCGATGATTGAAGAAGCGAAGACCCTGCCTAACCGCGTGCTGTTCACCGTACCTTGCCTTACACCCGATGTGCCCGGTCTTGAGACCGCAGGCGCAGATATCGGCTCCAAAGATATGCAGGAACTGCTGAATGACGACCATGTTCAGGGAATCGGCGAGCTGCAGGGCTTCAGCAACGTCCATCCCGTATACCGAAACGCCCCTTACCTGATCGATGATCTGCTCGCTTCAGTGTCCTATGCCAAGGCTATCGGCAAAAGCATTGAGGGCAACGCCCCCGGCCTGTCCGGCCAGGAGCTGGCTGCCCACATCATCTGCGGCGGAGGCCATGTCTCCTGCCATGAGACAACGACCAAGGAAGAAATGATGGAGAAGCTGCGCTATGGGGTCAGTGTATTCATGCGCGAAGGCTCCTCGCAGCGCAATATGGCGGAGTGCATCCGGGCAATCACTGAGGAGGGTATGGATTCCCGGCGGGCCATCCTGGTCTCCGACGATATGGTGCCGGAGGATCTGCTAAAGCACGGCCATATGAATGATATCATCCGCCGGACGATCGCCGTCGGCATTGATCCGGTTGAGGCAATTCAGATGGCCACAATTAATCCGGCTACCCATTTCGGCTTCCAGGATATCGGCGTGCTGGCTCCAGGCAAGAAGGCCGATATCGCCGTCATCAGCGACCTGACGAACATGACCATTGCCGAAGTCTATATCAGCGGAGCCAAGGTTGCCAGTGATGGCGAGCTGACCCGCGAGATCCCCTCCTATATCTATCCGGACTCCGTTAAAAAGTCTGTGAAGCGCAAACCGGTTAAGCCGGAAGATCTATACCTTTCCGCCGAAGGCGCTCAAGGAACCGTCCGGGTCCGCGCCATCGGGGTCATCCCCGACCAGAATCTGACCGGCTCCGGCATCTTCACCGCTGCCGTGAAGGATGGCGTTGTGCAACCCTCTGTAGAAGAGGATCTGCTGCCCTTGCTCGTCGTAGAACGGCATGGCCGCAGCGGCAAGATCGGCAAAACCTTCGTCCGCGGCATGAAACTGAAGGCCGGTGCCATCGCCGAAAGCGTGGCGCATGACACCCATAATATTATCGTCACCGGCACCAATTACGCCGATATGGTGACTGCGGTCAACCGGGTCATCGCGATGGACGGCGGCATCGCCATGATCGAAGGGGGCAAGGTGGTCGGCGATCTGCCGCTGCGCATCGGCGGATTGATGACCGATGAGCTGACCGGCAAAGAGATGAGCGCAAGAATTACCGAGCTGCACCGGCTGGCCCGCGAGGAGCTGGGCTGTACGCTGCATGTCCCGTTCATGCATCTCTCCTTCCTGTCGCTGGTCACCAGCCCGGCCTGGAAAATCACCGACATCGGCCTGATCGACGCCGATGCCTTCACCGTGCTGCCGCCGCTCGCCTGAGCCCGTATTTTAAATGAAAGGAGTACGCTACATGGGTATTCAGGTAATTGATCTCTCACAGGAAATCTATCAGGGAATGCCGGTTTTTCCGCCGCATCAGAAGACGATGATCTTCCCCAATATGAGTCATGAAGAGAGTAAGAACAAGCTCGGCTTCGAGTTTGCCACGAACAACCTGCTGATTAACGAGCATGGTCCGACCCACAGCGATGCGATTTACGAATATGATCCGCACGGGCCGACGATTGATGAGATGCCGCTGGAGTATTTTTACGGACCGGCTGTCTGCCTGGACCTCTCCCATATTTCACCGGACGCCTACATTACCCGGCCTGATCTGGAACAGGCGCTGCGCAAAGACCATCTCCATCTGGATAAAGGCGATATCGTCCTGCTGTACACTGGACATTATAACCGTGCCTACGGCACTGAAGAATGGCTGACCCGCTATACTGGCCTGGATTATGAAGCGGCCGGATGGCTGGCGAAGCAGGGGATCATTAACATCGGCATTGATGCGCCTTCTATTGATAACCCGCTGGACCCGCTATTTTCCGGCCACCTGATCTGCCGTGAGTACCGGATGACCAATACCGAGAATCTCTGCAATCTGCATCTGATCGCCCAGAAGCGTTTCCTGTATTTCGGACTTCCGCTCCGGATCCGCCGAGGCACCGGCTCCCCTATCCGTGCCGTCGCGGTATTCATAGAATAAACAGATGAGGCAGGTGATTGTACCGTGACCACAGACAAGGTAATTGAAGAAATCCCGGTACCGGCTT
Organism: Paenibacillus sp. FSL P4-0081; assembly: GCF_000758565.1. Classification (NCBI taxonomy): domain Bacteria; kingdom Bacillati; phylum Bacillota; class Bacilli; order Caryophanales; family Paenibacillaceae; genus Paenibacillus; species Paenibacillus sp. FSL P4-0081. Next base: position 7,381,179 of record NZ_CP009280.1, read on the forward strand.
ACGAGGGAAGAAGCGCGCGGGTCCGCCAAGGCCAGACGCTCTACATCATCGATACCGAGGGCAAGCAGGTGGGCGATTTCGTCTGCTTCAATGCCGAAGACCCTGACGAGCATGTCTCCCCCGTACACATGAGATCCTCGCTCAGCAGTATCCGGCTCAAGCCCGGCGACGGCCTCTACAGCAACCGCCGCAGACCGCTTATGCAGCTGACGAAGGATACGGTGGGGAAACATGATTTCTTTTTTCCGGCATGCGACTATTACCGCTACAAAATCGACTTCGGGCTGGAGGAGCATCCGAACTGCCATGACAATCTACAGAAGGCGCTGCATAAATATCAGCTGGGTCACAAAGAGCTGCCCGATCCGATCAACTGGTTCATGAACAATGCGCTGGATGAGAATCTTGACTATGTCATTGAAGAGCCACTCTCCCGGCCCGGCGATTATGTCGCGCTCCTAGCACTGACTGACGTGATCGTCGCCCTCTCCTCCTGCTCGCAGGATCTGGCCCCGGTCAACGGCTTCAAGGTAACCCCGCTGCTGATGCAGATTACTGAACCAGCTCCGGCTGTACCCCCGCTTTACCGGGATATACCGTATCGTTAAAACTGCACTATGGTAGCTTTTGTACACAAATCTTGCATTTGTTCACTGCCCGATTCTCCATCCTGTTCACTGTTGTAACCTTGCTCTACTGTCCCGTTCATGGTATGCAGCTTATAATTGTACTATGAACAATATAGATCAGGCCGGTATCGCCAGAGTACACAGTGAATCAGGGGGCTGTTTATGGGACTGCACAAACTCGGCAATCGAAGAGCATTGTACAGCAGGTTATTAGTCAGTATTACGCTTTGCGTCTCCTTAACTTTTCTTGTCTCCACCATCATCTATTATAATTACTATATCGGTGTGGAAAAAAAGCAGGCCTTCCAGTCCGACCTCGGCAACCTCACGCAGACCAGCAGGGAAGTCGTTAACATGACCGATGCTGCGCAATCGCTTTCTTTTCAAATTTACCGCAACAGTACGATCTCCAAAATTGTTTTCTACGACAAGCCTGATATCTATGATGTCACGGCAGCCATGTCCGAGCTGGGCAATTACTTAAGCTCCATGCCTTATATTGAGTCCATATATGTCTATAATCCCAAAAGCGGACAGCTGTATATTGCCTCTTCCCACGGGCAGAACGGTGTATTTACTGAGCAAGAGCTGGTAGACACCCCTATTCTGGATATCCTGGGCCATTATCAGGATTACAAGGCCTTCACACCGATTCCCAGAGTGTATTCCAATGGTGCGCGGGAGAATGACCAGGTTCGTGCTTATACTTTTTTGTGTCTGGATGCCATCGGCTGGGACCGGGCTATCAACTCTGCGGTAATCGTTAACATCTCTGCCCCCTGGATCAATAAGGAAATCACCAGTCCTAATAATTCTGCCAGCGCCACTTACATTCTGGACGATCAGGGGGCTTTTCTGTCCGGCAACAGCCTGAAGCAGCAGGAGCTCTCCCCGGAGGAAGCCGGATGGATTGAACAGCGGATCAAAGGCCAGGAGGCGGGTTATTTCATCGGGCCCTTCGGTGGCGTGAACTCGCTGATTTCTTATACTGCACCGGATGACTTAAGCTGGCAGTATGTGCGGATTACACCCTACGACAACATTACTGAGCATACGAATACTATCCGCAACACCACCCTGCTTATTGCAGCCCTTGTTCTGGTGGCCGGCATCGGCCTCTCCTGGATCATGTCCAGAAGCCTGTATCTGCCAATTGACCGGATTGTCAGCGAGATGAACATTCTTGAAACGGAGAAACGAGACAGCATGTTCATGATCCGGCAAAATACACTGCGCGATCTCATTCTCGGCCTCAAGCCGTTGCAGTCTATTCAGCAGGTAGAGAAGCTGCGCCAGCTCGGGATTCACTTCACCTTCAATGATGATTTCCGCCTGATCCTGCTGCGGATTGATCACTACAAAGAGTTCAGGGAAGCCCGCTCTTCCTACCTGCTGGCCTCCAAGTTTGCCATTATGAATATCGCTTCGGAAATTTGCGGCCAGACGTACCGGGTCGAGACTGTGGATATGAACGATGACGGCATCCTTGTGCTGCTGAACATTATCGATCCCGTGGAGTATACGGATACCGGGCTGATCGAGACGCTGCTCCGGCAGATCCAGCAGGCCTGCTCCGACTATCTGAAGCTAAGCCTTACCCTCACCTACAGTCATATTGACCATAACGCGGGCCAGCTGCACCAGCTCTACAAGCAGGTCCGGGAAGCGTCGAATCACCGACTGTTCTACGGACATGGCTGTATCATTAACGCCCAGGACATATGCGCTCTTGAGTCCAGTACGTATCATTATCCTACCGATAAGGAGAAGAAGCTCACCGATGCGCTACTGAGCGGTAAACTGGAGGACGCTGCCGGGCAGTTCAGCAGCATTATCCGGGAGACCGAAGCCTTTCCCTTTCAGACGGTGCAGTTAACGGTATCCAGACTCAGCGTGACGGTCAGGGAGATCGTGAATACTGTCCAGAAACGTAACCGTTTACAAAACGACGCAATCAGCGGGCTGCCTTGCCTGGATTCCATTGAGACCATTGACGAGCTGGAGGAAGCCTTCTCCGCTCTCTTCACTGCATTGCGCGAACAGCTGGACGAGAAGAAGAACTCCAAGCAGCATGATCTGATCTGCCAGATTAATAGCAAGATCAGCGAAAATTACATGAAGCCGAACCTAAGTCTCAATCAGATTGCTGATGAGCTGGATATGTCGCCGATCTATATCAGCCGCCTTTACAAGCAGCAGACCATGAACAGTATCGTCGATGTCATTCTGGAGGTGCGGATGCACGAGGTATGCGCCTTGCTGGAGAACACCGACCTGCCGGTAACGAGCATTGCCGAGCGCTGCGGCTTCACCAGCAGCTCTTATCTGCACCGGATGTTCAAACGCAGCTTCGGTACGACGCCTACGGATTACCGGCGTTCGAAGAATGCTTAATTGTTGACACATTAATGTTCTGGGAGTGTCGGCTATGCTGGCATTTCCGGCTGTTCTGCTGTAGCTGGTTCCAATTCTAGTTCCAGTTCCAATTCCAGTTCAAGTTACAGCTCAAGTTCCAATCCAACTCCAGCTCTAGTTCCTGTTCCACCTCAAGTCTCAGTTCCAGCTCAAGTGCCAGTTTCATTTTCCGGTCCCAGCTCGCTCCAGCTCCAGCTCCAGCTCAAGTCACAATCTAACTCCAGTTCCTATTCCTGTTCCCGCCCGGTTCCCATTGAAATTGGTCGTGACAAGCTAAATGTTGTACGTATTACAACACTAAGCCAACAATACAGGGCATTTATAAGGATTGTTGTAGGAAATACAACAATCCTCGCGATTAGCCGCTAGAATGAGGAAAAATGTTGCATTTCATACAACAATCCCCGCTTAGCTAGCGCATATTGAGCAGAAATGTTGTATTTTGTGCAAGATTAGTCCCCAGTACACAGAGAACTCACCCGCTTTGCTAGTTATTCCCACGCTTTGGTGGAACACCAAGCCAGTCTTTAACTCTACGGAGGTGCTCCCTCCATTTTGCTAGATATTCCCTCGCTTTGGTGGGTGTTCCCTCGCTTTGGCGGAACACCAAGCCAGTCTCTAACTACTCGGAGATACCCCCTCCGCTTTGCTGGATGTTCTCACGCTTTGCTTGGTTTTCCCTCGCTTTGGTGGAACACCAAGCCGTCTCTAACTCTACGGAGATGCCCCTTCCACTTTGGCGGATGTTTTCACGCTTTGCTGGATGTTCTCACGCTTTGCTTGGTGCTCCCTCGCTTTGGCGGAACGCCAAGCCCGCCTCTAGCTACGCGGAGAAGCTCCTCCGCTTTGGCCAGTCTCCATATACACGGAGACTGGCTTTTCTGCTCTCCTCCCCTACCACGGAAGCGGATATCTGACGTGGCTTTCTTTTGCTCTTCGAGTGCTGTATGCAGGTCTAGCTACCGCTTAAACAGCGGAGAAGACGGAATGAATGTGGAGAAGCGGCAGCGGTCGCCTTTGTATACGGATTTTCACCGCTAAGGTAAAATAAATAAAATCCGGATACAACAGCGATCGGAACATCATTTCGTTTTCGGAGCGTCCACCCAATGCGCCTCCGTTGCACCTGCCCCCTCCTACCACCTGCCCATAAAAAAGCCCCAAAAGCCATGCGGCTTCCGGGGCCCTCCTCTACTTAATACCTTTCTCCGCAGTATAAGCATTCCACTGCTTCGTCCACTCCGCCTGGATCTTCTCGAGTCCGGCCTGCTTGGCCTTCTGCATGAAGGTCTCCAGCCCCTTGTCGATATCCTCCACCAGTCCCGCCTCCAGCGGGAACAGATATTGCTTCTCGACCTGCTCCAGCGCCGCTTTCTCTGCCTGATAGGAAGAATAGTCCTCTGCAAAGCCGAGGAACAGATCGGGCTTCTGAATCTTGTCGAGTTCATCGAAGATTGCCTTCACCCCGTCAAAACCCTTGTCGAACAGCATATACTCCGGATTTCTCCATGCCCAGCCGTTCATGCCCTCCCGGGTGAAGCCGTTGGTCTGGCTTGTTCCCAGCAGCTTGTAATAGCCGTCTTCCACAGTATAGTTCTTGCCTTCAATCCCATATTCGGTCAGCTGGTTGTAGCGTTTGTCCAGGACCAGCTTTTCATAGAATGCGAGCGCCCGCTCCGGATTCTTGCTGCTCTTCGGAATCGCAAAACCATTATGAACCGGATGCACCGGAGTGGCATACCCCGTCGTCTTGCCGAACGGATAATACCCCAGCTCCCATTCGGGATGTGTGGTGCTAATCTTCATGACCATATCATTAAAGCGCGTCGGATTATCCCCGAACATGCTCGCCGCCTTGCCGGAAGTAATCGGGTCCTGCATCGTATCCTTGATATTCAGCACATTCTTGGGAATGAAGCCTTTTTCCTGCCAGCGCTTCATGACCTTCAGCTCTTCTTTTTGCTCATCGGAGCCCCAGTACGAGTACACTTCAGTAGGGGATTCATATTTCACGCCCATCCCATATGGCAGCGCACCGACCATCTTATTCAGCTCGGTATAAATGTAATGGAGGTTATTGCCGATATCGCTGTTCAGGGAAGCCGGCATCATATCCGGTTCATTCTGGCGGATTCCGTCCATGTAAGCCTCATAGCTGGCCAGATCCGTAGGCTGGGGAAGATTGTATTTCTTGCGCAGGTCCTCCCGCCAGACGAAGCCGTTGGTCACGTATTCTTTGTACGTCGCAGGCACTGTATAGATTTTGCCGTCTACCTTAACATCCTCCCACATCGACTCAGGAACGAATTTCTGCAGCTCCGGCGCGGCCTTAGGCAGCAGCTCATCCAGGGCCAGGAACGCGCCGCGTTTCGCATAGGAAGCATATTGAGTCCAGTCCGCCGTGAAGATCAGGTCAATCGCCTGGCCCGAGGAGAGCAGCAGCTTGTATTTCTGATCCCAGTCCGTCCAGCTCGTATAGTTGAATTTAACCGTTGTATTAAGCTCCGCTGCCGCCATCTTGTTGACTTCGGCTTCAATCGCCGGCAGATCCTTCGGCGCATCACCGAGCATGTAGAACTGCAGTTCCACTTTCTTGGAGGTGTCAATTCCGGCTTCTGCCGTAGCAGTGGTACTGCCCTCTGTGGCCGCAGCCGTGTTGTTTTTACCGCTATCCGTGCTGCCCGCTGCCTCTTTATTGTTGCCGTTACTGCCGCCGCATCCCGCAGCGAGCAGCGAGACCGCCAGCATGGCTGTCAGGACAGCCAGCGGTTTTTTCCGTGCATTCTTGCTCATCATGAATCCTCCCAAAAATGTTGTTTGGTAATACTGCTTCCTGGTTCAGCTCCTCACAATATCTATGTTAGCCGAATAGCAGCCGCGAAGAACAGCGCGGAGCCGCTACAAGGTTCTAACCTTTTACCGCGCCGATCGTCAGGCCTTTAACGAAATAGCGCTGGATGAACGGGTACAGAAACAGAATAGGTCCGGTGACAACGATGGCCATGGCCATTTTGGTAGACTCTGTAGGCAGATCTGCCCCGAGGCTTACCCCGGTTCCCGCTCCCATATTCGCAATAAACGAAGCCGAGTTGATCACATTGTACAGATGGAACTGCAGCTGATACTTGTGTGTGTCATTGATGAACAGGGAAGACGAGAACCAGTCGTTCCAGTACGTCAGCGCGAGAAACAGTCCAACCGTGGCAATGCCGGGCATCGACAGCTGCAGCACAATCCGCCAGTATATTTTGAAATCGCCCGCCCCGTCAATCTTGGCAGATTCGAACAGCTCCTCAGGAACAGCGGAACGGATGAAGTTCTTCATCAGAATAATCAGGAACGGCGTCATCAGCCCCGGCAGAATCAAGGCTCCATACGAGTCGGTCAGATGCAGATATTTGGTCATCAAAATGTACCAGGGCACGAGGCCCCCGCCGAACAGCGTGGTGAAATAGATATAGAACGAGAACGTATTGCGGTATTTGAAATCCCTGCGGGCCAGCACATAACCAGCCATAGTCATGAAGAACAGCCCCAGCGTCGTCCCCGTAAGTGTAGTGAACAGAGTAACGCCATAGGCGCGCAGTACCTCATCCGGAAAAGTGAACACCGTCTTGTATCCTTCCAGTGAGAATTCCGCAGGAATCAGATGGTAACCGTCCCTGATAATCGATTCATTGGAGGACAGCGAGGCGGATATAATCAGCAGAAACGGGATCAGACACGCCAGCGAGCCGATGATAATGACCGTGTACGCCAGCCCCTGCAGCAGTCTGGTATAGTGATCGTCTTTAATATGCATGCTCTTTCTCTCCTCCTAGAACAACGCGTAATCATCATTGATTTTGCGGATCATGTAGTTCACCGTCATGATCAGGATGAAGCCGAACAGGGATTGATACAGACCCGCCGCCGTCGCCATGCCGATATCAAAGGTCACCTTCAGGGAGCGGAAGACGTACGTATCCAGAATATCTGTTGTGTTATACAGCACCCCGTTGTTGCCGATCAGCTGGTAAAAGAGGTCAAACTGCCCCTTCATAATGCTTCCGAGTGAAAATAGCAGCAGCACAACGAAGGTAGACTTCAGCATCGGCACCGTAATATACCAGATCCGCTGAAAAATATGCGCTCCGTCAATTTTGGCCGCTTCATAGTACTCATCGCTGATCCCTGTGATGGCCGCCAGGTAGATAACCATGCTGTAGCCGAGATTTTTCCACAGATAGAACAGGATGATCAGGAAGATCCAGACCAGCGGCTTATTATAGACATCCACAGGTCCCGCTCCGAACCGGGCCAGCAAGGTGTTCAAGAAACCGCTATCATAATTGAACACGTTGTAGACGATGACGCTCAGAATAACGAAAGAAACAAAATACGGCAGGAACATAATCGACTGGGTCAGTTTCTTGAACCATTTGTGGCGCAGCTCACTAAGCAGGATCGCACAGACAATTGCCAGTACGTTGCCGAGCAGGATGAAGGCCAGATTGTAGCCGATGGTATTGAGCGTCAGCTTGATCAGCGTACCCGATTTCCAGAGAAACTCGAAGTTCTTCAGACCCACGAAGGGAGCATCAAACAACCCGGAATTGAAATCAAATTGGGTGAACGCATAATACACGCCGACCATCGGGAAATACGAATTGACCAGGAAGAACAGCAGCGCCGGCAGCAGCATCAGAAAAAGAATCCGGTTATGAATCAGCTCATGCAGAAATCCCTTCTTCCTTCTCTTCCGCGTGCCGGACTCTATCTGCGGGGACAGCCCGCCTGTTCCCTTCAGTGGAAGCTGGATAGCGAGTGGCATACCCGACTTGCGCTTACGGTGTCTCAAAGCCTTCACTCTCCTATACCTATATAAGTTGGCGGCACTGGCTCCGAAGCCTCCGCCCCTCGCGGCCATTATGGCTTCGTCCAATGGATGCCCTGAGTATAGAAGATACCTCCTGCAGCTGAACAGTGAACCTTACAGCTATCCCTGTATTTTATTGCCAACCCCAGGGTGTACATTTCATACTTTTGTGCAGTAACCACGCTTGAACGCAAATAAGCCCCCGGATTACTCTCCTTCAGGAGAAGAATCCGGGGGAATGGTGTGCGTACTCCCGCGCTCATATCATCATATATACTTCTAAAGCTCTACCGAACATGCCACGCCCGGCTTCTCCCTCACTCCCTGCCGGCGCCCGGCAAACTGCGATTCGGCCTGATTCAGCACCTTCCGTTTCCGCCAGCGCAGCAGCACCAGTCCTCCTCTTGCCGCTTCATCGGCAATCATGCAGCAGTAGATACCCAGCAGCCCCCAGCCGGACGAAATTCCGAGCCAGTAGGAGCCGCCTACGCCAATCAGCGTCATGGAGATCATCGAGACCACCATGGTATAGCGGGTATCACCAATCGCATTAAGCGAGTTGCCCATAGCCATATTTAGCATTTTGCACGGCTGCAGCAGCAGATTAAGCGCCAGCAGGGATACGCCGATAGCGACAATCTCCGGATCGGCAGTGAAGAATCCGAGCAGCGACCGGCCGAACAAATACAATAGCAGCACATTGGCGCTGACGATAGCCAGCCCGATGTACAGCGTCCGGTATGCTGCACGATAGGCCTCCTGCGTCTGCTTGGCACCGAAGAGATAGGCGATCTGAATCTGCCCGGCCATGGCGATGGCATAACCCAGCGTGAAGCAGAAGGACTCCAGCGTGTTCAGATAGGTACGTGCAGCCAGCTCCTTGGCACCCAGCAGGGCGAGAAAAGAATAAATCACCAGCTGTGACAGCACCCAGGAGGAGGAGTTCAGTCCCAGCGGCCAGCTGATCCTGACGATCTCCGCGAATAATTTGCGGTGGAAGGTCCGAAAATCCGGCAGTCTGATTCTGCGCTCAAAAGCGCTGCTGAACATATACAGCAGTACAGCCACACCGATCAGCCTGCTGATCATCGTGGAGACCGCAATGCCGCTTAGTCCCATCTCCGGCAGGCCGAACATGCCGAAGATCAGAATATAATTGAGCAGAATATGAATAACATTCACAGCCACTCCCGTATACATCGGCCCGCGCGTATTGCCTGTATTGCGGATTGCAGAGCCTAGAGAGGCAGTCATTCCAACCATGAACAATCCGCCGCCCACATAAGTGAGGTAGACATGAGATAGCGGAATCAGATTTCCTGAAATATGAAGCATCCGGGCAACCGGATCAGCATACAGAAACAAGCTGACACTGAAGGCAACCCCCAGGATAGTGCTTACGGTAACTCCCATAATCGCAATCGTACGCGCCTCTTCATTGCGGCCGGAGCCGAGCCGCTGCGCAATCAGTATTCCTGCACCTCCGGCGAACGTGGTAAACAGTGTAATCAAAGCGCCAAATAACTGATTCGAAATGCCTACAACGGCAACGGCATCATCAGAGATCCGGCTGACCATGATAGTGTCCACTGTCCCGAGCAGCGTTTGCAGAAATATTTCAATAAATATGGGCCAGGCCAGCATCCACAGTCCGCTCTTCCCACCCATGGGTTTCATGGAATAAACCCTCCTCTGCCGATATGCGGCTGCTATAACCTGTGTAATCAAGCCTTGCAATTCAAGCTTGCTCGAAATAAATTATAGATGATATACTCTGGAAAATGTACCATATCTCAAACCTAAACTTTCAATATTCAAACCATCCTGCAGGAGGCTACCCTAATGAATCCGCTCCTATTCCGCATTCCTCCCCTGCCGCATTATATTGCAAGCGGCTTCAATCACTACCCGCCCGGCTATCAGCATCCGAACCGCCAGCATATCAAAGTATTCGATCTGCTTGTCGTCCGGCAAGGCTGCCTGTACATCGGTGAAGAGGAGCGGCGGTTTACGGTGAAGGCAGGAGATGCCTTAATCCTTCGTCCGGACTGCCACCACTTCGGAACGGAGGGCTGCCGGGAGGAGACTGCCTATTATTGGCTTCATTTTCAAACCTTCCATGACTGGCCCGCGCTGCCCGGTTCCGCACTTGATTCCGGCAGCCCGAATGAGCCGGTGGGCGGCCTGCCCGCTTCGTTCTTCAACATCAGCTCGTTTAACCTCGCGTTGTCGCAATTCGTCACTCTGCTGCAGCCGGCCAAGATCGAAGAGCTGCTAGCCCAGCTGGGGCAGCTGCAAGCCACTGCCCACCTGGAATCGGTCCGCTTCCGGCAGCAGGCTCTCTTCCAGGATATTCTGCAGTTGCTTGCTGCCTCCGTGAAGCCGGAGCAGCACAGCTCCCAGTCCACTGTATGCGCCGAGCAGGCCGCCTCCTTCCTCCGTGCCCATTACCGCGAAGAGATCACTACGGCGATGCTCGGAGACAGCCTTAACTTTCATCCGGTCTATATTGCCCGCTGCATGAACAAGGCGTATGGCTGTGCACCGATGGAATATCTGCTCCGTTACCGGATCGAGCAGAGCAAGCTGCTGCTGATGCAGACCAGCTTCCCTATCGCCCGGATTGCCGAAGAGGTCGGCTTCAACCAGGCGCCTTACTTCAGCTCCACCTTCATGAAGCTGGAGGGGCTGTCACCGCGGGAGTACCGCCAGCGCTTCTCATGAGAACAGGCCATCAGCGGTTTCCTCCGCTGATGGCCTGTTTCACTATTGTTTATATTTCGGGGTCTCCGCAAATTACCTGAGTCATCATCGAAGCCAAAAACCCGCTTTGTGGGGGTATTGTACCGATGCTTACTCCGCCTCCGGCAACGCCGCAGCCATCCAGAACTCCCACTCCAGCTGCTGGTCCGCAGGGATCCGGTATTCCGGATGTACCGGCGCTCCCCAGCTGTCATCGCCGCCGACACCCATTTGCTGCGCGGCAATGGTGACAACCGTGTAGTGCACCTTGGGCAGCTCATAAGGATGCGCTGCCTGCTCCAGCTCGAACGCTGTGTATGGCGACAGCGTACATTCCAGCGGCTCTCCCGCAGCCGCCTGAATCTGCAGCCCGCGGCCGCGCTCGTCCGTAATGCGTACCTGGCGTACGCCGGTACGGTTGCCGGACTCCTGCGGCACCAGATAAGGTGACGGCAGCTCCGTCACCTTACGCCGGAAGCGTCCCAGACGCGCTCCAGACGCGCGGTCACTGTAATTCTCTTCCGGCCCGCGGGCATACCAGTCCGACTCTCCATAATCGGCGGACATCCGGAAGGACACAGCCACAACCGGCACATCCGGCAAGCCGGCCGCTCCGGTATAGACCATACGGACCCGCAGTTTGCCGTCTGCGTAGACCGTATACTCAATTCGGGTCTTCAGCTCCCGGCTGATGCTGAATGCATAGTCAAAGGTCACCGTGGCCCGGTCCTTCCCGGTCTCAAGCCTTACCGCCGTGCAGCTGCGGGCAAGACTGGCCGCGAACCAGCCGCCTGCGTGGTAAGCAAGCGCAGTTCCCTTGTCATTGTCCGTGGTTGCCCGCCAGAACAGCGGAGCAGGCGGAGTAGCAATCATCTCACGCCCCCCGTAGCAGAGCGACACCAGTGAACCTGCCTGCTTGGAGAACAGGGCAGCGAATCCGCGGCCGGTTACGCCAATGTTCACGTCTCCCTCGATCACCCTGAACTCTCCGGCCGCAGGCAGTATAACATCCTCTAGTTCCGCCGCAGCCTCAGCGGCTTCAATCCGGAAGACATGCTCCCCGTAGGCTGTCTCAAATCCCGCCTCAGCCCACAGCTCCGCTTCCTTCAGCAACAGGCTTACCGCCAGCGTGTACTCTCCCGGAGCTCCTGACACCTCCGGCAGCGCAAGCGGAATCCGCGCCTCTGCCTGCGGCGCAACCGCCACCTCCTGCTGCCCCTTGAAGATTTGCCGCCCTTCCAGGTACAGCCGGAACTCCAGCCGCAGCCCTTCTGTCCCTTCGAACAGATTACCGTTGATGATCTTCACTGCATCCCGTTCCGGTACAAGCCGGATGTTCTGGTAGAGGAACTTCACCTCCTGCATCTTCGGGGTCACAGTCCGGTCAGCGTAGACAATCCCGTTGCCGCAGAAGCTGTAATCCGTCGGCCGGTCATCAAAATCACCGCCATAGGCCAGATACTCCTCTCCGTATCTGTTTTTGGCCACCAGTGCCTGGTCAATATAATCCCAGATAAATCCGCCCTGATACTGCGGATACCGGCTCTCCAGCTCGATGTACTTATGAAGTCCGCCTACTGAGTTGCCCATGGCATGCATATATTCACAGCTGATGTATGGCTTATCCGGCTGACCTTCCAGGTATTCTGCAATATCCGCGGGCTTGGCGTACATCCGGCTCTCTATATCACTGGTGTCATTGTATTTGCGGTTATGGAACACCCCTTCATAGTGCACCAGCCGCCCCGGATCGGTCTTGCGGAAATAATGGGACACATTCAGAATTACCTCACCCGCATACGATTCATTACCGCAAGACCAGATGAGGATGGACGGATGGTTCTTATCGCGCTCCAGCATCGACACTGCACGGTCCATTACAATATCCTGCCACTCCGGTTTATCACCGGGAATGTTCCAGGACGGCTCAACCGCGCCCATCTTTTGCCACGAGCCATGGGATTCCAGATTCATCTCGTCAATCACATAGACACCGTACTCATCGCACAGCTCATACCAGAGCGTCTGATTCGGATAATGTGAGGTCCGCACAGCATTGATATTATTCTGCTTCAGGATGATGATGTCCTTAATCATGTCCTCTCTGGTGATGTTCCGCCCTCTGCGGCTGTTGAATTCGTGACGATTGACTCCTTTGAAAATAATCCGTTTGCCGTTCAGCAGCATCAGCTTGTCCTTCAGTTCAAACACGCGGAACCCCGCCAGTTGCACAATCGCCTCCACCTGTTCTCCGCGGCCATCGAATACAGAGATACAGACGCTATAGAGATACGGATTTTCTGCGCTCCACAGCGATACCGTACCTGCCTCCAGGGTAAAGGCCGCCTTTCCAGCCACAACCTGCCCCTCGGTTTCTGCCACAACGGCTCCGGCCGCATCCTTCAACCCGATTTTCACAAAAGCGTCCGCCGCCGTTGCCATGCTAACTTCAGCAGTTAACGTTCCCTCCTGATAGGCAGCATCCAGCTCCGCATTAATCCGCAGATCCTGCACATGGAGCTTCGGCACCGTATACAGATACACCTCGCGGAAGATACCCGAGAACCGCCAGAAATCCTGATCCTCCAGCCAGCTGCCCGTGCAGCGCTGATAGACTTCAACGGCCAGCTTGTTCACACCCTCCTGCAAATAAGGGGTCAACTCAAACTCCGCAGGTGTGAAGCTGTCTTCACTGTAGCCGACGAATTGTCCATTGAGCCAGACATAACACGCCGCCTCTACTCCCTGAAAAGATATAAAGACCGGCCCGTTCTCCATATTCGCCGGAACTTCAAAACATTTCACATAACTCCCCACCGTATTGCTCTCCTCCGGAATCGCCGGCGGCCGCACAGCATCAAGCCCGTCCCAGGGATACATCGTGTTGGCATACTGCGGCTTGCCGTACCCCTGAAGCTGGATATGACCGGGCACCTGAATGTCCCCCCAGCCTCTGGTATCATAATCCGCCTTATAGAAATCCTGAATCCGGCTGGCCGCATTCACCGCGTAGCTGAATTTCCAGTCTCCGTTCAGGGAATGACGCAGCTCCATCGGGGCTTGCCGCTCCGCTTCCTCCATGGTCTTGTAATAACGATGGTCCGAATGCGCTTCCAATCGGTTCACCTTAAAAACCGAAACATCGCTTAACCAGTCCAGACTGGGCTCGTTGCTGAACATTATATTTTCCTCCTTATTGGTCTCTCACAATGATTTTGTTCTCTTCCATGATTCCCTTACCGTCTGCGTCAGCAGTTCCAGCTTAATTTTACCCAAGACCTTCGCAGGTTCATAGTGCAGGATCACAACTAAGGTGCACATAGCTGACTTTGGGGCATTTGACCCTGGCCTCTTACTGCATCTTAAGCTTTTAGCAGCCGCAAATGGAATAGCATATTTACCGTTTTTACTGGATTATTTATCTGTTTATTTAGAGGAACACCCCCCACTCCGCTTTCACGCACATAATCACAAAAAGCCCCAGCTGAGCGGCAACCGCCGTACAGCATGGAGCTTTTAAAGTAAGGGGCTTAGCTTTTATCGCACTAGCCTTTCAACATATTAGCCTTTTACAACAGCATTAACCTTTTACAACAGCATTAACCTCTTTATACTCGGCCAGGGTCAGCACTTCTCCAAAAATCCCGATATCCCGCAGACCCGAGATATGCATCTCCTCATCCTTCGAGGCGCAGCAGTCGCTGATACACTTGACCTTGTAAGTGTGGTACATCGCATCGGATGCCGTAGAGCGGACACAGACGTTGGTCCATACCCCGGTAACTACAACCGTATCAATCCCCTCCTCACGGAGAAAAAGATCCATATCCGTATAGCTGAAGGCGCTATGCCGTCTTTTCTGCACGATATAATCGCCTTTATCCGGCTGCGGGGTCAGCTCGGTTATGAAGTCCGATCCCCAGGTGCCCTTAATCGCATGAACCGGCCTAACCCTGAAGTCAGCATCATTCTGCCGGTGCGCCTCCTGTACGAAGATCACCTGAATATCATTTTCGTGGCTGAATTCGATCAGCTCCTGAATCGCAGGCACGATTCCCGCCCCATTCGGACAAGTCAGTGCTCCATCCGGATGGATGAAATCATTCAGCATATCAATAATTACTACCGCGTGTTTAGCCATTATGTTCTCTCCCCTTCTCCTAGTATTTCAGCAAACGCGGAAGCTCGCTGATCGTCTGCCGTTTCACGAACTCGCCATAGCCCGGTTTACCGACTACACCAAGCTCGTCATCGTAGACCAATGTGCCTCTGACAATGGTTTTTTCCACCTTGCCCTTCAGCTTCATTCCGTGGAACGGCGTATATTTCGGTTTGCAGTGCATTTTATCTTTATCGAGCGTCCATTCCTTCTCCAGATCGACAATCGTGAAGTCGGCATCGGTACCGATTTCAAGGGCGCCTTTCTTCGGATACAGGCCATAATGGATGGCCGGATTCGTGCACAGCAGCTCCACCAGGCGGGACAGGCTGAGTCTGCCTTTGTTGTAGCCTTCACTGATCATAATCGGCACCAGCGTTTCTACACCCGGAATCCCCGGGAAGGAAGTCCAGACATCCATGCCCGGCGTATCCTTTTCCGTAGCAATCTCATAGGGGGCATGGTCGGTAGCCATGAAGTCAATCGTTCCGTCCACCAGCCCCTGCCAGAGCGCTTCATTATCTTCCGGACGGCGCAGCGGAGGTGCTATTTTGGCAAAAGTCCCGAACTCCGTCATCGCATCCACCGCATTCAGCGTCAGGTAGTGCGGACAGGACTCCGCTGTCACCTTCACCCCTTTAAGCTTCGCTTCCTTGATCAGCTGATTGCCTGCCGCCGTACTCATATGCACGATATGCAGGCGGGCTCCCGATTCCTCCGAGAAGCTGATGCCCAGCTGGATCGCCGCTTTTTCCGCCAGAATCTTGCGCGCTTCAGCCCATGCCGGGTAATCCATCCGTCCTTCCTTTTTCAGCTTCTGGGTATAGTAATCGCAGATGGCATAGTTCTCAGCGTGAATTCCGATCGGCATTCCAGTTTCGGCTACAGCATAGAAGGCTTCGAGCATCTCAGGGTCCGTCACACGCGGGTAAGATGGCACGGACGGTGTCATATATACTTTAAAAGCAACCACGCCCTCAGCAGCCTGCTCCTTCACAATATCCAGCACATCATTGCGTACATCCTCGCCGGTAATTCCGCCCCACATGGCGTAGTCGACGATTCCTTTACCTTCGAGCGCATTCAGCTTGTTATGCAGGTTCTCCACCGAACGTACAGACGGTACGCTGCAGCAAGGCATATCTACAATCATCGTTACCCCGCCCGCCGCCGCACTGCTGGTTCCGGTAACGAAGTCTTCACGGTGTGTGAACCCCGGATCATTAAAGTGGGTATGCGAATCAATAACTCCTGGCAGCACCAATTTGCCCTGTGCATCAATAATCGTATCGGCCTCCGCGTCAATATCCTTGGCGAACCCTACGATAACACCTTTGTTCACCAGAATGTCCGTCAGCACTTGTCTGTCGCCTTGCGGAATGCTCGCATTTTTAATGATCAGTTCATAACCCATGAATACACACCTCTTCTTTATAATTTGGTTGAATCCCCACTCTGGCCGGACGAGGCAAGATCAGCTCCACGCTTCTGTACACAACAAAAAACCCAGGGTACAAAAGGCACATAATAGTAAACACTGCCTCACCCGGATACCTCCGCACGGTGAAAAGCAATTCCTATCACATACCTCCTGTAGCCTGGGGCAATTTACGGTCGCCTGGTCGAAACGCTCAAACCAAATTATTGAGCTTATACAAGAGCAAGAGCTTATTTGATTAGTCCATCTGATAAGCAAGCAGTCCCGGCAGCGTCATGTTAATTAATATAACACTATATCCAGGATCGGCTTCCTTAAGTACCTTTATCATATCATCAAGAGGCTTCCCGTCAAGATTATAAACCGCTTTGTCAAGAAACGGTCAATTTATGTGTCATTTAACATCACATGAACGGTCTTTGCATTCCATTTTCCCGGATATTCCGTTCTTTCTGCTGCCCTTCTTATCTACTGTATAAGCAACTTAGGAAAACCCGGGACCCCGGTCTCCGCAAGGATTTCCAACCCAATATAAGGCCTTACTCTATTTATAATTCATCTCATTCTTATACCGGTTTCGCTACAAGCTTAAGTACTGGCTGCAGCATTTCCAATCCTTAATTGCAGCGACAATAATCATACGACCCTGCGGCTCAAGATTAGGGTCTGGCTGCTTTCGCTTCATTCTCCAGGGAGGCAAAATAAGCAATTTTGTGGTCCACCTTTTGCGCAAAGCTCTGAAAGAATTTAATCTTCTCATCAATATGCACTTTATGCTCCTGCAGCAGTCTGCGCTGATCGGGCAAAGCACTTACCCCTTCTTTCGAAAGCGCAATGAATTGCTTGATATCGGCAATCGCCATCCCTGTATCCTTGAGACAGCAGATTAACGAAATTAACTCCAGATCCTCATCGTCAAAACACCGGTTGCCGTTAACATCTCTTGCCACAACCGGCAATACGCCCTCCCGTTCGTAGTAACGCAGCGTATATTGGCTCAGTCCGCTTTTTTGTGCTATGGTTTTGATGCTGTATCCCATTATTGCAGCTCCCTTCTGTCAGCTGGTATCGGTTTCACCTCTTAAGGTAACACCATTTGGTTTCTATGAAAAGCCGCTCTATAAATCTATTGACTTACACCTAACTCTAAGGTCTAAGCTTAACACTGTACCTTCATTTAAGGAGTGAATAATTAATGGTAAAAAGAATTAACGTTGCTAATGGTGCGCTGGAGGTCGCTGAAATCTCCCTGGGCTGTATGCGGATTGCAGATCTGTCACCACAAGAGGCCGATGTACATATTCACAGCGCCCTTGAGGCTGGCATAGACTTTTTTGACCACGCTGACATTTATGCTGCCGGTAAAGCTGAGGAGGTGTTCGGCGACGTGCTGGCTGCAAGTCCGGGCATGCGTGAGCAACTGCTGATTCAGACCAAATGCGGAATCCGTAATGGCTTCTTCGACTTCTCCAAAGAGCATATTGTGAGCTCGGTAGAGAACAGCCTGAAGCGCCTGAAGACCGATTATGTCGATGTTCTGCTGCTGCACCGCCCGGACACCCTTATGGAGCCTGAAGAAGTAGCAGAAGCCTTTGATCAGCTGGAGAGCAGAGGTTTGGTGAAACACTTCGGCGTCAGCAACCAGAATCCCCTGCAGATTGAATTGCTGAAAAAGAACGTCAAGCAGCCCCTGCTGTTCAACCAGCTTCAGCTCAGCGTAATGGTCACCGGCATGATCGATTCCGGGATCAACGTCAATATGACAAATTCCGGATCAGTTGTCCATGATGGAGGCATCCTGGAGTATAGCCGCCTGCATGATATGACGATCCAGCCTTGGTCACCGTTCCAATACGGTTTCTTTGAAGGCGTATTCCTCGGCAATGAGAAGTTCCCGGAGGTGAATGAAGTCATTAACCGTCTGGCTGCGGAAAAAGGTGTAGCAGATACGGCCATCGCCATCGCCTGGCTCCTTCGCCATCCGGCTAAGATGCAGCCGGTGGTCGGTACCACCAACACAGCGCGCTTGCTTGATATCGCCAAAGCTTCCGATATAACCCTCAGCCGCCAGGAATGGTACGAGATCTACCGCGCGGCCGGGAACGTGCTTCCTTAAGTGAGTCTTAGCATCAACATATAAAACATATAAAACCCGCAACGAATTTGATGATCTAAGTTCGTTGCGGGTTTTATCCTTAATTTGAGATGGAGTATAAATATAAAAATCCCTCAGGAGTCAAACTCCTAAGGGACTAGTTTCATAAATTATACCGGCGAGAGGACTCGAACCTCCACGGTTTCCCACTCGATTTTGAGTCGAGCGCGTCTGCCATTCCGCCACGCCGGCATATACATAGAATTAGTTCTAAAAGATAATGGAGGTGCCACCCAGATTTGAACTGGGGATAAAGCTTTTGCAGAGCTTTGCCTTACCACTTGGCTATGGCACCAAAAAAATGGAGCGGACGACGGGAATCGAACCCGCGACCCTCGCCTTGGCAAGGCGATGCTCTACCGCTGAGCCACGTCCGCATATAATGGCTGGGGATATAGGAATCGAACCTATGAATGACGGAGTCAAAGTCCGTTGCCTTACCGCTTGGCTAATCCCCAACATTTGATTTAATAAAATGGGGCGACTGATGGGTCTCGAACCCACGAATGCCGGAACCACAATCCGGTGCGTTAACCCCTTCGCCACAGTCGCCATATGAAGCTTATTTAATTGCAATGCCTTATAACCCTTATAAAAGAAATGGGGCGACCGATGGGTCTCGAACCCACGAATGCCGGAACCACAATCCGGTGCGTTAACCACTTCGCCACGATCGCCATATTAAATTTTATAGGATATTACTTGGCAGGGGCAGCAGGAATTGAACCCACACCAACGGTTTTGGAGACCGTTGTTCTACCTTTAAACTATGCCCCTAAAAATGGTGGAGGCTGATGGATTCGAACCACCGAACACGTACGTGAGCAGATTTACAGTCTGATGCGTTTGGCCACTTCGCTAAGCCTCCGAGGATGGTGCCGGCGAGAGGACTTGAACCCCCAACCTACTGATTACAAGTCAGTTGCTCTACCAATTGAGCTACACCGGCATATTAAGTTGTAAAAAATATGGTGGCGCGGGAGGGAATCGAACCCCCGACACAAGGATTTTCAGTCCTTTGCTCTACCGACTGAGCTACCGAGCCGAACATTTCTTCATAAAGATGGCGGAACCGACGGGATTCGAACCCGCGATCTCCTGCGTGACAGGCAGGCATGTTAGGCCAACTACACCACGGTTCCAAATTGGTTGCGGGGGCAGGATTTGAACCTGCGGCCTTCGGGTTATGAGCCCGACGAGCTACCGGGCTGCTCCACCCCGCGTCAATGTTAAAGATCTATTCTGTTAAAGATAGATGGTGGAGGCTGAGGGGTTCGAACCCCCGACCCTCTGCTTGTAAGGCAGATGCTCTCCCAGCTGAGCTAAGCCTCCATATATGACTCGTATGGGATTCGAACCCATGTTACCTCCGTGAAAGGGAGGTGTCTTAACCCCTTGACCAACGAGCCATGCTGATTAAATATTTGTAAGGTAAAGCTACGGAGAGAGAGGGATTCGAACCCTCGAGACGCTTGTGGCGCCTACACGATTTCCAATCGTGCTCCTTCGGCCAAACTCGGACACCTCTCCAGATGGCTCCCCGAACAGGACTCGAACCTGTGACAACTCGATTAACAGTCGAGTGCTCTACCAACTGAGCTATCAGGGAATATACATATCAGGCTTGATCACCTGAAAACTGAATCCGAAACGAATCTGCATTCTTCGAAATTTGGATAAGCCCTCGACCGATTAGTATTGGTCAGCTCCATGCATTGCTGCACTTCCACCTCCAACCTATCTACCTCGTCGTCTTCAAGGGGTCTTACTAATTGGGAAATCTCATCTTGAGGGGGGCTTCACGCTTAGATGCTTTCAGCGCTTATCCCGTCCGTACGTAGCTACTCAGCCATGCTCCTGGCGGAACAACTGATGCACCAGCGGTACGTCCATCCCGGTCCTCTCGTACTAAGGACAGCTCCTCTCAAATTTCCTGCGCCCACGACAGATAGGGACCGAACTGTCTCACGACGTTCTGAACCCAGCTCGCGTACCGCTTTAATGGGCGAACAGCCCAACCCTTGGGACCTACTTCAGCCCCAGGATGCGATGAGCCGACATCGAGGTGCCAAACCTCCCCGTCGATGTGGACTCTTGGGGGAGATAAGCCTGTTATCCCCAGGGTAGCTTTTATCCGTTGAGCGATGGCCCTTCCATGCGGTACCACCGGATCACTAAGTCCGACTTTCGTCCCTGCTCGACTTGTAGGTCTCGCAGTCAAGCTCCCTTATGCCTTTGCACTCTGCGAATGATTTCCAACCATTCTGAGGGAACCTTTGAACGCCTCCGTTACTCTTTAGGAGGCGACCGCCCCAGTCAAACTGCCCGCCTGACACGGTCCCCGTACCCGGTAAGGGCACTAGGTTAGAACCTAGATACGATCAGGGTGGTATCCCAACGGCGCCTCCGCAGAAGCTTGCGCTCCTGCCTCACCGGCTCCCACCTATCCTGTACAGATCGTACCCAAATTCAATATCAAGCTGCAGTAAAGCTCCATGGGGTCTTTCCGTCTTGTCGCGGGTAACCTGCATCTTCACAGGTATTAAAATTTCACCGGATCTCTCGTTGAGACAGCGCCCAAGTCGTTACGCCATTCGTGCGGGTCAGAATTTACCTGACAAGGAATTTCGCTACCTTAGGACCGTTATAGTTACGGCCGCCGTTTACTGGGGCTTCGGTTCACAGCTTCGGGTTTAACCCCTAACCACTCCCCTTAACCTTCCAGCACCGGGCAGGCGTCAGCCCGTATACTTCGCCTTGCGGCTTCGCACAGACCTGTGTTTTTGCTAAACAGTCGCTTGGGCCTTTTCACTGCGGCCCCCTCGGGCTATTCACCCTACCGAGGCACCTCTTCTCCCGAAGTTACGAGGTCATTTTGCCGAGTTCCTTAACGAGAGTTCTTCCGCGCGCCTTAGAATTCTCTTCTCGCCTACCTGTGTCGGTTTGCGGTACGGGCACCTTCTCCTGGCTAGAGGCTTTTCTTGGCAGTGTGAGATCATGACCTTCGCTACTACAATTTTCGCTCCCCATCACAGCCCAGCCTTAGTGATGTGCGGATTTGCCTACACATCAGCCTCACTGCTTAGACGGACACATCCATCAGTCCGCGTCACTACCCTCCTGCGTCACCCCATCGCTCATAGCGGATTACGGTGGTACAGTAATTTCAAACTGTTGTCCTTCGACTACGCCTTTCGGCCTCGCCTTAGGTCCCGACTTACCCTGAGCGGACGAGCCTTCCTCAGGAAACCTTGGGCTTTCGGCGGATCAGATTCTCACTGATCTTTTCGTTACTCATACCGGCATTCTCACTTGTATGCTGTCCAGCGCTCCTTACGGTACACCTTCAACCTGCATACAACGCTCCCCTACCCCAGATGCAAAGCATCTAGCCATAGCTTCGGTGGTGTGTTTAGCCCCGTTACATTTTCGGCGCAGAGTCACTCGACCAGTGAGCTATTACGCACTCTTTCAATGGTGGCTGCTTCTAAGCCAACATCCTGGTTGTCTGTGCAACTCCACATCCTTTCCCACTTAACACACACTTGGGGACCTTAGCTGATGGTCTGGGCTGTTTCCCTTTTGACAATGGATCTTAGCACTCACTGTCTGACTCCCGGCAAGAAGTTAATGGCATTCGGAGTTTGACTGAGCTTGGTAACCCTTGCGGGCCCCGCACCCAATCAGTGCTCTACCTCCACCACTCCATTCACCGAGGCTAGCCCTAAAGCTATTTCGGGGAGAACCAGCTATCTCCGAGTTCGATTGGAATTTCTCCGCTACCCCCACCTCATCCCCGCATTTTTCAACATGCGTGGGTTCGGGCCTCCAGTGCGTGTTACCGCACCTTCACCCTGGACAGGGGTAGATCACACGGTTTCGGGTCTACGTCCACATACTCAATCGCCCTATTCAGACTCGCTTTCGCTGCGGCTCCGGCTTCTCACCTTAACCTTGCATGTTAAACGTAACTCGCCGGTTCATTCTACAAAAGGCACGCCATCACCCATAGATCGGGCTCTGACTTTTTGTAAGCACACGGTTTCAGGTTCTATTTCACTCCCCTTCCGGGGTGCTTTTCACCTTTCCCTCACGGTACTGTTTCACTATCGGTCGCCAGGTAGTATTTAGCCTTAGCAGATGGTCCTGCTGGATTCATACGGGGTTTCACGTGCCCCGCACTACTCGGGATCCGTCTCGGAGAGAACACAGTTTAGGTTACAGGGCTTTTACCTCTATCGCGGGCCTTTCCAGACCTCTTCGCCTACCATATTCCTTTGTAACTCCATGTGAGACGTCCCACAACCCCAAGGGGCAAGCCCCTTGGTTTAGGCTGTTCCGCGTTCGCTCGCCGCTACTGACGGAATCACTATTGTTTTCTCTTCCTCAGGGTACTTAGATGTTTCAGTTCCCCTGGTCTGCCTCTGCGTATCCTATGTATTCAGATACGAGTAACTGCGAATTACCACAGCTGGGTTTCCCCATTCGGACACCCCCGGATCAAAGCTTGCTTACAGCTCCCCGAGGCAGTTTCGTTGTTCGCCACGTCCTTCGTCGGCTCCTGGCGCCTAGGCATCCTCCGTGTGCTCTTATTAGCTTAACCAATGCGTTTTCCGTTAGGAAAATCGCTGTAGCAACTAATAACTATTTCAACTTGCTTACACAAGTTTCAGCTAAAAGATGTTCTAAAACGCAAATTCGTTTCGGTATCCAGTTTTCAAGGATCAAGTTTAAAGATGAGAGTTTGAGCTCTCAAAACTGACCAACGAGTGAGTAACAGGCCTAGACCTGAGTTTTGGAAGTAATACTTCCGATTTGAATGTCACCGTTGCAGGTGACGATTCTCCATAGAAAGGAGGTGATCCAGCCGCACCTTCCGATACGGCTACCTTGTTACGACTTCACCCCAATCATCTACCCCACCTTCGGCGGCTGGCTCCCTTGCGGGTTACCCCACCGACTTCGGGTGTTGTAAACTCTCGTGGTGTGACGGGCGGTGTGTACAAGACCCGGGAACGTATTCACCGCGGCATGCTGATCCGCGATTACTAGCAATTCCGACTTCATGCAGGCGAGTTGCAGCCTGCAATCCGAACTGAGACCGGCTTTGCTGGGATTGGCTCCACCTCGCGGTTTCGCTTCCCGTTGTACCGGCCATTGTAGTACGTGTGTAGCCCAGGTCATAAGGGGCATGATGATTTGACGTCATCCCCACCTTCCTCCGGTTTGTCACCGGCAGTCACTCTAGAGTGCCCAGCCTTACCTGCTGGCAACTAAAGTCAAGGGTTGCGCTCGTTGCGGGACTTAACCCAACATCTCACGACACGAGCTGACGACAACCATGCACCACCTGTCTCCGATGCTCCGAAGAGGGGCACTATCTCTAATGCTTTCATCGGGATGTCAAGACCTGGTAAGGTTCTTCGCGTTGCTTCGAATTAAACCACATACTCCACTGCTTGTGCGGGTCCCCGTCAATTCCTTTGAGTTTCAGTCTTGCGACCGTACTCCCCAGGCGGAGTGCTTACTGTGTTAACTTCGGCACCAAGGGTATCGAAACCCCTAACACCTAGCACTCATCGTTTACGGCGTGGACTACCAGGGTATCTAATCCTGTTTGCTCCCCACGCTTTCGCGCCTCAGCGTCAGTTACAGCCCAGAAAGTCGCCTTCGCCACTGGTGTTCCTCCACATATCTACGCATTTCACCGCTACACGTGGAATTCCACTTTCCTCTTCTGTACTCAAGTCACCCAGTTTCCAGTGCGACCCCAGGTTGAGCCCAAGGTTTAAACACCAGACTTAAATGACCGCCTGCGCGCGCTTTACGCCCAATAATTCCGGACAACGCTTGCCCCCTACGTATTACCGCGGCTGCTGGCACGTAGTTAGCCGGGGCTTTCTTCTCAGGTACCGTCACTCCGGTAGCAGTTACTCTACCGGACGTTCTTCCCTGGCAACAGAGCTTTACGATCCGAAAACCTTCATCACTCACGCGGCATTGCTCCGTCAGGCTTTCGCCCATTGCGGAAGATTCCCTACTGCTGCCTCCCGTAGGAGTCTGGGCCGTGTCTCAGTCCCAGTGTGGCCGTTCACCCTCTCAGGTCGGCTACGCATCGTCGCCTTGGTGGGCCGTTACCCCACCAACTAGCTAATGCGCCGCAGGCCCATCCCCAAGTGGCAGATTGCTCCGCCTTTCATTCTCTCTTCAGGAGAGGAAAGAAATTATCCGGTATTAGCTACCGTTTCCGGTAGTTATCCCAGTCTTGAGGGCAGGTTGCCTACGTGTTACTCACCCGTCCGCCGCTAAGCATGAATGGAAGCAAGCTTCCATTCAAACTCCGCTCGACTTGCATGTATTAGGCATGCCGCCAGCGTTCGTCCTGAGCCAGGATCAAACTCTCCAAATTGTATTTAGAAAGAGCGATTGCTCATTTTGAAACATCTGACGAGAATTTTCATTCTCTATTTTGGAAGTCACTTTCGTGATTTCCTACTCACTCGTTGTTCAGTTTTCAAAGATCAATGTCTCATCGTTTGTCGCCGTTGTTTGTTTCAGCAGCGACCTTTATAATATATCACAGCGCCCTCGTTTTAGTCAACCTTTTTTTTGATTTCTTTTTTCGGCTGATTTACGACTGCTTTGCAGCGCATCGTTATGTCAGAGGGACGAGTTATAATTTATCACATAAGTTGCGTCCTAGTCAACCCTAAATATTCCCCTCATTTTCTGCGCTCATGCAGCAAGGAACAAATAAAAAAAGAGAGTACACTACCTCTCTCCATCCTCCTGCTTACTTTTTCTATTATAGGTCTATTCATGTCCGTGGACAGCCACATAACTAAAGGGTATACCGAATTGCATGCCCGTCCCCGGCCTCAACAGCCCAAGAAGTAATTTCTCTAATTAATGAACGCGATACAAGCTTGCGCAGAACAAGCGGCAGCTCTGCCTGGAGCTGGCTCAGTCCTGAATGCTGCAGAAGTTCTTTAATACTCCAAGCCTCCTTGCGGCTGCTCAGGATATGGAGAAGCATGGCGCAACAATCCGCCATTTTTGACATTAACGCAAACTCGCAGGCCAGCAAAATCAGTTCGACTCTCTGCTCCAGCGTTTCTGTACTTACTGTCAGTTCTTCATATAACTTATGAACCGGAGAATTCAAATTCTTGACCTGTCCCCACACTGCGGGCTCCGGAAAATATCCGGCCTCGCTCACTTCAATACGTGCCCAATGATACAGAGCGATAAGCACGCAGTTATAAGCATCCATAGTACAGCCTGCTTCAAGGTAACGTTTCGACTTCACGTACATATGTAGAAAACGGGAGAATTCCATAAACAATACCCGCTCTTTCAGCGGACCTTGAAACTGAATGAGTTCCTTCCGCATCTCCGCCAATATCCCCTTAGGGTCCCAGATCACCTCACCGGACATTAAACTGGTAAGGAGTTCATTATTGTCCCCTGCCATCACAGCGCGTTCCAATGCAGATAGACCCACATGCACGGATTGCGTCCGCCTGTCCCCGGCAATGGTGTGGGTTATAATCCGCTCTGTCTCCTGTTCCTCATGCAGCATGAGCACCATCATATCAAAGTCGTGCAGCAGCGCGCTCTGAAACGTGTCATTGCCTCTTTGCCGCAAAGCAACGGCTCCAAGAACATTCTCATCAAATGTCTCCCCACCTAATAGGGTCAAATTGGACAGTTCCATACTTCCCTCCATCAAATTTGGCGATTTTGCATCCAGTCAGTTATAATTCTCTTTACATAAATGATATTCTACATATTCATGTCAGTTCCTCCTGGACAACCGAACTATATTTCAGTTAGGAGATAATACTCATGAAATTTAAATCGGCCAAAATCAACGCTTTTCGCACCTGGGGACTGCTTCTTACGATGCTGGGTATGGGTCTTATGATTATGGGAACCGCAGGCATTGTATTCTGGGGGTCTGCAGGCAAGGTTGTCGCTGCTATCGGTCTCGTCATTGGTCTAATCTCCATGATGGCCAGTCTGGCCATCTACTTCTGGGCGGGCATGCTCTCAACCAGTGCTGTCCAGGTGGAATGTCCCGAATGCCATAAGCAGACCAAAATGCTTGGCAAAACGGACCGCTGTATGTTCTGTCACACCATCCTTACGATGGACCCTGCACAAGCCACAATTACCGCTGAAGAACTCGAAGTCCAGCAATTGAAGCAATAATCGAATTCATATGAATCTTTACAGAAATAATCTTCTGCCGGATACAAACAAAACGGGTGTCGTCCTCTACTGGACGACACCCGTTTTATAATCAATCCACCTAAGCATTATTCAACAATTGCCTTGAGTGCTTCCCACGCTTCCGGATTGGCAAAGCTCCGATTCCATGAGGCTACACCGCCAAGGCCGAAGGACTGCGCCAGATTGACTCTGGCTGCCAGCGAAACTTTATCCTCGATCCATATTTTGCGCAAAACATCCTCTTCTTTGTATTCCACATAATTCTGCCCTGCTTCCTTATCAAGAACCGGTGTCAGCTTCTTCTCGGCAAGTATCTCCTGGACCGCATTCATACTGACGGCCTTGGAACTTACTTTGGTTTCACCTTTCTCGGTCTTCTCGGTCCAGATACGAGTGTACAATGGTATCCCCAGAATCAGCTTCTCGGCAGGGACTGCATCCTCTTCAATAATACGGCTTATAGAATTCTTCACCCACGGCAGGGAAGCTACAGAACCGGCAACCGGACTAGCCGCCCAATGCTCATCGTAAGCCATCACAATCAGGAAATCCGACACGGCTCCAAGCGCCCGGCGATCCAGGAACAAGGACCACATTTCACTGTTTGATTTCGGAGTTACATCAATAGAGACAATCAGATTCCGGCTCTGAGCCATGGGCTTCAGTTCCCGCATGAATTGGGTTACATTAGGTCCGTCCTTGGTATATACATTCTCAAAGTCGATATTAATACCGTCCAGGTTGTACAGATCCGCATACTTCAGCATCTGCACAATTGTATTCATCCGCCTATCATACGTGGATAGTACCTCCGTAGTCAGGTCCGCCTCAAAGCTGTTGCTGAGCAGTCCCCATACCTCCATGCCCTGGGTATGAGCCCACTCCACATAGGCGCTGTCAGCCTGGCTGCGAACATTACCATTAACATCGATAATGCTGAACCATGTTGGACTAACCACATTAATTCCTGGCAAATCAGCGAATTTCGCAGGATTCGGCTTGCGTTCGTAGACTGCCTCCCAGAACATATTAACGGGCTTTCCTTTCCAGCTGCGTTCGGCACGGGTAGGAGCCACAGGCTGCTGCACTACTGTTCTATTCCCGTCTGCTAGAATATCATCCGCCTTGACGAACCCTGTATATCCGCTTTCCAGCTGCACATACAGCCAGCCTTTGATGTCTGAATTCCAGATTCTCACTGTGGCTCCCGGCGGCATATCAGCAAGGATTGGCGCATGTACGGAGGCTCCGCTGCGTAGCGCTTTGGTCCGTCCGCCTTCCTTACCCTTCACCTTGCCTAACGGCACCGTTTCGCCGGCAGTCATTAACAGAACGGCACCTGTACTGCTATCCTCGTCTACCTCAAAGCCATATAGGTCCTCCAGTGTATCTGCCGGAAGATATGTCACCCCATCCTTCTCTTCAGGCGCAAGACGAAGCTGCAGGGGCTCATTGTTCAAACTTGCTGCTGTTGAATCTTCCTGCATATATAAAAGACTGCTGTCTGTCGACAGAATCACAGACTTGCTCTTTTCCTCGTAACGGATAGATGAATCTACGTATTCCTGTAATAGCGGCAGTGGTAATAGCAGGCTGTCCCCTGTCCCTGAGGCTGAGTATCCGGTAAGCTCTCCCTTAACAAAAACAGGCTTCTCCAGCCCCTTCCAATCCGGATCCAGATGCTGACGGTTCGGTAATACATAATAAACAACCCAAAAGGCTGCGGCAGCTATAATGACAAGTCCCAATAAGCGGCGAAAAAGACTTCCACGCTTTTTGACGCGTCTTTGTCTCTGTCTTCTGTCCAAAATATATCCTCCAAACAGTATGATAAATTTATAATCAGATAGCACTTCTGTTAAGTATACGACATCGCGGCCCTATTGGTTGCGCCAAACTGCTGGAAGCTTTGTATTTTTGTAACAGCTCCATAGAAAAAAGCGTGTAGAATCCGCATTCGGATTCTACACGCCTGCAATTCCATATCTTAGTGCTGCTTCTCGTTGCAGCATTTGCAAACACCATACAGTTCCATACGTAATCCATGAATCTTAAAGCCTGTGGCCAATTCGGCACGCTCCTCTACCTCATGGAGAGAAGAATAGCTGAAATCCTCAATCTTACCGCATTCCTGGCAGATGACATGATAATGATCAGACACATTGGCATCGAAACGGCTGGAATTATCACCGTAGGTCAGCTCGCGGACCATACCCGCTTCTATAAACATCTTAAGATTGTTATACACCGTTGCCACACTCATACTGGGAAACTGAGGCTCAAGCGCTCGGTAAATATCGTCTGCCGTAGGATGATTCATCGCTTCCATCAGGTACGTAAGAATCGCATGACGCTGAGGCGTAATACGGACACCGGTTGTCTTCAGTTGCTCCAATGCATGCTGTACGCCACTACCCATCCATGCCACCGCCTTTAATTATACAACTTAATAATAACTCTAATGTAATTGTAAGACCGGGCTTTCAATGTTGTCAACGAAGTCCTTACATTATATTTATTATTATATAATAAAAATTACTTAATTCAATATTTGCTCACATTTAGATTGCTGTTTCCATCCACACGAAGCTTGAACTCACCCGTTCCGATCTGGCCGGAGAGGTTTTTTTTGTCGATTACAAGTCCCGGCAGGTCCGTTACAATATCCCCGTACCCGCTTGAGCCCTCCACCGTATAATTACCCGTAAGCGGCAAGTAGAGATCGATATCTCCGACAGCACTGTAGATATCCCAGTCTCCGCCGAAGTCGTTCGAACGAATGTTGATTCTGCCATTCAAAGATTCGGCATGCAGCTTCGTTCTGGCTCCGGCTACCTCCACATTGCCGTTCTTCGTGGACAGATCCAGTGCATCTCCGCTATCCGTTGCCGATATATTACCGACTGCCGATGACAGCTTCAGAGCCCCGCTAACCTCCCAGGCCCCCATATCTCCACCGCTTGTAGTCAGTTCAACACTCCCCTGTACGTTTCTGGCGCGTACTGCGCCATTGAGGGTTTTACCTTTTACATTGCCGTAAATACGGTGCAGGATCAGCTCCCCGTTCCCTGTCTCCAGAGAAATATCTGAAATAGCCTCCACGTTCTGCAGAGTAATACCGCCGTTCATCGTGCGTACCCCCAGATCAAACCGTCGGTCCTCGGGCAGGGAAATGTCCAGATCTATCCGCGGCTGGCGTTTGCCGGATTCACCGTACGCCTTCCCCTGGGGAGTGATCTTGATCGTCGTGTCTTCTGTCACATCGACAAAAGACTGATCCGCTATGGATTCGGCAAGCACCCCGTCCAGCTGATCCACCCAGACTGTAGCTGTAATCTCAATATCCTCCACAGCAGCCCGGTGGATCAGAATATCCCCGTTAATCGCATCAATATTGATTCCGGACGTATTCAGTTCAACTGGAACAATAAGCGGAGCCTTCTCATAACGGCTTCCTTCAGCTTCTCCATAATCAACTGCCGCTACAGTCAAATTAAGACTGACCCGGTTCCAAAGATGCAGATAATGCTCCTGCTCCGTTACGATAAATACGCATGCCGAGAGCAGGATGGCCGAGAACAGTCCGCGCAGGTCCATACGGGCTCTGGCAGTAGTGACGTTCTGTCTGCGGCGGCGGGAAAAGAAGTGGATCAGCAGATACTCCACTCCCCATAATACCGGAATAACAGGCCACCATTTCAGCAGCAGCATCATATAATCAGTTCCGTCACGCCAATCCATGAGCAACAGAACTCCGACACTAATCAGCACTGCGGAGGCAGTATATCTGCCCACACGCCGGCTCCGCCGTTCCTTGCTCAGACGTGCGCCCGAGTCCTTAGCAATCTCCCGTACACCCAGAAGCAGGCCCAGAATCATCAGCAGAACCGCTACGGTTGCACCTGCGGAGTTCTCAATGAACACTTGAAGCCAGGGCGGCTTCTGGCGGAAAAGGAAGAGCAGCGCCCCGCCAATGAGCAGCAGCAGACCAAAGGAAACTCCCGGCTCGCTGATTCTCACCCGGCGCCCTGTATTCTTTGCAGAATCCTTCATATCCGATAGTTCAGGGTCATGCTCTTCAGGGAACCGCAATATCCGGTCTGCAGACTGGAGCACATCGAACACATTATAGAAGTACAATGCCGGGATCAGGAGCGCCAGCAAAATTAGCAGCGGTACATTGATCTGCATTCCGATGGATGAGAAATACAGCAGCGCCACAATATCCAGCAGAATAAGAAAGATAAACGAAATTCCTTTACGGAGCAGCCCGAGATACAGATGTCCCGTGCCGGGAATAACTGCAGCCAGCAGGCCGGCTATAAATTTGCGTTTGCGGGGACGCCGCTTTTGGCGGGGAGGGATATAAGGGGCATTAGGTGCTCCGCCAGCTTCAGCTTCCTGCAAATCAGCTTCCTTCTCTTCATCCTGCACGGGATTATTCTCATGATCATGTTGACCTGAATTCATCTCGGCACTCCTCCTTTCAGAACGTTTGCTTCGCTTGTCATTCAATCTTGCCGCTCCGGTGAAATTCTACCAGCTCCACACCCGGAGCTACCTCTTCAACACCTGCAGGAATAAACCCGTGTTTGGTGTAGAGCGTTACTGCCGGAACATTCAGCTTCCCCGTAGATACGATAAACTGTTCCATTTCCGCATAACGGGCAAAGATAAATTCTAACATTCTGCCCGCCACCCCTTGGCGAAAATGATCCGGACTTACCATCATGCGTGTAACGGTCAGCTTACCGGGAGCCTCCTCCATTACTGCAACAGCCCCCATGAGCTCCTCATTGTCGTCGAGACAGCCGTAGAAGTCCTCTTTAACCCGGCTCAGCATGTCTCTGGTCTCCAGCAGCGGCGGAATATCACGGAACCCTATGATCTCCGCTTCCAGGCGGTACGCCTTATGCTGAAGACTCCAGAGCTCATCCAGCGTTATCTCATCCTGCAGATCCAGCTTCACAATTGTATCCATCCGTACTAGTCCCCTTATATACTGCAGAGGGCCTGCCGTTGCCGACAAGCCCTGTGCTCATGATTCTATGACTTATTACCCAATCTATTAGCCAAAAGCAGCCCCTAGCTGTTCAATACGTCAGCGAGCAGTGTGTTAACCAGACCCGGGTTTGCTTTTCCTTTGCTTTCTTTCATAACTTGTCCTACGAGGAAGCCGATCGCTTGTTTCTTGCCGGCCTTGTAATCTTCGACAGATTGCGGATTGGCAGCGACCACATCCTGGACAATTTTTTTGATTGCCCCTTCATCACTGATCTGGACCAGCCCCTTCTCTTCAACGATAACTGCCGGCAGCTTACCGCTCTCCAGCATTTCTTTGAAGACGGTCTTGGCAATTTTGCTGCTGATGGTTCCGCCTGTGATCAGGCCGATCATCTCACCCAGCCCCTGCGGCGTAATCTTCACCTGGGATAATTCCAGATTATTGCTGTTCAAATATCCCAGCAGGTCTCCCATCATCCAGTTGGCGACAGCCTTGGCATCCTGTGTGTAGGCCAGACTGCCCTCGAAGAAGTCAGCGAGCAGCTTGGATGAGGTAAGCACTCCGGCATCATAGGCAGTCAGGCCAAATTCTTCACTGTAACGGGCCTGCCGGGCATCCGGAAGCTCCGGAATGGTCGCGCGGATATCTTCCTTCCATGCATCGCTAATATGCAGCACGATAAGATCCGGGTCCGGGAAATAACGGTAGTCATGCGCCTCTTCCTTACCGCGCATAGACAAGGTTTTGCCTCCAGCTTCATCCCAGCGGCGGGTCTCCTGGACAACGATCCCCCCGTCGTCCAGAATCTCGCCTTGACGGAACTGCTCATACTCCAAACCACGGAGTACGCCGCGGAAGGAGTTCATGTTCTTCAGCTCTGCCCGGATGCCGAATTCCTCCTGGCCTTCCGGCCGCAGGCTGATATTGGCATCACAGCGCATCGATCCCTCTTCCATCTTCACATCGGATACATCGCAATACTGCATAATGGCGCGGATCTTCTCCAGATAGGCGCGCGCCTCTTCCGGTGAACGCAGATCGGGCTCAGAGACAATCTCAATAAGCGGAGTCCCCACCCGGTTGAAGTCAACCAGTGAAGCAAAGCCGCCGTCCACATGAGTCAGCTTGCCCGCATCTTCCTCCAGATGAAGACGGGTGATGCCGATCCGTTTGGTCTCTCCGTTCACTTCAATATCAATCCAGCCGTTCAGGCCGATAGGCTGGTCATATTGCGAAATCTGGTACGCTTTTGGCGAATCGGGGTAAAAATAGTTTTTGCGGTCGAATTTGCTGACATCGCCAATCGTACAGTTAAGCGCCATCGCCGCTTTCATCGCGTACTCTACGGCCTGACGGTTAAGAACCGGCAATACGCCGGGGTGGCCGAGACAGACCGGACAGGTATGTGTATTGGGCGGAGCGCCGAATTCTGTGGAGCAGCCGCAGAAGATTTTGGACTTGGTATGAAGCTCCACATGAACTTCAAGCCCGATGACCGTTTCATATTTAGACATAGATAATCTCATCCCTTAAAAGTTTTGTGGGCATATACTCAAACTGGTAGCTACATTTGCGGACGGGCCTTGTGATGCTCTGTATGTTGTTCA
The DNA here is from genome assembly GCF_000758565.1 of Paenibacillus sp. FSL P4-0081. Taxonomy (NCBI): domain Bacteria; kingdom Bacillati; phylum Bacillota; class Bacilli; order Caryophanales; family Paenibacillaceae; genus Paenibacillus; species Paenibacillus sp. FSL P4-0081. The sequence goes on from NZ_CP009280.1 coordinate 7,414,422, forward strand.
AAGGCATGCGCAACGCGCAGTACCGTACTCTCGTCAAACTCCTTGCCGATAATCTGCAAGCCGACAGGCAGGCCTTCAGCGAAGCCGCAAGGAATGCTGATAGCAGGAATACCAGCCAGACTGACAGGTATGGTCAGGATATCATTCAGGTACATGGTCAGCGGATCTTCGGTCTGCGAGCCCAGCTTAAAGGCTGTGGTTGGCGCAGTCGGGCCGATTACGACATCATATTTCTTGAACACTTCATCAAAATCCTGCTTAATCAAGGTGCGTACCTTCTGCGCCTTCAAATAGTAAGCATCATAATATCCGGAGCTGAGCGCATAGGTGCCGAGCATAATCCGGCGTTTGACTTCAGGACCGAAGCCTTGGCTGCGGGAGTTATGGTACAGATCCAGCAAACCGCCGCCATTGTCTACACGAACCCCATAGCGGACGCCGTCAAAACGGGCCAGGTTGGAGGAAGCCTCCGAAGAGGAGAGCAGATAATAAGCGGCTACGGCATATTCAGTATGCGGAAGAGAAACTTCTTCCCACACGGCGCCAAGACCTTCAAGAACTTTAAGCGCTGACAGCACAGATTCGCGGACCGATGCATCTACGCCTTCGCCGATGTATTCCTTCGGCACTGCAATACGCAAACCGGAGATATCGCCGGTCAGCGAGCTCAGGTAATCCGGAATGCTGACCTTGGCCGAGGTGGAATCCTGGGCGTCATAGCCTGCAATCGCCTGCAGTACATACGCGGAATCCTCAACGGTCCGGGTAATCGGGCCAATCTGATCCAGTGAGGAAGCAAATGCCACCAGACCGTAACGCGACACTAACCCGTACGTTGGCTTAAGGCCGACCACTCCGCAATAGGAAGCCGGCTGGCGGATCGAGCCGCCGGTGTCGGAGCCGAGGGTGAAGAACACTTCTCCGGCCGCAACCGCCGCTGCCGAACCACCGCTCGACCCGCCGGGAACACGTTCCAGATCCCACGGATTGCGCACCGCCCCGAAGCTGGAATTCTCATTGGACCCGCCCATGGCGAACTCGTCCATGTTCAGCTTGCCCATGGTTACGGCATCGGCCTGGCGCAGCTTGGAGACTACGGTCGCATCATAAATCGGCTGGAAGTTATTAAGGAACTGGCTGGCACAGGTGGTGCGCAGACCTTTGGTGACAATATTATCCTTGATTCCGGCAGGAAGTCCGAACAGCAGACCGCGCGCGGCTCCGGAAGCCAGCTTGTCGTCTAGTGCTCGTGCTTGATCACGGGCACCCTCTTCATTCAGTGTCAAAAAAGCATGAACCTTACTGTCATGCTCCGCAATGGCAGAAAGCGACGCTTCCGTCAGCTCACTGACCGAGACCTCTTTACTGTGCAGCATGTTATGTACTTCAGGTAATCGATATTGAAACAGGCTCAACTTGCTTCCTCCTCTCAGGCTTTAGTTATTCCAGAACAGCGGGAACCTTAAAATGTCCGTCTTCATCTTCCGGTGCGTTAAGCAGCGCTGCCTCCTGGGACAGGCTCTCCTTGACTACATCGTCACGCATCACATTACTGACCTGCAGCACATGAGTGGTCGGCTCTACATTTTCAGTATCCAGCTCATTCAATTTCTCGGCATATTGTAAAATAGCATTCATTTGTTCGGTGAAGGTAGCCTCTTCTTCCGGGCTTAATTGCAGTCGGGCCAGCTTGGCCACATGCTGCACATCTTTGACGGTGATGCTCATAATGAATATCCCTCCTGTTTAAAGGGCTAAAGCGCCCGGATAACGTTTTTAATTATATTGTAGACGGCCTTACAATTCAATGCGCTTGTCGATGGAGGGAGATATATGCAGCAAAAGACCCGCACCTGCTGATTGTGGCAGGAAGCGGGTCTTGACTGATTAAGCTTAATCCGGCTAATGATTCAACCTGTAATACAGGTCATTCCAGCGCAGCTCATTTTCAAGTGAAATCAAGGTGCTGGAGGCGTCGATGACAAGACACTCGATTCCTGCCATGCGCGCCCAATCCCGGAGCTGTTCACTCGTTGTGTGGAAGGAAAAGGCGAAGTGATGTGCACCCCCGGCCAGAATCCAGGCTTCCGATGCACGGGTCAAGGACGGCTGCGGCTGCCAGAGGAGGCGCGCTACCGGCAGATGAGGCATTCTATGTTCATTCTGTACGGCATTCACTTCATTGACGATCAGGCGGAACCGGTCGCCCATATCCACCAGGGTAGCATTGATTCCTGTGCCGCTTGCGCCGCCAAATATTAGACGCGCCGGAGCTTCCTTCCCGCCGACAAACAAGGGATGCACTTCAATCCTTGGTTTGTCGGCAGCCAGGGACGGGCAGATCTCCAGCATATGGGAACCCAGCACCATTTCATTGCCCTTTTGCAGATGATACGTATAATCCTCCATGAAAGAGGTGCCTTGATTCCCGGCCATAATCTTCATCATCCGTACCAGCGCGGCCGTCTTCCAGTCGCCTTCACCGCCGAAGCCGTAGCCTGCCGCCATCAGCCGCTGAGCCGCCAGCCCCGGCAATTGCTTCAGTCCATGCAGGTCCTGGAAGCTGGTCACGAACGCTGTATATCCGCCCTCCTCCAAAAATTCGCTCAGCGCAATCTCCATCCGCGCCTGTTCACGAATGGCTTCCCGTTCAGCGCCATCGGCACGTCCCTGATCCGTAAAATCGTACAATTCGGCGTATTCATCCATCAGCGTACGAAGCTTGGCATCACTTACACTCCGAACCCGTTCAGCCAGATCGCCGGCCGGATAACCGTTGACCGTCCACCCCAGCTTGATTTGCGCCTCCACCTTATCGCCTTCCGTCACCGCGACATCACGCATATTGTCGCCGAACCTGGCGATTCTCATCGTCTGGCTCCCGGTATAACCCGCCGCCGTCTTCATCCACCCTCCGATTCTTGCACGCACCTCTTCATCCTTCCAGTGGCCTGCAATAATCTTTCGGGCCATGCGCAGGCGGGCGCCGATGAATCCGAACTCACGGTCGCCATGCGCCGCCTGGTTCAAGTTCATAAACTCCATATCAATACTGTCCCAGGGAATCTCGATATTGTATTGGGTATGGAGATGCAGCAGCGGCTTGCGCAGCTGGGTCAGCCCCGAGATCCACATTTTGGCCGGAGAGAAGGTGTGCATCCATGTGATCACCCCCGCGCAGGTCCCGCTGGAATTGGCTTCAAGGCAAACTCGCAGAATCGCTTCCGGAGCCGTAACCGTTTCGCGGAATTGGATCGGATACGGAAGGCCCCCTTCGCGGTTTAACTCCTCCACCATTTTCCTGGAATTCTCCTCCACTTGCTCGAGTACATCCTCTCCGTACAAACCTTGGCTCCCTGTGACAAACCAGAATACATAAGGCTTAGCCTGCAGCATATCAAATTCCTCCGTTTGTTCAACTCGTTTTGAATTTCAATTCAATTTCGTAATGAACGGCCTCTCCAGGCTCAAGCAGCTTCGAAGAATGCGCTCCGCGCTCTTCCGCTCTCCCCCGGGTCCAGCAATTGGACGGCTCGAGTCCCAGCACATGTTCGCCTGCTCCGGGCATTCTCCACTGCACCAGTCTGGGCAGCGTCCGCTGATCCCACTTCAGCTCTGCCGTCAGGCCTCCCGCAGAAGAGGATAAGCCGGGTACAGGAAAAGAAGGGCTGCTGATTTGAGCGCAGATGTATGTTTGCCGCTCCAATGGCTCATGGTAGTACACTTGTTCCTTGAAACGTTGATCCGGCGCCTGCCATTCATGTATCCCTGATATCTCCATATCATCATCACGCGGAGCACAGCTGCTCTCCGGCAAGATGATCCGGGTATCCTCTGCAAGCAGCGGAAAGCCAAAGTTGAAATGATACAGCATCAGATGCGGGGCCGGGGTAAAGCCTGCATTCTCCACGCTATCGCAAAGCTGCAAACTGTTCTCTCCAAGCCTGCTTGTAATCGTGCGGGTCAAACGCAGCTTATGTCCAAAAATGGACGTCTCCTCTACGACTCCCCGCAGGCGCATCTCATATTCATTGCCTTGCCATTCCGCCTGATATGAAGCCTGGCGTGCGGGTGTATGATGGATCTGCCCATGCAATCCATAAGCTCCGTATTCGTCCCGGCCGGCCGCACCCGCCTGTGACAAGCCGCAAGTCATCAGCAAACCGCCGGAAGCCGTCTGCAGCCAATGATTCCCTTCTTCCCTGAAATAAGCAGCATGGGGATCGCCGTTGGCGGCAGACCAGCTAACCGGAATGCCGCAAAATTCAGCCAAAGAGATATCCATTCCTTTCCCGGGATGCACCCAATAGGAGAGGCCTGAGCCCGTCCGCACGCGGAACACTTCCTGACCGGCCTCCGGCCCCTCTCTCATTACAAAGGGCAGCACTCCCGCAAGCTGCTCTATTCGGCCAACTCTGGCCTCCAGCTCGCGCCGGGTCCATTCTCTGCCATAAAGTCTTGCCATACCGCCATTCCTCCTGCACCCGGGAAGGCAAGCCTCAGGCTTGTCCGGCACTCCCGAAAATTCTCATCGTGCGCACAATATCCTGCTGCACTGCTTCCATAGCCCATCTGGATATGTCATGATAATAGCTTTTGTGCTGCTTCGCGCTGTTGGCCGCCAATTTCGCCTGGAGGGTATTCGCCACTTCATGCGCCATATTGGAATAATAGTTGAGCTTGCGGATGCCGCACTGTATGGAGGTGATATAGGCGGCTTCATCCAGTCCGGACCCGCCATGCATCACCAGCGGCAGGCCGGTAAGCTCTTTGATGAGCTTCAAACGCTCAAAATCCAGAACCGGTTCTGTCAGATAAACACCGTGCGCAGTCCCGTAAGCAACGGCGAGCGCATCGACATCGGTATGTTCAATAAAGGTTTGTGCTTCTTGGGGATTGGTGTAAACATCGTCCGGATCATATTCTTCTATTTCTTCCTCCGCTCCGCCGCCCTCCGGACGCAGAATCTTGCCAAGTTCGGCTTCTACGGAAACTCCGAGCGCCTTGGCGATTTTGCTGATTTCATTGGTCTGGCGGATATTCTCATCCAGCGGCAGATGCGCACCGTCGAACATCACCGACGAGAAGCCGAGCTGCATCGCCCGGATCAGAATTTCGTGATCCTGGCCGTGATCCAGGTGTACCGCAACGGGAACCTGCGCTTGCCTCGCAGCCGCCAGTATAATTGGAGCGATCACCTCCAGCGGAACAAGCGGAATATGCACTTCCGCAAAGGACAGAATGACCGGTGAGCGCGCCTCCTCGGCCCCGGCAATGATTCCCCGGATCATCTCCAAATTAATCACATTGTACGCGCCGACGGCATAACGCTTGGCTTCGGCATCCTTCATTAACTCTTTCAGGGTCACTAATGGCATTCTTCAGCATCTCCTATGGGTTCGACATGACGTTATTCACTGCTTGATACAGCCGTTTATATTTGGCGTAATTCTCGTCATAGTGCCTACGGTTCTCAGGGCGCGGATAGAAGGTAGTGCCCATTTTCACCAAACGGCGGGCAGCTTCTGCATAGGAAGGGAACACTCCCAGCGCCACCCCGGCCAGAATAACCGCTCCTAGAATACCCGCCTCTTCGATATCAAGGGCGATGACGGCCCTGTTCATGATGTCCGCCTTGATTTGCAGCCACAGGGCGGACTTGGCACCGCCGCCGCAGGCCTTTAGTTCTCTGATACGCATACCCGCTTGCTCCAGACAATCCAGATTGAGCCTCATCTCATAGGTGACGCCCTCCATCAAGGCTCTGTACAGTTCACCCTTCGTGGTGTTGAAATTCAAGCCCGCGATGACCCCAACCGCAGCCGGATTCATGTAAGGTGTGCCTGTGCCGGCAAAATGCGGCAGTACCAAAATGTCTGTAGGACCTTCTCCGGCGCTCTCGCCCATAATCTCATAGACACTCCGGCCGGACTCATCTGCCGCACATTTCTCTTCATAACCGAACTGGTCCCTGTACCACTTGAGCAGGGAGCCGCCGGTGAAATTAAAAGCATAGGTGGTATAACTCCCCTGGATATAAGGAACTAGCGCCAGCTTGCTGAGTGCAAGTGCTTGGTCATCGACCTGCATGGTATGGAAGACCGGCGTGATGCACTCTACGGTGCCAATGCCGTCTACGGCCGAGCCTTCTTCCGTGACTCCCGCGCCAATGGCAGCACATACCTGGTCATGTCCGCCGAGCACCAGCTGAAGGTGAGCAGGCAGCCCCAGCGCCTCAGCCGCTGCAGGTGAAATCCGGCCGAGCCGTGATCCAAGCTCCAGCGCCTGGGGAAATATCCCGCTCCTTAAGCCTGACGCCCGGATAATCTCCTCATCCCACTCAAGCCGGTGAACATCAAAGGCCATCGTTCTGGATGCCAGCGAATAGTCGATCACGGGTCCTGCACCCAGCTTGAAGAGAATAAATGATCCAAACGGCAGAAAGGTATGAAGCCGCTCATAAATGTCCGGCCGCTTTTCCCGATACCACATCAATTTGGAGAGGGTGTACATCGGATGGGGATGAAGACCCGTCTTGCCAATGATGTTCTCTTCTCCGATATGCTCCACCAAAACCTCCAGTTGCTCGCTTCCCCGCTTGTCAATATACAGCAGGCTGTTTCCAAGCACGCCGCCCCCGCTGTCGAGCAGAACGGCAGCCTCCCCAAAGGAAGAAACGGACAGTCCGGCAAGCATGGCAGGCGGTCGGTCATACTTAATCATTGCGGAACTGATCACAGCTTGAACCGCTTCCCACACCCGCTGCGGACTCAGCTCATAACAGCCGCTTTCCGGCGATTCCATGGGGTATTCCCTGTATGCCTGGGCCAGCACCTCACCCGTTGGAGCCATAATCAGGCATTTCGTTCCTGTTGACCCGATATCTAAGCCTATGAGATCGACGGCCATGTCCCCGATTCAGCCCCTTTCCCCATCCGGGACGTATTTCACACCGGCTAACCTATAGCGCTCAGAGATTATGTCTTGTTCCTCTATGCTCAGACCGCCTTCTTGGGTCACCTTAATTGTGGCAAAAGGCAGGCTCTCAGAAATCATGGAATAGCTGACTGCATCATCACATAAAAGCGAGCATTCCCCTGCTTCCGCACCGTACAGAACAGGCTCTATATTAAAAACGGTGTCGTCCCGGACACATAGAACGGGCTCTGCCCAAGGAATTAGCGCGCCCTGTTTGATATACAGAGGAACTTCATCCTCAGCAACCTGGCGGGTGATCCATTGTCCGCCGTTCAGCCACTCTCCGGTCAATCGTTCGTACCAGCGGCCTTGAGGCAGGTAGAGCTTACGTGTGTCACCGTTACCATAGACAACAGGAGCAGCCATAAGATCCTCTCCAACCATGAACTGGTCGAAGCAATCCAGCACCTCAGAGTCACCCGGGTAATCCATCACTAAGGGACGTATAGGCGGTACCCCCTGCTGACGGTATCTGCCAAATGCGGCATACAGGTAAGGAATCAGACTCATTCTGATTTGCAGAAGCTTCCTGCATTGCTGCGCCAGTTGCGGCCAATCCTCCAGCCATTCACCGGCATGGTTCTTGTCATGATCGAATTGCTTCCACGGCGGCGAAGGAATCATATAACAGTTAAGCACCGCCAGAGGCGAGAAAATCACAGCACCAATCCGGCGCAGCAGCTCTTCCCTCGTTGCTGTCTGGCGGACCTCCGGCGACCAGAGCAGACCTGAGAAGGACGCTGTGGCCAGCCCCCGTACGAAGTCTTCATGGTCGTAGAGGTCGCTGTACAGTACATAGGGATAGGGCGCCGCGAGCGCATGGGAAGCGCGCACCTGTCCATAGGTCCGGCGGTCCGCTGCCTTGAACGGGGCGAGCATCGTTTGCTGATAGAGCTGGCCGAACAAGCTGTGCATCTGCTCCCCGTCCGCGCCTCCCGGAAAACGGGCGAAATCGGGAAAACCCCAGTTGCCGATATAATCGCCGTTATCACATTCATCCAGCTTGAAGCCTGACAACCCCGCCTCGATGAAGGGCTGGTGGATGTCCGTGAAGGCTTTCCGGGCCTCAGCTTGGGTGAAATCCGGCACCAGACCGTCCCATACATAGCTGTCGGCCGAATAAGGCTTCAGCTCCGGGAAGACAGGACTATCAGGATGCACATAAGCATGTTCCCACAGATTAAGCCGGTACCCCATATCCTTCAGATCCTGGATCAGCCTTGTTTCATCCGGAAATCTGTTGCTGTCCCACACATAAGTACAGGAGTAGGCGTTCGTCTGCCAGCCGGGCTCCAGACCAAACATGTCGCAGGGCATCTCATCTTCCCTGATTTGCCGGGCTAACTGCAGGACATCTTCCTGATCCGCATGCCAGTCGGCGCGGTACATCACTCCCAATCCCCACATCGGAGGTAACGCCCCGCCGCCGCTGAACAGATTATAGCGGCTGACCGCGTCCTTCATATCCCCGCCGCAAAACACATAAATATCTACTCCTTGCGCCGCAGGGATATCCACCAGCATATTGCCGCTTCCCTTTTTCACTTCCCAGTGCCCCTTCTCGGTGCCTGCCGATTCGAAGCCTTCCAGATCCTGCCTGCTGCCAACTCTCTTGCACCCTCCGCTGAAAAAGGTCGCGTACCGGGCCGTATCCACCAGAATGGCATAACCGGCAGTACTTACATAAAAGGGAACCGGCGCATGGGAGTCGCCCAGATCCGCGGACGGGTCGGAATTCGTTCGCAGCTTCTTCTTGCTGCCGCTCTGTCTGAACGATTTAAGCTGTAAGCCCAAACCGTATACTTCCTCTTCCGGCTCCAAGGGAATCTCCAGCAATACGGAGCCCTGGCGCGGTTGAAATTGAATGTCCTCCCTTAGAAAGGGAAGCGGATGATCTTCAAGCGCATTCAGCGCTTCGAGACATATGACGGGCTTCAATACCGATACCGGTGTAAATTCTTCGGGTGTTCCGAAGGTCAGCTTAAAGATTCCACTGGCAATTTTCTGCATAATCCATTTCTCCTACTGTAAATAGTTTTTGGAACTATCCCTTCACGCTTCCCAGGACGAGACCAGACACGAAATAACGCTGTAAAAAAGGGTAGACGCACAAGATGGGCAACGTGGCCAGAATGATCTGCGCGCTCTTGGTCGTGCGCGGTGAGATGCTGGCCAGGAGTGCGGCGTCCTCAGACCTCACATTGCTGAAATCGAAGCTGACAATAATGGAGCGTAAATAGGTGGCGAGCGGATAGTTCTCGGTCTGGTTCATGAAGATCATTCCGTCAAACCAGCTATTCCAATGCCCTACCATAGCCAGCAGCAGAATGGTCGCAAAAGCAGGCAACGACAGCGGGAAATATAACCGCCACAGGATGGTCCAGTGTCCGGCTCCATCTATGCGGAAGGACTCATCCAGTTCCCGGGGCAGTCCTCTGAAGAAATTGATCATCAGAACGATGTTGAAGACCGCCAGGGCTGTCGGCAGAACCAGTACCATCATGGTATCCAGCATGTGGAGGGATTTCACCTGCATGTACAGGGGAACAATGCCTCCGCTGAACAGGATGGTGAACATGAAAAACCATACATAAAACGTCCGCATGCTGAAATCCCTGTTCTCCCTGGAAAGGGGATAAGCTGAAATAAAGGTAACCAGCATCTGCAGGGCGCTGCCCACAAGCACACGGATCACAGCCACGCCCAAGGATCTTAGAAATTCCGGACGGGTAGCGATAAATTTATAAGCGTCCAGTGAAAAGTCCGACGGAAAAAACCGTACCTTCCCCATCGCCACCGCCGAGGCGGAGCTGAAGGAAATGGCTAACGTATTGACAATCGGCGCAATGCAGAGGATTCCCAAGAGAATGAGAAACACTTTGTTGAATACTGCGAACACGGTGCTGCCGTTCAAACGGTATTTCACCCTTGCTCCCCCTTTCAAAAAATGCGGTAATCGGCAAACTTATAGGCCATATAATAGGAGACTGAAATAAGTACTCCAGACACCAGCGATTTAAACAGTCCTACGGCTGTCGCTACGCTGTACTGCGCCTGATTGAAGGCCAGCCGGTAGACCAGTGTATCCAGGATATCGCCGGAATCGACCACCAGCGGATTGAGCAGCATGAATACCTGTTCGAACCCGGCGTTCAGCACATTGCCCAGACTGAGAGTAGCCAGAAGAATGATCGTAGGACGAATGCCGGGCAGCGTAACATGCCAGATCTGCCGCCAGCGGCTGGCTCCGTCAATCATGGCTGCTTCATACAAATCCGGATTGATGGAGGTTAGCGCAGCCATATAGATAATCGTATTGAAGCCAAAGTTCTTCCACACTTCAGTAGTGACCAGTACGCCGGGGAACAGCCGGTTGCTGGACAGGAAGCCCACCGGCTCTCCGCCAAAGGCCTGGATGAGGCTGTTAATCACCCCCTCCAGACTGAGGACATCCAGAATGATGCCGCCGAGCACCACCCAGGACAGGAAATAAGGCAGGTACATCGCAGTTTGCAGCACCCGTTTCAGCTTCTGGCCGCGCATTTCGTTCAGCAGCAGCGCAACAACGATAGGCACAATCAATGAAAATACAATTTTCAAAATCGAAATATAGATCGTGTTATACATGACTTGCCCGAAGCGGGGCATGGAAATAATATATTGGAAATTGTCCATCCCGACCCATGGACCCGCAAGCCAGCCCTTGAACACGCTAAAGTTCTGGAAGGCCATCACAATCCCCATCATCGGGATATAGCAGAATAGAACAGCCAGTATAATTCCCGGTATCAAAAACAAATGGTACGGTAATTCATGTCTGAAGCGGCTCTTCAGGTGCAAAGCTCTCACAATAGGCTACCCCTTTCATCACAAGCTGGCGTTGATCTCGTCCAGAATCTGCTGGCCGCCCAGCTTGTGCCACTCGGATACGAAGGTATCGAAGGCGTCAATAGGCTCCGCACCCATGATGATCTTCGTGAAAATTTCACGTTCATAATCGCCCAGAATGCCCATTTTGTTCAGCATCGTTTCCGTGGTGCCTCCATAAGCCTGGGGAATCAGATGATCCGTGCCATAGCCCTCCACAATCGCTTTGAAGGCTTTGACCTGGTGATATTCCATATAGCCGGTCCCCTTGCCGTCCAGATAAGCTACGCTCGGTTCGTATTTCCCCGTCTCGGTCAGAGCCTGATCCAGCTTGCTGGGATCGCGCTTCTCGATGGCTTCGATCAGGTATTCCAAAGATTTCACGGTAGCATCATCGGTCGTAAGGGTCCGGGCCAGGGACAAGTGCCCCTGTTCCACAATGGTCTGCCCTTTTTCGAAAGCAAAGAATTTCTTGACCTCGGGATCATTCCGGTTCGGACCGTAAGCCATCTCGTTGTAATCATTCAATAATTGGACGAGAATTTCGGGATGCTTATAGTCTTTGTTCACCGCATAGTAACTCACCACGGTTGTGCCTACATTGGCAAATACATCCTCGCCGTCGGCGCTTGGAGCCGCCAGTGGAGTCCAGACCATATCCGGCTGGCCCTCCAGGCCCGTACCGTACATGTATACGTTCCAGCAGCGTCCATAGCTGATGCCGTATTTGCCGCCGCTGACCTCCTCCGTTACCTTCGTCGTATCCTTCATGCCAAACTCAGGATCAATCAGGCCGGCCTGATACATTTCTCTGAGCTTAGCCAAGGCATTCTTCATTTCAGGCTGCACGCTGCCGTAGGTGATCTTGCCGTCATCTCCTTTGAGCCAGCTCTGCGGATAGGCATGGTAGCCGTTGAAGAATCCGGTGGTGGAGGTAATCCCGTCGAATAGCCAGTTGCTGAATGCCAGCCCGCCGGTGTCGTCGATGCCGTTGCCGTCCGGGTCCTTTTCTTTGAAGGCCTTGGCCACCGCTATCACATCGTCGATGGTCTTCGGCACAGGCAGGTTCAGCTTATCCAGCCAGTCCTGCCGCACCCATAGCAGACTGGGTTCATAGATGACCGAGGTCGTGTAAGGCAAAGCCATGAGCTTGCCGTCAAAGGTAGCCGAATCCATTGCAAGGCCGCCGTCACCGGTGAGAATCTCCTTCGTCAAATCAGAAGCATGCTCCTCGAAAACATCGGTGAGATCCGCTGTCATACCGGCCTTCACCATGGTCTCCAGCTGGTTGGTGGAGGCTTCAATGACGATATCCGGGATTGAGCCCGAGGCAATAACGATATTCAACTTCTCATTGTATTCATTCTGCAGAGCTGTCCATTCGTGTATGACGTTCAGATTGAACTTGTCAGCATAATGCCGGTACCAGATGTTGTTCGCAAAATCATCCCCTGCGGGATACCCCCAGGTGGGCAGGGAATAACGGCCTACCCGCAGGTCAATGGGTTGCTTCGGATCGGCACTGGAGCTGGCAGTGTCTTTGGTATTGGTATTGGATGGTGAGCTGCAGGCTGTCAGGGCCAAAAGAACGGTACTAATAGATAAAGCGGCAATTTTTCTCATGATTTTGCTTCCCCCTCATATTCGGTTTCTGCATGATCTCTTTATTGCACAATCAGAGCCGGCTGGCCCCAGAAGGCCCTGTCATATCCGTAGTCGCCCAAAGAATCAGTGATCAGGGTGATGATGACCGAAGTTCCGGCATATTCGGCCAGCGGGATACTGAACGGCGTCCAGGCCCCGCCCGGCATGATATCCTGCGACCACTTTACCGTTCCGTTCACCGCTATGCGGAAGCCGGCGCCCTGGGAGTCATCCGATCCGTCCTTAATACCGGCGAATCCCTGCAGTACAGCCTGCGTGTCAGCGGGCAAATTCAAGGCATATTCAATATGCGTCTGCCCGTGCTGCGGCGGGTGGGCATCCAGCCCCTGCTTCTCAACGCCCAGTACAGAGCCGCTTCCCGGGAATCCGCCGAACGGAGACTGGGCTTGCCCTTCGCTTCCGTCCTCGAACACCAGGCTCGAATGATATGGAGCTCCGGGTAACGATAACGGCAGCTGCACAGGAGCAGACACGTTGTGAATCAGATACACCGTACCCGAGGCAGGTGCTGTAATTTCGTAGTGATTGTTACCTAGACTTACAGACGAGGCTGCTCCGTAGCTGGATTGCACCACAGTTAAGGGCAGCGGACTGTTCACCTTGAAGCTTACGCTGCGGTTGCCGCCGTAAGTTGCGACGGCTACCGTAGGTGCCACCCATACGGCAGAATCATTGTCCACCGTCACACCGGGATGCGTCTCCAGCCGGAGGGTCACTTCTTTGCCTGCTAATTCCGACAAATCCAGCTCCATGGCTGTAGGTGAGGCACTTCTGCTGAACTGCTCTTCACTCAGCACCGTACGGTCCCCAGGCGCTTCTGCCTTATCCCAAGCGGATACCTTGAAGGTGACACCGTCACTGCTCGCAACGTTCTGCTCGGAGCCCAGCTGTACACCGGCTTGAAAGCTCGCTGCCGCTGCTGCGGGCAGACTGATATCAAATTCCAGCCAGGTATGCCCGCCCTGCCACTGTCCTGCGTAAGGCGGATGGGCCAGGATCCGGTCGCCCCAGTGCTGCACAGTTCCTCCTCCGGGGAAGGAGTAGGAGAATCCGCCCGTGGTAGGGAACGGGGCAGCGGTTGTATGGACGGTACCGTCTCCCAGAACCTCTCCTGCTCTAACCGGTCCCTCGTAATTCAGCAGATCTATATCCCCGGACTGAAGCTTGTCGTCCATAACGATGGTGGTGTGGGTGGAGCGGCTGGACAGCCGTTTTAGCGCCACATCCTCCGGCCACTCATAGACATGGAATCCGTCGGGATCGCGGACCTGGTTCAAATACAGATACGTTTTGTCCGGGTCCAGCCCGAACAGCTTCTGTTCGTCATAGAGCAGCCACCCCGGAATGCTTCCCGGCAACGGATAGGTCTCTGCCCCGTACAAATAACGCATGATGTCGGTGCCCCCGCCGGAAGGGTTCCCGTCGTAGGCGGTCAGCTTCTCGCCATAGGAATCGCGCACATATTTGGCACTGCCGCCGTTTGCTGTCCTGAAAGCAAACAAAGTGGGATCTGACATGTTGCTGAAATCGGCTGTAGGCTGTGCGCTCTGGTACCAGCCCGCTTCATCCAGCAATTGTTCCATCAGCGGGGTAGGATTGGCGATCTGGCCCAGATTAGGTCTTGTGAGCATGGGAATGGCCCCGAGCCGGTTCTGAACGACCTTATGCCAGGCCATGAAATAATCCTCCGTGATTGGGTTCGCATGATCTGGATGACCGTAAATAGTCGTATACGGGGCAAAAATCGCTGAGCTGGCCGGAACCACCTGATTGATTTTGCTGTCATCCCACGTTCCGCTCGCGGAGAAGATGCCATAGGCATGGCGCTGCGCAAAGGACTCATACCGTGTCGTGATTTCGTTCAGGCTCTCCCCGCCCAAGGCGATATCCGGCAGCGCTTCTCTAAGCTCGCGGTGCAGGGCGATATTGCCTTGCATCATGTTGTTGCCGTCAATCAGGCCGTTGGCATCGTTATACATGAGCAGCGACTGGTCCAGGTGCAGCGCGTCCGGTCCGACCTCATTCACCAGGGCAGTCATCTTGTTAACGAAGAGTTCCCGCCACGCCTCCGCCGCCGGATTAATAACGGCAAATGAAATCTGTTCCGATCCTGCTGTATACTCCCAGCGCTTCCGCTCCAGCGTGAACGGATCCTTCACCTGATAGGGCTGCATCTGTGTGTAATTATCGTTGTTAAATGATGTTCCGAATATATTGACATACAGCATCACGCGGAATCCCAGCGCCTGGGCAGCGTCGATCCTGGCTGCGATATCCGGCTTCGGCTCATAATTGGGAAAATTCACATCATAGGGGTCCGCTCTCCAGCCGGGAACAACCAGCAGCGTCCGCTCCGCATCTACCCGCTGTGCAAGCTCCTCCAGCATCGGCTGGTCTTCCAGATCGGTCAGTACCGTGAATCCGATATCCTTGGCCCAATCCGGTGCCTTCGCGGAAGATTCAGCTAACCCGAAGGCGCCATCTGCCCACTCCCGGTACATCGCCGATCCTTTTGCCCAGTCACCGGCGTAGGCTTTAAGCCGCCAATCCGTGGAGACCGACTTGGTCGTTTGCTGAAACGGAGCGGGCGATTGCGTCTCTATTCCAACATAGAAGCTGCCGTTCTCATGCTTCACATGCAATGTTTTGAAGAAACCGGCATTGTCATCCGCATGAACCAGCAATCCGCCCTCTGCCCCCTGCACAAGAAACATCTGCGCCTCCCAGACATCGGGATAAGTGAACTGGGAGAAGCCATAGGCGGCGTCCGGTGATTCGGCAGTGAGCCGGATCCCGCCCAGTGCAGGAATAATCAGATCATACGTATCGGGGATAATGAATCCCCATTGCACGCCTGATATGCCTGGCTGCTCTGTCTGCGCATGTTGGCTGACGGTCAAGGTACCGTCATATTTACGGGCAACCGTCGTCTCCAGCTCAGCCAGCGAAGTGCCCGAGCCCCAGGTGTGTTCATAGGTGACATGCCCTCTCTTCGCTGAAACGGTGGAAGCTGCCGTATCATTCCACAGATTGTTCTGCGCCAGATGGCGGATACCGGTCAGCTTGCCTTCGTTGCCGCGGGCCAGATTTATCGTTCCATAGGTGAAGTCGATGGCGGCCGTGCCGGAATCAATCGTCACCTTCACATTAGCTGTATCTGCAAAACTAAGACCCGGCAGACTGCCACACAAAAGGATACACGCCACACATACCATCACTGTTCTTCTGACAACATTGATCATTACCTATCCCCTCTCTTCATCCGGATTGGAATGGACCTACATTGCAAACTGCCTGGTAATGAATTCCGCACTCCCCTCACTCACGAACAGCCCCATCCCTCCCTGCTGGAAATCATACAGCCGTGTGCTTAACGCAAGCTCCTCGTTCACATAGACTACGCATACCTGATCTTCCAGATATATGCTTAACGAGCAGGCGGTTCCGGGCAGCAATTGCAGCGGCCGCTCCATGCCGACGGCGTAGGGGACATCTCCCTTCCTCGGCCACTGGTCAACAACAATCCGGTTACGGCCCGGCTCCAGCCGGATCATATACCCCTGCCCGAAGTCCTGATCGGTCCGCAGTACAATGCCGCAGCCCCGGGTACCGGGAGCGAACGTTATCGTCGCCTCCAGCTTGCAGGCGCCGTCCGGTAATAACCCCGCATAGGCACCGGCGAAGGAATCGGTTGCCGTAACCGCGGCCGTGCTGCCGCTGAACTTCCAGCGTCCGAGCACTTCGGTGAAGGATAAAGCGCTTTCCTGATTAAACGCAGCATTCAGGGTATCCGGCACTTTTACAAGCAGCGCACCATCCGTGCCCTGTACGACTTCATGCACAACCAGATGTCCGCCCCATTGCCAGGTGCCCCCGTCATGCTCGCCTTCCCGCGTCGGGTTCCATCCGAATGCATAACGCCGCTCACCGTCGGTCCAGGTCTTGGCGGCATAGAATGCCCGGGTATCAAGTGCATCGTTCTCGGGCGCCAGCCAAGGCCCCTGCAGCGAGCGGCTCATCCGGTAATGCGTGACCGTGCGGTCCGAGAATGTCGAGTACAGAAGGTACCACCAGTCCCCCATCCGGAACAGGTCCGGGCATTCGTGAGTCGTATACAAGTAGGGAGCCCAGAACGGATCGCGTACCTCCCAGCTGGTCAAATCCTTGGAGGCGCATAGGGCAACGCAGCCGCGGCGACCCGCGGGGCCCTTCTTCAGCCGGGCGGCAAGGAGCATCCAATATTCCCCCGCCTCCTCGTTCCAGAACACAAACGGATCACGCCAGTCATGCTCCTCGTAGGCGTCCGTTGGTGCGTAGAAGGCATCCTCCGGCCGTTTTTTCCAATGTACAAAATCGCTGCTGACCGCATGCATCACTGCCTGCTGCGCCTTGCCCTCTGCCGGATAATGAAAATTGTTGCCGGTATAGAAAATATGATACAGTCCGTCTTTCTTCAGCACGCATCCCGTATAGATATACAGATCCTGCTCGGATACCGCGCCCCTCGGCAGAACCTCTCCGTATTCCTTGTAGTGAATGAAATCCCGGGTCCCCAGCAGAAACCAGGGCGTGCCTTCACCGTGTCCTTCCCTGTCGCGCCAATCTTTCAGATACAGCAGCTTGAACTCGCCGTCTTCATAGAACGGGATAACGTCGGCCAGCCAGCCGTCTTCAGGCTTGTAGAATAATTTGCTCATGCTGCTCGTTCACTCTCCTCCATACGGTTCATTAATTTCTTCCAGGATCGCTTTACCGCCAAGCCGGTTCCAATCCGTTACGAATCTATCGAATTCATCAATGGAAACCGCCCCCATAATAATTTTGGTGAAGGTTTCTTTCTCGAGTCTGTCCAGCATGGCCCACTTCTCTGTCATCGTAGGGGTCTGTCCGCCGAAGGCAGTCATCAGCAGCCGGTCGCCGCTATAGCGGTCCATGGTCGTCTCGAACCCGAAGTATTGATGGGCAACGGCCCAATTGTCCATATTCCCGGTTGTCAGGTAATCAAGGGTCGGCCCGTATTTGTCGGTTTCAGTGAGCGCATCCTTCAGCAGGCTTCCATCCTCGTTCCTGATGGCCTCGCGCAGTAACGACAACGACTCTGCCACATCCTCGTTGGATACACCGGATTGGACAAAGGACAGCCTGGAGGTGTTGATCCGTACGCCGGCTTCTTCCACGGTAATGAATTCGCCTTCGCCGCGTCTTGCGCCGTGAACCACCTCTTCATGCAGGTTCAGCATTTTCACCACAGCCTCCGGGTGCGGATAGCCTTTGCGCACTACGACATATCCGCTTGCCGAGAAACCTACGCTGGCCTTGGCCGGCACGCCATCCACTGAAGGTACTGCATACGGCTTCCACTCCATTCCGGGGTTTTGCCGTACCGCATCCAGGAATACATAGGGATTCCAGTTGGCGCCGAACGTCATGCCGAGCTTGTTCGCGGCGATATCCTCCACCACCTGGTCGCTGTCCTTGACACCGAATTCCCGGTCCAGCTGCCCGCTCCTGTACATCTCCTGAAGCTTGCCCAGCGCACGCTTCATCTCCGGCTGAATGGAACCGTACATCACTTGACCGTTCCCGTCCTTGATCCAGGTCTGCGGATAGGCGTGATACGCATTGAAGAATCCGGAAACCGAAGCAATGCCGCCATAGAGGTAATTATTGATGGCCAGGCCAAAGGTATCCTGCCGGTTGTTGCCGTCGGGATCTTGCCCCGTAAATGCATCGGCAATCGCAAACACCTCCTCCAGCGTTTTGGGCTCAGGCAGACCCAATTTGTCCAGCCAGTCCGTACGCACCCACAGCAGATTGGCTTCGTAGATCGGAGCATTGACGATGGGAATGGCCAGCAGTTTGCCGTTGAACGTGGCGGAAGCCAAGGCCGCGCCGCCGTCTCCCATCTGCAGTTTTTTGGTGCGGCTGGAAGCGTAGCGCTCGTAGACCGCGGTCAGATCTTCCAATTGATCCGCATCGGCCAGCTGTTTGAGCTGGCCTGCCGAGACGGAGAACATCTCCGGCAGACTGCCCAATGCGATCAGGACATTCAGCTTGCGGTTGTACTCGCCCGGCAAGGCGGTCCAATCGTGTTCAATTTCGATGCCCAGCAGGCTGCGGTACTCCCGGTACCAGATATTATCTTCAATGCTGTCACCGCCGGGATACGTCCAGGTCTGATCAACCGGACGCGCGATATGAAGCTGAATCGGCGGATCGTATTTTCCAAACGGGTAGGCTTCATGTTCCGCAGAGTTCAAGCTTCTGTCCGTTCCGGGACTGCCAGCGCTCAGCAGAAGCGACAGAACGATTCCGTAAGACGTCAAGACTGCCAATCTCTTTCCCTTCACTTCTTATCCCCCCTAAATCTTGGTGGGTCTTTCGTGAAAGTTCGCCTTATTTAGCATTATTATAGGCTCGCTTCCCCTAACCCCTCTACTCGCCGATTTTCACTTTTGATTATCCGATTTGGATAAGGTATGCCGCTCTCTGTATTCCTGGGGAGTAATGCCGGTCTCCTTCTTGAAAAAGCGGTAGAAGGATTGCTCCGTCATAAAGCCGACCGCTTTCGAAATGTCCTGCACAATCAGACTGCCACCCTCCAGCAGCTTCTGGGCTTCCGCCAACCGGGAGGAAGCCACGTAATCCGGCAACGACTGGCCCGTTAAACGCTTATACAACCGGGTCAAGTAATACGGATTGTAGCCGACGACATCACCGATCCGGGTCAGTGAGAGATCGCCGGCCAAATGGTGCTCCACGTACAACCGGACGCGGGTAATCAAATCATGCTCGCGGTAGACCTGGTCATCTTGCTTTTGTTCAAACAGCCGCATGGCCAGCGCCGACAAATAATCTTCCGCGCTCTCCCAAGAAGGGTGGGCCTCATATCTTGTAAGCTTGTCCAAATCAATGGACTCTCCGATGACCTCATGCAGTTCCCAGCGGTTCATATAAGACAGCAACAAACACATGAGCGAATAGTAGATCTCCAGCTTCAGCCGGTTGTCGGTGCCACGCGCAGGGGAGGCCAACACTGCCAGCTTGCCGAATTCGAGAAAAAAATGCTCCTGCTGTCCGTTGTCCAAATAAGCCGCCATGGCTCCCAGCTTCCCCAATTGGCTGCTAATTTCATGATTGTGCAGCTCTGCCTGCTGCGCCTCATCTCCAGCTTCCTTGCGCTGTTCGATCAGAACAAGCTCCTTGCCCATGCCGAGTCCCCGTCCCAGCAGCGCCTTCAGGGTGCTGAACTGCCGGGGCGCCTCCTCCCAGGGGCGAAATGCTGCACCGGCCGAGAACGACAGCCGCAGCTTCAGCAGCCGCTTGCAGCTCATGGCGATCGTCTCAAGCGTCCCATGGATGAACCGGAGCGCCCGCTCCCTGTCCTCCGGAGCATCTGCCATAGGCTGCAGCAGCCACAGCAGCTTGTTCTTCTCATAACGCAGACTGAGGCAGCGCACGGAGGGGAGCCAATATTCTTCGGCAATATTCCGGATAGCGTACAGCATCAGCTCCCTCTCTGCTACACTAAGCTCGTCCCGCCAATCGTCCACGCGCCCGATGGCGAGCATTACGCCGCATCCGGCATCCAGCGGGCATTCCAGCTCCTGGAATTTATGTGCAAGCTGGCTTACGAGCGGGCTGTCCCCCTGCAACAGCTCCAGCAAATAATCGCCCAGCAGCAGGGGACGGACAAGCTGGAGCTGCCGGTGTGCCCGCTCGATCAGCTCCTCTGCTTCCACCGCCGCATATAGCTGCGCAGCGGCCTGCTCCACAGCGTGAAGAATCGCTTCCTCACCTTCTGTCTTTAACAGGTAGTCCACCCCGCCGCCACGCATGACTTGCTGTATATAATCAAATTCGTTATATCCGCTCAAAAAAATAATTTTGCACCACGGCCAGTGGCGTCTGATTTCCTGCTGCAGCTCAAGCCCGTCCATTCCCGGCATACGGATATCGGACAATACAATATCGAACTTCATCTTTCCGAGCTGCTCCAGTGCCTCCGCAGCGGAATAAGCACCGTATACCTCCAGCTCCAGCTTGTCCCAGTGCCCGAACAGATCAAGCAGGTTCCGTACAATCCACCGTTCATTATCGACAATCAGCAGTCTGATCATGGCTGTCTCCCTTCTTCCCGTCTTATCATCAGCAGCACCTTCAATCCGCCCAGCCCGCTGCGTGACACCTCAATTCCGAACGCCGGACCATAGTTCAACTGAAGCCGGCGGTGCACATTGAGTATTCCTGTCGTCTCCATAGCTTCTTCAGCAAGAGCCAGCGTTCTGCGCAGCGCATTCAGCTGTTCATCGTCCAGCGATTCGCCGTTGTCTTCCACCCCGATGACAAGCCGGTCCGCCCCTTCCTCCCGGAAGGTTACCCGCAGCATCCCTTCTGCCAGCTTGTTCTCCAGCCCGTGGGCATAAGCATTCTCAATTAATGGCTGGACAATGAGCCGAGGCACCATAGAAGTCTCCCACCCTTGCGGTATGGGCTCCAGTTCGGCTGTAACTGTACCGGCAAAGCGTATATTCTGAATCTCCACATAAGACCATGCGTGCTTCATCTCTGCAAGCAGACTGACCTGTTCTGCTCCACTACGTGTAATAAACTGAAAATAGCCGCTGAGATGGTGAAGCATCCGCTCGGCTACTTCATGTTCCCTCATACGAACGAGACCCTGCAGAATGAAGAAGGTGTTGTAAAAAAAATGGGGGTTAATCTGCGATTGCAATTGCTTAAGCTCGGATTGCTGGGATCTGATCTGCTGCTCATACACCTCATGAATCAACTCCTGAATCCGCTCCAGCATATGGTTGAAGTGGTTATATACATAATTGAATTCATCCTGATTGCCGTGATAGAGCCTGACACTCAGATCACCCATCTCCACTCTCCGGAAGGAAGTAATCAGCCGCCTCATCGGCTTATGAATAAACCTGTATATCCAGTAAGAGAAAACTACGGCGAGCAGCAAAGCGACCAGCGACTCTCCCCAAATCCAGTTGCGATGCTTGTTCAGCGGCTCCAGCACCGTTTCCGCAGGAACAAACACGGCCAAAGTCGTTCCCAGCAGCGGTGAATATTCACTGGCTCCAAAATAGTCAACGCCTGCCGACTCCAGCCGGTATTGGCCGGACTCGCCGCTGTCGTTGAGCAACTCCCCGCGGGGAGCTTCCCCGAACGCAGCCAGCAGCGAGTCCTCCACACCGGAGGCAATCTGCCACTGACCGCCAGTGTCCATCCATACAGCTCCGCCGCCCTCCCCCTCGGCCATGCTGGAGAGTGAGCGGAGAATCTCCGGGCGTGACAGCTGAATTTCGATGGCCAGCACAGGCGGCCGGCCGGCATACACGGCATCGGGATACACGCCGCTCATCAGCAGCTTCTCGCCCATACCGAAGATCGGCGATTTCATGTGAGCCGGGTTCAGAATGTCCTCCAGTTCTTCAAGCGGCATCTCACTGTCGAAATTGTTGGCATTAATGCTCCGGTCCAGGGAAGGAATATACAGCTTAACGTTCTCCACGAACGGGCTGGAGCTTTTGAGCAAATATAATTTGCTCTTGGCGGATAACAAGGCGCGGGTCCGTTCATAATCGTTCAACTGGTTCGGAACCGTCGCCAGCAAGAGCAAATCATCGTCATTGACATACTCCAGCTTCAGCCGCGTCAGCCGTGTCAGCTCTGTCTCCAGCGAAGTCAGATAGAAGTGGACACGGCTGGCCATGGATTCCGAGATTTGCTTCTGGACAACCTCCTGTCCGGATTGATTCATGACTAGACCCCACAGGTAGAGCGGAATAATGACAAGCAAGAAAGCCATAACAAGTTTGGGATAAATTGAAAGCGTTCTCATAAATCTGATCAACAGCATCTCTCTCCTTCCACAAGCCTCCCCTGTAGTCCCATCATACCTCTGCAGCAGGCCCTTAAACAATAATAAAGAGAGGCGGTTAGCCTCTCACATTTCAAGCAGAAATTGTATGGTTTTGTCCTCGAAGCCCGGCAGCCGCTCATGGATGAAATCGGGATAGATCTCCAGTTTCTTCTCGCAGCGGAGGCGGTTATAGGCGGCGAATTGCGTCGAAGGCGGACACACCGTATCCAGTAATCCTACCCCCATCATCACTTTCCCGCTGATCCGGTCCGCCAGGTGTTGAACATCAATATAGCCGAGCCGTTCAAAAATCTCATCCTCCCGCAGGTGCTGGGGATCGCGGTGACGGAAAAACGTCCGCAGTTCCTCGTAAGCATCTCTGGCCAGGTCCATTTCCCATACCCTTTTATAATCACACAGGAACGGGACACTTGGCGCAGCCCGGTTGATCCGCGGCTCAAGCGCCGCACAGGCCAGCGCCAGCCCCCCTCCCTGCGATCCGCCGATTGCACCGACGCGGGCGGCATCCACTTCCGGCATGTCCATTACAATTCCAGCGAGCTGTGCCGCATCAAGATAGATCTGCCGGAACAGCAGCCGTTCGGGCGCATCATCCAGTCCGCGGATCAGGTGCCCTTTATGTGTGGTTCCTTTGACCCCGCCAACATCTTCGGACAGTCCTCCCTGGCCTCTGCAATCCAATGTGGCTATAGTAAAGCCCAAGGAAGCATAGATTAGCTTGTCGGCCCAGTCATCCGAATGATGGGCGTACCCGTGGAACTGCACTACCGCCGGGTGCGGACCTGCAACATGCTTCGGCTTGACCAGCTTCGCATGGATACGCGCTCCGCCTGTCCCCGTGAAATACAAATGGAAGCATTCGGCGAACGGAACCTGAAACCCGCTTCTCACCAGTTCAACACGGGCATCCGTATTTCTCATCTCTTGCAGTGCTTGTTCCCAGTAAGCCTCGAAGTTGGCCGGACGGGGATTACGTCCCTCATACGTTAATAATTGTTCTAACGGCATATCGACTAGCGGCATTAATAAGCACCTCCGTCTCTCTTGGTTTGTGTGTCCTATATCAAATACAGTACAATGTTGCCAGCAACGCAGAACAACCCGGAAGAAGAGGAGGCCGCACCATGAGCTTGTTGTTCAACCTGCCCGAAGTCAAGGAATTGCTGCGCAATTTCTATACATTGACCGGTATCCGCACAGTGATTTTCGACAATTCCTTTACTGAGCTGGCTGCCTATCCCACCCGCCATTCGACATATTGCCACATCATCCGGAGTGATCCGCGCGCAGAGGCCCAGTGCATCCTCTGCGACCAGGCAGCCTGCACCCAAGTGAAAAAGGAGAAAACCCTCTACACCTATCAATGTCATGCCGGACTTACCGAAACGGTGGTGCCTATTCAAACGGACAATCAGGTCATCGGGTATATTATGTTCGGCCAATTGCTGCAGACCGGGTCCCGCGATGAGTTATGGGAGAAGGTCTGTGAGAATATAAGCCCCTATAATGTGGATATGAATAAACTGTACAGCGCCTTCCAGCGAAAAAAATACATCTCCAAGGAAGTCATTGATGCTTACGCCAAAACCATGGAGATGAGCGCCAGCTACCTGTATCTATCCCGGATGCTGGTTCTGAAGGAGGATACGCTGGCACAAAAGATCGACGGTTATATTACAGAGCATATCCAGGAACCGCTGTCCGTTCCCGTTCTGTGCAAAGAATTCAGCATCAGCAAATCCCATCTCTACAAGCTCTCGGAGCAGAACTTTGGCATGGGCATTGCGGAATACATCCGTAGCCTGCGTATCCAAATGGCCAAAAGGCTGCTGGGTGACACCGATAGTCCGATTTACGAAATTGCGGAGCAAGTCGGCATTCCCGATTATAATTACTTTACCAAAGCCTTTAAAAAGGTCACCGGCACCTTGCCCAGAGTCTACCGCAAAGAAAACACTTTACAAGGACGCACTCTGGACCGGTTCTGATTGCACCTGAGTGGAAGCGTATACAGCAGGGAAGGCGCCATGGCAGCTTCCCGCAATAACATATTTTTATCACCCCCAGCTTATAGCAGTTCTGCCTGCTCTTTGCTGATCTTATCATCCGGTCCCTAGAGCAAAATAGTAATAAACGTTTCAGTTAATAGTCATTTTGTTTCAAGGTGTGCACTACTGTACGCGAAGAAAATGCTAATTCATTTCTACATTTTCACCGGTTAGGGTGATGCATGCTTGGCTGGGCACGCGACAAACAAAAAAGCCGGCTTTCGCCGGCTCTGCTTAAATCCAAGCGCGAAGATTCACCTGTTTGATGAAATCCGCTTGGGACATACTTTCCTTGGATGTTGCCTCTATCTCTTCCGCCTCAACTTCTTCACCGTTCATCAGATGATGGAACAGCTTCTCGTTGTACGTCGATAGAGCATAATCTATCAAAGCTTCGTGCGTGGCTCTTTCAGCTTCTAGTACCAGCAATTGCTCTTCGGCCTCAATATCCTCCGCCGTAACATAGAAATTTCTATTGGCCTCGGGAACACGAATGACATAATCAAACGCATTATCTGGATTGCGGTCGTAAGCAATTAGGTAGCCGTAGTCTCCGATAGGAAGACTCTGCTCAAAAGCGTCCGCGACAATGACAATCTTCTCTCCTAAACGCAGCATCGTCCTACCTCCTGACCAAAATCTATCATGGTTCTGCTTGTTTCAACAGTCTACTAAAAAAAGATAGAGCTGTCCAGCCGCAGGAGAGTAGTCCGATGATTTTTCGCAGAAAATACTCTGAAAATTCTTGAAAACGTGCTATTCTATTGCAATTTTATCAATTCGGCAATTTATTCCTGCGAATGAGCAGCGAAGCTCCAGCAATACAAGCAACGATTAACACGGCTGCTGAGATCATCGGCCCGCCGGTTACTCTGCCTTCTGCAAGCACGCCGGCAGACATTCCAGGAAGCGCTGCAGGCAACCAGGCAGTCCTGGAAGGCAGCAGGCTGTGGGCAAGACTCATGCCAGCAGCCAGCAGGAGAGCAAACCCGGCAGCAGCAGGTCCGCGCAGCCAGGCGCTGAAGAGCAGCGTAAGTGACACCGCACACAGCAGCCAGAGTGCATAGAGTCCTGAAGCCGCCGCAACTGTGCCCCAGGCCAAACTCCCCATTAGCTGGACTGTATAATAAGCCGCTCCCGCGACCCCCAATACCAGTGCAATTATCAGCACTGTGAAATTTGCCGCCCATTTGGCAACAACGATGGATACCGGTGAAACAGGTCTGGCCATCAGCAGCTCGGCTGTCCCGCTGCTCCGCTCCCCGGCCAGGCTGTTCATTGTCCCCAGCGCCAGAATCAGGATGCCAATCGTTCCGTATTGGCCCAGAGCCTGAGCCATTACCGCAGCGGCCCCAGGCATCTCGTAGCTGTCCATAAATCCTGCCGGGACATTTGAAGAGGCTGCCAGTATATCAGCCATATAAAAGGTGACCAGCGGCTGCATGATACCCAGAATAATGAACACTATAGGTATCCAGATCAGCTTATAGCTGCGCACTGCCTCCAGCATCTCTCTCGAATACAGGGCCCAGAGCTTGCTCATGTTCCCACCACTTTCATAAACAGGTCCTCCAGCGTCGATGAACCTGCTTCAAATTGCAGCAGCGGAATATCCAGCCCTGCCGCTTCCTGCAGAATCATCCGGCGCGCGAGCCCGACATCGCTTACGTTAAAGACTGCCCTGCCGTCCGAAATACTTGCTTCTTCAATAAAAGCTTTGTGCTTAAGCTCCTCCAGCCACCGGACAGCCTTGTCTTCCTTCGCTGTGGTTATTCTGATAACCGGAAGACTGTACTCTGCCCGGAGACGGGCCAAGGTCCCCTGCACAGCTATAGCTCCCCTGTTCATCAATATGACGTCATCGCATATCTCTTCCGCATCATGCAGCACATGGGTGGAGAAAATCACAGTTGTCTCTTCCCGGATGTCCCGCAGCAGCTCCATCACTTCCCGGCGCCCTATAGGATCAAGCGCAGAGACAGGCTCGTCAAGCAGCAGCAGACGCGGGCGGTGCACTAAGGCCTGGGCCAGCCCCAGGCGCTGCTTCATACCGCCGGAATATCCGCCGATCCGGCGGCGCGCTGCGGAGCTAAGCCCCACGCGCTCCAGCACTGCGCCCGACACCGCCGCAGCTTCTTTGGCGGCCATGCCGCTAAGCTTGGCGGCAAAGATCATATATTCGAGTCCGCTCATCCAGCTGTAAAAAGCCGGAGACTGCGGCAGATAACCAAGCTGCCGGCGGTAATCCGTTCCGGGAGGAGCGCCGCCAAAGGAGATGCTCCCTCCGGTAGGCGGCAGAAGACCGGCAAGCATGCGCAGTGTGGTGGTTTTGCCTGCTCCATTGGGTCCCAGCAAAGCGACACAACGCCCGGCTTCGGCTCCGAAGCTGATGCCGTCCACGGAGGGATGTCCGCCAAAGCTTTTGCGGAGATTCGTAACCTCAAGCAGCGGCATCAGAGTTCTTTCCTTCCCAGTGTGAAATAAGCTATACTTCCTAGCAGGTTGCCAAATACCAGGAGCAGCACCCACATCCATTTGGGCCCGCGGACCTGCTCTGTCCTGGCCAGCGAGATCAGTCCCACAACCGCCAGCAGAATCTGCAGCGCCAGCAGCGGCGCAATCAACCCCCAGTTCACTTTATCCATCCGTATACCCTCCATACTCCAGTTTGCTATTCTGAAATCGCCTTCCCTGTCCGCCTTCAGCGCTTCTGCCCGGCCTTCCGCCTGCCCGGGAGAACTACAAACAGCAGATAACACAAAACTGGTGACGGGAAACCGGTAAGGCCCCAAATTCCCCAGAACCAGGCCATTCGGCCCTTCCCTCTGCCCTGAGCATTACGGAACAGCCAAGTCCCCTGCAGCATCAGTACAGCAGCTATACAAAGCCACAGCCACAAAGGCGCCTTCTGCAATTCACTCACTCTTCAGCATCCTCCCGTCGCAGCCTGATCCGTGCTACTCCCAGACTGCCAAGTGCTGCCAGCGGAAATAGCGCCTGCAAGCCCCAAAACAGTGCCGGGGCAGAGTTTAGAATAGACAGCACTACGCTGAGCAGGAGTAAAGCCACCAGAGAGAATATTAGCAGTTCCTTGCGCTGCCGCTTCACGCGGCGGATTGCTTCTGCCGCAATAAGCTGCTCCAGCTCCGGCAAGGAGGGGGGCGCCACATCGGCATAGTGCTGATCCAGAATCTCCAGTTCTGCTGACAGCTTATTCAGCAGCTCTTCATCACTGTTAAACCTCATCCTCGTCCAGCTCCTTTCGCAGTTGATTCAATCCGGCTGCTACCCTTGATTTGGCCGTGCCGGAAGGGATCTGCAGCATCTGGCCGATTTCATCATAGCCATATCCGTAATAATGTTTCAGCAGTACAGCCATTCTGTGGGCAGTAGACAGGCGGGATAAGGCATCAAGCACTTCACTCCACTCCATATTCCGGCTCTCAAACCTCCAGCGGATACTGCGGCTCCCCTGCTCCTGAGCCTGCTCCTTCTGCCACTTCAACTCACGCTTCCACCGCCGCTTGCGGTCGATGTAGAGCCGGCTGGCAATCGTTATCAGCCATGAAGAAAATGCAGAGGTTCCATTGTAACTTCCCATCTTCTCCATGCATCTGACCATTGTATCCTGAGCCAGTTCTTCCGCAAGTGAAGGGTCCATTGTAGCTTTAATCAGATACTTGTACAGGAAGGGATAATGCTCCCGCAGCAGCATAGCTGTTGCCTTGGCATCCCCCTGCTGCGCCAGTCTGATCTTCTCCAGCGTCCCGTCGCCCATAGTCCCTCCTCTTTCTCTTCCTCACCTCTGTAATACGATTATGTATTGTAGATCGTTCATTCAGGGTCAGAATTATTCTGCAATTCCCACAGCCTGCGCCTCCATGGCTGGACGGCTCCCTTGCCTCTGGGGAAGCGCCAGAACAGAGAAATCTTATTATCCCCATTCTCTGCAGCATACTCTACGGAATTCTGCTCCGCCACGCCTTCCCCGTCTGTTCTCAATTCCCCATAGTCCAGTTGGTGATGCATATCTTCCTTCATCTGCTTCCTCCCATGAAATTAAAGACATATAGACAAAAAAAAGAACGCAAACCGGGATTATTCCACAGTCTGCGTGCTTCGCGAGGTAAATGTTACATTTAATTAACATTATTGTAGCAACTCTGTATCTTCTTGTCCATCTCTAATTTCCCGAATTATGTCATAACCGGCATAAACACGTCGTTACATAGGAACGTATGGGTTATTTTGCTTCTCAAACCCGATAGAGGTGCGCGGACCATGTCCGGGAAATACCCTCACTTCTTCATCCAGCCGGTACAGCTTACCGCGGATCGAATCAAACAGATCACGTTCTCTGCCGCCGGGAAGATCGGTGCGTCCTACTCCCATTTTGAACAATACATCGCCGGAGAACAGATCATTTCCGCACAGGAAGCTGACACTCCCCGGAGAGTGTCCAGGCGTATGCAGCACCCGGAAGGTTAAACCGAGCAGCTTCAGAATCTGGCCTTCCGCCAAATCATATTCTGCCGGATCTGTACTGACCGGAGGGGATGATTCAGGCCACATCAGCGAGCCGTTCAGCTTGGGACTGCCCAGCCACTCACTCTCCAGAGCATGGATATACACTGGGCATTTCTTGGCCTTACGGACCTCATCCAGACCGGCAATATGATCAAAGTGGGCGTGAGTCAGCAGGATGGCCTCAATTTCCATACCCTCAGCAGCACGGAGAAGGGCAGCCGGATTGGCTCCGGGATCAATAATTACACCTTTGGCAGGGTCGGCTCCTGTCAGGAGATAAGCGTTCGTCTGAAGCGGTCCAAGATTATAAGACCTAATATTAAGCATCGGCATTAGAATCCGGAGATCAGACTGCGCAGCTCTTTGGCAATAACCGCGTGTGATTCCGTTCCTTCTCCGTAGGCTTGGCCCATGGCTTTGCGCACTTCGGTGATTTTGCCCTCATAATCCGCAGCTTCGCGGTCCGGATTCTGCTGTTTAAACTCTCTCATCAGTGACTGTACATGCTCCGGACGCGGTCCCCAATGGCCCAGCACATAGCCGCCGGTATCGGCAAAAATCACGATCGGAACCGAACGTCCGCCCATGGTCAGGAAGTTATCCATAACATCCTGATTCTCTTCCAGAATCAGAACTTCAGTCTTAATGCCTGCCGTCTCCAAGATGCGGAACACCACAGGGACATTACGAACCACATCCCCGCACCAGTCAGCAGCCAGAATCAGTACCCTCAGATCATCCCGGTGATTCAGGCTCTCGAAATATTCCCGGTCACCCTCATCTGTCCAGGCAAACTTCTCATACCAGGATTCAAAAGCCTGCTGGTTCTTCGTCATGCCTTCCACGAACTGGCGCGGGGTCAATCCCTGACCAAATTTAGAAGCTACATTCTGTTTCATACTGCACTACCTTTCTTCTTGGATTTGTACCACTTGAACAGGAAATACAGAACAATAACCGCAAGTGCGGCAAGAATGATTTCATGCGTATACTTAGCTGCGACTTCATCAATAGTCTCCCATTTATCGCCGAGAGTATATCCGAGATATACAAACAGTGCACTCCATGGAATAACAGCCAGCGTGGTCAGCATAGTGAACTTACCGAGCGGCATGCGCGAAATACCAGCGGGAACAGAGATCGCATGACGGACAACCGGGATAAAACGGGCGGTGAAGATTACTCCGGTCCCGTATTTCTGGAACCATTCTTCAGAATGGTCAATATGCTTCTTTTTGATAAAAATATACTTCCCGTACTTCTCCAGCACCGGTCTGCCGCCATAACGGCCGATCCAATACACAAAAATCTGGGCGACTACCCCGCCAATTGTACCAAACAGAACCGCGCCAAAATAATTAATATCTCCCTGCGAGACCAGATAGCCGCCAAAAGCCAATACAATCTCACTTGGTATGACTTCAATCATCAGGCCAATCATTATTCCGAAGTAACCCAAACTCTGAATCCATTCAAATAAATGCGAAATCAGTTCAGATATAAAATGCAACTGCAGCTCTCCTTCCGTGTATTGCGTAATCAGCCTGGCACTCTGCTGGCAGAATCCTAAGCCTCGTCCGCTCTATGTATCCAGCTTCTCCTAGCCTATTCTAGCATATGCAGGCTTACGACTTCTACTTATGGAAAATGGACATTCGGTTCTCTGCTATAGAAAAGCAGGTATTCCAGCATTGACAAAGTGTGGAATGAAGATCTATTATACATTTAGATAATTATTTAAATGTCGAAAGGGGGCTGCGGAGTTGAATGAATCCTTCAAGGCGCTGGCTGATCCGACCCGCAGACAGATTCTCCGCCTGCTGCGGGAAAAGGATAGGACGGCCGGAGAAATTGCCGATTTTTTCAATATGTCCAAACCCAGCATCTCCCATCATCTGAATGCACTGAAGCATGCGGGACTGGTGCAGGACGAACGGAAAGGCCAGTTTATTCTCTATTCGCTGGATTCCACGGTGCTCGAAGAGGTGCTGGGCTGGTTCCTGGAATTGACGGGTACGGGTAAGGACGGTACGGAGAGTAAGACCATTGCGGATAAACCGGCTGAAGATGCGTTAGGCTCAAAAGGCGCAGGTTCAAAGGGGACCAGGAGCCGGGAGCATTATTCTGACACGGAGGGTGAATCAAGATGAAGGATTTCCAATGGAAATGGCAGGACACACTGATTGTCATTCTGGGATTGTTCTCGCTGGGCTACGCATTGTTGAATTACGGCAGGCTGCCGGATCAGCTTCCTGCCCAGTTCAGCATTACAGGCAAGGTTAACACTTACTGGAGCAAGGGCTCCCTCATTGCTTTTTTCTCCTTCATGGGACTGATCTTCCCTATAGCCATGCAGTTTATGCGTACAATTGATCCCAAAAGAGAGAACTACACTAAGTTTCAAAGCGCTTATAAAATGATCCGCCTGGCAGTGGGCATTATATGCGATGCTGCACTTGTGCTGTCGGTCACGCACGGTCTGGATGAGCAATTTGCCGCCGGGAAGTGGGCTACTGTGAGTCTCGGGCTGCTGTTTATAGTGATCGGAAACTTCATGCCGCAGATCAGGGATAATTATTTCACGGGTGTCCGTACACCCTGGACGCTGGCTAACCCTGTAGTCTGGCGGAAGACCCACCGTCTCTCCGGAATCATGTGGGTGATTGGCGGACTGCTGATTGCACTGGGGGCTTTTATGCCAAAAGCTCTGTCGGTCAGCATGATCATTACCGCCCTGGTTATCGCCATTATCGTACCTTATGTGTATTCGTGGCTGATTTCACGGAGGATCAAGGCCTGAAGCCGGCCGCAGGACTGCACCGAGATCTGGAAGAACGCTGCTGGAGATGCGCATGTAATAAATTCAGCCGGACAGAGTGCCTGCTTAGAGCTTCATTGTTCAGCGGGCCACAATCTTCTCCCGCTCCTCAAGCGTAGCCAGTGCCTGCAAAGCTCTCAGCCGAAGGTAAACCCCTTCGGCTTGTTCATTGATCCCGAAGCCGCGGTCATTATGACGCCGGCCTGCGCTATACTCCCTGCCGGCAAGCAGGCTGTATTGCCGCAGCAGTTCCAGTCCGGCAGCTGCGCTGTCTGCTGCCCTCTGCCTGTTCCCTTCCGCCCATCCGCGTTCGGCCATTTTAAGCATCCCTTCAATCGCCGCCAGTCTTTTGGCGGCGTTAAATATGTCCGCCTTCAGGCTGCGGCGCACCCAGTACAAGGCCTCTCCCGGATCGCGGCCTTGCAGATAACGCTCTGCAAGTTCCCAGTGCAGAGCCGCATCTCCGGGGGAGAATTGCAAACTGCCCAGCAGCAGGTCCATTCCCTGATCCTCTGGAAGCAGCCGTGATAATGCGGCCGCCGTATGCGGCTCTCTTGGATTCCACGCCAGCGATTGCCGCAACAGCGCAGTTTGTGCAGCAGGATCAGCGCTTGTGCGGGCAGCCTGCTTATACAAGGCAGCCCCTCTCATCGCCTGATATGAAAGAATGCTTAGCATGAAGGTCAAGGCGCAGAGAACGGCGATTGCTGCATACGGCCATGATCGCCGCAGCCGTGTAAGGATGGCGGTATCCTCCGCAACTGGCCGAGCTATAGTTTCTGCAAGAGCCCATGCAGGCAGCAGCAGGAGCAGCAGCCATATCAATCCGTAGCTCCAGTCAAAATCAACTGCGCTATGCAGGATGATGACAAGCAGAGGCGGAAGCAGCCTTGGTGACGCCTTGAATACGAGCCAGCCTGCGGCCAGCAGCAGCAGGAGGACAGCAGCCAGACCGGCTGTCCCCAGATTGAGCAGGATGTCGAGATAACCGCTGTGCACCTGGCTGCCTACATAGGGGCGGGACTGGGCGGCGAGGTACGAATGCCGCCAGGTCTCGCCCCCGCGCCCCAGCCAGGGCGCCTCTGCCGCGAGCTTCCAGGCATCGCGGTAGAAGAGCCCGCGCGCGGCGGCCGTCGGGGACGGCCCCGTGATCCGCGCGCGTACCTGCAGCAGGACGGCGCTGGCTGCCGCCGTCCAGGCCCCCGCCGCCAGCACCAGCATGGCGGCGCGGTGCCAGCCCGCCGCGCGGCAGCTGCGGCGGTGCAGCCATAGGCCGGCTAGCAGCGCGCCGGCCCAGAGCCCGGCCAGCAGCAGCAGGCCGGGCAAGGGCTCTGCCGCCAGCCCGGTACGGGCCAGCTGGCGGTACAGGAGCGCCGCGGCGGCCACAGGCGCGGCGCCGGTGATTAGAAGCGGCGCGGACAGCTGCCGCTTCCAGAGCAGGGCTGCGGCGCCGGCGGAGGCCGCAGCCAGCCATGCGCCGCGCGACTCGCTGAGCAGCAGCGCGGCGGCGTACGGGAACAGCGGCAGCAGGCGCGCCGCTGTCTGCCACAGCTCTGCGGACCAGCCCCGTGCACGGTCCGCTCTGCTTACCGCTCCACCCTTCGCTCCACCCTCCGCTTCACCACTGGCTATGTTCTCCTGCTCCGCTCTGCTTACCGTTCCATCCTTCGCTCCACCGCTGGCTATGTTCTCCTGCTCCGCTCTGCTTACCGTTCCATCCTTCGCTCCACCGCTGGCTATGTTCTCCTGCTCCGCCCGGTTTACCGCTCCACGGGATGCTTCAACCTCTCCCTCTGCGCAGTCTTCTCCACTCACGGTTCCCGAAGGACCTGTCAGCCTGAAGCCATAAGCAGCAGCAAATAGCCGTTCCAGCAGAAACACGGCCATCACCGCGCCAAAGGCATTCGGATACTGGAGCAGTCCGGCCAGCCGGGCACCGGTCGCACTGACCTCAGGTGACTGGCTGTAGGCTACCGCGTAAGGAACCGGCAGGCCACCGCACACCGCCAATAAGGCAGACAGGCTGATCACGAGACCCAGCAGATGCCAGACCGCTGCAAGAAGAGTTCCTCCCCGGCGGGTTCCCGCCACAAGTACAGCAAATACAGCAAAGCTGGCGTAGAATCCCCAGCGCAGCAATTCATCCAATGTTCCTTGCGAGGATAGCGGGCCACGGAATGCATGAATAGCGTAAAGAATACAGATGACAATGCAGCAGCCCGGCAACAACCATACAATCGCCCTCAACCCCGTAACTCTACTCATACTGCCCTCCAACATACGGCCACTCCCGGACACTGCCTCATCTGCTGCCTGCGTTACAGCAATCTTCCCGGCATTATCTGTCACCAACCGCCCACTTCCGGCTAACCTCTCAGCTTCAGCTATATCTTCCTTCACGCCCCCTCCAGGTAGCGCCCGCACGGTCTCCGTCTTCCCCGCCGGCCCCCCCTGCGGCTTTAGCCGCTTTTCCCAGCCGGAGGCGGCATACAGGACAAGTCCTCCTAGGGTTAGAACTCCGCACAACACAAACCATAGGGTCAGGAAGAGATACATTTCCTTGGCAAAAAAGAATCCTCGCAGCACACAGGCCGCTCCGCCCGCTGCTATCACCGCCAAACTGCAAGCCAGAGTGACCGCCATTCCTCCGTACTGCTGAAACCGATTTATCCGCATTTCTAAATCCCCTATTCTTATTGTTGCTTACAGTCTTCCCATATCTATAGCAATGCAAAAGAAAGTCGCTATATGAACCACACTTAAGTCTAAGATTGGGGAAATAAACGCTTAAGAGCTGGTAGTCAAGCGGGATTATTCGAAATGTTGTATGTATTACAACTTTGCTTCAGAAATACCCGGGTGTTTGGATGGATTGTTGTACAAAATACAAGAATAGTTTCATAAATCGGCTTGGGGGAGGGGAAATGCTGCATTTTGTACAACAATTCCCGATTAGAGGCGGCATAATGAAAGAATTGTTGTATTTGATGCAAGAATTTAATTCAGGGCATCACAGATGGCCCTACAAAAGTACGAAAACAGCACTAAAATAGCACTAACAATACGAATTCACTACAGATGCGCTACAGCAGCACCACAGCACCACAGTACCACAGTTAGCACTACATCAGCACTCCATCAGCGTCTACAGCTGCACCACAGCTGCACTCCATTAACACCACAGCAGCACCGCAATAGCGGCCGAAGCTTCCAATAGCAATCCCAAGTGGAACCGACTTTGCGGTCCTATTAAAGGACGGCACCCTTTCAGCGAGAAATAAATTATATTTGCACAAAAACAGCCGCCCCCCATAGGAAGCAGCCGTTCTGTCATACTCTGAACTATTAAGTTGATTAATTAAGCTCCGCATTTCCCCCGGGCAGCAGATCAGAGCAGACGCGCTCCAGATAAGGCTTGGCGCCGAGAAAATCGCGGAACGCGGTGTACTCGCGCCATTTGGCGGCGTTGTCGCCGCTGTCGCTCCGCACGGCACGGATTAGAATGTTCTTCGGCGTATGCTCCATGTCGATGAATTCCAGCAGCTGGCTGCGGTAACCCATCAGATCGAGCAGCTTGGCCCGGATTGCATCCGTGGCCAGTGCCGAGAAGCGTTCCTTCAGGATTCCGTGTGACAGCAGCGGACTCAGCACATCGCTCTGCACCTGGGCGAACAGCTCATGCTGGCAGCAAGGCACCGAGAGGATGACCGATGCGCCCCAGCGTACCGCCTTCTCCAGAGCTGCATCTGTAGCTGTATCACAGGCATGCAGGGTAACAACCATGTCCACCTGGTCCAGTTCATTATAGTCAGCGATATCACCGACAAGGAACTGCAGACGGTCGTAGCCCAGCTTGGCAGCGAGGGCACCGCAGTGCGCAATGACATCCGCCTTCAGATCAAGACCGACTATATTCAGCTCCCGCTGCTCACGGACGGCCAGATAGTGGTACAGTGCAAAGGTCAGATAGGATTTGCCGCAGCCGAAATCCACAATCGTCAGCGGACGGCCTGCCGGAAGATCACCGAGCACATCCTGGACCATCTCCAGGAACCGGTTAATCTGGCGGAACTTATCATATTTCTTAGCCAGCACTTTGCCTTCGCTGTTCATAATGCCCAGCTCTACGAGAAACGGCACAGGTTCTCCTTCGTCCAGGACATACTGCTTCCGGCGGTTATGTGCCAGGTCCGGTGCCTCCTGTTTGCTGGCAGACTTGGTCAGAATGGACACCTTGTATTTTTTGCTGATCAGCACCTGGTAGTCGGCACTGGCGGTACAGAGCAGGCCTTGGCGGAAGGTCTCTCTCAGCAAAGTCAGCATTTCTTCAGCGGCATCCTCTGCCGGAATATTGCGGTGTTCGACCTTAGGGCCGATATAGTAGGCGAACTGATAGTGCAGCTTGCCCTTTAATTCAACAGGTTTGATCTGCACTTTGCTGTAGGTGACCCCACCCTTACTGCGCAGCTGGCTTAGCGTAGCCGTAATCAGCGTACGGCCGGTAATCACTTGGTCGATCAATGCTTTCAAAGATTCCAATGGGTACATCTCACTTTCAATTTATAAATGGAGCACGTTGTCTCCTGAATATCGTTATATTATAGCATTAACCGTAAGCTTGCTCCATTCTTCTCCGCCCTGCTGCACTTCCTCCAGAGGAAGCCCCCCCTGGGCTAACCGCTCCGGACTCAACAGCAGCAGCCGTCCGTACAGCTCCCTGCCCTCCGCCGCAACATCCTCCCCTTGCTCCCATAACCGGTACAGGCTGTTCTCCGCTTTGGCGTAATGTCCCATGGATTCCTGGTAGGCCATCAGCAGCCGCTCTGTTTTGGCCGGGAGGCGGTAAGGCTCTACTTCCTCCAATAACTCCTTGATATCGCCCGTCATGTTCAGCAGCTCACGGTCCGCACCATGCAGATCCGCATACAAAAACAGATGCAAGGACCGCATCGCCCTGAACAGGGCTTGATCCTGATCCCCTTTTGCCGCGTAAATACCGCCTTCCTCCTTCAGCAGCCGGGCTACCCCTTGCAGCTTATCGGACTCCAGCACACCGCCGAGACGAAACATATCAATAATGTCCTCTACGGACAGCGAATTGAGCAGACGGGAATTTATGCGGAAATGCCGCATCAGCAGCTCGTCCACTTCCCACAGGGCTTCTGTTGTTTTTTTATCCTGCTTCAAGGTCATTACCTTGGCAACCATTGCCGTCATATCCTCGATCATGCGCACGATATAATCTCTCCGGAACATGTTTGCTCACCCTTTCGCCTTTGAAATCATCTTAAACCATTCCACCCGCCTGCGCCACCTGGCATAACCCCTGTCCTTCAGCCAACACTTGTTACAATGCTACTGATTGCTCTTGACATAAAGTAACAGCCTCAAATACAATACAAATAACCAATCTGGAATCCAGATCACACTGTTACACAGATCGATTTATAGGAGGAAACGTGATGTCACAACCCGCTGACCCGGGGCAAAGCCAGCCGGAAGCAGCTGCTTCAAGCAAGTCTCAACTGGAAGATAACGTACAGCCTTTGAAGGTCACCCCGGAACAGGATAAGCTGCTGGAAAGCGCCTTGCGGATTAAGATCATGCATACACTGTCGGGGGAACCCCTCACGTCCAAGCAGGTTGCCGGGAAGCTGAACAAGACACCGGGGAACATCCACTACCACATCATCAAGCTCTATGAGGGCGGGCTCCTGGAGCTTGTCCGCACCGAAGCAGCAGGAGGCATCATCCAGAAATTCTACCGCTCCAAAGGGACGATGTTCCGCTCGGAACAGCTTAGCAGCTTCCACTTCCGCCAAGAAGACCAGGTGGAGCATTTCATTACCAGACTCACCCTCTCTCCTCCGGAGCTTGCGAAATTCCATCAGGAGATGCTGGAGCTGATCACCGCCTGGGAATCTAAAGTGACTGCCGGTGACGAGTATGGTGTTGAAATCGTGATGGGCCGTCTGCAGTCTGCTGAGCCTGCTCCGGAGACGGATACAGATGCGGAGGTACAGGAGTAGATGAATACCGCCGCTCCTGCCGGACAGGAAAGGCGCAATCCGCTGCAGGGTTTCGCTGCTCCTTTTGTCCGCTCACGCGCTTTTCCCTATCTGTGGCTGGGACATTTA
Source organism: Paenibacillus sp. FSL P4-0081 (assembly GCF_000758565.1). Taxonomy (NCBI): domain Bacteria; kingdom Bacillati; phylum Bacillota; class Bacilli; order Caryophanales; family Paenibacillaceae; genus Paenibacillus; species Paenibacillus sp. FSL P4-0081. Next base: position 7,452,363 of record NZ_CP009280.1, read on the forward strand.
ATTTCATTCCTCGGCAGCTCGGTGACGATGGTCATTCTGCCCGTCCTCGTCTATTCACTGACCGGATCAACCACCACGATGGGTCTGGTTATGGCCGCTTACATGCTGCCGAATGTGATCATGCTTCCGGTATCCGGACATATCGTGGACCGTTACGACCGTGTGCGGATTATGATGCTGGCCGATATTGCCCGCTTTGCCGTGATGATGATAACGGCAGTCTTGGCCCTGACCGGAATACTCAGTATTCCGCTGCTCTATATCCTGGTAGCCTTCTACGGCCTTCTCGATGGTCTATTCCAGCCTGCTTATGCTGCAGTCCGGGCCACAGTATTCACTCCGGACATCCGCGTGGCTGCGAATTCACTGACCCAAATCACTACCCAGTCCGTACGCCTGATCGGCCCCGCACTGGGCGGCCTGCTGATCACTCACCTGTCCGCAGGTGTCGGCTTCGGCCTGGATGCCTTCACTTATCTGATCTCCCTAATCTGCCTTGTCTACCTGCGCAGAGTGCTGATCGTCAAATTACAGCCCGGACCCGCCGCAGATTCCGCGGCCTCCGTTCTTCCGGATACTGAAGCCCCGGATACTCCTAACTGGAAAGAGGATTTCATCGAGGGAATCTCCGTTCTGCGCAGCCACCCCTGGCTGTGGATTACGATTCTGGCCTTCTGCTTCATCAACATCTGCTACGCGGGGATCAGCAGTGTCCTTCTTCCCTGGCTCTTCAAGGTCCATCACGGCTGGCCTCCTTATGTCTACGGGCTTGCCGTTACTTTCTCCGGTGTAGGCGCAATTATCGCAGGCTTGCTGTTCGGACTGCGGCCGAAATGGAAGAACCGCGGCATTATGGCTTACGGCGGTGCTATGCTGGGTGGTGTGGCTCTGCTGCTGATGCCGTTTGCGGGTACTCCGGCTGCAGCCATCGCTTTCTTTGCACTTGAAGGCTTCGGGCTGATGATATTCGGACTGATCTGGGAGATCAGCCTGCAGGAGCTGGTTCCGAAGGAAGCCTTCGGACGGGTAGCCAGTCTCGATTTATTCGGCTCCTTCGCCCTGCTGCCGGTCGGCTATATCTTTGTCGGCTGGCTGGCCGACCTGATTGGCGGGGTTCCGACCATAATTATTTTCTCCAGTCTGGGACTTACCTGTGTCGCTCTCGTGCTCTGCGTTCCGGCTATCCGTAAATTTCAATAAAAGCCGCAGCGCGGCCAACACAAAGAAGCAGCACTCCGCCATCCGGCGGGTGCTGCCTCTTTGTGTGCTAAATGAATTACTTCTGCACAGGCGTGTGTACAAAATCCTTGATAATCTGCGACAAATGCTCCGGAGCTTCAAACATGCTCATGTGGCCCACTCCTGCTATCGTCACCTTGGTAATATTCGGATTATCCGAGGTGAAGGTCCGTTCTGGAGTCACCTTCGAATCCTCCGCTCCGGCTACCAGCAGCACCGGCAGCGCTGTTGCCGAGATCACATCACGCCGGTCCGGGCGCTCACGCATAGCCATGGCCGCGCCTACCGCGCCTTGCGGCGGGGTCTTATAGCCGATCTCCTTGGCACGTTCCAGCAGCTGCGGAGCTGCTCCGGAAGCAAAGAGTCCGGGCACCAGCTGATCTACAAAAGCAAAGATCCCTTCATTCTGGATCATGCTGACGCTCTTCAGCCGGTTCTCCTTGGCTTCCTCACTATCCGGATAACCGGAGGAATGAATCAGTCCGAAGCCCTTCAGCCTGGAGGCATGGCGCTGGGCAAACGACAACGTAATGTAGCCTCCCAGGGAATGTCCAAGCAAATAACACTCAGGAATCTCCAGGGCATTCAGCAGTGAAAGAACATCATCGGCCATCTGTTCGATCGTGTAGGCTCCGAGCGGAGCATCTGAAGATCCGTGTCCGCGCAAATCAGGGGCAATGACCCGGTAATTGGCGATTAGGCCAGGAATAACCTTCTCAAAGTATTCCGAGCTCCCGCAGAATCCATGCAGCAGAACAATGACATCACCTTTACCTTGATCACTGTAACAAATGTTGTTTCCTTCGCATCGAACATTTTCCATGGCTGCTTCCTTCTTTCTATGTAGTATCCGGTTGAAGACCGCGGCTTGTCTTTATTATTAAGCTAGATCAGGTACCTTTGAAACGCTCTCAGCCCGGGAGCCCGAAACCCTGGGCGGCAGCACGGGCAATCTGGTCGGCCATAACGATCACCCGGTGCAGCGGCGTGGTCTGCAGCGTACGGTAAGGCCGGGGACTGTTCACATCGACAATCGCTGCCAGACTGTAGTTTCCGACTGCGGGCAGCAATAACCCGACAGACTGTGCCGGACGAAGCGGCTCCGCAGCCGCGAAGTAATACCCGAGCGCAGCGGGCGGCCCCAGGCAGGCATCCACAGCGATAATAATCTGCCCTTCCGGAATCTCTGCTATCCGCCGGATCAGATTATCCGCATCGCATGGTGCCGGCAGCGTACCGGTAACATGGGGGAAACCATATTCCAGCAGACGGCTGCCTGTCAGCGGCCCCAGAGCATCACCAGTGGAGCGGTCCGTTCCGATGCACAGAAAGGTCAGCTGCTCTGCCGGATGCAAGGCGGCGATCTCCCGGAAGAAAGAAGCCAGCCCGTCAGCATCCATTTTGCGGCGTTTCCTGCTCTCTTCTTCTCTGATTGCCAAAGACTTCTCTCCCCCTCATTCCATTGCCTGCGAATTATTCCCTCTAATTTAACATGTTTTCTGTGATCCAGACAAAAAAATGGTCTTTCACTGTCCAAACATGATAAAATACTTGAACTATCACTTAGGGAGGACTGTTATACCCCATGGATTTATCGAAACCAAGCCAGGAAAATGTTGAGTATATGATCGAGGGTATCAAAAACAAGCTGAAAATGGCCAGCGCTGCGGCTATGCAGGCCTCGGCTTTTTCGGTGGAGCATTATGAGGATATTCAGGATATTTATGAGGTTGCCATGGGCAGCGACAGGCTCAGCATCTCACAGGTGGAGGCACTTGTCTCTGAGCTTGGACGCTTGCGCAAGAAATAAACCGGTTAAATTGGCATGATAAAAGCCCTTCTCTCCGACCCATCCGCAGGAATGGACAGGGAAGCTGAAGGGCTTTTGTGCGTTGATGCTCGAGTATAGGCAGGTCTGCACCCGGCATTTACGGCAGATCAATCAGGATGAACTCTGCATCTCCGCCATTGCTTGTCCCTTTAATCGTCAGATCACAGCTCTTGCGGATACGCGCCGCATCTCCCTGCTGAAGCTGAAACACGCCGTCTGAGCAGCTAATCTCCAGATTCCCGGAAATCAGATAAATATGAGTGCGCCGCTCCTCTTGCTGCGGGTAATGCAGCTCCCGGTTCGTCTGCAGAAGGGACAAATAGACCGTAACATCCTCGCCCAGCTTAAGCGCTCCCTTGTCCGCTGATCCGGAAGCCACCGGAAGCAGGTTGTTCAGCTTAAGCTCGTCCGGAAAGAATCTTGCGTCCCACCTCGGCGTCATTCCCGGACGGTCCGGCAGCAGCCAGATTTGCAAGAAACGGACATTCGAGCTTAGGGACGGATTCGTCTCCGAATGATTGATGCCTGTACCCGCGCTCATCATCTGTACACTTCCGGCCTGCAGATCCGCATGATTACCAAGATCATCCTGATGCTTCAGGACTCCGGAAACTACATAAGTAATAATCTCCAGATCATGATGCGGATGCTCATGCATGCCTTGCTCCGGCTTCAATTCATTGTCGTTATGGGCCAGCAGTGCGCCAAAGTGGGCATTGCTGGGGTCATCGTAATCGGCAAAAGAAAAGCTGAATTCACTGTGTATCCATTCTCTATTCGAAGTATGACGCTCTGCTGATGTGACTACTTTAATCATAAACTTTGCACCTCCATAGATGTTGGAACCTTCACCATATCTTAAACAGGGGATAAATGCTCCTTATATGAGATGTATATAGGCGCTGTGATTTAGTATCTCTTACCCCCTTCCTTTCTTCATCAATCAACCGTTTGTAAAGCCGTAAATGTGGCCGTTTATATATAGAAAAGACCCTTTATTGCCGGGATGCTCCCCTATACTCCGGCAATCTTTCCCATGCTCACCAACTGTTTCAGTATATACCCCTACGTTTATATACGAAGTAAGATACTTCAGGCTATCCTGAATTTGAATGACGGCAGGCAGCATAGCAGCCGGAGTTCAAATCATAATAATCTAATGAGGAGTGATTGGTGATGAACAAGGCAGAAACGGAATATCCAGTAGAAAGCGGCGGCACATTTTTCAAGGGAATTTTCATAGGCGGTCTGCTTGGGGCTGCGGCGGCACTGTTGTTCGCACCGAAACCCGGTCGTGAAATGCGCAGTGATTTGTCGGACAAGCTCTCGATTGCCACTGACAAAACCAAAGAGGTTGCAGGAGCCGTAACAGACAAGACCAAAACGCTGGCAACTACAGTCAGCGAAAAAGCAACCGATCTGGCAGGTACAGTATCTGCTAAAGCCTCCGACATCTTCACAACGGTCAGCGACAGCAAACAACAAATTGCTGCTACATTGTCGGAAACAGGCAAGAAGATTGGTGAAACTGTAAGCGAAGCCTCCAAGGATGTGGCTGGTGACGTTAAAGACGCTTCCAAGGATGTCACGGATGAAGCTAAAGACTCCTCTAAAGAGGTAGCCGACAAGGCTAAAGATGCTTCCAAAGACATAGCTGATGAAGCTAAGGATGCTAAAGAGGAAGTTAAATCCTCTTACAAGTCCAATTATTAAAAACGGCGATATACGGCCTTTTTAGGCAGTACAAGAGAGCAGCCAGCTCGCCGTAGCTGGCTGCTCTCTATTTATGCATGCCTTTTTTAGGCTTATAGGCCCACACTAAGCCGAAATGGATTATACCCTCATATTCTCAATAAAGCCTGTTCCAGGCTATAGAAAGCAGGTACGCCTTATGGGAGAAGCGGACACCAGAACTAAAGCTTATGAAGTTGATGAGCATCCCTTCGAGCTGCGGCATGAGGTCAAACGCTTGAATGCACGGCTCGACAAAATCGCAGATTCACTCGAAAAATCAGAATTCAAGGATATTCTGGAGAATTATACGGACCCCAAGAAGCGGATCATTACCAATCTGATGGCCGGCGTATCCAGAGGCCTGGGGCTTTCCCTTGGTACGTTCGTGATCCTCGGTTTATTGGGCTATATTCTTAGTTTGTTTCTTGATGTGCCGGTTATCGGGGAATATCTTGGAGAAATCAAAAAGTATATTGATGCCAACAGCTAAGTGAATTTCCCGCTCACCCCTCCTGCAGCCTACTCCGCCAGAATAGACTGCAGGAGGGGTGTTGCTCGTGGAACTACGGGAGATTATTCCTGCCTACAGCAAAACAAGCCCTATCCCGGCGGGGAAGGGCTTGTCCTGCTATTCAATATAAAGGCATACTTCTTAAGCTTAATAAGAGGAGTTAGCCATAATCTGCTTCAGCTTCTCGGTAGCACGCTTCTGTATGCGGGAAACACTCATCTGCGATACCCCAAGCTTCTGGGCGATGGCACGCTGTGACTGGCCATCCTGGAAGGCCAGCAGCAGCACCTGCTGTTCCTGCTCCTTCAGCTGTCCCAGAGCCTGCTGGAGATCCATGCGCTTCTCCACAGTCTCATAGTCATTGGCGTCAGAGCTGATCAATTCGCCGAGTGTAGCACCCGTCTCTTCCTGTGAGAGCGGTGAATCCAGGGAGACATAATGATAACATTCCCTGCCGGCCAGTACTTCTACAGTTTCTTCCACGGTAAGATCCAGATAATGGGCAATTTCTTCCACTGCAGGGGAACGTTCCAATCGAATGGTAAGTTCATCAATGGCCTGCTGTACAAGTGCTCCTTTTTCTTTGATCCGTCTTGGAACCTGTATGTACCAGGATTTATCACGCAGGAAATTCTTCATATGTCCGATCATGCTTTTCATAGCATAGGGCTCAAAAGGTATCCCCAGGCTAATATCATACTGCTGCAACAGCCGGATCAGCGCCATTTGTCCCACTTGATACAGATCTTCATAAAGATCCGGACGGTTACGGGCAATTTTGCCGGCTGCCATCTTCACCATGGGCTCGTACTTACGGATGAGCACTGTAGCTATTTCATTGTCTTTCGTCTGCTGGTATTCCCAGATCAGGCTTACTGCTTCATTCATGGACTCTGGGGGAGTCACTTTGTCGTTCATACTTTCTCCTCGCTGTAATTAAGCCGCTTAGTCAGGGTAACGACTGTCCCTTTCCCTGCTTCGCTAACGACGCTAACGTCATCCATAAGCGCCTGCATTAAATAAAATCCCAGTCCGCCCACCTGAACATCATTCAGCTCCTTGTCATGCAGCGTCATACGTTCATCGGACGAATCCAAACCGTCAAAGCTCTCCCCCTCATCTTTGACAGTAATGGACAAAGCACTTGATCCTACTTCAAAGATTACATCAACCAAACCGTCTTCCTGCCCGTAAGCATAAAGCACGGAGTTGTTACAGGCTTCCGAGACTGCTACCTTCATATCCTCAATATCTTCATAAGTGAAACCCATCTTAGAGGCAATGCCATATAAATTAAGTCTGACGATATCGACATATTCTGCACTGGCGGGTAACTGAAGAACTACTCTTTGCACGTCATCACTCATCCTTAGTTCGATCCTTTCCTAGTGGGAATTCTCTTGGGGGGCAAAAAACTTGGAAATGCCGGTCATATCAAACAATTTCTGTATTTGTGGAGGAACTTCCTCAACGGCAAATTTAACTTCCATTCCGTGTCTTGCTTTGAGAATCGACAACAAAATCCCGATTCCTGTGCTGTCAATGTATCTCAAATCCTTAAGATTAATCACGAGATCAAGTCCCGTATCTCCCACTAGGGGTTCCATGACCAGACGGAAATCAGGAGCCACAGACAAATCGAGCTCTCCAATCAGATAAACGGTGCATACTGTGCCTTCTGTTTCGGTTTTTGCGTGGAACTTTTCGCTTTTATGTGTATTCATAGACAACTCTCCTGATAAATGTTTTCTTTACCAATAACCCTAATGGAACACTGTTGAAACAACAATTGGGACTTAACGGCTGTGGTAATTACTGGATCATGCATTAAAAAGTGAGGCATTCCGCTGGGCAGCGGGGTTATCCTTGACAGAATACCGGGAAATAATCTGCTTGATGCTGCTTAGCTTGAGCGGTTTGCTGATATAACCGTCCATTCCGGCAGCGGTGCAGCGATTCTGGATGCCCTCCATGACATTCGCAGTCATGGCAATAATAATGGTCTTGTCCGGGGAACCGCCGCTGTCCTCGCGAATCCTGGAGGTTGCTGTCAGCCCGTCCATCACCGGCATCTGCAGATCCATGAATATAAAATCGTAAGCAGAGTTCCGGGCCATCTCTACAGCCTGGCTGCCATCCTCGGCAACCTCGGCATTATAGCCAAGCTTGTCCAGCATGCTTACCATCAGTCGCTGGTTGATCGGATGGTCATCCACGACAAGCACCTTGCTGCGCCAATGCCGGTCAATCACTTTCCCCGCACTCTGTTCCTCCTGGCAGTTGCCTGCCAGTTCATCCTCCGGGACAGCTACCTGTATCGTGAATACGAATGTAGCTCCCTTCTCTTCCATCGACTCCACACGGATATCTCCGCCCATCATCCCAACAAGCGACTTACAGATGGCGAGCCCCAGGCCTGTCCCTCCGTATTTGCGGGTCATGGATGAATCAAGCTGAGAGAAGGGCTGGAACAGCCGGTCACATTTCTCCGGTGAAATTCCAATGCCTGTATCTTTCACTGTAAATTCCACTACCAGTTTATTATCAGCTGTAGGCACGCTGGACGCAACCAAATATACGCCGCCCTGGTTGGTAAATTTGACCGCATTGGCCACCAGATTAATTAATACCTGGCGCAAACGGGCCATATCCCCGTAAATGAGCTTGGGCAGCTTCTGGTCGATGAAATAAGCCAGCTCCAGATTCTTTTTGCCTGCTTCGGCAGAAAATAAGCTAAACACCTCTTGGATGGTGGTTTGTAGCTCAAACAACTGCTCTTCCATTTCCATTTTGCCTGATTCCATCTTGGTGAAATCAAGGATATCGTTAATGACCGTAATCAGGGTATCCGCACTTTTGCGGATAATCTCCGTATATTCCTTCTGCTCAGGAGCAAGCTCCGTCTCCATCAGAAGATCGATCATGCCTACTACCCCGTTCATCGGCGTACGGATCTCATGGCTCATCATCGCGAGGAATTCGGTCTTGGCATTAGCGGCAATTTCCGCCTCTTCCTTGGCTTTGACCAGTTCCCCGTTAATCCGCTCGAGTTCCTGCGTCTTCTGCTGCAGCAGCATAGACTGAAGCTGCTGCTTCTTGCTGGTCAGATACATGTTAACAAAGCCTTCGATCTTGGACTTCAGGATCTGTGGAATAAATGGTTTGACCATATAATCAATGGCACCGGCAGAATAACCCGCGAACAGATGCTCCGCCTCCTTGCTGTTGGCAGAGATAAATATGATCGGAATATCCTTGGTTTTCTCTCTGGCTTTGATTAATTTGGCGGTTTCGATTCCGTCCATACCCGGCATCTGCACGTCCAGTACGATAACTGCAAATTCATATCTTAATAAGCACCGCAGTGCTTCTTCACCAGAATTGGCTTTGACAAGCTTGTAATGCTGACTCTCAAGCACTGCTTCCAGTGCCAGCAGATTCTCGGGACGGTCGTCAACCAGCAGTATATGAATCGGTTCCTGAACCCCCATAGGCCCCTCCTTACCCGCTACTTATTCTTGCGGTATATTTTTTCCACCCTGTCCAAAGCTTCGTAGCTGTCACTGTATTTCGTGAAATGAATGGATTCCTTGGAACCAAGGACCAGCACTCCAAACCGGCTGAGACTTTCGTGGAATAAGCCATGAACATGATCGCGGAGCTCATCGTTGAAATAGATCATTACGTTGCGGCAAAAAATAACATTAAATTCATTAAATGAAGTGTCTGTCGCCAGATTATGCTCGGCAAAAATAATATTCTTGCGCAAGTAAGGCTGCAGAATCACTGAATTATACTTTGCAGTGTAGTATTCCGAGAACGCGCGTGTACCGCCCGCCTCCAGATAATTCTTGGTATATTGCTTCATCTTCCCGATCTCATACACGCCTTCTTTGGCCTGCTGCAGGGAACGGGCGTTCATATCCGTTGCATAAATCCGTGCCTTGTCGTAAAGCCCTTCCTCATGCAGCATAATAGCCATGGAATATACCTCTTCGCCTGTGGAACAGCCGGCATGCCAGATCCGGATATACGGATAGGTCCGCAGCAGGGGGACCACCTTCTGCCTGAAGGTCAGGAAGAGTCCCGGATCACGGAACATTTCCGTTACAGGGATCGAAAGACTGTATACAAACCGTTCAAAGCAGGCACGGTCATGCAGCACTTTCTCCTGCAGGGCGGATATGCTGGGCACATTCTCGGCATGGACATGATGCCAGATACGCCGTTTCAATGAAGGCAGCGCATAATTCCTGAAGTCATATCCATATAGACGGTGTACCCCGCTAAGAAGCAGCTCAATTTCAATCTGTTCAAGCTCCTGTTTGCTCCCTGCCTGAATAGCCTGCTCCTCATATCCGCGATCCATAGCTGTCATTGTTATCAATACTCCCTTGCCTAAGCCTTATTTCCGGACTCGTTCCAAATGGTACTGTATAGCTATTACCCCGAAATCGCCCTTACGAATACAACCAGACACGCATTAAGGAAAGAAGCTGATCTGTACTGATCGGTTTCTTCATATAATCGGACGCTCCGGCCTCAATACACTTCGCCCGGTCCTCCTTCATCGCCTTGGCCGTAAGTGCAATAATCGGCAATTTCTGGTACTGCGGCATTTGCCGGATACGGCGCATCGCTTCATAGCCGTCCATTTCCGGCATCATCATATCCATAAGCACCAGATCATAATCCGTCTGCTCCACCAGCATATCTATGGCCTCCCGCCCATTCTCGGCGAACTTCACTTCCATGTGATACCCTTCGAGAACACTGGAGAGGGCAAAGACGTTTCGGATATCATCATCAACGAGCAATATTTTTTTGCCGTCGAACAATTCTTCTTTATTGTGCAGCTTTTGCAGAATTTTACGCTTATCTTCCGGAAGATTAGCCTCTACCCGGTGCAGGAACAGCGTAGTTTCATCCAGCAGCCGTTCCGGCGAGCGGACATCCTTGATAATGATCGATTCCGCATATTTACGCAGCTGTGTCTCTTCTTTGCTGTCCAGATCTTTACCGGTGTAAATAATGATCGGCAGATCATTCAGCTCTTCATCGTCCCGGATCTGATCCAGCAGCTCGAACCCGGTCATATCCTCCAGCATAAGATCGAGGACCATACAGTCGTACCTCTGCTTGCGCAGCTCGCCCAGGGCTTCATGGCCGGTGGAAACCGCAGTAATGGCTACATCATCATGCCCGATAAGCTCCATGATGGATCGGCGCTGGATATCATCATCTTCTACAATGAGCAGATGCTTAAGTGTGCTGGCGGTGTAGTTCTCAATCTGCGAGAATGCCCGGTCCAGCGCTTCGCGGGAAGAAGGCTTTCTTAGGTAGGCCATCGCGCCCATCATGAGGCCCTGCTTAATCTCATCGTTCACGGAAATCACATGCACAGGGATATGCCGGGTCTGGGATGCACCCTTAAGTTCCCTGAGTATGGACCAGCCGTCCATGACGGGCAGCTGGATATCGAGAATAATCGCGTCAGGCAAATAGGTCTTGGCCATCTGCAGGCCGGTATCTCCCTGAAGAGCCACCAGTCCCTTGAAGCCGCGGCCGCGGGCCATGCCGAGCAGTATCTTGGCAAAGCTCTCGTCATCCTCGATAATGAGCAGAACCTTGTCGCCGGCGGTCAGCGATTCGCGGTCGTCCTCAACAATAACCGGCACGAGGGGCGTAGGGGTCACATCGCCGGTTTCATCCCATGAACGTTCGTCCCGGTATTCTTCAAGCGTCGCCGCATCCCGTGCAGCGGCTGCTTCTGCCACTCCCGGCAGCAGGCTGTAATTCCCTTTGACCGGCAGGTACAAGGTGAAGATGCTTCCTTGTCCTTCGCGCGATTCCAGTCCAATTGCCCCGCCCATCAGACGGGCCAGCTCGCGGCTGATCGACAGACCTAGACCTGTGCCCCCATACTTGCGGCTGGTTGTCCCGTCGACCTGCTGGAAAGCCTCAAAGACAATATCCATCTTGTCAGACGGGATGCCGATTCCGCTATCCTTGACGGACAGTGCAATGTATTCAAATTCATGCGGCAGATAGGAAGGCAGCTGCTTGGTGTCCGCCCGGCTGACGGAGAACTCCACATGTCCTTCGCTGGTAAATTTGAACGCATTGGACAAGAGATTGCGGAGCACCTGCTTCAGTCTGTGGCTGTCCGTGAACACATGGTCCGGCAGCGGCTCTTCGAAGGATAAGCGCAGCGACAGCCCCTTCTTACTGGCCAACGGCGCAAAGTTCTGCTTCACGAAGGTCTTTAGCTCCGTAAGCGGAATCTCTTCGTAATTGAGCTCCATTTTGCCGGCATCCACCTTGGACAAATCGAGGATCTCATCTATCATCTTGAGCAGGTCCGCACCTGACATATAGATGGTATGGGCGAATTCCACCTGCTTGTCGCTCAGATTCCCTTCTTTATTCTCCGTAAGAAGCTGAGACAGGATTAACAGGCTGTTCAGCGGCGTCCGCAGCTCATGGGACATATTCGCCAGGAACTCAGATTTGTATTTGCTGGTCACCGCAAGCTGCATCGCCTGCTTCTCAAGCTGGACGCGGGCCTGCTCAATCTCATCCTTCTTCTCTTCGACCTCCTGCACCTGCTCCTGCAGCGCATGGGTCTTGGCGACCAGTTCCGTATTATAATGCTCCAGCTCTCCCTGCTGGCGCTGCAGCAGCTCCTCGGAACGCTTCAGCGCATCTGTCTGTTCCTCAAGATTCTCGTTGGAACGGCGGAGTTCTTCCTGCTGGGTCTGCAGTTCCTCTGACTGGCATTGCAGCTCTTCTGTGAGCGCCTGCGATTCCCGCAGCAGCTCTTCAACGACAAGCCTGCGGCTGATATTATTCAGAATGATACCCAAATTATTCGATAGCTGATGAAGCAGCTCATTCTGCAGCACCGAGAAAGGAGTAAAGGAAGCGAATTCCACTACCCCCATAAGCTCATCTTCAAATAAAAGCGGATGGATGGAAATGTAACCCGGATGCGATTCCCCGAATCCGGAGGAAACGGAAATATAGTTATCCGGTGCCTCTGTCAGCTTGATCGGCAGCTTGTCCAAGGCACTCTGCCCGACCAGCCCCTGACCGATCTCGAAGCTCTCCTTCGGTTTGATGCCTTCCTCACCGGCATAGAAAGCGCTGCTGACCAGCAGGTTCGGATTATTCTGATCCTTCAAATATACAGCACCGTACTGGGCTCCCAGCACAGGTGTGAACTCACTGATAAAAGTCTGCGATACCTGATCCAGTGAACTGACTCCGCGCAGCAGCTCCGTTACCCGGGCTATGTTCGCATTCAGCCAAGCCTGATCACTCTGCGCCTGGGCATAGGATTTCTCAAGCTGCTGTTTCTGCTCAATATCCTCAGCCATCTGCTGGAACACGCGGGCTACATCACCAATCTCATCTTTGGATTTGACCTTGATCCGCCGGATCGCCCGCATCTTGCCGTTACCAAAGCTGGTAATCATCATGGATACGACACTCAGACCGCGCGTAATACTCGGGATAACCCACAGGATCACCCCAAGCCCCAGCAGCAGTCCCACAATCATAATCAGGGTTACCATCTGAATCGAACGCTCGGAGGCCTCCTTGGCTTTGGCGGTCTCATCGGTCATCCGGAAGGCATTATAATCGGAAAGTGCGTTCAGACTGTTCAGCACCTCGTTCTGGATATCTTGTCCTTCTGTATTACGGTAAGTATTGGCATTCTGGAAGTACCCGGCAGTCAGCATCTCCAGCACTTTATTCTGATAATTCTTATACGCAGAATAAGAAGCCTCAATCCGCGATAACAGCTGTAATTCTTCTGTGGTCTTCATGGAGTCCTGTATATTCTTCAGATGATCCTCGGCTTTGAGCACCTTGCTGTTAATTTCCGCCTTCTGTGCATCCACAGAGAGTGTATCCGCGTTAAGCATCGAGGTGGTTAAAATCCGTGCCATATCATTCACTTCACCGCGAAGCCCTGAAGAGGAGCGGCCTTTGCTGTATCTCTCCTGGAAGCTGTCAAGCTGTCCGCTCATATAATGTAGCCGGTCATACCCGATCATGGTAAGAGCCAGCATAATGGCCAGCATGGCACTGAAGCCGATTAGCAGTTTAGCCTTTATTTTCATTCCCTATCTGTCCCTTTCTTCAGCGAAATCCATACCAGACACTTGTCGTCATCGCGCTCCTGATTCACAGGCTCATTCAGGAAAGCAGTGCGCATAACTTCTTCCTGCCAGTCATGACCGGCATTCAAATGCCCGATCATGAATTCGAGCTGTTCTGCCTGCTCTCCCTGGACCATCTCCAGCAAGCCGTCTGTAAACAGCACCAGATGTCCTTCTTCCTCATAGCTGAGGCTCTGCGGCTGGATATCAATCCGGTCAAACAGCCCGACCGGGTGGCAGTTGCTCTCCAGCAGAACCGGGGTCTTGGCCTCTCCTTCGAAGAGCAGCGCCGGCGGATGTCCGGCATTCACATAATCAATCCGCTTCATCCGTGTATCAATGACAAGATAGATTGCCGTGAAGTAATACTGGACCAGCTGCTTCTCAATATAGAGCTGGTTGAAACGCCTGTTGAGTTCTTGAATAACCTTCTCCGGCTCCACATAGGTAGTCACGGTATCCTTCAATACCGAGGCCAGGAACATACAGAACAGCGATGAAGAAATCCCGTGTCCCATCATATCCAGCAGAATGACAGCATAACGCCCGTCACCCAGCGGATACCAGGCGTATAAGTCACCGGCCAGCTCAAAGGACGGCTGATAAATGGCATGCACCTCAAACGTTTCCTCGGTAAGCGGCAAGCTGAGTACTGCATTCTGCACTAAGGCAGCCAGCTTCAGCTCATCCTGGATGCGCTGATCCCGCTCCTTATGCCAATCCTTCTCGCGTTTCAGCCGCAGGGCCAGACGGATGCGGGCCATCAGCTCCACCTTGTTAATCGGTTTCGTAACATAATCTACGGCACCTGCATCCAGTGCTTCTGCGAGCTTCTTGGAATCTCCCACAGCGGTGACCATAATAATGGGAATGTCCTTCAGATGCTCATATTGCTGAACCACACGGCATGCCTCAATCCCGTCCATCTCCGGCATCATCATATCCAGCAGTATCAAATCGATATCCGACTGCTTAGGTCGCTTCTCATCACTGCCAGAACCCACACCGAGCAGCTTCAACATATCTTTAGCGGACGAAGCCGTTATAAAATTCCGGTAATCTTCTTTTTTCAGGATTTCACGGATAATGATTACATTGGTCGGATTGTCATCTACGATTAAAATTCTCAAGCTCCCTCACCTCACACGAATAGTATTAGGACCGTAAAACCTGTAATTCTATCACTCTATCATACGATATTTGAACGGCCTGTTTCCATATATCAAGATATTGGAAGAGAATCAGGCCCTCGTCTTCAACAAAGTAACCTCCAGCCCCACTGCTTGTAGTGGGGCTGGAGGTTACGCTATTGGACTATAGAGGTCACAGAAAGCTGACCGGCAATTATTTCGGATTTCTTTTGGCGATAACGAGAACTTTGCCCAGATCGAGCTCCTTCTCATAAAATGCCGCTTCCGCCGCACTGAAGCCGAGCGAAGTAATCTTGAACCGGAGAGCATCGCCGCGTGAACGGAAAAGGTTAGCAATCGCACCAAATAATCCTTCTTCGCTAAGCCCGACCTCATTCACGTCTGCAGCATCCACGATACGGCCTTCACGGTCTTCATCGTGACTGATCACGTAGAGGTCATCTCTTGTATAGCCGGTGCTACGCAGCCGATTCACTTCTTCTATCGCCTGAACACCATTCTCCAGCAACTTGGCATATGCCTGAGTACCGATTGAATCCATGAAATCACTCTCCTTGTATTGTTTAAGAGGGCAACGCAGGTAAAAGATGACTGAGCATTCATTAACCTGAATTGCCGCCCTTGAAACAGCCTCAGAAAGAATTTCCGTCAAATAAATCAATACCCTCCCATTGTCCGGTGTTCATATTGCGGTAGACTTTGAGCGCTGCACTTCCTCTTATATATACATCGCCGTCCTCGGCTTCAAAATCCGGGGCCCCTAATGTCTCCTGCAGGCTGGAAGTTACCGGATTCAGCTCCTGACCGTTAAGATTCAGGCCGAATTGTTCTGCCTGGGAAGGTGAAGCATGTACATAGAGGACAACACCCTCACAAACACCGGCGGAGACGTCAGCATATTGATATTCAAGGCAATCTCCCCAAGGGTCCGGAGTAATCTCAGGCGGGATACCTTTGGTCTGCAGCAGCGCTTCTTCCGGCATATACAGGGTAACCCCCGCCAGAGACTCGAAACTGCTTATGTAGGGAACTGTATTGACACTATGCTCGAATGCGAGCCTTACCGGCGGTTGCACGGTTGCCGAAGAAGCGGCAGGGACAGTCTCAGCTTGCGGCGGAATGGTGATAAAGGGAGAAAGCAGACTAAGCAAAAGAATAACGATTTTCATATAAACTCCCGCCTCTCATAAGCTGTAATTGCCCTTGGCCTGAACCCTGCGCTACTTAACCTGATTAATGGCGGAACTTCTGCCAGATGGCGGCTGCAGCATCCACGCCCTTAAGCGCTGTTGCTATTTTACCCTTGGACTTGCTTTCGTTTACCGCTTCGTAGGATTGAATCGTTCTTTCTTCGGACGGAGTAAGCGGAACTTCTGCAATAGATACGGATTTGGCCTTATCCTTCAGTTCACGTGATTTGCGGAATTTCTCAATGACGGTTACCGATACCTGCTTCACGGTCAGTGTCAGTTCATTCATTACATCACCGAGGTTCTTCACAGAATCGACAATAGGATCAATCTTCTGAATTTTGCCCTGAACATCGGCAGTGATATCGTTGGCATGTCTGACCGTTGTTTTCACTTCATACGTAAGCTCATCAATGGTCTTTTGCACTTCCTGCAGAGTCTGACTGACCTTGTCGAGGGATTCCTTCGCTGATTTCAAGGTTTTAATTAAGAAGAATACGAGGACTGCGAATGCAACAGCAACTAGTGCTACGCTAAGTTCAATGATCATTTCCATAACCCCTTCCGAATGTCTTATAATGTCGTTTGCTCTGCCTGTTACTGCATAGTTACCCTTACGGAATTAGGCCGAAACAAATTGTCAAGCGCCTTAAAGACCATCCCCTTCTGTTTGTTTCAAAATGATAGGCACCGTTTAAACAATGACTACATCACCACACAGAAAGGATGACATCTCATGTTAAGATGGTCAGTAATTCTGCTGGTAGTTGCTCTGATTGCCGGTATCTTCGGTTTCTTCAATATCGTGGCAGCCGCTGTAGGTATTGCCAAAGTATTGTTCTACATCTTCCTCGTTCTCTTCATTGTTTCGCTCTTTATGGGACGCAGAGGAAGATCAATGTAGTCATTCATTCCGCTAACTGCAACCCAAGCATTGCTGTAGAGCCTGAGGCTTCCACGAGAAGCCCCGGGCTTATTTCTATTTATGCAACTTATTCCCGCTTGATATATCCTATTCACCCTTCAGAAAGTATAGGCCTTTCCTCTCAGGTTGTCACTTGCCCTCTGAATCATAAATACAAGGCCGCCCCGGCATAAAACAAAATTAAAATATTTCATTCCGATGTCTGGTTCATTACATACACTTTATGTTTACATGCTTATTAGCACAGCACGAACATGTTAAAGTACACTACTAAACCAAAATCAGGAGGAATCATCGATGAAAAAATTAGCCAGCTTAACAGTAGCAATGGGTCTTATGGCTTCCATAGCAGCAACCGCTTCTGCTGCTGAAGTAACAGGTACTACTACTACTACTACCACTACACCTACTTCTGATGCAGCAGTGTCTGTAACCGGAAGTACATACCTGGAGCCATTCGACACTGTAATCACTCCAGCAGACATCAAACTAGCGACTCCTCAGATTATCCTGACCAAGATCACTGCCTTCCACCTTTCCGTGGGCAGCATGGCTCCTATCGGCTGGCTGGGTGCGCAGACTGTCGATACAACAGGTGTAATCATGACCGACACTTGGGGCAATGAGTGGAGAGAAGTATATACTTGGCTGGGCAAAGCTTGGCTCAAGGTTCCTGCTTCCGCTTATGTAATTACTCCATAAATACTTAACGATAAGCGAAGTCATAACAGCTGATGTGCTACCTTTGCTATGACTTCGCAGTTGGTATACTCAAGAGGCCCATGGACGTTAGTCCTGACGGCCTTTTTGCTGTGTATAAACGGAAAAGGGGTTATCCTTTCAGTAGAAGAATCTACTGAAAGGATAACCCCACAAAACATCTGCCCTAGTTAGTTCACCCGTCACAAACTTGTACTACTGCCGCTTCATGCTCTCTACATCTATTGTTATATTAGCGGATGACCGAGCCTCCATAAAGGAAACGGTTCATCCAAGAAGCGCTTAATTTGTCTACTCTAACGCCGCCGGAAGATACGGAATACGTCTGTAACAACTGCCCGTCTCCCAAATACATCGCTACATGCGTAATTCTTGCTGCAGACTTGTCGATCCCCGCATAGGCGGAAGCCGAGCTTCCCTTATAATCCATGAAGAACATCAAATCACCGCGTTTCAACCCAGCAATGTCCGTTATTACATTACTATTCTGCTTCACCCAGTCTCCCTGCTGCCGGGAGTCGGCAGGCAGCTTCAAATTCGCTGCATCCATGAAAATCTGGCGGATGAAATCCGAGCAGTCGAACGTGCTGGTATCATTCCGGCTGGACCCGTACTCATACGGTGTACCGAGGTAGCCCATGCCTGCGGCTATTACACTTTCAATCACAGCAGCCTGCGGCGGAGCCGTAGGAACTGGCGTAGGTGCAGGTGTCGGTATCGGTGTTGGCACCGGTGTCGGTATTGGTGTCGGAACAGGCGCAGGAGCAGGTGCCGCCGTTGCTTCAATATATTGATCCGCAGAGCTTGTATATCCGGTTGTACCGTTAGCTGCTCTTACTTTGTACCAATAGCTATTGGTCTCTTCCAGGATTGTTACCTGGTCATTCTTGTATAGGTAACCCAGCACTTTACCGCTTGTGGAAGGTGTCTCCCGAAGGCGGACTGTGGACTGGATGACTGCTGTTTGTACTGCAGGTGTAGCCACAGGAGCCGTAATCACACTGATGTATTGGTCTCCCGCACTGGTATAACCGATCTCGCCGTCTGCAGTTCTGACTTTGTACCAATAGCTGTTCGTCGCTTCCAGAATTGTTACCTGATCTCCCTTACTGAGGTACTTCAATACCTTACCGCTGGTAGATGGAGTCGTGCGCAGCCGCACCGAGGATTGAATTATACCTGTCTGTACCGCCGACGCAGCCAAAGACGAATTGGCAGAAGCCGATGCGGCGAAGGACTGCTGAGGACTTAACACTCCCAAGGATAGTGCAAGTGTTGCCGAGACCAATAACGATGCTGTCAGTTTCTTATGTGATACGATCATAGCGTTCCCCCGCTTAGCGTATTGAGAATTCAACAACGGCGCGCGCTACGTTTGTTGCTTTCTGCCCTCATTATAGGCTTGCCCGGGATTTGGAACATGCTCCAAATTTCACAAAAAACCTTTCCATCTTATGGTAACACCCAGGTCTATAGTCACGATTTCTCCTTGGATTTGGTGGAAATTACAGCTAACTAGGAGAAATTAAGGAATGTTAATCCTTGGGTTCGACGTGAACCTGCACATTCATGATGTTATGCAGCTTACTCATCCGCTCTTCGATGGAGTCACTGATGGCATGGCCCTCCATTACCGTCATCTGTGCATTCACTTGTACCACTACATCAACCAGCACATGATTGCCATGAACCCGGGCTTTCAAATCCTTGATGCCCTCCACTCCCGGTGTCCGGGCAATGGTGCTGCGCAGATCAAGCAGTTTATCTTCGTCAAAGCCGTCAGTCAGCCGGTAAGTGGAGTCGCGGAATATATCCCAGGCCGTCTTGGAGATCAGCAGTCCTACAGCAACAGCGGCTGCGGAATCGATCCAGGGAAGGCCGAACTGTGCTCCAACAATACCTATTGCAGCTCCGATACTAACCATGGCATCCGAGAAATTATCCTTGGCTGCAGCCATCAGCGCATTGTTGTTAATCTGCTTCGCCAAACGCTTGTTATATATATATACCCCCATCATGGCTACGGCACACACCAGGGCAACTCCCGCCGACCAGAGCTGCGGCGTTGCCTTCGCTCCTTCAAACAAGGATCGCACCGCTTCCACAATAACCTGAATGCCGACCATTGCCATGATAAAAGAAGCCATCAGCGCAGCGACCGTCTCGGCCCGGAAATGCCCGTAGGTATGGTCTGAATCCGGCGGCTTCCGCGAGATGCGCAGACCAATCAGCACGGCCAGTGAAGCCACAATATCGGTCAGATTGTTAAAGCCGTCTGCCAGGAGAGCGCTGGAAGCGAACAAGTAGCCGCAGACCAGCTTGAAAGCTGACAAAACCAGATAAGCGACAATACTGACCAGCGCGCCTTTTTCTCCTTTGCGTATATCTTCATAAATATCGGACATCCCAGCTACCCCCTGTCAATCTCCATCCTTGTCACATAAATACAGGAAAACTTTCTTTGAGTTATTCTTGCCCTTGTGGCAGCATTTAAAAACAATTAGAATAAGGAAAAGGACTTGCTGCCTAAGGGGGTTAACATAATGAGCGAGAACAATGATAAACCAAAAATTAATTTGGCCGAGGCGATCCGCCAGAAGCTTGAACAGAAGAAACAGCATGCTTCGGGTAAACCGGGTTCAACTTTTCAAGCCGGTTCCGCGAAGCCGCTGAAAAGCCAGAACAATAAGAAGCCAAACAATCAGCGCCGTCGTACAGGCGGATCTTAGGCTTCTTACACTCTTATATGTGAACATAAACGGCTGCGTTATCCCTTCCGGGACGACGCAGCCGTTTTCGTATGAACTCATTACCGTTCATCCTACCTATATCTAGTTCTTAAGCCTCTACAGGATACATGCGTGCACGCATTTCCTTAATTTCCGGATTCTCCAGATATTCATCATAGCTCATCGAGCGGTCGATGACACCAGCCGGTGTAATTTCAATAATGCGGTTGGCGATTGTCTGGATGAACTGATGGTCATGGGAAGTGAACAGGATGGTGCCGTCAAAGTCAATCAGGCCGTTATTGAGCGCTGTGATTGATTCCAGATCCAAGTGGTTGGTTGGCTCATCGAACACGAGCACATTCGCCCCGTTCAGCATCATCTTGGCCAGCATGCAGCGGACCTTCTCGCCCCCGGACAGTACACTCGCCTTCTTCAGTGCTTCTTCACCGGCAAACAGCATCCGGCCCAGGAATCCGCGCAGGAAAGTTTCATCCTGATCCTTGGAATACTGGCGCAGCCATTCTACCAGGTTCATATTCACACCGTCGAAATAACTCGAGTTGTCCTTAGGGAAATAAGCCTGGGTTGTTGTAACGCCCCAAGTATATTCACCGGCATCCGCTTCCTTCTCGCCCATAAGGACATCGAACAGCAGTGATTTCGGCTGGGAGTATGGACCCACAAAGGCAATCTTATCGCCCTTGTTCACGACAAAGCTGACTTCATCCAGCAGCTGCTCACCGTCAACCGACTTGCTCAGTCCGCTGACCGTAAGCAGCTGTTTGCCGGCTTCACGTTCAGGCTTGAAGTTCAGGAACGGATATTTACGGTTGGAGGGACGGATATCGTCCAGTGTAATCTTCTCCAGCTGCTTCTTACGGGAAGTAGCCTGTTTCGATTTGGAAGCATTAGCCGAGAAGCGCTGGATAAAGGCTTGCAGTTCCTTCATCTTGTCTTCCTTCTTCTTGTTCGAGTCGCGCTGCAGGGCCTGGGCCAGTTGGCTGGACTCGTACCAGAAGTCGTAGTTGCCGACGTACATCTGGATTTTGCCGAAATCGATATCCGCAATATGCGTGCAGACCTTGTTCAGGAAGTGACGGTCATGGGATACCACGATAACGGTGCCTTCGTAGTCCATGAGGAAGTTCTCCAGCCAGCCGATGGATTCAAGATCCAAATGGTTGGTAGGCTCATCGAGCAGCAGGTTGTTCGGACGTCCGAACAGGGCTTGCGCCAGGAGTACCCGGACCTTTTCGTTGCCGCTGAGTTCGGCCATTTTCTTGTCATGCATTTCGCGCATAATACCAAGTCCGATCAGCATTGCAGCAGCATCCGGCTCTGCATCCCAGCCGTTCAGTTCAGCGAATTCGCCTTCCAGCTCACCGGCGCGAAGGCCGTCAGCTTCCGTGAAGTCGCTCTTGGCATACAGGGAATCCTTCTCCTTCATGATCTCATAAAGGCGGGTATGGCCCATAATTACCGTTTCCAGTACCAGGAATTCGTCATACTCGAAATGGTTCTGTTTCAGTATAGCCAGACGTTCACCGGGTGTAATATGCACATCGCCGATGTTGGCTTCGATCTCTCCGGACAGGATCTTTAGAAAGGTCGATTTGCCGGCGCCGTTCGCGCCGATCAGACCATAGCAGTTGCCGGGTGTGAATTTTATGTTTACGTCCTCAAATAGTGCGCGTTTTCCGTAGCGGAGTGTTACGCCGCTTGTGCTAATCATTAAGCATTACCATCCTTTTCACTTAGGGTTCCGGCTCATTATAGCATAAAATCAAGGCAAATGGCCCGTAATTGTAGCCCTTTAAGGGGCATCTTTGCCCTTTTCCGGGCAAATATCTTATCAAGTGGAAACAACTTTGCCGTCCTTTTAAGGAAGGCACCGTTTCAGCGAGAAATAGAAGGATAAGTTATCGTGTGAAACATATAATTTCTTATATTTTTAGTAGAAGGGTTATGCGGGACTTCTCCCGGTCAGCCGCCGGCAGTTATTGTCCGGGCGGGCGCTCTTCGGGATGCACCACCAGTGTCTCCCCATAACCTAATGTACGGATACGTTCCTCACTGATCCCTTGTGCCACACGCGCCAGCTCCATCCGGTCCAGTGCTTCGCGCGCGGTATCATCAGCCAGCCGGAACGTCCCGAAATGCATCGGAATCATGAGCTCTGCCCCTACATCCAGGAACGCCTGTACAGCCTCCTCGGGATTCACATGCTGGGAGTTCATGAACCACTCCGGTTCATAGGCCCCGATTGGCATCAGTGCGACATGCAGCTTAAAGCGGCTGCCGATCTCCTTGAAGCCCGGGAAGAAGCCGCTGTCTCCGGCAAAATACAGATTCGGCGGAAGCTTGCGCTGCCCCTTGCCCTCTTCGCCCTCCGGATGCTTCTGCGGGTCCGCCGGCTGAATCACATAACCGCCCCAGTGCGAGGAATTCGTATCAAACGGTGTCCGCCGGGTCCAGTGCTGGGTCGGGACAAAGGTCAGCTTGACGGCACCGAGCGTAAGCTCCTGCCACCACTGCATCTCCAGGCAGTCCGTGAACCCTTTACGTAGCATTTTGCGCTTCAGTCCTTCCGGGACCACAAGGGTCGTCGTCCCTGCCCGGTACAATTTGCGGATGGAAGCGATGTGCAGATGATCATAATGGGAATGGGAAATCAGGATAAGGTCTATCGGCGGAATATCGCCGAGGGGGATCCCCGGCTGCCCGATCCGCTTCTCAAACCCCAGTCTGCGCGCCCAGATCGGGTCCGTAATGATATTAAGCCCTTCATATTGCAGAAAAAAAGTGGAGTGCCCGATCCACGTAATCGTTGTTTCCAGCCGGTTTCCGGCCAGATAACTGAGCTGCGGCGGATGATTCGGCACCTTATAGGTATAATCCTTCTTCTTCCGGCGGCGTTCCTCGCGCCATTGGCGGAATTCCTTAAGCGTTTTATCGGTACTTACATTATCGATGTTGTTATAGCGTATTTTAGCCATGGTTGAAACCACTCCTTATAACCGCTCTGCCGGATCTCTCTGGTGCGGCAAATCAGATACTCTAACTATAGGGTTCCGCAGAGCCATTTGCAAAATCACAGAGGTGTGCAGGTGCGTACAAGAGTGTGCCGATGTGTAATGCCACTCCTTACAAATGTTACCCATTTGGCCCAAACGGAAACGTCAGTGTGAAATAGAAGATTAACAAATCTAACGCTGACAGCGGTTATGAATCAGGAAATCCGGAGACAACAGCGGCCGGAAGTCCAAATGTACACCGCAGTAACGAGTGGGCTGGAAGTTATTAACTTATGTATCTCTTATCTGTCCTAATATTTTAAATTTTAGCGGGTTCAGACCTCTGCCCTTTTGTGTTCCACCGCTGAAATGATGTAAAATGCGGGTAAAGCGCACGGTGCTTATGCCACTTATCAAAGAGGAGCTGACGTATGAAGATTACCTTTATTGAACCGACTCCGAGTCCAAATACGATGAAGCTTCACCTGGACGAAAGTCTGGAACCCGGCATCCGCCGGACCTACACGCCGGAAAGCCGGCGCTCTGCCCCTTCCTGGGCGCAGGATATGCTGGAAATTCCGGGCGTCACCAGTATCTATCACGCTGCCGATTTCGCGGCCCTGGAACGCAAGGGCAGTGCCGATTGGGCCGCTATTCTCCGCGAGGTCCAGAACCGCTTCGGCGCGGACGGCCTCGCCGCCGATTTCAGCCTGGAGGATGAGAACGCCGGCGCCCATTTCGGGGAAGCCCAGGTGTTCGTGCAGATGTTCCGCGCGATCCCGATTCAGATCCGCGTCAAAACCGGCGCGAAGGAGGAGCGCATCGCCTTGTCGAGCCGCTTCACGCAGGCGGTGACCGATGTGGCCAGCGCCGTGCTGATCAAGGAGCGTAAGCTCACCGATTACGGCGTACGTTACGGCGAGCCGCCGGACATTGCGCGCGAGGTCGAGCAGGAGCTGGAGGCGGCGTATCCGCAGGAACGCCTCGACTCCCTCGTGCAGCAGGCGATCGCGCACGGGGCTGCCGGCGAGTTCGTCGAGCAGCGGCACAAGAAAGAGCAGGCCGAGCTGCTGCGGGACCTGCATGATGAGGACTGGCGCGTGCGCTACGCCGCGCTGGAGGATCTGGCGCCGAGCGAGCAGCTCCTGCCGGAGCTGCGCACGGCGCTGCACGACCCCAAGCTGCATATCCGCAGATTGGCGGTCGTGTACCTTGGCGACATCCGCACGCCAGGGGCGATGGAGCTGCTCTATGAGGCGATGCAGGACAGCGCCCCCGCCGTCCGGCGCACCGCCGGCGACACACTGTCCGACATCGGCGACCCGGCAGCGACGCCGGTGATGACGGCGTCGCTGCGTGACGCCAGCAAGCTGGTGCGCTGGCGGGCGGCACGCTTCCTGTATGAGGTCGGCACGGCCGAAGCCCAGGAAGCCCTGAGCATTGCGGCAGAGGATCCTGAATTCGAGGTCGGGCTGCAGGCCAAGATGGCGCTGGAGCGGATTCTGTCCGGCGAAGAGGCCGCGGGCACCGTCTGGCAGCAGATGTCGGAGCGCCGGCGGACCTGACGTCAACCTGCCGTATTTTGTCATTGCCTGCGAGGCCAAGTTGCATTATACTGATTCCTGTTGTTCATATCGTTACAAGATAGCCTCATCATACCTAGGATGAGGTAGAGGTCGCGGATATAAAGAGTACGCGCGTGGAGATGCCTAAGAGCCATCTATGATACGCGCCGAAAGGAATATCCGCCGAAATCCGGGCTGCTGCTCTTAGTTTAGCAGCCCAGATTGGGGCCGTCAGCCGAAAGGCGCGGAACTGTCACCGTGTATATGCCTGCCAGGAAACTGCGGGAATTGCACCGTGTTGCGCTATCTTAACAGGGAGTATGATGCGGAGCCTATAATCAGGAAACCGCAGCGTCCGTCTGCGGTTTTTTTGTGTGCATAACGCTAAGCAGAAGACACAGGGCCAAGCAGGCTGCAGCAACTCCCCGCTGTGAACCGAACCAACAACTTAAAGGGAGTGTCCTATTCATGCAAGCGAAGCAAGAGAAGCAGCCGGCATTACAGGCGGGTAACGCCAGTACTCCGGGCCTGCGCAAAACATTCAAAGCAAGACATCTGACCATGATCGCCCTGGGCGGTTCCATCGGAACCGGGCTGTTCCTGGCCAGCGGCGGTGCGATCGCCTCCTCCGGTCCGGGCGGAGCACTGCTTGCCTATACCGCAGTCGGCATCATGGTCTATTTCCTGATGACCAGCCTCGGTGAGCTGGCTACCTATTTGCCGGATTCCGGTTCTTTCAGCACGTACGGAACACGTTTTGTCAGTCCCGCCTTCGGCTTCGCCATCGGCTGGAACTTCTGGTACAACTGGGCGGTAACGATAGCAGCGGAACTCTCAGCTGCTACCGTCATTATTAAATACTGGTTCCCGGACAGCCCTTCCATGCTCTGGAGCCTGTTGTTCCTGCTGATCATGTTCGGCCTGAACTTCCTCTCCTCGCGCGGTTACGGCGAATCGGAATATTGGTTTGCCATCATTAAGATTATTACTGTCATTGTCTTCCTCGTTGTCGGTGTCCTTATGATCTTCGGTATTATGGGCGGTAAGGCGGTGGGGCTCAGCAACTTCCAGCTGGGAGGCAGCTCGTTCCACGGCGGCTTCTTCGCCTTCGTCGGCGTCTTCATGGCCGCCGGATTCTCCTTCCAGGGGACGGAGCTGGTCGGGGTCGCTGCGGGAGAGAGTGAGAATCCCCGCAAGAATGTACCGGTAGCCATCCGCCAGGTATTCTGGCGCATCCTGATCTTCTATATCTTTGCCATTCTCGTAATTGGTCTGCTGATTCCTTATACGAATCCCGATCTGCTCCGCGGCGGGATTGATGATATCGGTGTCAGCCCGTTCACGATCGTCTTTAACAAAGCCGGACTGGCAATTGCCGCTTCCGTAATGAACGCCGTCATCCTCAGCTCCGTGCTGTCTGCCGGGAATTCCGGGATGTACGCCTCTACACGTGTCCTGTACGCCATGGCGAAGGACGGCATGGCTCCGCGTGCCCTCGGCAAGCTGAACCGCAGAGGCGTGCCTGTAGGCGCGCTTCTCGTGACCACAGCTGTCGGCATGCTGGCCTTCCTCGCCTCCTTCTTCGGAGACGGCGCAGTTTACAACTGGCTGCTGAACGCCTCCGGGATGTGCGGCTTCATCAACTGGCTTGGAATTGCCGTCTGTCATTACCGCTTCCGCCGCGCCTTCGTCAAGCAGGGGCATTCGCTGGATGAACTGCCTTACCGGGCGAAATGGTTCCCGTTTGGTCCGCTGTTTGCCTTCGCCCTCTGTATGGTGGCCGTATTCGGCCAGAACATGGGCGCCTTCACCGGTTCCAAAATCGACTGGTACGGCATTCTGGTCTCTTATGTTAGCGTACCTCTGTTCCTTCTGATCTGGCTGGGCTACGGCTGGTTCCGCAAGAGCAGCATTGTCCCGCTGGACAAATGTGATCTGAGCACTCACGCAGAGTAACTCTTTGCAGGTCATATAATCAAGTACCAAGCCTATATACAACAATTGGAAACGGCTACGCCGTCCTTTAAAAGGATAGCGTAGCCGTTTCAGCGAGAAATAGAAGGTTAAGTGGATCATGTTAAACATACAATTTCTTATATTGAACAAAATTACCCTTACGGGTGAATTAAGCTAGGGGCTTGTGCGACCTGCTCCTCATTTGCTCCTTTAGCTCGCATCAGGGGAATTCAAGGGCACTAATGCTCCTCATTTGCTCCTTTGGCTCACATTCGGGGAATTTAAGGGCACTAATGCTCCTCATTTGCTCCTTTAGCTCGCATTCGGGGAATTCAAGGGCACTTATTCTCTTCATTCCCTCCTTTGGCCAACGTACGGCGGAATTAGTGGGATTTATCCCTTTGATTTCTCCATACCGCCCACTTTCAGCGGAATTAGTGGGATTTATCCCTTTATTTTCACCATACCGCCGACTTTCAGCGGAATTAGTGGGATTTATCCCTTTGATTTCTCCATACCGCCGACTTTCAGCGGAATTAGTGGGATTTATCCCTTTGATTTCTCCATACCGCCCACTTTCAGCGGAATTAGTGGGATTTATCCCTTTGATTTCTCCATACCGCCCACTTTCAGCGGAATTAGAGGGATTTATCCCTTTAGTTTCACCATACCGCCCACTTTCGGCGGATTCAGTACAAAGACCGGTTTCGGCCACATTATCGTGGCCTGAACCGGTCTTTTTTTGCGTCAGTAGATTAAGTTTAAGTATGCTTTTGTACTAAAGAACGTCCCCTTGGAGCTGTTGATTATGCCCAGGTTGTGATTGTCTCAACCGGCAGGCGGTAGGATGGGTAGCCTTCTTTGGCTGCTTTCCCTATCGAGATCAGCATGACCGGCTGGAACCGGTCTTTGTCCAGACCAAAAGCTTCCGCGATCTTGTCCTTCTCATAACCGGCCATCGGGTTGGTGTCATATCCATGGGCCCGGGCAACAAGCATCAGCTGCATCGAAATAAGCGCCGAGTCAATCAGATTCACATCACGCAGCTCGGATGCAGATATCCCCGCATAATAAGGCTTCACTTGTTGCAGCTGCATATCCTTGACGTCGCTCGGCATGTAACCAAGTTCCACCGATTTGCCGAAAATTTCCTCTATATATTCAACATTCTTTGCATCGTAAAATACCGCAATAACTGCCGAGGAAGTCAGAGCCTGTGTCTGGTTGAAGGAGGCCAGCGGTGCAAGCTTTTCTTTGCCTTCCGCGCTGTCAATAACAAGGAAACGCCATGGCTGCATGTTAATGGCAGACGGTGCACGGGAGGCTTCCGCCAGAATCTCGGTCATTTCCTCCCGGCTGATTTTTACTTCAGGATCATAGGCCTTCACGGAACGGCGCTCCAGAACGATCTCATTGAAATCGTTGGTTGTATGGTATTTCCCGGTGATTGTACTCATGTAAATTTCTCTCCTTTATCTATAGGTTTTCTTGTGCTGAAATGTCACTTATCATCACTACAAGAATTCTAAACTATGAAGTATACTTTATAGCAAGAGGGAAAAACGGGGTGATTTAACATGAAGATTAGTGAAGTCGCAAAAATTGTTGACCTGCCTATATCAACCATCCGTTACTATGAGAAAATGGGCATTATCACGGATGAATATATCCTCAGGGAAGAGAACAATTACCGGAATTATGATGCAGAGATCATTCATCATTTGGGTGTTGTCAAGAATTGTCTGGCTGTCGGTTTTTCAATTAATGATATAAAATCCATGATCTCTAAAAATGGAATCTCCAAAGAAGAACAAACACGTATTATCAAAGATAAAATAGCAGATATTGAAGCTGCGCAAAAAAACCTTGAGGATTCCAAGCAATCTCTTTATGATCTTCTTGAGCTGGATATAACGTGCGAGGACGGGTTCGGAAAGTATTCTTGAGCGCTTCCGGCTGATTATCCGGAATTACAACAAACAGGGATGTCCCGCAGCCTATCGGCGCGGCAGACATCCCTGTTTGTTTGCTGTCCTGATGTAATTTTTTATTTTGGGGGCAAGCTAATACATATTCACAATCTACAATCTAAGGAGACTGCCATGAAAAAAATTTGGATCACCGCTCTGCTGGCGCTTATCTTCACCCTTAACAGCCCGGTGAGTTCAGCCGCTCCTGAGTATGCCAAATGGGGTGTCGTAGCTGTGAAAGCTGCACAGCAGAAATACAATGCCGAGGTTATCGATTATAAGCATGTAGGCCGAACTCAAATAAAGCCAACGCTTGCGGAGGAGAAATTCAAGCTGTGGATCCGGAGCAAAGCCGGCCGGGAATTTGGCATATTCGTCATGGTCCGCTTCGACCCGTCGGACGATCAGCTGCAAACCATTCTTTTCTCGGAGACGGATCAATGGCGATAAAGCTATACTGTATCCCTTTCAATACTCTTATTTCCAGGTCACATACACCTTAAGATCCCCTGTATTGTCAAAAGGTGAACTGTTGAATGCCAAATTATTCAGCCCTATCTCATAGAGGACCTGCAGGTCCTGCCTCAGCAGCTTCTCACTGCCCCGGTAACGGAACAGCAGTGAGAGTTGGCCTGAATCCGCCGCCTGCTGCGCAAGCTTCTTCAAGTCTGCCGCCGAAGCGATCACTTGATCCTCCTCATACAGCCTGTAATCCAGAACCTCCTGCAGCTTCTTGTATCCGTCTGTCCCCTGTCCGCCCCGGCTGACCAGCTGTGACAGTGTCTCGGCATAACCGGTTGAAGCGGCCGGATAAGTCTTGGTCCAGCTGTGGTCACGGCGCATCTGGGCATCCGTTCTCATGTAATATACGGTACTGATTCCACCCTCCGGACTAGGCTCCGGATCATCCCAGGTCGTGTCGAGATGATACCAGAGTCCGTCCAGCTGCACGAGATTCCAGGCATGCGACTGGGCAACGCCCCCCTCGGGCCTCGCAGTACCCTCCACAATCCTATTCGGTATACCCGCTCCCAGCAGCAGCTTATAGGTCAGCAGGGAATACCCCTGACATACCGCACTGCCCGTCTGAAGTCCCTCATACGCCGTATATTTACGGTATGAATTATCATATTGCAAATGCAGCACCACCCAGTCGTGGATGACTTTGACCTTCTGATGGCTGCTCATCCCCGGTGTAATTAATTCCTGCAGAATGGTCTTCACCTGCTTGTTAACATATGCTGTCTGCTGCAGCGTCTCCCGGTACTCCACCTGAATCGTCACGTTGGCAGAGCGTGTGCTCCCCCGGTAAGAAAACGCATAGCTGTCAATAATATAATAGAGATACGGATCGCTCCCCATCGCCTGATCGATTGCCGTCTGCACCTGGCTCTTCAGCTTATTTGTCTTGCCCTGATAAGTGAAGGTAATTGTCTCTCTGCGGTTGCTCATCGCCCCGGTCAGCTTCTGTGTCATCTCATTGACAGAACGCAGCACCACAGAATCAGCAGCAGCATAGGCATGCTCATACCCCCAGTATGTTGCGGGCGGGATAGCAGCAAAAACCAGCATGCCGCAAATCACGGTCTTCATCAGCGATATACGTCTCTTCCCCATAGCCTTCAAGTGCCTCCTGCAATCTATATAATGGATGATTAGCCGTTTACTCTATAGTAAATGCCGGAAATCCCCTGTATACAACTCCAACCCTAGAAACCTTTGAACCTGAACCTGAGATACCTGTTATATTCATTATTATCGGCCCGGCACACCCGGCGCATAAGTATCCACCCCATAAATATTATCAGGACAAGCACTGGTGGGCGGATGGGTGATGGGCAGGCGGTGGAGTGCTGGGACAGGCGGAGTGCTGGGGCAGGCGGTGAAGTGCTGGGGCAGGCGGAGTGCTGGGGCAGGCAGAATGCTCAGGAGGTATGCGGGCACGCGAAAATAGATCATTAAAAAAGCCGCTGCATCCCGGTCCATCTCCGGGAAGCAGCGGCTTCGGCTGCGCTTATCTATGCTACACTTAAGCGTTCACGTTCACTGCTTACAACCTACAGCCTACAGCGTCACAAGATAAGTCACGCCGGCTTTAACCTCAATCGCAGGTTCTACCACCTGCGTGCTGCCGTCAGGAAGCTGCAGCTTCAGCTCCTGCGCATAGCTTAGACGCAGCAGTCCATCATACTTCGCTGTGATCCGGGCGGATACCAGCAGTCCATCCTGCCAGTCCATGTCAACCACATAGCCGCCGCGTGCCTTCAGGCCGCTAATCCGGCCGTTCTTCCAGGCTCGGGGCAGCGCCGGAAGCAGCGTAAGCTCACCCAGATGACTCTGCAGCAGCATTTCCGCAATACCCGCGGCAGCGCCGAAATTACCGTCAATCTGAAACGGCGGATGCGCGTCGAACAGATTCGGATAGACCGAACGGGTTAACAGCGTACGGACAAAGCCATAAGCCGAATCACCATCCTCCAGCCGGGCATACAGATTAATCAGCCAGGCGCAGCTCCAGCCGGTATGCCCGCCGCCGGAAGCGATCCGCTTCTGAAGCGATAAACGGCTCGCCTCCAGCAGCTCCGGTGTGTCCCGTTTGTTGATCCGGTTGCCAGGATAAAGGCTGTACAAGTGCGAGACATGACGGTGTCCAGGCTCGGATTCAGTGAAGTCATAGATCCACTCCTGCAGCCGCCCGTCCTCAGCAATCTTCAGTGGCGACAGACGGGAGAGCGTCTTCTCCAATTCAGCCTGGAACTCCGGATCCACGCCGAGAATCCGTGCAGCCTGCAGGCAGTGCTGCATCAATTCATTGATCAGGCTCATATCCATGGCCGAGCCCATGGATATGCTGCTGGCTCTGCCATCTTCTGTTACAAACCGGTTCTCCGGTGAAGTAGACGGGCTGGTTACCAGCTGGCCGTCCGGCCCCTCCACCAGCCAGTCCAGGCAGAAGAGCGCCGCTCCCTTCATTAACGGATAAGCCGTCTCTTCGAGATAAACGGCATCCGGCGTGAATTCGTAATGCTCCCACAAATGCCGGGACAACCAGACGCCGCCCATCGGCCAGAACGCCCAGCTGGCATCTCCGCCGGAAGGGTTAGACGCCTTCCACAGATCGACATTGTGATGAGCTACCCAGCCGCGTGCCCCGTAATGAATTGCAGCCGTTCTGGCCCCGGTCTCACTGAGCTCCTTGATCAGCTCAATTAACGGCTCATGAAATTCACTGAGATTACAGACCTCTGCCAGCCAGTAATTCATCTGCGTATTAATATTTGTTGTATAATTGCTGTTCCATGGCGGCTGTACATGATTATTCCAGATGCCCTGCAGATTGGCGGCCTGTGTTCCGGCACGCGAGCTGCCCATCAGCAGATAACGGCCATATTGGAACAGCAGCGCCTCCAGCGCCGGGTCCTCCTGACCGTTCTTATAGGCAGCCAGACGTTCATCGGTCGGCAGGTTGTCCGCTTCATGACCGCCCAGATCCAGATCCATGCGGCGGAATACCGCCTGATGATCTTCTGTATGCCGTCTCCGCAGCTCCTCATAGGACTTGCCGGCAGCTGCGGTCAGCCTGCTTGCACACAAATCCGCAGGGCTGACAATAACTGCGGAATCCTGAGCCGCCCCGGATTTCTTATGGCTTGCTCTGGACCGCACCTCTTCATAGTCCGTGCCGGCCGCAAGCAGCAGAAGTACACGATCAGCGCCGGATATGACAAGCTTGCCATCCGAATGATGGATGCTTCCTCCCCCGGTTACCTGTACCTGCAGGTGCAGCTCGAAGGCAATCCCGAGACCCTCCTCATAGCGAACGGCCACGGGGTGATCCTGATGATAGTTGTCAGCAATGTGCGACGGACAGCGGCCATGGAGCACCAGTTGTTGCTCAGTTTCAGAACTGACCGTATGCTTCAGCTGGCTGCTGAGAGCAAGCTCCAGATGAAGTCCGCCCGGCACCGCACTTGTAACGTGAACGACACCCACCTTGTCAGGAGCACTGATAAATACTTCACGGGTAAAAGCCCCCTGCTCATTCTGATAAGTAACTCTGGCAATCCCGCTGTCCAGATCAAGCTCCCGTTCATACGCCGTGCAGTTCTCTACGCCAGCCTGCTCCAGCAACAGGTCACCCAGCGGCATATACGCCTGTGCATTTACCCCAAGCATATGCGCGTTGACCACATCCTCGGCTTCACCATATTTGCCGGAGGATACCAGCTCCCGTACCTTCTTCAGATACCGCAGGGCTTCATAGTTGTTCGTGTCCCGCGGAAATCCGGACCACAGGGTATCTTCATTCAGCTGAATCTGCTCTTTGGCGGTACCGCCAAACACCATAGCGCCCATATACCCGTTACCAAGCGGCAGCGCTTCTTCCCAGACTGCCGCCGGCTGGCCGTACTTTAATTTCCACGGGTGATGCCTGTTGTTATCCATTCTCTTCTCGCCCTCCGTAATAATATCTGAGTACGGCAAAAGGCCCTGACCTAAGTCGGGCCTTCGCTGTATGGAATGACCTACATCCCATTATTGATTAGAACGTTTTACCTGTCCACAGGGTTACTCTCTTTTTCACGAGCTCTGTGAATTCTTTTTCCATATCCTGAGCGCCGGCTTTATCCAGCTCTGCCAGGAAGGCATCATACACTTTATCGAAGTCTGCAGGTTTCGACAGGATGGCTTCAGGAATACGTTTGCGGATGATATCCTGTGTCTTCTTGAAGATTACCTGATATTGACCGTCAGTAGGAACCGGCAGGTTGTACAGGGCTCCTGTTTCTTTGATCGGGAATTCATCTTCTTTAGGGAACAGATCTTTCCATGTAGTAGCCTTGTAACCTGCAAGTGATTCCTTCTCAGCATCGGAGTAAGAAGCTACGATCTGTTCAGGGAAGCTTGTAGTGTAGTAGTTGCCAGTGGAATCCTTCACACCATCACCATAACGTGCACCGAAGATAAGGTACTGGCCAATCCCGGTTTTCTTCTGGGTGTTTGCGGTATCGTTAGCTAGACCATCGCTGATTTCCGGAAGAACTTCGCGTTTACCATCTGCATTTACAGTGTAGTGCGTGCCTTCAATACCCCAGGTTCTCAGAATCTGACCTTCATCGGAAGACATCCAGTCCAGCCATTTGATGATCCGGACAGGGTCTTTAGCTGCGGTAGTGATCGCAAGACCATAGCCGTCGATACCTGTCTGCATGAAGGAATGATCTTTATACTCATCAGACAGGGTTACAGGGAAGTGACCGTAAGTATACTCGTCTTTACCGGCTGCCTTCAGAGCATTCTCACCATCGGAGTATTCCCATTCCTGGGAGATCAGACCGAGTACACGGCCGCTGGCAACTTTAGCTTTGTATTGATCGTCTTTTTGTACGAAGGTATCCTTATCAAGCAGGCCTTGAGCGTACATTCCGTTCAACCAGCGGAAATACTCTTTTTCTGCCGGACGTTTGTAGTGCAGCTGTGCTTCATAGGTTTCAGGATCTACATAATACTCGCCATCATCCGGTGCACCTGTTGTAGTGAAAGCCGGGTTTGTAACGGTGATCATGATTTTCCAGTCATCAGCGTTCAGCGTCAGCGGAATGGTAGGCTGGCCATCGGTTTCCGGATGCAGAGCCACATAATCCTTAAGCACTTTCTCATAATCTGCCAGTGTCTTCACTTCAGGATAGCCCAGTTCCTTCAATACGCGGTGTTGAATTTCAAATCCGCCTGTAGCGTCGAAGGCTTGTTGGCCGACACCCATATTCGTAGGAATCTGATAGATCGCTTGGTCATCCAGGCTGTATTTCAGACGGCCCATGTTTTCGCCATAGACCTTCTTGAGGTTCGGAGCATATTTATCAATCAGTTCCGTCATATCAATAATCAGGCCGGCATCCACCAGGGTGCTCAAGTTTCCTTTGGCGAAGATCAGATCAGGTACGTCGCCGCTGGCAGCCATCATCGGGATTTTTTGGTCGCCGCCGCCGCTGCCTACATCAAATTCAGCGTCAATAGTAACACCTGTTTTTTCAGTAATGGCTTTACCGACTTCATCCTGCATTTTGTTCCAGTTCGGACTGGCGTCACCGCCGAAGAAAGAGATCGTGAACGGAGAAGTATCTAATGCGGTATCATCTGCTGCTGCATTAGTCGCTGCAGGTGTGTTTCCTGTGTTGTTAGATGTCGTGTTGTTGGCCGCATTATTGTTATTGCCTCCACAACCGGCGATCAGCATAGAGCTCATAAGCATGAGTGTAAAGATTGTTTTGGTACTCTTGCGATTCATTGTATATCCCCCTTGTAAATTAGTATGTTTCATCTATGCATATCAGGATAGACCTGAATATACCATTGTGAACGCTTGCAAAACTACTATAAATATAAATTCCACTATTTAACAATAACCCTGAGATTGGATAGCCGCCTGATCCTGCACTGAACCAGGCAGCTGTTCCATTTCAATCTATTGTCAGGCTTACGCTTTAACTGCACCCAGCGTCATACCGCCTACGAAGTACTTTTGCAGGAACGGGTATACAACCAGAATAGGTACAGTTACGACAATCGTAATCGCCATCTTGATCGATTCTGGTGAAATCTGCGCCATCTGCCGCGCCATATCGTTCGCATTCACCATGCCGCTGCCCTGATTGGTAGACGACAATACCTTCATCAGCTCATACTGCAATGTAGTCAAGTGCGGCTTGTTACCGTTATACAGATACGTTGTGAACCATTCATTCCATTGGCCAACGGCCAGGAACAGCGCGATGGTTGCCAGTACCGGTTTACAGAGCGGAAGGATGATCTTATAGAAAATCATAAAGTCATTCGCCCCGTCCAGCTTGGCGGATTCCTGAAGAGCAAATGGCAGCCCGTCCATAAAGGAACGGATAATGAAGACGTTAAATGCGGAAACCATACCCGGAAGGATGTAAATCCAGAACGTTCCGATCAGATTCAAATCTTTCATCAGAATGTACATAGGCACCATACCGCCGGAGAAATACATCGTCAGGGCCAGGAAAGTCGAGATGAATTTTCTCGCTCTGAATTCCGGACGGCTGAGCGTAAAGGCCAGCATGGAAGCACTGATCAGACCCAGAAGTGTACCTGAAAGGGTACGCAGAATGGAGATCTTGAAGCCCTGAATCAGACCGGTATAGCTGAAGATCCGCTGGTAATTCTCAAGCGTCCAGGCTCTCGGGAAGATATAGATGCCGCCCCGAACGGTATCTGTAGATTCATTGAAAGAAATCGCCAGTACGTTCAGGAAGGGATACAACGTCACAATCATGATTAATGTAAGTGCAGTGTACAGAAAGATGTCGAATGCACGCTCACCTTTTGTCATTTGAAATGCTTTGCCACCCATTTATGGTCCCCTCCTTACATAATGCTTTCTTTAGTGAATTTCTTCATCAGACCGTTAGCCGTGAACAGCAGAATTACACTGACTACGGAGGTGAACATGCTTATTGCAGTACCATAAGAGAACCGCATGATCTGAATACCATACTTAAGCGCATACAAATCCAGCACTTCCGAATAATCGGTGACCAGGTTGTTCTGCAGCTGGAACTGCTTCTCGAAGCCGATACCGATCAGATGGCCGATGTTCATAATGAGCAGCACCATAACGGTTGAACGGATACCCGGCAAAGTAATATTGAATGCCTGCTTAATTCTTCCCGCACCATCCACTTTTGCCGCTTCGTACAGCTCTTTATCGATCCCTGTAATCGCTGCCAAATAGATGATTGCACCCCAGCCTGTTTCTTTCCATATATCGGATGCAGTCAAAATTCCCCAGAAATATTTGCCTTGGGCCATGAATTGGAT
The DNA here is from genome assembly GCF_000758565.1 of Paenibacillus sp. FSL P4-0081. Taxonomy (NCBI): domain Bacteria; kingdom Bacillati; phylum Bacillota; class Bacilli; order Caryophanales; family Paenibacillaceae; genus Paenibacillus; species Paenibacillus sp. FSL P4-0081. Next base: position 7,488,914 of record NZ_CP009280.1, read on the forward strand.
CGGCTCATCAGTGATATGTAACCACATCAGCAAATCGTTCACGATTCCTCCGTCGATCGCGAGTGTCTTGTAGACAATCCCGCCTACAACGACCCAGGAGACAAAGTGAGGCAGATAAGATACCGTTTGAACCGTTCTCTTGAAAATACTCCCCCGCAGCTCATTGAGCATGATAGCAAACGTAATGGGAACCACGAAGCCAAAGATCAGCCCGAGGACGCTCATGGACAGGGTATTTCTTAATACGAGATAGAAACGTTCGTCATGGAACAACTCCTTGAAGTTATCCAGTCCGACCCACTTCTGTTCGCCGAATGTCTTAGCCGGCTTATAATTTTGGAATGCCATCAACCATCCCCATATGGGTACATAGCTGAAAATAAATACCCAGATCACGAATGGAAGAGACATCAGATATAAGTACTTTTGCTGCAGTACGCTTTTCCAAAATCCACTATTCCGTTTCGCAGGTGGGCGGGGGGTTACGCTTTCATTTGCTGTAACACCGTTTTCAGTGAGCGCTTTCACGATCATTATTCCCCCTTCGTTTTTATAGTCTTATCTTACCGCAGCACCCCGGGAGAGAATACCCAACAGATTTCACGTAAAATCCTGTCTAAATTAGAGATTCTCCCAGGCCGCGCTGCTTAAGACTTGAACTCGCTTTCAACGGGAATAGAAAACGCTATCTCGGTACCTTCACCTGATCGGCTTGTAATCCTCAGACCATGCTCCTCTCCGTAATATAGAGTCAGTCTCTGATGAACATTGCGCAGGCCGATCCGTCCCCGTTCCTCTTCCTCCACTTTGCTAATCACATCCACGATCTCGGACAGTCTTTCCTCCTTCATGCCGATGCCGTCATCTGTCACAAGCACCTGAACCTCCTGGTTCTCATCCAGCGTTATACTGACATTGACATGAACGGTACCTTGCTTATTCTCCAGCCCGTGGACTACGGAATTCTCTACAAGCGGCTGGATAATGAGCGGCGGGATCATGATTTCAGCTGCTCTAGGGTCAAATTTAATCTCATACTCCAGCCTGTCCTCATACCGGAATTTCTGGATCTCCAGATAAGAGCGGATCATCTCTACTTCTTCCTTGATCGGCGCCCGTTCGCGGCCTACTTCGAGGTTCTTGCGCATAAGCTTACCGAGCAGTCTGACGATGTTCGCAATCTCCTTCTCGCCCTTAAGATGCGCATTCATGCGGATCGATTCCAGTGCGTTGAACAGGAAATGCGGATGGATCTGGCTCGCCATCATCTTCAATTTGATCTCCCGCTGGGCGATCTCCAGTGCACTGTTCTTCTCATTGCTCTCAATAACCTGGGTGATCAGCCGGTTAATACTTGCCACCATATAATTGAATTGCCGCGACAGCTGGCCGATCTCATCCGTCCCGTCAATCCGTGAGACGATATTCAGATTGCCAAGGGCTACCTGATTCAGCTGGCGGCTCAGGCGCAGCAGACGGTTGGTGGTCAGCAGGGAGATGGTGTATACAAACACAAGGGCAACCAGCAGCACACCAATAACGATCAGGAGGCCCAGCTTGCTGACATTATTGGCATCGCTCAGAATGCTTTTCGTTTCAAATATAGAGATAATCTTCAGCTTGCTGCTGCTCAGCTCAGGAGACATTTCATCAATAATGACGTAAGAATCCTTGTCCTTCACCCTGGTTTTGAGCACCCCCTTGGACTGCAATTGCACATCAACACCAATGTCAAAATCATCCACTGTGCTGCCTACAAGCTGCGGATCATTGGCCGACACAATATAACCCTGCTCATCGATGATTAACGTATCGAACGGCTCCTGATAGAGCATCTGATTCAGTTCATCCTGAGAAACCTGCACCATCAGTATTCCGGATTTGCCGGATTCCCGGTAATACACCTGACGGATCAGGCTGAGCTTGTTGATCGTCCCTTTGGGGCTGTTGAAATATTTCTCCTTGTCGGGAATATACATCCAGTAAATCTCTCCGGACTGCATGGCTTTCTTGTACCAGGCTCTCGACTCCAGCTCCGGAGTCAATGGTGCAATCGACATATCATCAACCAGGCTCGGATTATCAATGAAAAAACGGATATTAGAAATTTCCCGGTACCGCAGAACATATACACGGATATCTGTGTAATTCAAATAAGCCTTTGTAAGCGCCAATGCATCCGGGTAATGCGTAGTGACCAGCTGCTCAAGCTCCTCGTCAAAATAGAGCAGATTAGAAATATCCGTCGGAACACGCAGCTTACTGGACAATTGGCTTTTGATCTTCTCCACATTGTTGGTGGCCTGATCAATCGCTCTGTTCAAGGCTCCCTCTCGAAAATAGCTTGTAAGAATAATACCAACAATCAGCACGGGTATCATGACGACAATAATGTAGAAAAAAATCAGCTTATATTTCAGCTTCATATTATTGATCATTCGCACCAGCTTCTTAATAACAATTCCCCCTTCCGTTCCATGGAAAACAGGCTGCTCCCCTTATCCTCTGCAGATAGGGAACAGCCTGTATATCATAAGCCTCACGCTGAACGTTCGGCAAGTTCACAGTTCTAACCGCCCATGCTGCTCGCGGGCCTGCCCGGCAGCCGGGATATTAATTCTCTTTGCGGTAGGCCGACGGGGACACTCCGACATATTTGCGGAATTTGGCATTAAAATAATCGGAGTTCATATAACCGACCCGCTCTGCAACCTCATAGACCTTCATGCCTTGGGTCAGGAACTGCTTGGCTTTCTCAATTCTGACTTTATCCAGATACGTGTTGAAGTGTTCTCCCACCTGATTCTTGAACATTTTGCCCAAATACGCGCTATTATAGTTGAAAATTTCGGAAAGCGAGCCCAGCTTCAAATTCTCATTATAGCGGCGCTGGATCAGGTCCGTGATCCGCTTGATTTCATCTCCGCGCCCGCCGCTGCCGATCAGCCCGGAAATTTGCTCCATATAAGCGGATACCAGCTGCTCCACATCATGCAGGTTAGCACTGCTGTACATTTCACCCATAGGCGAGGCTTGACCGGCAATCAGTGCACGGATGTCCGGATTCGCTGCCTCCAGGCGGGCGATGGTACTGCTGACAATCCGCATCAGATTATCCTTGATATAAGTTTCTTCGCGCCGGGCATGAACCAGCTGGCGGACAATTTGCCCTATAAGCCCGCGGGCCACCTCACCGCTTCCGGCCTCAACAGCAAGCAGCAGCTGTACCTCTACATCCCGCTCCGGGTCCGGCTCCTCCTCGAATTCTCCTGTCCTCTTCACGGGTTCATTCCAGTTATCCGGCTTCCCGCTGAGCAGCGTGTCCTTCTGCCCGAAAAAAGCATCGTCCAGCCGGGCACGTGCTGTGGCAAACGACAGGAACGCCTCTTCCGGGCTGCCGGCTGCACCGCCTGCTGCGGCCTGAAACTCCAGTCCTTCCTTCGCTGTAATATAATGCAGCTCCTGCCATAGCGACTCCCGGGCACTGTCATTTGCAAGCGGTTCCTTCAAAAGAATCCCCATATACGGGGGAAGCGTGAAGAATAAGCCGCGCTCTTCCTCTTCCAGCCAATGCCTCTCCATCAGGCTCTTCACCTGTTCCTCACGGCTGTCCTCCCCTTTGTTAAGCCCTTTCAATTCCAGCAATATCACTTCGCAGCTGCATCCTTCCAGCCCCAGCTGAGCCGCAGCCTCTGCGGAAGCCTCTCCGCCTTCCTTCGGCTGCAGCAGCTCGCGCAGCAGCACTTCGGTGGTCTTCGCCGGCTCCCCGGACTGCCATTCGATCATCCGTTCTTCCAGGCTTATCTTCTCACGCAGCTCCTGCAGATAGGTGATCAATTCCTCCTCATCGACCGGCTTAAGCAAATAACCGTCGATATGGTAGGCAATCGCCCGTTTGGCATATTCAAAGTCGGCATAGCCGCTAAGAATCAGCACATGGCAGTTAGGGCTCTCTTTGCGGAGCTCGGAGATCAGTTCCAGACCGTCCATCCCGGGCATGCGGATATCTGCAATCACAAGGCCGGGCGCGAGCGCATGGAACTTGTCCAGTGCTTCATATCCGTTCGCCGCTGTTGCCACTACGGTGTATCCCTCTTCTTCCCAGGGGATCAGCGTCCGCATCCCTTCTCTTAGCTTGGGCTCATCATCTACAATCAGTACTTTGATCAATATGGGTTCACCCCCTCATTTAAAAAGAAAACAGCTGCCACCCTGTGAGGAATGGCAGACATTAAGTGCTGGATATACGACTGGTATAAAATGAACAAATGATCTCCCATTAGGCGAGGACGTAACTACAGTGAATATTTGGACTTCCGGCCGCTGTTGTCCCCAGATTTCTTGAATTCAAACCGCTGTTCGCGGTGGAAATCCGCAGACTGATGATGCTTCCGGAGCGAGCTTTCCTGCGGAAAGCTTTCAGGCGGACGCTGTCGCTCCTTCCAGTTCCAAAATTCCCCTCCGTTACTATAGCCCTTTTGGTATGGAATTAAGTTCAACTTATACAAGTTCATTAAAATATGGGATAGTTTATATTTTACACTAAATTATTTGCGATACAAAGCCAGCTTCTCATTCAGTTCGCGGGTCTGGCCGTAAACATCCTGGTACAAGGCGAAGATACCGTCGTAGATTGCAGCCTGCTCTGCATTAGGAGTGTAGGTTTCAGCCGGACGGATGAAGGCTTCCGCGCACGCTCCCAGCGATTCAAACCAGCCGGCACCGTAAGCAGCCAGCATCGCTGCGCCCATAGCCGGACCTTGCTCGCTCTCCAGCTTGATGATCGAAGCGCCGAAGATATCGGCCTGCATCTGCAGCCAGGCCTCATTCTTGGCGCCGCCGCCGATCGCTACCACCTCGGTGATCTCTTTGCCGGATTCACGTACAATCTCAATCGATTCACGCAGCGAGAAGGTGATGCCTTCCAGCACAGCGCGTGTAAAGTGGGACAATGTATGGCCGGAATCCATGCCGATGAAGCTGCCGCGGATGTTCGCATCCGGATGCGGTGTACGTTCTCCGCTGATATACGGTGTGAACAAGAGGCCGCTGCTGCCGGCCGGGATATCATTAACGCCGTGAAGCAATTCGTCGAAGCTCTTCTCAGCCGCAAAGGTTTCCTTAAACCAGGTCAGACTGTGGCCCGCTGCCAGTGTAACGCCCATGATGTAGAAGGCATCCTTCTCACTATGGTTGAAGAAATGGACTTTGCCTTCAAGGTTAAGATCCTTGTTGCTCTCATAAGACAACACGACTCCGGAAGTACCGATGCTGCACATCGTCCGGCCTTCACCCAGAATTCCGGCACCGAGTGCGCCGCAGGCATTGTCTGCACCACCGGCGAACACCTTGGTGGAAGGCAGCAATCCGGAAGCTTCGGCAATCTCCGGAAGCAGGGTTCCGGTCTGCTCGAAGGATTCCACAAGTCTAGGGCAGATAGAGAGCGGCAGACCGAAGGCTTCGGCAATCTCCGGACTCCACTGCTTGGAGCCTACGTCGAGCAGCAGGGTTCCGGCTGCGTCTGAATAATCCATAGCGTAGTCACCGGTCAGGCGGTAACGTACATAATCCTTCGGCAGCAGGAACAGCTCAGCCTGCGACAATACCTCCGGCTCGTTCTCTTGAACCCAAAGAATCTTCGGAAGCGTGAAGCCTTCCAGCGCGCGGTTTCTGGCAATTTCGATCAGCTTGCCGCCAAGCGTCTTCTCAATCTTGCGGCACTGGGCTGTTGTGCGTGTATCGTTCCACAGGATCGCCGGACGCAGAGCCTTACCTTCGCCGTCAACGAGCACCAGTCCGTGCATTTGACCGGAGAAGCTGATTCCGTCCACTTGCGAAGAATCTACACCGGATACCTCCATCAGCCGCTTCAGGCTGACGATTGTTCCTTTGACCCAATCCTCCGGATTCTGCTCACTCCAGTTCGGCTGGGGTCTGCTGAGCGGATAAGCCTCAGAGTGCTCGAACGCAACTTTGCCCTGGGGATCTACCAATACAGTCTTCACTGCGCTGGTTCCGAGATCGACACCGATTACATATTTCATAGTTATCCTCCTAAAAGTTATATGAAGCATTACTTCTATTGGAACATCTCCGCAATATAACTCGCCTCGTAAGCATAATCTTAAGTTTTGCGAGCTTCTGCTTCCTGAATTCACTTCGAGCAAAACTCGCTTCGTAAGCATCTGCTTAATTATATGAAGCATTAACCCTATTACCGAAGCCTGTGCATCAGCCATTCTACGCCGTGCACATCTATTCTCCACCAATAAAAGGGGGCTGCCGAAGAATGCTCTCTTCAGCAACCCCCGTTGCGTTTATCCTCTGATGAATCTGCGGCAGCTGCCGCAAATCCGGTGCAGTCTTACTCTACTGTCAGGATGTACTGGTTAAGTGTAGCTCTTAGCAGTTCCTGGCGTCCGGACTTGTTCGGACGCGGGTTTTCGTTGTTCAGTGCATAGTCAGCAAGCGAAGCAAGTGTCGCTTTGCCGGATACGATGTCCGCGCCGATACCTTCATTGAAGCTGCTGTAACGCTCAGCAATGAAGTTCTCGAATACGCCGTCTTCCAGCAGCTTAGCAGCTACCTTCAGACCCTTGGCATATACGTCCATACCGGAGATATGTGCCAGGAACAGATCCTCAGGCTCGAAGGAAGGACGGCGCACTTTGGAGTCAAAGTTGATTCCGCCTTTGCCCAGACCATCGTTCTTCAGTACTTCGTACAGAGTCAGAGTAGAATCGTAGATGCTTGCAGGGAATTCATCGGTATCCCAGCCGAGCAATGGATCGCCCTGGTTCGCATCAAGCGATCCCAGCATGCCGTTGATACGGGCTACGTGCAGCTCATGCTCGAACGTATGGCCGGCCAGTGTGGCATGGTTAGCTTCAAGGTTCAGCTTGAAGTGCTTATCCAGGTTGTACTTCTGCAGGAATGCGATACAGGTTGCTGCATCGAAGTCATATTGGTGTTTGGTAGGCTCTTTCGGTTTAGGCTCGATCAGGAACTGGCCGTCGAAGCCGATTTCCTTAGCATAATCAACAGCCATGCTGAACAGGCGGGCAATGTTGTCCTGCTCAAGACTCATATTGGTGTTCAGCAGCGTTTCGTAACCTTCACGGCCGCCCCAGAATACATAGTTGTCAGCGCCCAGACGTTTACCAACTTCTAGACCCTTCTTCACTTGTGCAGCAGCGTGTGCGAACACATCAGCGTTGCAAGTGGAGCCTGCACCGTGCATGTAGCGCGGGTTGGTGAACATGTTAGCTGTGTTCCACAGCAATTTTTTGCCGGAAGCCTTCATGCCTTGTTCAAGGATATCTACGATTGTATCGATGTTGCTGTAGAATTCACGCAGGGACGCGCCTTCAGGAGCGATGTCCACATCATGGAAGCAGTAGTACTGCAGATCCATCTTCTCCATGAATTCGAATGCTGCTTCTGCACGGGCTTTAGCCTTGTCCAGTGTGCTCAGCTTATCCCAAGCGCGGACTGCAGTTTCAGCGCCGAACGGATCGGAACCGCCAGCTGTTAATGTATGCCAATATGCCATTGCAAATTTCAGGTGCTCTTCCATAGTTTTGCCGGCAACGATTTCTGTAGGGTTGTAGAATTTGAATGCGTAAGGGTTAGTGGAACGGCTTCCCTCGTAAGAGATCTTGCTCACTGTTTCAAAATAAGCCATTTGTAAAATCCTCCTCGATATTTTGCTTCGCCCGCAAGCGTTTACAGCAACATCTTATCACATCTTCAGGACTTTGTATATTGGTTAAACAAAGTTTTTGAGAACTTTTATTTTGCCTGTTTTTTATTCTGTGCCGGGCAGAGCAGCCTCTCTCTTCTCGCTTGATTTTCACCTGATGATGCTGAACATAAAGTACCCTCCGGCAGTGCAGCCTATGCGTATAACTGTAATTTCCCCGCCTCACCCGGACGTTAATCTAGTTGCTTTTTGCCGCTCTTCATTCTAGACTAAATGGCATACCTTCTCCGCGTAAGCGCTGCTTCAAGGCTTAATGCATTACGTATGCGGGAAAACCGAAACCTATAAGCTCCGCCCTGATCGAGTGCCTTCCTCATTGTTATGTGACGTACTCAGCAGGCCGGATAGTCTTATATTTCAAAAAAGGAAGTGTGCTTCTTGAAAGTTACCGGTGATCAGGCGCTGGTCAAAAAAATCAACAAATCGATTATTTTACATACGATCCGTATGCAGTCCCCCGTCTCCCGGGCCAAGGTGTCCGAGATGACAGGCCTTAATAAGGCTACGGTCTCCAATCTAGTCGCCGAGCTCTGCGGGCAGGAGCTGGTTACCGAAGCCGGTCCCGGAGAATCCAGCGGGGGACGCAAACCGCTTATGCTGCATTTCAACGAAATGGCCGGAAGCGTTATCGGGATCGAGCTGCGTGTTAAACAGCTTAAGGCCGTGCTCTGCAATCTGGGAGGCGGTATTCTTCATGAACGGGATTGTGCGCTGGAGGCCCACGACTTCCCTTATGTACTGGGGCAGATGCAGCAGATGATCTCGGAGCTGATTGCCGAGGCGCCTCCTTCGCCCTATGGCATTGTCGGCATCGGAGTCGGCGTGCCGGGAATGGTGGATGAACACGGAGTCGTCCTGTTTGCGCCCAACCTTGGCTGGGAAATGGTCGATCTGCGGTCGATTCTGGAAAGCGCCTTCGCGGTTCCGGTCACCATTGACAATGAAGCCAATGCCGGGGCACAAGGGGAGCTGAACTTCGGGGCGGCGCGAGATGTGCGCCATCTGCTGTATATCAGCGCTGGTTCGGGGATCGGGTCCGGAATCATCATCGGCGGAGAATTGTATAAGGGCGCACGCGGATACGCCGGGGAGACCGGGCATATGACGATTGAGGCGGAAGGCAAGCCCTGCAGCTGCGGCAGCCGGGGCTGCTGGGAGCTCTATGCTTCGGAGAAAACATACGATAACCCCGGCCTTTCCCTGCCTGCCCGCACCACGACCGAACTGGTGGCGTATGCGCTGGAGGGGCAGCCGGATACCCTGCGCCATTTTGGCTCCATCGGGGAATATCTGGGCATCGGGGTCACTAATCTGATCAACAGCTTCAATCCGGAGCTGATTGTCATTGGGGGTGCTCTGTCTGAAGCCGAACCGTGGCTGGGCGAGCCGCTGCGCCGGGTAGTAGCCGAGCGTACGCTTCCTTACCACAAGCAGCAGCTTGAGATCACTTTCTCCAGGCTGGGCAGCCGCGGAACGATGATTGGCGCAGGCTTTTCTGCAGTCATGCACTTTCTCGGCAACATCCGGGTAACCCTATAGACTAGTAGAAACGGGTGCCTTCCTTTTTTAGGAGGGCACCCGTTTTAGAGAGAAATAGAAGGATAATTTTAGCGTAGAATATACAAGCTCTTATATTTTCGTAAAATTGCCGCATTTGCAGCAGCATTTCCTGCACTAAAAGGAATAGCAATCCTATATAATAAGGATATACGTGTGACATTTATCACCATACCCCTTTTTCTGAATGGAGAGAGCGTCCATGACCTATGTTGATACGTCAGATATTTCGGCGAAGATATTCATCACCGTGCTGCTGCTGCTGCTTATTATCGCCCCACTCATCAGCCTTGGCGTCCTGCGCCTGTTCCAATCGAGGAAGAAATCCGGATTCATGCTCATTAGCAGCGGCATTGCCGTATATGCTGTTTTTCAAATTGTCATGTCGTTTACCCATACTTAGCCTAGCGGCCTCCAAACGGGGTTCACGCTTGCAAGACAGCGACATCTTGTATCCCCTTCATGTATCTGTTTTAGCGGGAAATACAAAAAGCAGCCTGGATTCAAAGACTGCTTTTTGATATATCCGTTGTTCCCCTGGTGCGCAGTACACACTTAAACCGCTCAACCCCCGGATATTTTTCTCCCAGACTGTGAATCTCATACCCTGCCTTGCTATAAAAGCCTACCGCATCCTGATCCGTTTCTGCCCTCAGCACCTCTACCTGCTCCCAACCGGCAATTTCTGCGATCATATTGCTGCCAATCGTGCGTCCGCGCCAATTCTTCTGGACAGCCAGATGTCTGATCTCCACCTCATGTGCAGCAGCGCAGCTGATTCCTGTGATTCCGGCCAGTTCCCCGTTAATGAAGCAGCCAAACAGCTCACAGCCCTCCGCAGCAAGGTATCTCTTCAGCTCTTCGTTAACTCTCTGATCATCCGTCCACATACATTCTGCGAGCAGGCTCTTCACCGCATCGCTGTCCCAGTAATTCTTTAAGCTGATTAACAATTCACCCTTCTCCTCTCATTCAGGACAACGAAAAACCGCCTCCGGAGGGAAGCGGCTACTGTATTCTCCTTAAGTCCGGCCAGCTATTCCTTAAATCGTAGCCAAAGCCTTGTCGAACTTGGTTTTGTTCATGCCGACGATTTTGAACTCACCGATAACCGTAATAGGAACAGCTCTCATTCCCATATCCCATACCTGCTGTGCATAATCATCGTTCTGCTCGATGTTGCGCTCTTCGTAGGCTACACCTTTATCGTTCAGGAAGCTCTTCACCTGACGGCAATGCGGACAATTGGTTGAAGTGTACACAATTACATTCTCCATAGTATGATCTCCTCCTAATTTGTAAGTATAAGAATCTGTGATCTATTGTAGCACCGGAGTGCCTTCTATTCCAAATGGAATCTTACAGAATAACCGCGCTGTGCTCCAGGCTCTCGATATATTTCTCGGCATCCATCGCCGCCATACAGCCGCTGCCTGCAGCCGTAATCGCTTGTCTGTAACGGGTATCCTGCACGTCACCGCAAGCAAACACGCCGGGAATATTCGTCTCGGAGGTTCCGGGATTCGACACAATGTAGCCGTTAGCATCCGTAGTGATTTGTCCGCCCAGGAAAGAAGTATTCGGATGATGGCCTACAGCTACGAATACACCGCTGGCTTCAATGAATTCTTCTTCACCGGTCTCATTGTTAATCACCTTCAGGCCAGTCACACCTTTGTCTCCGGCAATAACTTCAACAGGCGTACGGTTGAGTCCCCAGGTAACTTTGGCATTGTCACGTACACGGTCCTGCATAATCTTGGAGGCACGCAGCTCTTCGCGGCGGTGCACCAGGGTTACCTTTGACGCGAATCTTGTCAGGAAGCCCGCTTCCTCCAGCGCCGAATCGCCGCCGCCGACAACCACGATTTCTTTGCCGCGGAAGAAGAATCCGTCACAGGTTGCGCAAGTGCTGACACCGCGTCCGATATTATCCTGCTCCCCGGGAATTCCGAGATATTTCGCTGTAGCACCGGTGGAAATAATCAATGTATCTGTAACCAGTGTGCCCATGCCTTCAACATTCAGCTTGAACGGACGTTCACCCAGCTCTACACTGTTCACCCAGCCGGTAACGAACTGTGCTCCGAAACGTTCAGCCTGCTTGCGCATATTGTCCATCAGATCCGGACCCAAAATGCCTTCCGGGAATCCTGGGAAGTTCTCGATTTCTGTTGTAGTCGTAAGCTGTCCGCCTGGCTGCGGACCTTCAATAACGAGCGGGCTCAGGTTCGCCCGGGCCAAGTATATGGCAGCCGTCAATCCGGCCGGTCCAGTACCTACAATAATTGATTTGTACATGATTATATCCTCCTTGAGATGGACGGCAAAGACGCCATTTCTTAATTAAAATTATTATAATGTAGTATTTATTATGATCATCTCAAGGGAATATGTCAATATGCCAGACACGGTGAAAACGTTCCTATTTTGTGAACAATTCAATTTTAAGCAATTAAATATTTGGCAGGGCCGGTTAAACGGTCGTTCCGGCTTTTTTAGCGCAACAGACGCAGTCCGTTAAGGATTACAAGAATGGTGCTGCCCTCATGGCCCACCACGCCAAACGGCAGCGCGATCCCCTGTACAAAGTTACTAATCATCAGTGTAGCTATCACCGTCACGGCAAAAATCATATTCTGCTTCACAATCCGCTGCGTGCGGCGGGCCAGGGCAATCGTAGAAGCGATCTCCTCGATATTATCGTTCATCAGCACCACGTCGGCAATCTCCAGCGCAGCTCCGCTGCCTTTCATGCCCATCCCCATACCAACCGTTGCTGTAGCCAGCGCAGGCGCATCATTAACACCGTCACCCACCATAATCACATGGCCGTATTGTTCACGAAGCGATTTGATATGCGATACCTTATCCTCCGGCAAAAGACCGGCGAATACCAGGTCCACTCCGGTCTTCCTGGCAATCACCTGTGCGGTGGCCTCACGGTCACCGGTAAGCATCGCTACCTTAATGCCCAGCTCCTGCAGCTTGCGCACCGCCGTCTCCGCCTGGGGACGCACCGTATCCTGCAGCGCAATCATTCCGGCGATGGTGTCTCCGGCGAGAATCAGCGATACTGTCTTCCCTTCCTGCTCCAGTCGGCTGCGCAGCGCTCTCCAGTCTTCCGAACCCTCCTGCGGTTCAGCGCCGTCCACTTCATCCAGCAGATTGGACTTGCCGATCCTCCACAGCTGGCCGTTAATGGTTCCCTCAATGCCCCAGCCGGTAACCGATTTGCTCTCTTCAATATTGTGCAGCTCTACCTGCTCGGCTTCGGCAAGCGCAACAATAGCCTCCGCAAGCGGGTGGCCGGACAGCTTCTCAATCGAAGCACTGACGGCCAGCAGCTCTTCGCGTCCATACCCTTCTCCGGCGATAAAATCCGTGACCTGCGGAACGCCTTCCGTCAATGTACCCGTTTTGTCAAAAGCAACTACAGAGGTGCGTGCCATATTTTCCAGGTGGACACCGCCTTTGAAGAGAATCCCTTTGCGCGCACTCTTCGAGATGGCCGACAGCATGGCCGGCATAATGGAGGACACGAGTGCACACGGAGAAGCCACTACCAGGAAGACCATTGCTTTATAGAAGGTATCGCTCCAGCTCCAGTCCAGCAGAAACGGCGGCAAAGTGATCAACAGGGCCGTTGCGGCTACTACAACGCGGGCATAGACGGATTCAAGCCGTTTGATAAAACGCTGTGAATCCGGCACTTCATTCTCGGCTTCTTCAACCATCCGGATGATCTTGGCGAACAAAGTATTTTCTGCCGATTTGGTAACTTCAATATATAGCGGGCCTTCGCCATTCACTGTACCGGCGAACACTTCACTTCCGGCTGCTTTGTCAACGGGAAGCGATTCTCCGGTAATGGACGCCTGATTAACAGAGGATTCCCCGCGGCATACCTTGCCATCTGCAGGGATAAGCTCCCCGGGACGGACCAGCAGCAGATCTCCGATGGCCAGCAGATCAATCGCCACCTCATTCATTGCCCCCTGCTCAATGCGCACACCCGTGGCAGGTTTGAGCGCCAGCAGCGAGGAGATATCCTTCTTACTGCGCTCCATCGTGTAACTCTCGAGCGCGCCACTCAGCGCGAAGATGAAGATCAGCATCGCGCCTTCATTCCAGTAACCGATGGAAGCTGCGCCTAGAGCCGCAGCAATCATCAGCAGATTGACATCCAGATCGCGCTCCTTGACCAGCGTCTCCACGCCTTCCTTCGCCTTGATCCAGCCGCCTATCGAATAGGAGATCACATAGAGAATAACGGATATCGTCTCAGACCAGCCGCTGGCTGCCCAGGCGATCAGCATCATCAGCCCGCTTCCGAGCGCTGCCTGCATTTCGGCGTTTGAGATCATAGCCAGCGGATCGAAGCGGCGCGGCTCCGGCGTCCGCGGCTGCTTAGCGCCTCCTTGACGCGCGATGGATTTAGGCATTTCTTTCGAGGTTGCTTGCATTATAAATCACCTTCCTGATTGTAGTTGTATAAGAGGCACACTTGAGAATGAGAGCCAGAATGAGAACCATTATGATCCGACTGAGAATGAGAGCCATTATTAAGACCCTTAAAATGACACATGCTGCCCCGGCTTAGCCGGGACAGCATGTTAAATGAGAATGATAATCATTGTTGCGATAATGCAACTATATTTCCTCAATGCAACTTATAGCTATACTATATCACGCCCGGCGGAAAAGTAAACCCGGAAACAAGCCTGTTTTTTCGGAGGGTTGACCTCCACCTTGAGCAAAGCCCGCGTGCCGGTTGGGGGACATTTTGAGGGAAGTTTTGAGGAAATTATGGAGGCTGCTGAGAATGGCACTGGTATTGCGAGCGAAAGGTGTGTGGAGTTTGCATAAGCCGGCTGCTGAGTGCTGTTATGAGAGTCCGCCCATATGATGCTATATAGAGTGAACTTAAGTATCTAACTTGCTGCATGGGCGGAACCCTTGGGTAGCAAGGGGTTCGTCCATCGGCAGGTCATCATTCTTAGGTTCAGCATATATAAGTGGAAAAACGTATCTTAATTCGGAAGAATGGAGTGATTTCAAGCAAGCAATTGGAAAAAAGGCATTTAATTCGGTTCATTTACCTTCATGTAGCTCATACGCAGCGATTTAAGTGCTGTTTATCCAACTGCTGTTTCAGCAGACGCTCTTCGTTCATCAGCAATTTGAGAAAATCCAACTGCTATTTCCGGCCGCCGCAGCATCCCGTGACGGAGAATTTGAGGATAATTGCTATTTCGAGGGATAAAAAAATGCCCGCCATAATTCTGCTGGTGCAGCTGGCGGGACACTTTTGAGTATGCATTAAGCTCTGCCTACAACTATAGTAGAACCTCCACTTTCACCGAGCTACGATCCGGATAGACAGGAACTACCGTACCTGCCAGCAGTTCACCGTCAACACGGATTTCCTTGACGCCTGTGCAGACACCGTTCTCGTTCTTCACGGTAATCTCATACAAGCAGCCGCGGAATCTCCGGGAAACGGAGAAGCCCTCCCAGGAAGACGGGATGCACGGGTTAACCGACAGTCCGCCGAGTACGGGCTTAATGCCCATAATATACTGCGTAGCGGCTACATACATCCACGCAGCAGTTCCGGTCAGCCAGGATACATTCGCCAGCCCGAATCTGTCAGATTCCGGTCCGAACAGGTTGGAGGCATAGACATACGGTTCCGCTTTATAGCGCCATAATCCGGCTTGCTCCATCGCAATATTAGGAATCAGCTGGCGGTAATATTTGTAGGCCTGATCTCCTCTGCCCAGCATGCATTCCGCAATAATCGCCCAGGTATTGGCGTGGCAGAAGACGGCCCCGTTCTCGCCTGTCCCCTTGTTGTAATTGGTCAATGGATCTGCAGGATCGGGGAAATTGGTAATGGACGGGTGCAGCTTCTTAATGCCAAGCTCCGTATCCAGAATGTCGCGGACACTGTCCATGGCCTGGAGCGCTTTATCAGGCTCACCCATGCCGGACAGGGTTGCCCAGGTCTGGGCGTTAAGCCAGATCTGGGCTTCATCATGCTCTGCGGTGCCCAGATAACGCCCGTCATCCATGACTGCCCGCCGGAACCATTGGCCGTCCCAACCGAGCGTGTTCACCAGCCGCTTCTGCTCCTCGTACAGCCTGTCATAATCCGCCGCATGCTCCGGATGACCGGCTGCCGCCGCCAGGTCCTTCATGCGCAGCAGCACGGTTCCGAACTGCATCGCCGTCCAGATGCTCTCCCCTCTGCCCTCACGGCATACGCGGAACAGCTGGTCATTCCAGTCCGAGCGGAGCATCAGCGGGAAGCCGTTCGGCCCCAGCCGGGAGACGGTGAAGTCTACCGCACGCTTCAAATGATCATACAGCGGTGCTTCCCCGCCATCATAGAAAGGCAGACTCTCCTGCAGGAATCCGGCATCGCCGGTCTCTGCGAGAATATCCCATACGGCCAGCGCCGTCCACAGGTGGTCATCCGAGTGAATACTGGTCACCGGGTCCCAGCCCTCATTCGGGAAAAAGTAATGATTCACATGTCCGTCCTGATACTGCTGCCCAAGCAGCAGGCGGACCTTGTCTTTGGCCGCCTCCGGATCTAATGGAACTGCGGCCAATATATCCTGGGCTGTATCCCGGAAGCCTACTCCCCGGAATGTTCCCGTAGCATAGAACGAAATATTGCGCGAGAAGAGAAAGTTCCGCTGCGACTGATACGGATTCCAGATATTGATCATGCGCTGCGCATCTTTATCCGGCAATTCGCAGTTCCAGGCGCCCAGATAGCTGTCCCAGTTCTCCTTAAGCGCCGCAAAGGAACGGGTGACGAAATCCGCCTCCCGGGAATGGCCGATGGCCTGTTCGATCTCTGCCTCATTCTTCGCCGTCCCCAGGAAGAAGTTCACGGTACGGGTCTCGCCGGGCTGCAGCCTCACTTGAACCTGAAGCGCTCCGCAAGGATCTCCGCCAAGTATTGTCGAGCCGGTACAGCCGCCCTGCTCAACCGCAGCCGGATTCGATTCACTGCGGTAGCTGCCGATGAATTCCTCCCGGTCCCCGTCATAACCGGCCAGAGGCGCATCCGACATCATATAGACCAGCGGCGTCTCATCCGGCTTGGGCTGATTCTCAACTCCGTACTTGTAGATAAGGGCTTCCTTGTCATGATACTGCACCGACACCTGATGCTTGTTGTAGCATTGCCATTGCAGCTCGCGCATGAATTCCATCATGCCAAACTCGGCATAGGCATACACGTTCAGCTCCTTGACCTCTGTACTATGGTTAGTCAGCGTCAAATTCCAGATCAGCGAGTTCTCGTAAGGTCCGACAAAATAAACGGTCTTTGCCGAAACTTCATCCTGCGCGGCTTCAAAGCGGGTATACCCCATGCCGTGGCTGCTCTTCCACTCCTGCGGCTTCTGAAAAGCAGGCTCATAGGTAGGGCACCAATAGCTGCCCGTTCCGGCATCCTGCAGGTAAATATAAGGACCGGAACGGTCGGTCGGCAGATGAAAGAAACGGTAGCGTGTAATCCGCCAGATCTGCGGGGATTTATAAAAGGCTAATCCGCCGCCCGCATGGGACAGCATGGTATGGAAGGTGCCGTTGGATAAATAGTTCAGCCATGGGGTCGGCATATCATGGCGCTTGAACTCTACCTCCTTCGCGTCATCGCGGAAGGTGAAATACTGGTCCAGCTCCTGCCCGCGGGCAAACGCGCTGCCCCCGGCTGCCGGTTTTGCAGCCTTGTTACTCTGTGTGCGGCCGGAATGGCCTGCCGGATGGATTGTTCCCGGTTGGTTCGTCATTAGTCTGGCTCCTCTCCATTTAGGATTACTCATTGCTCATTCTTATTGCTTTTTGCTTATTTAGGCTCAACCTCATCCATTGTCATGCGGAACTCCAAATCATTCATATATGTGCCATCCGGGTTCAGGAAAACCATGCCGAAGGAGATATCCTCCCGGCCTCTCCGGATGATGGCAACCAGCCGGTTGATTCCTTTTCTCAAAATGATCTCCCGCTCCGGCTGAGTCACATGCTGACCGTTCATATAAATCTCATAAGCACATTCTGAGTTCACCCGCAGCCTGCCGGTCCGGATATCCGCAGGTTCCCCGCTGCCCGAGACGGGCGCAGGCAGATGCACGAAGCAGCTCAGAAACAGCGGACGGCCTTCCGGCGCCGGGATCAGCAGCGTTCCGTCTTCGCGCCGTTCTTTTTTCTTCATCCAGCCGTACAGGCCTTCACCCAGATTGTTCAGGGAGAATTCAGGGTCGGTATAGTAATCCTTCATGGCCTGATAATCGGTATACGGCGGACAGAACAGCGTCATCGCGGCTTCCACCGCCCACTGCGCATCTCCTTTATCCAGCTGCAGCAGCTCATCCGCGAAGTCGGCCCCCAGATTGCCCAGCAGGCGGGTGTACAGCCTCAGGCTTTTGTCACTGCCCGGGTCGGTGAGCAGCTGCGAGCAGATAATCTCACCCTCGCCGACTGCCTGGCGGATCACAAAAGCTCCGGGAGCACAGGCCTTGCTGCGGTTCAGCTCGACCAGCGCCAACCTGCTGTATTCCGCCGTATGCAACCCGGCGAAGTAATCCTTCCAGGCTGTGCCTTCCACGCTGGTGCACAGCACCTCCGCGCCCTGCACCTCCAGCCTGTGACCGGCCAGCTCCCGGTTGACCACGTCCCGGGGCGAGAGATGCACCTTGTCGAACCCGAACAGGTCGACAGGGCTGATCCCGCAGACGGCGGCGTGCGTGTAGTCCGCCGCCAGATGATAGGTCCCGTGCGGCGCTATACGCACGGGGCGGTCCAGCAGGCGGGCAAGCGCCTCCTGCCCGCCTGGCTCTGCAGGCAGCACCAGCACTGTGCTGCCTGCTTGCGCTGCCTGCCGGACGGCTTCCGCCGCGCCCGGGCCGTGCAGCAGTCCGGCCTCCACGACCAGGAGGCCGGGGTTCAGGCTGGACAAGCCTGCGGCGCTGTCCAGCCTCTGGCCCTTCAGGCGGAGCTTGCCCAGCAAGGCTTCCGCCGCCCCGCCGCTGCGGACCCACACCGCAGCGGGCACCGGTGCAGCGGCCGCGTGGACTGCGCGGCCCGCATACTGGAGCAGGCTCCGCAGCAGCAGGCAGGCCTGGGGAATCCGGTGGAGATGATCCATGATCTCCAGCTGATTCGCCAGGAACATGCCCGCTCCGCTCCGGTACTCCAGCAGCGGCGACCACAGATCGCCGCCGTCTCCAAAGTCACCCGCGCTGCATTCCAGCAGCAGGGTGAAATCACCGGTCACCGGCTTCTCGAACGCTGCCCGGATAATCGGCAGCGGCCCGTCCTCGCGCAGCCCCTCATGCCAGTACATGAGGTCCTCTGCTCCCAGGCCCCGAAGCACCGGATGTCCATAGTCGCCTGCATGGGCACGGATGAATTCCCTGCGTACCAGCGAGAGCCTGCCGGGGGAGAGGTGAAGCTGTTCCAGCAGCAGTAATCTGCCACCCCGCTGCACGTAGCTTCTCAGCTTCCGGTCCAGCGCCCCGTCCTTGTCCTGCATGCGGCTGCCGACAATCAGCAGCGTCCCGCCCGCAAGCCGCTCTACCGCCTCCGCTTCTGCCCGGACCAGACCGGGCACCAGGGCGCGGATCGCCTCATAGTCCCGGTCAGAGCCTATATAAGAAGCGGGAAGCGCTACTTCTACCGGCTCTGTCTTGCAGCTTCCGGACAGCAGCCGGTAGCTTAACTGAAGCTCATGCTTCAGCTCCGTGCCATGGAACAGCCGGGCAGACAGCACCGCTTCCGCTTCTGCTACTCCTGCTGATGCTGCTGGTGCTGCTGGTGCTCCCACCCCTACTCTTACTTCTGCACCATCTCCTGCTCTTGCTTCTGCCCCATCTCCTTCTCTTGCTCCTGCCCCATCTACTGCTCTTGCTCCTACGCCTACGCCTTCATCCCCTCCCACTCCAGCTCCTTCGCCATTGACCGGTTCCGGCATCCATTCCAGCCGGATGCTCCGGCGGGCGGCAGGCTCGTGGCGGAAACGGAACGTCTCGCTATGAACCACATGTCCGCCTTGCCGGACTGTGCATTCAACAGTCACTTCCTGTTCTGCCAGCGTATCGTTGTAGACATCGAAGCTGCGGCGGACCGGCTCATCATCGAAGAAGCAGCGGTTATATTCGGCGGCAATCAATGTTACCGGCTTGAAGGCTTCAGCCATAATGGCAAAAGCGGGATTGGCCTTGAATGCCGGATATTCCTCCGGCAGCAGCCCGTTGTTCAGGGAAAGGGAGTAAGCCGGAATTACCGCAGGCTTAGGGCCTGGTGTGGTCAGGTCGGCAGGCGGCAGCTGAATATTCCGTTCCGGCATCGCCCGCATGAAATAATGGGCGAAGTTGAAGGTAGAGATACCGGAGACACCTTGGCGGCGTGCATACTCCACGAACAGCCTTTCCTTCTGGGCCAAGCCGGCAGCACTTGCATCTGAGTCACGGTATGCATCCAGTCCGACATACATGCTGCTGTTCTGCGGGCAGATGTACCACCATCCGCCATGCTCGCCGAAGGTGAGCGGAACGCTGCGGTCCCACTGCGCGATCGTGCCGTCAATGTTGTAATGGCGGCTCTCCACCTCTGTCCCTGGCTTGGTGACCAACCGGTTATCCCCTTCCACCATAATCGGGCGGGTAGAATCAAGGGCTCTCATCAGCTCCATCAGACCCGGGATATGCTGTTTGTAGGTATCCCGGCCGTCCACCCAGCGCATCTCGTTCTGCACGCTCCACAGAATGACGGATGGGTGATTCTTATCCCGCTGTACCAGCCGCTGCACATGCGCCCGGCAATTGGAGATGAAGTCAGGGTGAGCAGCATCCATGGTTTTGCTCGACCCGTAGATTGCTGTCTCATCGACAATCAGCATCCCTTCCTCATCGGCAATCCGCAGATAATCAGCCGGATACGGCTCGGCATGCAGCCGGATGCTGTTGATGCCCGCCTGTCTGCACAGACGGTACCAATTGCGGATATAGTCTTCTGTCTGCTGCGCCGCCCCCTGGAAATGCCAGGAATCGCCCCGCAGGTTAACGGGAATCCCGTTCAGCATGAACTGCGGGCCTTCGCACCAGAACTCCCGGAAGCCGAATACATCGGTCCGACGGTCAAGGACCTCCCCGTCTGCCTGAAGCTCCAGCTCCAGCTCATATAGAACCGGGTGATCCGGACTCCACAGCACAGCATCCTGCCAGGGCAGCGCAAAAGATGCTCCGCCCCACTCCCGGCTGCCGGTGTTCCAGCATAATTGCCGTCCTTCTCCTGCCTGCGCAGGCAGAACATCTACTCCTGCTTCCGCTTCAAGCACCGGCAGCGGCTCTGCACCCTTCACAGGCAGGGTACCGGCCTTCCGTTCCCTGACTTTCAGGAACACCTGCAGCGATTCCACCGCAGGTCCGCCGGATTCCGTCCCAATAAGGGCCTCTACTTCCAGCATGCCCTGCCGGACAGAGGTGCGGATCGTGAGATCCTCCAGCGATACAGGCGGGTAGCCTTCGAGGAAGACATCCTGCCATATTCCCCTTGCGATCCTGCCGAACCACGAACCGGCAAGTCCGGTGATTCTCTCCTCCCCGGAGGGGAGCACCGCCATGTCGAAGCTTCCGCATACCACATGCAGCTGCTGCTCCCGGCCGGGCTGCACCAGCCGGGTGATATCCAGCCGCAAAGGCAGATACCCGTCCTCCCAGACGGCAATCCGCTCGCGGTCCAGATATACCGCTGCCTTCTGCATGATTCCATCGAAGCGCAGCACAATCCGCTGCCCCAGCATAGTCTCCGGCACCTGAAAAGAACGGTGCAGCACCCCAGCCTCGGCCGCATTCCATTCTCCCGGGTAGCCGTACACATCAAACGGCACATAGTTATGGTCCGGTACTTCTCCAAATTTGCTGCCCGAAGGCGTATTATAGCTGTGGCGCCAGCTCGAAGGTACCTGTATCTTGCGCGCCTCATATTGCAGCCTCTCAGGAAGACTGCGGCAGCGCGGCTGATCGTAGAGTGGCATGAAATCCCATTCGCCGTTCAGGCATATGGATGTGCGCAGCATATTCATTCTCCTTTTCCCCTTTGCGGGAGGTTAATAGTTAGGACAGGTGTAAGCTTTTTCCAGATTTCCTGATCCGGCTCTACATTCTTCCACTTGATAAAATGCGGCTCCATAACCTCTCCCCACTGCTCCGGACGCAGATTGGTTGTGAGTTTCCCCCTATAGGGAGCGGGCTCCACGGTTGCGGGCAGCTCGGAATAAAAGAACAGCAGGTTCTCATGAAGACCGATGATCCCGTATTTGTCACCGTCTCCCGGGCGCTCCTCCTGATATTGATAATGGTAATAGACATAGCTTGAGACCTGCTCCGGCTTGAGTACTGCCAGCCTGCCGTAGGGCGCCCCCGGAACCTGGTTGCGCTTCCAATGCTGCCCGGACACCGGCTGCTGATAATGAAAAATGTCCATCATCGGCACCCACAGCCGCGGGTACTCCCCGCCCGGCCAGACCTTGAGGATCTCCAATGCGCCCGGAAACAGCTGCTCCGGCTCAACCCCCATGCCGCTGCATTCGTAATATAGAAACAGCCCCTGGCCGTCTTGAAAGATGCTTAGCCAAGAAATGCCCAGCCAGTCCATACGTTCATTAAGCAATTCCACCTGTGAGCCCAAAAAAGCAGCCGCGCCGCAGCCCTCTCTGCATTCGGCTCTATATAAACATCTCTGCATAAATTCCCTCCAACCGTGTGTCATCTTCCTCTTAAGATTAACGCAAACGGCGGAACGGTTCCTTGACGATCATGCCCTTCTTTAGCATAATAACGACATGACAAATAAACTCTATGCACGGGATTTAGGACTCGAGCCTGGCTTTACTTTCCGCATTCAGAAATGCCCGCTGACTCAGGATTATTATGTTCACTGCCATGATTTCTCGGAGCTGGTGGTCATCCTGGAGGGAAGCGCAATTCATATCATTGAAGGAAGGGAGTACCCCGTATCGGCGGGTCAGGTGTTTTTTATCCACAGCGATATTTCGCATGGGTACAAAAATGTGCAGAATATTGAGTACATTAATGTGATGTTCCATCCCGATCAGCTGCTGCAGCTGCCTGAGCTGAAGCTCCTGCCGGGGTTTCAGGCGCTGTTCTATCTGGAGCCGTTCTTCCGCAAAGAGATGTATTTCAAAGGCATGCTCTCCTTGCAGCCCGCGCAGCTGGAAGAGGCTACTGTTCTGCTGGACCGGATTCTGGAGGAGTATGACCGGCAGTCTGACGGCTACCGGCTGATGATCCGTACGTATTTCACCGCGCTTGTCGGCACACTATCACGATATTACCGGCAGAATGGCGGCGGAACGGAGAACAGGGCGCTGCAGATCGGTGAGGCGGTTACCTATATTGAGGAGCATTTCCTGCAGCCTATTTCACTTCAGTCTCTGGCAGATCTGGCTTATATGTCGAAGCGCCAGTTCCTCCGCGTATTCACCCGGAATTATCATACGACGCCCATGGATTATGTCATCCGCAAACGGCTGGAGTATTCCTGTACGCTGCTGCGCAATGCCGGATTCACCATCTCACAGGTGGCCATGGACAGCGGGTTCCGGGATCATAATTATTATTCCAGACAATTCAAAAAAGTGTTCCTGTGCACGCCCTCCGAGTACCGGATGCATAAGGCCGGAATGTAGCGGCTGACAAGCGGAAAACTGCAGTTTTCTCAAAAACGGCAACCGGGATATTGTTGCGGGTTTGGCTGATTGTACTTTGTGCAATAAAACTCCTTTGGAATCGCGGAAAAATGATATTCTATTGCATTTCATACAGTTGATTATGGGAAAAGGGGCAAAAAACAGCGGAAACCTGAATTTCTGCTGTATAATGTACAACAGATTTAATTTCCAGGCTGATTTAATGTTCTTCTGTTGTACAAAGTGCAATAGAACCTCCTCGCCCCTAATAGCTGTATAAGACAAATAATCCAACCCCCTGCGGCCATTCCCAGTTGTCCATCGAGATGATGCCAATAGGCGCCGTTTCCTGAATGGAGCCTCTCATATCCTTCATCCGCTCAATGACGCGGCTATATGCCCTTCGAGTACTGTCCGTGATACTGCTTCCATAATGCTCCTCCTTGTGGATGTCCTGACCAGAGCTTGGGGCTGCCGAACCGCCCTCTTCGCCACCCCAGTGTAGTCAAGCGGCGGAATGCCGTCCATTAACAAGAATCTTGCTAATCGCTTTCATTTCTGGCATTGTTCATGATGGGGCTGTATCCGTCATAAGGAGGAACACATGCTCACGATCACATTCTATATAGATTGGACCTGTAAATTTAATAATGGGAGAAGTAACTTAGAGAAATCGGCAGACTGGCAGCGCCCCGAAGAGCAAGGCCTCCACGGAGTCAGGAACAAATCCCAAATTATAAATTTCCAGTTCAATCTACATAGAGAGAAATCAGGGAGGCTAACAGGTAATGAAAATCAAATTTGATCTTTTTCCGGGCGGCGTTACTAAAGCGCTAACATTAAGCTGGGATGATGGAAGAATCCACGACAGACGTCTTGTGGAGATCCTTAACCGGCATGGGCTAAAAGGCTCCTTCCATTTGAATTCAGGATTCTTCGGCAATGAGGGCTACATCACGGAAGAGGAAGTAGCTTCCCTCTATGGGGGGCATGAGATTTCAGCACATACGAGCACTCATCCCTTTCTCTCCATGACCCCGCGTGAGGGCATCGCCGAAGAGATTCTGAAGGACCGCAGACATCTGGAAGCGATAGCGGGCTATCCCGTAAGGGGGATGTCCTATCCGTTCGGCGATTACAGTGATCAGGTGCTGAGCATTCTGCCGGCGCTGGGGATTGAGTATTCACGCACGGTGAAGTCGCATGGCAGCTTCAGCCTGCCGGACAACCTCCTGGCTTGGCATCCCACCTGCCATCACCGCGACATGCTGGCGCTGGGCAAGCAGTTCCAGGAGGAGCAGCCCCGGTTCTCCCATATGCAGCTTCTGTATGTATGGGGACACAGCTACGAATTCAACGACAACAACAACTGGGAGGAGCTTGAGCAATTTGCCGATATGATGGGCGGCCGCGAAGAGATCTGGTATGCCACCAATATTGAGATCGCCGACTATCTGACCGCTCTAAAAGGACTGCGCTTCTCCGCTTCCCGGGAGATGGTCTATAATCCGTCGGCAGTGGATGTATGGATCACCGCCGGGGACGAGGCATGCCGGATATCCGGAGGAGCTACGGTTCAACTGGGTTAGGAATTGCTGTGGGTTTGTTAGGGAGCGATGAATGGCTTATGAGCATTCGGACGTGGTCGTGGTCGCGGCACGGTTGCGGACAGGAACATAGTCGCGGGCTTGGGGATGTTTGTAGCCACGGTTGCAGGCGTGGCCGGGGGCGCGGGCACAGATACGGTTGCAGGCGCGGCCAGGGGCGCGGGCACAGACACGGTTGCAGGCACGGCCAGGGGCGCGGGCACAGACACGGTTGCAGGCACGGCCAGGGGCGCGGGCACAGACACGGTTGCAGGCGCGGTAAGGAGAAATGTTGTATAAATTGCAACTTTGATTCATTAATCCCTGGGTGTTTGAGAGGATTGTTGTACAAAATACAAGAATTCTCTCGCTGAGCGGCTTTGGGGATGAGAAATGCTGTATTTCATACAACAATCCATAGTTATAGCCGATTTAACGCGGAGAATGTTGTATTTAGTGCAGGATTTCAGTAGTAAACGCACGCCGTAACGCATTCGTAATAAAACCAGCTATTAACCGCGCCAGTTGTGTCTAGTCATAGGTACAGTCGTAGTTACAGTTAAAGTCACAGTTGCCAGATTTCTGCCACAAACAGTGGTTTAATTTAGCTAATTCTATTAATATCTACTTCATTCAGCCAGAACTCGAGTTGCAGGCCTGTTTGGACTGAAGCAGATGCTGATTTGAGCTTAATTATCAGCATAGCGAGATTCCCTTATATCTAAGTGACCTTTACTCCCTTCTTTCTATGAGCATAATAAAACCCGATTCCAACACAGCCTGGATGGCTGGTGGAATCGGGTTATTATTATAGTAGATGCGCTTAGGCACTGAGGGTCTCCGGTAATGGTATTGATGTCGGCTGGCGGCATAGCTAGATTCACGGCGCGTGCTTGACAGTGCAGATACTTATAGCTCGCCGTAACAGATTGAACACGGCGAGTGATTCAGATGGGTTCGCGGCTGTGAGTAGCAGAGGCCTGTTATCGGCGCGTGACAGTGGTGGTGCTTATGGCGTTAGCAGCAGTTTGAGTGAGATGAGCAGCATGGATAGATTGGGCACAACCGGTCTAACCGGCTGCTACTGCCATCCTCCGGCGGCAGCATCTATATTGTCCTGCCGGGCGATCCACGTCAGGCAGGCCGCCCGGAGCAGCGCTTCGGTCCGCTGGGCCGCGCTGCAGAAGATCCCGCTCAGGCCGATCTGATACAGATCGGCCAGCGCGTACGCCGCCGGTGCCCCCGCGGCGAGCACGGCCGCCGCCGGCTTTACCCGGCGCACGGCGGCGAGCACCTCAGCCGCCGCTGTGGCGAAGCCATCGGCGGTGCTCTCCTCCAGCGCGGCTTCACCTGCCGCGCCGTCCAGCACCAGGAAATCGGCGATGCGCGCGATTTCCCCCGCGTCAGCGCGCCCCACATCGGGGAGCAGAAGCGCCCCGATGCGGCACGCTGCCGCGTAAGCGTGGCCGAGGGTCTGCTCGGCCACGCCCTCAATGAATTCGCGCTGTGCTGCGAATTCGGCTGCGCTGGCGGGGTACGGCGCCAGCAGGTCCACGCGGCTGTCGCCGCCCAGCCGCTGGCTCTCCGCCACCGCGGCGAACAGCGCTTCAAGCTGCGCATCCTGCAGCGCGGCCAGTCTTGCCGGGCGAGCGGCAAGCTCCGGCGTATAGGGCAGAGCTACTGCGGCCCAGACACCGTCCGCCGACTCCAGGAGTGCGGCAGCGGCAGCCCGCAGCCGGTAATAAATCCGCTGCAGGATACGCTCGGCCTGCCCCTCATCCCCGCAGGACATCCAGCTCGAATAGAGTGCGGCAAGCTCCGGCTCCAGCAGCCATTCCTCGCTGCGGATCAGACAGGGACCAGCAGGGTAAATGCCGGGCTCCTCCCGAAGAAGGGACCGGTCGCCCAGTCCATCGCGCAGCACCAGAAAAGCCGGACGTTCACCCGGACGGCGGAAATAGGTCCGGCTCATGTTCCCATTACTCTTACGCCGCTCCCCGTCGGTAAGAAATTCCGCTGCAGCGGAAGCTACAGATGCAGACTGGCTCATCTCCATGCCAATAGTCCGGTCGCCGGCATTATACTTGAACGGGCGCTCCTCATTATTTTGATTCTGATCCTGCTGACGTTCACCCTTCATCATCGCACCCACCTTTTTAACTTTGGATTG
This sequence comes from Paenibacillus sp. FSL P4-0081, assembly GCF_000758565.1. NCBI lineage: Bacteria > Bacillati > Bacillota > Bacilli > Caryophanales > Paenibacillaceae > Paenibacillus > Paenibacillus sp. FSL P4-0081. The sequence goes on from NZ_CP009280.1 coordinate 7,515,721, forward strand.
CTGCCGGCGCTGCTCCCCTTATGGCGATGCCACCGGCATTTTACGATGCTTCAATCTATAAATACTGGCAAAGGTCCCGAAATATGCAAACGGTATCAAATGAATACGGCGCAGCCCCATAAACTTGTGAGTTTACCAATTCAAAATACCGGAACCATTCCCTTTTCCCGCCAACCGCACTTATACTATTCTGGGTTAGTGTTTTCTCATTCCTCACTTTTTCCATTTGTTAGTAATCTCGATAAATACTACGCTGGAGGAGCTTATGCAATTAGACGATAACCTTATTAAAAATAGGCGGTTACTTGTAATCCTGCTTTTGCTTATATCCAATATGGTTCTGCTGTCAGTGCTCCAAATGTTCGGATATGATTTCGTCCCTTGCTTCTTTGACTTTTATCAAGAAGCCTTCTTCGGATTATTCATGAAAAAGCTGGAGGGACAAGATATTTCACTCAAATTCAGGCACCCTCAGTGGATCTTACACCCGAGCAGTTCCGGGAACTGGCTATCTCCAATCGAAGAACAAAATCCCGCTAACGGGTGAATCAGCCGAAGCTATGCAGCCTGTGCAGCTGATGTAGACTTTAAGCCCATCTCACATTGCTCTATTCTGACTACTTCCGGGGCAGCCGCCGGTAAAATCAGGGGCACTTTTGCCCCTCATTCCTGCCTGCCGCCTACTTTCAGCTGATTCAGAGGGATTTATCCCTTTGATTTCCTCCTACCGACTACTTTCAGCTGATTCAGAGGGATTTATCCCTTTGTCTTTCCCATACCGCCCACTTTCGGCGGATTCAGAGGGATTTATCCCTTTGATTTTCCAAGCCTCCGACTGCCGGGGATTCTGTGGAATTCCGGATACAAGAACACATTCGTCCTTCAGACGGACCTGCTTCAAATTCCAGAGAAACTTATCCACAACAGACGAATATCGTAATTTTTCCAATGGAACAATGAAAAGGCACAATTCAATTGAATTGTGCCCTCAGGTTAAGACATAGCAATATTATACTGTACATCCTTATACCCTTGGAAATCGCCGGACGATACTTATATTTACGGCTGCTGGCTGGCAGCGATCGCCTGCTCCAGATCGTAGAGGATATCATCGATCGACTCCGTACCGATGGACAAGCGCAGCAGCTCCGGAGTAACCCCGGCCGTAATCTGCTCTTCGTCTGACAGCTGCTGATGTGTAGTGCTTGCCGGATGGATGATCAGCGACTTGGAATCACCGACATTGGCCAGATGGGAGAACAGCTTCACGTTCTCAATCAGCTTGACGCCTGCCGCTGCTCCGCCTTTGATTCCGAAGGTAAGGATGGCACCCTGGCCCTTGGGCAGATATTTCTTCGCCAGCTCATAGGAAGGATGACTCTGCAGCCCGGCATAGCTTACCCACTCTACAGAATCATGCGCTTCGAGATACTGGGCTACCTTGAGGGCATTCTGGCTATGGCGTTCCAGACGCAAATGCAGCGTTTCGAGTCCCTGAAGCAGCAGCCAGGAGTTGAATGGCGAGATCGCTGCGCCGAGGTCACGAAGGAGCTGTACGCGTGCTTTGATGATATAGGCAATGGGTCCTACAGCTTCAGTGTAGACTACCCCATGATAACTTGGGTCCGGTTCTGTAAGGCCGGGGAACTTGCCGCTTGCCTTCCAGTCAAACTTGCCCCCGTCCACAATAATTCCGCCGATAGAGGTGCCGTGACCGCCGATGAACTTGGTAGCCGAATGCACGACAATATCCGCTCCGTGTTCAATCGGACGCAGCAGGTACGGGCTTGGGAAGGTATTATCGACAATCAGCGGAATCCCGTGCTCATGGGCGATAGCCGCCACTGCTTCGATATCCAGCACGTTACCCTGCGGATTGCCGATGGTTTCGGCGTAAAGCGCTTTGGTTTTGTCCGTAATCGCTGCCCGGAAGTTCTCCGGGTTATCCGAGTCAACAAAATGCACCTTAATTCCCAGCTTCGGCAGCGTGGTCGAGAACAGATTATACGTCCCGCCATACAGGCTTGCAGAGGAAACAATCTCATCTCCTGCACCGGCAATATTCAGAATAGAGAAGGAAATAGCCGCTGCTCCGGAAGCTGTCGCAAGCGCACCCGCTCCGCCCTCCAGCGCCGCAAGGCGCTGTTCGAACACATCGGTGGTCGGGTTCATCAGCCGGGTATAGATGTTGCCGAATTCCTTAAGCGCGAACAGATTGGCCGCATGCTCTGCATCACGGAAACCGTAGGATGTAGTCTGATACAGCGGTACAGCACGGGCTAAAGTAGTTGGATCAATCTCCTGGCCTGCATGAACGGTTAAGGTCTCAAATGACAGCTTGCGCTCTTCTGACATGGGGTATTTCCTCCTCTAAAAGTATAATGGCAAAGGTTAACAATTAAGAATTGTACCTATTCTCTCACAAACCATGTCATTTGGAAAGATAAAATTCTCATTATTTCCCTATGTTTTATTAGTTTAATAAAAGGATAATTCAAGCCTTTTTCTCGGGCCACAACAAAAAATCCCGCCGCAAGCAGCGAGAGTCGGAGAATAACGGTACCCGTCTTCATTTCTGTGATAAATCCACCCTTATTTCAATCCAGCTTCAGGTGTCGTAACTGACCAGATAATGATGGAGCTCTGTGTTATAGCAGCCGATACTGTGTTCAATCAGCCGGCCTTCCCCGTCATAGGAGTTGCGCAGGCGCTTAAGCACAAACGTCCCCGGCGGAATCTCCAGCAGAAGACATACCTCTGGAGGCGCCGGCTCTACAAAGAAACGGTCCTTGAAGCTCTCCAGCACAATGTCGTTCTCCTCCAGAGAGTCGTAGAGAGAGTAGATATCCTTATCCATGGGTCTGGCCCCGCCGCCGGGCAGGGCGGCTGCCGTCAGGAGGTGTACCAGATGAATATAGGGCTGTCCGTTCAGAATATAGAGACGTTCAATCCGCTGGCAATACGGTCCGTAACGGTTATATTCTTCTGTACCGGTATCATGGACGACCAGTCCGGACCCCAGCAGTCTTTTTTCCAGCTTATGGCCCTCCTCTACGAGCAGCTCCGTAAACCGTTTGCCCTTGGAGAGCTTCTGATAGGAAGTATTACGCGTCACTATCGTTCCGATCCCGCTTTTCTTCTGCACATAACCTTCCTGGGACAGCTCCTGGACCGCGCCCCGGACCGTCATTTTGCTGACGCCGAATTCCTTTTCCAGCTGCGGTTCAGACGGAATGATGCTGCCGAGCGGGTATACCCCGTGCAGAATCCGGTCTTTGAGGATTTTTTGGATCTGCTGGTATAAGGGGCCTTGCTTGCGTTTCAGAGACACGCTTTCGTTCACTACCTTTCAACATCTAAGGTATGGCCACACAGCGCCCGGAGCACCTCGCTCTCGGTAAACAGCGCTGTATCGCCTTGGGTGGTGTGGGCCAGCATCGCCGCCGCCGCTGCCAGATTAACCGTCTCCTGCTGCGGGTACTGCTGCAATTCACCATGGATGACCGCACTGGTAAAAGCATCGCCCGCACCGATCCGGTCAAATACAGGGAAGGTCAGCTTGCGGGAAAATCTAAACGTTCCCTGATGATAAATATATCCCGTCAGGGAATGTGTATTGTCAGCGTTAATCTCACGGTGGGTTCCCGCTGCCGTTCCGATTCCGAAGCGCTCCGCCACTTCGGGAATCGCTTGCTTCAACTGTGTTATTCTATCATATTCTCCAGTTCCGATGCCAAGAATATACTGTGCATCCTTCTCATTCATCATCACCGTATCGGCCAGCGTAAGCAGCTCCTCATAATGCGGGCGGGCCTTGGCATAACCGTCCGCCCCCCATAGCGCCGGACGGTAATTACAGTCAAAGACGACCTTGCCCCCGGCACTTTTCACTTCTGCAGCAAGCCATTTCATCTGCTGGCGCACTCCTTCATTCATAGCCAGTGTTATGCCGCACAAATGAAGGACATCCACACGGGAGGCAAGAGCAGCCATATCATAACTGCCTGCCTCTGCGGTATTGAAGCTGCTCCCCAGCCGGTCTGTGTAGGTGACTCTGCCGGGACGGGCTCCAAAGCCATTCTCCAGAAAATACATGCCCAGCTGCTTGCCGCCCCGGTTGATCAGAGAGGTATCCACCCCAAGCTTGCGCAGATAAGCGATCGCCGCTTCACCCACCGGAGTTTCCGGCAAGGTGGTGATGAGCGCCCCGTTGTGGCCGTATCTGGAGAGTGCTGCCGTTACATTCACCCCGCTGCCGGAAAAAGAATACTCCAGCCTGCTGCTCTGGGCCAGCGTTTCATAGCCAGGGACCTGCAGCCGCATCATCACTTCACCAAAAGCAGCAATCCTAGGCATACTGGTCCACCAGCGATTTCATCGTTTGAAGCAGTCTGCGGACATCCTGCACATTCGTGCTCCCCGTCTGCCGATCAATAATAGAAGAATAGACATGCGGTATAACCTGCGGCACGCCCGCCTGAAGCGCAATCTCCAGAATGGGGCCAAAGTTATCCAGGTCGATTCCGCCGGTTGGCTCCAGGGCAAATCCGGCTTCCCCGCAGGCTTTGGCAACCGCACGGTACTCTTCTTCCAGCTTCAGCCCCTGCATCGGATAATACTTGAGCGCATTGCCCCCCATGTCACGAACGAGCGCAATGGCGGCATGAACCGGAACAATCGCATGCGGAGTATTCCCCGCGCTGATTGGGCCGGTCGATATATTTACATAGCCCGGCTGTCCGCAGGGGGAGACCAGGCTGTTAATCCAGCTGTCCTTCGCTCCCAGATTGGCGCGGGTTGCCCCCACTGCCGGAAATACCTGATTGATATGGCTTCCCGCGTAGCTTGAGGCAATCTCTGCCACAACGGCCGCCTGGCGGTTGTCTCCGGCCCCGAGTCCGATCGATACGGCATCTTCAATCGATTGGCCATATCCGGCCATGGCAGCGGCTGCCTGCTCCGCCGTGGCATAATTTTTGGAGAGCACGCCTACCAGAACATGCCCTTCCGCAGCCTCATAGATATCCTTGGCATTCCCGATACTGCCGGCCAGCACATTAAGTGCGGCTCTGTTCTTATACAGGCGCTGCTGAATATTGCTCATTCTTGTTTGCCCCCCACGATTTCATTGATTCTGCTTACGATGACCTGAAGATCATCTCCCTGCAGCGACCTTGGATCGATATCGAAATAGCCCTGCTTAACGCCATAATCCCGGGTATACACTGCAATTCCGCCTTCACGCAGCTGGTCATTAACGGTCTTGGCGTCTACTCCCGCCGCAGAGGCATCAATCTGGACCCGTCCACGAAAAATCGCTCTGCCCGCTTCATCCTGCACGATGCGGACCGAAGTTCCGGGAAGAGCGGCCAGCGGCTGCAGAGCCTCCAGCGCCTGCTTTTCCAGTTCGCTGTTGTCGGCTTTATCCTGGTATTCCTCCAGTGCCTGGAGCAGTCCGAAGGTCGTCTCTTTGCCGACCTTCATGCTGCGGCCGATCCCGTGGAGCTGTACCTTCAACCACCCGATGTATTTCTTCTTGCCGGCAACAATACCCGAGGTAGGGCCTTCAATAGCTTTCGAACCGCTGTAAATGGCCAGATCGGAATATTGGACATATTTGAGCAGATCCTCTTCCGCTGCCGCATCCACAATCAGCGGCACCCCTCTGCGCTGTGCAACCTCCCAGGCCTCTTCCACAGAAATCATGTTCTTCTGGACAGCGTGATGGGATTTGACATAAAGTATGGCTGCAGTACGCTCACCAATCGCCTGTTCAATATGCTCCTTCCGGCCTTCATTGGCATATCCGGCTTCCACGACCCGGCCGCCGCCAAGGAATACCATGGTTTCAACAGGCGCTCCATACTGCACATTATGGCCCTTCAGCATAATTATTTCATTCTTCAGCACCGGCTCCTGGTGCAGGCGGAGGCTGAGCCGCGAATCTCCGCCGGTCACGATGGCTGCCACCGACAGCGCAATGCCGCTGGATGCCGAGTTGACGACAACCGCCCCTTCAGAGCCAAGCAGCCGGGCAATATAATCACCGGATTTGTCCACAAGATCGGCAATTTCCACGTACTGCTGTCCGCCCTGCTTCATCGCCTCCATGACCGAATCCGTCGGGGCGGAAACGCCAAGAATGCTCATTCTTCCACTGGCATTAATCACACGCTTCAATCCATATCTAGCCTGTAATGAGTGACCCATTCGCATAGACTCCTTTAGCCTCAATATAGTAATGCGCGGCCCGGACATCGCCTTCCGAGTCCTTAAGCTGCTTCCCGCCTGCTTCCACGGCAAACAAGGTCAGGTTCGCCTGCTGCCCTACTCTTATTTGGGCAAGCTCCGGCTTGCCGAGCCACTCCGCTGCGCTGCTTGTGACCGCGCGGATGACCTCTTCCAGACTGTAGCCGAGATAGAGGAATTTCGTCAGCACATTCGACATACTATACACCGGCCCGTTCAGACGGTTGCCCCGGTAAATATCCGTGCTGATGGTATTCAGGGCAATGCCTGCCGCCTTCGCCTGTTCCGCAACCCGGAAGGAGAAGCTCGCCGTGCCATGCCCCACATCCAGATGAACCCCCCGGGCGGCTGCATCCAGCAGCTCCTGCAGCGGTGTGCCGTCCTCATGGAACAGATTATTGGACTTGCCGTTAAGATAATGGGTGATCACATCGCCCCGCTGTAGAAGCTCCAGCACTTCGGTGACCGCCGGCGGAGCAGAACCGATATGCACCATAAGTGGAAGCTTCGTTTCTTCCGACAGTGCACGCGCCAGCTTAAGCGGCTGTATACCGCTGTCTTTAACGACACTTTGGCTGATGCGGGCTTTGAGGCCGACAATGAATTCTGGATAGGCGGCTGCCGCCTCCAGGGCCTTGGACCGGTCAATCCATTCCAGCTGCGACAGTTCATCGGTCCGTTCCAGCCCGATCCTTGAAATATTCAACAAAGCAAACACCCGTGTTGCAGCCTTCAGACTCCCGGTATAAAAATCTCCGATCCGGTCTGCACCGCAGCTTCCGGCATCGACCAGGGTGGTTACCCCCTGCTTCACACCAATTTCGTCGATATCATCACCATAGGGATCAAGCTCAGGCACGGCATGCACATGCAGATCAATCCATCCGCTGGATACATATAACCCGGAACAGTCCATGCTGTGCTCTCCTTCAGCCTGGCCTGGCGGTGTAATGGCGGTGATGACCCCGTCCTGAATAGCAATATCAACCCTCTGCCCGCCAACAAGCTGCAAATTGCGCAGGACATTCTCTGTGCCCACTCTTCCCATCTCCTTCTTCAACCCGGATAGATAAGCGAAATCTAAAAAATGGTTAATGACATGAAACCTGTACATTCTTATATTTAATATGGAGAAGCATATACACCCTAATATTTAATAAACCTGAGTTGCTGCTCCATTTTAAAGATTATAATGTTATAATGTTTATATTAGCATAAGTGTTATCCAGAAGAGAACAGTGATTTATAATTCCAAGATTTCTAATCCGAATATCTTAACACTGGAGGGACTGCTTCATGGCAAATCCGGCACTCAAGCCATCCTTGCTCAACAGGTTCAGGCTCAGCTGGAATCATTTCAAATCAAGGCTGCTGCTGAAATATGCATTTTCCTACATCCTTATGTTCCTTATCCCTCTCACCGGTGTAACCATCTTCGTCTATGAAAACGCCGTCAAGGGCCTGCGTGTCGAGATTGAACAATCCAATGTCAATCAGCTTAACCAGGTGAAAAGCACCATAGATGACCGTATGAACGAGCTTCAGGAAATATCGGGGAGAATCGCCTATGACAAACACCTGACTCCCTATATGGTACGGCATCCATACTACAGCCTGGAGGCCATCCAGGCCCTGGCGAATTACAAGGCCAGCAGCAGCATTGCGGAGGATTTGCTCCTCTATTTCCATGACGATTCCAACATCTATTCTTACCGCGGTCTGGCTGATCTTCATGTCACCTTTGATACCCTTTATCAGTTCGAGCGCTGGACCCCGGAAGACTTGCGGCGGGACTTGAATGAAACCCGGCAGCCGCTGGTACGCCCCGCCGAGAATGTAACGGTCAATTCCCGTGTGGAGCCTATGCTGGTCATGCTCGTACCCATTAAACCGAATGACCCGTTTCCTTATGGCACCGTTGTCTATTTGTTGAAAGAATCCAATCTTACCGGGGTCATGGATTCGATTCTGAGTGATTTCTCGGGAAGCAGCTATATTTTTGGCGCCTCCGGAGAGGTGCTGACCGCGAACAGCCATGACGTCAGCCTTCCCCAGGACGAGCTTGAGAATCTGTCCGCACTTGAGCCGGGTATCCATAATCTGGAGCTGGACGGGGAACAGTATTCCGTTGTTTCGGTAAAATCCGAAGAAAATGGCTGGACCTATGTGACCACGATGCCAAGCTTCCAGTTCTTCAGCCGCGTTGCACACGTCCAGACCCTGATCCTGATCGTGTTCTGTATTACGGTCATTACCGGCATAGCTGCCGCACTGCTGCTGGCCAAGCGGCAGTACCATCCGATCCGGGATCTGATGGAATTCGCCAAGCTGCGCAGCAGCGGCAACGACACGTCCAAGCTCCGCAATGAATGGGAATGGATCCGCCAGACTCTCCACGATTACAGCGCCAGAATTGATCTTCAGGAGCCCTTCGTCCGCAACCAGTGCATGCTGCTGCTGCTCAAGCACGGCAAGCCGGATGATCCCGAGATTGAGCAGATGATCCTCAGCGCAGGCTTCAGTCATCCTCAGGGGCAAGGCCTCTATTTCTCGGCTATCCTCTCCTGGGATGAACCTGTGCCGGGCGGCAAGTCCTGGCAGGAACGCCATCAGCTGCAGGAGATGCTCAGCAATGTTTCTATTCCCGGACCAGATGCCCAGATCTTCGGTGTTGAATTCTCGGTTAAGGACCAGTTCGCCCTGATTATTTCACTCCCCGGCGAAGAGGACATGCCGGTTCAGAGCCGTATGGAACAGGTGATCGAAGCGATTCAGGCAGTGATCCGCGAGCACTCGCAGCTGGCTCTGAGTATCGGTGTCGGCATGGCCTACAGGGACTTGGCGCGGCTTAACCAATCCTTCATCGAGGCTGCAGCAGCACTGGAGCACCGGATGATCCGGCGCAGCGGACAGGTAACCTACTTCGAGCAGTTGGCAGAGCTGAATCCGTCCGCCGCCGAGAGCTTCTGGATTCCGCGCAAATCCATGCTGAAGCTGGAGCAGAGCCTGAAGCAGGGCAACGAATCAGTCGCCGTCCAGATGATCGCCGACACCATCGATACCATCAAGGGTGAGCCATTGCAGGTTCATCTGCTGCGCTGTATCTGCTTCGATCTGCTGAACGCTTTTCTGCGCACCGCCTCCGAGCTTGGCATGGACGAGGTGTTCGCCAATATGCCGGAGCTGACCTCCTTCGAGACGCTTGAAGAGCTGGAGAGCCGTCTGCTCGTTCTGGCTGCCGCCATTTGCGCGCAGGTTGAGCGGAATACGGAGACCAGTGAGTCTTCATTAATGGACGACATCCTGGCTTACGTGGACCAGCAGTTCGCAGACTACACCCTCAGCCTGGAGCATGTGGCGCTTAAGTTCGCCATTTCAACCTCTTATTTAAGCCGGAGCTTCAAAGAGAAGACCGGCAGCAATTTCTCACAATATATCTGGCAGCGGCGTGTGGATGAGGTCATCCGGCTGCTGGTGAACACGAGCTCACCGCTCAAGGAGATCATTGAGCAGGTAGGTTATCTGGATGCGCCGAACTTCATCCGCAAGTTCAAAAAAGAAACCGGTCTGACGCCGGGGCAGTACCGCAAGGAACATGCCTTGAAGGGGGCTGCTGCGAAAAGACCGGTTTAAAGCGGACGGAGCCTCCGCCCTGCCCGAATAGGCTGAACTTAAGATTTTGACATACAACCAAGCCTTCACCCTGGGAATAGCCAGACTTCCGTGCGGCAGCTGTTGCCGCAGTATAAAATCCTGCCCATAATACAACATTTCCCTCATCAGTTCGATCCAAATCTACAATTGTTGTACAAAAGGCAGGATTTCACCTTTTTCAAGCGGCTTGAGAGGATTATTCTTGTATTTCATACAACAATCTTCCTGAACACCCGGCTGTCTATGAATAAAAGTTGCACAACGTACAACATTGATGTCTACAGCGCTTCTTAAGCAGTCTCCATTCTGCCGGTAACGAATCAATTGCCCCACTTTACGGGATTATTGTGCTACTGCGCTTCCTGGAGAATATGCTCAACCAGCTCATCCAGCGGAACGGTCGCTAGCGCAATCGCCGTATCCGTTACCCCGTAATAGATATAGAGCAGCCCGTCCTTGACCACATTACCGGTCGGGAAGATGACATTCGGAATCTGGAATCCGAATTTCTCGTAGTAGGTCTCCGGCTCCATGATGAAATTATGCGTCCGGGCAATGATTTTCTCCGGCTGCTCCAGATCCAGCAGCATCGCCCCTACACGGTAGACAATATCCTCGTCAACGCCGTGATAGAGCACCAGCCAGCCTTTGTCCGTACGCACCGGAGGCGAGGAGCCTCCGATCTTCCTCGACTCCCAGGACAGGTTCCCGGCGGTGGCGAGCAGCTTGGGCTCTTCCCAATTCACCAGATCCTCGGAGTAGGTAATCCACATGGCCGCCTTCTCGGTTCCGTAGGCTTCTCCCACATATTCCTCGGGGCGGCGCAGCAGCACGAATTTGCCGCCGATTTTCTCAGGGAACAGAATGTTGTCCCGGTCATTGATGTCCAGCGGCGTCGTGTCCGCCACAAACTCCCAGTCCAGCAGATTATCCGATTTCAGAATGGAGGAACGGGTCAGCCAGTGGCCTTCCTGCTCCCCCCACCCGTCCGGATATTCCGGAATGGAGCGCTGCGGCACCCCTGCCCCGGTAGGATAATAGCTCATGGCGCAGGGGCGCAGGGCGTAGTTCAGATAGAAGGTTCCGTCGATTTTGACAATCCGCGGGTCCTGTACACTGCCGTAAGGAAATCCCAGCATATCGGGCGTCACAATCGGCTCATCCTTCACATGGGTAAAGCTCACACCATCCTCGCTCTCCAGCAGGCCCAGATAATTCTTACACGGGGTCAGGGAACCGGCGGTGCGCTCAATCATGTAGAATTTCCCGTTATCGATGATGACCGCAGGATTGAAGACCGTAACCTTGCGCCATTCATAGCCGCCCGGGACGACTATAGGATTATTCGGATGTCTTGTGATTTGCATGTCTATTCCTCCTGCGAATAAGGTTCGTGGTATATATAGGACGCACTTAAGTTTTGAACTTGAAGCTTCATCGTCACTGCGGTGAACATTTGGACTTCCGGCCACTGTTGTCAACAGATTTCTTGAATTATTCCGCTGTACTCGCGGTGGAAATCCGTTGACAAAGGCGGTCGCTACCGCTCCTACAGTTCCAAATTTCCCCTCCGCTTCTTTTGCTTTCTGTTAATTTCTTTCGTGCTTCTTATATAGTTTGACCGTCTGGACCTCATAGGGTCTAAAGGACAGCGAGGCCGCTCCGCCGGAAGTCTCCAGCGTGCCCGTCTCACTCTCCAGCAGATTGACCCGGCAGGCACGGATATTTGCATCCTTCCAGTCCAGCGCAGCCGTCCCTCTGCTGCCTGCAGATTCATACATCCGGACAATAACTCCGCTGCCGTCCTCTGCACTCTTGATCGTGTCCAGCATCACATGACTGCTCTGGAAGTTGAGCCAGGCATAAGTGCTTGAATAACGGCCTGAATGCGGCTGCTCGCCAATCACCTGCACCGGTTCATTCAGCTCAGCCGCCTCCCGTACAACGTCAGCCTGCCGCCACTCCCCGCCGTGGGGATACAGGGAATACGTAAATTCATGTTCACCCTGATCCGCATTACGGTCAGGCCAGCGGGGAGAACGCAGCAGCGACAGGCGCAGCACCCCGTCATGAATGTCATAGCCGTATTTGCAGTCGTTCAGCAGACTGACGCCATAGCCGCCTTCGGACAGATCTGCCCAGCGGTGTCCGCAGACCTCGAATTGCGCCTGCTCCCAGCTGGTATTGCGGTGAGTCGGACGCTCCAGCGCTCCAAATGGAATCTCGTACGTAGCCTTTGCGGCCACAATGTCCACCGGAAAAGCAACCTTCAGCAGCTTATGTTGCTCCCTCCAGCTTACGTTAGTCCGGAAATCCACCCTGCGGCTGTGCCGGGGCAGAATGATCTCCTGCTCAATCAGGGATTCATTCAGCTGCCAGCGGAATTTCAGCACGGTCAGCACAGGTCCGCTTGTGACAACTTGCCGGTCCAGCAGCTTCGCCTTGCCTGCAGGCTGCTCTTCATAACGCGGGTCGAGGTCCCAGGCATCCCACAAAGGCGGGGTGTCATGATAGAACTGCAGCTGATTGCCGGTCTGTCCGGGCTGAAGCAGCTCCCGGCCGGCGCTTTTGTCAACCCAGCGGCTGATTTCCCCGTGTTCATTAAAGTTAAGAATATAGTGGTCCGTCTCCCATTGCTCCGGGAAACCGTCTACACTGACGGGCTCGGCCTGCCGCCCAGGCTGTTCGCCGGCAGGCGCAGCCGCCTCCCGCAGCCAGAATGTCCGGCAGCCAAAAGCAGGAACCTTCCGGACTCGGACAACCAGGGTATAGCTGCCGCCGTCTTCATCCGTGCTCCAACCTTCACTGTCCAGCAGGCCGTCTTCATCGAACGCCTGCAGCGCCGCCAGACTGCGGTCTCCCTCCAGCCGGATCAGCTCTGTGCGTTCCCAGCCCAGGCTGTTGAAGACCACATAGGGACGGCCCTCTCCCGTAGTATTCACTTTGCTTGCCAAGGCACGGAGTGAGGTATCCAGCACCCGCTGGCCTATGCTGAATATGTCCGCGTATTGCTCCCGTGAAGTGGCATATACCTCCGGAATCGAAGTGCCGGGAATGATATCATGGAACTGGTTAAGCAGCAGCAGCTTCCAGCCTTCCGCCAGCTCCTCCTGATGCTTCAGCAGCAGCTTCAGCTCCGGCTGCGCAGGCTCAGGAAGGCCTCTCTTCTGCGCGAGCACGCTCCAGATCTCCGCTTGCCGGTATAAGACCTCCGCCTTGCGGTTGCTGCGCTTATTGAAGGCATGCGTTGTGAAGGTTCCCCGGTGAAGCTCCAGATAGAGGTCTCCATGCCATGCCGGAAGCCCCGGCTGGCGCAAGCCGATCTCCGAGAAGAAAGCCTCCGCCGTAGAGAATTTGCTGACGGGCTGGCCCGGCGCCAGGCCGGTGCGGGACACGTATTCCAGCATTTCATGGGTAACCCCGCCCCCGCCGTCGCCGTGGCCGTAGAGCAGCATCAGCTCATCATGCTGTTCCTTCTGGGCATAGGCTTGCCAATGCTCCTGAACATCCTTCGGATGGGTATGCTCATTCACGCCGTGATTCTGATAGGCCACAATCTTCGTTCCGTCAATGCCGACCCAGTGGAACAGCGTATGCGGGAAGGGATTGGTATCATTCCAGCCGAGCTTGGTCGTCATGAAATAATCAATTCCGGCCTGCTTCAGCAGTTGCGGCAGAGAAGCGCAATAGCCGAAGGTATCCGGCAGCCACTCAATCGTAGAGCGCTTGCCGAATTCCTTCATATAGAAGCCCTGGCCGTACAGCATCTGCCGCACCAGCGATTCTCCGCCGGGGATGTTCAGATCCGGCTCGACCCACATACCGCCGACCAGCTCCCACCGGCCCTCGGCAATCCGTTCCTTGATTCGCCCGTATAGCTGCGGATAATGCTCCTTGGCGAAGGCATACAGCTGGGGCTGGCTCTGGGAGTACCGGAACTCAGGATATCTGTTCATCAATACGCAGACTGTGGAGAAGGTCCGGCTGACCTTGCGTACCGTCTCGCGGACTGGCCACAGCCAGGCAATATCGATATGCGACTGGCCCACCATGTGCATTGTCCCCGGATGCAGTCCCGCAGACCGTTCCGCCGCCGCTTCTGTCCGCAGCTGCTGTTCAGCCGCAGTGACGGCAGCGCCGTCAAGGAGCAGCGGCTCCTTCATATAGAGCGTGTCCATTACCCGCTCCAGTGCCTTAAGGCTGCGGATGCGGCGCATATCTCCCTCCGGCAGCAGCAGGGCCGCTTCATGCACGATCTTCACCGTATGCAGCAGGCTGTAGACCGCCAGGTTCACACGCACAAGCGTGATTTCTACTCCCGTAAGCGGCGGCTTGATCACCGCCTGGCGGTTCAGCGGGTCCTCCGGCTCAGGCACCGGATCATACAGCTCGATGTCCAGCTGAAGGACTTCTCCCGCAGTGCCGGGCGGCAGCGGGATGAACCAGTGATTGCTGTCCAGGCCATGATAGGGCGCTCCATTAAGCTTCAGCAGGCCCTCCCCGCGCCCCAGATAGAGCAGCGCCGACTCTTCCGGCCCCCAGTCTCCCGGAACCGTAATCTCCCGCTGAAGGAAATACGTGGTGCCGTAGCCGCCGTCCAGCCGTGCAATCCTGTAATTCAGGTGAAGCTCCTCTTCATGCTCATAGTTGCCGGGAGAGAGGTAGCGGGACTTGCGCATATTCCATTCCGCAAGCTCTACCTTCTCTGTCCACTGCCTCTTCGCCAGCCACTCAATGAAACGGTTCATACGCTTCATGACTCAGCCCTCCTCCCTCACATGGAGTGGTGCGGTCAGATATTCTGCAGAGTGGGGTCCTGCCATGATCGTAAATTCACCCGGCTCCACGATCCGCGTTAAATCCGCCGATACATACTCCAGCTGCTCCCGGCCGACGCTGAACGTCACCGTCTTCGTTGCTCCCGGCTGGAGGCTGATCTTGCGGAAGCCCTTGAGCTGCTTCTCCGGACGGGTAATGGCAGAGGCCAGATCGGAAATATACAGCTGCACAACCTCGCTCCCCGCCCGGTCACCGGAATGGGTCACATCCACGGAGACAAGTGCTTCGCCATCCGCTGTAATGACGGAGGGCTCTACCTTCAAGTTGCTGTATTTGAATTCACTGAAGCTAAGGCCGTAGCCGAACGGATACTCGGCATTGAAGTCCGTCTCCAGATAACGCTTGCCTCTCGTCCGCCGCTTATAGTAATAGACGGGAAGCTGACCTGCATGCTTCGGAATGCTGATCGTCAGCCGCCCGGAAGGGTTCACGTCGCCGAACAGAATATCGGCAATCGCATGTCCGCCTTCCTGGCCGGGGTACCAGGCTTCCAGAATGGCATCGGCATGCTCTACAATCCACGGCTCAGCAACCGGGCGGCCGTTGATATAGACCACAATCAGCGGCTTACCCAGCTTGTGGATGGCCTGTGCCAGCTCTAGCTGCACGCCCATCAGATTGAGCGTGGCCCGGTCGATGCCTTCGCCGCATTCCATATCACTCCAGGAATGTTCGGTCACGACAGAAGCCCCTGTGAGCAGATCAATCGTTCCCTCGCCGAAGTCTCTGGCACTTGAGCCGCCGATTGCCAGCACGACAGCATCTGCTTCCGCTGCACAGGCCAGTGCATGCGCGAAGCCTTCCCGGGAATCACCTTTAATCCGGCAGCCGGGTGCATACAGCACATTGTCCGCATTACCGCCTAGAGCCTGCCGGATTCCCTCCAGCACAGTTACAGTCGCGCCTTTGGGTTGCGGCGAGGTGTAGTCGCCCAATTGATTGTACGGCGCATCCGCATTAGGCCCGATCACTGCAAGCTTCGGAATCCGCCTGCTCAGCGGTAGCGTGCCGTTCTCATTCTTGAGCATAATGATGCTCTCACCGGCAATCCGCCGCGCCAGCTCCCGGTGCTCCGGCTTGCCGATTGTCCGCTCAGCCTGCTCGGGATCAGCATAGGGACGGTCGAACAGCCCGAGCTTGAACTTCAGTTCCAGAATCCGGGCGGCCGCGCGGTCCAGGTCATACTCCTGCAGCCGTCCATGATCGATAGCATCCGCGATATGCTTCTCGAACATCTCTCCCGACATCTCCATATCGATGCCGGCCAGCAGCGCCTGCGCGACCGCCGCTTCCCCGCTGTCCGCGGTGTTATGCCCGTTCGTCAGCATCCCCAGCGCTCCGCAATCCGTGATCACGAAGCCGTCAAAGCCCCATTGCTCCCTCAGCACATCCTGCAGAAGATAACGGTTCGTGGTGCAGGGCACCCCGTCAATTTCGTTATAGGCGGTCATGATCGAGAGTGCTCCGGCCTCCACCGCTTTACGGAAGGGCAGCAGATCCACCTCATGCAGCTCGCGGAGTCCCATATGCACGGGCGCGGAATTCCGCCCTCCTTCCGAGCTGCCATAAGCGGCGAAATGCTTCAGCGTCGCCATAACGGAATCCTCCGCATCCAGACGCTCGCCCTGCAAGCCCTTTACCGCCTCCACGCCCATGGCAGCAATCAGAAACGGATCTTCGCCGAAGGTCTCCTCTGTCCGCCCCCAGCGCGGATCGCGCACCACATCCAGCACCGGCGAATAGGTAGCCGCTCCTCCCTGGCTGCGGGTCTCCAAGGCTACTACCCGGCACATCTCCCGGTACAGCTCCGGATTCCACATGCTGCCCAGAGCCAGCGGAACCGGAAATACCGTCGCACCTATTGCCATATGTCCGTGCGAGCACTCCTCCCCGAACAGAATAGGAATGCCAAGCCGGCTCTCCTGCATAGCGTAAGCCTGAATGGCATTGACCGCCTCTGCTCCCTGCTTCGGGGACAGGCCCGTCTCCAGCGTGACGCCGGTCCATGGATCTGCACGCAGCGTTCCATACAGGGAGCCGACGCCTCCGGCTGCAACCTGGCGCTTGAAGGCTTCCGTCATACCTGTGGTTCCATCCGGACGCTTCTCATAACACTGCCAGCCGAAAGGCTGGACTAACTGTCCAGCCTTCTCTCCAAGGGTCATGCGCTGCAGCAGGTCCTGTACACGATCCGCCACAGGGCGTGTCTTATCCTTATAGATCATTTACACAGCACCTTTCTGCACAACTGAATGCATTAGTTCGATTTCCAGCGGTCATAGGCGGCCTGGTTGATCTCGGCCACACGCTCTCCGCCCATCTTCTTGACGGTCGCCACATAATTGTCCCAGCCCGTAAGCGGCTCGGCTCCGGTGATGAACTTCGCTTCCATCTGCTTCACATACGTGCTCAGATCCGAATTCAGACTGCTGATCTCGGTCTGTTCTTCCACGGTGAGGAACAGGGCCGGGAAGGGAATCCGTGCACCTTTATCGAGGAGCTTCTGCTTGGTTTCCTGCTCTACCCAGAGGTCAAAGTCCGTCTTCAGCCCTTTGTTGATATCATCCATGGACAGCGTTGGAGCGGGAATACCGTAGTTTGGCGTCAGCGTTGCCCGGTAATCTTCCATTTCCTTTCCGTCCGGTACCGGCAGGTATTGCTTAACCCGGTTGTCTTTGTCGGTGTATTCCCAGAGAACGCCCTCTGGCCCTTTGTTGAAGAACAAGGCGCCTTCATAGGAGTAGAGATAATCGACCCAGCGCAGCGAGGCTTCCGGCTCCGGATTGCTGTTCGTGATCGCAAAGGCGCCGGTTGTAATCCCTCTGTTCTTGGCAATCGCCGGGGCAGCCACCGATTCGCTGCGGACCGGCGCAAACATCGGATCTGTCGTTGAAGGCTCTCCGCCCTTAGTCATATAGGCATGCCAGTCGGAGAAGAGGGCGACGCGGTTGTTCTGCGCTTTGGCCTTCTTCTGCTCCGCCGTCTGCGAGAAGCTCTCATGATCCAGCAGCTCCTCGGACCACAGGCGGTTCATATAGGTCAGATACTCCTTGTAGCCTTCTTCAAGCGGCGTATAATGCACCTTGTCCGCATCGTCCACATATATTTCCTCTTCATAAATGCCGAAGGCGCCCAGCAGCCAGGTGCGGATATCGCGGAGGTTCGCAGCGGCCGTTGTAACCGAAGAAATCGGAATCTCATCGGCAGTACCATTTCCGTTCGGATCTTCTTCCTTCACACGCTTCAGATAGGTATACAGCTCCTCCGTAGTTTCAGGAAGCTTGTCAATATTCAGCGCCTTCAGGAAATCGCCGTTATACCACATCGGATTGCGGTACCAATGCTGGCTGAATTCCACCACTGGCAAGGAATAGATATGCCCGTCCGGTGCTGTGATTGATTTGCGGACATCCGGATTCTCCTCCAGCAGCGCCTTGAAGTTAGGAGCATATTCTTCGATCAGATCCTCCAGGGGAATCAGGATACCCTGCTCTCCATAATTCATCTGCTCTGCGGTCGTCAGACCGGCAGCATAGAAGATATCCGGGTAATCCCCGCTGGCAAACACCAGATTCTTCTTGGTCTCGAAGCTGTCCTTCGGCGCATTCTTGTATTCCAGCGTAATGCCGGTCTTCTCCTGCATCTGCTGGAGCACCGCCATATTCTCCCAGTTCTGAATCCCTACATCCGGCGCCATCAGCGTCAGGGTAACGGGTTCAGTAACAATCGGGAAACCTTCCTTGTTGACTGTGACTTCTCCGGTACTATTGTTTGCTGCGCCCTCGTTCGAATTCCCGCAGCCTGCCAGCAGTGTAAGGATCACAGCCGAAGACAGCAGAAGCTTCCATGGTTTACGTGTGGTCTGCATTGATGATTCCTCCCTTATGTTCTTTACATTTTACCTTTTTAGCCTTTAACAGAGCCAATCATGACCCCTTGGACAAAGTAACGCTGCAGGAACGGATAGACAGCCACAATGGGCAGTGTCGAGACGACAATGACTCCATATTTGACCAGCGATGCCGTCTCTGCCTTATTATTCATGGCCATAGCCACCTCGCCGTTGATCGCAGCACCTGTGGTTTCGGCAGACATTTCCTGAAGGACCAGGATTTGGCGCAGCACCATCTGCAGAGGATACTTGGCTTCATCATTCAAATAGATCAAGGACGGGAAATAGCTGTTCCAGTGGCCTACCCCATAGAACAGGGCCATAACGGCTACAATCGGTGCGGACAGCGGCAAAATAATACGGATAAACAGCCCCAGATTCGTACAGCCGTCAATGTGCGCCGCTTCCTGCAATTCTTTCGGGATGGTCGTCTGAAAAAAGGTGCGGGCCACGACGATGTTCCAGACCGAAGCGGCCACCGGCAGAATCAATGCACCCATGCTGTTGATAAGGCCCAGATTCTTGACCAGCAGATACGTCGGCACGAGTCCGCCGCTGAAGAACATTGTGAACAATATGAGGCCCATAAACAGCTGGCGTCCGACAAAATCAGATCTGCTGAGCGCATAAGAGGCCGGCAGCGTAACGGCGAGATTGAGCAGAGTGCCCGCCACCGTATAAACAATAGTGTTCCAGTAACCGTTCCATATCTTCGGGTTCTCAAAAACAAGCTTGTATCCGTCCAGTGTCACATTCTTCGGAAACAGCCACATGGCTCCCGAATTGACGTCCTGCGGTGAACTGATGGAAGCGCTGAGAATATAGATCAGCGGATAGAGAACAACCAGCAGCGCGAGGAACAGATAAATGTAGGTACTGATCAGAAACAGCTTGTCTCCCCTGGATTCTTTCATGGCAGTAACCAAAGACTTCAACTCCTTTCTACCAGAGGCTGTTCTCACTGGTGCGTTTGGCAATCCGGTTGACGGTAACCAGCAGAATCACATTGACCACCGAGTTGAACAATCCCACAGCCGTTGAGAAGCTGTATTGGGCGTTCACCAGACCGGCACGGTATACATAGGTGGATATGACATCGGAGGCTTCCATATTGAGCGAATTCTGCAGCAGCAGAATTTTCTCGAAGCCAAGGCCCAGAATATTCCCCATATTCAGGATTAGCATGATCGTAATCGTGGGGATAATCGTTGGCAGATTGATATGCAGCACCCGTTTGATCCGGCTTGCTCCATCCACAATGGCCGCTTCATGCAGCTGGGGATCTACGCCTGACAGAGCCGCGAGATAGATAATCGTTCCCCACCCGGTGCTCTGCCAGACGCCCGAGAAAACGTATACCGTCTTGAACCAGGCTGGATCGGTCAGAAACTCCGCCGGCTGAAGGCCCAGGAACTCAATGGCCCGGACAATCATTCCGCTGGACGGCGACAGGAAGGTAATGATCATCCCCGCCATAACCACTACAGAAATGAAATGCGGCGCATAGGTTACCGTCTGGACCGATTTTTTGAACGGGCCGTTGCGGACCTCATTGAAGGCCAGCGCCAGAATGATCGGCAGCGGGAACCCGATTGCGAGTTCATAGAAGCTGATGCTGAAGGTGTTCCAGAGCAGATCCCAGAAGAAATAGGAATTAAAGAACCGTTCAAAATGATCAAAGCCAACCCATTCGCTGCCCGTAATTCCTTTCGAGGGTACGAAATTCTTAAAAGCGATCTGAATGCCGTACATCGGACCGTAATGAAAAACGAGGAAATACAATAACGCGGGAAGCATGAACAGATAGAGCTCCCAGTTTTGCCAGATTCTTTTGCCAAGGGACTTGTTCTTCAATGAAGGATTTCCGGATACTGCAGCATTACTCCCCTTCATTCTCCCACTCCTCTCTATGTTAGTTTTCGTAACATTAAATCATGTAGCCGCTTCGCATTCTTCGTGACAGCCTCTCTGCTAACGCTTACAACACAAAGTGTAGTGAAACAAAGCTAACATCGTAAATATGTAGGTTCTGCATTGTCATGTTAAGGGAGTGTAAAACCGCGCTGCTGCGGGACTTTCCGGCCTGCCCTGCTCTTGTTGACTACAGCTTGCCCCCCGCCGTAAATGTGTGAATTATGAACCTTCCTTTTCGCTGCAAAAGTTACATATTGTGATCGCCCGGCAGGTATGCAAACATTTGCTACGAATGCCAAAGCTAAATAATTGACTGATGATATAGGAGGTTTCTGTCATGACCCGTACAACCGCACACCTGATCTCCCACACGCATTGGGACCGGGAATGGTACATGCCTTACGAGCGTCATCATGTTCTGCTGGCGAAGCTGATGAATGAGCTCCTGGAGACCCTGGAGAAGGATGAACGCTACCGTTATTTCCATCTGGACGGACAGACCATTATTATTGAAGACTATCTTCAGGTTCATCCTGAGAAAAGAGAACTCCTGGAGAGATTCATCCGTGAAGGACGCATTGTCATCGGTCCCTGGTATGTGCTCCAGGATGAGTTCCTGACCAGCTCAGAAGCGAATGTCCGCAATCTGCTGACCGGTCATCAGGACGCGGCCAAATATGGCGTTATCTCCAAGCTGGGTTATTTTCCGGATTCCTTCGGCAATATGGGACAAGCGCCCCAACTGCTCCGGCAGGCAGACATCGGGACTGCGGTGTTCGGACGCGGTGTGAAGCCGACGGGCTTCGACAATATGGTCGGTGAGTTGACCAGCACAAGCTATGAATCGCCTTACTCCGAGATGTTCTGGGAATCCCCCGATGGTTCCAGCGTGCTTGGACTGCTCTTCGCCAACTGGTACAGCAACGGCAACGAGGTGCCTGTGGATGCAGGTGAAGCCAAGATCTTCTGGGATAAAAAAATCGCTGATGCCGGCAAATATGCCTCCACCCCGGAGCTGCTGTTCATGAACGGCTGTGATCATCAGCCGGTACAGCGTGATCTCGCCGATGCGCTTGAGACGGCCAGGGAGCTGTACCCGGACACGGATTTTGTCCATTCCAGCTTCGAGCAATACTTACATGCGCTTGGGCCTTCACTGCCGGAGGATCTCGTGACCGTGACCGGCGAGCTGCGCAGCCAGCACACGGACGGCTGGGGAACGCTGGTGAATACCGCTTCCGCCCGCGTCTACCTGAAGCAGCTGAACCAGCGGGGCCAGACCCTGCTGGAGAAGGGCGCCGAGCCGCTGGCAACACTTGCTTATCTGGTCAGCGGGCAGGCTTATCCCCACGCCCTGCTGACTTACGCCTGGAAGACGCTGATGCAGAATCATCCGCATGACAGCATCTGCGGCTGCAGCGTGGATGAGGTTCACCGCGAAATGATTACACGCTTCGAGAAGAGCAGGCATGTAGGGGAGGCTATTATTGAAGAAAGTCTGAAGGCGGTCTCCGGTCAGATTGGAACCAAGGACGTAGATGCCTGGGGAGAATCCGCCATTCCTGTGACGGTCTTCAATACGACAGGCTGGGAACGCAGCGGCACGGTAAGCGTGGAAGTGATCTTCGCGAAGCGCTACTTCAAGGAGGGGCCGAATCCTGCAGCCATTGCCGAGGCGCTGGACCAGCTTCCGCGTGTGCTGGAGCGCGGGCGGCTGTTGGATGCGGACGGACGGGTCCTAGCCTGCAAGGCGGAGGATCTTGGCACCCGGTTCGGCTATGAGCTGCCGGATGAGCAGTTCCGCAAGCCTTATATGGCCCGCATTGTGCGGCTGACCTTCGAAGCCGCGCAGGTACCTCCGCTCGGCTACACAAGCTTTGCCTGGGTACAATTACCGGGCGGCGAATCCGCCGGGGCTGCTGCAAGTCCGCTTGCGCTCACCAAGACGGGGATGGAGAATGGATTCCTGGCCGTCCTTATCCGGGAGGACGGCTCCTATGATGTAACGGATAAGCGCACCGGCAAAACTTTCACGGGACTCGGCGTCTATGAGAACTGCGGCGATATCGGCAATGAGTATGTATTCCGCCAGCCGGAGGGCGATACCCCGCTGACTACCAGGGGACTGGACGCCCGCATCACGCTTGCTGAGCATGAGCCCTACCGCATCACCTATGAAATCGTGCATGAATGGACCATTCCTGCTTCCGCCGACGCTTCGTTCGCGGAGGAGAAGCGCCGGATGGTTCCGTTCCGGCAGCGTAAGGCTGGACGCTCCTCTGAGCAGATACCGCTGCGGATTGTGACCCGGATTAGCCTGGAGGCTAACGGGACTGGTGTCTTGGTCTCGGCCAAGTTTAATAATCAGGCCATGGACCACCGGCTGCGTGTCCTCTTCCCTACCGGACTTGCCGCCTCCACCCTTCTGGCCGATTCTGTATTTGAAGCGGCGGAGCGCGAGATTGAGCCGGCTCAGGGCTGGCTCAATCCGAGCAATGCCCAGCATCAGCAGGCTTTTGTCAGCGTGTCGGACGGCAGCGCCGGAGTAGTGATCGCAAACAAGGGTCTGAACGAATATGAGGTTCTGCGTGACGGAAGAAATACCATTGCTGTAACCCTGCTGCGCAGTGTGTCGGAGCTGGGGGACTGGGGCGTGTTCCCCACACCGGAAGCCCAGTGTCTGGGTGAGCAGACCGTTGAATTCGCAGTTCGTCCTTATGCCGGAGATGCCGCCCAGCCGGAGGCCTTTGCCTGGGCTTATCAATACCAGGTCCCATGGTTCGCTGTGCAGACCGGCTGGCAAGAGGGCTCTCTGCCTGCCGAGTATCAGCCGCTGAAGTGGCAGGGCCGCACGCTGGCGCTCTCCGCATTCAAGCTGTCGGAAGCTCATGAGGATATTATCCTGCGATGGTACAATCTGGCGCATACCGAGCAGCCCATTGTGCTGGAGCCCCATTTCCCCGTACAGGCCGTACATGCCAGTGATATTCTGGAGCGGCGGAAACACAGGGAATTATTAGATGAAGGAATTCTCCGCAGCTCCGTCGGCAAAGCCCAGATTGTCACCTATGCGCTGCAAGCAGTACAACCCTAATCATAACTATGTCCAGGAGGAATTAGACTATGAAGCTGCCAGCTTCCATTACCACGTATCTGACTGAAGCCGACGAACGGCTTGCGCATCATCCGAAATTGCAGCAATTATTCCGCAACTGTTTCCCGAATACGCTGGAGACTACAACTAAGCTGCTTAACGACGGCACCACCTTCGTATTCACCGGCGATATTCCGGCCATGTGGCTGCGCGATTCCACGGAGCAGGTGCGCCACTACATTCCTTTTGCCAAAAATGATCCTGAATTGCAGCGGATTCTCCGCGGCCTGATTGCCCGGCAGATGTTCTATGTCAATATTGATCCCTACACGAATGCCTTCAACGAAACGGCCAGCGACAAGCATTACCGGGATACCGATGACTGCAATCTGAACCCGTGGATGTGGGAGCGCAAATACGAGCTGGACTCCCTCTGCTTCGTCGTACAGCTGGCTTATATGTACTGGAAGGAAGCGGAGCAGACCGATATCTTCGACACCGCCTGCTACCAGGCGCTGACCTCCATCGTGAATGTTATAGAGACTGAGCAGTACCACGGGGAGAAATCGCCGTACCACTTCATCCGGCAGACGCTTCAGGATACGGAGACTTTGTACAATAACGGACGCGGCATGCCCGTCAACTATACCGGCATGAGCTGGTCGGGCTTCCGCCCGAGCGATGACAGCTGCGAGTTCGGCTACAATATTCCCTCCAATATGTTCGCCGTGGTGATTCTGGGATATATCCGCGAGATCGCAAGCGAGGTCTACGGGGATGAAAGACTGGCGGCGCGGGCAGCGAAGCTGCGTAAGGAGATCGACTTCGGCATCCGTACCTACGGTATCGTGACTCATCCGAAATACGGCAGAATCTACGCCTATGAAACGGACGGCTTCGGCAATTATTCTCTGATGGACGATGCCGGCACACCGGGATTGATGTCCATTCCTTATATTGGTTATGTGGGTGTGGAGGATGAAATTTATCAGAACACCCGCCGGTTTGCCCTCAGCTTCGACAATCCCTTCTATTTCGAAGGTAAACATGCCAAAGGCATCGGCAGTCCGCATACACCGGGAGGTTATGTGTGGCATATGGCGCTGTCCATGCAGGCACTGACGGCAGATAACGATGAGGAGATCAAAGAACTGATCGACATGCTGATCCGGACCGATGCGGATACCGGTTATATGCACGAAGGCTTTCACCCGGATGATCCCTCCGATTTCTCGCGCGAGTGGTTCGCCTGGTCCAACAGCCTGTTCGCCACGCTGATCAGCAAAGCGATGGACAAAGGGCTGGTCTAGGCACGGCGAATCGGGAGTACCACCCATTTGTATGAGGGGGCACACTGCAGTACAGCCGGCTTCCGGCAGATTCAGAGGGGGTTAACCCTTTGATTTCCCCGCTCAGCCGCTCAGCCGCTCAGCCCACTCAGCCCACTAAGCCAACTTTCGGCGGCCCATTTTTATATTTAGCTTATCTACAACAGATAACTAGATAACCATCATAATTTCGTTTACACCAACGGATTTAGTGGGATTTATCCCTTTAATCCCGCCGCTCAACCCACTTCCGGCCGATTTAGTGGGATTTATCTCTTTATTTCCGCCGCTCAGCCCACTCGGCTAACTTTCGGCGGCCCATTTCATATTCAGCTTATCTACAACAGATACCAGACGACTATTCTAATTCCCTTTACAGAAACGAAAAGGCTGCGGCCTCCCGAAATCCAGGAGGCCACAGCCTTTTCTGTGCATAGCTGAGTTGTATTTAGTAGCTGCTCTGACTTTGCTCACCTTTGGCAATGGCTACGCCGCCGCTTGTCCCGATCCGGGTAGCGCCTGCTCCGACCATTACGAGGGCATCTTCCGCACTGCGCACACCGCCGGATGCCTTAACGCCGATAGCAGGGCCGACAGTCGCCCGCATGAGTGCGATATCTTCCTTCGTTGCGCCTCCCGTGGAGAATCCGGTCGAAGTCTTCACGAAGTCTGCTCCCGCTTCTACAGCGAGCTTACAGGCGCGGACCTTCTCTTCATCGGTCAGCAGGCAGGTCTCAATGATGACTTTGGTCAGTGCTTTACCGCGGGCAGCTTCAACCACTGCGGCGATATCACGTTTCACCAGCTCGTCATTACCGTCTTTCAGTGCGCCGATATTGATAACCATATCCACTTCGCCGGCACCGTTAGCAATCGCATCGGTGGTTTCAAAGGCTTTGGTTTCCGGTGTGGACGATCCCAGCGGGAACCCGATCACTGTACATACTTTAACTTCCGGCGTATCCTTCAGCACTGCATGGGCCGTGGACACCCAGGCCGGGTTCACACAGACCGAAGCGAATTTGTATGCTTTGGCTTCCTCAGCCAGCTTGATAATATCGTCTTTACGGGCATCCGCCTTCAGCAGCGTATGATCAATAATCCCGGATATTGTAGTTTCACTCATTATTAATTCCTCCATGTAATCGGTAGTAGATGTTCGCATTCCTTGTAATCATACCAATAGTCGAACACTTTGGAAAGCCGGAGAGCGAACACCTGCTACTACGCCCGATCAACACTTGAAGCGCCGCTTACACCTTCACCTGCCGGATAGCTTCCCGCAAGTCGCCTGTATTCGCGCTGATCATCATCGAAGCTTCGTATACTTCTTTGATCTTCTCCAGTTGAAGACCGGTCAGCTCACGGATCTGCCTTGTCTGCTCCGAGACACCTCCGGCAATGGAAGCCATGCTGCCCACCGTTGCAGCAACCTCCTCTGTGCCTGCTGACAGCTGCTCTGCCGTCGCCGACATATCGACAATCTGTCCGGCCACCTCACGAAAAGCGGCCGATGCTTCCAGCAGCGCAGCTTCTGCTTCGGCAGACATCCGCACACCTTCACTGACTTCATGGGAAGCGTCCGTCATTTGCGTACCAATGCTTGCTGAGGCATTGCCGATATGAATCAGTAAATCGGCAACCCGCTCGACCGAAGCCGCAGAGCCCTCCGCCAGCTTGCGTACTTCTCCGGCTACGACAGTGAAGCCCCGCCCGTGTTCTCCCGCACGCGCTGCCTCAATCGAGGCATTCAGCGCAAGCAGCTTCGTCTGATCGGCGAACTGCCTGATCGCAGCCAGCGCGCCCTCGATTTCATTCGCATAGCCTTGCAGCAGCAGCACGATGTCCAGGGTATGGCCGGTAGATACGGAAATCGACTTCATCTGCTGATTCGTATGATTCATGGCAGTCTGGGAGGACTGCACGATATCCAGAGCCTTGACCGCGAATTCGGAGACAACGGCCGAAGCTGCCGAAATGCGCGAAATCCCCTGCGCCATCTCATCCATTGCCACAGCGCTGCTCTGTGCTCCTTCGGTCTGCGAATGGGCACCGGCGTAGATGTCGCCGATTCTGCCGTTAACGGCCTCACTCATCTTCAGTACATCATCGGCATTCCTGGCGAATGTCTCAGAGGAGCCGTAGAGAGAATCGGATGCCGTGGACACACCAGACACCATCCCTCTCACTCTTGCATTCAAATCACCTGACATCTGAAGCATCGCCTGATAAGCCGTTCCAATCTCATCCCGGGACCTGACCGGACGGGCATTCAGAATCCGCGCGGCCTCAGCCAAGTCGCCCCTGGCCATGGTGCCCGCACTCTGCGTGATCGTCCCCAGTGGACGCAATGACCGGGATACAAACCAGGCCAGCACCGCCAAAGCGGCCAGGGATAAGGCGAGAATAATACCATAGAGAGGCAGACTTTGGATCAGGACGTCACGGGTCAGGCTGCTAAGGACAGCGACATCGGTGTCAATGCCCAGCGCCCCGATCAGAGCCCCGTCAGCCCCTTTCACCGGTACAAATGCCGAGATATAATCCCCATATTCAGGATTCATGATCAGCGGCGTACTCGCATTCTCTCCTGCAAGGACCGCCTCAACTGCAGCAGCCGGCATATCTGTAATTTCATTAATCTGCGAAGCCAGCGGGTCCCCCTCCGGTCTGCCGTCAATCATCAGCTGCGGCTGATTGGCTTCATCGATCCTGACAAAGTATACATAACGGGCACCGATCGACACCCTGAACTGATCCAGTTCATTGCGGAGCGACCAATACAGATCCGATTCCCGGGGATCGGCCAGGAACTCGCTGTAACGGCCGGCATCAATCTGCGTAACATAATGGCTGGCAATACTCATGTTGTAACTGCTGATCGTCCCTTTCACCGCTGATCCGGTGTTCGCCCGCTGAATCGCAATGTTCCCTGCCGTGATACATAGAATGACTACAGTCATGATACAGAGGATACGGGCAATAAGTCTTGTTCGGATAAAAGAAAACATGTAGGCATTCCCTTTCGCGCACGGCAATTGCGTTAATAAAGTAGGGTCATTCCTGAACACGCAATGACAAATGTCCCTCTACCGGAAAATTTCGACAATTTTTTCGAAATTCCTTTTTCCTGCCGCAAAAGATATTACAAAAAAAGAGACTGCCTCTGAAGCCATAACAGCTCCAAAGACAGCCTCAATACATTTATCCTTCAATGCCCGCCCGACAAGCTCAGGCCGATCCGTTTCACCAGCCGGGCAC
This sequence comes from Paenibacillus sp. FSL P4-0081, assembly GCF_000758565.1. NCBI lineage: Bacteria > Bacillati > Bacillota > Bacilli > Caryophanales > Paenibacillaceae > Paenibacillus > Paenibacillus sp. FSL P4-0081. Next base: position 7,543,952 of record NZ_CP009280.1, read on the forward strand.
TTTCTTCATTTAATCCGGTAATCGTTACCTTTTTGCCGAGTGCCGCGTATTTGTCCAGCGTTTTGGCAATAGCTCCCACCGCCGACTGATCCCACACATGGGAATGGGAGAAGTCGATAATCACCTGCTGCGGATCACTCTCATACATAAATTCATGCACGAAATGACTGGTTGTACCGAAGAACAGCTGGCCCGATACTTTGTAGGTAGTTACAGATGCCGTCGTATGGACGCCGAGCTTTATTGAAGCCATTTTCCAGGCAAAAGACAAAGCGCTTAGCAGAACACCGAACAATACGCCGATCGACAGATTATCCGTCACTACCACGGTGACTACCGTAACGATCATGACCAGTGCATCGCTGAGCGGCACCTTGGCTAAAGTCTTCAGTGAACCCCACTCGAAGGTGCTAATGCAGACCATGATCATAACACCGACCAAGGCGCCCATCGGAATCTGCTTAACCACATCGCCCAGAACGAGAATCAGGAACAAAAGAAAGATCCCCGATACAAAAGTAGACAGCCGTGTACGTCCGCCCGATTTCATATTAACCATCGACTGGCCGATCATTGCACAGCCTGCCATCCCGCCGAAGAAGCCGGTCACGATATTGGCCAGGCCTTGTCCCTTCGCTTCCCGGTTCTTGTCACTGCCGGTGCCGGTAATATCATCAATCAGCGTTGCGGTCATTAGGGATTCCAGCAATCCGACTACAGCGAGCGACAGTGAATAGGGCAGAATGATCAGCAGTGTATCCAGCGTGAAGGGAAGATCCGGCAGATGGAACACCGGCAGAGCCGAAGTAATGGTGCCCATATCGCCTACGGTTCTTACATCCAGATTAAGAACAATGCTGAGTACGGAAACTGCGATAATCGCTACAAGTGCCGAAGGGACAGCCTTCGTGATCCGCGGAACCGTATAAATGATGACCAGTGTAAGTGCCACCAGCGCATACATAATCCAGCCCTGTCCTTCAAAATGCACCAATTGGGCCATGAAGATAAGAATGGCTAATGCGTTGACGAAGCCGGTCATTACCGGCTGCGGCAGGAACGTGATGAATCTGCCAAGCTTCAGCATTCCCATCAGAATCTGAAAGATTCCCGCCAGTACGGTGGCCGCGAACAGGTACTCAATTCCGTGTGAAATCACCAGGCTACCGACCAATAGCGCCATCGCTCCGGTCGCCGCTGAGATCATGCCCGGTCTTCCGCCGGCAAATGCCGTCACAATAGCAATACAGAAAGATGCGTACAATCCAACCATCGGGCTTACGCCAGCGAGGATGGAGAAAGCAATCGCTTCAGGGATTAAGGCAATCGCCACGGTCATACCTGACAGAATGTCGCTCCGTGTGTTGGAAAACCAACCGTTGTTGTATAAGCTTGACTGCTTCAAATTGTGCTGCTCCTCCTGTGTCTTGTTATAAGGTTATAGGCTCTTCCATAGAGCCCGGGGCCGGTGCACCGCCAATGCTTCTTATTGTACCTGACCCGCCTTAACCTCCACAAAAGTCCAACCTGTGCTTGTAAGCGCTACTTCCTGCCCCGTTCTCACCGATCCTGCTATTTTCGCCTGAACTCTAGATATTAAAATTAACGGTACAGTCCGGAGGCTTTCACTTCATTGAAGAAGGTGTTGAACTCTTCAATATTAAGCTGCTGCGCCGCATCCGATAAGGCGGTTGCCGGATCGGGATGCACCTCCACCATGATGCCGTCGGCTCCGGCGGCAAGTGCGGCTTTGGCACATGGGATCAGGATATCCTTGCGTCCGGTGGAATGGGTCACATCGACCAGCACCGGCAGATGGCATTCCTGCTTGAGAATCGGCACTGCCGAAATATCCAGCGTGTTACGGGTCGCTTTCTCATAGGTACGGATGCCGCGTTCAATCAGTATGATCTCCATATTGCCCCGGGACATAATGTATTCTGCCGCATGGACGAATTCATCCAGTGTAGCGGATAATCCGCGCTTCAGCAGTACCGGCTTGTTCACTTCCCCTACCGCTTTGAGCAGTTCGAAGTTGTGCATGTTCCGTGCACCGACCTGAATAACATCGACATAATCAAGGGCCTCTTCAATATGACGCGGGTCTACAATTTCGCTGATGGTCAGAAGCCCGTATTCATCCGCTGCTTCACGCAGAATTCTCAGACCGTCCATTCCAAGTCCCTGGAAATCATACGGAGAGGTACGGGGCTTGAAGGCTCCGCCGCGCATCACCTTCACTCCTGCCTTCTGCAGGGCAGCGGCAACTGTACGGGTCTGCAGCTCACTCTCCACCGAGCAGGGTCCGGCAACCATCAGCGAAGATAATCCGCCGACGGTTACATTACCCGGAAGGGTAATTACTGTATCTTCGGCGTGATTTTTCCGGGCTACCAGCAGGGACTTCTTATGTTCCGTGCTTTGCAGATCCAGTGAAGCAGAGAAAATCTGCTTGAACAGGGTACGGATCGTGCCGCTGGTGAAAGGTCCCTTGTTGCTTGCTACCAGCTTATCCAGCATGGCTTTCTCGCGTTCAGGATCGAACTTCGGCACACCCTGCTTCTCCTTGAGCACTCCGATTTCCTGAACGATTTCCGCACGTTCCGAGATCAGCTCCAGCAGTTGTCCGTTAATTTCATCAAGCCGTGCTCTCAGCTTATCCAATTCCACATTACTCATTTCCTGACACTCCCTTAAGTAGTTAATAGTTAATCCTATGAACGAACGCAAAAAGGCCCCCCGTCGCAAGGGACGAGGAGCCGTGGTACCACCCTTATTTAGAGATGAATCCTGCTGACGCGTCAGCACCCGGAAAGCTGTTACCTCATTCCCGGACCGGATTAACTCTGTCTTACACCCGTTAACGCTGGAAGCGGGCCTCCCTACTCATACCTGCTGCAGCAGTGTACTTCAGGGGCCGACTCGGAAGTGAACTTCGGCACTAAGCGTCAAATGAGGGTGCTCTCAGTCTCCGGCACACCTTCCCTGTTAAGATCCGCTATAAAGTGCTTACTCTCTTCGTCATTGTCATTTAATGGTATATCGGTGCGTCTTGTGCACCGGTTTCTGCTATCTTAATCAAAATGACTTCCACATGCAAGATGTCAGAGTGACGCATTACAGCTTTAACGCAGCAACGTTAATCATTGATGGATAGACGGAAGACTGCCTGCTGATTAAAAGAATTTCCCGATAACATTCACTATCGTCTCGCTTCTCAGCGGCTTGCTGATATACTCGTCCATTCCGGCTTCAATGCATAATTCCCGGTCGCCTTTGAGTGCATTAGCCGTTACGGCAATAATGACCGGCTGCGAATCTGCCGGCTGCGTCTGCCTGATTCTCGATGTAGCCTCCAGGCCGTTCATGCCGGGCATCTGCACATCCATGAAGATCAGATCATAGCTGCGCTGAGTGACCATCTCGACTACCTGCAGCCCGTCTTCCGCAACATCCACGGCGAACCCGCGCTTCTCCAGAATTTTGCGCAGCACAATCTGATTAATGACATTGTCTTCAGCCACCAGGATGCGCAAAGAACGGCTGAGCTGCTGCGGACTCAGCAGGCCCGGCTCCGCCCCCTCAGCAGTCTGGGCCTGCTTCTCGGTCCGGAGCACCACCGTAAATACAAAGGTTGCCCCCTGCCCGGTCTGCGGCTCCAGCTGAATCCTGCCCCCCATCATTTCAACCAGCTGCTTGCTGATCGCCAGCCCCAGACCACTTCCTTCATGTTTGCGGCTCATGTAATGATCCAGCTGGTAGAACGGCTCGAACAACCGGCTGCGGGCATCCTCCGGAATGCCTATTCCTGTATCCGCCACTGTAAATTGCAGCGTTACCCCATCAGCAGCCTCTTCTCCCCGTATCCTTTGCACGCCGACTTTTACCCCGCCAGTGTGAGTGAACTTCACTGCATTGCCGACCAGATTGATCAGGATCTGCTTCAAGCGTTCTCCGTCCCCGATCAGATCAGCGGGTACATCCGGGCCTACCTCCACCTGGATGGCGAGGCCCTTATTCTCCGCCTTAAGCTGCAGCAGCTCCAGAGCAGACTCCATGCAGTGCTGAAGGACAAACGGTTCTTCATGCAATGAGGTTTTGCCCGCCTCAATCTTGGACAGATCCAGAATATCGTTAATGATATTCAGCAGGGATTCTCCGCTCTGGCGGATGATTTCCAGGTATTCCCTTTGCTGAGAATCCGGATCACTGAGGTCCAGCAGCAGATCGGTCATCCCGATCACCCCGTTCATCGGCGTGCGGATTTCATGGCTCATCATAGCCAGGAACTCGCTTTTGGCCCGGTTCGTATTCTCGGCGGTTTCTTTGGCGATCAGCAGCTTCTTCTGCTCGGTAATATCCTTGACGATAATATAAAAGCCCACCGTCTCATTGTTGATAATGATAGGGGCAAGGGTTGTCAGCACCTCCACGGAATGTCCGTCCTTATGCCAGATGAGGTCAATGCTTCGTTCCATGGAACCCTTCTTCTGGCAGAAGCTGATTACGTCGTGAAGATGGTGGTTCCCGATAATCCGTCCGACACTCATTCCCACCAGCTCAGGAATCGTGTAGCCTGTCAGCTCTACGGCCTTCTCATTCCCGTTGATAATGTTACCTTCCAGATCCAGGGAAATAATCGCATCATGGTTATATTTCTTCAGCGAGGTATACCGCTCTACCGATTCCTGCAGCTTCTGCTCCATAATCTTGCGCTGTGTCACATCACGGCCTACGGCAAGTACGCTCCAGTTCCCGCTGTCTTCCACAATCCGCAGCGTGAATTCAATCCAGAGATACCTCCCGTCCTTATGAAGAATCCGCAGCTGCACACTCTGAAGCTCAGCCGCCTGCGGAGCGCTCATAAATTCCATATCCCCGGGGTGAACCAGTCCGCGGATATCACAGCCGATCAATTCCTCAGGCTTATACCCGAGTACTTCCACAATCGAAGGAGAACAGTATCTGCAGATACCATCCGGGGTTGCATAATATACAATGTCTCTAATATTGGCTGCGATCAAGCGGTACAGCTCATCTGGCGGTGCAGGAAGTTCATTCCTGGACTTAGCCTCTGTGTGCGGCAATCCGGCCAGATGAACGATATAATACAAGCCCATTCCCGTAGAGGGCTCGCTAATCAGAGAAACATGCAGCAGTACTGCAACCACAGAGCCGTCTGCATGCCGGAAATTCAGTTCACATTCAAAAAAGGGAGCCTCTCCCGCTTTTAGAGTCCCCATTTTTTGCCTATGAATCTCCAGGGAATCTTCAGACAGAAACTCCGCGAAGCCATGCCCCAGCAATCGTTCTTCCATGTATCCGAGCAACAGGGTTACCGCCGGGTTCACACTGGTCCATTCTTCGGAAATGGAGAGAAATGCGACTCCGGCAGTCCCCTTTTTGAATGCCTGTTCGAATGGAGAAGAGCTCTCCGTATGTTGTCTTAGCATAAATTCCACCGCCCGTTCGTGGAGTAATACATGCAATAGTTCAAATCTGTAATATAAATATCTTGCATATCCGGGCGAAAGTCAAATGATTCTGTCGAAATAGAAACTATAAAATGTATAGCAGATTATATTAACCCGCGAACCAGCCTTCAGACAGAGCTCTCCCCAGTTCCCCGCCTTTGTTCAATCCATTCCTGCATTACTTTATCCTTGATTTATAGCCCGCCGTCCAGCAGTCTCTTCACCATTTCAGTGAAGGCTTTGACCTGGAAAGGTTTGGTGATATACGCAGCAAAACCCTTATTCCTGGCTTTTTCAATATCCGATAATTGAGCAAACGCACTGGTTCCCAGTACCGGAATATGGCAAGTAGCCTCATCCTGCTGCAATATTTCCAGAGCTTCATATCCGTTGAGGCCGGGCAGCCCGATATCCAGGATGATCAGATCCGGCAGTGCTTCACGGGCTATACTTAGCCCCAGCTCTGCCGTTTCAGCTTTCAGCAGCAATACGGAGGGCAGGTTTCTTTTGAAGATATGATGCATTAGGGCCATGTTGAGTTGATTATCTTCCACATATAATACTGTCCGCTTGTATTCCTCCATCCGGCATATCCTCCTAAAAAGTCCCAGCACAACAGCCCATAAACAGGCAGAAAATAAAAAAGCCGAAGAAAGGGACGATTCCCCCTTCTCCGGCTCATGTTCGGCTCATTCGCATGTCCGACTCATTTCCGCCTTATTTATAGTTAAACTTATTGAAAAGTATATGCTATCACACTGGTATCTTTGTCGAAATCCCAATCCACATATATATCCGACAGTTCCTTGCCGAGCATCGGGGCAATCGTGGTGGTATCCTCCAAATAGCGTTTTTCCATCTTGCGTTTGGTGGTCTTAAGCGTATTCTCATAACCAAGACCAATCAGTTCCTTCTCCAGCGGGATCAGGATACCCTCACGTTTGATAATCAGAATGCGCGGGCCCAGCCACCAGGAGTCGGTATAGACCGGTTCCTTCTGAACCTTTCTGCTAACTTCATTAATCTGGGCATGGACTTCTTGACGCCCCGCATAATCGTCAATGACCATAACGTCATTCTTAATGAGCGCAACGATCATTCCAGACGCGTTATGTATACCCCAGTCATAGAAAAGCTCGCCAACCTCCATAGCCATCGTTTCCTTCAGGTAAGCCGCAAGCTCGGGCAGCAGAGACTTCATCAGAAGCTCTCTCGTATAGCGAAACGCCTGTTCTTCTTCCTTATTTAACAAAAATCTCTCCACAGGCCCGATAAAATTACGGATATGCAGCGCTATACATTGCTTCCCGATGGAGGCGTGTATGGATTCAGGCCCTTTCCCAAAGCGTTCCCGCAGTAATCTTCCTGTGAAACTGGAAAGTTGGCTAGTAAGTTCTGTAGTGCTCATTCAATTTCCTCCAGCATAATATTCTTGTCTGTGTTATACGTATGGGGAGACGCTCCGCCTGCTGAAAAAACGGTTCGTTCACTTTAGTATAATCTCAACCGGGGGACTTCGTATATATAAATATATAAAAGTTCATAAAGGGCTGCCGGGGCCTTCCTGGATATGTATGTAGGGGCACAACATTAGTATTGCCCTAACAGTGTATTATTAGTTTGACACCCAAAATTAAATTGTTTAAAATTAAATAGCTATAAATATTAATTCATATACCGGAAGGATGAAGCAGCAATGAGCATTTATGAGTATGAGGCCCGCAATATCCGGGGGAAAGAGACCCGGCTTGAACAATACAAGAATAAGGTCCTCCTGATCGTTAATACTGCCAGCAAATGCGGCTATACTCCGCAATACTCCGACCTTCAGAAGCTTCATGAGAAGTACCAGGAGCAGGGACTGCAAATTCTCGGGTTTCCCAGCAACCAGTTCGGCGAACAGGAGCCCGGCTCCAATGAAGAGGTTAACGTGTTCTGCCAGATCAATTACGGCGTAACCTTCCCGCTTTTCGAAAAAATTGATGTTAAGGGGGATAACCGTCATCCCCTATTCGCTTATCTGACGGAACAGGCCGGCTTCCAGGGCTTCGACGATACGGACTCAAACGGCAAGCTGCTGCACACCATGCTTCAGGAACGTGATCCTGCAGCGCTCACAAACGATGAGATTAAATGGAATTTCACCAAGTTCCTGATTGACCGTAACGGCAACGTGGTGGAGCGCTTCGAATCTCCGGTTGATCCGCTGGATATGGAGCCTGCCATTCAGAAGCTGCTGTAAAGCGTTATAGCGAGAATGACGAAGACTATGTTACCCGTGAAATATTCAAATAAAAAAAGGTGTTCCGCTGCCGGCAAGGGCTGCAGAACACCTTTTTGTCATTTACTTGCTTATTCCTGATTACTTGCCGCGGTAAGTCTCGGTGAACACCTCGAAGAAAGGTGTCGTGTCCCGCTCCGCCATCGTATCCTCCGCACCCGGGTTCCAGCCGATCTCTGCCCGCCAGCTGCCCAGCAGGCCTGATTCAATCAGCTCCTGCTCATCCACCTCCATGGACAGATCTGCCTGCGGCGCCACATAGAGCGCATCCGCCGGACAATACGCCTCGCACATGAAGCAGGTCTGGCAATCCTCCTGGCGGGCAATGACGGCAAGCTTGCCCTGCATCTCGAAGACATTCGTCGGGCAGACCTTCACGCACAGCCTGCAGCCGATGCAGCGGTCCTGGCTGACCAGTTCAATCATATCGCCCGCTCCTCTCTTGGTATCCGCAGCTCCTGGGCATGAGGCACACTTTCGGTGCGGATGCCAATCGTATCGATACCGGAGAGGATCAGGCGGTGGGTCTGGCGCGGGTCCAGCGCCGGATACTCGGCCAGGCGCTGCAGGCCGCGGCTCTCCTTGCGGGCCAGCGCGGCGGTGTAGATCCAGCGGCCGACATTCAGCATGGCGGCCGCTTCACGCGATTGCACGATGCCCTGAACCGTCGCGGGCACCTGCCCGCTGAGCTCAGGCATCAGGCTGTTCAGCCGCTGCAGGGCTGCGGCGACCATAGGCTCGCTGCGGAAGTAGTTAATCCGCAGCGGCAGGATCTCCCGCTGGACCGCCGCGATCAGCGGCTTCGCGTCCAGCGCCCTGGCTGTGCCGGCGCCAGCCGGCATCCCGTAGCGGCCCGCCGCGCGGAGCAGCCGGCTGTCCGCCGGACGCGGCTCCTGCAGAGCGTGCCGCGCCGCGCCTTGTCCTGCCCAGCTGCCGCTGCAGATGGCCCAGGATGCATTGTAGGCGCCGCCGCCGGAGATGGCGCCGGTGACTTTCTCGCGGGATGCGGCATCTCCGGCCGCATACAGCCCCGGCACCGAGGTGGCACAATCGGTACCGGTCAGGCGCAAGCCGCCCGTGCCGCGCATCGTGCCTTCATAGCGCAGCGTAAGCGGGAATTTATCCTTGAATGGATCAATCCCCGCCCGCTCCAGCGGCATGAAGAAGATCGGATGGGCGTTACGGAGGAAATCCTGCTTCTCCTTCGTATCCGCCAGATCCAGCGAGGCGTAGACCGGGCCCCTCAGCATCAGCTCAGGGATGCTGCCGAAGGTGCGGTCACCCTGATGCAGTGGCCTTCCCGCTTCATCATACAGCGTGGCCCAGGCCAGCATCCGCCCGCGTGTTACCGTTCCGTCCGCGAAGCTCGGAGCATATTGCCGGGTGAATTCCATACCCGACAGCTCGGCACCAGCCTCGGCTGACATCAGCAGTCCTTCGCCCGTGAGCACATTACAGCCCAGCCCCTTGCTGAGGAAGGCACAGCCTCCGGTAGCCATAATCACCGCGTTCGCCTTCACTTCCCAGGTCTCCCCGGTTAAGCGGTTAATTCCGCGTGCTCCGCCCACGCCGTGCTGATCATGGAGCAGCTCCAGCGCCGGCGATTGATCCCATATACGCACCCCCGCCTTGCGCACCACTTTACGCATAAGCTTCATGTATTCCGGGCCATGCAGATGCGTCCGCAGCGGCCTGCCCTCCTCATCCTTCGGAAAGGGATACCCCCACTCCTCTACCAGCTCCAGATTCTGCTCGACCTGATCCAGCACACGGTGAATCCAGGCATTCTCCGAGAGATAGCCGCCTGCCTTAAGTCTGGCCTGCACAGCCTGCTCCCGTAGCTCTGCCACCGGCTGAATCACCAGCAGCGTTGTTCCTCCCGGCGCGGTAGCCCCGCTTGTTCCGAGATATCCCTTATCGGCCAGAATTACCTTCGCTCCCTGAGAAGCTGCACTCCATGCCGCCCATGCTCCGGCCGGGCCTCCGCCCAGCACTAGAACATCTGTTGTTGCCTGCTGTTGCTGCTGCGGCATTCCGCTTCCCCCTCTTCATGGTCCCCTGAAATGTAGAATTAAGATCAGACCAGCTTCTCCTGCAAAAATGCTATTGTCGAGGCAACAGCCTCATTCAGCGCAGAGGTGGAGCCTTCGTACGGGTCCACCGTGCCAAAGGTGTGATCCGCACCCCGGATGCTCTGATACCGGTGATGCGGCGCTTGTTCCCTGAAGCCTGCATGCTGCTGCAGCAAGGCTTCACGGTCCTGATCACCCTGAATCAGCAGCGCTGCGGCCGGTACTCTGCCGAGTGCCTTCTCCAGATTGAAGCGCTCCTTGTTACGCTGCTGATCCTCGCGGATCGTCCGCTCCTGCAGCGTAAGCGCCGGGGCACCTTCACCCTGCTGCGGCTGCGGTGGTGAACCGCCGTTCCAGACCACCAGCGCCTTCACCTCAGGATGCTCTGCCGCGAACAGAATGTTACTTCCGCCTGCACGGCTGTGCCCCAGAACTGCTATCCGCTCCGTGTCGGCCAGTCCGGCAAGCGGCAGCCTGCCCTCAAGCAGGCTGTGGAGCACCTGCTCCAGATCCAGCAGCTCCCGGCTCAGCGTAGCCGCTCCGGCAGCTTCCTCCGGGCTAACCCCGTCCAAATTGCGGGCAGCGATCCGTGAGAAATTGAAGCTTACGGTGTAGAACCCGCTCCCGGCAAGTCTGCCGGAGACCTCCGGCCAGAATGCCCAGTCCTTATGTCCTCGGAAGCCATGGCTGATCAGGATGACGGGCTTCGGTGCAGTCCCCGCAGGAACCCGCACCTCGCCCTCCAGATACAGCCCGTTCTCCAGCGGCAGCTTGAAATGTTCAATGGTCAAGGTTTCTTCGGACATCTGCATCCCCTCCGTTCACCTGTTTACCTGTCATGAATTACTTGAGCTGCCAGTCGCTGATGTTGAAATCCTTCTTGGCCAGCTTCTCTTCCACGAGGAAGTTCTTGGTGCCCTCCAGCAGCTTCGTGCCGTCTTCCGTGAAGGCTGTATCCTTAATATCACTGATCGGATTCACCTGCTTCGCGAGTTCCGGGGTTGTATCCCCGATCTCGGCCAGGAACTCATAATACTCATCTTCATGCTGCTTCAGGTCGGCCAGTGCCTTCTCCCGTGCCGCATTCCAGACCTTAGGGAAATCCGGGAATTTCGCAAGATACTCCTCTGACACTACGGTAGCACTGCTTCCGAGCAGATCCGGATGGGTAGAGGCATCATCCAAATGAGTGTATCCCTGCTCGATCTGCTTAAGCGCCGCTACACCGTTATTGGTGGTCGCGTCCACATCGCCGCGGGCAAGTGCTGCGGTAGCATCCGGAATCAGCATGTGAACCAGCTTATAGTCGGTTACCCCTTCCTGCTTCAGCAGGCCGACTACGTAGCGGTGCATGAAGGACCCTTTCTGGATCGCAATGGTTTTGCCCTTCAGTTCCTGCACTGTCTTTGGTCCGTCCTTCTTGCCGATCAGATAACCGACCGTATGCGCGGAAGTCTGGGCGATCAACCGGGTCTTGGCTCCTGAAGCGTAGGCGATAATCGCCGGGGTATCCCCAAGGCTGCCGAAATCAAGTCTTCCGCTGATTAAGGATTCCGTCTGATCCGGTCCGTTCGGGAAGCCGGTCAGCTTCACTTCGGTAATTCCGTACTGCTTCAGCTCTTCCTGAATAATCCCTTTATAGAGTCCCCAGCCTTCTGCACCGCCCGGTACATTCAGCTTATTGGAGCCAATGTATCCGAAATTCAGCACAGCAGGAACATTGCTTGAAGCCTCACTGCCCGCCGCGTCGGCCGTATTCGTTCCTGCGCCGTTGGCTGCCGTTCCGTTGTTCCCGGAGCCGGTATTATTACCGCAAGCCTGCAGCACCAGCATGATCATCACCACACCTGTAATCAGCGTGAGGCGTCCCCCTTTGCTCCATACACCTTTAATCTCTCTGTACAATTTGCTCATTTCTGTATTCTCCCCTCAGTCGTCTGCTGGATGTTTGATGTTTGTATAAGGACTCTTGCCTGTATTTTGGATTAGTGTCTATAACGGCGCATCACTCAGAAGCCTGCCCGGGCTGCCAGCTTATACATGAAGTCATGACTGGCTACCGGCTGTCTGCCCTTGCCCCAGCCTACCTTCTCGCGGTAACCGCCGAGCAGTCCCTGCTGTTCCAGCTCCGCCTCAGTAATTCCGGTAATCCCCTCGGAATCCGGAGCCACATACAGGGCATCCACCGGGCAATACAGCTCACACATGAAGCAGGTCTGGCAGTCGCTCTGCCGGGCGATAACCGGAATTCCGTTATCCACCCTGTCGAATACATTGGTCGGGCAGACAGATACACATTGATTGCATTCTACACACCGGTCAGCGCTGATGACTTCAATCACAACAATACACTCTCCTTCGCTACCTCTTCTGTCTTCACCCATACCTGGTCCAGTCCGCCGCTAATCAGGCGGTGATGCTGGCTGTCGTCACTTCCCTTGAAATCCTCCCGTTTGTGCATTCCCCGGGTTTCGGTGCGGGCCAGAGCGGAGCTGTACATCCAGCGTGCCGTTGCCGTCATCGCTTCGGCTTCGCGTGCCTTCACACCTTCCGGTGTGCGCTGGATTTCCCGGCTGCGCTGCTCTTTCCATAGTCCGTCCAGACGCTCCAGCGAAGATTCCAGCCCCTGCTCTGTACGGAACAGATTAATATCGTACGGTTTGACTTCTGCCTGCACAGCCTCCACATATTCTGCGGTTCTGGCAGCGGCGCCCGCCTTCACTTCCTGGTGAACCAGCGGTGAAGAGGATAACCCTACGGGTGCACGGTGAACTGAATGCCAGCCGAGTCCGGCTGCATAGTCTGCCGCCCCTTCTCCGGCGAAGGAGCCGGAAGACATCGCCCAGGCGGCATTATGGCTGCCGCCTCCGGTGAACCCTCCGCAGATCAGCTCACGGGTAGCCGCATCCCCTGCTGCATACAGCCCCGGAACCCCAGTGCCGCAGCTCTCGTCTGTAATCCGGATGCCGCCTGTGCCGCGGACTGTACCTTCCAGCCGCAGCGTCACCGGGAATACATCCTTGAAGGGATTAATGCCCCGCCGGTCGAACGGCAGGAAGAAATTCGTCTGCGCCACCCGCAGCAGCGGCTGCAATGCTTCATCCGCTCCGTCAAGCTTCGCGAATACCTGGCGCCCGGCCAGCAGATTCCTGGCAATGACTGAGCGGCCCTTCTTGGAGCCTGCTCCTTCCACTACAGTTCCGTCTTCATAATAGAAGCTGGCGTAGCTGTAATAAGCAGTCTTCGTTACGGAGGAGAAGGTCGGGCAGATCGCGTAGGCATTGGAGAACTCCATACCCGACAAGCTCGCTCCTGCTTCAGCGGCGAACAAGTACCCGTCACCGGTCAATACGTTGCAGCCAAGCGCCTTGCTGAGGAAAGCGCAGCCTCCGGTAGCGATAACTACCGCCCCGGCATGCACACTCCAGGCTTCTCCGCTCTGGGTCTGCACGCCGGCCGCTCCGGCTACCCCGTGCTCATCGGCGAGCAGCTCAAGCACCGGACTATGGTCCAGAATTTTCACGCCCGCCTTCTTCACCAGCTTGCGCATCAGGCGCATATATTCAGGTCCCTGCAGGCTCCGGCGGTATTGATTGCCTTCCTCATCCACCGGGAACGGATAGCCGGCAACGCCCAGTCTGTTCATATTCTCATAAGTCCGGTCCAGCACCCGGTCCATCCAGCGGTGCTCAGCCAGCTTGCCGCCCATAGCGTAACGGCTGGCCTTCGCTGCCTCGCGCAGCTCTTCTTCCGGCTTCACGTACCAGACTCCGGTGCCCGACGGGGCAGTTGCACCGCTGGAGCCGCAGTATCCCTTGTCGGCCAGGATCACCTTCACTCCCTTAGCTGCGGCTGTAAGTGCCGCCCATGTTCCTGCCGGACCTCCGCCGATTACCAGTACATCCGCCGTCAGTTTCAATGTTTCCTTCAGTGCCGGTTGGTTCATGTTGTTGCCCCCTTGGTTTCATTAGCGTTAGCGTTTCATTAGCTTGTCTTTAACCTTGATAGCTGTCACGCCAGTACAGGAATTTGCGTTCGATGATGCGGAAGAGAGAATCGATCAGCTTGCCGACCACTGCAAAAATAATAATTCCGACAAAAATAACGGCCGTATTGGAATTCTGCTTCGCCTCATTAATGAGAAACCCAACCCCGGACTGTGATCCGATCAGTTCGGCAACCACCAGACCGATCCAGGCCACAGCCATCGACAGGCGCAGTCCCAGCAGAATGCCCGGCAGCGCCGCCGGCAGGATCAGCCGCCGCAGCTTCTGCAGCGGGCTGAATCCGAGCACCCGGGCTACTTCAAACAGCTTGTTGTCCACTCCCCGGATGCCCATGAATGTATTGATATAGAGCGGAAAGAAAGAGCCGCTCATGATAATAACCACCTTCGAAATCTCCCCGAAGCCGAACCATAGAATGATCAGCGGGGCAATAGCCAGATGGGGAACCAGCCGCAGAATCTGCACGCTCGGGTCCAGCAGATAGGCTGCACTGCGGAACAGGCCGGTCAGTGTCCCCAGCAGCAGGCCGAGAATTCCTCCGATAAGGAATCCGATGCCAGCCCGTCCGATACTGACGCCCAGATGATGGACAAGCTCCCCGCTAACCGCCAGATCTGCAAAAGCGGAGAGAATCGTCAGCGGCGCCGGAAGAAACTCCGGCGAGATCCAGCCTGCGCTTCCGGCAAGCTGCCATACGGCGATTACAGCTACAGGAATAACAGCCCCGGTGCCCCAGTCGGACAAAAGAGTTTTCCAGGATGCAACCATTAATCTTCTCTTGTTGTTATGCGTAGTAATTGGAGCGGTTCCGCTATAATCACGGGCTTCCCTTACCCCCTTGGCAGTCTTGATTATTGCTTCTATCCCTTCACTCATGCGGTTCTTCCCTCCTATCCTTGATAGCTGTCCCGCCACCGCAGCAGCCGCTGCTCGATCAGGCGGACAATGGTGTCACTCAGCAGCCCGGCAGCGGCGAATACAATTATCCCGACAAACACTACAGGCGTATCAGCAAACTGGCGGGCATCCGACATCATATAGCCGATCCCCGAGGTGGAAGCAATGAGCTCCGCCACCACCAGCCCCAGCCATGAGAGACCCAGCGACAAGCGCACACCGAGCATGATATTCGGCACTGCTGCCGGGAGCACCAGCCGCACAATCTGCTTCCCTCTGCTGAAGCCAAGCACCCGGGCTACTTCGAACAGCTTATTATCCGTTCCGCGTATCCCCATAAAGGTATTAATATAGATCGGGAAAAACGCTCCCTTGGCAATCAGCAGCACCTTGGATTCCTCCCCGATGCCGAACCACAGAATGAACAGCGGCACTACCGCAAGGCTCGGGATCATCCGGATCATTTGCAGCGAGGGGTCCAGCAGCTTCTCCGATCTGCGGAATAATCCGACCAGAATGCCGAACAGCAGACCTAGCCCGCCGCCAAGCAGAAATCCTGACAATGCCCGCACGACACTGATTCTGAGGTTGCTCCATAAATCCCCGGTAGATGCCAGGGTAATGAATGACTGGACAATCGTAGAAGGCGCCGGGAACAGCATCTCCGAGATCATTCCGTAATGGCTCAAAATCTGCCACAGGATTAATACACCTGCCGGAAGCAGCAATCCCAGACCGGCAATCGCCGCCTTTCCGGGGCCGTCAGGCCTTCCTGTTCTTCCGGCATTCCCTGCCGCTACAGCCCGTTCAGCCATGGCTGTCCCTCCCTCTGAATTAATTAGTATATTCACATTGATTAAGTCGGATATAAATCCGCACTTGTTCACTCTTTTTCACAATACAACCTTCCTGCACCGTCTTCCTGCACAAAATACAACATTTCCCTCATCATATCGTTCATAACTCAAAATTGTTGTACAAAAGGCATCAATTCTTCCTCTCCAAGCCTCTTAGCGGGATAATTCTTGTATTTTGTACAACAATCCCTTCGAGCTCGCCTGGTGTCGTTGATCAAAGTTGTATTACGTACAACAATATGTGTATACCGTGTCTACTGAGGAGTATCCATTCTGACAACAACGATCCACGAACAACGAATCAGGAGTCACTTTATATTCCCGCCCCGTCCTTCAGCTCAAGCTCATCGACCTTCTCAAAGTAGTTCAATACCTTCAGGCGCAGCTCTTGAAAGGAGGTTGTTGTTTTTTTACGCGGATAGGGGAGGTCGACAGGTACGATCTTGCGGATTTTACCCGGACGGGGTTCCAGAATAACGACCCGGTTGCCGAGGAATACTGCTTCATCAATATCATGGGTTACAAAAATCATCGTAGTCCGGTTCCGCCGCCAAATATCGAGCAGCACCGTCTGCATATGCGCCCGGGTGAAGGCATCCAGCGCACCAAAGGGTTCATCCAGCAGCAGAATCTTCGGGTTCCTCAGCAGCGCACGGGCAATTGCCACACGCTGGGCCATCCCGCCCGACAGCTCCCGGGGATAGGACTTCTCGAAGCCGCCCAGCTTCACCAGATCAATCAGCTCATCCACCCGCTTCCGGATATCCGGCCTGCCCAGCGGCAGATCGGAGGCAATGTTCTTCTCTACCGTAAGCCACGGGAACAAGCGGTGCTCCTGAAAAATAAACCCCTTATCGATCCCCGGCCCGCCTATCTCTGCACCTTCCAGCGTAACGTTGCCGGTATAGCCGGTATCCAGACCGGCAACGATGCGCAGCAGAGTGCTTTTGCCGCAGCCGCTGGGACCAATCACCGTGATGAATTCCCCTTCCTCTACATGCAGCTCCACATCCTGCAATGCCTGCACATGTCCTCCGGCGGTATCAAAGCGCTTATTCAGCTGTGTGATGGACAATAAAGCTTCTCCCATATCTGCTCCTCCTTCTGGCTGAAATATAAATGTACTATTGTAATACAAAAAAAACAGAGGAACCTCGCGATAGAACTCGCGCGGCACCTCTGTCTGTACAGTCGGCTAATTTTAATCCAAAGTAAATCAATTGGAATTTGTAAATTTAAAATATCACCTATCTGTAAATCTGTCAATGAAAATACACAAATTCCGCCCGGATTAATTATTTTCGATATAGACTTTCTGAAAGCACTCTGTATCCCATCAAGTGTATACGCAAAAAACAGTATTACGCTTTTGGTAATGCCTGCTGCTGCTCATCTGCTCATTTGTTCATCTGCTCATCTCCATCTCCTCACATCACAAACTTACACTCATATACTTACATTTTGTAAGTCGTTATGGTATAGTAGAGTATATCCTTGCTGTAACGGACAAGCTTAAGCTTTAAACCTAATAAATATTCTGGATAATAAGGGGTCTGTACCAATGAACAATCTAGGGAATGATCAAGCGAAGCAAGCGGCTGAACCGGAGTTCGAGTTCGGTATTTATACACTCGGGGATATCGTAACCGATTGTGAAACGGGGCAGCGGATTAGCCCCCGCCAGCGGCTCCATGAAGTGATTGCCGCCGCGAAGCTTGCCGATGAAGCGGGGCTGGATGTATTCGGCGTGGGTGAACATCACCGGCTGGATTTCGTCATCTCCTCAGTGCCGGTTGTGCTGGCAGCTATTGCCCAGGTTACAGAGCGGATTAAGCTTACCAGCGCAACCACCGTACTGAGCACGGTTGATCCGGTTCGTGTCTTCGAGGATTTCGCTACACTGGATCTGCTGTCGGACGGCCGGGCAGAGATTATCGCCGGACGCGGCGCTTTCCTGGAATCCTTCCCGCTGTTCGGCTATGAGCTGGAGGATTACAAACAGCTGTTCAGCGAGAATCTCGACCTGCTGCTCACGCTGAACCAGCATGAGGTCATGAACTGGGAAGGCAAGTTCCGCTCCCCGCTGCATAACGCCGAGATTGCCCCGCGTCCGCTGCAGCAGAAGCTTCCGCTCTGGGTCGGCATCGGCGGTTCGGCCGAAAGTGCCCAGAAGGCCGGGGCGCTGGGTGTAGGTATGGCTATCGCCATTCTAAGCGGCAGTCCGGAGCCTTTCCAGAATCTGGCCGACACCTACCGCCGTTCCGGCGCCGCAGCAGGGCACAGGCCGGAAGACTTGAAGATCGCCATCACAAGTCACGGCTATATCGCCAGAACCTCCCAGCAGGCGCTGGATGAGTATTATCCTTATTACTACAGCTACCGCAATGCGATCAGCCCGAAGCCCGGCCAGCAATACCGCGTCTCGCGCAATGAATTCGGCCGGTTCACCTCTCCTGACAATACTTTGGCCGTGGGCAGCCCGCAGCAGATTATTGAGAAGATCCTCTATCAGCATGAGCTGTTCGGCCATCACCGCTTCATGACCCAGCTGGATATCGGCGGCCTCCCCTATGCCAAGGTGGCAGAAGCCATTGAGCTGCTGGCAACAGAAGTAGCTCCGGTTGTGCGGCGCGAGCTCGCCAAGAAGCGCAGCGGCATCTCTTCCCCCCAATAATAAGCAGAACCAAAAAGGTTGCCGTCCGGTAATAGGGCGACAACCTTTTTTTGCGGAAAATCAATAGTATATGTATCAGAATATATCCGGCAGATGTATCCGGCACACCTGCTGCAGCGCGTCATAACTGTCATTGAACTCTAGCTGCCGGAGAAGATCCAGGTAACTCAATAACTGCAACGTATCGTCTTTATGCTTCAGACAGAGCAGCGTGATCTCATAGTACACCAATGTGACAATTTTATCGTACAGCAGATTCGTCTTATCCGCTAAGGGCAGCGCTTTTTTAAGAAAGAACAGGCTTTGCTTGTAATTATGCTCTTTCAGGCAAATTTTCGCGATGTTCTGCATCAGATGCTGCTGGATGGTCCGGCTCTCGGCAAAGTCATGGTATTTATCAAATTCATCCACAGCCCTTAGTCCAAAAAAGATCGCGTCGCCGCTGCTTAGCGTAAACAGGAAATTATTCAGCAGCTTGAACTCATACAGATACCATATGTCCGCACCCATCAGATAAGGCTTGATCTCCCCGGCTAATTCGCTTAACTGCCTGATCTCATCCTCCCGCTGATACTGAATCAGAAAACCCTGGCCCAGCAGATACAAATGATAATAAACCTCCGTGCGCGTCGCCCCGTACAAGAAACGGCATTCATAGCTGATCGTTCTTACTTTGTCGAATTCATAACGGTTCGCCGCCTCCACCAGACTTAGGTGAAGCGTACGTTTCTCCGGCTGTGCATAGCCATTCTGCAGGAACAGCAGCTCCTCAAGGGACATTTCCAGCTTGTCCAGCAAGAGGATCAGCTTGTCATACCCGGGATAATATTTACCGCCCTCGAAGCGTGACAAGTTGGATCGGCTCATAATCCCATCCGCCAGAATCGACTGGCTTATTCCTTTGGAGGAACGGATTTGCCTAATTGTAGAGCCCAGAAACATGATTTCACTCCTCCGCTCTGCCGTGTGAGTATACAGCACAATTTCCCGGTCTGATTTTCATTGTATGCTACACTCGGCACAAATCAAAATATAAAAAGCAGGGGAAGGATTATCATGGGCTTTCATTTGTCACGGAAACTAAACAGTAGAGTATGGAACATTCTGGCCGGAACTTTTTTCACGAGAACTGCACTATTTATGAGCGTCCCTTATCTGGCTATCTTTCTGACGAGTCAAAAACATCTCTCCATCTTCCTGGCCGGCTGTGTTCTCAGTATCAATCCGCTGGTGAATGTACTCTTCAGCGGCTTCGGAGGGGCGCTTGCGGACCGGCTGCCTCTGCACAAAATCATCGCCGTTGTCCCCGTAGTCTGGGGAAGCCTATTCATTCTGTTCTATTATGCGGACAGCTTCCCGGCCTTCCTGCTGCTTAACGGCCTTAACGGATTATGCTACTCCATCTTCGAGCCTGCCAGCAAAAAAGTGCTGTCCACCGAAACGCTCCCGGAGAACCGGCTGCTCGTCTTCAATCTGCGGTATACGGCGATTAATCTGGGCTGTTTTCTCGGCCCGCTGTTAAGCCTGATGTTCAATATGAAGCTGACGCTCTTTCCTTATGTTATTCTGGGCGTGCTTTATATTCTGTATGGCGTCTCCACGCAATTCTTCTTCCGGCACGGGGGCCGCATCCACGCTTCTGTTGCAGCCCGGAGTATCGGCAGCCTCAAGAATCTTGGTGCAATCCGCAAGGACTATGTATTCCTCCTCCTGCTGGCCGGAATGAGCTTCTCCTTCTTCGGGTATTCCCAGCTGAACGGAACCGTATCCCAATATTTAAACTCCACTTCTGCCTTGGCCGACGGTGCCCGGATGTATTCGGTGATCCTGTCGCTCAATGCGGTTGTAATTCTGGCTGCGCAATTTGCCGTACTGCGCTGGATCTCGAAGTGGAATCCTTTCCATGTGGTACTCACCAGCAATCTGCTGATTGCCGCAAGCTTTCTGTTCTTTGTGCTGCCCGTCTCCCCGTCGATGCCGCTGCTGTTCATTACAGTGTTCAGTCTGGGGGAGCTGCTGATTGGTGCTCGGTTCGATGCCTTGGTGGATGAGCTGTCCCCGGAGAGTAATAAGGGGCTCTATTTCGGCTGCTCGGAGTTTGTTAAGATCGGAACCACTTTCGGCCCTATGCTTGGGGCGGGTCTGCTGGGGCTGTACGGGGTAGAATCTCCTGTCCCGGTGTTCGGACTGATTGGCGGGATTACTGCTGCCGGGGCTGCTCTGATCGGAGGCGCATGGTTCCAGCATCTGCGGAAGACCCGGCAGCCAGTGGATGCTAAATATACAGGAGTGCATCAGGAGGGTGGGTAAAAGAACAAACTACTTCTGGAATAGCATCGGTAAAATTGCCCCACATCCAGCGGAATTAAGGGCGCTTGTGCTCCTAATTTCCTCGTTTGCCCGTAGTCGGCGGGATCAAGGGCACTTATTTCCTCATTTGGCCCGTACCCGGTGAATTCAGGGGCACTAATGCCCCTCATTTCCTCGTTTGGCCCGTACCCGGTGAATTCAGGAGCACTAATGCCCCTCATTTCCTCGTTTGGCCCGTACCCGGTGAATTAGTGGGATTTATCCCTTTCATTTCCTCGTACCGCCCACTTTCAGCCGATTTAGTGGGATTTATCCCTTTAATTTCCTCATACCGTCCACTTTCAGCCGAATTAGTGGGATTTATCCCTTTAATTTTCTCATACCGTCCACTTTCGGCGGATTTAGTGGGATTTATCCCTTTAATTTTCTCATACCGTCCACTTTCAGCCGGATTAGTGGGATTTATCCCTTTAATTTTCTCATACCGTCCACTTTCGGCCGGATTAGTGGGATTTATGCCTTTAATTTTCTCATACCGCCCACTTTCGGCCGGATTAGTGGGATTTATCCCTTGATTCCCCCACACCACCCGCGTCCGGCCGGCAGAGGGATTCCTGCTATAAGAACTATTGCGTCCGGCAGACGTTTCTGCCCCGAACTCCAAGGAAACTTATCCATACATTACGCTCCTTATCTACATAGACGAATCTCATAATCCCTTAAAGAACAATTAAAGAACAAAAAAGGCCCCCGGCCATGCCGGAGACCTGCTCAATGCTCGATGTAAGCAGTATTCAGTATTCAGTATTCAGTATTCAGTATTCAGTATTCAGTATTCAGTATTCAGTATTCAGTATTCAATATTCGTTATACTGTATCCAGTATGCGTTATGCGAATGATGGCTTGTTATTATCCACTTTACCGCTGACCAGCTTCTTGTACTCGTCGTCTCCGCCCTCCAGAGAAGGCGCTAAATATACATTAAGCGCGGATGGAGAGAGCTTGGTGCCGGACTTGCGTCTGGAACGGCCTTTGCCTCCCGCACTGTTACCGTTACCGCCTTCAGACCGGCGGACGCTACTAGAAACACTAACTGCATTCTTCATATTCTTCATCCTGTCAGTCCCCTTCCACTAGATGATTGACGGTACGGAACAAATCACGGTTATAGGCAACCACTGCTGTAAGATCCTCTGCCGATAATCCCCCGCTTCCGGAGAAATGTACAGAAATCACGTGGTTCTCCCCTAAAGGATAGCATAGGATATATACCTCCGCAACTTCCGTACGCTGTAAGAAAGTCCATTCCTTAGCCAAAAAAGCATCCAGCACACCCGGTTTTCCGCCTCCGTCTTCAGAGGTCGAGAACGGATAGACATGCCCGCGGCCTACATTGCCGCCCACCTGTTTCAGGCCTTCCCCCTCTTCGGCCCGCCACATGGCGGCTCCGATCACCCGGCAATCCTCCGGAGGTATGAATGAATTACGGACGGCTTCGCTGAGCGCCTGATAGTTCTCACCCGGCTGGGGAGGCGTCACATTATTATTATATTGCCAAAAGAAGTGAAGGATACTTTCTTTTCGCCTAAGCTCTGCTCTAAGCTGCTGCAGCTCAACAGCCGGATCATGGTACATGCCCTGTCCCTGAATGCTGTCGATGATTTTGCCGCAGCTGACATCCACCGCAGCTGTAGCATTCTCATGCTGCCACTCGTATTCCAGCGGCGTCAGCCCTGACAGATCAGACAGCAGGTGGTACTCTTCCACATTCTCCCCCGGAATCAGATCGCTGCGGGAGGGTACCTGATCCGGCAGCAGGCAGAAGACCCGGCCGCGCCGTAATCTGGACCAGAACAAACCCATTTCAAACTGGGTATTATCCCGGGTTACATAATAATATTTACCCCTGATCCGGGCTACATCATCAGGCGAGAACACGAATACGGCAAAGTCACTGATATCCAGATTCCGCTCCAGTGCCTCCATCGTATATTCATTCGGCCGGAAAGCAGCTGCATACCAAGGATGAACTTCTGCAGTCCGCTTCAGCTGCTCGTGGATGGCCCTGGCGTAGCGGATGGATTCTCTGGAGGATCCAATGAATAATCTAGGTCTGATCACGGCGGCACTCCTTTATCTGTTTCCCCAATATGTAATAATTATACAGACATTTCCCCCTAAGGAATAGGGCCGCCAGGTATATTAAACAGCAAGACATCTTAGTGTGAATTGTCGTTGTTATATGTAGAATCGAATCACAATTATCCTTAATTTTAATAAATCGTTGTTCTCCGGCCGATGAAACGGGTAATAGAAATTTATCTATCCGGGAAAAGAGGCTTTATATGAAAAGAATATTACATACCGCCGTACTGGCAGCCTGTCTGTTGACTTCATATGCGCTGCCGTCTTCTGCTGCCCATGCTGCAGATACCTATACAGCCAAAGTATACGCGAACTCCCTGAATGTGCGCAGTGAGCCTGCTGCAAGCGCAGCCATCACCGGCTCTCTGGCGGGTGGAGCCGTAGTCACTGTCACAGAGGAGCAGCATGGCTGGCTCAAAGTACGGGCCGGATCTGTATCCGGATGGGTCGCCGGGTATTATCTGAAGCGGACCAGCGGAGCTGCCTCCGCGGGAACCTCATCCGCCTCATCCGCCAGCACATCCGTTAAGACCTCCTCTGCCTCCAGCGGAACAGCTGTTGTCACCGCCTCTTCCCTGCGTATCCGGGGAGGACCGGGAACCAGTTATGAGGTAGTGGGTTCTTTGCAGTCCGGGAATGCTGTTACGATTCTGCTCCGCCAGGACGGATGGTCAAGAATCCGTACAGCCGGAGGAACTACCGGCTGGGTATCCACCCAGTACCTTGCCGGGGGAAGCGTCCCGAACTTAAGCACTGCCAGTTCAAACGCCCAGAACACCAGTGTAATAAGGAAATCCGGCAGCATCCGCGGAAAGCTGATTATAGTCGATCCCGGTCATGGGGGCAGTGACCCGGGTATGCTCGGCACAACCTATGACACGATGGAGAAGGATCTTACCCTGCAGACCTCTCTATATCTCCGGGATTACCTGACCGCCAAGGGGGCCCGGGTAGAGCTGACCCGTACCCGTGGAGACCAGAAGCCGGCGCTCTCGCGGCGGGTGCAGATCGGGACGCAGCTCGGGGCGGACGCTTTTGTCAGCATCCATTATAATTCCTCTCCGAAGAATGTCTCCGGCACGCTTACCTTCTTCTATTCGGAGCAGAATGATCTCCGGCTGGCCCGGGCGATTGAAACCCGGCTTGGCGCAGGAATCGGCCTCCGTAGCAACGGCCTCTCCTTCGGCAATTATCATATTCTAAGGGAAAATCCGCTTCCCGCAGCCCTTATAGAGCTTGGGTTCCTCAGCAATCCTTACGACGAGTCGATTGTCCGCAAGGCCGCTTATCAGCGGAAGGCTGCACAGGCTATCGCCGAGGGGCTGGCTGATTATTATAAAAACTGAAAGGAAGTCATCTGAAATTATATGGTGATTTCCCGGATATTGAGTTCTTTTATTTTGCTGAGGTCAATATATTCATCGTTAATGCGGATAAGCGGTGTTTCGATATCATGCGGATTCAAATAGACGATCTCGCCGACCCGGCCATCGGTTAATACTACCTCACGGCCAACAGTCCGCTTCACAATGTTCTCCAGAAAAACCGAAACAATATGCGGGTCCAGCGCGCCAAAGCTGCCTCTTCTCATCTGATCGACAATCACATGGAAAGGCATAGCCTCATGGTAGGGGCGTTTGCTGGACATGGCATGAAAAATATCGGCAACCGCTATAATTTTGCTATAGGAATCAATCTGTTCATCCTTAAGTCCCAGCGGATATCCCTTGCCGTCGTTCCTCTCATGATGCTGCAGTGCCGCCAGTGTAATGCGCGAATTGGCCCCGGTGGTTTCCTTCAGCATCTCATAGCCGTATATTGTGTGTTTCTTCACCAGGTTGAACTCTTCGTCCGTCAGCTTGCCGGGCTTGTTCAGAATCTCATTGGGAATCTTCAGCTTGCCGATATCATGCAGGGTTGCCGCCAGGGACAGCACGGACAGCTCGGCTTCACTCATATGTAACCATCTGCCGATTAGGGTGGACAGTACACCGACTCCAACATTGTGCTGGTATGTATAATCATCTCTGCCCTGGACCGAACTGAACAAAGCAAAAATATCCGGATTGCGCGAGATCTCCTGTATTACCGGAACGACATCCTTCCTGATATCCGCCAGGGGAATTTTCCGCGATATTCTGTAAGATTCAAACATTTCCTTGGAGCTATCTACTACACTATTTGCCATTTGACGATAAGAGGGAGCCTGCTGTTCATCCACAAAAATGATATCAAGCACATCAATTCTTTGTTTGCGGATGAGTTCGAGATGTTCTGCATTCAATTTGCTCTTGGCAGGAATAACTGTAACTCCGTATGCATTGATCAGATCATTCTTAATCGTTCTTCCCAGATAGTTGTCCATACCTTCCAGCCCTCCCAGATAACCGAAACATTATATAAATTGACCATATAGCTATTATCGGTTTATCGCTGGAAAATGTTGAAAGGGAAGTTAGGCCGTTCTTAATCTTCCTCTTCCTGCTTACGGTACTCCCGCGGGGTTACTCCAGTGGATTTCTTGAAGACACGGCTGAAATATTTCTCGTCTTCATACCCTACCAGCTCCGCGATCTGCGACAGCCGCAAATTCGTATTCTGCAGCAGAGTCTTCGCCTTATCCACTCTGAGACTCGTTAAATAATCCGACAGATTCTCCCCGGTGATCTGCTTGAATTTGCGGGAGACATTCTCCCTGCTGATGAAAAAGCGTTCCGCAATATGCTGCAGCGTCATCTCCTGTGCATAGTTCTGGTTCAGGTATTCCCTGATTTCCAGCACGAGTCTGCTATCCGGAGCCTGAGCGATACCTTTGGAGAGGTGCTGCAGCAGAGATTTAAGCTGACTCTCCCAGTTCTCCACCGAGAACAGCCCCTGTGAGTCATAACAAAGCTCCAGGCTGATCTCCTCCTCCGGCCGCCAGCGTGTCAGAACCGCACGGATCTCCTCCTGCTGGTGGAGAAAGCTGCTCTCCGTAAGCAGCGGCAACCCGGTAAGCTCCCGCGCCCACTCCTCCACAACCCGCTGCATCCTTTCCAGATCGCCCGACAATACCGCGATTCTAAGCTTGTCCAGCTGCATATCCGGAGCGTAGTCTTCTTTAGGCCTACTCTCATCCCCAGCCGCTCTGCAGAGGTGTATCCGTCCGTCACGCTGAAGGAGATTCCGTTCCTCCAGCCCTTGGCGTGCCTGGGCAAAAGCAGGCTGCAGCCCCTCCGGCAACGGGTTCAGCAGGCTGAGCCCGATATCCACCTGAACGCCATACGCCTGGCGGATCGATTCATTCACTCCGTTCAGTACCGTCTCCGCCTGTTGAACAGCATTCCACAGCAGAATCACAAGCTCTCCACCGCTCTGCCAGCTGCGGAAGGCATAACCGCTGTAGTCCGGTGCCATAACTTCATTGCAGACGTTGGCCAGCACAAAAGCCGTCAGCGCCACATCGCCATGAAATCTCTGCAGCAGACGGCAGTCTGCACCTTGCATCGAGATGACAGCCACTCTGCAGGAGGCTGCTCCAATCGGCATCCCCAGCTCTTCGCAGAGCGCCAGCTTCAGCTCCTGAAAGGAGGCATGCCCGTAGACCAGATCGGACAGCACCTTGTCCCAGTAGAGCGGACGCAGTACGTTCAGCTGCATGTTCTGGCGCTGCGACTGCTTCCGCACCGCCTCCTCCTCCATCCACAGCTTAAAGGCATGCTCCGCCGAGGCAATCAGCTGCTTGCTGTTCAACGGCTTCAGCAGATAATCGGTCCCGCCGTAGACAATCGCCGGCTTCACGTAATTGAAATCCTGATACCCGCTGATGACAATGGTCTTCGTATTCGGATAATGCTTATGCAGCCATTCCAGCAGCTCCGCTCCGTCCATCAGCGGCATCCGCATATCCGTGAACACGATCGCCGGCTGATGCTCCTGCATAATCAGGGTCGCTTCCTGACCGTTGGTAGCCTCATATATATCGGAGATATTATATTTGTCCCACGGAACAAAATAACGGATCGCCTCCCGTACATGCTTCTCATCATCTACAATCAGCACCTTCATGTATAGCCGCTCCTTTAGGTTATGTCTGCACCCTTCTTCATTCATCACTCTATCATCCATAATTCATTGCGTTAAACATTCATACTGTAACTGTCTCTCCGGGAGGGTGGCATTATCCGTCTGGCCCCTCCAGCGGAATAATCAGGGTAACCGTAACCCCTTGGCCCTCTTCATTATGCAGCTGCATCTCCGCCCCGCTGCCGAACTGCAGCCGCAGGCGGGCCAGCACATTATACAGGCCGATTTCTTCGTTCTCAGGCCGGCCGCTGCTTCTAAGTCCGGCTGTAATCTCCTCCAGCCGTTCCGGGCTAATGCCCTTGCCGTTATCCTTGACGGCAAGAACCAGCCGCGACTGCCCCTCCAGCGTGCAGTCTATCCGGATGACGGCTTCGCGGATTCCGTCCGCGAAGCCGTGCTTGAAGATATTCTCCACGATCGGCTGGAGAATCATCTTGGGCAGGACCGTCTCCAGCGCTGCTTCCGCCGCATGAATCTCCAGGCGCAGATTCTCTTCGCCGAACCGCTCGGTCTGCAGAATCACATAATTCTGCACATGCTCCATTTCATCGCGCAGCGGCACCTGCGTCCGTTCCGTGTTCATGGAGTAGCGCATCATACTGCCCAGGGAATAGATGAGATCATACACCTTCGGCGCATTATAGCGCAAGGATAAGCTGGCGATGGACTGCAGGGCATTGTAAAGAAAATGCGGATTGACCTGGGCCTGCAGCGCCTTCAGCTGATTCGTCTTGTTCGCCAGCTCCAGGCGGTATTCCTTGACGATCAGGTCATTGATGGTCCGGGTCATGCCGGTGATTTTGCGGGTCAGCAGGCCGAATTCATCCTCGCGTTCGGCGTCCATATGCGCATCCAGCTGGCCGATCTGCACCTTCTGGGTGAAGTTGATCAGCTTCTTGATCGGCCGGGTAAAGCCGATGGAGATGAGCACCGCGCTGATTCCCCCGATCAGGAGAAACAGCAGCCCGATCCCCATATTGAACCGGGTGATAACCCTCGCATCACCATACAGATCCTCATAAGGCACCAGCTTGATGATGCTGCCGCTGAAGAGCGGGTCCTTGATATGCTTGTACATGACAATGCCCTGGAAGCCGTCCTTTTTCCAGGTGAAATGCCCGCTGTCACTATCTTCGGGAAGACGGCTCCATCCGGTCTCCACCTGTTTGCCGACCCAGTCCGGATCGGAAGCGAACAAGGCCTGCCCCTGCTCATTCAGCACATACAGACGCTCCGTGTCCGAGTTGTACATCGATTTGACGATTCCCTCCAGCTCCTCCAGGGTGTAATCAATGGACAGATCGGCCAGTACACTGTCGCTGGGCGTACGGTAGAGGGGGAAATGTGCAGTGAAGACCGGAACGCTCCCCGGCTTCAGATTGGGGAAGCCGGACTTTACGCCGTATTGATGATCCATATGTGTCACCTCAATATACGGCCGGTATGTCCCTTCAGGATGCTCTGCCTCCGCGTAATCCGCATTCTCTTCCCGGCGGAACAATCCGCCCAGCAGCAGATTGGACTGCCGGGCCGCTCTGACGTAGAGATGGATCTGGAAGGTATTGCGGTCCGAGAGGAACAAATTGTATAGCTGGGTGGAGATCACCGCACGGGTATCCGGCAGAACCGTACCTTCTGGCGCCTGCTCATTGCTTTTGGCGGTAAGCAGCGTGGTGTAGAAGGAGCTCGGAACATTAATTCCGCTGTACAGCGACATGGCCTGCTGATTCATGCCGCTGAAATAACTGCTGAGATTCGCTTCCCCCAGCGTCAGCAGCTTCGTATTCTGCTTCACGGACTGCTCCGTAACCGACTGTTTGGTATAGAGATAGGAGAAGGTAACGGATATGCCTGACGGAATCACTGACGCCAGCAGCACTAGGGCCATCAGCCGCGTCCGGATACTGTTTCTGAACATGGGCGAACCTCCTGAACGTTTTGCGGAAGAACCGCTTCTCTGATATAACCTTGCAGCAGAACTCGCTCCGGAAGCAACCCGGCTGCAATATAATCCACTTTTCTCATCATCAAATTGAGTGTTGGCGATGGCCCGGGCTTTCTATAATGAAGCTGTGAACACGTAGAAATATTATACAAAGGAGATTCCATATGAGAAAAGCTCTGCGCTTGCAACGAGGCTGGGGACAGCAAATCGTATTTCTCGGCCCCTGTCTGCTCTTTTTCCTGACCATTGTGGTCACCCCATTCTTCCTCGGCTTCTACTACTCTTCCACCGACTGGAACGGGCTCGATCTGGACAAAGCTGTCTGGACCGGCGCGGCCAACTGGAGACGGATTTTTACGAACGACGATAAGTTCTGGGAGTCTCTGCTCTTTACGCTCCGCTTCACCGTAATTTCCGTAGTGGCCGCCAACGTACTGGCGCTGCTGCTTGCCTTCATTCTGATGACGACGCTGAAGACGAAGAAGCTGCTCCGCACCATCTTTTTCATGCCCAATGTAATCGGCGGCATTCTGCTCGGCTACATCTGGCAGTTCATCTTCACCAAAGGCTTCGCCACGATCGGCGAGCTTACCGGGATTTCCTTCTTCCAGCTGCCTTGGCTGGGTACGCCCAGCACAGGATTCTGGGGTCTGGTCATTGTGTTCGTCTGGCAGACTGCCGGGTATATGATGGTCATTTATATTGCGGCGCTGGCTGGTATCCCTAAGGATCTGGTCGAAGCGGCCAAAATTGACGGCGCCCGTGCCCCGCAGCTGTTCAAGAGTGTCTATGTACCTCTGATTATGCCGGCGATCACCATCTGCCTGTTCCTGACAACCTCTAACGCATTCAAAATGTTCGACCTCAACCTGTCGCTGACCAAAGGCGGACCGGGCACCTCGACCCAGTCGCTGGCCTATAACATTTATGCGGAAGCACTGATCAACAACCGGTACGGCCTCGGTACGGCCAAAGCGCTGCTCTTCTTCGCCGCCGTTTCACTGATCACGGTCACTCAGGTCTGGCTTACCAAAAGAAAAGAGGTGTCGGCCTAATGAACAGCAGCAGATACCGGCCCAGAAACTTCATTCTGGAGATCGCCGCCATACTTCTGGCCATTATTTTCCTATCCCCCTTCTACCTGGTACTGAGCAATTCGGTTAAGGGGCTGAAGGACATCCTGATCGACGCCGCTTCCTGGCCGCAGGTGTTCCACTGGGATAATTACTCCAAGGTCTGGGATGCCATTGACTTCCCGCAAGCCTTCTTCAGTTCCCTGCAAATCACTGTCTTAAGCGTAATCTTCATCGTCCTGTTCAGCTCGATGGCCGCTTATCAGATTGTACGGAAGCCGACGCGCTTCAATTCCTTCGTCTTCCTGCTGCTGGTCTCGGCGATGATCATTCCGTTCCAGTCGCTGATGTTGCAATTAGTCCGTGTGACCAGTATTCTGGAGCTTCGCGGGGAATTATACGGAATCGTGGCCTGCTATCTCGGCTTCGGAATGCCGCTGTCCGTATTTCTGTTCCACGGGTTCATTAAGACAGTGCCTTTTGAGCTGGAGGAAGCGGCGCGGGTGGATGGCTCCAATCCGTATGGCGTATTCTTCAAAATTGTGTTCCCGCTGCTCATGCCGATTATTGTAACGGTCATTATCCTTAACACACTGTGGATCTGGAATGACTATCTGCTGCCGGTGCTCGTCATCGGGGGAAATAAGGATCTGACGACCCTGCCGGTCGCCGTGACCAAGTTCTTCGGGCAGTACACCAAGAAGTGGGATCTGGCCCTTGCGGGTCTCGTGATGGCGATTACGCCTATCCTCATATTCTTCCTGTCCCTGCAGCGTTATATTGTCGAAGGTGTAACCACAGGCTCCATTAAGGGATGATCGCGAGATCCCTTGCAACAATATCCACTTTTCCCGGCAAAATATTAAGTGTAAGTCCACTCTCATTTGCATTACGATCTAGTTGCAGGAACCACAGACCAGGGAGGTTATTCTATGAAAAGAAAGTTCGCGTTCGTTATCGCAACCGTTTGCACACTTATTATCGCAGGTTGCGGGAATAGCGGCAATACGAATTCCGCAGGCAATGGAAACGCAACCAATGCTCCTAACACGTCAACCGAAACCACAGCACCGGAAGCAACCAAGGCACCTGCCAAGGATGTTACGATCAAAATGTTCCAGTTCAAGGTTGAAATTGCCGAGCAGCTGAATGCACTCGCCGAAGAATATGAGAAAGAAACCGGTGTGAAGGTCGAGGTGGAAACACATGGCGGCGGTGAAGATTACGGCGCGCTGCTCAAAGCGGAGATTGCTTCCGGCTCTGAACCTGAAATTTTCAATAACGGCGGTTATACTGCCCTCGTACCTTATATGGACCGCGCCACTGATTTGAGCAATGAGCCTTGGGCGGAGAGTCTGATCCCAACCTCCAAAACTCCGGCAACCGTGGACGGCAAGCTCTATGGTATGCCAATGAACGTAGAAGGCTATGGACTGATCTACAACAAGGATCTGTTCGCCAAAGCCGGCATTACGGAAGAGCCTAAGACCCTCTCGCAGCTGAAAGATACGGCCGCCAAGCTGAAAGCCGCCGGCATCACACCGTTTGAAGCCACGAATGAGTGGTGGTCGATGGGAATTCACCTTGTGAACGTAGGTCTGGCCCATCAGCCTGATCCGAAGCAGTTCATTGATGATGTCAAAGCCGGTACGCAGACGATCAAAGGCAACGCTGTATTCGAGCAGTGGCTGGATCTGGTGGATGTGATCTTCGACAATGCCCAGGATAACAAGATGACTACCGACTATGCTACCCAGGTTGCGGAATTCGCATCCGGCAAAGCCGCGATGATGCTGCAGGGTAACTGGACGCAAGGCGATATCGACAAAATCGATCCTGCCCTGAATCTGGGCCTCCTCCCGCTTCCGATCAGCGACGAAGAAGGCACTATCCTTGTAGGCGTACCTAACAACTATGTGGTGAACAGCAAATCCGAGCATCCGGAAGAAGCCAAAGCCTTCCTGAACTGGCTCGTAAGCTCGGAGACCGGCCAGAAGTATCTGACCAAGGAATTCAAGTTCATTCCGGCTGAAACTAACGTCACCGCTGACGCGGCAGACATCGGCCAGGTTGCCGTTGCCGTGCAGGAGAAATCCGCTACCGCCCTCGGCTGGAACTGGGATATGTTCCCTGACGGCGTAACCCAGGGCTTCGGCGCTGCGATGCAGGAATATCTAGGCGGACAGCTTGACCGTGATAAGCTGCTGGATAAGCTGGATAAGGCTGTGCAGGATATTGTGAAGCAATAATTTTATTGAATTAGTGCATAAATAGGGGGTGTCTTCAGCGGCCATGATTGGCTGTTGAGACCCCCCTGTTTTGCTTATCAGTATAAATTACGTCGACGCTCGGTGAGCACGCTCCGCAAACGGAACGTTGTTCCAATCGCTCTTGTATCCAGATTTTAATTATTCCCCTTAGCGGTGAAAATCCGGACACAAAGGCGACCGCTCCGCTTTTCCGCGGGTCATTCCGTCCGCTCCGCTGTTTAAGAGGGGAGCTTCTGCAATCTTAAAGACCTAACCCAATAATCCTGCATATATTACAACATTCCCCTCCCTAACTCGGACAAAATCCAAAAATGTTGTATAAAAAGCAGCATTTCTCCTGCTACAAGCGATTTTCCGGGAAAATTGCTGTATATCGTACAACAATCCTTGCGAATACCCTGATATTGCTGGGCCAAAGTTGTAATACGTACAACATAATAGGCATTAAGATGCTCACCGTTAACACAGCGTCCATCCAAGCGCTCAAGTCATAAAACAAAGCAGCAACCCTCCAGTCAAGGAGAATCGCTGCTCTGTTCATTCTAACGTAAAATATTCAATTCCTTATAGAACTTACACAAACATCTCCACAATCAGGAACAAATTCAGCGACACTACCAGAGCCGAGATAATCCAGCCGAGGATGGTGGTGATCCGGTGGTTCACCAGCCCCTTCATGATCGAGCGGTCGCTGGTGAAGATCACGAGCGGAATCAGGGCGAAGGCAATCCCGAAGGAGAGCACGACCTGACTCATCACCAGTGCACTTGTCGCGTTAATCCCGAAGGCGATGATGGTCAGCGGTGGGATGATGGTAATCGCCCGCCGCAGGTAGAGATTGATCTTTTTATTAATGAAGCCCTGCATGACCACATCACCGGCCATTGTACCGACCGACGAGCTCGACAGACCTGCGATCAGGAGGCCGAGGCCGAAGGAGATGGCGGTAACCGGTCCTGCCAGATTACGGAACTGCTCGAAGGCGACATCCAAATCCTCAACGACCAGACCATTCTTGAAAAAGAGCGCCGCAGCTACAACCACCATGGCCATATTCACGGCACCGGCGATCAGCATCGCAATCAGAATATCGATGAATTCCAGCCGGAAAATCTGTTTCTTCTCCCGTTCATCGATCCCGACGACCCGGCTCTGGGTCAGCGAGGAATGCAGATAAATCGCATGCGGCATAACTGTCGCGCCGAGAATCCCGGCAGCCAGCAGGATGCTGTCCACACCCTCGAATCTTGGCGTAAACATTCCGGCAACCACACTGCCCGCATCGGGCTTCGCCATAATGACCTGGAATGCAAAAGCCAGAACAACAATCATTACCATCCCGGCAATTCCGGCCTCCAGGGTCCGGTAGCCGCGCCGCTGGAGCTCCAGAATAGCGAAAGATCCAACAGCGGTAATCAGCGCAGCCGGCAGCATTGGTATACCGAACAGTAAGTATAGTCCAAGGGCTGCCCCGATAAATTCCGCCAGATCGGTAGCGATAATGACCAGTTCACTCTGAATCCACAGGAAGATGGACACGCCTCTCGGGAATTTCTCCCGGGCGACCTCAGGCAGATTCTTGCCGGTGGCAATGCCAAGCTTGGCGGATAAGGATTGTATAAGGACAGCCATCAGATTCGAGGCAAAGATAACCCATAATAACAAATATCCGTATTTCGAGCCTGCTGTAATATTAGTGGCGAAATTGCCGGGGTCCAGGTACGCTACAGAAGCGATAAAAGCCGGACCCAGGAAAGGAAGGAGTCTCTTCAGTCCTTTGACATCTCCATTCAGCACTGATTGTGCCGAGTGTTTATTAGTATGTCCTTTTAGTATAGGGGATGATTCTACTGCTGTATTTTGCTCCATCATTTCTATCCCTCCTCTTGCCCGGAAAAAGTTGTCTATATACACGAAAGTTTCCCTGATGCAACATTTGATTTGTTTTCATTATAATCCGCTAATTGAGAAATGTAAATGTATTTTCATTGGATTTTTCATACGAGCAATGGGTTGATTCTAAACTACGGCATCCGCCCGGCTGCTCCAAATTATATTATGTGCAAACCTGCAGCAAAGTGATGCTCCGGTCCATATGTAATTACCCAATACAACACAGAGTTATTTAAGCAGTTAAAACATAAAATAACCCCACAAAGTAGGGCCGTAGCTTCGACGATTACTCAGGCACTTTGCGGGAACCCCAAAACAAAAAACAGGCGAGCCCCAGGACATTCATCCTGACTCTCGCCCGCCGGGCATTCCGGTGTGATCCACACCGCTTAAGAGGTAATACTGCGGATATCTGCACGCATCTGTTCATTCTGCAGCTTCAGCTCATTCAGCTCCTGCTGCAGCTTCTCCACATCCGCCTGCTTCCTCGAGTGGCCTCCATGTCCATGTTTGCCGCGCATGCCGGGCATTCCGAACATCATAAGGATCATCATCAGCGGACAGATCAGTGTGATTAACCAGGACCAGTTCATGGCTTTTCCTCCCTCCGGGATTCAAGGTGCTGCCATTAGTATAGCCGCCGTTTGTGGAGAAACTGTGTTGAAGCTTATTTTTCTGCTTTCCCTTTCCAGGTGTCCTTCAGCGGTACGATCCGGTTGAATACCAGCCTGTGCCCTGAGCTGAACCTGCTGTCGACGCAGAAATAGCCGTGGCGCAGGAATTGAAATTTATCCCCGGGCTGTGGTTTATCCGCAAGCGGCTCCAGCAGACAATCCTTAAGCAAAGTGGCAGAATCCGGGTTGATGTACGCTTCCCAGGTCTCCCCTTCCTCCTTCGGCCCTTCATTGTCTACAAGCAGCTTCTCATACAGGTACACATCACTTTTGACCGCATGCTCGGCGGACACCCAATGGATGGTTCCTTTAACCTTCCGCCCGTCAAAACCGCTCCCGCTTCTCGTATCCGGATCATAAGTACAGCGCAGCTCGACAATCTCACCAGTGTCCGCACTCTTAATCACTTCGTTACAGCGGATGAAATACCCGCCCTTCAGCCTTACTTCACCGCCAAGCGTCAGTCTGCGGAAGCCCTTGGAGGGTACCTCCATGAAGTCCTCCCGCTCGATATAGAGTGTGCCGGAGAACGGAACGTCCCTTGTGCCGAGCGCGGGATTCTCACTGTTGTACTCAATGGTAAGGAATTCAGAAGCCCCGGCTTCATAGTTGGTAAGCACGACCTTCAGCGGATTCAGCACGGCCATGATGGCCGGTGCCTTCGCCTTAAGATCCTGTCTTACGCAGTGCTCCAGCAGCGAGAAATCAACCATTGCCGTATTGCGGGCCATCCCGATCTCCCGGACAAAAGCCTTGATGCTCTCCGGAGTGAATCCGCGTCTGCGCAGTCCACGGAGCGTAGGCAGACGCGGATCATCCCAGCCGTCCACATACTTCCCGGTAACCAGCGCCCGGAGATAACGTTTGCTCGTGACCACTCCCGTCAGATTCACCCGGCCGAATTCCCTTTGCTTAGGGGGTTCAGGAATATTCAGCTCCTTAAGCACCCACTCATATAGCGGCCGGTGATCCTTGAACTCGATGGAGCACAGTGAATGCGTCACCCCTTCAATGGCATCCTGAATCGGATGGGCAAAATCATACATCGGATAGATGCACCAGGCTTTTCCCGTGCGGTAATGCTCCGCATGAATGATCCGGTAGAGCACCGGGTCGCGCAGATTGATATTCGGCGAAGACATGTCGATTCTGGCCCGCAGCACCTTAGCACCGTTAGGATATTCTCCATTACGCATCTCCCGGAACAGCCGCAAATTCTCTTCCGGCGAGCGTTCCCGGTACGGACTGTCCTTACCAGGTTCGGTTAATGTCCCCCTGTAGGACGTCACTTCCTCCGGAGTCAGGTCGCAGACATAAGCTTTCCCCTTAAGAATCAGCTCCTCTGCGCTGCGGCAGATTTCCTCCGAATAATCGGAGCCATAATAGATATGCTCTCCCGGGCTGCAGCCCAGCCATTCCATATCCTCGGTAATAGCTTTTACATACTCCATATCCTCTTTCAGCGGGTTGGTATCATCGAAGCGCAGATGGAATCTGCCGCCATTCTTACGTGCAATCTCAACATTCGTGTGGATGGCAAAAGCGCTGCCGATATGCAGATAACCATTGGGCTCCGGCGGAAACCTTGTGCAGATCTCCCTGCTGTAGACTCCGCCCTCCACGTCTTCTCTGATCAGCTTATCCATATAATTCTCCGGCACGGCCGGTTCACTCTCATTCACATTAACGTCAGTCATTCTGATCTCCTCCTGTATATTGGTGATACCTGCCCTTACGGGACAACAAAAAAGAACCTCACCTCCAAGACTGTAGTCTTGGGGACGAGATTCTCGCGGTACCACCCCAGGTTTATTAATATGTCGCCATATTAATCTCATCAAGTACGGCGCTGCCGGCAAGGCAGGGCTTATACTCTAGCTCTGTAACAGGAGCTCCTGTTGTACCATCCCCGGCCATAGCCGGTTCCGGTGCACCGCTCAGAGGCTTGTTTCGGTCCAGCCTTCCCTGCTCCTTCGCACCACCCGGAGCTCTCTGTGAGGGAATGAATAGACGTACTCTTCTCGTCATCGCGTTTCATCATTTGATCCAGAATAACAAATCACAGGCAGCGTGTAAAGTGTAGCAGTGTCCGGAGGCGCAGCAGTCTGCGGGACAACCTTACCCCTGACTCAGCGCCGCCAAGAGCTCCAAAGCTTCCTCATGCTCCGGCTCAATCAGAAGCGATCTGCGCGTGTAATCCAGCGCCGCTTCGTCATCCTCCTGCTCATAGCTGCAAATAGCCAGGCAGTACAGTACAGTAATTACCGGCTCCTCGTCACTGGACGCAAGCGAATGCTCCAGGAAGCGGCGGGACTCCCCGTACTGCTCCATCTCGAACAGCAGCAGACCGCAGTCCAGGGCCAGATCATATTTCTGCGGCATCGGATAGAAGCCTTTCCACATCAGATCAATCCCGCGCTGCAGGTCCAGCAGCTCATCATCACTGGCATCCGGCAGCAGAGCGGAGATACGCTCCGCACTCTGGATGAACAGCTCGGCATCATATCCGCCCAGCCGCCAGAAGGCCAGGATCTGCTGCATGCCGATCGTATCGTAATTCTTATCGATCCACACCTTCAGACTGAAGAAATCATCCGGTCCGAACCGCTCTACAAACCGCCGGTAGGCCAGACGGGTATGGGGATGGAGCATCGGCTCTTCAAGCATCAGAATGCAGCCGACATTCAGATTCTTATAATGATGCTGCGTGAACTGGGACTGTGCGCCTTTCCGTTCAAAATAATGCACCAGCGCATGGTAATTCGCCGTGAGTGAAATACTGCCGTGATGAATCAGCTTCGGCGGCTCGGCGAATTCCCAGTTCTCCAGCCGGTGGTCGCCTTTGTCTGCGGTAAGCAGCAGGAAGCTCCCCTGGGAGAGCGCCCCGAGCCGCTCCATACAGGAAATGGCAGCCGCCGGGAACAGGATATGCGAATCCTCCAGCTTGTCCAGATAGAATGAAATTACTTCATGGTACTTGTATGAAGGGTCCTCATAGCCTTCGGCCCGCTTGTAATGATATTCCGGCACCAGATCCCGCAGTACTTCGGACGTGCTCATCGAGCCGGATTGCTCGGGATATTTTAACGAAACCTCACATTCATAAATCTTGCCTTCATCAATATAGAGCAGCTCCTGCTGAATACTATCGAAGAAGTAGTTGGCGATCACCATCAGCGGCTGCTGCAGTCCGCCGGGCTTAATCACCATTCCGCTCTGCGTCAGGGACAGCTCTGTATCCTGCACCGCATCAAAGCGGGCGAAATCAAGAATCCCCTGCTCCACAAAAGGCTTCAGCCCTTCATGCTTCTGCCAGCCCTCAATATTCTTCCAGGGCAAATCGCTCATGACGTAGCGGAAAGGGGGCAGCAGCACTCCGGCATACTGAATCAGCTCACACAGCTGCTGCAGGACATGGAATGCCAGGCGTCCGACACCTGCGCCAAGCTCCAGAATAATAACCGGTTCTGTAGTATGCCCCTTCTCTGCACGGTCCTGCAGAAACCCGAAGATCATCTCCGCATACGCTGTTCCGATCATCGGATTGCTTGTAATGTACTGCGGGACCTGGTCATTCGCCCAAGCCTGCAGTCCCAGCTGCTCATAATACCTGCGCTGCAGTTCCCATATTGGCGCTTCACTGAAGCGGTAGCGTTCTTGTCCGTCTATTGTCATTAGTTCAAACCCTGCTCTCTGATTATCGTACGGAAATTTGTCCGGTAGTCAAATATTATCACATTTCGCTCAGCCCTTCATAACTCATAAGTGGCATACTGGCGCATATATTTCTTGGAGTGCTGTACGATCCAGAAAGGAGCTTAAGCCATGAGCCCTGCCGAACCCGGTTCTTCAAGCAAGCCCGTTATCCCCCAGCCTATCCGCAGTGACGGTGCTGGCAATGTCGACCTCGGCCCCCGCGATATTCTGCGCGACCGGGAGAATCCCGATATGTTCGTCCCGCCCTCTACAGATAACGGGCTGATCCCCAATCTGAAATTCTCATTCTCCGACGCCCATATGCAGCTGAACTTCGGCGGCTGGTCCCGGGAGGTTACCGTCAGAGAGCTGCCTATCGCCACCACACTTGCAGGAGTGAACATGAGCCTGACCCCGGGCGGAGTACGCGAGCTGCACTGGCATCAGCAGGCGGAATGGTCCTATATGCTGCTCGGCAGCGCCCGGATTACCGCCGTGGACCAGAATGGCCGGAACTTCATTGCCGATGTCGGCCCGGGCGATCTGTGGTACTTCCCTCCGGGCATCCCGCATTCAATCCAGGGGCTTGCCGAGGGATGCGAGTTCCTGCTTGTTTTTGACGATGGAAGCTTCTCGGATCTGAACACCCTGTCGATCTCCGACTGGTTCGCCCATACGCCGCCCGAGGTCCTGTCCGCCAACTTCGGCGTACCCGAATCTGCATTTGAGTGTATTCCGAAGGAACAAGTGTATATATATCAGGATCAGGTGCCCGGCCCCCTGGAGAGTCAGCGAGTGGAGTCACCTTATGGAGAGATTCCGCTGAGCTTCAAGCATCAGCTGCTGGCCCAGCCGCCGCTTCGGACGCCCGGAGGCAGTGTGCGGATTGTCGACTCCAGTAATTTCCCCATCTCCCGGAATATTGCCGCCGCGCTGGTGGAGATTGAGCCCGGCGGCATGCGGGAGCTGCACTGGCATCCGAATAATGACGAGTGGCAGTATTATCTGACCGGGCAAGGCCGGATGACGGTCTTTGGCGGGGACGGCGCAGCGCGTACATTTAATGTCAGAGCCGGCGATGTCGGCTATGTGCCTTTTGCCCAGGGACATTATATTCAGAATACCGGGACAGACACGCTCTGGTTCCTGGAAATGTTCCGGAGCGACCGGTTCGCCGATGTCTCCCTGAACCAGTGGATGGCGCTTACTCCCCATGAACTGGTCAGCAGCAATCTGAATGTGGGGCCGGAGCTGATGGATGCCCTGCGCAAAGTGAAATGGCCTGTGGTGAAATACCCGGATCAGGGACATGAGCACGGACATGAGCACGGACATGAGCTTGGGCATGAGCTTGGGCATGGGAAGCAGAAGGAGTAGCGCGTGGTTTTGCCCAGTTTGAGTCTGGATTGGGCAGGTCAGTCTGCCCTATGGCCTTATCTTTACCCCAACCA
Source organism: Paenibacillus sp. FSL P4-0081 (assembly GCF_000758565.1). NCBI lineage: Bacteria > Bacillati > Bacillota > Bacilli > Caryophanales > Paenibacillaceae > Paenibacillus > Paenibacillus sp. FSL P4-0081. The sequence continues at coordinate 7,583,737 of NZ_CP009280.1, forward strand.
GGCGGCTGAAGTGAAAATCCATAAGGTCAGCTGTATAGACCGGCCTTAATGTTGTACATTCTGCAACTTGAACATCTGAATATCCGGCTGTTTGGGAGAATTGTTGCACAAAATACAATAATATCCTCCATTAAGAAGCTGGAGCAGTAATAATGTTGTAATTCATACAACAATTTTGCTCTAGAAGCAATATCCGGAGAAAATTGTTGTATTTTCTGCAAGATTTTAATGATCGTCCTATAATTAATGGGTAGCTCCAATTGTTCGAACTGCATTCATTCCAGAACAACATAAAAAGCGGTCAGACACCCGTCTGCACCGCTTTTTGTTCTTAATCATCAGTTTGTGTTTCATTCCCGTATAGGAAACCTCTATTCGCCCGTCTCAGCAAACCGCTTGATCCGCTCGCCGACTGCATCTCGGACCCGCTGAAATACCGCCCACTTCTCTTCCTCACTGCCCTGCGCTTTGGCCGGGTCATCGAATCCCCAGTGCTCCCGCCGTACCTGCGGAGGCGTCACCGGACATTTATCGGCGGCATCCCCGCATAATGTGACCACAAGGTCTGCACTGCTGAGCAGCTTCGGATCAATAATATCCGAGGTCTGGGCCGAAATATCGATCCCCACCTCGTTCATTGCCTGTACTGCCTTGGGATTCAAGCCATGGGCCTCAATTCCCGCACTGTACACATTCCAGGCGTCCCCGAGAAATTGTTTTGCCCAGCCCTCCGCCATTTGGCTCCGGCACGAATTCCCCGTGCACAGGAAATAGATCGTCTTTTTGCCCATGTCTGATTTCTCCTTCAGGATTAGATTAGAACAGCTTCAGTTGCAGATACAAACCTAACAATGTGATAAATAACGTCGGAATCGTCAGAATAATTCCTGTTTTGAAATAAGTGCCCCAAGAAATCTTTACACCTTTGCCTGATAGCACATGCAGCCACAGCAGAGTAGCGAGCGAACCGATCGGCGTAATCTTCGGACCCAAATCGGAACCGATGACATTCGCGTAGATCAGAGCCTCATTAATGAGACCTGTCGCCTGCGCGTTATCAATGGCCAGCGCCCCAATCAGCACCGTTGGCAGATTATTCATCACTGAGGAGAGGATCGCAGCGAGGAAGCCCATCCCCATCGTTGCTGCGAACAAACCGTGCTCCGCCACCTCACTGATCATCTCTGCAAGCACATCGGTCAGTCCGGCATTGCGCAAGCCATACACCACGACATACATGCCAATGGAGAAAAAGACAATCGCCCACGGCGCGCCTTTGACCACTTCCATCGTCTTGACGTAGGGACTGCGGCGGGCCATGAGCAGGAAGCAAACCGCGATTACACCTGCCACTACAGAGACCGGAATGTTCAGAAATTCACTGACAAAATACCCGGCCAGCAGAAGCGCCAGCACGCCCCAGGATAACCGGAACATCCGCTTGTCCTTAATCGCCTCCTCCGGGAGCTTCATCCCGGCAGTGTCGTACACTTTGGGTATACTTCTGCGGAAGAACAGGTACAAGACCAGAATACTGGCGGCGAGCGAGAACAGCGTAGGCAGCAGCATACGTCCTGCATACTCCGTGAAGCTGATGCCGAAGAAATCGGCGGATACAATATTGACCAGATTGCTGACGATCAGCGGCAGCGAAGTCGTGTCGGCGATGAAGCCGCTGGCGATAATGAAGGGAAACACTTTTTTCTCATCAAAATTCAGCGCCCGGACCATCGCCAGCACAATCGGTGTCAGGATCAGCGCCGCCCCGTCATTGGCAAACAACGCCGCTACCACTGCGCCCAGCAGGATGACATAGATGAACATCAGCGTACCATTGCCGCGTGCCGCCGCTGCCATATGCAGTGCCGCCCATTCGAAGAATCCAACACGGTCGAGTATCAAAGAAATCAGAATAATAGCTACAAAGGCCAGCGTGGCATTCCACACAATCAGCGTCACATCGCGGACATCCCCGAAGCTGACCACGCCTGCCGCCAGGGCCAGCAGCGCTCCGCCGCAGGCTGACCAGCCAATGGATAACTTACGCGGCTGCCAGATCACAAAGATTAAAGTAATAACAAAAATAAGGCTGGCTAGGACAACCATAATCCCGCCCTCCGTTTGACCCGCAGCAACATTTCCCGCAGCACTCCCCAATAGATAAATTTATATATAAGAGTAACGCCAGCCTGTCCTCCAGACGTTCTCATCGATCTAGTATTATATCAGTCGCAGCAGGCAGTAACCCCTGTCTTATTCAATGACGACAGCAGAGTATGTGAATCCGGCAATCCATGCAGGACGGCCGTGATATGCGGCTTGCCCTCCACATTCAGGGAGTAATGCACCCACTGCCCGCGTTTACTCTCCTTCACCATCCCCTTATCCTTCAGTTTACGCAGATGCTGGCTGATGGCCGGCTGTGAGATCTCAAAGAGTTCGACGAACTCACAGACACACCATTCCCGCTCCTGCAGCAGTCCAAGCATCATCAGGCGGGTCTTGTCCCCCAGAAGCTTCAGGTCATCAGCCACCTCGTTAAGCTTATCCATCGCGGTTCAGCCTCCTTAGTATATAAGCCAATGCTTATATACTAAAACAGTCTTATCAAAAGGACAAGAGGTAATATTTCGATTCTATAGTTGCACTTTACAAATATATAAGCTATAACTGAAATATGAGGTGAACTTCAATGGAAAATGCACGCGAGCTCTTTCAGATCATGACCCGCCGCTTCGGTCTGCTTAACAAAAACTGCTGCACCGTAGGCGGGCATGACATTTCTCTGGCCCAGAGCCATCTGCTCTATGAAGTACAGCGGAGGCATAATCCGTCCATGCAGCAAATTGCGGAAGTGCTCGGAACGGATGTTACAACCTTCAGCCGCCAGGTGCAGGCACTGGTCAAAATGGGACTCGTCCGCAAAAGTCCCGATCCCTCCGACGGCAGGGTGTTTATATTGTCTTTAACAGAGCAAGGCTCATCTGTTGCCGGAACCATCGACCGGCAAATGAATGAATATCTGGAGGAGGTCTTCTCCTACATGTCTGAATTTGAACAGGAAACGGTACTGCGATCCGTAAAGATCTTCAATGAAGCTATGGGGAAATCAAGCAAATGCTGTGCGCCTGTCTCAGGCTGATTTCTTCCGCTACATAGTTGCAATTTGCAATTATTATAAAGGAGTGATGAACTTGAACCAGCCTACTCATGATGGAATCCGCCAAAATGTAAGAACCCGGTATCAGCAAATCGCTGTTACTGGCCGCTCTGCTCCCTCCGTTTGCTGCCCGGAGGAGGCTTCCTCCGCCTGCTGTTCGGCACCAGCCGATTTCAACAGCATTTCCGCAAGTCTTGGTTATTCCGGCGAAGAATTGAACGCTGTACCTGAAGGCGCGAACCTTGGACTTGGCTGCGGCAATCCGCAGGCGATTGCCGGACTGCAGCCTGGAGAAACCGTTCTGGATCTTGGCAGCGGCGGCGGCTTCGACTGTTTCCTGGCTTCCCGCCAGGTGGGAGCGTCCGGTTCTGTCATAGGCATAGACATGACCTCTGAAATGATCAGCCGGGCACGTGATAATGCTGCCCGGGGACATTACGCCAATACCAGCTTCCGGCTGGGAGAAATCGAACATCTGCCTGTCGCCGATGCCATCATAGACGTCATTATCTCCAACTGCGTAATCAACCTCTCTCCTGATAAGCAGCAAGTATTCAATGAAGCGTTCCGGGTGCTGTTGCCTGGCGGAAGGCTGGCAATATCCGACATCGTCACCACTGCCGAGCTGCCTCCTGAAATCGCACAGGATTTGGGCAATCTTTATTCCGGTTGCATCTCAGGAGCCTCCTCTGTGCCTGCCCTGCAGACCATGCTGGCAAACAGCGGTTTCATCCGGATATCAGTCGAACCTAAGGATGAATCCCGCGCCTTCATTAAAGACTGGGTTCCCGGTGCAGACATTGACCAGTATATTGCCTCAGCAGTAATTACTGCTGTGAAGCCATAATTCGCAAGGTACCTTAGGAGGCCGATAATATGCTTTCGACATTCATGATTCGTCCCGCCACCTTCCAAGACCTCACCCACATCCTGCATATCTATAATCAGGGGATTGAAGACCGGATCGCTACACTGGAAAGCTCAGCTAAAGATTTGAATGCGATGTCTGACTGGTTCCAGGAACATCAAGGACGCTTTATTATACTCGTTGCCGAAGCCGAAGACAGTGTTCTGGGCTGGGCTTCGCTCAATCGTTATTCCCACCGCTGCGCTTATGACGGTGTCGCCGATCTCTCCATTTATATTGAACGGGCCTCCCGCGGCCGCGGCATTGGCAATCTATTACTGCATGCCCTGGAGGACAAGGCCGTAGCGGCTGATTTCTATAAAATTGTGCTGTTCACTTTTCCCTTTAACCCAATGGCTCAGGGCTTATACCGCAAAAGCGGTTACCGTGAGGTTGGCGTCTTCGAGAAACAGGGGAAACTGGACGGCCGGATGATTGATGTCATGATTATGGAGAAGCTGCTGCTATAACAATATTTTATATCCTTAAGTACTAACCTTCTCTGCCGGTTCATAGGTTAGATTATGGGGAACGCAGCAGCTTCTTGGAGAGGAGATGCAGGTCCGAAGAGCCATCCTAGCCAGTGGATTGGAGGCCGGACCACCATGAGTACAGATCAGCTCATCGCATTGCTCGTTCTCATCATTATGATCGTACAGCTTGCTGTCAAAAAGGATAAATCCTAAGGACAGCAAACAGCCAAGCGGATCGGGGGGTCATCCCGGTTCGCTTGGCTGTGTTTGGCTGGGCCGCTGATCCGGCCGGTTATTTCACAAAAATGCGAATCTGATGTTCACCCGTACGCTTCATTACCCGGTACCCGGTATCCGCTGCCGTTGCCATGCCGTTATCGTCCGGGCGGCAGTAGCCCCCGGCTACACAGGTACCGTCATCACGGACAAGCAGCTTGCCGACAATTCCTACAGCTACCCATTCTTCCCTGTCCTGGCGGGAAACATATTCCCGGGAGCCATCCCATTCAGGGTTAAGCACCGGTTCTGATTTCTTACCCGCCTCACGGACAATATCGCCGTATTCATTTCTAACCTCAGCGACCTCTACCTCGTGATACAGAATCCGGTCCCACTCATCGGTTACGAACATGCCGTTCCAGCGCAGGTCACTCGAATCGGCAACGATAGCCGGTCTGGCGCTGATGACACCAAGAATATATTCATCCCCTGCCTTGGCTTTGCGGATTCTGTCACTGGCCCCATCAAACGTAACGAAATAACCTGCGTCAATGGTGAGCCCGTCCGAGGTTTCGAACATTTCTGCATAATCTGCTGCACCTGGAGACATCAGCGTACCATCCAGATAAATATTACCCGTAAGCCCTTCAATCACTGCCGAGTTAAAGGTAGGGCCGACCGCCAGCCCGTTGGCCAAATGCCACGAATACGGAAACCGCGTTGAGCCGTTCTGGCCCATGATATGGGCGCCTGTATGCTCCGCGAGAACAATCGTCGCTTCCCCCTCGGCATGGGAGTTCGGAGCAAAAGCCTGGGTCTGGAACCCTTCCGCATGGGAAGCCTGGCCGGAAGCAGTAGTATCCGCACCTTCGGCATGCGCATAAGGCGCATTCGCCAATGTACCGACTCCCTCGGAGTGGGAAAAGGAGCCGCTGGCTTGTGTGTTGGCCCCTTCGGCATGGCCGGAAGCCCCGCTGGCTGTAGTCTGGAAGCCCTCGGCGTGCGAGGCTGTTCCGCTGGCCGTTGTATTCTGCCCTTCAGCGTGCGCACCCACATTGCCGCTGGCCGTTGTTGCTAATCCTTCGGCATGGGAAGCCGAACCGCTGGCCACTGTATTCTGCCCCTCGGCATGCGAGAAGTCGCCAAGAGCTGAGGGCCCGGCGGCTAGGGTGATGTCCGCAGTGCCGCCCTCCGCATGTGAGGCGAAGCCCATGGACGTGGTTCCTACTCCCTCGGCATGCGAGCTGGCGCCGCTGGCAAAGCTTGGTGCCGGATTATCCAGCGGATCGACACCGCCGCCTTCTACGTGGGAGGCCCGGCCGCTGGCTGAATTGCCTTCTCCTTCCGCATGGGCGTTAATGGCTGTCGTCTGCGTCGAAGTATTGAAGCCTTCTGTATGTGAACGTGCGCCCCAGGCCTGTGTGCCGAACCCTTCAGAGTGGGCTTCGAGGCCGGCAGCCAGTGTCGTCGAGCCTTCCGCATGTGAGCTTTCGCCCATTGCGTTGGTTAAATAACCTTCTGCATGTGCTGCTACTCCGCTGGCTATAGTAGAAGATCCTTCTGCATGTGCCGTATCATTCGTTGCCTGGGAGAGATAGCCTTCCGCATGCGATGCGCTTCCGCTGGCAATAGTAGTATTGCCTTCTGCATGCGCGGTATCTCCGCTGGCAAGTGTAGAGAACCCTTCAGAATGAGCGGCTGCACCGCTTGCTGTTGTATTGAGCCCCTCGGCATGCGCAGCAAAGCCGCTCGCCGTATTCCCTACTCCGCTTCCCATCCTGATCACCGCTTTCATCGTATTACAATATATTTATGTCTGCGGACGAGCGGCGGTAACGGCGAACGTGGCCAAGTTATAGATCACTTTCCATCTAAATTTCACTTACTAAAGTTGAGAAACATTATAAAGTATAGTAGAATGAGTACATGAAGAAGGGGGCGGATTGATATGGCCGAGGAGAAACAATTGATGGAAATAGGAATAAGCACGTTTTTGGAGACTACGCCTGATCCGGTAACCGGCAAGGCCATTAGCCATGCGGAGAGACTGCGCGAAGCCGTAGAAGAAATTGTGCTCGCTGACCAGGTGGGCCTGGACGTATATGGCATAGGTGAACATCACCGGGCCGATTATGCAGGCAGTGCTCCGGCTGTAGTTCTTGCCGCAGCGGCAGCTACGACCAAGCGGATCAGACTGACCAGCGCGGTCAGCGTCTTGTCTTCAGATGATCCGGTCCGGGTATACCAGGATTTCGCCACTTTGGACGGAATATCGAATGGCCGGGCAGAGATTATGGCGGGCCGCGGCTCATTCATTGAGTCCTTCCCGCTGTTTGGCTACAGCCTGGATGATTATGATGAATTGTTCGAAGAGAACCTGGAGCTACTGCTGGCGATCCGCGCTTCCGAGAAGGTCACCTGGCGCGGCGGCCATCGTCCGGCGATTAATAATCTTGCCGTCTATCCCCGCGCCGTCCAGGATCCGCTTCCCGTCTGGGTGGCCAGCGGCGGCAATCCTGAATCTGCCGTGCGGGCCGGAACGCTCGGCCTTCCGATCGCTTTCGCGATCATTGGCGGTATGCCGGAACGCTTCGCTCCGCTTGTCGCCTTATACAAGGAGGCCGCTGTCCGGGCGGGACATAATCCCGACAAGCTGCAGATTGCCACGCACTCCCACGGCTTCGTAGGTGAAACTAACGAACAGGCAGCCGCCTTGTTCTACCCGTCCACCGCAGCCCAGATGAATGTCATCGGACGCGAACGGGGCTGGGGCGGAACCTACAACCGTGCGGCCTTTGACGATGCCCGCAGCCTGCGCGGCGCACTCTATGTCGGCGATGCCGAATATGTAGCCGAGAAGATCCTCCTGCTGCGCAAGAATCTTGGCGTGACCCGCTTCTTCCTGCATGTGAATGTAGGCACCATGCCGCACCGCGAGGTGCTGCGCGCCATTGAGCTATTGGGCACCAAGGTTGCCCCTATCGTGCATCAAGAATTAGCCCGTACCGGGGCTAAATAACTGATAATGTGACCCTAATACGCCAAAAACACTTCAGGCGCTTAACTGCTCTTGAAGTGTTTTTGGCGTATTCTTATGCTCTGCTGAATTAAAGAAGCGGTGTTACTGCGGACTTAACAATTTACGCATCACCGCTGCCACATCTGCTGCATTCGTAATCGGGAGGAAGTGATAGCCTCTGCCGATTATTTTCACATCCGCATCAGGGTGGGCAACCTTGAAAAGCTGCATTTTCTCCAGACTGAATTCATCCATACTCTCTTCTGCCAACAGCAATATCAAAGGAATATCAGCCGCTTGCTTCAGGCAATAATCGGTGGCAGTTACTTCCTTGCTCAGACGATCAAGGGCTTGTTCACAGCTATGATGTATGTAAGAATCATCCAACAGGTAGAAGTTATTCATTAAATAGTCCTTGAATAATTGTCGTTCAGATTCAGCAAGCTTATCCATCGCCAGGACGGTTTCATCCACTGTCTGTTCAAGCTCCTCCAGACTATCAATGACGGGTAACGTAATCTCCCCCTCATCCTCATCCCTGTCCGCAAGAAAATAATATCCGCCATCGAGCAAAGTAAGTGATTTCACATCAGCAGGATACTCCGCATAAAAAGCCTCACATATCCATGCGCCGATAGAATTGCCTACGAGATGCGCTGCCGGAATTTGCAGATCATTCAGAATCTTTTTTATCTCCCGTACAAAAGCTCCAATCGACACATCTGCCTGATTGTCCTGGTTATGTCCTGGCAGATCGATTGCTATGAACCTGTAATCTGCCATTTGCGCAGCTAAATGAGCATATATTTCCTTTCGTTCACCAAGCGCCGGAAGCACCACAACCGTTCTATCGTTGTTCTCCGCATTGTAGACAATATACCGTTCCATTGTTCTTCCTCCAGCCCTACGATACTCCCTTACTGCACTAACGCCTCAATCACAGGATACGAGATCAGTTTACGGTCCCTGTAGGTTGCAGGAATCACGTCACTCTTCGAGCTTAGAATCCCATCCTGCAGAAGTACAGCTTTGAACCCTCTTTCCATAGCCCCGTTATAGGTGAACAGTACACAGTGCTCAGCGGCATATCCCGAGAGAATCAGCAGATCAATGCCCTGCTCCAGCACAATCTTTTCCAGATCCGTCTTCCAAAAAGCATTCGAATATTCCTTCATCACTCTAAGATCCGTCTCCTTAATTTCAATGCCCGGAATAATCTTGAATTTCTCCTCATCGGAAGGCTGCATCCCCTCGATGTCCTGGATATGAATCACCGTATGATCTTTGGAGCGCAGCAGCTCCGAGACATAGTTAATGAACTCGCAGGCCTGATCTATTACTTTCTGTTCCACCTTGCCCAAATGCACCTCTTGCAAATCAATAATCAGCAAACCGATTTTCATCCATTCTTCCTCCCTATAAGCTAAATAAAAGGAACTTCACATCATCCCTCCAATTGTACAATAAGCCCTGACTCATCCGATATTTATTTTTTTGACAGCTCCAGTTGCCCTTTTATGAATGCAGCTTTCAAGACAAAGAGACTGCCCGCGGCAGCCTCTATCACTTTCGTTCACAAGTCTTATCTTGTAATCCATCTCTACCTCCGTATGAAATACTGCTCCCGGTCCAAATCTGGAAGGAGTGCCGGATGCACAGGCTTCCATCCAAGCTGCTCTTGGGTCCAGATGCTCGAAGCTGGGATATCCAGCGCCACAAAGTGAGCCAGCCAGCCGAAATGCCCTCCTGCCTCTTCAGGGGGAATGCTGACTACAGGTACCCCGAGCCGGCGGCCGATTACGCCGGCAATATCACGGACCGGCACACCTTCATCGCCGATTGCATGCAGCCGAACTCCGGCAGGAGCTGATTCCAGCGCCAGCCGGTAGAGATGTGCGGCATCCAGCCGGTGCACAGCTGGCCAGCGGTTTGCGCCATCGCCCACATATCCCGAGATTCCTGTAGTACGGGCCATATTGATTAGGCCCGGAACAAAGCCGATGTCGCCATCACCATGCACGGATAGCGGGAGCCGCAGCACCGATACGCGTACGCCCTGCGCTGCCAATGCAAGGGCCGCTTCCTCCGAGGCCGAGCGATGCTTCACAGAGCCAGGATAGGGTGCATCCTCTTCTGTTCCCAGCTGACCCGGCGTTAGATGCCCGATCACAGAGGTTACGACTAACGGCCGGCCGGACTGCGCAAGCTCGGCCCCTATTGCTTCGACCGCAAGCCGGTCTGACTCGCCTGCAGCCGTAATATCCGAGAAGTCGTGAATGAACGCGGCATGGATAACACCATCCGCTCCAGCCGCTCCCCGCCGCAGGCTGTCCAGATCATCCAAAGAACCGCGGTGTATGGCGGCCCCGGCAGCAGCAAGCGCAGCTGCCGCCTCATCCGAACGGGCGAGGCCGAGTACTTCATGCCCCGCATCTATCAATTCACGTACAATGGCAGAGCCGACAAAACCAGTAGCACCTGTGACAAAAACACGCATATTAAATTCCTCCAATAACTATTATGTGGTAGAACTGCCCGGTGCACCCTGGCGGCATAACCGGTTGCCGCCGCGCGTACAAGGCTACACTCATTATAGTCTGCGCATTACCGGAACCTTTGCCTGTTCCCTTTCACTTTTTGCCCGATCCTACAAGAAGGGCGAACTGGTCTTATGACCGCACACAAAAACCCGCAGACCAAGCGGCTGCGGGCTTCCCGAAGGAATGGTTCAGTCGGTTCTGTGGGTTTGCTGACGTAATCTGGCGATATCTCTGCTTGGCGGATTTCCGAAGAACCGGCTGTAATCCCGGCTGAATTGGGAATCACTCACATATCCGACAAGCCGGCAGGCAGTGGTCGCGTCCATGGCACTGGCTAACATCAGACGTCTGGCCTCATGAAGGCGAAGCGCTTTTTGATATTGCAGCGGGCTCATGGAGGTGACGGACTTGAAATGCACATGAAAAGAAGATGGACTCATATGTACCAGCTCTGCCAGCTCAGCAACCTTCATCTGCCGGGAGAAGTTGCCCTGCAGCCAGGTTATGACCTTCGACACCCGCTGCATATCCGACTCCGCGAACCCCATCTCCACAACCTGGGCGCCAATCGGACTGCGCAGAATCCGGATCAGAATTTCATCCAGAACCAGCGGGGCAAGCAATTCAGCATCACCGTCATTGTGGAGGCATTCCACCAGTCTCGCCACTGCGTTAATGATACTCAGATTGACATCAGCAATGTAACCTTTACTCATCTGACGTACCGGGGGCAAACCCTGGGGGTATAGCTTCAGGACCCATTCGCTAATCCGCTGCGGATCAAGCTCCAGCCTCACGGCAAGATAAGGCTCAGATGAACTGGCCTCCATGAGCTGCATGGCTAACGGCAGGGCTACAGGCAACAGAATCATCTGCGATTTGTCAAAATGATAAACCTCCTGCCCGATCATGACATCCTTTGACCCTTGGGCCACGATTATAAACGAGGTGGAATAGAAGGTTTTGATGGTATCCCTATCGGTACGTGAATACCGGCTGACATAGAGCCCGGGTATGCGCTGGCTAAAGGTACCGTCATGAGGAACAAGGGCAGAGATCAGCTGGACCAGTCTGGCTGTTTCTGCCTCAAGCAGCCTCTCTGCATTCCCAGGCTCCGTTGTCACCGCGTATTCATCTTGCAGCCTCATCATGCAGCGGGCAACTCCTTTGTTTTAAGCATGCTATAAAGTACATCCGTATGGACAAGTAACGTTTATTATACACACTAATGGATGGATGTGAAAATAAAAAAACTCCCGATAATGTTGTGCATTATCGGGAGTACGCCTGTTGATTAGCCAAAATAAGTAGCAAAGAAATCGCTCATTCCGTAAATCTTCTACACCTCTGCAGATCTCCGCAATGTGGCGGCCTCAAGAAAAAGTCTACTACGTTTCCATAACCATAATTTAGCTAATCAACAGATCTCAATTTGGGATGATTCTGAGTGGGTTTATTCTTTGACGCCACCCAGTGCTACACCCGCGATAATATACCGGGATAGCAGGAAGTACACCACAAACAGCGGCAGTGCCGTCAAAGCCAGACCCATGTAGATCGAGCCGAACGACGTCTTGTATATATCCCCGCGAAGCAAGCTGACCATGATTGGCATCGTATACTTATCTTTTTGGGTAAGCAGGATCAGCGGCATGAACAGGTTGTTCCAGTTCCCCACGAAAGCAAAGATTGCCTGCGTCGCCACTGCCGGAACCATGAGCGGCAGGATAATCCGGTTAAAGGTTTTGAATTCACCGGACCCGTCTACGCGTGCTGCTTCCACGATCTCTATCGACAGCGTTGCCAGCAGATATTGGCGCATAAAGAACACTACCGCCGGCGCTGCAATCGCAGGCAGAATCAGTGGGAGAAAGCTGTTGGTCCAATGGATTTTATACATGAACTGATAGAATCCGATGGCACTTGCCTGAGAAGGAATCATCATTACGCACAAAATAAAGGTAAAAAATGCCCCGCGCAGCTTCCAGCTATAGGTCACAAGACCATAAGCCGCCAGGGAGGAGAAATAGACCGTTAAGAGAGTTGCTGAAGAAGAGATAATAAATGAATTCATGAACCCCTGAATCGGATCGAAACTCTTTTCGAGCAGTACCCGTAGGTTGTCCATCATATGTGTCGAAGGAAACAGTGAGATACCGCTTTGAATTTCTGCCGAAGAGCGGGTGGCGTTTACAAACATGATCCAAAACGGAAGAACGCTGAGTACCGCCAGACAGATACAGACGATATAGACAATCGTCTTGTTGATCCTCCGGGTGACGTTTCCGTCTTTTTTATTATTGTTCATGTGATACGCCCCCCTTATGGCTGCTCTTGGCGGATTTCCGGTGCATTTTTTCGATTTTTTTAAGTCTTGCCGCGTCACGGTCACGCATTAAATAGAACACAAGTACAGACAATACCCCTGAAATCAAGAACATAATCATACTCGCAGCAGCAGCGCGATTGTATAAATAGCTTCCCTTAAAGGCTTGCCCATAAATGAACATGGACGTGGTAAGCGTAGAGTCATCCGGTCCGCCCGCAAGGAAGAGCTGCGGAATATCAAACATGGTCAAGCCACCGACCATAGATGTAATCAGTGTGAATAGTAGAATTGTACGTAAACTTGGCAGCGTGATCCGGAAGAACGTTTGAACTCCGTTTGCACCGTCAATCGCTGCAGACTCGAAGAGCGCGGGATTGATACCCATAACACCTGCGATCAGAATGATCATGGTGTTCCCGTACCACATCCAGAACTGGATGAACGCCACAATGCCCCGCGCTGTCGTCTTATCCTGAAGGAAGTAGATCGGAGCGTCGGACCAACCCATCATTTCAAAGAAACTGTTTACTGGACCCATTGGATAGCCAAACAGAGTACTGAAAAGCAAGGCGATTGTACCCGCAGTAATAATATTAGGCATATACAGCAGAACCTTGAAGAAACCTTGTCCTTTTATTTTGAGACGCTGGTTCGTAAACCATGCAGTAAGCAAGAGTGCAAGAAGAATTTGGGGAACGAAGTTGACAATCCAGAGTATCCCGGTGTTAATCAGAGATTTTCGGAAAGAGGCGTTACTAAGGATCAAATCTTTGAAATTCTGAAAAGGATTATCCAAAATATGTATTGGTTTTGGTATTAATCCCTGCAAATCGGTGAACCCGATGAATGCGGTGTATAAAATAGGATACAGCGAGAAGATCAGAAATGCCAAAACAAACGGAAACGTAAAAATATAGCCAAATTTAGAGTAGTTCACACCATTGCGGCGCATGCTCTCACCCCTTTAGTTGATATGAAGGGGCGGGATGACTCCCCCGCCCCTTCGATTGCTTTTTATTCGCTATCGATATTCAGTTGATCTTTGACTTGCTGTTTGAAGGTTTCGATCGCTTTAGCACGGTCTTTGTTGCCTGCAGTATATTCGCGTACTTGATCACGCCAGAGCTTGTTGATCGTTTCGTCGAATGCAGTCAAGTTCTTACCGGAAGCGTTGGCATTAGCTGGAACAAAGATATCGAAAATGTTCTGTCCGCCAACCAATTCCAAATCACCTTTAGATTTATCCATAACAACGGAGGAAGCAACGCTGTCCTTCGCACCTTGCTCGCCAGCTTTCATTGTTCCGTTAGCCCAGGAGTACTGGAGTCCGGTTTCAGAGGTGTCGAGTGTTACCCACTTGATAAAGTCGGCAACGGCTTGTTTCTTGGCTTCGTCCTTAACTACATCTTTGTTAGCGAGCAACCAAGTGCCTCCCCAGAAGAAGCCTGTTGGTGATTCAGTAACTGCCCAGTCACCCTTTGTTTCTACTGCATGTTCGCTTAACGTATAGTTAATGAGCCACGCAGGACCGAAGAAGCCGAAGACCGGTTTTGCACCAGTACCGTTCATATCAGCGAACCAGGCTTCTTGCCAGTCTGTCGTATCGTTGTAATAGTCATTGTCTTTCAGCTTCTTGGAAAGATCGAGGAACTCTTCGCGCTTCGGATCAATATGCAGCTTGCCATCGACAATCCAGCCTTTATCAGAACTGTTCTCGACCGCGTGCCAGATATCGCCGTCACCAGAAACTGCGGCATATCCTTTAGCTTTCAGCTTCTCTGCTGCACTGAAGAATTTATCCCAGCCTGGACCGATTTCAGTCTTGATAGTAGCCGGGTCATCTGTTCCAAACACATCCTTGGCAAGCGAGCGGCGATAGATAAAGGCTCCGCCTGTTGCCTGATAGCCCAGACCTTTCAGCTGACCGTCTTTGCTGCCGATATCAACAGAATATTGAGCGATGCCTGCGTCCTTAACCATTTGATCGGTAAGGCCCAGGTCAGCATAATTGGCGGCAAAAGTGGATGCATCGCCTTGTGTATATTTGAGTACGAATGCCCCTTCAGTAGCGTAAATATCTGGTGCATCTTTTCCGCCAGCGGCCAGCGCCTGGTCAAGAGCAGGCTGATAGGCTCCATCTGTAGTTGCGACAATCGTAGTTTTGAATTCCACATTCGCTTCAGGATGCAGCTCCATGTACTTCTTGGTCATGTTTGGAATCTCGTCCGTGAAGCTCCAGAGATTGATAGTAACTTTCTCACCAGATCCTGCTGCTGGAGCAGTTGTAGCCTCTGCAGCAGTATTAGCTGCTGGAGCAGTTGTTGCGTTTGCACCGGATGAGCTTGAATTATTATTGCCTCCACACGCTGCCAGAGCAGATGACATCAAAACCAGTGTAGAGATCCCCGCTAGAACACGCTTCATACTTTTCATACTTTGCCTCCCCTTTTATATTCAATCCTCGGTTTTATGTAACCGCATTCATATTATAGTGCCAGACTCTCTCAGACATAAGGAACCCCTCATTGGGAAAAATACCACTATTTTTGGTTCCTGCTCTGTACCAGGCATAAAATAGCGAAATGGAACAATCAGTTAATTACTGCATAAAAAAACAGGCCACCGATCTTACCGGTAGCCTGGCATCATTACATCTCATCGAATAACCAAATCAGTATACAACTCCCAGTGACAGTCCTAATCTTTTTCACTATACTATAATTAAATTAGTTACTTTATTTTTTAGTTCGATATCATAAAAGAATGAGAGATGAGCGCATTGGAAGAATCAAAGTTTGAGAGTAGCTGTATTGATTCAATATCTGAGGTTTTACAGTTTCTTTCAGGAAAATGGACTTTTCTGGTGATGACACAGCTTCTTAGGGAACCTCAGCGTTTTAACCAACTCCGACGGAATTTAGGTAACGTCAATACGAAGGGCCTAACAGATACATTACGGAATTTAGAAGAACATCAAATGTTAAACCGCCAGGTCTTTCCAACGGTACCCGTAACCGTCGAATATTCAATTACCGATAAGGGAAAAGCCTTCTCGAAGGTATTTGAGCAGATCAATCACTGGAAAAATGAATGGGATTCTCCTGTCCAGCAATCCTCATAAAAAGGACAATTCGTTAGACAAACTGTACGATATCTTTCATCGGACGTCTTTTTTTAGAGCGCCCTTCCCGGACGCGATAACCGAAGGCTGCCATGACACTTAAGCTATATTCATTCTGTCCCAGAAGTCCTTTCTTTTGAAGCAGGTCATTAACGGCATCCAGATTGAAGCCTTCAATGGCGCATGAATCGATTTCAATATGCGCCGCTGCCGTCATCATGTTTCCAAGTGCAATAAATGTCTGTTTGGAGGACCAGTCCAGCAAAGCTCTTTCTGAATCCAAATGCAGGTCATGATAAAATTGGGCATATGCCGGCTTCATTCCCTTGTAAATTTCCAGAGGCATCTCCAAGGTTTGAGTTTGCTGCTCTTTTAAATAAGGAGAATCATAGGTAAGGTCCTTCCTGGCTAAAATCATAACAAAATGACTCGATGTGGGCAGCTGCCGAACTGCGCCATATGCATATGGAGCCAATTCATTTCTGAATTCCGGGCTCTGCACAACAATGAATTTCCATGGCTCATTTCCGCCCGAGCTTGGAGATAGCCGGCCAGCCTCTAGGATAAATTGAAAATCCTCTTTAGAAATTTTTCTCTCCGGGTCAAATTCTTTGGTTGCATGCCGATAGTTGAAGGTTTCCAGCATCTCTGTTTTTCTTGCAGATGTATTCATTTCTCCTCCCAGTTAGCCAGCGGATCCATCCGGAACCGGGTTAAGTTTAAACTGCTGATTTTCCATACACCATCTACACGCTCGTAGGATTCTCTATATTGACCATACCCGTTATGTCCTGGAGGCGAGTCGCCCTTATCAGGAAAACTCAATAAATCTTCCATTGCCCAAACACCCTTCGCGTGATTCTCATCTATCCAATCAATCTCCGGCATATGTCCATGGTGAACGGAAGGTGCCTTTCCGACTAGATCGTTTATCACTTTACTGAATTCTTCCCCGTTTTTGAACACATGTCCATCAGGTTCGAGTTTGACCTCAGCTGTGAAAATTTCTGCTAATTCAGACCAGTTCTTCTCATCCACAAAACGGAAATAGCGTGCTTTCAGTTTTTTTATCTCTTCGATGCCCTCCAGCCGTTGAACTTTCCGTTCCAGCTGATGGAGTTTATTCATAATAATCTCCGGCCCGTTCATGACTGCCTGCTCATGGTGCTGCTTATCTGTCATATAATTGTCTCTCCTTCTTTGGCATTCAATTGCCTCGAGACAAACTATAGCAGGTAATTATTATTTTCATAAGGAGGCTATTTTTTTATATATACTTTAGAAAAGTAAAGTCTTTGATGCCTGTACTACCTTTCAGTCCAGTCATGCTACAACCCGATGTCCGCAGGCGTCTTTGCCTGTAGTATCCTTTTCAAGAGCAATCCGTCACTGGGATAAAACTTTCCATACCGGACAAAATCTCTTGGATATAAACTAACTATTATTGTCCATGCATTCAGAACTATGAATAGCAGCGGAAGATAATAATTATGTTCACTGCCAATGCCAAGCGTGAAGTAGATGATGCCAATTACAGACGTCTGGAACATTACCCCGCCGAGAGCAAAAATAGAATGACGCAGCCTGCTGGCCTTTTTGCCGCTCTCTATAAACGTTAACCCGCCAAATCCGTAGCAGAATATAAAGGATGTGCCGAAGATATCTGCACTCCACAACTGTTTCCGGTCACCTATGACCACTAATTTTATTGGGTACCCCATTAACTTCCCTGCCAAATAATGTCCGAGTTCGTGTACGAACGTGTCCAGATATTTAAACAAAGTCAGTATGACCGCACCGAGTACCCCATGCATGACTGACGGCTCAACCATGGATAACAAGAGGATGAATACTATAAACAACATAATATAAAGAAAAGTCCGGTTCAACACGGTTTCCTGCCTTCAAGTTATTTTAATCTACCAGTGTCATCAGAATTGCAGTAAGATTACTGCATCTTAATAAAGTGATTAGCACATTCTTAGAGACTTCTGTTGCCTATTGCTATTTTAGATCGCTAATAACTTCTTCTTAATATCTTCTTTAGTTATTTCCCCACTACAAATAGTTGAATTTCTATTTTCCAACAAGTCACAAGCTTTATCCTTTTGCCCGTTTTTAGCATATAGGAAGGCCAATATATACATTGGCGATGGATTATGTATCTGTCCTAACGAAGTGTTCTTTTCAATTTGCCCTTTGCCATTTCAGTCCGAATTGTATTAGTCTCGGTGATATTAATTGATCTAGTATTAACTTCTGCGGTTCACCCACAATAGGCTCCCCCTGGTAGTTGATTTTTTTGATTTCAACCTTTTTAATCACAGGAATAACTGTTAGAACTTGAGCGCGAGTCTCCTAGCATACACCCTGCAATTTCAAACCCTATAGCTTTAACTAGAATCAGTCATGATTCCCTCACGAGAACTTATACCAGAATATCCGATAGTCAAAATCCGGCTTCATCCCGATTGCTTGAGCTATACGGATAGAGCCTGTGTTCTCCGGAGTACAGTCCCAGTAAGGCCGGATTCCTTTTCGTCTGAATTCTTGTAACAGTGCAGTAGCCACTGCCGTGCCATAATTTCTTCCTCTGTATCCTTCCAGGGTCTCGATATCAATCGCATGCGTCTCTTTTGCAATAAAAGCCGAGAAACACAAACTCACGACCTTGTTATTATACTCGGCATAACACCCCAGTCCCTGCTGAAGGAAAACATCTGCCGACTCCCAGTAATGCAGTATTTTCTCTTCTACAAATGAATGGTTCTCTAATCGCCTTGACGTAAGCAGCTCCCTGTCGATTGACCGGATCGTTATTTCATTAGCTTGAAATTCCACAGCTCCCGCTTGCTCTCCTGCACAGAACACATGCTGATTTTCCGCCGAAATATTACGGTCCCCGAAGATGGCACTTAGCGTTTCATCCCAGGTATCCATCTCCGCACCGATCTCGACCCAATTGATCCCTTGTTTCTGTAGCTCAGGTTCTATAACGGTTCGCATGTATTCGCCCAGCTTCTCTGCAAACACTGAACTCCACGCATCACCAACGACTTGAAACCCCTGCTGTCCCTGAATCCAGATTAACGCTGCTGTTGGTTCTGTCGGATGATCTGCGTAGACCCTACCCGGGTTCATCCCATCAACTATAGCCTTGGCCTCAATATTTTTACATGGATCTGTGAGATGCCGTATCTTATAAAAGTCCTCTTTATTAAGCTCTGTGATCATTGTCAGTTCCTCCGGTCCTTACAAATAATGCTTTTCAATTGCTTTTTTGAATACATCTATGGGTTTTTCATAATCTATAGGTTTGTGAATTATTCTGTTCAGCCATTTCATATGCTCTTCCTTACTCGCATGTTCTCCTTGTGCATGATCATTAAAGAAGGTTACTTCTTTCATTGTTCCTAAGACACTTCTATTGTTGGTTCTTGCTATATTGATCTGCTGGCTGTCTTTCATATACGATTCAATTAACTTCGGTTCAATTCCTTCACTTACCAGATAATCCCTCAATTCTGTGCGGAACTTATCGGTTAAACT
Source organism: Paenibacillus sp. FSL P4-0081 (assembly GCF_000758565.1). NCBI lineage: Bacteria > Bacillati > Bacillota > Bacilli > Caryophanales > Paenibacillaceae > Paenibacillus > Paenibacillus sp. FSL P4-0081. The sequence goes on from NZ_CP009280.1 coordinate 7,603,054, forward strand.
ATTTAACTGAGCCGATCTTACCCCGTTAAAAATCACACTCAACCGGCTTAGATCATTGATGAGGAGGATATGCTTCCGTCTATTTACCCATATCATATTCGTGTGCCAACTGAATAACGGAGCGGTTAGCTCATTCTCTATCGGTGCAGCTTTCATTTCCTTCAATAAAGCCTGCGTGAATCTTAATACAACCATTTTGCACTTCCTTTCTTAACGCTTACATGCTTCCCATTCATCTGTATTCGGGAGTACCCCCGCACTATCCTCTCTGCAGAACGGAAATCAGGCCGCCCTCAACTGAGGACGACCCGATGTTTTCACACTTATTTTTCCTTAATGACCAGCAACTCCCATACAAATCAGAACGGTCCCTGCCCAAAAGGACAAGCCAATCTGCTCTCCGAGTAATAACCACCCCAGGAAAGCGCCGCAACGAGCAGGGATATCCCGCCGAGCTGAAGCGATGGATCAATGTCCGCATTTCCGACAATAATACCGACACCGAGCGTTGCTAAAATAACGGAAAAGGCCTTTTTAAAGGTGATCTTCTCTTTCAAAATAATCCGCGCAAACAGAACCATAAATGCAGGTGTCGCCCCGGTAATGATCGCACCCATTTGTGCGGTAGAGAGCATCGTGCCTATCTCTTGGGTTACGATTGAAATGGTATTTCCAATCACGCCAATCATGACAATTAACAGGATATCCCGTTTCTCGATACGCCACGATTGTCTGGTAATAATACCAATAAGGAGCATGCAATAACCGCAATTACATAGCGGATCCATACTAATTCAAGCGGCGGTACAACGTCCACCACGTATTTTACAACCACATACATCCCGCCCCAGATGCTGGCATCGAGCGATAAATACTAAGAACCTAATAAAGTGTTTTTCATGTTTTGTACCCTCCGTTGTTCCAGACATTCCTTGTCCTTAACGGAGTTGTAGTTTTCAATTTTTTCATTCTATTCTATACGAACAACGTCCATCTGGGTATAAGTATTTAACTGCCCTGAACGAGAAATGTTGAAACTTGTCATATTTTCTAACGTAGATTTGGACCATACAGAGAATGAAAAACTGGAGAGGAGCTTGTACCTGATGGAGTATTACCGCCGCAGTGTGACAGACACCCTGGAAGAAGTGCAGAGCCAGACCAAAGGGCTTACGTCTGCTGAAGTAGACAACCGGCTCACCAAGGACGGCTACAATGAGTTAAAAGGTAAACAGAAAGACCCGCTCTGGAAGCTGTTTCTGGAGAATTTCAAAGATCCGATGGTTATTGTGCTGCTCATAGCAGCAACAGTTCAGATTGTGATGGGGCATGTGATGGAATCCGTCATTATCTTTGTAGTGCTGATTCTGAATGCTGTGATCAGCGTTGTCCAGACCCGTAAGGCCGAGAGCTCGCTTGACGCACTGCGCAAAATGTCTGCGCCTGAAGCCAAGGTCATCCGGGACGGAGCCTTGCTGTCCATTCCCGCGAGGGAACTGGTCCGCGGTGATATCGTCTTCCTTGAGGCTGGCGATTACGTGCCTGCGGACGGACGGATTATTGAATCCGGGAGCCTGAGGATTGACGAAGGAATGCTGACCGGAGAATCCGAAGCCGTAGAGAAGCATATTCAGCCTATTGATCATGACGCTCCGCTTGGAGACCGGCGCAATATGGCCTTCAGCGGCTCGCTCGTTGTCTATGGCCGGGGAACGCTGGTCATTACAGGAACTGCTCTCGGCACTGAGCTTGGGAAGATTGCCGGTCTGATCGAGAGTGCAGAAGCGAAGCAGACTCCGCTTCAGCGCAAGCTGGAGAGCTTCGGCAAGAAGCTGGGCCTGGCCGTTCTCGGCTTGTCCATCCTCATCTTCTCCATTCAGGCTGCACGCGTCTGGCTCTCGAACGATACGGTCGACACGACCGAAGCGATTCTAAATGCCCTTATGTTCGCCGTCGCTGTAGCCGTCGCCGCGATTCCCGAGGCATTGTCCTCGATTGTAACCATCGTGCTCTCCGTAGGCACCAACAAGATGGCCCGGCAGAACGCCATTATCCGCAAGCTGCCCGCTGTTGAAGCCCTGGGATCAACCAGTGTAATCTGTACAGATAAGACCGGTACCTTGACACAGAATAAAATGACAGTTGTCGATTACTTCCTGCCGGAAGGATCGCAGGAGCAGTTCAGCCTGCAGGCCGATGAATGGTCGGAAGAAGCCCGCAGACTGCTGCATATCGCCGTACTCTGCAACGATTCCAACATTAACGAGGAAGGCAAAGAGCTGGGTGACCCTACAGAGGTTGCGCTGATTGCCTTCAGTAACAGCAAGAACCGGGATTACCGCGAGATCCGCGATAACTTCCCGCGCGAAGCCGAGCTGCCGTTCGACTCAGAACGCAAACTGATGACGACGCTGCATACCTTCGACGGCCAGAAAGCCCTGCTTACCAAAGGCGGCCCGGATGTCCTGTTCAGCAGATGTACCCACGTGCTGCTGAGCGGCCAGGAGGTCCCGCTGACACCGGAGGTTCTGGAACGCTTCACCGAAGCTAACGAGCAGTTCTCCAGCCGAGCCTTGCGGGTGCTTGCTTATGCCTATAAGACCGTGCCAAATACCGTCACCGAAGTAGGCCTTGAAGATGAGCAGAACCTGGTTCTGGTTGGCCTCTCAGCGATGATTGATCCGCCGCGCGAGGCGGTATATGGCTCCATTGCTGAATCCAACAAGGCGGGTATCCGCACGATCATGATTACCGGGGACCATAAGACCACCGCTCAGGCGATTGGTCGCGATATCGGACTGATGGCTGAGCATGAGATCGCGGTCACCGGCCAGGAGCTGGATGCCATGTCCGAGGAGGAGCTGGACAGCAGGCTGGAGCAGATTGGCGTCTATGCCCGTGTCTCTCCGGAGAATAAGATCAGAATTGTCCGTGCCTGGCAGCGTAAAGGCAAAATCACCGCCATGACCGGCGACGGAGTCAATGATGCCCCGGCCCTAAAGCAGGCCGATATCGGTGTAGCCATGGGCAGCGGAACTGATGTAGCCAAGGATTCCGCAGCCATGATCCTGACCGATGATAACTTCGTATCCATCGTCAATGCGGTCGCTGTCGGCCGGACGGTGTTCGACAACATCAAGAAGGCCATTGCCTATCTGTTCGCCGGCAATTTGGGGGCGATCATCGCCATCCTGTTCGCGCTGATCTTCGACTGGATCAACCCGTTTACCGCCATCCAGTTACTGTTCATTAACCTGGCCAACGATTCCCTGCCGGCCATTGCCCTGGGCATGGAGAAGGCTGAGCCGGATGTAATGAGCCGCAAGCCGCGGGACATTGGCGAAGGCATCTTCGCCGGAGGCATGATGCAGGCTGTCATTACCCGCGGGCTGCTGATCGGGATTGCCGTCATTGTCTCCCAGTATATCGGGCTGCAGCATTCCGATGAAATGGGCATCGCGATGGCCTTCACCACGCTGATTCTGGCGCGTACGCTCCAGACCTTCGCGGCCCGCTCCAACAGCCAGACCTCTGTGGAAGCCGGCTTCTTCAGCAACAAATATGTGATCGGCGCAGTGATGGTCTGCTTTGCCTTCTACGGCATTGCTGTCCTGCCCGGCGTCAGAGACATCTTCTCCATCCCCGCTTCCTTCGGGATGGACCACTGGCTCACAGCCACTGGCCTTGCCCTAGGCTCGGTCATCGTGATGGAGCTGGCGAAGCTTGTCCGCCGTGCATTGCCGTCTAAGCAGGCCGCATAGGCTTAGCTTAGGGGTGAAATAGCCAAAAGCCTGCACGCCCGGGAATGGGGGTGCAGGCTTTTTTATATAATAAATTACTTCTTCAAATGATAAGGCACTGTAGTGACAATAACATCGCTGCGGAACAGTAACCGGGCACGTATCAGCAGACTCGATTGATTATGAAGGATGTTATGCCAGCCTTTCTTCGGAATGAACTGTGGAATGATGACCGTTACCCTATGATTTAACTCTGCCGCCTTCCAATTGATCGTATCAATGAATTTGGTCAACGGTTGTACGATGCTTCTATATGGAGTATACAAAGTCACTAATCTTATTTCCGGCTGCCACTTTTTCCATTTCTCCTCGAATATTGCTTCTTCTTCTCTTTCGAAGGGCACATACACGGCGATAATCTGCTGCGGATTCAGCGATTTGGCATATTCCAAGGAGTTCATCACCACATGAGTGATTCCGGCAACCGGCACGATGATTACATTGCCTTCAATCTTAATCGTTTCCTCACAGGTCGTTATTCTGAGCTGGTCGGCAACGGCCTCGTAATGCTTATGAATCCGGTGGAACACCAGAAGGAGAATCGGCAAAAATACAAATACCGGCCAGACCTGTGTGAACTTGGTCAAGAAGAACATCATCGTAACAATAAGGCTGATTAGAGCACCAACGGTGTTGATGATGAATTTTTGCAGCCAGCCCGCCTGTTTTTCCCGGAGCCACTTAACCATCATCCCTGTCTGTGACAGCGTAAAGGGAATGAACACACCTACAGCATAAAGTGGGATCAACTGCTCTGTCTTCCCTTCAAATACATAAATCAGGACCATAGACAGAACACCCAGAATGATAATGCCGTTAGAGTAACCCAGCCGGTCTCCACGCATGGTGAACATCCGCGGAATGAACTTATCCTTGGCCAGATTCACAGCCAGTAAAGGAAATGCGGAATACCCGGTGTTGGCAGCCAGAATTAGTATTAATGCAGTGGTTCCCTGTATGAAGAAATACATCGCATTCCGGCCGAACGTTTGCTCGGCAATTTGCGACACGACCGTCACATCAGCACGGGGAGCTATACCATAGTAATAGGCCAGCACAACAATTCCTGAGAACATAACAGCAAGTAAGGCTCCCATGGCCACTAAGGTTTTGGCAGCGTTAGAAGCCTCCGGACTTTTGAAATTCGGAATGGCATTGGATATCGCCTCTACACCCGTTAACGCAGAGCTCCCGGAAGAAAATGCGCGCAGCAGCAGGAATAGACTGATCCCCGCTACCGGCGTGCCCAATGAGGTATGCAGCTCTGCCGGAACGTTACCGGTTAAAATGTTATACAAACCTGTACCAATTAGTATGAATAAAGCCAGCACGAATAAATAAACCGGATAAGCAAGTACGGAAGCGGATTCCGTTACCCCTCTTAAGTTCAGAATCGTAATCAGGATCACGAAGACGATAGCGATAACTACTTTATGCTCATGCAGGCTTGGAAAAGCTGAGGTAATCGCGTCCGCGCCGGCCGATATACTTACAGCCACCGTCAAAATATAGTCCACCAACAGCGATCCGCCGGCAATCAGTCCGGGGTATTTCCCCAGGTTTTCCTTGGATACCACATAGGCTCCACCACCATGCGAATAAGCAAAAATAATCTGCCGGTAGGACAAAATGAGTGCGGTCAACAATACCAATACGCCAATCGCAATCGGAATGGAATACCAGAAGGCAGCTGCCCCAATCGTAACGAGAACAATCAAGATTTGTTCCGGCCCGTACGCAACGGAAGACAAGGCATCTGAAGACAGTATGGCCAGCGCTTTCTTTTTATTTAGCTTTTGCTCCCCTAACTCAGTAGACTTTAAGGGCCTGCCGATCAGAAATCGTTTTAAAAATGAGATCACGGGTTTCACCACTCGCTTATTATTTTGTAAAATTCTTGATAGTGCAGCATCTGTACCCTACTCAGACACAACAAAAAGACCACAGAAGAATATTCCGTGATTATAGAGGCAAGGAACTGTTCGGATTCTGCGGAGTAAACTATAATTTACTTCCAAGTTCAGCCTATCATTTCCGGCATTAATATAGCGTTAAGGATTCCTCAAAGACATTAAGATTGCATTAAGATATGATGAAGTTGTATCCCATCATGCCTGTATCTTATAGTAAGAGAAGATTCCGGAAAATACCCAGTAGGAGCGCAAACCATGAATTTAAAAGAACAGTTGATCCTAATCAAAGAAAATGACTACCAGACACCTGCGGAACCCTTCCAGCTGGTACAAGAAATGATACATAACATCGGTTCTGGGATGCCGGGCTGCGTGATGATCTAATCTATACAACCTTATCCCATTGGATTCCCGGTAATTCGCTTTCTGAAGACGAGTTGGAGCAACTTCTCCCTGCCCTATTGGATACTGACCATTTGCACTATAAGCTTGGTGAAAGCAATACAGACTCTGTATTCACCCGGTCTTTCTCTATGCTGGTCATCCCGCTTCTCATCATGAAGCATAGGGAATCCCCCTTCCTCTCAAGAGAGCAAGTTCACCAGATCAAAGAGAAAGTGTTCTACAGTGTGCAGGAAGAGCAGGATTACCGCGGGTATGACGAAGAGAAGGGCTGGGCTCATGCCATAGCCCATGGGGCAGATGCATTAGATGATTTAGCCCAATGTTCCGAATTGGATCAGGCTGACCTCTTTACCATCCTCGACCTGGTTTACAACAAGATGACCATAACCGAACGGGTTTACTCCGATGGTGAGGATGAGCGGATGGTCAGACCCGTAATCAGTGTTTTAAACAGAAAACTGCTTAGTCAGACTGACGTAGCGCAATGGATTCAACGTTTTGGTGAGGTTGAGAAGAGCCCCGAATTCCTGCATGCCTTCAGGCAAAAAAATAATATTAAGAATTTCCTGAAAAGCTTATATTTCCGGGTAAAATTCTACAAAGCAGATGCTGCTCTCTGCCCGGTGATTGAGGATACTTTATATAAGGTAGAGAAAGTGTATTATTGCTGATTAAAGAAATCACAAATGGCTCCGCCCTTTGATAATAAGGGCGGAGCCATTTGCTTTATTTTTAGTGATTTTTCAATCTCTAATTAGTCAATCTCAATACTTCTTTAGTTCATTCTTGTATATTTCAAAGTTCTCTTCATCAAAACATACAAATACTACTTTCTTAATATTTGTTTCCTTATTTAATAAGTACTTAGACACTTCCTCTACGGCTATGTAGCAGGCTAAGTCTTTCGGATATTTGTATATACCTGTACTTATATTTGGAAAAGCAATACTTGTAGCTTCGTTTAACTCCGCTTGAGTTAATGAATTCCTGTAACAGTCTTTTAGCTTTTGTTCCTCATTGTTCAATCCGCCATTCCAAACGGGCCCCACGGTATGGATAACCAAACGGCTCTTCAAGTTCCCTCCTGTGGTAACTACCGCTTCTCCAACTGCACAGCCACCCTGTTGATTGCGGATCTTCATGCACTCTTCTAATATTGCTTTTCCCCCAGCTCTATGGATAGCACCGTCTACGCCGCCTCCACCCAACAGACTAGTGTTGGCAGCATTGACTATTGCTTCTACTTCAATTTTAGTTATATCTCCCCGGACCAACTGAACGATTGAGTCTTTCATAATAACTTCCATGAATAACCTCCAATAGTACTTCGTAAATAACCACATATGTAGAATATCCGCGGAATTATTGAGCTATCCTGCCCTTTCGTTGAACAAAGGCAGCCGACTATTAACCGACTGCCTTTGTGTCGATATATTGCATATCGGCCTATTCAGGAGGACTCAAATAATACCGGTAATACTTAAAATCATGTCGCTCATTCAATATATGAATCAGCAAATTTTGCTCATCCATAAGCTGGAATCCGCAGTATTCAAGAACCTTTTGAGATGGGATGTTGTCAAGCTCAACGGTTCCAATGATATAGGGAATATCGTATTTTCCCGCTATCCATTCAAGTGTTCCCTTTGCAGCCTCCTTAGCATAACCTTTCCCTCTTGCACATGGGAGGATTCCATAGCCAAATTCAGGTTCATGTAACTCATCATGTTCTTGTGCAGCGACCTGGCCAAGAATATCACCTGTTTCTTTTTCAAAAACACCTAAGCATAATGTTCCAGTTATAATACCCATATTTTTATAGTTAGAAAGGTGCCAATTAAAAAACTCTTTTGCCCTTGGCTTCTGCATTTGCCAACCTTCATACAAATCCAAAAGCTTTTCGAATTGCTCGAAATCATTATCGTCAAAAGTTCTGACGACCAGCCTTTCTGTTTCGATAAACTGTGTTCAAGTCACTCATTAATAAACCCTCACTTATTCTGTCTGAAATTAAAAAGCATTCACAATTACGGGTTACCATAATTAGAAATTTTTAGTTTTATCACTTTTCACGTTATTTTCCCCTGTTAGTTAATGAAGCATTTTCTCTTAACAATACTAATTGTTTAATAATTTGGGTTTGTCCTCCATCAAAAAAAAGCCGTCCTGAGATTTCAGGACGGCGCATGATGTCTGGCTTGTTGTCTGAAATTTTACATCAGACAATTCATAACTCTAAAGTATCCAAACTCTTGGACACATGTTCAGTAATAATCCCCTTACTCCACAGTAACACTCTTAGCCAAGTTTCTCGGCTTATCAACATCATGACCCAGAGCCAATGACGCGTAGTAGGCCAGCAACTGCAGCGACACTACGGACAAAGCAGCGGTCAGCAGCGGCAGAGTCTGAGGAATCACGAACACCTGGTCAACGGATCTGAGCAGATCGTTTTTGTGCTCTTCATGAGTAATCGCCAGGACATGTGCGCCGCGGGCTTTCACTTCTTTGATGTTGCTGACAGTCTTCTCAAGTACGGATTCCTGGGTTGCCAGGGCAATGACAGGAACCCCTTCTTCGATCAGCGCCAGTGTACCATGCTTCAGTTCACCCGCAGCATAAGCTTCGGAGTGAATGTAAGAGATTTCTTTCAGCTTCAGCGATCCTTCTTGGGCAACTGCGTAATCTACGCCGCGGCCGATGAAGAAGAGGTGCTTATGCTCAGCGATTTGTTCAGCATAGGCTTTGATTGCGTCTTTCTGAGCCAGGATTACTTCTACTTGCTCAGGCAGGGATTGCATAGCTGCCAGAATCTTGGCAACTTCAGGCTCGGACTGGGTACCGCGTACTTCAGCCAGGTACAGACCCAGCAAAGTGAATGCGATCAGCTGGGAAGTATAAGCTTTGGTCGATGCTACAGCGATTTCCGGGCCAGCCAGTGTTACCAGTACACTGTTGGCTTCCCGGGCAATAGAGCTGCCTACTACATTGGTGATTGCCAGAACATGGGCTCCGTTGGCTTGACCTTCGCGAAGAGCAGCCAGTGTATCTGCAGTTTCACCGGATTGGCTGACTACGATAACCAGTGTTTCCGGAGTCACGATCGGCGCACGGTAACGGTATTCGGAAGCAATGTCATTCTCTACCGGAATACGCACCAGGGACTCAATCAGGTTACGTCCTACGAGACCTGCGTTATAAGCAGTACCGCAAGCGACGATCTGGATATTTCGGATGTTCTTGATTTGTTCTTCTGTCAGGTTAAGCTCAGGCAGAATGACTTTGTTGCCTGCAGCATTCATGCGTCCGCGCATGGTATCGCGGTAAGCCTTTGGCTGCTCGTGGATTTCTTTCAGCATGAAGTGCTCATAACCGCCTTTTTCTGCGGTAACAGCATCCCAATCGACAGTAATCATTTCCCGAGAAATAAAGTTGCCTTCAATCGTCATTAATTCGACAGCATCCCGCGTCAATACAGCCATTTCGCCGTCGTTCAGAATATATACGTTGCGGGTATATTCCAGCAGAGCAGGAATATCAGACCCGATAAAGTTTTCGCCTTCTCCAAGACCGATAATCAGTGGGCTGGCCTGACGTACCGCTACCAGTTTATCCGGTTCGTATTCAGTCAGAACACCCAGTGCGAACGCTCCGCGCATGTAAGTGATCGCTTTTTGCACAGCCTTCACGATATCCCCATTATATTCACGCGCAATCAGATGGGAGATAACTTCGGTATCTGTTTCGGAAGAGAAATTAGCTCCTCCGGCAATCAGTTCTTCCTTCAGATCCAGATAGTTCTCAACAATCCCGTTATGAACTACGGAGAATTTGTGGGTGTTATCTGTGTGTGGATGAGAGTTCTCATCGGATGGTTTGCCGTGTGTAGCCCAGCGGGTGTGGCCAATTCCTGCGCTGCCTGTCAGCGGAGTTGCTTCGAGACGGGATTCCAGGTTCGCCATACGGCCCTGTGCTTTTACAACCTGCAGACCTTCCTTGGTGAATACGGCAATACCTGCGGAATCATACCCGCGATACTCCAGCTTCTTCAAACCCTCGACCAAGATCCCCTGCGAATTCTGATTACCAATATATCCCACAATACCACACATTATATTTTCCTCCGTCCAATTTTTCGTAGTAAGGGCGGCCATGAGGAAAGAAACGTGCCGTACGGCATGTTTTGAAGAAAAGCAAATATGTTGTTGTCCGTTACAGCTCAACAAAATAACCTGTCACTTGCATCTATAGTCATGAAAATGCACAGTCTTCTCCTCTGCCGTGGCAGAACCATCTGCGTTTCCTGCATATGCGCATACCCATGATTTGTACATTTCAATTGGCACCCACAGGAGCGTTGTGTGAGAGGTCGCCCTCGCATTTTCCGCTTCCATTTACGGCTCTGGTGCATCACCGGGAGGTCCCCGCCGAACATTTCGAACACCTCCACCTCGTCAGCTTACATCTGCCGTGATCCGTTCAGGCCGTTCTGCCTTAATGGCAGCTTCCGGTCTTCCCTTCTCCCCCGCGCAAGATCAAGCTCTGGCGCTTGCATTGCTTCAACCTTACTATCCCCGCTTTCCTTCTGGAATGACACTTAGTCTATTATATGCACCTTACATCGTTTTGGCAATGATGCGGCAAAGAAAACCTTTTTCATCCATTTCAATTGAAAACATCGTCAACACTAAAGGTTCAGCCGGTGAACAAACATTACTCCTCCGTCCACCGGCTGCCCATTCTTGCCTTATTAGCGTAATTACACCAGCTCGCGCTGAACCACTTCAACAATCTGTCCTACAAAAAGATCAAGCTCGGCCTTATCCGGTCCTTCCGCCATTACACGGATCAGCGGCTCGGTTCCCGAAGGACGCACCAATACACGCCCGTTGTCGCCCAGCTTGCCTTCCACTTCTATGATCGCGGCTTCAATCGCCGGATTGTTCGGATAATTGGTTTTGTCCAGCACACGCACATTTACCAGTACCTGCGGATACTTGGTCATCATGGACTTCAGCGTACTAAGCTTCTTGCCGGAAGTCTTCATCGTATTGACCAGTTGAATCGCCGTCAGAATACCGTCACCTGTTGTATTGTAGTCCAGGAAGATTACATGGCCGGATTGTTCTCCGCCCAGATTATAGCCGCCACGGCGCATTTCTTCCATGACATAACGGTCGCCGACCGCAGTCTTCGCTGTATTCAGCGATAATTTCTCTGTAGCTTTGTAGAATCCGATATTGCTCATTACGGTGGATACAATTGTACCATCCTTCAGCTTACCCGCACGGTTCATGGCATCCCCGCAAATGCAGAGGATAAAGTCGCCGTCAACCTCATCGCCGTTCTCATCGATAGCAATCAGGCGGTCGGCATCGCCATCAAAAGCGAGTCCCAGGTCCGCCCCGTGGCGCAGTACTTCCGCACGCAGAGTCTCCGGATGTGTGGAACCGAATCCGTCGTTAATATTAAGCCCGTCCGGCTCTGCACCGATGGAGATTACTTCGGCTCCCAGCTCTCTGAACAGCCGTGGCGCAAGCTCATAAGCCGCGCCGTGCGCACAGTCGAGTACTACCTTAATGCCCTTGAAGTTCTGGTCGATCGTTGTTTTCAGATATTCCAGATACAGATATTTCGCATCATTATCTACCCGGAGCGTACCAAGACCCGATCCGACCGGACGCGGCAGCTCATCCTGCTCGGCATCCATCAGCTCTTCAATCCGCAGCTCTGTTTCATCAGTCAATTTGAAGCCGTCTCCGCCAAAAAACTTAATCCCGTTATCCTCCACCGGGTTATGCGAAGCTGAAATCATGACACCGGCATCAGCCTTGAGCAATCTTGTAATATAAGCAACCGCAGGTGTAGATACCACACCCAGGCGGATCACATCCGCGCCAATGGACAATAAGCCGGCAATCAGTGCCGATTCCAGAAGCGGACCGGATATCCGTGTATCCATCCCAATTACGACCTTAGGCTTTTCCACATTTCCTGCCAGTACATATCCCCCGCAGCGTCCAATGCTGTATGCCATCTCTGCTGTTAATTCACGGTTTGCGACTCCGCGTACGCCATCTGTTCCGAAATACTTACCCATCTTTTTTCTCCTTTTAATACGCTGCTTCAGCTTAATAAATTATAGTATGATTGATTCTTTATTCCGTGTATATGAGATGCATAATAAATAGACGTGGTCTTGATCAAAAAGTTACGTTCCACCCGTACTGCCGGCGTTATTGCCGCCTGCTGCCGGTGTAGCTGCGTTCTCCGCAGGAGTGTGTGACGGAGTCGGGGTCGGCTCTGCAGACTCGTCAGTATGGGTAGGAGACGGCTCTAGGGGCGTCTCCTCAACGGCAGCCGGCTCAGCACTGGGCTCCGTAGTAGGAACAGCCGTGCTGTTGTCAGCTGCGGCAGAAGGCTCCGGTGTAGCTGGAGCGAGCAGTTCTACCTTTACCGTAAGCTGCGAACCGTCATTCTGCAGTGCTATGAACCGGGGAAGGGAGACCTGCAGCGGAATATCATGAATTCCAGCCGTAAGCCCGCCCACATCAGCAACCACACTGACATTATCCTGGTCCAGCTGGTCCAGCAGGGTAGGCGCACCCGATACCGTTAGATCCATGGAAGTGCTCACAGGATCTAATATAAGGGCTGTCAGCCCGTTGCCTACCCCCTCCAGCTTAATAGGCACAGCGGAGATCGTCCGCTGGGCGATCTCCGCTGTTGAGACCGATACATTCATGGCCGCAGGCTCGATCTTCCCGGTCCCCTCCGGCGGCTTCAGCTCCAGCTTCAGCTGTTCTGTACCGGCAGCTGTAATGGAGCTTAGATTAAGAACCGCCTCATAGGAGGATAGGTTCTGCAAAGTCTCCGCGCTGCCATATACAGTCACCATATCCTGTTCAGGCGTAACCCGGGACAGGACCAGTGAACCGGGCAGACTGCCGGTAAAGCTGATATCCAGCGGCAGTGTTTTGGACGGAAGCGTAATAGGCAGCTCTACACCCACTGTAGAAGGCTCGATCACAGCATCCTTCAGCTCGTTCCCTTCACTGTCATAAGCATAGAGCTTCAGCTTCTTCTCACTGACCGGCTCATTCTCGCCATCCAGCTCAATATTCCCCTGTACCTTCGCTACCCGTCCGAGTTCACTGGCCGGAAGGGTCACCTCTGCCGATAACGGATCAACCACCGGAGTCCCCACTTCATAGCCTGCTGCAGGCTCCCCCGTGATATTCAGAGTAACCGGAAAAGACTTGGTCGTCCGCAGCTCAATATGCACATTCACCTGATTCGGCACCATATCATCCAAGGTTACCCCACTCGGCGTCGAATACATTAAGGGAAGCGTATTGTCGCCGGGTTTCACATCACTAAGATCCAGCCACACCCGGTAGGCATCGGAGAACTTGTAGGTAAGATCGGACTTTTTGCCCCTTACCTCCATCCTGACGCTCTCTACATCCTTCGTCAGCACATAGGTATCACTATCGAAGCCTTCGATCTCCACTTTGACATTCTCGATGGTCTTCGATTCGGTATTAACCGTAGTCTGATTCGCCGGCGCCGTATCTACATGCACAATGGTCCAGAGAATAATACTGAGGGCAAGCGCAAGAATTTTGTTGAAGTTATTATTCTTCATCCATTTATCCATTGTTCTTAGTCCCCCTCCATTTCCAGAAAGCGGAACTTTTATCCTTCAGGAGTGAGCTTGCACTCAGCTCTTGATGCAGCTTCGAGATCAGCGACTCTTCCTTGATATCCCGGACGATTTGTCCGTTAATGGCCAGAGAGATCTGTCCGGTCTCCTCGGAGACGACAACAGATACGGAGTCTGCCACTTCACTAATGCCGATGGCGGCGCGATGCCTTGTTCCGAGCTCCTTGCTGATGAATGGATTCTCCGACAATGGCAGGTAACAGGCGGCCGCAGCAATCTGGCTCCCCTGCATAATCAGCGCCCCGTCGTGCAGCGGTGTATTGGGAATGAATATGTTAATCAGCAGTTCGGAGCTGACCTCAGAACGCATAGCAATACCGGATTCCGTATATTCGTTGAGTCCCGTAGACCGCTCGAAGACGATTAATGCCCCGATTTTGCGCACAGCTAAATAATTCACCGCTTTAATAACTTCACCGATTAATTTACTGATCTCTTCATCATTCTCGGCAGTCCGCCCGAAGAATTTCCCCCGGCCGAGCTGCTCCAGCCCCCTGCGCAGTTCCGGCTGAAAAATAATAAAGATCGCAAATACCCCAAACGTAAACATCTGGTTCATCAGCCATTTGAGCGTGTACAAATCCAATAGGGTACTGCCCCCCCAGATTACAACCAGGACCAGAATCCCCTTCAGGAGCTGAACGGCCCGCGTACCGCGCACCATATTCAGTACTTTGTAGATGATGTAACTGACAATCAGAATATCGATTATATCTTTAATGGACTCTTTCCATGTAAGGTCGGTAAAATAGCTCATTGCCGAAAACCCCCGTCATTTCAAAATTAGCTGGGTTTATGTAAATTGTCTGTTAGCACTTTATCATATCTAGGTTATAACGTTCAGCCTCCGGTTGCAAGTTTAGGGCTGAAGCAAATTGCAAAACTGGTGTTTTCAGGCAACAAAAAAGCGCCATCTTTCCGGAAAAAGAGGCGCAAATGAGTTTTCTGCTACAAGCGACCAACATTAGCTATCGGTAGGCAACTTCAGAGAACATGTTCGTCACTTTATACCAGAGCCAACTTACCGCTTGGTCTATGCTTTTGACTTGCCCGGAAATATGGGCGGTTGAAGCCTGATACAGCGAGCCGTCGATCACCGTCACATTGCCGTTGACTTCCCCGTATACTTGAGTTTTACCGTTCTCCACCGTCAGATCCCCGGAAATGATTTTGCCGGAGGGTACGATAACCGTATCCCCTTTGATAACAACCTGATCGAGGTCAGTCCCTCTGACTACAAGCTGTCTATCCTGATTCCAAAAAGTTACAGAACTCATCAGCATCACGAAGATAAACACAGAGGCTGCCGTAAGCGCCGGATGCCGTTTGATCCAGGTGATAAAAGCTCTTTCCTTCTTGGGTTTCGGTAATGAATTCATAATCCGGCCTACAAGATCCTCCGAGGCAACAGGGGTCTGGTGCATCAGGGAAAACATCAGCATATCGGTCTGTTCCAGTTCCTTGAACTTCACACGGCAATCCGTACAGGATAGAAGATGCTCCTTCAATTCCCTCTGCTGCAGTTCGGGCAAGTCGTCATCCAGGTAGTCGTGCATCATAGAGACGGCCAGTTTGCATTCCATAGGAGCCAATCCTTTCATGAGTGCTTATTTAATTCTTTCAAGACATAGGAGCAGGACGCATAAGACTTGCTTAACTTACATACGTCACTGCCATGCAGGAGTTTCATAAAAAAATAATCTATTTTTACAATTTGGGGCCTAATTTTTTACGTAAAAACTCACGTCCGCGATGCACACGGGTCTTGATCGTCGTCACGGGCATATCCAGCACATCACTGATCTCCTGAAGCGATAAATCCTGCAGATAGCGCAGTATCATCACCGACCTGTATTTCACGGGCAGGCTGTCGATGGCTTCATAGATGAGGCTCTGTGTCTCCGAGAGCAGCAGCTCCGTCTCCGGTGTCACATTGTCGCTCGGAATCATCGAATACCCGTCAATTCCCTCTTGATCGTTCATCTCGGCATCCAGTGAATACGTCGGGCGCCGCTTGCGCAGCCGGTCAATACAAAGGTTCGTGCCGATACGGTAGATCCACGTTGAGAACTTCTGTTTATCATCATAACGGTCCAAATTCCGGTACACGCGCAAAAAAGTTTCCTGAACAATATCTTCCGCCTCATGGCGGTTATTCAGCATACGGTAAGCCAAATGATATATTTTGTCTTTATATAGTTCCACAAGCTCGGCAAATGCCCTTTGGTCGCCCTTCAAGGCGAGCTTTGTCAATCTGCCTTCCAGATTCTCCACCTGTTAACTCCCCCAGACTTGCCGCCCTTGGTATCTCAGCTCTTGATCATCCACGGTACAAGCATTTAAATCGTAATTCAAGTTCTTGTAAAAATCAAGGTTTGTATTGTTACCTTCTATATATATTGTACTCTGAAAAGAGGCCGGGGGCTGACACGGGCGGCTGATTAGTCGCGGACTGCGCGAAACATTTGGACTTCCGGTCGCTGTTATTGGCAGATTTCCTGATTGGAACCGCAATTTGCGGTCGAAATCTGCCAATAAAGGCGAACGCTGCCGCTCCTCCAGTTCCAAATTTCCGCTCCGCCGTCTCCATCAGCCAGTGTGGACCTCTTTTTGTTGCCCAAAGTATATCTCAGGCAACAATGGGGTAGGGCAAAGTGCGCGAAGTTGCTTGGATGCAGCAGCTCCTACAAGGCGGCCACCAGGGCCTTGCTGTTTCCCGGCCCCCGTCACTGCAAAAACCCCGTTCAGCCTCCAGTATAGAGGCGAACGGGGTTTAGGAGGCGGCTTCGCCGACCTCAGACACAAACAAACCTTTTAAAGCGGCTTCGCCGACTTTGAAGATCAAGATCGGTTAGATCAAGAACGTAAGAGCAAGCGCTCGAGCTAAGGCATCAGCCGGTATTCCGAAGGCCGGCGGCAATACCGTTGATCGTAAGCAGCACCTCACGCAGCAGCTCAGCGTCATCGCCCTCCACATCGCGCAGGGCGCGAAGCTCGGCAAGGAGCTGGACCTGCAGGTAGCTGAGCGGATCAACATACGGGTTACGCAGGCGGATCGACTCCTGAATAACTGGAACATTATCCAGAATATCCTGCTGGCCGGTAATCTTCAGGATGAGCTCGGAGGTCAGCTTGAACTCGGCTTCGATCTGGCCGAAGATACGCACCCGCGCCTCTTCGTTTTTGCCCATGCCGGCATATTCCTTGGCGATTACGAGATCCGCCTTGGCAATAGCCATCTGCAGGGTATCGATCAAGGTCGTGAAGAAAGAGAAGTTGGCATACATATGCTGCATGATCTTCAGGTTCTCTTCTTTATCCTCATAGAAGCTCTGCAGTCCAGTACCGGCCGCATACCATGCAGGCAGCAGATAACGGCTCTGGGTCCAGGCGAATACCCAAGGGATGGCACGCAGATCCTCGAAGCGTTCACTGTTCTTACGCTTCGAAGGACGTGAACCGATATTCAGTTCCCCAACCTCCGGCAGCGGGGTTGATTCTTTGAAGTACGTCAGGAAATCCGGATCACGGAAGATCAGATCCTGATATTTGTTCAGGGAGACTTCAGAGATGCGGGCAATAATCTCATCCCACTTCGCTTCATACAGATCCGCCTGTGGCGATCTGGCATGAATCGCCGCCGTAACCAGAGCAGATGTCGCCTGCTCCAGACTGCGGTAAGCAATGCCTTTCATTGAATACCGGGAAGAGATAACCTCCCCCTGCTCGGTAATCTTGATACCACCGCCAATGGTGGAAGCCGGCTGGGCCAGAATACTCCGGTTCAGCGGCATACCGCCACGTCCGAGGGCTCCGCCGCGTCCGTGGAAGAACTTCAGCTTAATGCCGAATTCATCGGCAGTCGCTGTAATCTGCTTCAGGGCAACGCGCAGCTCCCAGTTCGCAGTAACCACACCACCGTCTTTATTACTGTCCGAATAACCGAGCATGATTTCCTGCAGATCATTCATTGCAGTAACTGCATCGCGGTAGATCGGCATGCTGAGCAGCGTATGCATAATCTGTGGTGCATCATGGAGGTCGTCAATGGTTTCAAACAGCGGCACCGCCTGCAAAGTACATACAACCGTACCGTCGTTGTCTTTGCGGAACAGGCCCACTTCTTTGGAGAATACCATGACCTCAAGAATATCACTGGCTGCTTCCGCCATACTGATCAGATAGCTTGTGATACACTGCTTGCCGTATTCCTCCTGCGCCTGGAAGATCGTCCGGTATACCGCAAGGCATTCCTCCGTACCTTCACTATAAGACTGGTAAGGGGATGTCAGCGGACGCGGATCATTCAGCAGCTTTTCGAGCAGCTCAATCTTTTGTTTCTCCTCCAGCTTAGAGTAATCCGGTGTAACATTCATTTTGGCCAGGATCTCCGTCATCGCATTCTCATGTTCTTGGCTGTGCTGGCGGACATCCAGGGTCGACGTATGGAAGCCGAACAGCTCCACTTGGCGGATTAGCTTCTTAATATAGGTGTCTGCTACATAGTCGGCATAGTGATGCCGCAGGCTGCGGTCAATCACGTTCAAATCATCTATAAATTGCTCTGGTGAGGAATAGCGCTCAGGCGTACCTTTTTTCTCATCATCCAGAACATTCTGTGTCTTGGAGATCATATAGCTGAGCTTAATCCGGTAAGGTTCATTATCATTGCGCCAGGCATCAACCCGGTTAAGATTGATAATGTTACGGTCCTTCTCAATGGACTCCAGCAGCTCCGGCGTCACATTGACGATGCTTGTACTAAAGCTCAGGTACTGCATTAATTCGCGCATAATCCGCTGATATTCACGAATAGCCAGCTTGCGCTGCAGACGCAGCGTCTGCAAGGTTACGGCCGCAGTCACCGAAGGGTTACCGTCACGGTCGCCGCCAATCCATGAACCGAAACGCAGATAGGTCGGCACATGCCAGTTCTGGCCCGGATAATATTTGCTTAGACATCGCTCAAGCTCTTGATACACATCCGGCAACACTTCAAAAATCGTCTCATGGAAATAATACATGCCATTGCGCACTTCATCGAGCACGGTAGGCTTGCGGTCACGTAACTCATCCGTCTGCCACAGGGTAATTACTTCATTCAGCAGCTTCTCACGGAGCTGTTCGCGTTCGCGGAAAGTCAGAGTCGGATTATCCAGTCCCATGACATCATCGGAGATCCGTTTGTGGATATCGAGAATCGCACGGCGCATGGCTTCCGTAGGGTGAGCCGTCATAACTAGTTCCAGAGACAGGCCGTTCATGATCTCATGAACATCCTCGTGGGAGAAATCCCGCTCGCGGAGCTCCTGAATCGCGCTTTCGATCGACCCTGGCTGTACGGTCTCCCCGGCAGAACGTTCATAATCGCGCTTACGGCGAATGCGGTGATTCTGCTCGGCTATGTTCACCAATTGAAAATAAATGGCGAAAGCCCGTATCACCTGATGCCGGTTCTCCGTATCCAGTGAACTAATTAGCTCTTTAAATTCATTGTGCAGTTCAGGCAAAAACAATGAGCGCAGCGATTTACTGGTTTCACGGATCTTCTCCACGATATCCAGCAGTTCGTTGCCGCCTTGGTGTACCAAGACTTCGCCCAGAATATTCCCCAGGAACCGTACGTCCCGCCGCAGCAGATTATTGGAGTTGCTTTTGCTAACGGTAGTCGTAAGTTCGGTCATGCTGCTCCCCCCATCCTCTTCCGGATCAATGCTCTTAACATTGTCTATTTGAAAGCTTTCCTCATATCATACAATAAAACCGCCCGGAAATCTTCAACTTTATTGCGCGGTAAAGCGATACAGCAATTAAGATTATACACCAATCCAGTTATTTATACAGTCAGAATTAATTATGTATCTCTTCCTATTTATATTGTCTGTTTTATGTAGTGAGTATGTAATATTATATGACGTAAAACAACAAAAAAACCGACTCCGCAGAGCCGGCCGTCAATTATAAGTCACGTTTCATTTCATGGTACTCCCTGAGCGGTTATTGAATGCCAATTCAAATAATCCTGTAGCAGACAGTCCGGCAAGCCCCCCTGCCCAGAGGCGAAGGGTCATACCGAGATCCGTAAAAGGATACGCTGCCGCTCCAACCAGCAGTCCAATTCCTAGTCCTACAAACGGGATAATGTTACGGGGCAGACGGGTGTTATTTTTGATCAGCTGTACCAAGGCCAGGATAATTACAGCCAGGATTGAGGCAAAGGCTAACACGTTGTTAAATAGTTCACTGTTAATCATGAGTTCGCTCCCTTCTGGTGGCTACTTGTAATATCTACTGTTTTTGTGGCCGGATTGTAGCCGACCTGTGCCCCAAGCGCTTCGGCAATAACGCGAACGGGAGCATAAGTAATGCCATTCTCCATTATTCCTTCTGTAATCTTCACACCGTTCACTTTTACCGTCGCTGTAATTTCACTCTTCACACTTTGTTCCTCCTTGAGCTTGATGCGTTCATACACCGCCGCTACTGCCACCGCAGCAGGCCTCGCTCCTGTCCGAAGTGCTGCCAGCGTCATTCCAAAGCTCAGCTGAAAATGCGGATAATCCTTGAAACTGGTCCAATCCCCGCCCCATTCGAACCCGATCGCCTTGGCCTGCTGCACCACCTCCAGCCAATCAGCCGTGCAGTCATTGTCCCCGCCCCTGTTCATATCCCAAGAAACACTTGAACCATTCGGAAGCAGCAGCGCAAAATCCACCGCCAGTCCATAATTGTGATAGCTATATCCGCCGCGTGCATTAGTGACAATCGCTCCCGGCTTGGTTCGTCCCTGGGCGTAAAGCGCATCCTGCTCGGCAGTCGTCCGCAGCCCCTGGGTAATCAGGATGGGAACACCGCAAGCATAGCAGCGTTCAATCAGCGTTGTGGCTGCGGTGAGTACAGCGGGATGAAGCCCGGATAGACGGGCAGCGGATTTATTCAGAACCTGAGTCAGAGTCAGCATGCGGATTCCTCCCTTTCCTGATCCCGGACAACACCATGAACAGATCCTGGCGTTTGGTGTACATTAACAGCGTCAGGATGACCAATCCTACAGTAGTGCACGTCTGGGCAATGGCCCAGGCTTCCGATTGCAGCAAGCTTAGCACAGCGTCCGAACCGGAAGTGCTGCTGAATCTGATCCAGAAGGCAACCGCCATCTTAACGGTATACGCCCCCAGAAAAAAGAATACTGCCAGCATAAACAAACTGACTACGCGCGCCCGGAGCCTTTTGCGGAAATACAAAAAAAGCGCAGCTATCAGCAGCAGCGCACAGATAAAGGATATGGAATACGCTATTAACAACACAATATCAATGATGCCCATCCTCTGCCCCCCGATCATAGATTAGGAACTCGGCGAACCCGTTGTTCCTGATTTCCTCTTGAATTTCTTTGGAGACATTCTTGTACCTTCGGATAGAGAGCGATACTCTCATTCCCGCTTGCGTCAGCTTCCGTTCTCTATCCCGGTGCAGGGGAGATAGTCGCTTGATCCACTCACTCAGCACGTTATCCCCCCCTGTCTTCTTCATTAATACCATCCGAATTCTTGTTGCCCGCTGAATGGTCGATCTTCAATCGCTGCAGCACTTCAAGTGTCGGCGCCATGAAGTCGGACCGCTCTTTGTCGAGGATGTTCTGCAGCCTGTCCCTGTCTTCCTCGGCACGCTCCAGCAATTCACGCGGCACCAGATTCCCCTTCACGATCGACCGCAAAAGCACAAGAAAAATCATCAGCAGAATCAAAGCGATGATGTAGGCCAGCCCATACTTATCCGCCAAAGGCAGCAGCTTCTCCAAATTCGCAACATCGTTGCTGTCCATTGCTTCACTCCCTTCTGAGTTGGTAAAAGAAAGCCCCCGGACGGGTCCGAGGGCAAAATAAAAACGCCTTATAGGGCGCCTGCTACTCTTTTTGTGATGTGGCTAGAATTTCAACCAGTTCTTCGGCTGTGATATATTTTGGGCTATACGTCTGCAGTTTGGTCTCTGTGACCTTACCCATAACCCACATATTAAGCAAAAACGGATACATTAATATCATCTCCTCCTCTATGCAGACCCATCACAGGCCGAAATCTAGCAGCGCCAGGATTGCGGCCTCGTTCGCCTCGGTACGCTGCTCCAGCGTTGCAAGCATCTCCGTCAGTGGCTTTTGATAGATAGGCTCCGTTGGCCCTCCTGACCCCATGTTAGGATCGGGATAGCTGAACTTAATTTTTAGTGTAGTAGGTTCAATCCGGTAACCGTTACAGCGCGCAAAGTCTTCGCTATACTCGCCATATTCTAGTTCTAGCACCCCCACTGTTTCCGGCGTTCTCTCTGCCAGCGCCTTATATGTTCCAAAGTCCTGTTCTTGCGTGGTCTCTATAACATCGCCGGATCTCTCCCCGGTGTCTTGTATAATGTTTCCTGATGTCAACTCATAATATAATCTGCGTCCTATTTGCATTGTCATTCTCCTTTCTTATCCCCAGGCTTCCCATGTGTAGGTTCCTGAACCGAATTGGCTGAAACTGCTTGTGGCTGAGAACCCATCATCGTTAACATAATAGTCTGCTGCATATCCACCGCCATTAGCGGTTGAATTACCTGTGAACGGGTAAGAACGAGATGAGTTCAGATAAAATATGAAATATGCGCTAAACCCAGGTATAAACAAGCAAAAAGATTGTGGACGGAATCCAAGCCCGCCCACTGCTAAGCTGCTGGCTGAAACCCATGTCGAACCTGTTGCATATTTTTTAGGCTGAACTGTCCCATATACGCCAAAGATCTCAGCTCCCTGTGCAATGTACCACGGCTGTAAATATCCGTTCACACTTTTAAGCTGATCAACACTAACCTTGATCTCCCCGGCTCCGGCTCCACCTTTCCGGTAACCTTCTCGAGGGTATACAGCAAGTGCCCCGTCTCCCCACTTGCCTACGGACAGAGCTGGATCGGCTCCGGCAGTGATAACCGGCATACTGCCTTGCATACCGAGAATATTAATATCAGAACGCACGTTACTTGCTATCAAACCAGGTGTGTCTGTACTAACCCAGGTAGACCCGTTATAGTAACCGGCAGGTGGTCTAAGGTGTACTACAGCGGATGTGTTACCAGCCTCACCCGGTCGCCAGTAGGCGGTGGCAGTGGGTGGTATGTTGCTATTTTCCGCAGATCTGTTCGGCATCGTCCCTGCTGTACCCGCAATAGTTGTTCCGGCTAGAACAGATGCAGCTGGAACCGAAACACCCGCCACCGTAATCGCTGCATCATAAATCCCCGCTGCCTTGACCTGTGCACTGGGACCCGGCGTAACCGTCCCTCCCGTTTGCACCGTCAGCGTACCGGTTACATCCCCCGCATCTGTTGCCGCCGTTTTTCCCGCGCGAATATCCCCGGCCACTGCGTTACCGGAGCCACCCGCGCTATCTGCCAAAAAATCCGTTCCTACCTTGCGGAACATATAGGGTTTGCCTGCAAGCAGTTTCCCGGCGGCGTACGCGATACCTTTTTGATCTTTTAATGGAATAGCTCCAAGACCGTTCACATTGAGTGTCGCGCCTGCTGTATTCACTAGATTCGGCACAATTGTAATACCGAATCCTTCTGGCAAACTTGCTGGTGCAGGAGTTAGAGTTACGGTATAGGCTCCGCCTGTACCTGCCGTTACTGAATAAGCAGGCTGCCGCACGTAGTCCACAGTAAGGGACTTCCCATTCAGCTGCCCCTGAATCCCCGAGGTCACCCCATCCAAATACCCGAACTCCGCATTAGACACAACACCCGTCCCGATCTTAGTCGCATCAATCGCTGCAGCGGCATTAACGTCCGTATTCACAATCACCCCCGGAGCAATCGCGGTAACACCATCCCCTGTGCTGGTTACATCTCCTGTATGATTGGGATGCACATAATTATTTGCCCCGGCAGCCACACCATCCAGCTTCGCCTTATCCGCTGCAGCCATCAGCCCGGCAGCGGACGCAGTAGCAGCAGCGGTGGATGCCTTGGCATTCCATGCTGTGCGCTCAGCAGCCGTGATATGCTTGACCGCATCTGCGGCATGATCCTGTACAGCCTTGACGGCTGTGTCCAGAATATCCATATTGCCGTTCAAATCCGTTATATCTACAATGTCTGTACCATCCGGCTTTTTCAGCCCCAAATTCCCCGTTGTTTTCATCGCTCACACTCCTATTCGTATACTCTTAATTCGTTCCAGTTTCTGGCATGTGCACTATTCCAGGTAAGCTTCATAACAGAGTCCCACCAGGTGTAGCTGTACACGAAGCTATAATCCAGATGTGCCGGTTTAATCTCCTCCATGATCTGGATCAGACCCGCCATATTGGCGGGGATACCCAGTGTGCCGACGAAACGCACCTCGAAGCGGTACGCTCCGGGCACCTCCACCACCTCAACATCCCCGCCGGAAAAAGCGGATGCCGTCCGCCGGATCATCTCTGGCGTGGTCGTTCCGCTACCCCGCAGCTTGGCCTTGATCATCTCCCGGCGGGTTGCGTAAGACTTACCCGTATCCGAAGTCAGCGCCAGCATCCGCTCCCAGCGGGACAGACTCCACGTTGCAGACTCCAGAGTCTTCTGCGCATCGCTGTCAGCCATCGCATAGGCAAGCTCACCGCACTGCGCACCGGCGCTCGCCTGAAGCTGCTCCATCTCGGGCACGTCCTGGTAATACTCCGGCAGGTACTTCATCAGATCCGGGACATTAACCTCCGGTCCTTCCCCCGCCACATCATCTGTCGAATACTCCAAAAGACCATATATACTGTCTCCGTAAGCCACGGCTACACCCCCTTAAGCTGATTCCAGGTTAGCGGACCTTTGGGCATATACTCATGCGTATGCGCCGCCGGCGGGAATACGGATGGCTTGCCGTCCACACCGGACCAAGGCACACTATCCGCAGCCTGCGCGTAATCGACCTTGCCGTTATTATTGGTATCATAGATGCTCTTCAGCATGTCGCCGGTGCTTTGGGCGGCAACCAGCAGCAAATTACTGCTGCCATTCCCAATGTAGAGCTTGCCTGTATCAGTGCAGTAGCCCAATTCGCCTGCGGCAAGCGTACCCAGCGCACTTTCCAGGCCGCGGCGGATTTGAATCAATGTCTTCAGTGCCATGGTCACCGCCCCCTAGAATGTTCCGCCATCTATACTGCCCACCGTCAGCCGGTTGCCGTTGCCCGCATCATACACAATGCTGCTTCCGTCCACATTGGCCGCAACACCTGCCGCATCTACAGTAATACCTTTGCCGGCGGTTACTGCAATCGCATCTGCACTTACCGTGATACCGTTGCCCGCTCCAACATTCAGCGTTACGGCATCCGCCTGTCCGCCGCCTGTGAGCCCGCTTCCTGCTGTAATGGTCTGCAGGGCTCCACCCGTACGCACCCAGGCGGTCCCGTTCCAGCTGTAAATTTTCTGCTCATCATCCACATAAGCCGTCCATCCGACCGCAGGAACATAATACACCCAGACCGCAGTCTGATACTCGGCGACCTGATTGGTTTTCCCTGCCCATACACCGGTAGCCCCAGCCGGGATGATGTACCGTTCACCTTCAACCGGGCTGGCCGGCGGAGCGGTCAGATTCTGATCCTTGACCGAGGCCTGAGGCTCGATATTATGCTTGGCCAGCTCAATCTCATTTTTGATTTTTTGCGCAGACCACAGATCCGTAATTGCCGTACCCGTATCATTGATTAACCGGTGCTTAGTGGCATCGTCAACATGGGTTTTGATCTCTGCTGCGGTCTTCGTATTGGTGCCGTCCGACACCTTATTGGGATGACCTGCAGTGATGTCCGCCTTGAGTACTTTGGCATAGGTAGTGCCGTCTGCGATATCATCCACGGTGCCGGTCAGATCTGTTAATTTCTGCGCATTCACCCGGCGCCAGGCAGCCCCGTCATCAAAGTACAAATAACCGCTGTTACTTCCGCTGCTCACATAATACAGCCGGCCCACTGACGCTGCCGCAGGACGCGAAGCTTCTGGACCGGACAACGCCCGCCCGACCATGGAATTGGAGGTACCGTCTCCGATATACATCTCCTTCGTGTCTGTACAAAAGCCCATTTCGCCGGCCTTCAGCGTCCCGTAAGTGGACAGCTCTGCCCGCGTACCGCGTTTCACTTGAATAGTTTGTGCCATTTTACACCTCTCTTTTGAAAGATCCGCCGTCAATCAGCCCGGCCTTTTTATAACGCTCCAGCTCACTCTGCGTGGCTGTCAGCCCTGTCTGCAGCTGATTCACATCATCCGCTTCCACCGTATCTCCCGGCGTTTCGTAAGTCACATACACTTCCGGCACATCGGCATAGATCTTAATCATCCGCCGCCAAGGCGCCTCGTCAGGAAAAGACACCGAGTAATTCCGCACCTCAGTCCCGCTATAGCGTGAGCCTGTATAGACGGATAGGGTCTGATTATTGATGTTATCGTGGGCAAGAAGCCCGCTGTATACACCGCCTGCAAGAAGAAGCTTCTCCTCGACGACATAGCTGCTGCCGTTTGCTTTTTTGTTCAGCTTGTCCTGAAAGACGTCAATCTGCTCCGGATATCCCATCGCTACACCTCCAGTACGACATTGCCGAATAGCGGCACTTCAGTTTCGTTTAGAGTCACATTTCCCGTCCCGCCGTTCAGCTTCAGACCGCTATAATCCATAACACCCTCAGTATCCAGCAGCAGCGATCCAACTACGGATTGACTGATATAGGTGGCGGCAAAAGCTTTCTCTTTGCGGTATTTCTCCAGAATCGCTGTAAAAGCATTAATGACCGGCTGCAGCGCATAACCCGCTGCCAGTGTAACCCTGGCAGTGACGTTAATGGTTTTGCCTGTGGCGGATTCCACCGTCACTACGGCTCCGACCGGAGCTTGTCCTTCGCCAAGACCCGGAGCAGGATCGATATACTGCTGCACTTGAGAGACCAGCAGCGCGGAAGCAGGCTTGTGCTCCGCGTTCACAATAACCACTTTTACCGTCTTCGGCCCGGACCATAGCGGAAAGACCCGCGCTCCCCCTACGCCCTGGGTGTCCTGCGCCCATTCCATATAATGATATTTATTGCCGCTAGTCGAAGGCCGTCTAGCCGAATCGAAGTACCGCTGGCGCAGCGCCTCATCTGACTCCGCATCCGTACCGGGAACGAGCAGTGCCGTAATCTCTCCCCGGGCCAGCCCCGGGATATAATCGATGGGCAGCAGCGTACCCGAGTACTGATTCCCCTCTGCGCCGGCGGTCTCACTTTCGAGACGGTACGTTCCGGGTGACAGCTTCTCCGCCGCGCTATAGTTGAGCAAGCCCAGCGAAAACCGGCTGCCCAGAGGAACATCCAGCAGTTCCCCTCCGCTGGTATAGAACTTTCCGCTCAGCTGCGCTTTTCCTGCGGGGTGACGGGTGATTCCCGTCCAGGCAATGCTGCGTTCCAGATACTCACCACCTGCTGTATCAGGGAAATACAGATTATTGCTGACCTCAAGCTCAATATACATCTGGGCCATTTCGGCCGCCGCCGGAGCGAGCGCATCATAAATAATGCTTCCCTCGCGCTTGTCCATCCCTTCCGGAACCCGGTCCAGCATGCGTTCGAGCAGGGCCTCATAGGTCTGATCTTCATACACCGGCAATCTCCTCCTTTCTCAGTTCAAAATTGCCGTAAACCGTGACAGCTGTGCAGCTGAAGCTTACCGTATCACCGTTAAAAAGAATTTCCACATCCTCAAGCTGCTGAATCCGCTCATCCTGAAGCAGCGCCTCACTTACGATTCTGCGCAGCTCCGGCCGGGCCAGCAGCCTGTCTTGTCCCAGTACGAGACTCCATTCCGTTCCGTAGTTTGGACTATAGATCAAATGCTCGAAGCGGGCGGTCTGCAGAACTTTAACCGCTGCCTGTTTCACTGCCTCCAGTCCATCCATACGTCCGGCTATCCGCTTGTGCTCAAAGTCCATCCGGTACGTTAGGCTGGGGCTAATGCCTGAAGCTGTTGCACTCCCCTCAAGAGCTGCCGTAACCGGACCCGATCTGCCGATTGCCGGGATCATAGGTCCACCAGCCGATCCAGAACGATATAGCTCTGCCCGCCCTGCATCCGGACGAGCAGCACGCGGTCACCCTCTGCCAGACCCCGGCGGAGCAAGATCTCTCTGCCCTCAAGCACTGCCTTGCTCTCCATCACGGACTCTGGCACAACCAGCGCCGGTCCAGTCAGAATGAACCGCTGCTCCACCTGGATCTGCAACGGCTGTGCCCCGACTACCGTTCCATAAGAAAAAGCCACCGGATTCGTATTCGATACGGCCCCGAGGCTTGCTTGTTTAATAATATCGAGCATGTCTTCTACACCACCTTAATGTCTAGGGACATCGTATGCTCCCCGCCTGAAATCTTATGGCTGCATTGGTCGACCAGAAACAGCTGCGTCTCAAACTCATCAAGCAGTACATAGATGAAATTCCCGGCCCGGACCCGAATATCACCAATCGCTTGTACAGAGAGGCTAAGCTTCTCGCGGTTATGCAGCTTGAGCAGATTGCCTGCCTTCTCCTGAATTTGTGCAGCATTCGCCTTGTCATCCGCCTTCTGGTACAGATGAAGAATCCCCCAGCGTTCTACATTTTCCTTATCCGTTGCCGGGAAAAACTCACGTTTGCCGGTTTCCTCATTGTCTTGATAGAGCAGGATCGTATTGTACGTATCATCGTCAATGCTTCTTTTAAGCGAATAATCATACAGATAATGACCAGCACCAAGGATCACATTCAGCAGCATTGCCTGAGGCGCACGCAGGGTCAGCTTTCCGAAATCATCATAAAAAGCCATCAGCTGGCCCATATACTGCAGCTCGCTACCGATGGCGCCCATAATAATATCAAGCAATTTTTTATTATCCTCGATCAGGGAGGGAATCGTGTACTTCGCCGGGTCCAGCACTCCGAGCCGAAGGCCATAGTCTGTTGCGACTTTGCGGATCAGCTCACTTGCAGTAATATCCTGCAGCACGTAGCTGCCGTTGCCCAGCAGATAACGGATCTGGTCATACGCCGTCAGCTTAATTTCCTGATTCGCTCCCGTATCGATGCTGAAGACGAATCCGTAGAATACATCAATCCCGTCTTTCCTGAACTGCACAATATCCCCGTTACTGATGCCGAACTTCGCATGCTGATAAATCCCGCTGTCCGCCAGCGTAAGCTCTAGTGTGGCAGGCTTTCCGGTACGCGTGGTTTTCCATGAGATATCAGTGGCAATCCCGGAAACATCCCAGATCGCGCCTTCTTTATTGATTACTATTAATTCCATCGCCATGGCCTCCTACGACAGCTTAATCACTCTGCCGATTTTAAGCTTCTTCAGTTCACTGTCCGGGATACTGTTAAGCTTTTGCAGAGTTTTGCTTTTGCTGCCGTCACCCAGGTGCTTTTGAGCAATGGACCAGAGGGTATCCCCGGCTTTGATCGTATAAGTGGCGGGGGCTGTCTTCTCGCTTGCCCGTTTCTGCTGCGTCTTCACTTCACCCTTGTTGTCAACCTTCATGGCTAACGCCTGGTAGAACACATATTTTTTGAGACCGATAGTATACTCGATATCCCCGGAAGAACCCGCACTCAGCTTCCAGGAGAAGCTTTCAATGCTGACCGCCATATTGATGCCAATGTCCCCGGTAAAAGTCTGCTGCGCCTGCGTATTCGCCTGCTTCAGCCAATCTGGAGTCTGCGTATCCTGCATATTCACCGCCTTCAGCCCCGAGAAAACAAACCGGACCGGCCTGCGGCTCAGCATCCATTTCCGGATCAGCTCCACATATTCATAGGGCTTCAGCAGCTTGCCGGCATTCTCTCCCGAATACACCACAAACGGATAATACTGAGCCGGAAAAATACTCTCAATGGTGATCTCCGTCAGCTTCGGATAGGCAATAGCATTGATCTCGCCAAAATCAATGACCGTATAGCTCTTGCTGTCGCCATTCTCTTTGATCTCGAGGGTCTCAGGGTTAACCGGAAGCCGGATCACCTCTTCATAGTTGTTGAAGCTAAGATAGAACCCATACTCTTCCACGTTACGTGTACACCCCCTGGGCCGTAGAGACAAATTCCTCTTTCAGCTTTTGCCCGATCTTCGTGATGATGGAGTCAATATCGCCGGAGTTATTAATATTACCCGTTGTTACCTGAACAGTTGGCGTCAGCTCAACAAAATTTTGAATCGACTGAATCTCCGCCAGCTCCCGCAGCATGTCCAGGTCATCACTTGAGATATCCACCTTTTCATTAATAGAACCTACTTCGCCCACTTTGTTGACGCTGTTGATGTTCGCTGCAGCGGCTTGAGCAGGATTCTGGGATTTATCATCTTTAGGCTTGGCCTGATCCAGCTTGGTATTGAATTTATTGACTACAGCTAATGTTTTGTCCTTGTACTCCTCTACAGCCTGGACGGTATCCACAAATTTTTTCTTTGGGGTATTGTATACATCCTTAGTTGATGTAGGCTCTACCAGGGTACCTTGAGCATTCTTAACCATATCACTGAAGACATGCGGATTCTCTGCTTCAAGAAAGTTAGGTTTGAAATCGGCCAGAAATTCAAAACCGGGGAATTTGCTTAACCACCCTGCCATAACTTGAATTCCCTTAAGTACAAAATTGATGCCTTCTGCTATGGCCTTTACGAAACCGCCTGCAAAGCTTTCAACACCTAACGCCATTTGGTAAATGAAGCCCAGGAAATTCGTTGCCAGGTCATAAAACAGCTTCTGAACCGCATATGTCGGATCAATAAACAAGTTACGGAAGAAGTCTGCAAATGAAACGAAGTTATTATAGAGACCGATAACAAAATTCTCTATAGTTGCCCTCAGCCAGCCAAAAGCTCCCCCGATAAAAGCCACTACCTCGTTTACGGACACACCTGCTTGTTGAAGAATATAGATAAGCAGCGCTACAGCCGCAACAATTAAAAGGATCGGCCACATGCCTACAAGCCACGCGGCAGCAAGATTATATAACTGCACAATCATTGCAGCTATGAAGACAATGGCAATGGCCGCAAGGATCGGCCCTACAACATCCCAGTTCTCCTGGAACGCTGTAAACATATACAAGATGCCATTTACAACTTCTCCAATTACAGTAGCTATTACCAAGAATGCATTCGCGATCAGATTTAGTGCAGTAGACATTCCTTCAGACTGAAATGCATTATTCAAGGTATCCAGAATCGGACGCAACGCAACGATGGCTTTTTGACCCATCATTTCAACTGCGCTATCCATGTTGCCCTGCAGCTTGTTCCATTTCCCCTTATCTTCCTCCGTTGCGTTCGCAGCTATCGCTTTCGTACCCAGAGACTTAACCTTATCGAACACACCGCCAAGGTCCAGTGAGCCCAAGGAGTCCTTCGTTTTGGAGAGGAATCCCGGCTCCGCTGCTTTCCGTGCCTTTTCTGCTGCCTTTTGTTCCTTTTCCGCTGCAGCTTCCTTCTTCTTGTTCTGCATATAACCTATGGCTTTATCCCCAACGTAAGTGATTAGTTCGAATCCGCCTACGTCCAGTGCCTTCATTATTTTTTGAACTTCACCCATGAATCCGCTTTTGGCATTCCGGACACCGTTATTATCCGGATCGTCATCGTTAGAACTGCCCGCAGAGCGGCGGGACCTGGAAGAGTCACCTTCATCCGCGATCCGTCTGGCCGCTTCCTGAGACTGCATGAACCCTTCCATGAAAGACTTGTTTTTCTCTTCATACACCCGCTCCAGTATCTGCTGCAGATCACCCAGCGAGTGGCTGGCCCGGTTAAAATTCTGGTTCAGCCGGTCCCACTGTGAGTTCACATTTTGCCAGACGGTTAATGCTGTTACGGGAACCAATGCTGTACTCGTAATTTCCATTCATTCACCCCCTTCATCTCTTCTTCCCCTTACTCCGGGCGCGCTCCCGCTTCTCCTTGTCCACGCGCACAGCAATCATGGCATAGATCGCCGCACGTTCGCGGACGGAGAGCTTCATCAGCTCATGCGGCAGAATATGCAGCTCGTGGAGGGCGTAGTAGGCCAGATTGGCCTCACCATCGCCCTCGTTGATTAGTTTTTTACGTCATCTACCAGCTCGTTCATATCTGTAGCGAAGCCGTTCAGGGCCTGTACCCGCTCACCAAGCGCCGCAAACTCACCGGGCAGCAGCATTTTGCGCAGCAGTGATTCGGCCCCCATCACCCCATAAGAGCGCTGCAGCTCGGTATTCTTCAGATCCGGATGCACTACGCTTGCTGTCATCAGCTTGGCCATATACTCATTGGGATCAATCTCCGTGGTGTAGGTGCCGTTCTTTCCTTTGACCTTGCGGGTTGCAGCTTTGCGGCATTCCTGGTTCTCATCTTCATTCATGCTGCGCAGCTTCCAGACGGCAGCTTTACCTTCCTTATCCTTGAAACGTTGCGAGACCACAAACTCCTCTGTTGTATCACATGCCGCATTTTGTGCAAAAAACAAACTTAATTCACTCATGTTGTTCCTCCCGGATTCTTATTGTGTATCAACAAAAGAAGAGACCCGCCGGCATATAATACGCCCGGGTCTTTCCAGCTGTTGTCTATGGATATGCCTGCTTAATCTTATTGGCCGGAATTTGCCGGGGCACTGAAGGGCTGAACCAATTCCACATCCTCAAAGGTAAAGCTGACCTCTTCCTCAAGCGCATCCGATTCCGTATCCAGCGAGGCCATAATGACACTGTCCAGATTAACATCCTTCAGCATGATGCGCTGCGCGCCAACTGTAGAGGACGGGTCTTCATTCGTCACAATAATACTGAAATATTGGTCAATCCCCGTCTTCATGTATTCCAGCATCATTTGGCGGAAACGGCTCGTCATATAGAAAATCGTCATCGTACCGCTGCCCGACCATCCGGTTGCCTTATGCTGCACCCCGCGGCGGCCAAGCGTTTTCACTTCCGCCTTCTGCTTCTCCACCGTGGCCTCCAGCGTTTTTACATAGAACATTTCTTCCGTCTGTCCGTTAATTGTGGCATAGGCCCGGCCCTCCTGGCCGGATAGCGTATCGCTGGCTTTCAAGAATGTCATCTTAAACCACCTTCACTTTCATATATACTTTTTCTACGGAATCCACCGGCTTCACAGCCACATCCAGTACAACACTGTCACTGTCCGCTCCCGGGGTAACTACAATATCGCTCTGTGCGTTGAAGTTCTCAATCGCCCCCAGGTTCTGCAGATCATTCATATAGGTAACGCACTGCGACCAGAACAGCGCACGCCCGTCTTCATTATTCGGCAATTTACCAATGAAGTAATTCTCAAAAATCTGTTTCAAATCTCCGGCGATTCCATCCAGCACGCGCAGCACACGGTTTTTGGAGAACGCCTTGCCCTTGTCTGGTGAAAAGGAAGTGAACGTGTTGATATCCTGCTCGACCACAGCCCGGCCGCCATTATACGTAAAGAGCAGTTCACCGTCTGTAAGCGCGGCTACGGTCTCGGAATGGCTGAAGCGCACATCCGCGTCAACGGCATCATCATAGGCCTGATAAGTCAGGGATTCGTTCACCGCAGCGGCGGCAGTAGCACCGGCTACCCAAGCCACGGCATGCGCTTTATCCACCACGGTTCCATCACTCAGCACTACACCGTTTGCCACACTGATAATGCCCTCATGGTCAGCCGTAGCATAATCGGACAATACCGCCTGGACCTTCTTGCCTTCCGTATTACGCAGACGCTTCACATAAGCGCTATATAGCGCCTTGAGTGTGTTATCATCGGATACCAGCCCCACAGTCTGGAAGTCCTGAACCTCCAGCGCCGCCAGGAAGTCGCTATGTTCTGCATTCGTTACCGTACCATTCGCACCGCTTACAAGCGGCATTCCAGCTGTTAATGTCAGCGCACCGGGTCCATTCGGCTTAAATTCTACATAGTCGTTCGCAGTCAGCCCGGCAGCCGCAGCTACTGTCTGCTTGTCCACCTCTGTATTCTCAAGCAAAGTCCGCACATCGAACTGAGCGTTGTCGTCGATATTCTTTTCGATAACGATCTTGAGTGCGTTTCCGCGTTCCCCGCCATACAGCGCTGTAGCCTGAACCCCGTTATTGGTGACAGTAGCCTTAACTCCCTGATTCAAGCGGTAGAGCAGCAGCGTACCTGCCCGTTTCAGCACCTCTCTTACCGGCAGCAGCTGCGAATCTGTCAGATCAAACCCTAGCTTCTGCTTGAAATCATCCTGGGCAGTAAGCTTAAGAATGACTCCAGCTTGTCCCCAAGGCAGCGTAAGCGCCAGGGCCGCCGTACCGCGTTCCCCCATTTTACCTGACACGCTTCCGTTCGAAGCCACATTTACATATACCCCCGGACGCACCTTGTTTTGTGTTGTCCATGTTCCTCCAGCCATTAGATAACCTCCTTATTTAGATAAAGCTCCATTAATTGCTTAACCTCTTCCAGGGTGTAGCTCCCGCTCTCTTGCAGAACTACTTCCAGTACATCTTTTTCCTTCGGCGTGTATACGACAGAACCCATAATCTGCTTCTTGCCAAAAGCATTCTGCTCTTCCCCGCCCCGCTTCAGCTCACTTGCATTCGTTTCCTTTGAACTCATTTCAGCCGTGCTCCTTCTGTGAAGTGACCCATCAGTTCTGACTCGCCCTGCGGCTGCTTCTGCTTCTGGAGATAGAGCATATAGTCCACTGTGAACAGCGGCCCATGTCCCTCTGCTCCTGCCTCCCATGACTGGCGAATCACACGAAAAGAAGAATTCCCGCTTTCCCTGGCCGCCAGCGCTTCACATAAGCCGTCCGCCATGCTCTCTGCATCCAGCAGACTTCCCTGCTCGTAGCGGATACCGAAGCGGTACACCGCCATATATCGGCCTTCCCGCTGCCGGTCGTACGTTGCTGAGATGAGCTCCGGTTTGAAGTATGCTGACTGCGGCTTGTCCCCTTCCACATAGACAGGTACATCCGGATAAAACTGTGCCAGCGCATCTGTGATGTTCTCCCGCAATTGTTGTACAGTCATGATTTCATTCCTCTCAAGATTAGTTGTGATAATCCCTCCCCCCTTCCTGGAATCACAACGGATACTATCCTGACAAGAATAATATCCGCTTGTATTAGGCAACTGCTGAAGGAACTTTCACCACACTTGTGCCTCAGCCACCAAGGGACTGTATCTTGTAGAGCATTCATGCTCCTGCGGTGTCCTTCTGCTTCATTTGCCATGTTATAAATATAGACCCTTTGAATCCTTGCGCAGACGCTATTATAGAGGAGAAAGGACTAACTTCCGGAGACCCTTGGGATGAAAAAAGGAGGTACCAGTGGTGCCGCAAAAAAAGCCGCATCACCCATTGGGCAACACGGCTTCGTGTACTTCTTATTATCTAAACAACCGAATCTCCAGGCTATTTCTGCGAAAAGGTTCAGCTTCAGCAGACAGTCTGCTATTTCTCTTTCCGGGTCCCTGATGTTTTCTCTAGCGAAGCTAATGACAACAACTGCAGATCTGCGAGCGCCAGCGCCATCTTATAGAACGCCTTCGACCTTATTTTCACATAAGTGTCCTTGCTCACCGGGGGATCAAACACATGATTATAGATCGTGTAGTCGTAGCTCTCCTCTCTGCGCAAGTAACGCTCCCGCACAAGCTGCTGTTCTCTAAGTGTAAGTCTCTCTACTACGGAATCTATCATTGCACAGTATGCTCTTCTTGCAGCTGGCACATCCACGTTATGAGTTGCTATGGCCGCCGTCTGATCCGTAACCGAGTTAGTCGCGCCATGGAATCTTTCCGTATAGGAGTACGTAATCCCGGCCTCTTTAGCCTCGAAAGTTACGGTCTTAAAAATACGGTATTTCTCCAGCATATTCTCTATAGTGACCTGAGTAAGACGGCGGTCAAGCTCGGGCAGCGAAGCTAGAATCATCATGTTAACCACTCCTTTTGATGTCATACAGATTTGAGAACTTTAATGCGGACCTTTCCAGCGAAATGTGGTAGAATTCTATTTGTTCGTATATTGTTCGCCTTTTTCGATAATATACCACTTATCTGCCAATTCCGTAAAATCCCATTTAGGCCCGTTTTAGAGCATAAACAAGCTATATTCATTATTTATCTTACCTTTTGGCAATAATAGCCGCTTTATTGTTTACCTATTGGCATAAATAGCTTATATTAATAGCAACAGCTTATTAGGTGATAAGGAGTGGTTAACAATGGCAGAGGAATTCGGGAACTATCTGAAACAGCTTCGGGAAGGAAAGGGACTGACAATCAATCAGTTGGCATCCCTTGCCGGAATTAGCGGAGCACAAATTTCGCGGATAGAGAATGGACTACGGGGTGTCCCTAAGCCGGCTACACTGCGTAAGATTGCTGAAGCGACCGATGTCTCTTATGAGGAGCTTATGGGCCATGCCGGTCATTTAACCGAATCACAGAG
Organism: Paenibacillus sp. FSL P4-0081; assembly: GCF_000758565.1. NCBI lineage: Bacteria > Bacillati > Bacillota > Bacilli > Caryophanales > Paenibacillaceae > Paenibacillus > Paenibacillus sp. FSL P4-0081. Next base: position 7,639,385 of record NZ_CP009280.1, read on the forward strand.
CAGTACTGGAGGGTCAATGCCTGCATGGGCTACGAGTAAGGATAAGCGTGATTTCCGCCAAATGCTTGAGGATGATGGCGAGCTGATGTTTGACGGGATCCCACTGAACAAGGAAGATAAGCAGCGGATCAAGGATGTGTTGACAGGTCTATTCTGGGAGGCCAAGCAGATGAACAAAAGAACCAAGCCCAAGCACGATTCAGGTACGAAGGAATAGCCAGGCAATCATACAACTCTATTAACATGCTGCGGGTGAAGAATATGGATGAGCTAATCAAGCGTCTGGTCAAAAAATATAAAACCAACAACCCCTTCGAGCTGGCTGGGGCCCTCGGCATTCACATCAGGTTCATCAATCTGGGCGAAGGCACCAAGGGCTTGTATTACCGTAAGTTAAGAAGAAGGTTTATCGTCATTCATAATGAGCTGCCTCTGGAGTGGCAGCGGTTTGTATGTGCGCATGAATTGGCTCATGACCGTCTGCATAAAGGGGTCAACCGTTTTTTTCTGGAGGAAAACTCTTTTTTCTCACCGGGGAAGCTGGAGCGTCAGGCCAATATATTCGCAGTGAAGCTGCTATCCGCTGGAACTTCTATCGAGCAGGATGAATCTTTACAGAGCTATTATGCAAGGATCGGCATCCCGGCAGAGGTTGTCTTTTTTTTAGACGATTAAAGGAACATATGTTCCTTTAATAACACAACAAAAAACTCTTACCGAAGTAAGAGTTCATTGCCAGCTATTAGCTGTGTTATCGGGATGACACGATTTGAACATGCGACCCCCTGGTCCCAAACCAGGTGCTCTACCAAGCTGAGCTACATCCCGAAACTATGAAATTTAATATGGAGCGGGTGATGGGAATCGAACCCACGCTATCAGCTTGGAAGGCTGAAGTTCTACCATTGAACTACACCCGCAAAGGTGAAATATCGGGATGACACGATTTGAACATGCGACCCCCTGGTCCCAAACCAGGTGCTCTACCAAGCTGAGCTACATCCCGATGATATAAAAGCTATACTGCAAAGTAATAATGGCGTGCCCTGAGAGATACGGATGCTACGCATCCGATTGCGAAGTTATTCTATCGAAGCATATGCTCCAACAAACTCGTTCGAATCTTGAGGACACTTTAATGATTCAATGAAGTTATAAATGGCGCGCCCTGAGAGATTCGAACTCCCGACCTTTTGATTCGTAGTCAAACGCTCTATCCAGCTGAGCTAAGGGCGCAAAAATTATGGAGCGGACGACGGGAATCGAACCCGCGACCCTCGCCTTGGCAAGGCGATGCTCTACCGCTGAGCCACGTCCGCAAACAAGTGGTGCGCGTGAAGGGACTTGAACCCCCACGTCTTACGACGCCAGATCCTAAGTCTGGTGCGTCTGCCATTCCGCCACACGCGCATAAAATTAATAAAAGTGAGCCATGAAGGACTCGAACCTTCGACACCCTGATTAAAAGTCAGGTGCTCTACCAACTGAGCTAATGGCTCGCAATTGGCAGGGGATATAGGATTCGAACCTATGATGACGGAGTCAGAGTCCGTTGCCTTACCGCTTGGCGAATCCCCTACAATAGATACCTATATAATGCCCACAATCTCCCACAAATATCAAGAAAATTATGGTGGAGGCTGAGGGGTTCGAACCCCCGACCCTCTGCTTGTAAGGCAGATGCTCTCCCAGCTGAGCTAAGCCTCCATATGTATGGTGACCCAAAGGGGTATAAAAATTGGTGACCCGTATGGGATACTCTTCACTCCGTTACGAGATTGCGAAGTATTCCTCACGAAGCCTATGCTTCAACGAACCCTGGGAATTCTCATCCCATAAAAATTGGTGACCCGTATGGGATTCGAACCCATGTTACCTCCGTGAAAGGGAGGTGTCTTAACCCCTTGACCAACGGGCCTTAGTAAATCTGTGGAGCTCTCAACCGGATTCGAACCGGTGACCTCTTCCTTACCATGGAAGCACTCTACCTGCTGAGCTATGAGAGCATGGCTCCCCGAACAGGACTCGAACCTGTGACAACTCGATTAACAGTCGAGTGCTCTACCAACTGAGCTATCAGGGAATATTGTCCGCTTGGCAGCGTCCTACTCTCCCAGGACCCTTCGGTCCAAGTACCATCGGCGCTGGAGGGCTTAACGGTCGTGTTCGGGATGGGTACGCGTGGAACCCCTCCGCTATCGCCACCAAACGGGCATTTACAGCGTAAATGCTTCAGGAATTTGATTCCTGAAAACTGAATCCGAAACGAATCTGCGTTCTAAGAAATTTGGATAAGCCCTCGACCGATTAGTATTGGTCAGCTCCATGCATTGCTGCACTTCCACCTCCAACCTATCTACCTCGTCGTCTTCAAGGGGTCTTACTAATTGGGAAATCTCATCTTGAGGGGGGCTTCACGCTTAGATGCTTTCAGCGCTTATCCCGTCCGTACGTAGCTACTCAGCCATGCTCCTGGCGGAACAACTGATGCACCAGCGGTACGTCCATCCCGGTCCTCTCGTACTAAGGACAGCTCCTCTCAAATTTCCTGCGCCCACGACAGATAGGGACCGAACTGTCTCACGACGTTCTGAACCCAGCTCGCGTACCGCTTTAATGGGCGAACAGCCCAACCCTTGGGACCTACTTCAGCCCCAGGATGCGATGAGCCGACATCGAGGTGCCAAACCTCCCCGTCGATGTGGACTCTTGGGGGAGATAAGCCTGTTATCCCCAGGGTAGCTTTTATCCGTTGAGCGATGGCCCTTCCATGCGGTACCACCGGATCACTAAGTCCGACTTTCGTCCCTGCTCGACTTGTAGGTCTCGCAGTCAAGCTCCCTTATGCCTTTGCACTCTGCGAATGATTTCCAACCATTCTGAGGGAACCTTTGAACGCCTCCGTTACTCTTTAGGAGGCGACCGCCCCAGTCAAACTGCCCGCCTGACACGGTCCCCGTACCCGATTAGGGCACCAGGTTAGAACCTAGATACGATCAGGGTGGTATCCCAACGGCGCCTCCGCAGAAGCTTGCGCTCCTGCCTCTACGGCTCCCACCTATCCTGTACAGATCGTACCCAAATTCAATATCAAGCTGCAGTAAAGCTCCATGGGGTCTTTCCGTCTTGTCGCGGGTAACCTGCATCTTCACAGGTATTAAAATTTCACCGGATCTCTCGTTGAGACAGCGCCCAAGTCGTTACGCCATTCGTGCGGGTCAGAATTTACCTGACAAGGAATTTCGCTACCTTAGGACCGTTATAGTTACGGCCGCCGTTTACTGGGGCTTCGGTTCACAGCTTCGGGTTTAACCCCTAACCACTCCCCTTAACCTTCCAGCACCGGGCAGGCGTCAGCCCGTATACTTCGCCTTGCGGCTTCGCACAGACCTGTGTTTTTGCTAAACAGTCGCTTGGGCCTTTTCACTGCGGCCCCCTCGGGCTATTCACCCTACCGAGGCACCTCTTCTCCCGAAGTTACGAGGTCATTTTGCCGAGTTCCTTAACGAGAGTTCTTCCGCGCGCCTTAGAATTCTCTTCTCGCCTACCTGTGTCGGTTTGCGGTACGGGCACCTTCTCCTGGCTAGAGGCTTTTCTTGGCAGTGTGAGATCATGACCTTCGCTACTACAATTTTCGCTCCCCATCACAGCCCAGCCTTAGTGATGTGCGGATTTGCCTACACATCAGCCTCACTGCTTAGACGGACATATCCATCAGTCCGCGTCACTACCCTCCTGCGTCACCCCATCGCTCATAGCGGATTACGGTGGTACAGTAATTTCAAACTGTTGTCCTTCGACTACGCCTTTCGGCCTCGCCTTAGGTCCCGACTTACCCTGAGCGGACGAGCCTTCCTCAGGAAACCTTGGGCTTTCGGCGGATCAGATTCTCACTGATCTTTTCGTTACTCATACCGGCATTCTCACTTGTATGCTGTCCAGCGCTCCTTACGGTACACCTTCAACCTACATACAACGCTCCCCTACCCCAGATGCAGAGCATCTAGCCATAGCTTCGGTGGTGTGTTTAGCCCCGTTACATTTTCGGCGCAGAGTCACTCGACCAGTGAGCTATTACGCACTCTTTCAATGGTGGCTGCTTCTAAGCCAACATCCTGGTTGTCTGTGCAACTCCACATCCTTTCCCACTTAACACACACTTGGGGACCTTAGCTGATGGTCTGGGCTGTTTCCCTTTTGACAATGGATCTTAGCACTCACTGTCTGACTCCCGGCAAGAAGTTAATGGCATTCGGAGTTTGACTGAGCTTGGTAACCCTTGCGGGCCCCGCACCCAATCAGTGCTCTACCTCCACCACTCCATTCACCGAGGCTAGCCCTAAAGCTATTTCGGGGAGAACCAGCTATCTCCGAGTTCGATTGGAATTTCTCCGCTACCCCCACCTCATCCCCGCATTTTTCAACATGCGTGGGTTCGGGCCTCCAGTGCGTGTTACCGCACCTTCACCCTGGACAGGGGTAGATCACACGGTTTCGGGTCTACGTCCACATACTCAATCGCCCTATTCAGACTCGCTTTCGCTGCGGCTCCGGCTTCTCACCTTAACCTTGCATGTTAAACGTAACTCGCCGGTTCATTCTACAAAAGGCACGCCATCACCCATAGATCGGGCTCTGACTTTTTGTAAGCACACGGTTTCAGGTTCTATTTCACTCCCCTTCCGGGGTGCTTTTCACCTTTCCCTCACGGTACTGTTTCACTATCGGTCGCCAGGTAGTATTTAGCCTTAGCAGATGGTCCTGCTGGATTCATACGGGGTTTCACGTGCCCCGCACTACTCGGGATCCGTCTCGGAGAGAACACAGTTTAGGCTACAGGGCTTTTACCTCTATCGCGGGCCTTTCCAGACCTCTTCGCCTACCATATTCCTTTGTAACTCCATGTGAGACGTCCCACAACCCCAAGAGGCAAGCCCCTTGGTTTAGGCTGTTCCGCGTTCGCTCGCCGCTACTGACGGAATCACTATTGTTTTCTCTTCCTCAGGGTACTTAGATGTTTCAGTTCCCCTGGTCTGCCTCTGCGTATCCTATGTATTCAGATACGAGTAACTGCGAATTACCACAGCTGGGTTTCCCCATTCGGACACCCCCGGATCAAAGCTTGCTTACAGCTCCCCGAGGCAGTTTCGTTGTTCGCCACGTCCTTCGTCGGCTCCTGGCGCCTAGGCATCCTCCGTGTGCTCTTATTAGCTTAACCGTCACTCCGGTGTTTCGCTTGCTTGCTCATCTTGTTTTGAATGCCGCTCATGGATTGCTCCATTCACTAACACATTCAAAGCCAAAGGTCGCTGCACAATCGAAAACCTTCGTTCTGTACTAATAACTATTTCAACTTGCTTACACAAGTTTCAGCTAAAAGATGTTCTAAAACGCAAATTCGTTTCGGTATCCAGTTTTCAAGGATCAAGTTCTTGCATATAATCTTGTAAAGAAGTATTGGTGGAGCCAAGCGGGATCGAACCGCTGACCTCCTGCTTGCAAGGCAGGCGCTCTCCCAGCTGAGCTATGGCCCCATAGAGGTATTCAATTCTAAAATTGTTATATGGTGGGCCTTGGTGGACTCGAACCACCGACCTCACCCTTATCAGAGGTGCGCTCTAACCAACTGAGCTAAAAGCCCATATAACAGATAACATTGTGAATCAACCAATAAATTGATTGTTCGCTTGGCGGCGTCCTACTCTCCCAGGACCCTTCGGTCCAAGTACCATCGGCGCTGGAGGGCTTAACGGTCGTGTTCGGGATGGGTACGTGTGGAACCCCTCCGCTATCGCCACCAAACGCATACGAAAGAGACTTGCTCTTTCAAAACTGAACACGAGTGAGTGTCCGAACCCGGAGGTTCTATTGTGGAAGCTTAGCTTCCGATTTGAATGTCACCGTTGCAGGTGACGATTCTCCATAGAAAGGAGGTGATCCAGCCGCACCTTCCGATACGGCTACCTTGTTACGACTTCACCCCAATCATCTACCCCACCTTCGGCGGCTGGCTCCCTTGCGGGTTACCCCACCGACTTCGGGTGTTGTAAACTCTCGTGGTGTGACGGGCGGTGTGTACAAGACCCGGGAACGTATTCACCGCGGCATGCTGATCCGCGATTACTAGCAATTCCGACTTCATGCAGGCGAGTTGCAGCCTGCAATCCGAACTGAGACCGGCTTTGCTGGGATTGGCTCCGCCTCGCGGCTTCGCTTCCCGTTGTACCGGCCATTGTAGTACGTGTGTAGCCCAGGTCATAAGGGGCATGATGATTTGACGTCATCCCCACCTTCCTCCGGTTTGTCACCGGCAGTCACTCTAGAGTGCCCAGCCTTACCTGCTGGCAACTAAAGTCAAGGGTTGCGCTCGTTGCGGGACTTAACCCAACATCTCACGACACGAGCTGACGACAACCATGCACCACCTGTCTCCGATGCTCCGAAGAGGGGCACTATCTCTAATGCTTTCATCGGGATGTCAAGACCTGGTAAGGTTCTTCGCGTTGCTTCGAATTAAACCACATACTCCACTGCTTGTGCGGGTCCCCGTCAATTCCTTTGAGTTTCAGTCTTGCGACCGTACTCCCCAGGCGGAGTGCTTACTGTGTTAACTTCGGCACCAAGGGTATCGAAACCCCTAACACCTAGCACTCATCGTTTACGGCGTGGACTACCAGGGTATCTAATCCTGTTTGCTCCCCACGCTTTCGCGCCTCAGCGTCAGTTACAGCCCAGAAAGTCGCCTTCGCCACTGGTGTTCCTCCACATATCTACGCATTTCACCGCTACACGTGGAATTCCACTTTCCTCTTCTGTACTCAAGTCACCCAGTTTCCAGTGCGACCCCAGGTTGAGCCCAAGGTTTAAACACCAGACTTAAATGACCGCCTGCGCGCGCTTTACGCCCAATAATTCCGGACAACGCTTGCCCCCTACGTATTACCGCGGCTGCTGGCACGTAGTTAGCCGGGGCTTTCTTCTCAGGTACCGTCACTCCGGTAGCAGTTACTCTACCGGACGTTCTTCCCTGGCAACAGAGCTTTACGATCCGAAAACCTTCATCACTCACGCGGCATTGCTCCGTCAGGCTTTCGCCCATTGCGGAAGATTCCCTACTGCTGCCTCCCGTAGGAGTCTGGGCCGTGTCTCAGTCCCAGTGTGGCCGTTCACCCTCTCAGGTCGGCTACGCATCGTCGCCTTGGTGGGCCGTTACCCCACCAACTAGCTAATGCGCCGCAGGCCCATCCCCAAGTGGCAGATTGCTCCGCCTTTCATTCTCTCTTCAGGAGAGGAAAGAAATTATCCGGTATTAGCTACCGTTTCCGGTAGTTATCCCAGTCTTGAGGGCAGGTTGCCTACGTGTTACTCACCCGTCCGCCGCTAAGTTAATCCAGAGCAAGCTCCTTCATAACTCCGCTCGACTTGCATGTATTAGGCATGCCGCCAGCGTTCGTCCTGAGCCAGGATCAAACTCTCCAAATTGTATTTAGAAAGAGCGATTGCTCATTTTGAAACATCTGACGAGAATTTTCATTCTCTTTTTTCGGAAGTCACTTTCGTGATTTCCCACTCACTCGTTGTTCAGTTTTCAAAGATCAATGTCTCATTTTAGCTCTTCACCGCATCTCAGCGGCGACCTTTATAATATATCATAGTGTTTCGTTGTTTGGCAAGCTTTTTTTTGAAAAAGTTATTTTTCATTATTTCCTGCCTGCAGCACCCTTTTAAACATTCAAAAGGAGCGCGAGATATAATGTATCATGCCGGCTCCCTTTTAGTCAAGCTATTAGGTTAATTTTATTTGTTCTGGTCTTATAGCCTTTAGAATTCAATGTTTGAACTGTGAGGAACGTCCTCCCCACGCGTACTTGGACAACTCCTTCTGTGGGGCAAAACGTGCATACATACGGAATACGGTTTTATATCGATTGGCAATAGCGTGTCTGATATTCTGATCTAAACGCTGATCGCTCAAATCCAGAAGCATTTCATCCAGCTCTTTGCGCAAAACATAGTCCAGCTCCTTGCATTCCTTCTCATTGAACAACATCCCGAGCATATGCTTGGCCTCCTTCATGAAATTCATAGCTATCAACAACCATCAAATGCCGTGTCTTCTACTGTAGAAAATAGACCATTCGATGTGGGAAGCTCCAATTGTACTGCTTACACTAGATTAACCGGAGCATAGGATCTATAACCATAATTATAAAAAATTCCATTATGGTCTCTTTATATCCAAATTCCGACTATGGGACCAATTTATTTGGCTTTTAATGTTATGCTCAATTCCCATAAATTTTATGATAAAAGTGAAAATGTAATTGTACTCTCAATAATTGCCGCGATGAACAGCAGAATAACTATCCATACCGAAGCGGTAAAAGTCTGCCGCATGAACGCCTGCCAATGGTCTGCTTCCCTCTCATTCCTCTTTCCCGCCCGAAACAGGGCAGATAACGCTTTGCCTCCGAATCTCAGACCAAAGGCACAGGCAATAATGATTGCCGGAATCTCGATAATCCCGTGCGGCAGCAATCCTTTTACAATCAGGGTGAACAGGTCCTGTCCCTGTATTGCGGACAGATGAATCAGATAACCAATGACTGCACCGTTAATCAGCAGGAAGAACACCGGCAATATTCCAAACAGTGCCCCTAGAAATATAATAACCACGCTTTTGATGCTGTTGTTCAGAAAGATAAATACAAAAAAGCTCCATTGCGGATTAGAGGATTCTCTAAGGCTCCCGCTGATTTCGCTGATTCCTTTCAATTGCTCATTCAGCAGCTGCTGCAGACTTCCCGTACCGATCCAGCCAATTACTCCGCCGGCTATGAATAACAAGGCTGCTGTCAGCAGCGCTTTGCGGATCGTTCCCAGATCTTTGATAAACGTATTAAAAGATAACATGTGTACCTCCTGAAATGATATCGCTCTTTAAAAGCATTTGCTGCGGTTTTATATCTGCGGTCATAAGCGCCCTGTACGAGCATACATTTAGAACAAACAAGCATTTCGCATGGGAGAGGAGCGCTGACATTATGAATTCTTTTTATGTATTCAGCGGCAAAAAGATAAAACGGTTCATTTACATCTTTGCTGCTGCGCTTCTTACCGCCGGCGTCGTCTATGTCGAGAGGGGTAATATTACTGTTTTCTCTGAAGCGGCCCCTTCCGCCATTTACAGCGTGCCGACGGAAAAGAAGCTCATCGCCTTAACCTTTGATATTAGCTGGGGGGAGAAGAGACCGGAACCGATCCTGAAGGTGCTGGAAGACAAAAAGGTGGATAAGGCTACCTTCTTTCTATCCTCCCCTTGGAGTAAGACCCATCCAGAGATTGTCACCAGCATCAAAGACGCCGGATATGAGATTGGCAGCCACGGCCACAAGCATGTGAACTACAGTACGCTGAGCAATGAAGAAATCCGTACGCAAATTACTACTGCCCATACGGTATTAACCGAACTGACGGGAACACAGCCTAATCTGATCAGAATGCCTAACGGCGATTTTGACAAAAGAGTGCTGCAGGTTGCCTCCGACCTTGGTTATAAGGTCATTCAATGGGATACGGATTCGCTGGACTGGAAGAATATCGGTGTGGATAATATCGTGAACCGTGTGACGAGCAAGGCCCATCCCGGAGATATCGTACTGCTGCATGCCAGTGACTCCTGTAAGCAGACTCATGAGGCATTGCCGCAAATCATTGATAAGCTGCGCAGCCAGGGATATGAGTTCGTTACTGTCTCTGAATTAATCAGCCAAAGCAGTGCAGACGGCAAAGAAGTCCGCGACTCTGCTTGGCTGGATAATGGCTTGGAAGACGCTGCCGGGATGTAGTCCAGCCTATTCCCAACGCAGCCGCTGCAGGGGATAGTTATCTGTTAGTGGCGCGGAGAAATAAGCTCGGAAATATCAGGAGTGGGGGTATTTAGTTTCGGATAACTCAGGTCAAGCCCCTCCAGCGTTTTCACCACAATGGCCAGCGCCAGGTAATTGCGGTACCATCGGTGATTCGCCGGAATCCAGTACCACGGTGCTTTCTCTATGCTGCTTTGCTCAAAAACATCTTCATAGGCCTTTTGATAATCGTCCCAGTATTCACGCTCCTGCAGATCACTGGCGTCGAACTTCCAATGTTTCGCCGGATCATGAAGCCGCTCCTGGATCTTCTCCAGCTGCTTCTCCTTGGAGATATGCAGAAAGAGCTTGATTACCGTTGTCCCCTCTTCCGCCAGCATTTCCTCAAACTGGCGGATGTAGCGGAAACGCCGCTTGGCATCCTCTTTCTTCAGGCTGCCGTGCACACGCGGTACCAGTACATCTTCATAATGTGAACGGTTGAACGCAGCGATATAGCCTTTGGGTGGTGTCTTCATATGGACTCTCCACAGGAAATCGTGAGCTTCCTCCTCAAGAGAGGGCTTCTTGAAGCTGGTAACGATGAACCCTTGCGGGTTGATGCCGGAGAAAATATGCTTAACGGTCCCGTCCTTCCCGCTGGAATCCATTCCTTGAAGTATAACGAGCAGGGAATGCTTCTTTTGTGCAAAAAGGATATCCTGAAGCTCAGCCAGCCGTTTCTTCAGCTTCTCCATTTTGGCTTCCGCTTCTTCTTTGGATTTGAATTCACCGCGTTCGTTGGGATCGAGGCCCTTCAGGCGTGTTTCACTTGTGTCTTTTATCATATAACGCTTGATGTTCATATATTCCCTCCTCCACTCTGTTCTTTAAGATTAACCTCTTAAAGTTGATTTTAACCGTTCCGCACAAGCAATGCCAAAACCCCGCCACCCTGAGTGTATTCAGGTGAGCGGGGTTTTGGTTTATGGACTTTTAAATTGAGGCCGGTTTCAAAATCCGGTGCAGCATCAAAATCTGGAACGCATTGCAAGCGACCAGCGGAACCAGAATAAAAATGGTGGCGCTATCTACGCCGATCCGGAGTACACCGATAATCTCAACAATGGTGATGGCGGTCATAAAGAAAAAGGTTGGAATCCAGGCTGAAGCATTGGTACCCCGCATTTTGAACCAGGAAACAATAATTGCGGTAAGCAGAATCCCCAGACCCAAAATCAGGTCGGATGCAACACTCCGGTCCCCGCTCACAAATGTACGCAGGAAAACCAGTTCAAGCAGCGCGAGCACTGCCAGCACCAGTTGTATGTACCGCCATGCCTTGCGCGGGAACACGCCGGTGCCCATGTAATTAAGAATCAGATAAGCGAAGAACCCCAGCTGTGCATATACACTGACGAGCACTCCGTAGCCAAAAAGGATCAGGGAGTAAAGTAAAAGGTCGGCGGTGCTCTTGAAATCGATTCCGCCATTGACTATCTGCAGGGCAAGACCGGCAATCACGGCCCCTCCTGCTCCGATCAAAAGCGTGGTCCAGAATAAATAAAACCATTTTCTTAAGTTCAGCGCTTTCACCTCCCCGTGTCAGATTTATTTTACCAAGGTTACCGTCAAAAAACCATTACACTCCAACATAAATGTGTGCCCCCGCGGCATACTACAGTCAGTAACTCTATAAAGGAGGGCAGCGCCAATGAAATGGAGGACTTTGTGGTCTGGAGGCTTGGCACTCGGCTTGGTTATGGCCTTAACGGCCTGCGGAGGCGAACAGAGCAGCAGTTCTTCTTCCGGACAGGGCGGATATAAGGAAATGAAGACGATGGTTGTAGATATATTGAAAAGTGATGAGGGGAAAAAAGCGGTTGAGGAGGCCCTCTCCACCCCCAGCTCGGGTGAAAGCAGCACAAGCGGGCTGAGCATGAAAATGATGCCGATGCAAACAACCGAGCAGATCCGGATCGCGGTTAAAGACACCATCACAGCTCCTGAGTACCAGAAGGAAATCGAAAAGATCATGACGGACCCGCAGTTTGCCGGGGAGTTCGCCAAAGCGATTAATACGCAGAGCAAGGAATTGCATCTTCAATTAATCAAGGACCCCACTTATCAAAAGTCTGTCGAAGAAATTATGAAATCGCCTGAAATGATGAAGATGTTCCTCGACCTTACTAAGACTTCCGATTACCGCAAGCAATCCATGACCATTATGCAGGAGGCCATGCAGAACCCGCTCTTCCGTATGGAAGTGCTTGATCTGCTCAAAACTGTAGTACAGGAAGAGCTGCAGCCTAAGGTACAGAAAAAGGATGCCGAAAAAGGCGGCGGGGGCGGCGGAGAGGAACAGGAAAGCGGGGGCGACAGTCAGAAGCAGGAAGGCGGAGATGATTCCGGCTCCTAAAATAACATACATTCTATTCAAAAAAGGCCTTGCCCCATATGGGACAGGCCTTTTTTGTGTTGCAAACAAATTACTCAGCGCTTACTCCTCGTACTTAGCGATCAGCTTGTCTGCAATTTCTGCAAATAACCCTCCGGTTGGCGTATCCGCCTTATACACTGACGGTGAGAAATCAGGCTCAGAGATATGGTTGTCCGGTGCACCGAGCGGCACCTGGGCCAGCAGCTCTGTATGCAGCGTTTCGGCCAGACGTGCACCTCCGCCGCGTCCGAAGATATAATCTTTCTTGCCGCAGGAGGAACATTCATAATACGCCATATTCTCGATGACCCCAAGAATCTCATGATCCGTCTGCAGAGCCATAGAGCCTGCTCTGGCAGCCACAAAGGCCGCCGTAGCATGAGGGGTGGTTACAATGATCTCCTTGCTGTGCGGCAGCATCTGGTGCACGTCAAGCGCCACATCGCCCGTTCCCGGAGGCAGATCCAGCAGCAGGTAATCCAGCTCGCCCCAGCCTACATCGCTGAAGAACTGGCGCAGCATTTTGCCAAGCATCGGCCCTCTCCAGATAACAGGACTATTCTCACGGATGAAGAAGCCCATCGACATGACCTTCACTCCAAATCGTTCCACCGGAATAATGGTACCTTCTTCCACGACTGGTCCCTCTTCAATGCCCATCATATCCGGGATACTGAAGCCATAAATGTCGGCGTCGATCAGACCGACCTTTTTACCTTTTCTGGCTAGTGCTACGGCAAGGTTCACCGTCACCGTAGACTTTCCCACTCCGCCCTTGCCGCTGGCGATCGCGATGAAGTTCACGCCCGAATTCTCATTGATCAGCTCATGCCCCTCAAGGCCCGCTGCATGGCCTTTCAGCTTCTCGCTTTGTTCTGATTCCCGCTCGTCCTCTGCACTCTCTCCACGGAGTATAGCGCGTTCATAATCGGTGGCATCACGCAGACGGATATGAATATTATCCGCTCCGCCTTCAGTAAGCAGATCGCGAACCTGCTGCTCCAGCTCCATACGCTGCTTCTCCTCGGAGTCAAGACACACGACAGATAGCGAGATCCGGTCTTCTTTAATCATGATATCGCGGATCAGCTGTAATTCGACAAGGCTTTTTCCGGATTCCGGGTCTGTGAGCGGCTGCAAAAGTTCCTGAATTTGTTCCCTAGTCAGCATGGAAAGCACCTCTGTTCCTTCCCGGACGGGTAAGCTCCGGTATTTTCGTCTATTATAGCATTACCCTCCGGCGGAAGAGTAGTCCCACCCTATGGCTGCTCAGAGGTATACCGCAGGATCCCCCGGTAGATACTGGTTGCCACCTTCCGTTGATACACATCGTCTCCAAGCAGAACGGATTCCTCAGGATGGGATAGGAACCCTACCTCAACTAAGACAGCAGGCATCTTTAATACTTTTAACAAATAAATGGTGTTCGCAGTCTTGGGCACACGGTCTGTATTCTCAAGGGTAGCCTTCAGCTCATCCTGTACCAATCCGGCCAACGCCTTGTTGCCCTCATTGCTTGGATAATAGAAGGTTTGTGCTCCGCTCCAGCGGTTCGAAGGAATACTGTTCATATGTACGCTGATAAACAGATCGGCGCCCTTCTCCTCGATGCTTCTGACCCGCTGCTTCAGATCCTCCGTCTTGCGCTTGGCATACCCTTTGGTGCTGTCCTGGGCCAGATCATAATCCCCTTCCCGGGTCATTACTACAATAGCTCCCGCCTGCTGCAGATAGTCGCGCAAATAAAGGGACACCGAAAGGTTGATATCCTTCTCAATCAGCCCCTCACGGCTCACTGCACCGCCATCCGGCCCCCCGTGGCCAGCATCAATGGCAATTACCTTGCCGGAAAGCGGCAGACTCCAATAATTGATCGTCTTGGCAGTCGGCATATCATAAGCAATAATACCGATCATCACAGCGAGTAATGCAGTGCCCAGGATGCTTTTTTTGATGCTGCTCCAAGAGATCCAGACCGAGACTTTATGCTGCTGCCCTCCAGACATAACAAAGACCCCCTCGTCCCGATAGATTCTACTCATCTATATGGGACAAGAGGGCCAAATAGTACTGGCTGTTTAAGCTTGGACCGAAACTTCCGGAGACATGCCTTCAATCAGAATCTGCGCCACTTCGGGGCGCGTGAATTCAGGTGGCGGACATTGTCCGTCGCGAAGAAGTGCCCGTACCTTAGTTCCGGAGAGCGTCAAATGCTGATCACCCGGATGCGGGCAGGTTTTGCTGGAGGCCATGTTGCCGCATTTCACACAGAAGAAGCTATGTTCGAAGAATAATGGCGTAATGCCAAGTTCCTCGGCGGTAAAGTTCGCAAAGATCTCCTGGGCTTCGTAAGTGCCATAGTAGTCACCCACACCGGCATGATCACGACCGACAATAAAATGTGTGCAGCCGTAATTCTTGCGCACCATCGCATGGAATATCGCTTCACGCGGTCCGGCATAACGCATTGCCGCCGGGAATACACCGAGGAATGTGCGGTTCTCCGGATAATAATTCTCCAGCAGCGCAAGATAACTCTTCATCCGCACGTTGGCCGGCACATCGTCAGACTTGGTTTCACCTACAAGCGGATTCAGGAACAGGGCGTCTACAACCTCCATAGCGCACTTCTGGATGTACTCATGAGCGCGGTGCACCGGATTGCGTGTCTGGAAGCCCACAACGGTTCTCCAGCCTTTATCCGCGAAGATCTGACGGGTCTCGGCAGGGTCGAAATAGAACTCACCGAATTTCTCAGGCTGCGGCCGGTTCAGTACAGTTATAGGACCACCTACATAAGTTGCCGGACGGGCGAGCAGTTTGCTTACGCCAGGATGCTCTGGATCGGTTGTCTTGAAAACATTCTGCGCTTCAAGCTGCTGATCCACTTCGTAAATACTCTCAATATCAAGCAGTCCGTAGATTACACCGTCTTCTTCACCAATCAGCGACACTCTTTCACCCACTGCAAGGGATGCCGCCTGCTTGTCATCAACAGCGAGTGTGATAGGAATGCTCCATACAGTTCCATCTGCCAGACGCATGCTAGTGACCACAGAATGGTAGTCCGCTTCATTCAAGAAACCAGTAAGCGGCGAAAATGCACCTACACCAATCAAATCCAAATCAGATAAAGTCCATGTATTGAGAGCAATTGATTTATTGGCTGAGGCTTGCTGCAAGAGTTGTTCTCTCTCCACACCCTCTGCTATACGCTGAACCAGCGCTCCTCCATGAGGAAGTATTGAAGTCATCCTTGTTCTCTCCTCCTGTGTGCAATGCTAGTGTGTTATTTATGCAATCCACATTCTGTTTTGTCTGATCCGGACCATCTTCCGGCACGCGGATCTTCACCAGGCATAACAGCCCGGGTGCATTGCTCACAGCCGATACTAGGGAAGTTACGGTCATGAAGCGGGTTATAGACTACATCATTCTCGCGGATATAATTCCATACATCCTCTGTGGTCCAGCTTGCAATCGGATTAAACTTTACAAGGCCAAATTTGTTATCATACTCCACCTTTTTGGAGTTGGCGCGGGTTGGCGCCTGGTCACGGCGAATTCCGGTAATCCAAGCGTCGTATTGCGAAAGAATACGCGTGAGCGGCTCAACCTTACGGATGGCGCAGCATTGATTCGGGTCAGTGTTCCAAAGCGCCTCACCATACTGCAGCGCCTGCTCTTCCACTGTAATCTGCGGCGATACACGGACGAACTCCATTCCGTACTTGTCAGCCATAATATCTCTTGTCTCATAGGTTTCCTTGAAATGATAATCGGTATCGAGATAGAACACATCTGTCGACGGGCTGACCTTCTGGATCATATCCACCAGTACTACATCCTCGGCACCAAAGCTGCAGGCAAAGGTTATATTAGGAAAAGTCTCTACCGCCCAGCGGATAATCTCTTCGGGAGTGGCATTCTCCAATTCTTCAGCTTTAACTTTGATTAAATCCTCTTTCTCAAGCAGATTCATTTAATCTTCCTCCATCCGGATATAGCCAAGATCGAATCCTCTGAGAGATTAATCCCGACTAATTCTATATGGTATAGTATATCTGTTTCAGTGCCGAAGTCAATGGGTTTTGTTCATTTTGGAATAAAGTATTCGGGAATTTAATATTTTGGTGATATAAACAAATCGAGTAGGAGGGGGCGGCAAGCCCCCGTCCTCTCACACCACCGTACATGCGGGTCCGCATACGGCGGTTCCAAAAGGTTAACAAAGTTCCAGATAGCGTGAAAGTAAACTCTTCAGCCCTTTTGCTTCCCAATAGGAAGTCGAAAGGGCGTTATTCGTGTTCCGGGACATTTCCCACGCGCCTCGCCGCGAGTTGGCCATCTTAAAACAAGCCCACTTTGGAACCCCGAGTGCTCGAAGCTCGCGGATTCGTGTACGTACTCGTTTCCACTGTTTCCACAGACACATTCGAAGTCTCCTCCGAATCCACTGGTCCAGTGTTTGGAAGTGTGTCTTCGCCGAGGCTAGACGGAAATAACCGAGCCAACCCATCAGATAGCGGTTCAGTCGGTAAATCCTTTCTTCCATGGAAATGGACCAGGTACGTTTCGTTAGCTCTCGAATTCTCCCTTTAAAAGCTGCGAGACTCTTCGGAGCAATCCGAATCGTTGCCTGTTTCTGGCTCAGGAAACTGAATCCTAAGAACTTTCGGTGCCAAGGTCTCGCTACCGCACTTTTCTCCCCGTTTACTTTCAGTTTTAGCTTTCCTTCTACAAACCGACTTACCGATTCCATGACACGCTCGCCTGCTCGTTTACTCGCCACAAAGATATTACAGTCGTCCGCGTAGCGTACGAATCGCAAACCTCGCCCGGTCAGTTCCTTGTCCAGATCATCCAATAGAATGTTTGCTAGAAGCGGACTAAGCGGACCGCCTTGTGGCGTTCCCTCCCGGCTACGCTCCCATTTTCCATCCACCATAACTCCGGCGTTTAAGTAAGCACGGATTAGCGTCAGCACTCTTTTGTCCTCCACTTTCCGCGCCACTCTTGCCATTAGCATGTCGTGGTTTACCTTGTCAAAGAATTTCTCCAGATCCAAATCCACGACCCATCTGAGGCCGCCTTGGATATATCTTTGGGCTTGTTTAACGGCGTCATGCGCGCTCTTCCCCGGCCGAAAGCCGTAGCTGTACCACGAGAATTGTGCGTCAAAGATCGGGTTCATGACTTGTAAAAGTGCTTGCTGGAGGAAACGGTCCATCACAGTCGGGATGCCTAGCTGCCGTACACCGCCTCCAGGTTTGGGGATTTCCACCCGTTTGACTGGCGCAGGTCTGTAAGTTCCCGTCAGAAGTTCAGTTTTCACCGATGTCCAGTGCGTATTCAGGTAAACTTGTAGATTCGCTACCGTTACACCGTCCACACCGGGCGCTCCTCCATTTTGCACCACTCGTTTGTAAGCGAGTCGAAGGTTATCTCCTTTGAGCATTTGCTCCAGCAAGTTGTTCTGGTCTTCGCGAGAGGAAGGGACGACTTGTGCCGACGAAGAACTCGGCGCTCCGGCATACCCTGACGGCTTCACCGCTTCTCTTTGCCGCAAGCTCCCTTGCGAGATATTCTGCTGTCGTTGCTCTTCATGCGAACGCATCGCTTTCCTCTCTCCTTTCGGTTCAGCCCTTCCGTAAATTGTTGCAACAGCTTACGTACTATGGCTTCTGCTGACTCCTGCCAGTTCAGCGCAGCCTCTCAGCTACGGTTACAAGTTTTTTTTTCTTGCTTATCTGACAGGTCTCCCCAGATAAGAACGTCATCTGTCTGCCCGCGACCACTGGAGTATACCGCGCCAGCCCTTGGCGGCTTTGGATTTCGTCATGTTTAGGTGACTCATCCGACTGACACAGCCTCAAATCCAGTTCGTGTACCTTGGCCCGTGCTTTTGCCTCCGGCTTCCTTCAGATTCCACCTCACGGTGGACACCCTTGCCCTTGGCTAACGGTAGGCGCTCGCCAGCCCCCGTTCGGGACTTTCACCCTAAAGATGACGCCCATGCTGGGCGTACTAAAAAAGCTCCCGGCCATAAAGGCCAGGAGCTTGAGTTCCTTGTTATCAAGGAGACAGCTATTAACGTTTCGAGAACTGTGGAGCACGACGAGCGGCTTTGAGGCCGTATTTCTTACGTTCCTTCATACGTGGGTCACGAGTCAGGAAGCCGGCTTTCTTAAGCGCACCGCGATATTCAGGGTCTACTTTGAGCAATGCACGGGAGATCCCGTGACGGATTGCGCCAGCTTGACCGGAAATGCCGCCACCATGTGCAAGAACGATTACATCGTAGTTGCCCAGAGTTTCAGTCAGGTTCAAAGGTTGTCTTACGATCATCTTCAGTGTTTCCACACCGAAATATTCGTCCATCTCGCGTTTGTTAATGACAATGCGTCCTTCACCCGGTACAAGGCGAACACGTGCTACCGAATGTTTACGACGACCTGTCCCATAGTATTGTACTTGTGCCATGAAACTGTCCTCCTCTATTCTTATCCGCGAAGTTCGTAAACTTCAGGTTTTTGTGCTGCATGTGGATGTTCAGCGCCTGCATATACTTTGAGTCTCAGTTTCATGTGATCCCCTTGACGAGTCTTAGGAATCATGCCGTGAACTGCGAATTCAATCATACGCTCAGGTTTGGTTTTGATCAGGTCTTCAGCAACAGTGACTTTCAAACCACCTGGGTGCATCGAGTGACGGTAGTATTTCTTGTTTTGCATTTTCTTACCGGTCAGGTGAATCTTCTCAGCGTTGATAACAATTACGAAATCTCCAGTATCAACATGTGGAGTGAATTGCGGTTTGTGTTTGCCACGGATTAGAGCAGCGGCTTCGCTTGCCAAACGGCCAAGTGTTTTGCCTTCGGCATCAATGATGTGCCAATTGCGTTCAACTTCGTTCGGCTTCGCCATATAGGTGGTACGCATGAATGTTTCCTCCTTGTTCTCGTACGAAAATCATCTGTTTCGTATATCTTGTTTCTCATTGGATTACAATTATGTGAGTTAAGAAAAGCTTGTTTGTTGGCATTTCCTTGATCGGGGCTGTGGGATAGCCATCAAGAAAACACAACTTTTATATTACAGCATAAACATGACAAGTGCAAGTGATTTTTAACTTTTCAAACACTATTTTTCATAGAAAATAATGTGCTGATCGTTTAGTTCTCATTCTCGTCATATTCTACACTCCAGAGTGCCAAACCCTTAGACACAGCCGTAGGTCCGGCCGCTGCGCGGTCACATGCCGCAAGAATTACAGGGATTCTATCCGCGCTGATCTTGCCTTGCCCCACTTGCATCAACGTGCCCATAATAATGCGTACCATATGCTGCAGGAAGCCGCTGCCTGTAATATACGTATGGATAACACCCTGATCGGGAGACCCGGGCCGGCACATGCTGCGGTCCACCTCAAGACGTGCTTCAAATATCGTGCGTACATGCGAAGTCTTGGTAGACTTCCTGGACGCAAATGAAGTGTAATCATGGGTGCCCAGCAGCCCAGCCAACCCCTGCTCCATCGCCGGAATATCCAGCTTCATCGGATGATGATGCTGCCAGCGCCGCTGGAACGGGTCCGGGAACCGGTTGCCGTTAATCGTGTACCGGTAAGTTTTACGCTTCGCTCCTCTACGGGAGTGGAAAGAGAGCGGAACCTCCCAGGCCTCGGTAACCACGATATCCTGCGGAAGCCTGGCGTTCAGAGCCAGACACCAGCGTTCCAGCGGGATCTGGGAAGAGGTTATGAAATTAAAAGGTTGGCCATAAGCGTGCACTCCTGCGTCTGTCCGTCCTGAGCCCGTTATCTTGAGCGTCTCACCGGTCAGATGAAGAATGGCATGCTCCAGCTTGTCCTGAATCGTATTGCCCTGAGGCTGGGTCTGAAAGCCATCATAATGGGTACCGTCATAATTGACTTTCATCAATAGATTGCGCATTTCATTCTCCTGTTAGTCCATAGGTTTTTCTGTTTCATAAAAAAAGAGCCCCGGCGGGAGCTCCTTCTACTCTATACAAGGTGATTCCCGCGGTTATTTGCACGGCAGGGTCAAAATGCCCTGCAGTACAATAACGTTAAATACGTAATGCGTACATCCGGAAATCATGCTTGTGAAACTACGCGCGGTCTACCAGTTCAAGATAAACCATAGGCGCAGCATCGCCACGGCGAGGTCCCAGCTTCAGGATACGAGTGTATCCGCCTGGACGCTCAGTGTAACGAGGAGCAATATCAGAGAACAATTTTTGGATTGCATCTTGTTCACCGTCTACAGTCTCACGACGAACAAATGCTGCTACTTGACGACGAGCATGAAGATCGCCCTTTTTCGCTTTTGTGATCAGTTTCTCAGCGATGGAACGAACTTCCTTCGCCTTGGCTTCTGTTGTCTGGATGCGTTCGTATAGGAACAGATCCGTTACCATATCGCGGAATAGTGCTTTGCGCGCGCTGGAATCACGGCCCAATTTTTGGTATGCCATTTGTTTTCCCTCCTTCACTCAAATCTCAAGAAGCCCTATAACTATTCTTCTGTACGAAGACCCAAACCAAGCTCCTCAAGCTTCTCTTGAACTTCTTCCAAAGATTTGCGGCCCAGGTTACGGACCTTCATCATATCTTCTTCAGTTTTCGTAGTCAGCTCTTGCACGGTATTAATACCGGCACGTTTGAGGCAGTTGTAGGAACGGACAGAAAGATCTAGCTCTTCGATGGTCATCTCGAGTACTTTTTCTTTTTTGTCTTCTTCTTTTTCAACCATAATTTCGGCGTCTTTCGCTTCGTCCGTAAGACCTACGAACAGAACGAGGTGCTCGTTCAAAATTTTGGCTCCAAGACTAACGGCTTCTTCCGGTCTGATACTGCCATCCGTCCAAATTTCAAGCGTCAATTTGTCGTAGTTAGTCACTTGACCAACACGGGTATTATCAATACCATAATTCACGCGGGAAATAGGAGTGTAGATGGAGTCAACTGGAATAACACCGATTGGCTGATCGTCGCGTTTGTTCCGGTCCGCTTGGACGTAGCCGCGACCACGGCCTGCAAAAATGCGCATGTGTAGTCTCGCTCCAGGTCCCAGCGTTGCAATATGAAGATCCGGGTTCAGGATCTCAACATCGCTATCCGCACGAATATCACCTGCGGTAACAATGCCTTCTCCTTCAGCATCAATCTCGAACACTTTCTCTTCATCCGAATGAATCTTCAGAGACAGAGCTTTAAGGTTCAGGATGATTTCCGTCACATCTTCCATTACGCCGGGAACGGTCGAGAACTCATGCAGAACGCCGTCAATTTGGACCGAAGTCACTGCGGCTCCCGGAAGGGAGGAAAGCAAGATCCGGCGAAGCGAATTCCCCAGAGTCGTGCCATATCCACGTTCCAGCGGTTCAATTACGAATTTCCCATAGGTTCCATCATCATTGGCTTCTACGGTCTCAATCTTCGGCTTTTCGATTTCTATCACGAGTGTACCCCTCCTTCAAACGTCGCTCCTATATGAAACAGTCACCCCATCAGGTGTATCATGTAGTATGCCTAAACACCTATTATTAGCAGATGCGTCAGAATTATACCACAATCACAATTCTGATTTTACTAAACGCGGCGACGCTTCGGCGGACGGCATCCATTGTGAGGAACCGGAGTAACGTCTTTAATGAGGTTTACTTCAAGGCCAGCGGCCTGAAGGGAACGGATGGCTGCTTCGCGGCCCGCGCCCGGTCCTTTAACCATAACTTCAACGGACTTCATGCCGTGTTCCATAGCTGCTTTAGCAGCAGATTCGGCTGCCATTTGCGCTGCAAATGGAGTCGATTTACGGGAACCTTTGAATCCTTGACCGCCGGAGCTTGCCCAGGAAATTGCATTTCCGTGAGGGTCCGTGATCGTAACGATAGTGTTATTGAACGTGGAACGGATATGTGCCACGCCAGACTCGATATTTTTCCGGTCGCGACGTTTCGTACGTACGACTTTTTTCGGTTTAGCCATTGTCTCTTATCACCTCTTCTTATTTCTTTTTGTTTGCTACCGTACGACGCGGGCCTTTACGGGTACGGGCATTTGTTTTGGTACGTTGACCGCGAACAGGCAATCCACGACGGTGACGAACACCGCGGTAACAGCCGATCTCAGTAAGACGTTTAATATTCAAGGAAATTTCACGACGAAGGTCACCTTCAACCTTAACCTGCTTGTCGATCGTTTCACGCAGTTTGCTGACTTCATCTTCCGTCAAATCACGGACACGTGTGTTAACGTCAATGCCTGTTTCATTAAGAATTTTCTGGGAAGTCGTTTTACCGATTCCGAAAATATAAGTCAAGGCGATCTCAACGCGCTTATCACGTGGCAAATCCACTCCAGCTATACGAGCCATTTTACGCTACACCCCCTTCTTAACCTTGTTTTTGTTTGTGTTTCGGATTTTCGCAAATTACCATAACAGTCCCTTTGCGGCGGATGACTTTGCATTTTTCGCAAATGGGCTTTACAGAAGGTCTTACCTTCATGTTAATTACCTCCTCAAAGTTTTGCGAAGCAAAACTTTTGTTGTAGTTCCCATCTATTTACGGTAAGTTATACGGCCTTTTGATAAATCATAAGGCGATAACTGCACGACCACTTTGTCTCCGGTTAGGATACGGATAAAGTGCATCCGCAATTTCCCGGACACATGGGCAAGTATTTGATGACCGTTCTCAAGCTCAACCTTAAACGTTGCGTTAGGCAACGGCTCAATGACCGTTCCTTCTACCTCAATGACATCTTCCTTAGCCACAGTTAGTCTCCTTTCTCATTAGCACTTTTTCCAGCTGGCCCCCCATACTTCATCACTGCGAACCGCAGCTTTCCGTTGGTTACCCGGCCGGTTTCTTCCAAACTATCTACAATCTCATTGCTGATGAAGGGTATGAGCTCCAAGTGCTGAATATTCTTCTTCTTTGGACTATCAAACTTGCGTTTGTCCCCGTCAGCAATATATACAAATCTGCTATCAACAACTGCGATAACAACGGCAGCCTCTCCGGCATCCTTGCCTTTGAGAATTCTCACGATTTGACCAATCTGCGGGCTGCTCCCAGTATTCACGTGAAGATCACCTACGCATTCAGTTTTGTGAAAATCTCCATGCCGTCCGGTGTAACTGCTACTGTATGCTCAAAGTGAGCGCATAGTGAACCGTCTACCGTAACGACCGTCCAGTTATCTTCCAGCGTTCTGACATATCTGTCCCCGGCGTTAACCATCGGCTCAATCGCGAGTACCATACCCGGCTTCAGACGTGGTCCGCGGTCCGCTATGCCATAGTTCGGAATTTGCGGTTCTTCATGCAGTTCTGCCCCAATGCCATGACCAACATACTCGCGGACAACGGAGAAGCCGGCGTCCTCGATGTACTGCTGGATAGCATGGGAGATTGTAAACAAGCGCACATCCGGTTTGATTAACGCCAGTCCTGCGTACAAGGAGCCTTCCGTGACGTCCAGCAGACGCTGAGCCTCTTCAGAAATGCTGCCCACCCCGTAGGTCCAGGCGGAATCACCGTGATAACCGCGGTACTCTGCACCGATATCCAGCGTAACAATATCGCCTTCTACCAGTTTGCGTTTACCTGGAAATCCATGCACCAATTGTTCGTTGACTGAAGCGCAAATGCTGGCAGGAAAACCGTTGTAACCTTTGAAAGACGGCACAGCACCTTGACTGCGGATGTATTGATCGGCGATTCTGTCGAGTTCTCCAGTTGTAATACCAGGCTCTATAGCCTCAGCAATACGGCGGTGACTCTCGGCAACAATTCGTCCAGCTTCCCTCATAAAGGCAAGTTCCTGTTCGGATTTACAAATGATCATTACATTAACCCCGCAATAAAGACACGATTTCGGAAGAAACGACATTGATTTCGTTTTCTCCGTTTACCTGACGCAAAAGACCTTTATCGTCATAAAATGCAAGCAGCGGCGCTGTTTTGTTATCATACTCATCCAGACGCTTGCCTACACTCTCTTCGTTGTCATCCGGACGTTGATACAATTCACCGCCATCAATGTCGCAGATGCCATCTTGCTTCGGCGGGTTGAAAATTAAATGGTAGGATGTTCCGCAAGTGCTGCAGATCCGGCGTCCTGTAAGGCGCGCCATCAGCAGTCCGCGGTCCACATTCAAGTTGATTACGTGATCCAATGAAGTGCCGAGTCGGCTAAGGATTTCTCCCAGCGCTTCCGCTTGCGAAAGGGTTCTTGGAAAGCCATCCAATAAAAAACCTTTTTCGCAATCGGACTGCTGCAGCCGTTCTTCAACGATTCCAATAGTCACATCATCAGGTACAAGCAAGCCTTGTTCCGTGTAAGATTTAGCTTTCAGCCCGATTGGAGTTCCCTGCTTGATCGCCAAGCGGAAAGCATCTCCAGTCGAAATATGCGGAATACCAAGTTCCTTCACTACTACAGCGGCTTGTGTTCCCTTGCCTGCCCCAGGAGGGCCCATGAATAAAATGTTCACGATTCTCTTCTCCCCCCAAAAGTTCGCCACCAAGCAAGAAACAGCACAATAGGTACCGGGAAGTTTAAAACCCTAGGTACTTCACCGGAACCTATCGCCTATTTATTGATGAAGCCTTTGTAATGGCGTTTGATCAATTGGCTCTCGATCTGCTTCATGGTATCCAATGCCACACCGATTACGATCAGCAGCGCAGTACCGCCGATTTTAACCTGCTTAGGCAGCCCTGCCAGAGTACCAAAGAACATTGGCAAGATAGAGATCAAAGCCAGGAACAACGCGCCAGACATAGTCAGGCGGGACATTACTCTGGTCAGATACTTCTCAGTTGCCTTGCCCGGACGAATACCTGGAATGTATCCGCCGTTCTTCTTCATATTCTCTGCCATCTGCTGCGGATTCATCTGAACAAACGTATAGAAGAACGTAAATCCGATGATCATTACCACATACAGGAGCATTCCGAGCGGTGCTTCAATTGCCAAGTACTTGGCAATCCATTTTGCCCAATCATGTGTAGACCAGAAAGATGAGAGAACAACCGGGAATTGAAGCAGTGAAACGGCGAAGATAACAGGAATTACACCAGCCGCATTAATTTTAAGCGGAATATGCGTATTCTGTCCACCGTACATTTTGTTACCGACTACGCGTTTAGCATATTGTACAGGGATTTTACGGATACCTTGTTGAACAAAGATAACCCCGACAATAATCGCTACAACCACGAGCAGTATAATAACGACTTTAAGAATATTCAGGAACATCTGATCCGGCTGAATGAAGCTTGATTGTGCCGTAGCCGTGAAATATCCCGGTATAGCAGCGACGATTCCCGCAAAAATCAGGATCGAAATCCCGTTTCCTATTCCCTTTTCAGTGATCTGTTCACCTAACCACATCAAGAACGATGTACCCGCCGTCAGTATGATCGCGATAAGCAGGTAATCCGCAAAGGTTGCATTTGGAATCATCTCAGTGCCATAAATCCGGTTAAAACCGATAGATGTGGCAAACGCTTGAATCAAACCTAGCACTACTGTGCCGTAACGCGTAATTTGCGCCAGTTGTTTTTTCCCGTGCTCCCCTTGCTTAGCCCATTCGGCAAACTTAGGGATAACATCCATCGAGAGCAATTGCACTATGATGGATGCTGTAATATACGGGTAAATGCTGATCGCAAAAATCGAGAAGTTTTTGAGCGCTCCGCCCGAGAAGGTGTTCAAAAGACCCATCAAAGCGTCTCCGCTCTGATTTGTTGATTCCAGTACTTCTTTGTTCACACCGGGAACCGGTACAAACGAACCGATGCGGTAAATGATCAGAACGAACAGGGTAAACAGGATCTTTTTGCGCAAATCTTCAACATGCCATATATTCTTAAGCGTCTTGAACATTAGATCACCTCGGTTTTACCGCCGGCAGCTTCGATTTTCTCTACCGCAGATTGAGAGAACTTATTTGCTTGTACAGTCAATTTAACAGCCAGTTCGCCATTGCCGAGAATCTTAATGCCGCTCTTAGTGTTGCTGACAACACCAGTTTCAAGCAACAGTTGTGGAGTCACTTCTGTTCCTTCAGCAAAGCTATTCAGATCTTCCAGGTTCACAATCGCGTACTCTTTACGGGTAGGATTGATGAAACCACGTTTAGGCAGACGACGATAGAGTGGATTTTGTCCACCCTCGAAGCCTGGACGCACACCACCGCCGGAACGGGAGTTTTGACCTTTGTGACCGCGCCCCGAAGTTTTACCGTTCCCGCTACTTGGACCACGACCAACGCGGTTGCGTTCTTTGCGTGAACCAGGAGCTGGAGCAAGTTCATGTAACTTCATCGTTTGCACCTCCTTATGTTTGTTAATTTATGCGAGGCAATTAGCCTTCAATTTCAGTAACGGATAGCAAGTGACTCACTTTGTTGATCATTCCGCGAATTGCAGGAGTATCGTTGTGAACCACGGACGAGTTGGTTTTGCGCAGGCCGAGCGTCTTAACAGTAACACGTTGTGTTTCTGGACGTCCGATCACACTGCGTACGAGGGTAATTTGCAACTTTGCCATTGACGTTCCCCTCCTTAACCGCGTAATTCTTCGACAGATTTGCCGCGAAGCTTCGCGACCTCTTCAATGCGTTTCAGACGGGAAAGTCCCTCTAAAGTAGCATTGACCATGTTCATGGAATTCGAAGAACCCAAAGATTTTGTCAAGATGTCGCCAACGCCTGCCAATTCAAGTACCGCACGAACTGGACCACCAGCGATAACGCCGGTACCTTCGGATGCTGGTTTCAGCAGAACGCGTCCTGCGCCGAAATGCCCAGTAACCAAGTGAGGAATCGAAGTTCCTACGATTGGAATGTGGATCAGGTTTTTCTTGGCGTCTTCAATGCCTTTACGGATGGCATCCGGAACTTCGCCGGCTTTACCGATACCCGCACCGACATAGCCGTTGCCGTCGCCCACAACAACAAGTGCGCTAAAGCTGAAACGGCGTCCGCCTTTTACAACTTTTGCAACACGGTTAATGTGCACAACTCTTTCTGTCAGTTCTAAACTGTTCGGATCTACACGCAAGTCGTTAACCTCCTTTTAAGAAATATTCTAGAATTCAAGACCAGCTTCGCGTGCTGCGTTAGCCAAAGCCTGAATCCGTCCATGGTACAAGTATCCACCGCGGTCAAATACAACCACTGCATAACCTTTTTCTTTAGCGCGCTCAGCGATCAATTGACCCACTTTGCCTGCAGCTTCAACGCTGCCGCCATTTCCGATTGTAGCACTCAATTCTTTATCCAGTGTGGAGGCGGATACGATAGTAGCGCCTGTCACGTCATCGATCAATTGAGCGTAGATGTGTTTCGAAGAACGGAATACGTTCAAACGTGGACGCTCAGTAGTACCCTGGATCTTCTTACGAACACGCAGGTGTCTTTTGAGACGAGCCTTGTTTTTATCCTCTTTTGTAATCATGACTTCCCTTTCACTCCCTTCAGTTTGCCGTAAACAGCTTCACTTTAAGATGCACGGGGTATCTTACAATTAAGGTAGAGCTGGTTATTTCTTCTTACCAGCTTTACCTTCCTTGCGGATGATACGCTCGCCTTCATATTTGATACCTTTACCTTTGTACGGTTCTGGTTCACGTACGGAACGGATTTTGGCAGCATAAGCGCCTACGCGTTCTTTATCGATACCTCTAACGATGATCTTCGTGTTCGCAGGAACATCGAACTCGATACCTGCTTCCGGTGTAATTTCAACCGGGTGGGAGTAACCAACGTTAAGTACGATTTTATCTCCGGATTTGCTTGCACGATATCCGACCCCAACCAGCTCCAGAGATTTCGAGAAACCTTCAGTCACACCACTCACCATGTTGTTGACAACGGAGCGGGTTGTGCCGTGAAGTGAACGATGCAATTTGTTGTCCGACGGGCGAACAACAGTGATTTCGTTATTTTCAACTGTAATCTTCATGTCTTTATGAAGCTCACGAGTCAAAGTGCCTTTAGGACCTTTTACTGTAATAACGGCGTTGTCCAAAGTGACATCTACACCGCTAGGTACTGCGATTGGTTTGCGACCAATACGAGACATGTGTTGCACCTCCTTATCTTGTGACGTTTATTACCAAATGTAGCAGACAACTTCTCCGCCGGATTTTGATTGACGAGCTTCTTTGTCGGTCATAACTCCCTTAGATGTGGAGATAATCGCGATTCCCAGACCACCGAGTACACGAGGCACTTCATTGCTCTTCGTGTAAACGCGAAGACCTGGTTTACTGATTCTTTTCAGACCAGAGATAACGCGTTCCTGGTTCGGGCCGTATTTCAAGAAAATACGGATAATCCCTTGTTTGCTATCTTCAACGAATTCAGCATCACGGATGAAACCTTCACGTTTCAAGATGTCCGCGATTTGTTTCTTCATAGTAGAAGCAGGCATTTCTACTGTCTCGTGACGCACAGTGTTGGCGTTACGAATACGAGTAAGCATATCTGCAATAGGATCAGACATAGTCATGTGTGTAAACCTCCTTCCCGTTTATAAACTTCTTACCAACTTGCTTTTTTCACGCCAGGAATCTGGCCTTTATAAGCTAATTCACGGAAACAAATTCTGCAAATTTTGAACTTTTGCAATACCGAATGTGGACGACCGCAACGCTCGCAACGTGTATATGCACGTACTTTGAACTTAGGCTCGCGTTGTTGTTTAACTTTCATTGAAGTCTTTGCCACTTAGACTGACACCTCCTAAACATTTTCGGAGAAATGGATGATTCTTATTTTGTGAAAGGCATTCCCAGCTGATTCAGCAGCTCACGGGATTCCTCGTCCGTCTTTGCAGTCGTTACAATAACGATGTCCATACCGCGGACTTTATCCACTTTGTCATATTCGATTTCCGGGAAGATCAATTGCTCTTTAAGACCCAGTGTGTAGTTACCACGGCCATCAAAGGCTTTGTTGGAAATACCACGGAAGTCACGTACGCGTGGAAGCGTTACGTTGATCAATTTATCCAGGAAGTAATACATACGCTCGCCGCGCAGTGTTACTTTAACCCCGATCGGCATATTCTCGCGCAGTTTAAAACCGGCGATGGATTTCTTTGCTTTAGTGATAACTGGCTTTTGACCAGTGATCAATTGCATATCATTTACTGCAGCATCAAGTACTTTGGAGTTTTGAACAGCGTCACCCACACCCATGTTAATGACGATCTTCTCGATCTTAGGCACTTGCATAACAGTAGTATAGTTAAACTTCTGCATCAGAGCAGGTGTAATTTCATTCAGAAAACGTTCTTTCATTCTTGCTGCCATGAAGATTTACCTCCTTTCTTTAGGACTGTATTAGTCGATAATCTCTCCGGATCGTTTTGCTACCCGAACCTTCTTACCGTTATCGAGCACTTTGTAGCCAATACGTGTTACTTTACCGCTCTTCGGATCGATGTGCATTACGTTGGACACATGAATCGAAGCTTCTTGCTCGATGATTCCACCCTGTGGATTCAACTGGTTCGGCTTCTGGTGTTTTTTCACCATGTTCACGCCTTCTACCAGGACGCGGTTTTCACGAGGATAAGCAGCGATGACACGGCCTTTTTTACCTTTGTCTTTCCCGCTGATCACAAGTACCACATCATCTTTCTTCACGTGCAGTTTATTGTTATGGGATTCCAGAACTTTTTTCACTCTAGGCATTTATTACACCTCCTATAACTGACCTTTTCAATTAAAACCGAGACGGGCTCGATTTATTAGATTACTTCCGGTGCCAAGGAAACGATCTTCATGTAGTCCTTGTCGCGAAGTTCGCGAGCAACTGGTCCGAAGATACGTGTTCCGCGCGGGCTTCTGTCGTCTTTTACAACAACAGCTGCGTTTTCGTCGAATGCGATGTAAGATCCATCTTTACGGCGTACAGAACGTTTCGTACGAACAACTACCGCCTTAACAACATCACCCTTTTTGACAACGCCGCCTGGTGTTGCTTGTTTAACGGAACAAACGATCAAATCGCCGATTGCTGCTGTACGGCGTCCAGTACCACCTAGTACGCGGATACACATCAGTTCCTTCGCACCAGAGTTGTCAGCCACATGCAAACGTGTAAATGGTTGAATCATTATTAATTTCCTCCTTCCGGAAAGGGTTCAGCTTCGTATTAGATGATTACCGCTTTTTCTACCACTTCAACCAGTCTCCACCGTTTGTCTTTGGACAATGGACGAGTTTCCATGACTTTCACGACATCACCAATTTTAGCTACATTCTCTTCATCATGTGCCTTGAATTTCTTCGTGGACTTGATGCGTTTGTGATACAGATTGTGCTTTTTATAGGTTTCAACAGCAATTACGATGGTTTTATCCATTTTATCACTGACTACTTTACCGGTCAGCACTTTACGTGCATTACGTTCTTCGCTCATAGTTAGCCTCCTTCCTGATTACGGATTAAGAATCCGCGGTCACTTAACTGATCCCAAGTACTCTTTGATGGATAACGGTTTTAGCACGAGCTATTTCCTTGCGCACGTCACGAATCCGAGTCGGGTTATCCAGTTGGCCAGTTGCCAATTGAAAACGGAGATTGAAAAGTTCCTCTTTGAATCCAGCGATCTTTTGTTCAATCTCGGCAGTGGTTAAGTTGCGAAGTTCATTAGCTTTCATTTGCTTCACCACCCAATTCTTCACGTTTCACAAACTTAGTCTTTACAGGCAGCTTGTGAGCGGCAAGACGCATCGCTTCACGAGCGATTTCTTCCGACACGCCTCCGAGTTCGAACATAATCTTGCCCGGTTTAACTACGGCTACCCACTTCTCAACGTTACCTTTACCACTACCCATACGAACCTCGAGAGGCTTCTGAGTAATAGGCTTATCTGGGAAAATCTTGATCCATACCTGACCGCCACGTTTGATGTAACGAGTCATTGCGATACGGGCAGCTTCGATCTGACGGTTAGTGATCCACGATGGTTCCAGAGCCTGCAAACCATATTCGCCGAAGTTCAATTCTGTACCGCCTTTTGCCATACCCTTCATGTGACCGCGTTGTTGCTTGCGGTGTTTAACGCGTTTTGGTACCAACATGATTAGTTGCCTCCTTCCTGAGCAGCTTGTTTCTTAGCTGGGGGAAGAACTTCTCCACGGTAGATCCATACTTTTACGCCGATCAGGCCGTAAGTTGTATGTGCTTCAGCTGTTCCGTAATCGATATCAGCACGAAGCGTATGAAGTGGAACTGTTCCTTCGCTATAACCTTCTGAACGGGCAATCTCAGCGCCGCCAAGACGTCCGCCTACTTGAGTTTTAATTCCCTTTGCGCCGGAACGCATAGTTCTCTGAATAGCTTGTTTCAGTGCACGACGGAACGATACGCGACGTTCCAATTGTTGTGCAATGCTTTCTGCAACCAGAATTGCATCCAGTTCAGGGTGTTTAATTTCATTGATGTTGATGTGTACTTTTTTGCCACCGGCGATAGTTGTAACTGCGCTGCGAAGTACTTCTACTTCTGCTCCGCCTTTACCAATTACCATACCAGGTTTAGCAGTGTGAATTGTAACGTTCACGCGGCTTGCCGCTCTTTCGATTTCAATGCGGGAAACAGCGGAATCCTTCAACTTGCCTTTAAGGTATTCCCGGATTTTGACGTCTTCCATTAAAAGAGTACCGAAATCTTTGCCTGCATACCATTTAGATTCCCAATCGCGAATAATACCGACTCGGAGTCCGACTGGATTTACCTTTTGACCCACGTGTTATCCCTCCTTATTTCTCAGATACCACCAAAGTAATGTGGCTGGTACGTTTGTTAATCCGGCTTGCGCGGCCCATGGCGCGCGGACGGAAACGTTTCATAGTTGGACCCTGGTTAACGAAAACTTCGCTTACGAACAAGCTGTTCACGTCCAAAGAGTAGTTATGCTCAGCGTTCGCAATCGCCGAGTTCAGTAGCTTCTCAACAACCGGAGAAGCGGATTTCGGAGTGTGGCGAAGAATTGCAATTGCTTCCCCCACTTGCTTGCCGCGAATCAAGTCAACAACCAGTTTCGCTTTACGAGCGGAAATCCGCACCGATCTTGCATGTGCTTTTGCTTCCATTGTTTTCCCTCCTCTCAAACGAAGACGTTAATTATCTTCTGGTTTTCTTATCGTCACCCGCGTGGCCTTTGTAAGTACGTGTTGGCGCGAACTCGCCCAACTTGTGACCTACCATATCTTCTGTTACGTATACAGGCACGTGTTTGCGGCCGTCATATACACCAAACGTATGTCCGATAAACTGAGGGAAAATGGTTGAGCGACGGGACCAAGTTTTAACTACAACTTTCTTATCTGCCTCGTTCAAATCCTCAACTTTTTTCAGCAGGTAGCCATCAATAAACGGCCCCTTCTTTAAACTGCGACCCATGTGTGAATCCTCCCTTCATCCGGTTCTTCAAACCGCGAATCGACGCTTCGCGCTAGCCTAACTTGCCAGAAGCGTCTTATTTTGTGCGGCGACGAACGATATATTTATCAGATGCTTTGTTTTTCTTACGCGTTTTGTAGCCGAGGGTTGGTTTACCCCAAGGTGACATTGGCGATTTACGTCCGATTGGAGCACGGCCTTCACCACCACCGTGTGGGTGATCGTTAGGGTTCATGACAACACCGCGAACTTCAGGACGACGTCCGAGCCAGCGGCTGCGTCCGGCTTTACCAATCTTGATCAATTCATGATCTTCGTTACCTACGGATCCGATGGTTGCGCGGCATACGCTGAGGATTCTGCGAACTTCGCCGGAGTTCAAACGAACGGATACGTATTTTTCTTCTTTACCCAGCAACTGAGCTTCAGTACCAGCAGCACGAACCAATTGTCCGCCTTTACCTGGTTTCAACTCGATGTTGTGGATAATTGTACCTACCGGGATGTTGATTAGCGGAAGGCTGTTACCAATTTTGATGTCCGCAGCAGGGCCGGACTCAACTTTATCCCCAACTTTAAGGCCTTTAGGAGCGATAATATAACGTTTCTCTCCATCAGCATAGTGGATCAAAGCAATATTGGAAGTACGGTTCGGGTCATACTCGATTGTAGCAACGCTACCTGGTATGCCGTCTTTAGTCCGTTTGAAGTCGATGATACGGTATTTACGCTTGTGTCCGCCGCCGTGGTGACGAACCGTAATTTTACCTTGGTTGTTGCGTCCCGCATGTTTGAACAGCGGAGAAAGCAACGATTTCTCTGGCTGGTTTGTTGTGATTTCTTCAAACGTAGACACAGACATGTTGCGTCTTGCCGGAGAGGTCGGTTTGTACTTTTTGATTGGCACTATAGTTTCCTCCTTACTTTAAGAGTATTATTCTACCGCTTCAAAGAATTCGAGCGGTTTGCTGTCCGGGCTAAGCTTAACGATGGCTTTTTTCCACTCCGGAGTGTAACCGGAATATTTGCCGTAACGTTTCAGTTTGCCAGGTACGCGCATTGTGTTCACACTAACAACTTTAACTTTAAAAATAGCTTCAACAGCTTTTTTGATTTCGGTCTTGTTAGAACGGATATCCACTTCAAAAGCGTATTTCAATTCGCTCATGTATTCGGATGTGCGTTCCGTAATCACCGGACGCTTGATAATATCACGCGGATCTTTCATTACGCGAACACCTCCTCTACCTTCAGAACTGCTTCTTTAGTGATAATCAGTTTGTCGTACGTCAGTACGTCAAGAACATTGATGCCGTCAGCCGCTACGAATTTCACCCCAGGGATGTTACGAGCGGAAAGTGCTACATTGTCATCATAGCTAGGAGCTACGATCAATGCTTTTGTACCAACCTTCAGGTTGTTCAGAATAGCTGCGAATTCTTTCGTCTTCGGAGCACTCATAGTCAAGCTATCCAATACGATGATGTCATTCTCAAGTACTTTTGAGGACAACGCGGATTTGATGGCCAACCGGCGAACCTTCTTAGGCAATTTCCAGGAATAGCTGCGTGGTGTTGGTCCGAAGACTACGCCGCCGCCTTTCCATTGTGGTGAACGAATGGAGCCTTGACGAGCACGACCTGTACCTTTTTGTTTCCAAGGCTTACGTCCGCCGCCACGTACTTCAGAACGTCCTTTTACTTTGTGTGTACCACGACGAAGGGAAGCTCTTTGCATAAGTGCAGCTTCATGCAGCACATGTACATTCGGTTCGATACCGAAAACTGAATCACTCAGTTCAACTTCGCCAACTTCGTTACCACTAGTATTAAAAAGTGTTACTTTTGGCATTTCATGTTCCTCCTTTCTTCAGAAATTATTTCTTAACGGTTTGTTTAACTTTCACGAAGCTGTTTTTAGGGCCCGGAATCGCGCCTTTAACCAGCAATACATTACGTTCTACGTCAACTCGGATGATCTCAAGCTTTTGAACCGTTACAGTCGTGTGACCCATATGTCCTGGCAGGCGTTTGCCCTTAGGAACACGGTTAGCTTGAATGGAACCCATGGAGCCTGGTCTTCTGTGGTAGCGCGATCCGTGTGCCATTGGTCCGCGGCTTTGTCCCCAGCGTTTGATGTTACCCTGGAAGCCTTTACCCTTCGAAGTACCTGTTACGTCAACAAATTCGCCTTCTGCGAAGATGTCAGCCTTAAGCTCTTGTCCAACCTCGAGTGACCCGAGGTCAACACCGCGAATTTCGCGAACGTAGCGCTTAGGTGTTGCGTTTGCCTTTTTGGCGTGACCTTGTTCAGGCTTGTTGGAGCGACTTTCCTTTTTATCGGAAAAGCCCAACTGCACTGCTTCATATCCGTCGATATTCAGGTCTTTCTTTTGCAGTACCACACAAGGGCCAGCTTCGATAACAGAAACCGCGATTACGTTACCTTCTGGAGTAAACACTTGAGTCATACCGAGTTTTTTTCCTAAGATACCTTTCAATGTTGACACCTCTTTTCTTTTCCTAGTTGCTTAATAATGAAATTACAATTTGATTTCGATATCTACACCGGACGGTAGATCCAAGCGCATCAAGGCATCCACAGTTTGTGGTGTTGGGTTCACAATATCGATCAAACGTTTGTGAGTCCGTTGTTCAAACTGTTCACGGGAATCCTTGTACTTGTGTACCGCACGGAGAATAGTAATGATTTGCTTCTCAGTTGGCAGCGGGATCGGCCCGGATACACCAGCACCCGAACGTTTTGCTGTTTCAACGATTTTCTCTGCGGATTGATCAAGAATTCTGTGGTCGTATGCTTTCAAGCGAATACGAATTTTTTGCTTTGCCATTTTAGTCCCTCCTTCTATCGCCCAATTTATTATCGGACATACTCCGTGAAAATTTTCTGACGTCGACCTCATGGCAAAGGGGCCGGGTGTGTCAGTAACCTCTCACATCATCGCAACGTCTCAGAACAACATTTATTATTATATATAATAGGCGGCTATATTGCAAGGGGATTTGCAAAAACAAATCAACTTTTTCCGAAAAAAATAGAAAAGGTACCTTTCTTGTTCAGAATGGTACCGTACGAGCTGCAATATGACGTTTTTCTTCTATATATAAGGTTCCTTCTATAAATTATCCGTTGCAGATTTGAATTGTCCTGCCGAAGCTGCTGTCTGCGCAGTTGCTGACCCAATACCTTCAATGGTCTGAATGAGCACCTTAATCTCTTCCTCTACCGTAACAATTCTCTGGGTACTCGTCTGCATCGAGTCTACAATATCGCTGAAGAGCCTGCTAGTCTCGAGGGACTGGTGTTTGCCACTCTCTGTCAACTCCTGAACTTTACGGATCTCCCCAACAACCTGCGATGTTAGCGAGCTGGACTGAAGGGTCAGTTCACCGATCCGGACCACCGTGTTCTTGGTATCCTCTGCAAGTCTGCTTACCTCCTGCGCTACAACACTGAATCCCCGCCCGTGGTCTCCCGCCCTTGCAGCCTCGATCGTTGCATTCAATGACAGAATCTTGGTCTGGTCAGCAATATCCTGGACAGCCGCCACAATTTTACGGATCTTCTGTGATGAACTGCTCAGTTCATTTACTGAACGCTCCATCTCATTAGTACTATCATATATAAGATTAATCTGACCCGTAAGGTTGTTAAGCTGTCCATGTCCCTCCCTGGCCTTCCCCTGTGACTCCAGAGCGGAGGCGGCAGAGCGCTGGAATGTATTGTTGACTTCATTGCTGCTCGCCACCAGCTGCTCCACAGCGGCGTTAGTATCTATACTAAGGTCTATCAGTTCTCCGCTGAATTCAGCTATCTTGTGTTTCAATTCGTTCTTAACCAGCAGATACTGTTCTTCCTTTTCCCTAATGTTCTCCTTCTCATATTCCTCAAGGACCAGCTGTTGTTCCAGATTAAGCAATTTGGTTACGGTCTGGACCAATTTGATCCTCTCGACATCTGTATGCGTCTCATTATAGATAGCCGTAATGAATACATTCTGCAGATTCTGAAAAGCGGAGAGATACCATTTAGGCTCCAGGCCAATCCTCTTATGAATATTCGCAATTTTTAGCCGCTTGGCTATGTACTCCTCGTTAACATTACCATCAAAAATCTCGATGATATGCTCGCGCAAAGTCTTTTTGAGCCGTTCAATACTGCTGTGTTCCAGAATGATTGCTTCAAGTTTGTTAACTCCAAGAACCGTATTATAGAATTGATTAGTGATATCGTCGATTCTCTGTTCTACAACCGGTTTCATCAAGCGCAGGAGTCTTAGATCTTCCTCAGTTAAATCAATCATTCGCATTTGCTCATTCAAATCATCATGCCCGTCAAGGGTATGATACATCTCTGTGGCAGTGGGTGCAAAGCTCTTGCTGTCCGTTGATGGAGCGGCGGGAGATTCCTCATTGGTGTTCTTTGAAGTCAGACCATGCATAAATGAAAAAGGACATTTCCCCATACTTCCACACTCCCTAAAATCCTAATAATTTACATTGTCTATATAGAAATATTCTACTCTATCAATAGATTAGATGTAAAGAATTTTAAGTATTATTTTGTAGAATTATGTTGAAAATACGCATGTACAGCACTGTAATTAGTCACATTTTGTCGAATAATAGGATTTCAATCTCAGATTTCTGCAATCTGAATAAGAGCTTCCAGCTCAAGAATATTTACGGTTCTTTTATGCATGGCGATAATCTTCAAAGCTTCCAGTTTATTCAGTTTACGGCTTAGAGTTTCTGCGGTAGTTCCAATCATGGCTGCTACCTCTTTTTGGGCTGACGGCAAATCTACGGATTGTGCTAAGGCATGTGCAGTCACTGCCGATTCTGCAAGATTCCTTGTATACAGGTATACCAACAGCCTGGCCAGTCTCTTCTCTACCTCAAACATGTGCAATGCCCCTGCAGCCTCCTCGGCCTGATGCAGCTGCTCGCTAACAGACATCAGGAAGCTAAAGGCAAGCCCTGCATTCTGCTCCAGCAAGGGAATAAAGTCTTTGCGGTGCATCCGGCATACCTCTCCGCTCTCAATCACCTCTGCCGTTACATCATTATTCTTATTATGGAGTAAGGCAAACTGGCCGAAATAATCGCCCGGGAAAAGAAAACGGACAATATGCTGTTTTCCATCCTTACTGTTCTGAGTCAGCTTGATGAGACCGCTCTTTACTACAAACAATGCTTCAGACGGCTCCCCTTCTCTGCACACTTGACTTCCTTTTTTATAGTTATGGGTCTCTGTAATCGATTCAATCATCACTAATTCCTCATCAGACAAGCTCCGAAACACAGGAACCTGACGTACACAGGCATGCGAATTGCAGGTAGTACAGCTCATGATCCTTCACCCTTCCTTATAGCTGACTCTAACATATCAAGATTCCGGATTCCGGCGGGTGACTGGAAACACATAATTCTCAAAAACTTGATTTGTATCAAGGATTCTTCACCGGCTTATCCTTACAATAGAATCATAGAGAGAGTAAAGGAGTTGGAGTAATTGCTGCAATATTCATTTGAGGATATGCGTCAGATTGATAGGAGTACCCTTGGTAATACGGTACCCCTTGAGTTGTTTCGTACCATACGTCTGATTGGACTCAACCAGGGGCTTCCTCTGGGAGGAAAAGGGACTA
The DNA here is from genome assembly GCF_000758565.1 of Paenibacillus sp. FSL P4-0081. Lineage (NCBI taxonomy): Bacteria > Bacillati > Bacillota > Bacilli > Caryophanales > Paenibacillaceae > Paenibacillus > Paenibacillus sp. FSL P4-0081. The sequence continues at coordinate 7,677,804 of NZ_CP009280.1, forward strand.
CGCTTACCATTGGCAGAAAGATTGGTGAAAGTCTGCCTGTCAGTTCTGTTGAAGATCTTCTACAAATGTTTGAGGAGCTCAAAATCGGTATTCCGCGGATTGTTCATTCTGATGAACGTAGGATCAATATTGCTGTGGAGGACTGTTTTTGCAAAGGGCTGCCTTCACTTGAAGATGAAAAAATGGTATGTGATTTAGAGGGAGCGATTCTTGAAGGGGCACTCGGCAAGATTCTTGGCCGTAAGGTCTCTGTTAAAGAGATCAAATGCAACGTTACCGGTCATGAGCACTGCGAATACGAAGTAAAGCTTTAATGGATGAGAACGAGATAAAAAATTTTTAATTATGAAAGCAGGGATTATCTAATGGAAAAGAAAAGTTTAGTTGACGTGCTGCAGTATCAGGAGGAACGTTTTACAAAGAAAATCCTCTTCCAGCAAGGTGAAAGTGTTGTATTCGTGCTTAATTTCATGCCGGGTCAAAAATTGCCTGTTCATAAGCATCCTGGAGCGGATGTATATATTCTTGCTTTAAAAGGAGATGGAACCATTCATGTAAATGAAGCGGAGCAGCCCCTTATTGAAGGAGAGACTATCTATATCGCCGGAGATGAATCTTTTGCCTACACCAATGACAGCTCATCCCCTTCCAGTCTGCATGTTGTTCTGTCCAAGCTGCCGAGTCCGGCCTATGCCAAAGAAATCTAGACCCTACAGCCAGCAATAAAAACAGGGCCCCTTCATAATGAAGGGGCCCTGACTTATATTCCGGATCTATCCTAACGGATAGAGACGAATTATTTCTGGATGGAAGCTACGGAACCGGCACCAACTGTACGTCCGCCTTCGCGAATGGAGAATTTAGTACCTTCTTCAATAGCGATTGGGGAGATCAGGGAAACAGTTACAGTGATGTTGTCACCAGGCATAACCATTTCAGTACCTTCTGGCAAGTTGATGATGCCAGTTACGTCAGTTGTACGGAAGTAGAACTGTGGACGGTAACCAGTGAAGAATGGTTTGTGACGTCCGCCTTCTTCTTTAGTCAGAACGTAGATCTGAGCAGTGAACTCTGTGTGTGGGTTAACGGAGTTCGGCTTAGCCAATACTTGGCCGCGCTCGATCATGTTACGGTCTACACCACGCAGCAATGCGCCGATGTTGTCGCCCGCTTGTGCGGAATCGAGCAATTTACGGAACATTTCAACGCCTGTAACAACGGATTTTTTCTTTTCTTCATGAATACCAACGATTTCGATTTCTTCTCCGACTTTTACTGTTCCGCGTTCTACGCGACCAGTTGCCACAGTACCGCGGCCAGTGATGGAGAATACATCTTCGACAGGCATCAAGAATGGTTTGTCAGTCTGACGTTCTGGAAGCGGGATGTATGTGTCGATCGTTTCGAACATTTCAACGATCTTCTGTGCATATTCGCCTTCAGGGTTCTGTAGAGCTTCACGAGCAGATCCACGGATGATTGGAGTATCATCGCCTGGGAAGTCGTATTCGCTCAGCAGGTCGCGAACTTCCATTTCAACCAGTTCAAGCAACTCTTCGTCTTCAACCATGTCGCATTTGTTCAAGAATACAACGATGTAAGGAACGCCTACTTGACGGGACAGCAGGATGTGTTCACGAGTCTGTGGCATAGGGCCATCAGCTGCGGATACAACCAGGATAGCTCCGTCCATTTGCGCTGCGCCAGTGATCATGTTTTTAACATAGTCGGCGTGTCCAGGGCAGTCTACGTGAGCGTAGTGACGATTAGGAGTTTCATATTCAACGTGAGCAGTGGAGATAGTGATACCACGTTCGCGTTCTTCAGGAGCCTTATCGATTTGGTCGAATGCTACAGCAGCGCCACCGTATTTTTTGGACAATACAGTAGTGATTGCAGCAGTCAGAGTTGTTTTACCATGGTCGACGTGACCAATAGTACCAATGTTAACGTGCGGTTTGTTACGTTCAAACTTTGCCTTTGCCATTTGAACAGTTCCTCCTTAATGTGGGGTTCCTTATATTTGAGCCGCCCGCCTACATGCAATTCTTAGATGACTTATGTGATATACCCGGACGGCAAGTTAAAAATTGAATTTATTCTCCGCCTTTGTTCTTGGCTACGATTTCTTCAGCAATGGATTTAGGTACTTCTTCATAGTGAGAAAGTTCCATTGAGAATACGCCGCGTCCTTGAGTACCGGAACGAAGTGTTGTGGAGTATCCGAACATTTCGGAAAGAGGTACCTTTGCACGGATAATTTGCGCACCGCCACGGGAATCCATACCTTCGATCCGTCCGCGTCTGGAGTTCAACATACCCATTACATCGCCCATGTATTCCTCAGGAACAGTTACTTCCACTTTCATGATTGGCTCAAGCAGGACAGGTTTACACTTGTCTTTAGCTGCTTTGAGTGCCATCGAGCCGGCGATTTTGAACGCCATTTCGTTGGAGTCAACATCATGATAGGAACCATCTACGATGGTAGCCTTAACGTCAACAAGCGGGAAGCCTGCAATAACGCCGTTTTTCATTTGCTCTTCAATACCGGCAAGTGCAGGAGCGATGTATTCTCTAGGAACAGAACCACCGACAACTTTACTTTCGAACTTGCTGCCAGTACCCGGCTCGAGAGGTTCAAATTCAACCCATACGTGACCATACTGACCGCGACCGCCGGATTGGCGAACGAATTTACCTTCAACACGTGCTGGTGCTTTGAATGTTTCACGGTAAGCAACCTGTGGTTTACCCACGTTGGTTTCTACCTTGAATTCGCGGCGCATACGGTCGATGATAATATCCAGGTGAAGCTCACCCATACCTGCCAGGATAGTTTGGCCAGTTTCTTCATCAGTGTGAGCACGAAGAGTAGGATCCTCTTCAGTCAACTTTCCGAGAGCTACGCCGAGCTTATCTTGGTCAGCTTTGGTTTTTGGTTCAACTGCGATTTCGATAACCGGATCAGGGAAGTTCATGGATTCCAGGATAACCGGATGTTTCTCGTCGCAAAGTGTATCGCCGGTACTTGTGTCCTTCAGACCAACTGCTGCCGCGATATCACCGGAGTATACAATGGAGATTTCTTGGCGGCTGTTTGCATGCATTTGCAGGATACGGCCGATACGCTCACGTTTGTTCTTGGTAGCGTTAACTACATAAGAACCGGATTCCAGTACACCGGAGTATACGCGGAAGAACGTAAGTTTACCTACATAAGGGTCAGTCATGATTTTAAATGCCAGTGCTGCGAATGGTTCTTCATCCGAAGAGTGACGAACCGCTTCTGTACCGTCATCCAGATGACCTTGAATAGCCGGTACATCCAGTGGGGATGGCAAGTAATCAACAACAGCATCCATCATGAGTTGAACACCTTTGTTACGATAGGAGGATCCGACAATTACAGGGAAGATCTTAACATCACATACGCCTTTGCGCAATGCTGCCTTAATCTCATCCACTGTGATTTCTTCGCCTTCCAGATACTTCATAGTCAGATCTTCGTCAAGTTCTGCAACCTTCTCGATCAACTCGAGACGCAGTCCTTCAACTTGTTCCAAATAATCAGCAGGAATATCAGTAACTTCGATGTTCTGTCCCAGGTCATCCTTGAACATGTGAGCTTTTTGCTCAACAAGGTCAATGATACCCGTGAAGTCGTTCTCGGCACCAATTGGCAATTGAATTGCAATTGCGTTGGCTTGCAGGCGGTCACGCATACTGTCGATAACGTTCAGGAAGTCTGCACCGATGATATCCATTTTGTTCACATAAGCGATACGGGGAACGCCGTAACGGTCAGCCTGTCTCCATACGGTTTCGGACTGAGGCTCTACGCCCTCTTTCGCACTAAATACACCAACTGCCCCATCCAATACACGAAGGGAACGTTCAACTTCAACAGTGAAGTCAACGTGCCCAGGGGTATCAATAATATTGATGCGGTGGCCCTTCCATGCAGCGGTCGTAGCAGCGGAAGTAATCGTAATTCCGCGCTCCTGTTCTTGTTCCATCCAGTCCATTGTAGCAGCGCCCTCGTGAACTTCACCGATTTTGTGCGTACGGCCTGTGTAGAAAAGAATCCGCTCAGTAGTGGTAGTTTTACCAGCATCAATATGTGCCATGATCCCGATATTACGTGTATTTTTTAAGGAGAACTCTCTTGACATGAAATGGATCTCCTTTCAAAATAGAAGTTATTTGAACGGCTATAATCCTACCAGCGGTAGTGAGCAAACGCTTTGTTCGCTTCAGCCATTTTGTGCGTGTCTTCACGTTTCTTAACGGAAGCGCCTGTGTTGTTGGAAGCATCGATAATCTCAGCCGCCAAACGCTCTTCCATAGTCTTCTCACCGCGGTTGCGTGAGTAGTTTACAAGCCAACGTAATCCCAAAGCAGTACGTCTTTCAGGTTTAACCTCGATAGGTACCTGGTAGTTAGCACCGCCGACACGACGAGCTTTAACTTCCAATACAGGCATGATGTTCTTGATGGCAGCTTCGAAAACTTCCATCGGTTCTTTACCTGTACGTTCCTGAATCAACTTGAACGAATTGTACAAAATGCTTTGAGCGACACCTCTTTTACCACCCAGCATAATACGGTTGATCAAACGAGTAACCAACTTGCTATTATACAATGGATCTGGCAATACATCTCTCTTAGTAACTGGACCTTTGCGTGGCATGGATATCCCCCTTTCTTAAATGGTTATTATTCGAATATGCTTGTCTTATTTCTTAGCCTTAGGACGTTTCGCACCATATTTGGAGCGAGCTTGCATCCGGTTAGCAACACCTGCAGTATCAAGTGCACCACGAACGATGTGGTAACGAACTCCTGCAAGGTCCTTAACTTTACCTCCGCGCAGCAATACTACACTGTGCTCTTGAAGGTTGTGTCCGATACCCGGAATGTAAGCAGTCACCTCAAGACGGTTCGTCAAACGAACACGGGCATACTTACGAAGTGCTGAGTTTGGTTTACGTGGAGTCATTGTGCCTACACGAGTGCACACACCGCGTTTCTGCGGGGCGCTCAAATTTGTAGCCTCACGCTTGAGGGCGTTGAACCCTTTTTGAAGAGCGGGAGATTTGGATTTTTCGATTTTGGCTTGACGGCCTTTACGAACCAGTTGATTAATAGTTGGCATGTTGTGCCACCCCCTTCCTGAAATGATAGTCAATTTACAAACATTAAGTCCACAGACCCAGGTGGTTCATAAAAAGACAAATGAAAAGTCCTTGCTGCCGAAGTGTACCCCGGTACAAAAACGTTCTCTTGTTGCTATTGTTTTAAGACGGCTGCCATAGCAGCACCAACTTCTATACCGCAGGCCTTGCCCAAATTCAGCATGGTGTCCACATATGTGACCTTCACACCTTGTTTGCCGCAAAGCATAACAATTCTGGAAGTAAGCCGTTGATCTCCGTCCTCCGCCACATAGACTTCTGCGGCTTGGCCCAACTCCACCGCCTTGACGGTTTGTTTGGAACCGATCTTGACCTGAGCATCCTGTAACCCTCTATCATCAGTCATGAAAAACATTACCTCCACTGAACAAGAATGACAAGGCTACTCACGCACCTTAGACATATTAGCATCCTCAGCACACGATGTCAAGAAAAACAGCAATAATTTTATTAATATTCATAACAGACAGCCGCGTCACGCAAGGTTATCACGTGACGCGAATGCTGAATGCGATGATTATTTATTACTCAGCTGGAACCGTTTCTAAAGCGGCTTGCTTGCTTTCTTCATTCGGATCACTAAGCTTAACATTACGGTAACGATTCATACCTGTACCTGCAGGAATCAGCTTACCGATGATAACATTTTCTTTAAGACCGAGCAACTTATCCACTTTACCCTTAATTGCTGCATCCGTCAAGACACGGGTAGTTTCCTGGAAAGAGGCAGCAGACAGGAAGGAGTCTGTTTCCAGAGAGGCTTTGGTAATACCGAGCAGTACTGGCTTAGCAACTGCAGGTTCTTTACCAGACAGGATAGCTTCCTTGTTGGCTGCTTCATATTCATGAATATCCGCAAAAGCACCCGGCAGGAGAGTGGTATCTCCAGCATCGATAATACGGATTTTGCGCAGCATCTGCTTAATCATAACTTCAATGTGCTTATCATTGATCTCAACGCCCTGGTTACGGTATACACGCTGTACTTCTTGCAGAATGTAGTTCTGTACCCCGCGGATCCCTTTGATACGCAGCATTTCTTTAGGGTCAATAGAACCGTCTGTCAATTCATCGCCGGCTTCAATCTCCTGGCCTTCACTGACACGCAGACGGGAACCGTAAGTGATGGAATAGGTCTTGGACTCCGCTTCACCCTGGACTTCGATTTCACGACGGTCCTTAGTTTCACGAATTTCCTTAACTACCCCGTCAATCTCACTGATTGTTGCCTGACCTTTAGGGTTACGGGCTTCAAACAACTCCTGGATACGCGGCAAACCTTGCGTGATATCGTCTCCGGCAACACCGCCGGTATGGAATGTACGCATGGTAAGCTGTGTTCCTGGTTCACCGATGGATTGTGCAGCAATAATGCCGACAGCTTCCCCGATTTCCACGAATTTACCTGTTGCCAGGTTACGTCCGTAGCACTTCTTGCAGACCCCATGACGGGCACGGCAGCTGAGTACAGAGCGGATCTGCAGTTTGGTAACCCCAGAATTCACAATTTCCTCGGCCTTATCGGAGTCAATCAGATCGTTACGGTGAACGATGATTTCCTTCGTTTCCGGATGACGGACAGTCTCAAAGGAATAACGGCCTTCAATACGGTCGTAGAGATCCTCAATAACTTCCTTGCCATCTTGAATCCGGCTGACGGTGAAGCCTTTATCGGTACCGCAATCTTCTTCGCGGACGATTACGTCCTGTGCCACGTCAACGAGACGGCGTGTCAAGTACCCGGAATCCGCTGTACGCAGCGCTGTATCGGCCAGACCTTTACGCGCTCCGTGAGTGGAGATAAAGTACTCGAGGACGGTCAGACCTTCACGGAAGTTCGCTTTGATTGGCAATTCGAAAATCCGGCCCGAAGGTGTAGCCATCAGACCACGCATACCACCGAGCTGAGTGATCTGCGATTTGTTACCACGCGCCTTGGAGTCAACCATGAGCATGATGGAGTTGAAACGGTCCATCGATTTCAGCAGGACGTTCGTAAGTTCATCCTTAGTCTTCGACCAGATCTCGATAACACGGTCATACCGTTCATCATTAGTAATCAGACCACGGCGGTATTGATTCGCTACTACATCAACCTTAGCTTCGGATTCTTTAAGAATTGTAGCTTTTTCCTCAGGCACGATAACGTCTGATACGGCAACCGTAACACCGGAACGTGTAGAGTACGTAAAGCCGAGTTGCTTAATTTTATCCAGAATCACTGAAGTTTTGGTAGTGTGATAGGTTTCGAAGCAGCGGGCAATGATTAAGCCCAGATATTCTTTACCTACAGCACTGGCTTCCGGAGCAGCCATGATCAATTCGCGGATATCCGCGCCTTTTTCATAGATGAAGTACTTCTCTGGTGTGCCTTGCAGCAGGTTTGTTTTGGTGGCTTCATTGATGTATGGGAAACTGCTTGGATAGATTTCGTTGAAGATAATCTTGCCCACCGTTGTAATCAGTAATGCATTCTGCTGTGCCTCTGTAAAGTTGGTTTTACCCAGTGCCTTAACAGGAATAGCAACACGTGCATGCAGACCAGCGGTTCCGCGTTGGTAAGCTGAAACAGCTTCGTTCACGGTACGCAGAATCATACCTGTTCCCTTTTCTTCCTTGTTATCCATGGTCAGATAGAACGTACCAAGGACCATATCCTGGGAAGGTGTAACAACCGGCTTACCATCTTTAGGGTTCAGGATGTTACCGGATGCTAGCATGAGGATACGGGCTTCAGCTTGAGCTTCAGCGGATAGAGGAACGTGTACCGCCATCTGGTCACCGTCAAAGTCGGCATTGTAAGCCGTACATACGAGCGGGTGAAGACGGATCGCGTGACCTTCTACCAGAATCGGTTCAAACGCCTGTATACCCAGTCTATGCAGCGTAGGGGCACGGTTCAGCAGAACCGGATGCTCTCTGATCACTTCTTCAAGTACATCCCAGACTTCAGGACTTACGCGCTCAACCTTACGTTTCGCGCTCTTGATGTTATGGGCAAGGCCCTTATTAACCAATTCTTTCATTACAAACGGTTTGAAGAGTTCCAGTGCCATCTTCTTCGGAAGACCGCATTGGTACATCTTGAGGTAAGGTCCTACGACGATAACGGAACGTCCGGAATAGTCAACGCGCTTACCGAGCAAGTTCTGGCGGAAACGTCCTTGTTTACCTTTCAGCATATGGCTGAGCGATTTGAGCGGACGGTTACCAGGACCTGTTACAGGACGGCCGCGGCGGCCATTGTCGATCAGGGCATCAACAGCTTCCTGAAGCATCCGTTTCTCATTCTGCACGATAATATCAGGAGCGCCGAGATCCAGCAGTCTTTTCAGACGGTTGTTACGGTTAATTACGCGGCGGTACAGATCATTAAGGTCAGACGTAGCAAAACGGCCGCCGTCGAGCTGAACCATAGGGCGAAGCTCCGGAGGAATAACCGGGAGCACATCCATGATCATCCAGTCTGGCTTGTTGCCGGAGTTGCGGAAGGCCTCAATAACTTCCAGACGTTTGATCGCCCGGTTACGGCGCTGGCCTTGGGCCGTGCGCAGCTCTTCTTTGAGGAATTCCAGTTCTTTATCGATATCGATATCCTGAAGCAGTTTTTTGACGGCTTCAGCACCCATGCCAGCCTGGAACCCGTAGCCGTATTTCTCACGGTAGCTGCGGTATTCTTTCTCAGACAGCAGTTGTTTCTTCTCCAGAGGAGTTTCACCCGGATCGGTTACAACATAAGATGCAAAGTAGATAATCTCTTCGAGCGATCTTGGAGACATATCCAGTGCCAGACCCATACGGCTCGGAATACCTTTGAAATACCAGATATGAGATACCGGAGCTGCCAGCTCGATGTGGCCCATACGTTCGCGGCGGACTTTAGCGCGGGTAACTTCCACGCCGCAGCGGTCGCACACAACGCCCTTATAACGGACGCGTTTGTATTTACCACAGTGACATTCCCAGTCCTTTTGCGGCCCAAAGATGCGTTCGCAAAAAAGACCCTCTTTTTCCGGTTTCAAAGTACGATAGTTAATGGTTTCCGGTTTTTTAACTTCTCCGCGGGACCAAGAACGAATTTTTTCCGGGGAAGCGAGCCCGATTTTCATAAATTCAAAATTGTTAACGTCCAACAAGGAGCAACCCTCCTTAACCTATATCCTGATTTAGTACCACAGCCCTCTCTTGACGGTAAGTCAACAGAGGGCGCGGTCCTTTGTGTAATGAAATTAGTGGCTTGCTGGTGAACTACTCTATGCCGACTTCTGCGCCTTCCAAATTGAGGCTCAGCTTGTCGCCTGACGTCTCGTCCTCATCGTCCAGTTCCTTCATCTCGATCTCCTGCTCGTCACCGCTAAGGATTTTGACATCCATACCCAGCGACTGCAGCTCCTTGATCAATACCTTGAACGATTCCGGAACACCCGGTTCTGGAACATTTTCACCTTTGACGATGGATTCGTACGTTTTCACACGGCCGACCACGTCATCGGATTTCACAGTCAAAATTTCTTGCAGTGTATACGCCGCGCCGTAAGCTTCAAGCGCCCACACTTCCATTTCCCCGAAACGCTGTCCGCCGAACTGAGCTTTACCGCCCAGTGGCTGCTGTGTAACGAGTGAGTAAGGACCTGTAGAACGGGCATGAATCTTATCGTCAACCATGTGCGCAAGCTTGATCATGTGCATGACGCCGACAGTAACTTCACGCTCGAAGCGCTCGCCTGTACGTCCGTCATACAACACAGTCTTACCATTACGCTGCATGCCTGCTTCTTCCATCGTATCAAACACGTCATACTCACGGGCTCCGTCGAATACCGGAGTAGCTACGTGGATACCCAGACGAAGTGCCGCCATACCGATATGGACTTCCAGCACCTGTCCGATGTTCATACGCGAAGGTACGCCCAGCGGGTTCAGGACAACCTGTACCGGTGTACCGTCCGGAAGGAACGGCATATCTTCTTCAGGCAGAATGCGGGCAACGACACCCTTGTTACCGTGACGTCCGGCCATCTTGTCACCTTCAGAAATCTTACGTTTCTGAGCGATGTAGACACGAACCAGTTGATTCACACCAGGAGGCAACTCATCGCCGTTCTCACGGGTGAACACCTTAACGTCAACGATAATACCATCACTACCATGCGGAACGCGCAGGGAGGTATCGCGGACTTCACGGGCCTTCTCACCGAAGATAGCGTGCAGCAGGCGTTCTTCAGCAGTTAGTTCAGTTACACCCTTCGGAGTAACTTTACCTACCAGAATGTCACCGGCATTGATTTCCGCACCGATACGGATGATTCCGCGCTCATCCAGATTGCGGAGTGCCTCTTCACCAACGTTTGGAATATCACGCGTGATCTCTTCAGGTCCCAGCTTGGTGTCACGGGCTTCGGATTCGTATTCCTCGATATGGATCGAAGTGTATACATCTTCCTTAACCAGCTTCTCACTCAGCAGGATCGCATCCTCGTAGTTGTAACCTTCCCAAGTCATGAACGCAACAACTACGTTGCGGCCAAGAGCAAGTTCGCCCATTTCTGTGGAAGGTCCGTCTGCCAGGATGTCACCTTTCTTAACAATATCGCCACGTTTAGCCAGAGGACGCTGATTAATACAGGTACCTTGGTTCGAACGCATAAATTTGTGTAATTTATATTTAACGATATCGCCTTTAACTTCCTTGCCTTCAACTGCCTCTACACGGCGCAGCCAGATTTCATTGGCAGAGGAGCGTTCGATAATACCGTCATATTTGGAGACAATACATACGCCCGAATCCTTGGCGGATTTATGTTCCATCCCTGTGCCGACAAGCGGAGCTTTCGGAATCAGAAGCGGAACGGCCTGCCGCTGCATGTTCGATCCCATCAGTGCACGGTTGGAGTCATCGTTCTCAAGGAACGGAATGAGCGCCGTAGCGACCGACACAACCTGCTTAGGCGAAACGTCCATGTAGTCAACACGGTTACTAGGCATTGTAGTAATGTTATCTGAATCTTTGTTGTAACGGACGATAACCATGTCTTCCTTAAATGTACCATGCTCATCAATCTGTACATTCGCCTGGGCGACTACATAGTTATCTTCTTCATCGGCAGTCAGGTAATCGATTTGTTCTGTAACCTTGCCAGTCTTTGGATCCACCCAACGATACGGAGCTTCGATAAAGCCGTATTCATTGATGCGTGCAAAGGTGGACAAGGAGTTGATCAGACCGATATTCGGACCTTCCGGTGTTTCGATAGGACACATACGGCCGTAGTGACTGTGATGTACGTCGCGGACTTCAAAGCCTGCGCGTTCACGGGTCAGACCGCCGGGTCCGAGTGCCGACAGACGGCGTTTGTGTGTAAGTTCAGCAAGCGGGTTCGTCTGATCCATAAACTGGGACAGCTGCGAACTACCGAAGAACTCTTTGATGGACGCGATAACCGGACGGATGTTGATCAGTGCCTGCGGTGTAATCGCATTGGCGTCCTGAATCGACATTCTCTCCCGCACCACGCGCTCCATACGGGACAGACCGATGCGGAACTGATTCTGCAGCAATTCGCCTACAGAACGCAGACGGCGGTTACCCAAGTGGTCGATATCATCTGTATTACCGATACCGTGCAGCAAATTAATAAAGTAGCTGATTGAGGATATAATATCAGCCTGGGTAATATGCTTGACCGACTTGTCAATGTTGCCATTGGCGATCAGTTTGATAATCCGGCCTTCTTCAATTGGCGAGAATACGTCAATGGTCTGCAGCGGAATATCTTCACTGTCCATAACCCCGCCGGTAACACGGTAGTTCTTGCCAGCTACATTCTTCTCGAAATAAGGAATCAGCTCATCAAGCAGGCGGCGGTCAACCATCTGGCCGGATTCTGCCAGGATTTCTCCTGTAGATTCATCAACCAAAGGCTGTGCCAGACGCTGATTGAACAGACGATTCTTGATATGCAGCTTTTTATTGATTTTGTAACGGCCTACATTGGCCAAATCATAACGTTTCGGATCAAAGAAACGTGCGACCAATAGGCTCTTGGCATTGTCAAGTGTCGGTGGTTCGCCCGGACGCAGACGCTCGTAAATTTCAATAAGCGCCTTCTCCGTGGAGTCCGTGTTGTCTTTATCCAGCGTATTGCGAATATATTCATCATTGCCAAGCAGTTCCAGAATTTCAGCATCACTGCCGAAGCCTAGAGCACGCAAAAGCACGGTTACCGGGATCTTACGGGTCCGGTCGATACGGACATACATGATGTCCTTAGCGTCGGTCTCCAGCTCCAGCCAAGCTCCGCGATTCGGAATTACTGTGGCGGTGTAGGTTTTTTTGCCGTTCTTATCCACTTTTGTGCTGAAATAGACGCTTGGAGAGCGAACCAACTGGCTGACAATAACCCGTTCCGCACCATTGATAATAAAAGTGCCGGTTTCCGTCATCAGCGGGAAATCTCCCATGAACACTTCCTGCTCTTTGACCTCACCGGTCTCCTTATTGATGAGACGCACCTTCACACGCAGAGGAGCCGCATATGTTACGTCCCGCTCTTTAGCGTCGTCAACCGTATACTTCGGTTCACCCAGGCTGTAATCAATGAACTCTAGTACCAAATTCCCTGTGAAATCCTGGATCGGCGAGATGTCCTGGAACATTTCCCGCAATCCTTCCTCCAAAAACCAGTCATAAGATTTTTGTTGGATCTCGATCAGGTTCGGGACCTCGAGTACCTCGTTAATTCTCGCATAGCTCCGCCGAGTGCGTCGACCATACTGAACAAGATGTCCTGCCAACTTTACTCACCCCTCATGTCTACTCACTTAAAAATTGATTGCGAACCCTTGTTTGGACCCGTATAATGGAACCATAACACAAGGATTCAGCCATAAATACAGAAAAGCCCCTTATCGAAATCTTTCGAAAAAAGAGCGCATCTATCCACGGCCAAAATACTCCTTATCCAGTAGATTTGCCCAAAACGTGCGTATTATACGTCACCAAGCAACAGTTTATGCGCTATTATCTATTGTCCCGGCGACCTTCGCCGTGACAGGAACATAGAGAACGGAATTCGCAAAAACCTGCCGTACGGCATGCGCTTACCGGGCGACAATATATCACTTGACATTTCAGCAAACTAAAGACATGGAGCCTAGCTTAATACTGACATTTTATAATAATAACACTATCAACATTGCATGTCAATAAGTATTAATATTTTTTTACTTCTTCGCTCTGATAATGCGATAACCCTTGTCTTTCCCCACTTCTTCCACATCCGAGAACAAGCTTTCTAGCTTGGCGGCGGCCGATGGTGCGCCCTGCTTCTTCTGGATGACTATCCACAGACTTCCACCCTCATTCAAATGCGCATGTGCCTGCTCAAAAATCTCATGTACTACAGCCTTGCCTGCACGAATCGGCGGATTGGTAAGAATCACATCGAATGTACGCCCCTTCACCGCAGACAGTACATCACTTTCCATAACCGTAACATTGCGGATTCCGTTATGCTGCGCATTCTCGCGGGCAAGCTCTACAGCACGGCTGTTGATATCAATCATCGTCACATGTCCCTTGGGAGTGAGGAGTGCTGCACTAATCCCCATAGGGCCGTAACCACAGCCAACATCCAGCACCTCTGCCCCATCCGGAATTTCCATTGCTTCGATCAGAACTCGGCTGCCATGATCAATATCCCCTTTGGAAAAAACACCGGCGTCGCTTGTAAAGCGGAGGCTTTTGCCTCTCAGTACCGTATCGATGCTGCGTCTGTCATGACGTGCTTCCGGCTGCTGCGAGTAATAATGCTGCGACATACAATCCTCCCTTTCACTTGGCTCTAATATACAAAGCATATCTTATAGAGCAACCCCCTTGAACAAGTTCAAGGGGGTTGCAAGAACCGGAAAGAATCACTTCATATCCGGGGCAGTACCTACTTAAATCAAATTATTTTACTTCTACAGAAGCGCCTGCTTCTTCCAATTTTGCTTTAGTAGCGTCTGCTTCTTCTTTGCTTACTTTTTCTTTGATTGCTTTTGGAGCGTTGTCTACAACGTCTTTAGCTTCTTTCAAGCCAAGACCTGTGATTTCGCGAACGATTTTGATAACGTTGATTTTGGAAGCGCCAGCGCCTGTCAAAATTACGTCGAATTCGGATTGTTCTTCTTCAACAGCTGCTACTGCGCCGCCAGCTGCTACTGGAGCTGCTGCAGTTACGCCGAATTCTTCTTCGATTGCTTTAACCAGGTCGTTCAGTTCCAATACGCTCATGCCTTTAATTTCTTCCAAGATTGTTTCTTTGCTCATGATTGAACCTCCATTATATTTGAATTGGTTTGTGGTATTGATTATGAAGCTAGAAGCAAAGGCTTACGCGCTTTGTTCTTCTTTTTCAGCAACAGCTTTAACTGCAAGCGCGAAGTTGCGGATTGGAGCTTGAAGCACGCTAAGCAGCATGGACAGCAAACCATCGCGGGATGGAAGCTCAGCCAGTGCTTTCAGTTGGTCAGCGTCGATAACGCGACCTTCTACAACGCCGCCTTTAAGTTTCAGAGCGTCGTTCTTCTTAGCGAAGTCGTTCAAAATTTTGGCTGCTACTACCGCATCAGTTTCACTGAAAGCGATCGCTGTAGGACCCGTCAGGACAGCGTCCAGATCAGTCAACTCAGCCGCTGCAGTTGCACGGCGAAGCAATGTGTTCTTCAGGACTTGAAAATCAACGCCAGCTTCACGAAGCTGCTTACGCAGTTCAGTCACTTGCGAAACGTTCAATCCGCGGTAGTCCGCAACAACAGTAGAGATACTGTTCTGCAGTTTGCCAGTTACAACATCAACCGCATCCTGTTTAGCTTGGATTACTTTTGCATTTGCCAATTGTATACACCTCCTGAAAATTTATGTGACGGCGACTCTTCCGGAGAATCCGCGCCGTTCCTACGCAGGCATTAGAAAAGCCTCCGCAGATTCACGAAGGCTTGATAAAACGGAAAGCAGTCAGGCGAGCCTGTTACTTTTTGTTTCTATCACAACACCTCGGTAGGAAATTAAGCCCTACGGCACCTACTGTCTACGGTAAGCATATTCGAATTCAAGATTGATCACCTTAATGTTCACAACTGTTATAGATTATCAAAGATGACTCAAAGAGTCAACCCTTAATTATCTGAAAGCAGCTGCGTTCACGCGAGCGCTAGGTCCCATTGTGGACGAAATAGCGATGCCTTTAAGGTATACACCTTTAGCAGCAGCCGGTTTCGCACGGTTCAGAGCGTCGATGAGAGATTTAAGGTTCTCGTTCAGTTGTTCAGCGTTGAAAGACACTTTGCCGATTGGCGCGTGAATTTGACCCGCTTTGTCAAGACGATATTCGATTTTACCGGCTTTGATTTCTTGAACAGCCTTGGTAACGTCGAAAGTAACTGTACCTGCTTTAGGGTTAGGCATGAGGCCTTTACCACCGAGCAGACGACCCAGTTTACCGACTTCACTCATCATATCAGGTGTAGCTACGCAGACGTCGAATTCAAACCAGCCCTGTTGAATTTTGTTGATCATATCAGCATCACCAACAAAATCCGCGCCAGCAGCTTCCGCTTCTTTCGCTTTTTCACCTTTTGCAAATACAAGCACGCGTTGAGTTTTGCCTGTGCCGTGAGGCAGGACAACAACACCACGAACAGCTTGGTCTTGTTTACGCGGGTCTACACCCAGACGAACTGCTGCTTCAACGGTTTCGTCGAATTTAGCAGTTGCTGCCTTTTTCACAAGCTCTACAGCTTCTGAAGGCTCGTAAGTTGCTTCGCTGTTAATCAGCTTAGCAGATTCTTGGTATTTCTTACCATGTTTAGCCATGAAAATGTTCCTCCTTTGTGGTGTTAGCGGAAATTCCTCCCACATATTGCGGTCATGAATGACCGGTTCATCGAATACATATTAGTCTTCGATTGTGATACCCATACTGCGGGCAGTACCTTCAACCATACGCATTGCAGCTTCGATAGATGCAGCGTTCAGATCGGGCATTTTTGTTTCAGCAATTTCACGAACCGCTGCGCGGCCGAGTTTTGCTACTTTTTTCTTGTTTGGTTCACCGGATCCTTTTTCTACTTTTGCAGCGATGCGAAGCAGAACAGCAGCCGGAGGAGTTTTAGTGATGAAGGTAAAGGAACGGTCTTCAAATACTGTAATTTCAACCGGGATGATCAGGCCAGCCTGGTCGGCAGTACGAGCGTTGAATTCCTTACAGAATGCCATGATGTTGACACCTGCTTGACCTAACGCCGGACCTACTGGAGGCGCTGGATTCGCTTTCCCTGCAGGAATCTGCAGTTTCACCATTTTAATAACTTTTTTAGCCATGAGTGACACCTCCTTGCGTAAATAGTGGTATTCGAATGCTAAGCAGCATTCTCCCACAAGAAACCCTTGCGCTTGTTATATCTTCTCCACTTGAGTGAAATCCAACTCGAGCGGGGTTTCCCGTCCAAACATGTTGACATGTACCTTGATCTTGCTTTTGTCTGCCAAAATCTCTTCCACGGAGCCCACAAAATTCGCAAACGGACCGACCATAATACGTACGGATTCCTTAATTTCGAAATCAATCTTCGCTTTAGGTTCAACCATGCCCATATGCTTCAGAATTTGTTCAACCTCTTCAGGGAGTAGAGCGGTAGGCTTGGAGCCCGAACCAGTTGAACCGACAAATCCGGTAACGCCCGGCGTATTGCGGACTACATACCAGGAATCATCAGTCTGAACCATTTCGACCAAAACGTAACCAGGGTAAACTTTGCGCATGACAGTTTTTTTCTTGCCATCCTTGTTTACCAGTTCTTCTTCCATAGGAACAAGAACGCGGAATATTTTGTCTTCCATGCCCATGGACTCAACGCGTTTTTCCAAATTGGCCTTGACCTTATTCTCATACCCGGAATAGGTATGAACGACATACCATCTTTTTTCCATATCAAGCCACCTGGGACCTCTCTAAATAATCGCTTCAATCACAGCGGAAATACCGATGTCCAGAACCCAGAAGTAAAGAGCGATAACTACAATTGTACCGAGAACGATCAATGTATAGTTTTTCAGTTCCTTACGGCTAGGCCAGCGAACCTTTTTGAGTTCACTCCAGCTCTCAGTGAAAAAGGAAAACAAAGACTTGAAACTACGTTTCACGCCGACTACACCTCCAAAGACTATCTGGTTTCGCGATGAGGAGTTTGCTCGTTACAAAACTTGCAAAATTTCTTCATCTCCAAGCGGTCGGGGTGATTTCGCTTGTTTTTGGTTGTTGCATAGTTTCTTTGTTTGCAACTTGTACAAGCTAAAGTGATAATTACCCGCATGATATGCACCTCCCGAAGACGTACTTCTAACCGTTAAATTAGAAGACGCAAATATTGATTCAAAAAAAAAGCCGCGAATTTAGGCCTACCTAAAACACTTTAGCATAATATCATTGCCCGTGTCAACGAAAGAATTCCCCCATCGCACTGGGTTTTTCCGGGTGGTGTAGCCTGGTGCCGTACATAATCTTTGGTCTTGAGTATTCCTTCATCACTCGCTGTCTTCACTACCATTATGGATCATTCCGCCATGGTATAAACCTGCAGCCTACTGTTGTCTGAACAAATTACACTTCCATCACGCCGAAATCTTGCGGGACACTAAAAAAAGACTCGAGTCCCGAGCCTTTCTAGTTCATTATATCATTAATTGTCACGCACTTCCAGATATCTTTCCAACTTACGTTTCACTCGCTGCAGAGCATTGTCAATAGACTTCACATGCCGCTTCAAGTCCTCAGCAATTTCCTGATAGGACCGTCCATCCAGATAGAGCATCAGAACCTTGCGTTCCAGATCACTAAGGATCTCCGCCATCTTATCTTCCAGTCCGATGAACTCCTCCTGGTTGATAATCAGTTCTTCAGGATCAAGCACCTGCGTTCCGCAAATCACATCCATCAGCGTCCGGTCGGAATCCTCATCATAGATGGGTTTGTCGAGCGAGACATATGAGTTCAGCGGAATATGCTTCTGGCGGGTCGCCGTCTTAATGGCAGTTATAATCTGTCGGGTGATGCACAGCTCGGCAAACGCCTTGAACGAGGAAAGCTTGTCCCCCTTGAAGTCACGAATTGCCTTATATAAGCCAATCATGCCTTCCTGTACAATATCTTCACGATCTGCCCCGATCAAAAAATAGGAACGAGCCTTGGCACGTACGAAATTACGGTACTTGTTGATTAAATGTTCCAATGCGCCACTGTCGCCACCACGGAAGATCTCGACAATTTCTTCATCACTTATGAAATCATACTCGGATAGCATTAATTCCTTGAGGTCGACACTCACCAAGAATCCCCCCGGCTGCAACGCAAGACACATCGTTACTTCGCGAAATATAGGATCAGTATATATTATGTTACCTTACAACGTCAACCGAAGATTGTCCAAAAACAATCTTCTATAACATATTATGGCATTTCTTAATTACTGCCTGCGCCAGTCTTCAAGACGTTTCCGCGTTTCCGGAGGCAGCTTGTCTTCCAGGGAGTGACGGGTGCTGCTTACACTTCCCGGTTCAATAGCCTTTTTAACCTGTTTATGATTCTCTTCAATCTCCAGTCTCAGTTCTCTTGCCGAGATCCGGAGCGCCCCTTGTGCAAAAACAACATGCTGCTCCACAAAATCGCTGGTCGCCACAGAAATCTGTCTGCGGCGGTGAGTGAATTCTCCCACCAGCCGCTCAATGCATTCATCTGCCGTTTCCTTTTCCTTAGTGAAGAAGACCTGGACTTTCCCCTGTACAAACGACCGTCCAAGTCCCGGCACACGGTATGCATCGAATACGGCTATGACGCGCAGCCCGGAGAATGCCTGATAATCGGCCAGCATATCGAGCAGCCGGTCGCGTGCCCCCTGCATGCCGGTCTGCGACAGCGCCGCAAGTTCCGGCCAGCCGCCGATCATGTTGTATCCGTCCACGAGCAGTATATCGCGCCAGTCTGCCATAGTTATCCCTGTTCTTGCCGGCGGCGGAGCACCTCGTACATAATTACACCGGCTGCTACGGAAGCATTAAGAGAGTTGATTCTTCCCGCCATCGGCAGCTTCAGCAGCACATCGCATTTTTCACGGATCAGGCGGCCCATTCCTTTATTCTCATTGCCGATAACCACTGCTACCGGTCCGGTAAAAATATCAGATCCGAAGAGATTCTGATCCGTATCCACATCGGTTCCAACCACCCACACCCCTAGTTCCTTCAGGCGGTCTATCGTCTGGCCCAGATTGGTTACGCGTGCAACAGGCACATATTCCACTGCACCGGCAGAGGTTTTGGATACTGTTGCTGTAATCTGCGCCGAACGCCGTTTCGGTACAATGACACCATGCACACCGGTGCAGTCGGCAGTACGCAAGATAGATCCCAGGTTATGAGGGTCCTCAATTTCATCCAGCAAAAGAAGAAAAGGCGGTTCCCCTTTGGCTTCAGCAGCCGCAAGAATATCAGCAACCTCGGTGTAGGCAAACGGTGCCGCCTGCGCTACCACCCCTTGATGCTGAACTCCCGGTGCAAGCTGATCCAGCTTCCGCTTATCTACATGCTGAATTACAATGCCTGCTTTGCGGGCTTCAGCGACGATAGGTGCCGTTAAGTGCTTTTGTGCAGTTTCGGCGATCCATATTTTGTTCAGTGTCCGGCCGGCACGAAGCGCTTCAAGGACTGAATGCTTGCCCGCCAGTATTTCCTCTTCCGTTCTCAATTCTTCCATGTTCATGTCTCCTGTTCTAAGTACCCATATATAACTATAAACTCCGCGGCCTGTTTAAACTCACTTGGTCCGGTTCAACATGTATTCGATGCTGCTGTGAACAAGCTCCTGGATTCTCGTCTGCTGTCCTGTATAATACAAATGCCCGATCAGGCATTCAAAAGCAGTCGCGTGGCGGTATTCCAGCACATCCGCGTTTTTGGGAATCGTGCCGGACTTGGCATTGCGCCCTCGTCTTACCACATCCTTCTCTTCCTCCGTAAGCACCGGCTCAAGGTAGGCAAGAATCGTGCTCTGGGCTTTGGCCGAGACCAGTCCCGTTGCCGAGCGGTGCAGATGATTCGGACGCAGATTGGGCAGCGAAATCAGATACTGCCGCACAGCCACTTCATAAATGGCATCTCCTGCATACGCCAGAACAATTGGCGAGAGCAAACGGGCCGGCTTGGACGGTTCATACGGGAACCATGCGCTGTTCAGATCAAACTGCCCGCTCATTTACGCCGCCACCGCATTCCCTGTGGAGTGTCTTCCAGCAGGATGCCCAGAGCATTCAGCTCATCGCGGATTTCATCGGACCGGCTCCAGTTCTTATTCTTGCGCGCTTCAGCGCGTTCAGCAATGAGACGCTCAACCTCTTCACTGGCGACCTCTTCATCAGCCTCCGGAGTAAGGCGCAGTACTGAATTCATTTCGGAAAAAGCCTTCAGCAGTGCTGCAAAGTCTGCGGAATGAGCGTCATTATCAGCAAGCGTCAAATTGGCCAGGCTTACCCAGTCAAACAGAGCGGTAATCGCATCCGGCGTATTGAAATCATCCTGCATTCTGGCGTGGAAATTGCCAACAATAGCTGCCAGGCGTTCCACGATCTGCGGACTTGCCGCTCCCTCTGCCCCGTCCGTATCCAGTTCAAGGCGATGCTTCACATTACCTGCTGCCGTAGTGATGCGCTCCACGCTTTTTTCAGCAGACAGCAGTGCTTCCTCCGAGAAGTTCAGCTGATTGCGGTAATGGCTTGAAAGCATGAAATAACGGATAGTCCCCGCTTTGAAGCGTGCACGAATATCCTTCACAAGGAGACCGTTTCCAAGTGATTTCGACATTTTCTCATCACCAATGTTCAAAAATGCGTTGTGCATCCAATACTTCGACAGCGGCTCACCCGTCAGTACTTCTGTTTGCGCGCATTCGCACTCATGGTGCGGGAACTTCAAATCCTCACCGCCGCCATGGATGTCGATCGTTGTACCCAAATATTCGCGGACCATTGCCGAGCACTCAATATGCCAGCCCGGACGCCCCTCTCCCCATGGACTGGACCAGTGTACCTCACCCGGCTTGGCTGCCTTCCAGAGCACAAAATCCTCCTGGTTCTCCTTGCGTGAATCCACCTCGACACGGATACCGAAGCGCAGCTCCTCCAGATTCTGGCCTGACAGCTTGCCATAATTGGCAAACTTGCCGGTCCGGTAGTACACATCTCCGCCGTTCTCGTAAGCATATCCCTTCTCCTCAAGCTCCTTAATGAACTCAATGATCTTGTCCATGCTCTCTGTAACGCGCGGATTCATTGTTGCCGGCTTTACACCAAGTCCGGCCAGATCCTCCTGATAGGCGGAGATGAACATTTCTGCAACCTCAGCTACAGTAATGTTCATTTCTTCCGCTTTGCGGATCATTTTATCATCCACATCGGTAAAGTTCGTCAGATAGCGGACTTCATTGCCGAGGGCCTCCAGGTAGTTGCGGACCATATCAAAAACGATAACCGGTCTGGCATTCCCGATATGCATATAGCCGTAAACGGTTGGACCGCATACATACATTTTTACTTTGCCAGGTTCCTGCGGTATGAATTCTTCCTTGCTCCGTGTCATTGTGTTATAAATCTGTACAGCCATTCTGTTCCCAATCCTTTCTGTTCCCCCTGGATTCTCTTGAATCTCCATATGGTTATATTTCATAATCGCCGATATACTGCTGGCTCTCCAGCCGCCGCTGTTCCTTCTTCTGCTTGTCTTCAGACCCCATCTGCTCGCGCAGCTCTTCGATTTCCTTCTGCAGGAAACGCAGGGAATCAATCAGCGGATCCGGCATCTGGGTATGATCCAGCCGGTCGGACACGCGTTCCCCGTTGCGCTTAACCACGCGTCCGGGATTTCCAACAACGGTGCTGTTGCTGGGCACTTCGCGCAGAACCACTGAATTGGAGCCGATATTGCAATTATCGCCGATTCTAAACGATCCCAGTACTTTGGCACCGGAGCCGATGACAACATTGTTGCCGACGGTAGGATGGCGTTTGCCCTTTTCTTTCCCTGTCCCTCCAAGTGTGACCCCCTGATAGATAATGACATCGTCACCAATCTCACAGGTTTCACCAATGACTATACCCATTCCATGGTCGATGAACAACCGGCTGCCGACAACCGCACCCGGATGAATCTCCACTCCGGTCATAAATCTGCTTATCTGCGATACGATGCGTGCCAGTGTAAACCAGCGGCGTTTATAAAAAGAGTGGGCAATCCGGTGTGCCCAGATGGCATGAAGTCCGGCGTAGGTGAAGACAACCTCGAACTTGCTGCGGGCAGCGGGATCGTTGTCGAATACTGCCCGAATGTCCGACTTGATATGCTTAAACATCACGGTTCCCCTCTTCTTTGACTTCCCCACCTCCTGTTTACAGGTGCGCAAAGGAAGATAGTGTCTTCAGCCCACTTGCTCTATTCATCTGTATGCTGTGAGCATTCAATCGGTATCCTTATAGTTCAACAAAAAACGCCCCTGCAGCATTATGCTGCAGAGACGTTTAACCGCGGTCCCACTCTGCTTGAACATTCGCACAATCAGACTGCCGTTAACTTCGCGGCAGGTGCATGCGGTGTTCCTCTTGGCGTCTGTAACGGCAACGTCCCCGGCACAGTCTACTGTCCCCTGACAGACAGGGACGCTCAACTGTGCAGCTCACAGGTGCATGTTCAGCGGCAGACAAATGAATAACTCCCAGCCTGCAAGGGACATCTCCCTCAGCGGTTATTCTCTCTGGCAATTGCCCGTATACGCGTACTTTTCCTGATCACAGCTATTATTAGTTATTATATTCTTCTATCTTAGCGAAAAGCCGCAGGGCTGACAAGGGGTTCTACCCTCATATCCCCCGGTTTATGCGCCTTTGATCTGCGATTTCAGACGTTCGATGACCCGGTCCCGGCTAAGCAGCGCGATGGTCGCATTCAAATCACGGCCATGCATCTGACCGGTTAGAGCGACACGGATCGGCATAAACAGCGCCTTGCCTTTGTGTCCGGTTTCCTTCTGGACTTCTTTGATCAGCACAGCCATATTGGCAGCGCTGAAATCCTCAGCAGCTTCCACTTTAGCGAGAAAAGCGGAGAGCACTTCAGGAACCTGGGCTTCGGCAAGTACTTGTGCCGCTTCCGTCTCCAGTTCCAGATGGCTGCGGAAGAAGAGCTCGGAGAGCCCCACAATATCCGAAGCGGAGTTCATCTGTTCCTGATACAGCGCAACCAGGCTCTCTGCCCAGATCTGCTGCTCATCACTCAGAACCTCCGGCAGACGTCCCGCCTTCTGCAGATGGGGAATAGCAAGTGCCGCGATCCGCTTAGGATCGGCATGCTTGATATAGTGATTATTGAGATGTGCCAGCTTGTTCGTATCGAATACAGCCGGGCTCTTCGACAGACGGTCGGCAGTGAAGATAGAGATCAGCTGTTCCTTGCTGAAAATCTCCTCCTCACCCTCCGGCGACCAGCCGAGTAATGTGATGAAGTTGAAGAGCGCTTCCGGCAGATAGCCAAGCTGGTCATACTGCTCGATAAACTGAATGATCGATTCATTCCGTTTGCTCAGCTTCTTGTGGTCATCGCCGACAATCAGTGTCATGTGGCCGAACAGCGGCGCTTCCCAGCCAAGAGCTTCATAGATCATGAGCTGACGCGGCGTGTTGGAGATATGGTCTTCCCCGCGCAGCACATGGGAGATGGCCATCAAATGGTCATCTACAGCTACAGCGAAGTTATAGGTTGGAATACCATCCTTCTTCACGATAACAAAGTCGCCCATTTCTTTGGTGTTGAACGAAATGCTGCCTTTAACAATATCATTGAAGGTATAAGTACGGTCTTCCGGAACCAGGAAACGGATGCTGGCAATACGGCCTTCCGCCTCATAGGCAAGGCGCTGCTCCTCCGTCAGATTACGGTGTCTGCCGGAATAACGCGGGGTTTCGCCGCGTGCGGTCTGCTCTTCACGCTCTGTTTCCAGCTCCTCTTCTGTACAATAACAGCGGTAAGCAAGGCCGCGGTCCAGCAGATCCTGCCAGTAGACACGGTACAGATCCAGACGTTCTGTCTGGCGGTAAGGGCCATATTCGCCGCCTACATCTACGCTCTCATCCCAGTCCATTCCCAGCCATTTCAAATATTTCAACTGGCTTTCTTCACCTTCTGCGATATTACGCTTAAGGTCTGTATCTTCGATCCGGATAATGAATTTGCCGCCCAGATTGCGGGCGAACAGGTAGTTAAACAACGCCGTTCTGGCATTTCCGATATGTAAATGTCCCGTAGGGCTCGGTGCGTAACGCACCCGGACTTGATCCGTCATGGGTTTCCCTCCGCTTCATATTGGTTAAAATTAGGCTGTTGTTACTTCAGCCATCTCAAGATGATATCACATCTTGGAGCAGACAGACAATAGATTGTGCGGCAATTCCTTCTCCGCGTCCGGCGAAGCCGAGCTGCTCGGTAGTTGTCGCTTTTACATTGACCTTTGAGAGGTCCGCATCCAGTGCACGGGCAATAACCTCGGTCATTTGCGGAATATAAGGCGCCATTTTGGGTTTCTGGGCAATGATGGTCGAATCTATATTTCCCAGCCGGTATCCCCGGTCACGGGCAAGCGCCCATACATGCTCCAGCAGCTTCAGGCTGTCTGCATCCTTGAAGGCAGGATCGGTATCTGGAAAATGTCTGCCGATATCCCCCAGTCCAAGCGCCCCAAGTATAGCATCGCTTACTGCATGCAGGAGCACATCCGCGTCAGAGTGTCCCAGTAACCCCTTCTCATAGGGAATAGTCACTCCCCCAATAATACACGGCCTTCCTTCCACCAGCTGATGCACGTCAAATCCTTGTCCTACAGCGATCATCTCTGTTCCTCTCCCCTGCTTCTTTCTGTGAATTCAGCGAAATCCAGGTCTTCCGGTGTCGTAATCTTAATATTCCTGTAGCTTCCTTCTACTACAGAAACGGTAATTCCGCTGCGTTCCGCCAGACTGGAGTCATCTGTACCGAGGAAGCCGTCACGTTCTGCCTCGTCATAGGCTGACAACAGTTCGGACAGACGAAAAGTCTGCGGGGTCTGAATCGCCCACAGACTTCGCCGGTCCGGCGTAGACAGCACATTGCCTTCGCCATCCACCTGCTTGATCGTATCCTTAACCGGAACTGCAAGCACAGAGGCTCCGGCAGATCTGGCCCGTTCATAACAAGCTTCAATCTCACTGCCCTGTACGAAAGGCCGGACACCATCATGTACCATTACCCAGGTGGTCGTAAGTTCTCCCAGTCCCCGGCGTACCGAGTGCTGGCGTTCAGCCCCTCCCGGAATAACAACAGACACTTTGTCCAGCTTGTAGGCCTGTACCCATTGCCGGCAGCGCTGCACATCCTCTTCACCGGTGACAAGCACGATTTCAGAGATGAGTTCATGCTTCTGGAATACCTCCAGGGTATGCACGATAATCGGTTTGCCCTGAAGCAGCAGATATTGTTTGCTCTCTGCCGTTCCCATTCGTGTCCCTCTGCCTGCCGCCACTATAACGGCGCCTACACTGTTTGACATTCTTTCGGCTCCTGTCTTTCACGTATATCCCCATCATAACGTGTTTGGACGGCATTTCCAAGCCTATAAGACCGCTCCAGGGGCTGATTTACCCTTATTGCGCTTTTTCCAGCAGCTTCGGTTTGGCAAAAATCATCCGGCCTGCGGAAGTCTGTAGCACACTGGTAACCAGGACCTCCATCGTAGTGCCGATATAATCACGGCCGCCTTCCACGACAATCATGGTGCCGTCGTCAAGATAAGCCACGCCTTGTCCATGTTCTTTGCCGTCTTTGATCACCTGCACAATAATTTCCTCACCAGGCAGAACCACCGGCTTCACCGCGTTGGCCAGATCGTTAATATTCAGCACCGATACGCCCTGGAGCTCGCAAACCTTGTTGAGATTGAAGTCATTGGTGACAACCTTGCCATGCAGCACCTTAGCCAGCTTGACCAGCTTGCTGTCCACTTCGGAAATCTCCTCGAAATCACCTTCGTAGATCAGCACTTTGACATCCAGCTCTTTCTGAATCTTGTTTAGGATATCAAGCCCTCTGCGCCCGCGGTTGCGCTTCAGCAGATCTGACGAATCCGCGATATGCTGAAGCTCCTCAAGAACAAACTCGGGAATAACGATGGTTCCTTCAATGAAACCCGTTTTGCAGATATCGGCAATCCGGCCATCGATAATAACGCTCGTATCAAGAATCTTATGCTCCTCAGGTCCCCGTCCCTCCGGTTCAGCAGAACGTCCCCAGCGTCCGGTAGTCCATAGCGAAGCCAGCTCTTCCTTCTTCTCCAGCCCGATCCGCAGGCCCATATAACCCAGAGCCAGGGTTGCTGCCACCTGCAGCAGCTCTCCGGCCTTGCCCAGCCAGGCCATGACTGGATACAGCAGCAGTGACAGCAGCAGACCTCCTGTAAGCCCTGCAGCGCCTGCAGCGAGTTCGCTCATCGGTATACGCGAACAATACTGAACCGCCTCCTGCAGTTTTGTACTCGCCCAATCCGCGCATAACGTCCCCGCAATCAAAAAAATAATGGCACCCAGCACCGCAAACAAAATGCTTCCTTCCACAGGCAAGCTATCACCCAGTTTCCCCATGCCCTTCGGGAACCCTCTTTCTGCCGCATGATATAGCGAATAACCGGACCAGGCTCCACATAACCCGGCAAGCGTCAAAATAATCTTTTTCCACATAACCAGCACCTCCTTCTATTCATCCAAAAATCATCTATACCTCACCAGTATGTTCCAATTTTCAGGACGATAATCCGGGGGGCCGTTATTTTTTCTGAATCCATTAATTTCCTGGTCTGCAAAGCCTGCCGTAAACTTCTATTCCTTGTTGAAAACAGGGGAGACCCTGGCATATAATGAACTCAATTACGAACCCAGGGGTGAATGGAAAATGAGCGCACCAAGTTTACAGGCTTTCCAGGATCAAGTTTCCGAACTGCTGCTCCGTCACCGCAGTCTTCTGGATGTAATGTCCAAGAACGGACAGAGCAGTGCATCCGTCAACCGAGCTGTCGTCAAATCCATTACTGAATGCGGCTGCATTCAGCTGCACGCAACTAAGCAGGTCTTCGAACCGGCTTTGGGACTTGAACAAGCCAAAGAGCTTGCCGGAACCCACCTTGAAGGTGAACTGTGTGAGAACTGCCGGGAAGTCATTGCCTCAGAACTGGGCCGCGAGCTGTTCTATATGTCTGCACTTTGCAATTTGCTCGATATTAATATGGACGAGGTTGTGTCAAAGGAATCTCAAAAATGCGCTACACTCGGATTATTTAACTTGTCCTAGCAGGGCAGCCCGCGCTCTCCTTCATCCGTTACAAATACAGAAAAGGCTGTGCCTTCTCCTGAGTCAGGGAGGGCACAGCCTTTTGTGTATAGATAAAAAAAGTAATAATTACGTAGTTAGGACTATCCGTTCTTGGAGTGATACACCTTATCTTCCGCATGTCTCTTCCTGCGGCGGCGTTGACGACGGGCTGTCAAGAGGCCCAGACTCTGCCTGAACCCGTATAGGGCATATAACGCAAGCAAAGCAAAGATCAGCTTGGCAATCTGTTCAGGGAAAACAACGGCTACCGCTACGGCGATCACAATTACTACAGGTGCACCTATAACTGCCTTTTTGGGGAAGCCGATCTTCTTGAAGTTAGGGTACTTCACCGTGCTAACCATCAGGTAAGACAGCAGCAGGGTAGCGACAATCATAAACGGTGCAGATACATCTTTATGAAAAAGTGCCAGCGTGGCCAGAACGCCACCTGCAGCAGGAATCGGCAATCCTACAAAATATCCCGGAATCCCCGGGCGGACATTAAACCGGGCCAGACGCAAAGCTCCAAACACCGGGAAAATCGCTGTAATAGTCCATCCTAGTGCAGAGTTCAAATCCTGCAGGCTTGTGAGATACATGATCAGCGCTGGTGCCACACCGAAAGAAACTACATCGGATAAGGAATCCAGCTCCTTGCCGAACTCACTCTCACACTTCAGCGCGCGCGCAACACGGCCATCGAGCCCGTCGAGCAGCATAGCGATAATCACCATGATAGCGGCCATGCTCAGCTTACCGTCAAACGCCATCATGATACCAAACATTCCAAGCATCAGATTACCGATGGTAAAAAGACTCGGAATTGATTTTTGTATCATTTCTTCACCTCAATTTTCCTACTTTGAACTTCATGGGTTCCCAATATTACGTGATTGTATGTTATTTACATTTGCCTGTCAATAAGAACTTGTTTCTGGAGCCGCTTCAGTCCGTCCTGAATATTACGTGCGCGAACCTCGCCAATGCCGTCTACCTCATCAAGTTCAGCAATGCTCGCCGTCATCAGATTAGGCAGCATTTCAAAGCGTTCCACCAGATTGTGGATGATCACATTCGGCAGCCGCGGAATTTTGTTGAGCAGACGGTAACCGCGCGGAGTTACGGCTTCCTCGGATGCAATAGCCGTGGAGGAATAGCCCAGCAAGCGGGCAATATGATTGTCATCCATCAATTCATCGTCACTGCTTCGCTTCAGCCCGGCGATAATTTCGCGGATTTTGTCCTCCTGCTCCTCTCTTGCATAGTCTCTGTACAGAAGCCAGGCTTCTTCCTCTGTATTTCCGACCAGTTCTTCCATCTGCATGCTGATCAGCCGGCCTTCATTGCCGAGTTCGTTAATATAACGCTTAATTTCCATTTTGATCCGCAATACCATTTCTACCCGCTGGATCACGCCGACTACCTCAGCCACCGTCACAAGCCCCTCATATTCGGCAGCAGAAAGGTTAGTCAACCCCTGTGTCAGCACGGCTTTATACTTTTCTAAGGTCTGAATCGCCTGATTGGCTTTGGCCAGAATCGCTCCGATCTCCTTCAGCGCATAGCGGATAGAGCCCTGATACAGGGTGATTATATTCCGCCGCTGGGAAATGGAAACAACCAGTTTGCCGGTCTGTTTAGCCACCCGTTCAGCGGTCCGGTGACGGATGCCTGTCTCGATGGATGAAATAGAGGAATCGGGGATCAGCTGGGTGTTGGCATACAGAATCCGCTTCAGATCCTCACTCAGGATGATCGCTCCGTCCATTTTGGCCAGCTCGTATAAATAATTGGGTGAAAAATCGCAGTTAATGGAGAATCCGCCATCGACAACTTCCATCACTTCCGGACTGTATCCGACAACAATAAGTGCCCCGGTCTTCGCGCGCAGCACATTCTCCAGCCCCTCCCGGAAAGGTGTTCCGGGTGCGGCCATTCTAAGCAGATCATTCATATTATCTAATGGATTGTATTCTTTCATGTCCCTGTGCCCCCTAATCTAACGCGACCGCTAGTGCATCTGCTACGGTGCTGACGCCTATAATCTGGATATCCTGCGGATGCTTCCAGCCTTTCATGCTTTTCTCAGGCATAATTACCCGCCGGAAGCCGAGCTTAGCGGCCTCCTTCACCCGCATCTCTGCGCGTGACACCCCTCTCACCTCGCCGGTAAGTCCTACCTCCCCAAAAAACACATCATACGGCTTGGTCGGAATATCCCGGAAGCTGGAAGCAATACTGATGGCGACAGCCAGATCCACCGCCGGCTCATCCAGCTTAACACCTCCGGCAACATTGAGGTAAGCATCCTGATTCTGCAGGAACATGCCCATCCGTTTCTCCAGGACAGCAATGATCAGCGCCATTCTCTGATGATCCATACCTGTGCACATTCTGCGGGGCGAAGGGAAATGGGTTGCTGCAACCAGCGCCTGTAATTCAACAAGCACCGGTCTTGTGCCTTCCATGCTGGCTACAACCGCGGAACCGGCCACTCCGAGCGGCCGTTCAGAAAGAAACAGCTCGGAAGGGTTCTCCACCTCGGTAAGGCCAACCTCACCCATCTCGAAAATACCGATTTCATTGGTTGAGCCAAAGCGGTTCTTCACCGCACGCAGCAACCGGTACGTATGATGACGTTCCCCTTCGAAATAGAGCACACAGTCCACCATATGCTCCAGCATCCGTGGACCGGCAATTGCGCCTTCTTTCGTTACATGTCCTACAAGTACCGTTGCGATTCCACGGATTTTGGCAATCCGCATAAATCTTGTCGTACATTCCCGCACCTGTGTTACACTGCCTGGCGCACTGGTCACTTCAGGCATAAATACGGTCTGGATCGAGTCGATGACCAGAAACTGCGGCTTAATCTGCTCGATTGCTTCTTCAATGCTCTCCATGTTCGTCTCACACAGAACATACAGTTCCGCCGACAACGCCCCGAGGCGGTCAGCCCGAAGCTTGGTCTGGCGCACCGATTCTTCCCCGGAGATATACAGAACACGGAGCCCCTGGGTTGTAAGGGCGTGCGATGTCTGCAGCAGCAGTGTGGACTTCCCGATTCCGGGGTCGCCACCGACCAGTACCAGCGAGCCGGGTACGATACCGCCGCCAAGCACACGGTTAAGCTCTCCGATGCCTGTCAGGATACGCGGCTCTTTGTCACTTTCTATATTTATGATCGATTGCGCCTTTTCTTTACTCTGAAAAATAGGTGCATTCATGCCTTGGGTTTTGACTACGCTTTCCGTTTCTTCCACCATTGAGTTCCATTCCTGGCAGCCCGGGCATTTCCCGAACCATTTCGGTGATTCGTAACCACATTCGGTGCAGAAAAATTTTGTTTTTGGTTTGGCCATGTGCGCTCCTTACGGTCCGAACTTGCTAAAATTGCGGATAATTTCCTCTTAATCAAAGTTTACCATTTCTGCACACTGAACGAAAGGTCACTTAAGATCTACTTTTCGTTTGCGTCCTCCTTAACCTGCCTGATTCAGGGCAGAATTATTAATCATTCCGGACATATAAAAGCTCCCGCCCCTCTATACGGAGGAGCGGGAGCTTTGTTTCATATTGCTGGAAAATTATTCAGTTTCGACTTCCCTCTCTTCCTTCTCCAGGGAGAGCTCGGCCGGCACTTCCACTTTGGTTACCACAAGCTCACCGTTCACCTCATCAATGTTGAGGGAGTCACCTTTCTTGATGTTGCCCTTAAGCAGCTCTTCGGAAAGGCGGTCTTCGATGTGCTTCTGAATCGCCCGGCGGAGCGGGCGGGCACCGAAGGCCGGGTCATAGCCCTCTTTGGCCAGGAACGCCTTGGCGCCGTCAGTAAGCAGGAAGTCTACATCATATTCACGCAGACGCTTGCGCAGCTCCTCGGACATCAGGGTAACGATCTCGGCGATATGCTTCTCATCCAGAGAGTGGAAGACAATAATCTCGTCGATCCGGTTCAGGAACTCAGGGCGGAAGCTCTTCTTCAGCTCTTCCATTACCTTGCCCTTCATATTGCCGTAATCGGCACCGGCATCCTGTACCGCGGTGAAGCCCAGAGTCGAATTCTTACGGATTGCTTGTGCGCCTACGTTAGAGGTCAGGATAATTAAGGTATTGCGGAAATCGACTACACGGCCTTTGGAGTCGGTCAGACGGCCGTCTTCCAGTACCTGCAGCAGAATATTGAATACTTCAGGGTGAGCCTTCTCAATCTCATCCAGCAGGACCACGGAATACGGTTTGCGGCGTACCTTCTCAGTCAGCTGTCCGCCTTCTTCATATCCTACATAGCCTGGAGGCGCCCCGACCAGACGGGATGTAGAATGCTTCTCCATGTACTCCGACATATCGATACGGATTACCGCATTCTCGTCACCGAACATGGCTTCGGCAAGTGCCCGTGCCAGCTCGGTTTTACCGACCCCGGTTGGACCGAGGAAGATGAAGGAGCCCATTGGACGTTTCGGATCCTTCAGACCCGCACGCGCCCGGCGGAGTGCCCGGCTGACAGCCTTAACGGCTTCATCCTGCCCGATTACACGTTCATGCAGCAAAGACTCCATATTCAGCAAACGGTCTGTCTCTTCTTCCTTCAGCTTGCTGACCGGAATTCCGGTCCAGCTGGCAACCACCTGTGCGATATCCTCAGGTGTAACCTGGGAGTCCGTACGGCCCTGCTTCTCTTTCCACTGGTTCTTCGTTGTGTCCAGCTCTTCACGGATCTTCTGCTCGGTATCGCGCAGCGCTGCAGCCTTCTCGAATTCCTGGCTTTGTACAGCGGAATCCTTCTCCTTGCGGATATCATCCAGACGCATTTCGAGTTCCTTCAGATTCGGCGGGATCGTGTAAGAGTTAAGTCTTACCTTGGAGCCTGCTTCATCAATCAGGTCAATCGCTTTGTCCGGCAGGAACCGGTCAGGGATATAGCGGTCAGACAGCTTCACAGCTTCCACAATAGCTTCATCCGTAATCTTCACCCGGTGATGGGCTTCATAACGGTCCCGAAGACCGAATAGGATCTGTACAGCTTCTGCAGGAGAAGGCTGATCCACCGTAATCGGCTGGAAGCGGCGTTCAAGTGCTGCGTCTTTCTCAATGTATTTACGGTATTCGTCAAGCGTTGTGGCACCGATGCACTGCAGTTCACCACGGGCCAGAGCGGGCTTCAGGATATTGGAGGCATCAATTGCACCTTCCGCACCACCGGCTCCGATCAGCGTATGCAGCTCATCGATGAAGAGCACGATATTGCCTGCCTGGCGAATCTCATCCATGATTTTTTTGAGGCGGTCCTCGAACTCACCGCGGTATTTCGTACCGGCAACTACAGAACCCATATCCAGGGTCATTACGCGTTTGTCGCGCAAGGTTTCCGGAATTTCATTGTTGATGATCTTTTGGGCCAGGCCTTCAGCAATTGCTGTCTTACCAACTCCTGGCTCACCGATCAGTACCGGATTATTCTTGGTACGGCGGCTGAGCACCTGAATGACACGTTCAATTTCCTTGCTACGGCCGATAACAGGGTCGAGGTTGCCGTCCTTGGCATAGGCAGTCAAGTCACGGGCCAGACCATCCAGCGTTGGTGTGCTGACATTAACCGGAGCACCGCTATGGCTTGAAGTGGCTTCACTGCTGCCCAGAAGCTGCAGCACCTGCTGGCGGGCTTTATTCAGGCTGATACCGAGATTATTCAGCACGCGGGCAGCTACGCCCTCTCCTTCACGGATGAGTCCGAGCAGGATATGCTCTGTGCCCACGTACGTATGTCCAAGCTTGCGGGCTTCATCCATAGACAGCTCGATAACTTTTTTGGCACGAGGAGTATAAGCGATGTTGGTCGGTTGTTCCTGACCTCTGCCAATCAGCGTTTCCACTTCATCCTGAATCTTCTCAAGACCCAGACCGAGTCCGATCAGTGCCTTGGCGGCAATGCCGTCACCTTCACGAATCAGTCCGAGCAAAATATGTTCTGTCCCAATGTTGTTGTGTCCCAAACGTACGGCTTCTTCCTGCGCCAGCGCCAGCACCTTTTGTGCGCGTTCCGTAAATCTTCCAAACATCATATCTCCTGCACCTCCACGGATAATATATATCTATAATTAATGTTGTGATCCCAGTGTTTCCCGTAGCAGCTTCGCCCGGTACATATCGCGTTCGGTGGACGAAAGCTCGTCGCCGAACAGCTTTTGCAGAAAACCCGGCTGAGTCTTGACATTCAGCTCATTAAGCACTGAAATCGAAGGCCCTTCCAGTATCCCCAAATCTACACCAAGCCTTAGATCGGAGAGCCGCTGTGCTGACTCTTTAAGCTCCATCACAGCCGCGTAGGCTAAAATCCCATATGAACGTTTGATGCGGTCGGTAATCCGCAGGGCGGAATCCACAAGCAAGCGCTCACGTGCGTTCCGCTCATGCTCTATAATCTGGGTGACTACGCTGTGGAGATTCTCAATAATCTCATTCTCGGTCTGACCGAGCGTAATCTGGTTGGAAATCTGAAAGATATTCCCTACTGCTTCGCTGCCTTCACCATAAATTCCTCTAACGGTAAGACCGACCTGATTAACAGCGGATAGAATCCGGTTAATCTGATGGGTCATAACCAATGCCGGCAGATGAACCATTACCGAGGCTCTGAGCCCGGTTCCCACATTGGTGGGACAACTGGTCAGGTATCCTCTGCGGTCATCAAAAGCGTAATTGACAGCAGCCTCAAAGATATCATCGATGGCTGTTGCCCTTACCCAGGCTTCTCTCACCTGCAGACCCGGAAACAGGCATTGAATGCGGAGATGATCCTCCTCGTTGATCATAATGCTGACTGACTCGTCCTCATTAAGAATGACTGCTCCGCCTTTGGAATCATCAGCCAGATTAGGACTGATCAGATGCTTCTCCACCAGTACTTTTTTATCCAGCTCATCGAGCTCATCCAGCCTCAGCAGCTGAAAGTTGCCGAAATCCGCAGAGGCTTCTCCCTGAAATACAGGAGCAAGCTGCTCCAGCACCTCTTCCGACTGCTGCGCAGACGCCAATAGCGGGAAAGGAAGGTGCTCCAGATTACGGGCGATACGCATTCGGCTGCTGATAACAATCTCGGAATGACTCCCGCCGCAGCGCATCCAGTCACTAAGTGCTTGTTCGGTAAACCGGAGACTTGACATGTGGAATCCCCTCCTATATATCAAAGACTTTACTCTTGTGGCATTTCTTTTTCAAGTTTGCGGATTCTGTCCCTCAGCTCGGCTGCAGTTTCAAACTCCTCCTGCATAATGCTCTGCTGTAATTCCTGCTTCAGCTCATCAATTTGGCGTTTACACATGATCTGTGCACCCGCCCGTTTGGGAAGCTTACCCACATGGG
Source organism: Paenibacillus sp. FSL P4-0081 (assembly GCF_000758565.1). Classification (NCBI taxonomy): domain Bacteria; kingdom Bacillati; phylum Bacillota; class Bacilli; order Caryophanales; family Paenibacillaceae; genus Paenibacillus; species Paenibacillus sp. FSL P4-0081. The sequence goes on from NZ_CP009280.1 coordinate 7,712,841, forward strand.
CTGTACTTCCGTGTACCCGTCTGAAGAGCGGGTCCAGCGTGCTGTCAAAATATTTGTAGCATGAGCTGCAGCCGAACCGTCCAAGCTTGCTGAACTGTGAGTAGGTCATACCGCAGTTCTCACACTGCAGCCCCTGCACAGTCTGTGCGGCCTCTGACTTGCCCTTGCCTGCGCTCTCCAGATCAAGCAGCCCGGAAAGCAAGCTGTGTATGGAGAATCCTCCGGCAGTACCGGGGATGAGCTCCCCTTTTTCCCGCGCACAGCTTTCACAAATATGAAATTCTGTCTTCTCTCCGTTCACGATCTTCGTGAAATGGAGTGTAGCCGGTTTGACCCCGCATTCCTGGCATAGCATGAGCGGTGTCCCTCCCTCACATTTTGACAATTATTTGCCTAACAAAGAGATTAGCATGGCCTTCATTAGCTTGGCACGAATCTCATCCCGGTACGGCAGATTAACCGTCAGGCATTCCCGGGAAACAGCGGACCGCATAAGACACGCTTCACGCTTGGAGAGAAAACGGGCCTCCTCCAGCTGATAAATCAGTCCTTCGGCGGAATTCTGGTCAATATCATTCCCTATTGTGGAGTTCAGATGTGCATACAGTGCCACATTCTGAGGCAACTCGAAGCGCTGAATCCGGATATACCCTCCACCGCCGCGTTTGCTCTCCACTACATATCCCTTTTCCAAAGTAAAGCGTGTACTGATGACGTAATTGATCTGCGACGGCACACAGGAGAACTGGTCCGCCAGATCATTGCGCTGAATTTCCACCGTACCTTCGGGACTTTCATGCAAAATATTCTTCAGATATTGTTCAATAATATCGGAGATATTACGCATCACTCATCCTCCAGTGTGTAAGCCTTGGTTAAGCTTGTGCTGTATCAACGTCCGCCGTCCATACATAGCTCTAAAGAATTTAACCCGGGGACTGAAGTGCGAATCGGCTGCAATAGCCTTCGTACTGAGCCTGACCTCCAACTGTTACAATCCTAAGAACACTGCTGTCGAGCTCGCGTTGACTTTGACTTTCTTTGACTTTTTTCATATTATAACATATTCTCACTGAATTCCAAGGGGTTGCTCTTATTTTTTACTTTTTAGCCGCATTGTATTCCGAATAGCTTCACGGATCCCATTGCAAGGGGATATGTATTTTAGGCTCTCCTGCTTCTAATGTAAGCGGAAGAGCCTTCAGGTTTGTCAGAAAAAATCAAATAAAGCCGTTTGCGCCTGCGGGATCAGCTTCTCCAGCCAATCTACAGCTTCATGTGTACCGGATAACTGTCCATACCGGGCCATTTCAACTGGACGTCTGTATCCCATCAACAGTGCGGTAAGTGTACCAATACTGCATATAAGATCAGCGTTTGATCTGTCCCCCTGGATCTGAGTAAATGATACCTCCCCATGTTCAGCTACTGTCCACCGCCACAGGCCGTTATTCCAGGGGGCATGCTCATCTTCAATATAAAGCAGCCGCTCCCGGATACCGCTCAGCGCATGGAAAGACAAATTCTCTATAAAGGCTTGGGCGTTGACAATGCGTGCCATGAAGTACGGATAATTCTCCTGGGCAATCCGCGGGTCGGGAAGCAAATACGGCAGAATGTCATCAGAGGGAACCAGCTTCAATGAAGCTCCGGTGATCATAGAGTCATGGTTAGCCAGAAATGTCCACAGCCCTTGCCGGGCCTTCTCATTCAGATAGACAAATTCATCGATGACCAGTTCTTTGTTCACTATTTTATACAGCACATACCCTTCCGGTTCACCCTGCTGCGAATAAAATACACACTGATGTGTATCTTCATCGAGTACTTTTTCCTTCCACCATTCCTCCGTACGCTGCAGTGTGCCGTTGTACCGGGCTGCAAATGAGACATACAGCTGTTGCAATACTTTAATATCAGCCGCCCCGCGCTTCACAGAGCCCTGTATTTCAGCCTTCCGCGGAAATTTATCCACAGGTATGTTGTATTTCTTATATTCACAATAGATCTCCCAGCCGAATTTCCGGTAAAAGGGGATTAAAAACGGGTGCAGAAAAGACAGTGTTTGCCCTGCTTCGTTCATGGTTTGCAGCGCATGGGTCAACAGCTTGGCCACATATCCCTGCCTGCGGTTCTCCGGCCACGAGGCTACGCCCGCAATTCCGCCCATAGATACGGGCTTGCCCTGTATGTATGCCTGAAGTGGAAGAAGTACCAGCTTGGCACTTAAACTTGGTCCTTCGAATACTCCCCATATTTGTTCCGGCTTGAACTTCTCTCTGGCGCGTTCCCTGTCTTCTCCTATCACCTTGTACTGAAAAGCATATTCTGACAAGCCTAAGCCTTCTTCAAAATCATCTGCGTGCAATTGCCTTATTTCCATGCTGCTCACCCCGTTAATGAATTTATAGAGATAGAGTCCAATGGTTGCTCAGATTGAGTATATCAAGCAAATTGTCCAGAAGCTAATGAGGTACAAAAATAGCCCGCGGACAAAAGTTATCCACAGGTTTTGAACAATAAAACAAAAAACCGGAAAGAGTTTCTTCCGGCAAAAATTAGTTATCCACGATTCATATTTATCTATCCACAAAATTCACTTTTTATCCACAAAAACAGTGGATTACTTAGGTTTTCTCTTGACTCATTCGCCTGAATATGCGTTTTAATCCACATTATCAGGGAAAAGACTTCTTCCTGAAATTGTATCCACATGTGCGTAAGTTTTCAGCAGTTACTGAAATTTATCCACAGCTTTTCCACAACCCTGCACAAACCAAAAAAGCCACTGTCGATTACTCAACAATGGCTTCATGTGCTTGGCAACGTCCTACTCTCCCAGGACCCTTCGGTCCAAGTACCATCGGCGCTGGAGGGCTTAACGGTCGTGTTCGGGATGGGTACGCGTGGAACCCCTCCGCTATCGCCACCAAACATGATTTTTCGAAGCTTCCGCTTCTCGAAATCGCTGCAGAAAATATCAAACCATAGGTTTAACATCCTGCCAGGCTTGATCACCTGAAAACTGAATCCGAAACGAATCTGCGCTCTAAGAATTTGGATAAGCCCTCGACCGATTAGTATTGGTCAGCTCCATGCATTGCTGCACTTCCACCTCCAACCTATCTACCTCGTCGTCTTCAAGGGGTCTTACTAATTGGGAAATCTCATCTTGAGGGGGGCTTCACGCTTAGATGCTTTCAGCGCTTATCCCGTCCGTACGTAGCTACTCAGCCATGCTCCTGGCGGAACAACTGATGCACCAGCGGTACGTCCATCCCGGTCCTCTCGTACTAAGGACAGCTCCTCTCAAATTTCCTGCGCCCACGACAGATAGGGACCGAACTGTCTCACGACGTTCTGAACCCAGCTCGCGTACCGCTTTAATGGGCGAACAGCCCAACCCTTGGGACCTACTTCAGCCCCAGGATGCGATGAGCCGACATCGAGGTGCCAAACCTCCCCGTCGATGTGGACTCTTGGGGGAGATAAGCCTGTTATCCCCAGGGTAGCTTTTATCCGTTGAGCGATGGCCCTTCCATGCGGTACCACCGGATCACTAAGTCCGACTTTCGTCCCTGCTCGACTTGTAGGTCTCGCAGTCAAGCTCCCTTATGCCTTTGCACTCTGCGAATGATTTCCAACCATTCTGAGGGAACCTTTGAACGCCTCCGTTACTCTTTAGGAGGCGACCGCCCCAGTCAAACTGCCCGCCTGACACGGTCCCCGTACCCGATTAGGGTACCAGGTTAGAACCTAGATACGATCAGGGTGGTATCCCAACGGCGCCTCCGCAGAAGCTTGCGCTCCTGCCTCTACGGCTCCCACCTATCCTGTACAGATCGTACCCAAATTCAATATCAAGCTGCAGTAAAGCTCCATGGGGTCTTTCCGTCTTGTCGCGGGTAACCTGCATCTTCACAGGTATTAAAATTTCACCGGATCTCTCGTTGAGACAGCGCCCAAGTCGTTACGCCATTCGTGCGGGTCAGAATTTACCTGACAAGGAATTTCGCTACCTTAGGACCGTTATAGTTACGGCCGCCGTTTACTGGGGCTTCGGTTCACAGCTTCGGGTTTAACCCCTAACCACTCCCCTTAACCTTCCAGCACCGGGCAGGCGTCAGCCCGTATACTTCGCCTTGCGGCTTCGCACAGACCTGTGTTTTTGCTAAACAGTCGCTTGGGCCTTTTCACTGCGGCCCCCTCGGGCTATTCACCCTACCGAGGCACCTCTTCTCCCGAAGTTACGAGGTCATTTTGCCGAGTTCCTTAACGAGAGTTCTTCCGCGCGCCTTAGAATTCTCTTCTCGCCTACCTGTGTCGGTTTGCGGTACGGGCACCTTCTCCTGGCTAGAGGCTTTTCTTGGCAGTGTGAGATCATGACCTTCGCTACTACAATTTTCGCTCCCCATCACAGCCCAGCCTTAGTGATGTGCGGATTTGCCTACACATCAGCCTCACTGCTTAGACGGACATATCCATCAGTCCGCGTCACTACCCTCCTGCGTCACCCCATCGCTCATAGCGGATTACGGTGGTACAGTAATTTCAAACTGTTGTCCTTCGACTACGCCTTTCGGCCTCGCCTTAGGTCCCGACTTACCCTGAGCGGACGAGCCTTCCTCAGGAAACCTTGGGCTTTCGGCGGATCAGATTCTCACTGATCTTTTCGTTACTCATACCGGCATTCTCACTTGTATGCTGTCCAGCGCTCCTTACGGTACACCTTCAACCTGCATACAACGCTCCCCTACCCCAGATGCAAAGCATCTAGCCATAGCTTCGGTGGTGTGTTTAGCCCCGTTACATTTTCGGCGCAGAGTCACTCGACCAGTGAGCTATTACGCACTCTTTCAATGGTGGCTGCTTCTAAGCCAACATCCTGGTTGTCTGTGCAACTCCACATCCTTTCCCACTTAACACACACTTGGGGACCTTAGCTGATGGTCTGGGCTGTTTCCCTTTTGACAATGGATCTTAGCACTCACTGTCTGACTCCCGGCAAGAAGTTAATGGCATTCGGAGTTTGACTGAGCTTGGTAACCCTTGCGGGCCCCGCACCCAATCAGTGCTCTACCTCCACCACTCCATTCACCGAGGCTAGCCCTAAAGCTATTTCGGGGAGAACCAGCTATCTCCGAGTTCGATTGGAATTTCTCCGCTACCCCCACCTCATCCCCGCATTTTTCAACATGCGTGGGTTCGGGCCTCCAGTGCGTGTTACCGCACCTTCACCCTGGACAGGGGTAGATCACACGGTTTCGGGTCTACGTCCACATACTAAATCGCCCTATTCAGACTCGCTTTCGCTGCGGCTCCGGCTTCTCACCTTAACCTTGCATGTTAAACGTAACTCGCCGGTTCATTCTACAAAAGGCACGCCATCACCCATAGATCGGGCTCTGACTTTTTGTAAGCACACGGTTTCAGGTTCTATTTCACTCCCCTTCCGGGGTGCTTTTCACCTTTCCCTCACGGTACTGTTTCACTATCGGTCGCCAGGTAGTATTTAGCCTTAGCAGATGGTCCTGCTGGATTCATACGGGGTTTCACGTGCCCCGCACTACTCGGGATCCGTCTCGGAGAGAACACAGTTTAGGCTACAGGGCTTTTACCTCTATCGCGGGCCTTTCCAGACCTCTTCGCCTACCATATTCCTTTGTAACTCCATGTGAGACGTCCCACAACCCCAAGAGGCAAGCCTCTTGGTTTAGGCTGTTCCGCGTTCGCTCGCCGCTACTGACGGAATCACTATTGTTTTCTCTTCCTCAGGGTACTTAGATGTTTCAGTTCCCCTGGTCTGCCTCTGCGTATCCTATGTATTCAGATACGAGTAACTGCGAATTACCACAGCTGGGTTTCCCCATTCGGACACCCCCGGATCAAAGCTTGCTTACAGCTCCCCGAGGCAGTTTCGTTGTTCGCCACGTCCTTCGTCGGCTCCTGGCGCCTAGGCATCCTCCGTGTGCTCTTATTAGCTTAACCGTCACTCCGGTGTTTCGCTTGCTTGCTCATCTTGTTTTGAATGCCGCTCATGGATTGCTCCATTCACTAACACATTCAAAGCCAAAGGTCGCTGCACAATCGAAAACCTTCGTTCTGCACTAATAACTATTTCAACTTGCTTACACAAGTTTCAGCTAAAAGATGTTCTAAAACGCAAATTCGTTTCGGTATCCAGTTTTCAAGGATCAAGGTGCTGTAATCACGGGACAAACACGGTTGTGTTGTTCGAAATTACAGAAGATATTAAAGTTTCTAGACATAACAAATTGATGAAGTTTGTTGGTGGAGCCAAGCGGGATCGAACCGCTGACCTCCTGCTTGCAAGGCAGGCGCTCTCCCAGCTGAGCTATGGCCCCGCAAATTCCATCAAAACCGAACAAATGGATACGCGTTAAGTATCTTTTGGAAGTAATACTTCCGATTTGAATGTTTCCGTTGCAGGAAACGATTCTCCATAGAAAGGAGGTGATCCAGCCGCACCTTCCGATACGGCTACCTTGTTACGACTTCACCCCAATCATCTACCCCACCTTCGGCGGCTGGCTCCCTTGCGGGTTACCCCACCGACTTCGGGTGTTGTAAACTCTCGTGGTGTGACGGGCGGTGTGTACAAGACCCGGGAACGTATTCACCGCGGCATGCTGATCCGCGATTACTAGCAATTCCGACTTCATGCAGGCGAGTTGCAGCCTGCAATCCGAACTGAGACCGGCTTTGCTGGGATTGGCTCCACCTCGCGGTTTCGCTTCCCGTTGTACCGGCCATTGTAGTACGTGTGTAGCCCAGGTCATAAGGGGCATGATGATTTGACGTCATCCCCACCTTCCTCCGGTTTGTCACCGGCAGTCACTCTAGAGTGCCCAGCTTCACCTGCTGGCAACTAAAGTCAAGGGTTGCGCTCGTTGCGGGACTTAACCCAACATCTCACGACACGAGCTGACGACAACCATGCACCACCTGTCTCCGATGCTCCGAAGAGGGGCACTATCTCTAATGCTTTCATCGGGATGTCAAGACCTGGTAAGGTTCTTCGCGTTGCTTCGAATTAAACCACATACTCCACTGCTTGTGCGGGTCCCCGTCAATTCCTTTGAGTTTCAGTCTTGCGACCGTACTCCCCAGGCGGAGTGCTTACTGTGTTAACTTCGGCACCAAGGGTATCGAAACCCCTAACACCTAGCACTCATCGTTTACGGCGTGGACTACCAGGGTATCTAATCCTGTTTGCTCCCCACGCTTTCGCGCCTCAGCGTCAGTTACAGCCCAGAAAGTCGCCTTCGCCACTGGTGTTCCTCCACATATCTACGCATTTCACCGCTACACGTGGAATTCCACTTTCCTCTTCTGTACTCAAGTCACCCAGTTTCCAGTGCGACCCCAGGTTGAGCCCAAGGTTTAAACACCAGACTTAAATGACCGCCTGCGCGCGCTTTACGCCCAATAATTCCGGACAACGCTTGCCCCCTACGTATTACCGCGGCTGCTGGCACGTAGTTAGCCGGGGCTTTCTTCTCAGGTACCGTCACTCCGGTAGCAGTTACTCTACCGGACGTTCTTCCCTGGCAACAGAGCTTTACGATCCGAAAACCTTCATCACTCACGCGGCATTGCTCCGTCAGGCTTTCGCCCATTGCGGAAGATTCCCTACTGCTGCCTCCCGTAGGAGTCTGGGCCGTGTCTCAGTCCCAGTGTGGCCGTTCACCCTCTCAGGTCGGCTACGCATCGTCGCCTTGGTGGGCCGTTACCCCACCAACTAGCTAATGCGCCGCAGGCCCATCCCCAAGCGGCAGATTGCTCCGCCTTTCATTCTCTCTTCAGGAGAGGAAAGAAATTATCCGGTATTAGCTACCGTTTCCGGTAGTTATCCCAGTCTTGAGGGCAGGTTGCCTACGTGTTACTCACCCGTCCGCCGCTAAGTAAGAATGGAAGCAAGCTTCCATTCAAACTCCGCTCGACTTGCATGTATTAGGCATGCCGCCAGCGTTCGTCCTGAGCCAGGATCAAACTCTCCAAATTGTATTTAGAAAGAGCGATTGCTCATTTTGAAACTGACGATTCATTAAATGAATCTTGTAAAAATTAACGCGTTCCATTTGTTCAGTTTTCAAAGAACTTGCTCCCGGCATTTCAACATTATGTATCTTGCACAGGAATTAGATCATATCATGTTTCTATATTTCATGTCAACTTTTTTTCCTTCGCCGCTTGTTTCAGCGTCGATGTCTCATAAGCACAAGAGATAATATATCATGCCGCCCAGATGTTTGCAAGCCTTTTTTATAAATAAAACCAGGAACGCATAATTACGCTCTATACCGCACAAATTGATTCCCATAATACATCGCTTATGGCTACAATAGGATTTATCTTCATCTTATAGATGCTCTTGCTAATTCCCGTCTCTGAAAGGAGTCCAAATGTCCAACAAGTCAATACCCGCTGCTCCTGCCACCGCTATTGAGGAATCCCGCAATTTGCAGCAGGCAACTATTTACCGGATTTTACTCGCAGTCAGTTTTGTTCATCTGTTCAATGATTCCATCCAGGCGCTTATTCCGGCGATGTTTCCTGTACTGAAGGATAACATGCTGCTCTCTTATGCCCAGATTGGCTGGATTGCGTTCGCGCTTAACCTCACCTCCTCGGTGATTCAGCCCATTATCGGCTTTGCCGCTGACCGCAAACCCCGCCCAATTCTGCTTCCTCTGGGGATGTGCTGCACTTTTGCCGGCGTCTTCTTACTCGCTTTTGCCGGGAACTACGTACTTGTCATCGTATCCGTGATGCTCGTGGGCTTTGGTTCAGCCGCCTTTCATCCGGAAGGCATGCGTGTAGCCCATATGGCCGCCGGTCAACGGAAGGGGCTGTCGCAATCTATTTTTCAGGTGGGCGGCAACGCCGGTCAGTCCTTGGGTCCGCTTCTGATGAAATGGGTATTCATTCCTTTCGGGCAGATGGGGGCTCTCGGGTTCACCGTAATCGCCGCTGCCGGGATCGCCGTCCAGACTTATGTGGCCCGCTGGTACCGGGAAATGCTTGATTCCGGGTATACTTTTCGCAAAAAATCAGTGTCCCGCTCCATTGACCCCGCCCGCAGCAAACGTATTCTGATTACAACGGTCATTCTGGTCTTCATTGTGTTCGTGCGATCCTGGTACGGCGCCTCCATCGGCGGCTATTATGCCTTCTACTTAATGGACAAATACGGAATGACACTTGATGATGCCCAGATCTATATTTTCATGTACCTCGCGACTGGTGCAGTCGGGACGTTCTTCGGGGGTCCGCTCGCCGACCGTTTCGGCCGCCGTAATCTCATCCTGGTCTCGATGATCGGGACGGTGCCGTTTGCGCTGGCTCTGCCTTTTGTGAATCAGTTCTGGGCGGCAGTGCTGCTGATCATCTCCGGGTTCATCCTATTATCCAGTTTCTCCGTAACTGTGATCTACGCGCAGATGCTGTATCCCGGCAATATCGGTACGGTCTCAGGTCTGATTACCGGACTTGCCTTCGGTCTTGGCGGTATAGGATCTGTCGTGATCGGACATTTAATTGATACGATCGGAATTGCGACGGTGTTCGTGGCATGCGGATTTCTCCCCCTGCTTGGTCTGCTTGCACTGCTTCTGCCCGGTGACAGGAGGCTTGAGGAATGGGCGGCTGAGTAAACAAATCTATTCAAAGCTTTGAGAGAACCCTGGAGAATAAAGCAGCCGCCAGCCCGCTTCCGGCAGTTATATAGTTGTCAGGGTCGGAGCGGTCAAAGCCCATCCATACCGCCGCTGTCCATCTAGGGGTATAACCGACGAACCATAAATCCCGGTTGGCCTTGCCGGGGACTCCCGGCAGATCCAGCTGTGTGGTTCCTGTCTTGCCGGCCACTGTAACGTTCATACGCGCCCGTCTGCCCGTTCCTTCACTCACCGCCTGACGGAGCATCCCGGTCATATCCGCTGCGGTGCGCGCCGAAATGACCTGCTGCGGCGCAGAGACATGCGCGTACACCTCCCGGCCCTGCGCATCCCTGATGCTGCGCACCAGATATGCCTTATTAAGAATGCCTCCGTTCGCAAAGACGGTGTAAGCCTGGGCCATCGTAAGCGGAGAGACGCCGCTGTGCAGACCTCCAAGGGCAATAGCCAGATGATTGTCCTCTGCCGCGAGTTTCACCCCCAGCCTGGCGGCAAAGCTGCGGGCATAGCTGACCCCCACCTGCTGCAGCAGCCATACCGCAGGGGCATTGATGGACTGCTGCAGGGCTACCCTCATGCTCACCTGCCCACGATATACTCCGTTCAGATTGGCGGGACTGTAGCTGCCATAGGCTGTTTTGACGTCAGGCAGGAGACTGTCCGGCGTATATTTGCCGCTCTCCAGCGCCGGCCCATAATCTATAATGGGCTTGAGCGCGGAGCCTGGCTGCCGGGAAGGGATTACAGCTCTGTTCAGATCGCCTGTACTCGGGTTTCGCCCGCCTAACAGCGCGGCCACTTCACCAGTCCGCTGGTCGATGATGACCATGGCTGCTTCGGCTCTCTGGTCTTTTCCATCCGGAGGGAACGCATCCTCCTGAGAGAATATGTGTTCCATGGCCCGCTGCGCCCCGATATTCATTCCCGTCACGAGAGTGTACCCGCCTGTGCGCAGCTCCTTTTGGGATAACCCGGTCTGCTGCATCGCTTCCTGAAGTGCCGCATCCATATAGGACGCCCCGACAACCTCAGTCTTAGCCATAACTGGAGGCTGATAGGTGCTGTTCATTGCCGCCGTCATCTGATCCGTTGTTATCAGCTTGTGCTGCTGCATAATCCTCAGGACAAGATTCCGTCTGCTTGCTGACCGTTCAAGGTTGTCTGCCGGATTGTAAATGGACGGGCCTTTAGGAATAGCTGCCAGCGTCGCGATCTGCCCAATCCCCAGTTGCTTCAGGTCAGATATGCCAAAATAACGCTCCGCTGCAGACTTTACCCCATATTGCCCTTGCCCCATATAAATTTGGTTGAGATACAGCTGCAGAATCTCATCCTTCGATAACCGCCTCTCCAGCGCCAGCGCTATCGAAGCCTCATTCAGCTTGCGCAGCAGATTCTGCCCCCGGTTCAGATACAATCCCCGTGCCAACTGCTGGGTGATGCTGCTTCCGCCTTCGGATACCCCCATCCGTACCGTATTGTTCACCAATGCGCGGGCTATTCCCTGGTAGTCCAGACCCTCATGGCTGTAAAAACGGCGGTCCTCGACAGCAATAAAAGTATCTATGAGCAGCTGCGGCATCTCTCCAAGTCCGGCATTGGTCCGATAGCCTGTTTCAGGCAGCGGTATTCTCCGCAACACAGTTCCGTCTGAGGCCATAATGACGCTCGATTCCGGTAAAATCAGTTTCTCCGGATAACGGTCCAGCATCAGCCCCCCATACTGAAAAATATAGATAAGTCCTGCCAGCATCGGTATGGTTAGGATGACCGCCAGATCAAAACCGGCATAGCAAATACGCAGCAGTTGCTTCCGTCCTGTTCTCATACCTGCCGTATCCATCTCTCCAGAGTCTTCTCCAGTCCCTGCGCCTCGAGCCTGGCAATCTCCAGCTGCTGCAGAACCGCACCCGGTATGCTGCAGCCCGCCTCCCCTGACTCCGCTTCTGCCTGTCCCAGCATGCGGATCAGCGTTCGTGTCCGCAGAATAAGCGCCATGGACTCCTGCGGGTCCGGCGCCGGTATTTGTATGGCGGAGGCCGCCGCCGGCCGCAACCCGGCCTGCTGAATCCGGCGCAGACTGGCGGCCAGCCGGCCGAATTCCCCGCCGGATTGCACCTCAAGGTCCGCAAGCTCACAGGAGCCGCGGGCCGCCAGCTGCTCTGCGGCGCGCAGCAGCGCCGTGGTATCGTTGGCTGCTTTTTGCGAACGGAGCAGGAACAGCCCTGCACATACAGCGGTGAACATCATGACAGCCGCCGGTCTTGCGCCGATATGATTCATTATCCAATGCGTGAAACGGACAAACAGCGCCGCCGAATCAGGCGTATACCGGGAGTAGAGCATAGCAAACAGCCCCCGCATAGCCAGAAGCAGCCCTGCACTAAGCAGGGCGCTACCGCAGAACATGTAGAGGTAAAGTGAGCGTATCGTGTGTATTTTTGACATCAGCCAATTCCTCCTGCCTTCCCGGGTTTCATCCCCATAGCACAAGGATATCGGCTAAATCTTAAGAATTACCGCTGCCACTTCTTAAGAAACGCTGAAGATTGTTAAGAAGTCACCGGAAACCGGGTAATAAAGTCCGTCCGGGAACTGCTGCTGCGGGCCGTGATCTCTCCATGATGCCGTTCCACAACCCCCTTGGCAATCGCCAGCCCCAACCCCGATCCCCCGGTGACCTGCGATCTGGAGCGCTCCGCCCGGTAGAACCGTTCAAAAATATGCGGGAGATCCCCTTCCGCGATCATCTCGCCGAAATTACTGATCCGCACGAGCGCATCGTCTCCTTCACGGCTCAGCCCGATCTCCAGCCGCTTCCCGTCCTTGCCGTACCGGATCGCATTGGCAATCAGATTCTCGTAAGCGCGCACCAGTTCATAAGGAGCCGCTTCAATCCACAGCGATTCGGTATCATCGTACAATTCATAAGTCATGCCTGCACGGGCCAGAGCCGGAACGGATTCTTCCGCAAGCTGGCGCATAAAGGCCTTGAGATCGAGCCGTTCCAGCACAAGCGGCAGTCTGCTGCTGTTAACCCGTGTGTATTCAAACAGGTCGTCAATCAGTTTGCGCAGCACTAATGCTTTCTGATAGGCAATCCCTACGTAGTAGCGTATCTCCGTCTCTTCCCGGCAGCGGTCCTGCTCAATATACTCCAAGAAGCCAAGCACCGATGTCAGCGGGGTGCGAAGATCATGCGATACGCCGGTAATCAGCTCGTTTTTGGACTCAACAGCCTTGCGCTCTTCCAGCAGCGAACGCTGCAGCCGCTCAGACATAATGTTGATGTTCTCCGCAAGCACCCCCAGCTCGTCCGCCGTACGAACCTCGATCCGGTGCGATTCATCAAGCTTCGTAATCTGCTGGATACCTCTGGTGATCTCTTCGAGGTAGGAGACGATTTTACGCGTGTAGATGAAGAAGAAGATCAGGAAGCTGGCGATCCCGACAGCAGTCATCAGCGGCGCCGAACCGATATGGTTGATAATCCATTTCAGAATACGAGAGTACGGTGCGGAGGGCTCCGCCGGATTCAGATAGATCATGGAATTGACCAGCCGATAGCCACCCAAAAGCAGCACTGCCCCCGACATAATACTCAGCACAAAGGCCCAGATGAACTTCCAGCGGATGGTACTGATATATTTGGTATTCACTACGTTTCACCTCAGCTTTCAGGACGGATGATCCAGCTTGTAGCCAATGCCCCACACGGTCTGCACATAACGGGGCTGCTTGGCGTCCAGCTCGATTTTGTCACGGAGATTGCGGACATGCACCATCACGGTGTTGCCCCCATCCAGAAAAGGCTCATTCCACACCTTCAGGTAAATCTGCTCCATACTGAGCACCTGTCCCTGATGCCGCGCCAGCAGTTCCAGGATAGAAAACTCGCGGGGCGTCAGCTTTACCTTGCGGTTGTCCACGCTCACCTCATGCCGAAGCGTATCTATCAGCAAATCTTCAAAGACCAGTTCATGCTCATTCGTTCTGGCAGGAGCGTCCCGATTCAATTTATGGTAACGGCGCAGCTGCGATTTGACCCGCGCCACAAGCTCCAGCGGATTAAACGGCTTGCCTACATAATCGTCTGCCCCGATGCTGAGTCCAAGAATTTTGTCCATATCCGCATTCTTGGCGGAGAGCATAATAATCGGCATGTTCCGTTCCTCACGGATCTTCATGCAGGCGGCAATCCCGTCCATGCGGGGCATCATCACATCGAGTATAATGAGATCCACCTCCTCTTTGCCAAGGCACTCCAGCGCCTCCATTCCGTCAAAAGCCTTAAGCAGCCGGTATCCCTCATTACTAAGATAGATATCCAGCAGCTCCACAATCTCCACTTCATCATCCACCAGCAGAATCGTTTCTTGGTTCACGGGTACTTGATCCTTTCCAGAGCTCTTTCCATTAGTCTATAAGATAAAGTTCAGGAAAGGCAACCACTCTGTCCAGCCTGGCTGGGGAACATTATTCAACAGGCTTTTTTTGCGGTACAATTAGTTTAAACTTGAATTATCTATTGTCAGGCTGGAAGCTCCGAAGGAGGTAGGCAATTGAAGAATATACTTACGAAAATCCGCAAAGGGTATGGTAAAAAGCTAGTATCCATTCACATGTGGAATGCCTGGCTGGTCTTGTTCCTCGCGCTCAGCGGCCTGATGCTGGTGGGCGGTTTCTGGAGGGAGATGCTGGGCGAAGGCAGAGTGTGGCTGAAATGGGGCCATATTGTGTTTGGACTGGCGCTGCTGATCCCTGTCGTCTATTATCTGCTGCTGGCTGCGAAGCATTGGAAGCGATTGAAGGGCAAAACGGGTCAAAAGGCTAATGTCATCTTCGTGCTCACTCTTCTGATCGGCTGGCTGGTCTCCGGAGTTGTCCTGTGGCAATTCAGACTTGCCGGGCCCAGAGCGGCTAACAGTGCGCTGTTCGTTCATGATCTGCTGACCTGGGTAGGACTCCCGGTGATCATCTACCATTCCGTTACCCGGGTTAAATGGCTGAAGGAGCCTAAGAAGCGCTCTATCATAGCGGAGACGTTACCTGTAGAGAGTAATACTGAACCTACTGTACGGCCACGACCCGCAGCTTCGTCAGAAGCTCAACCTATGTACACACGCCGAGGTTTCATCAAAGTAGCTGTAGGAGCAGGTCTCGCCGTAACGCTCGGCCCAACCTTTGTACGCTGGATCGGCAAATCCCTGCAGCTTCCGGGTACAGCCGATTATGCGGCCTCCAATGCCAATGCCCTGATTCCCGATCCGGTTCCGCTGGCGGAATCAGCCCCTCCCATCGGCGGGGGAGCCGAAGGCAGCTTTCGTGTATACACCGTCACTGACATTCCCGCCTTCGATAACTCCAACTGGTCTTTTACAATCGACGGTCTGGTGGACAAAAAGTTCACCTGGAGCTGGGAAGAATTCGTCAAGCTGCAGCGCGAGGTGCAGGTCAGTGATTTTCACTGTGTAACCGGCTGGTCGGTCTATAAAAACACATGGGAGGGTCTTCCACTCTATAAGCTGCTGGATATGGCCGGTGTGCAGGATGAAGCTGTCACGGTCAAGCTCTACTCGGGAGACGGTGTCTACACGGACTCTCTAACGCTGGCTCAAGCGCGGATGGAGGATATCATGGTGGCTGTAATGCATGACGGCAAACCTATCCCTAATCAGCTCGGAGGGCCTGTACGCCTGGTTACTCCGCAAATGTATGCCTACAAGTCAGTTAAATGGCTGAACCGCATCGAATTGATCGCAGGTGATCATGTCGGCTACTGGGAACAGCGCGGGTATGACATTGATGCCTGGCTGCCTAACGCCAAGCGGGTATAACTTCTCCATTCTACTCTATATATGCTGTAACTTAAGGCTACTCTTAATCTCTCGCTTCCCTTGTTCAGGGACGGGAGATTTTTATTTTATAGAAACAGCCTCATCTTTACATTAAATGTATATTTGAGTAACACTCTCTTAATGAATGCTCTCTAGTATAAGGGAGTAAACCAAAGATTATAGGAGGGTAAATATGAAATCAGCTAAAAAGTATGGAGTGAAGACCGCTTTTGCCGCAACTGCAGCCGCTGCGCTGCTCGTCTCAGGTGTAGTCACCACAGGATCTTCAAGCAATCAGGCCGACGCGGCAACCTCCAAAACCAAAAATGTAATTCTATTCGTCGGCGACGGCATGGGGACTGCTCAGCGTAATGCCATCCGGTTAGCCACTGTAGGTGAAAAAGGCAACCTTGCTATGGACTCGATGCCATACGTCGGCCTGATTCATACAAGCTCCACGGTTCCGGTAACGGACTCTGCGGCATCCGCAACAGCCTACGCAAGCGGTGTGAAGACTTATAACGGGGCCATCGGCATGGATGCCGACAAGAAATCGGTTGCGACTCTTATGGAATATGCCAAAAAAGCGGGTAAGTCCACCGGAGTGGTGACGACGAGCCAGGTTACTGACGCTACAGGAGCTGCTTTTGGCGCACATGTGGAAGACCGTTCCAAGCAGAGCGATATCGCACTCCAGCTGCTGACCAAGAGCAGGGTAGATGTGCTACTCGGCGGAGGGGAGGATTTCTGGTATCCGGCCGGACAGCCCGGCAAATTCCCGGACGAGCCTGCTGAAGATCCTTCCGAGAAGAGCAAGGGAACCCAGGGGAATCTGGTAGAAAAAGCGAAACAACTGGGCTACAGCTATGTCTCCACTAAGACTGATCTGCAGAAGGCTAAGGGCAGCAAGCTGCTGGGGCTTTTCGCCAATGAAGAAATGTTCCAGCAGAATGAAGAAGGCAAAGGGGATATCTATAAGCCTGTAGTCTCCCTGGCTGAGATGACGAAGAAAGCGATCGATACGCTGGACGCCAACTCCAAAGGATTCTTCCTGATGGTTGAAGAAGAAGGCACGGACGAGTTCGCCCACAAAAACAACGCCAAAATGACGATCAAATCCGGCCAGGAGCTGGACAAATCCGTTCAGGTGGCTAAAGACTATGCGAAGAAAAACCCTGACACCCTGGTACTTGTACTGGCTGACCATGAAACGGGCGGATTCTCGATTGAAGCGGTGGATGCAGAGGATGAGAGCGGAGATGCTATTTCTCAGGAAGATGGCCCTTTCGCTATTGCCAACTCCAAGCTTAACTTTGTAGTCGACTGGACGACTTCGGGACATACTGCTGTTGATATTCCGGTTACGGCTATGGGCAAGAACGCTCAGCTATTCACTGGCGTCTATGAGAACACTCTTATATTTGATAAGCTTCTGCAGTCGATGGGGCTGAACGCGGCGAAATAATGCAGGCATAGTCTATATTTGAGATAAAAAAAGTCCCGGTGTCGTTCGCTAAGTGCGAGGACCCCGGGATTTTGTGTATGCTTAGCTTTCCAGAAGCCGAATCAGTTCGTCTTCATCTTCAATGACCTGAATGCCGAGTTGCTGCGCTTTGGCCAGCTTACTGCCTGCCTTCTCACCGGCAATGACCAGATCGGTCTTCTTGGAGACACTGCCGGACACCTTAGCTCCGAGAGCCTCCAGACGCTCAGCCGCTTCCTCGCGGGTCATTTTCTGCAGGGAACCGGTCAGGACAACGGTTTTGCCGCTAAAGAAAGTATTGGTACTGACTACACGCGGAGCTTCGGGTGCCTTAGCCTCTACACCCAGCGCCAGCATACGGTTAATGCTTACAACCACGAACGGGTCGGCAAAATAATTCACGATGCTCTCAGCCACAATCCCGCCGATATCCGGCAGACCGGCCAGCTCCTCCGCCGTAGCGGACATTACAGCGTCCAGACTGCGGTAGTGGTCAGCCAGCATTCGGGTGGTTGCTTTTCCGGTATTCGGGATACCGAGGGCATATAAGAAGGAGGCGAGGTCCCGCCCTTTGCTCTCTTCCAGTGCTTGGAGCAGATTATCCGCCTTCTTCTCCCCGAAACGGTCCAGCTTCACGAGCTGCTCGAAGGTCAATTCATAGAGATCGGCCGGCTCACGTACACTAAGCTCTTCATGCAGCTGAGCAGCCGTCTTCTCACTGAATGTCTCAATGTCCATGGCATCTCTAGAGGCAAAATGCGTAATCCGGCTGACAATCTGCGGCTTGCAGTCCAGCTTGTTATTACAGAACAGATGTGCACCGCGCATCTCCAGCGGGAAGCCGCAGGCCGGACAATTCTCAGGGAAAATAATCTCCCCGCCGTCACTCTCTTCGGTCACCTTGCCCAGAATCTCCGGGATTACATCATTGGAGCGGCGGATGAAAACCCGTGTGCCCAGTGCAAACTTCAGATTCTTCCGTTCAATGTCGCCCACGTTGTTAAGTGTGCAATTCTGCACCGTAACACCGGCAAGCTCCACAGCCTCTACGCGCGCCAGCGGAGTTACTTTGCCTGTACGGCCTACGTTCCAGCTGACCGACTCCAGAATCGTCGTGGTTTCTTCCGCCTCGAATTTATAGGCAACCGCCCAGCGGGGAAACTTATCCGTATAGCCCAGCGCTTCGCGGATCCGGAAATCTGTCACCTTGATGACTGCCCCGTCAATCAGATAATCGAGGCCGGAACGGCTCTCTTCGATCTCAGCCAGCTGCTCGGTAACGTCATCGAAATTACTGAAGTAATTGAGATACGGGTTGACCTTGAACCGGTTGCTGCGCAGGAAATCCATCATTTCCTGATGATCGGCAAACTGTACGCCCTCCGAGTACCCCACATTATAAAAGAAGGCATTCAGTCTGCGGTCCGCAGTCATCTTAGGATTCAGGTTGCGCAGCGCACCGGCTGCACCGTTGCGCGCATTCTTGAGCGGCTCCGCCGCACGTGTATTATAGTCAGCCAGTACAGACAGGTTCATGATCCCCTCGCCCTGCACTTCGATCAGGCCTTCCTTGAACGGGATGTTCAAAGGAACGGATTTGATCGTCTTCACCTGGGCAAGGATACCTTCGCCTGTTACGCCGTTGCCCCGTGTTGCCGCCTGGACAAGTACGCCGTCACGGTAGGTCAGGTTCAGCGTTAAGCCGTCAAACTTCAGCTCCACCGCATAACACGGGTCAGGCAGAGGATTCTCCGGATTCTTGGTGTTGTAGTCATTCACCAGCTTCAGCACACGGGCGTTCCAGGTGCGCAGCTGTTCAATATTCTGCGCCTTGTCGAGACTCCACAGTGGTGCCAGATGGCGGTGTGGCGTGAAGCCCTTCAGCAGTTCCCCGCCCACCCGCTGTGTTGGAGAATGCGGCAGTACAATTCCGCTCTCCGCTTCCAGCGCCACCAGCTTGTCATAGAGCGCATCATATTCCTTGTCGCTGATCTGCGGCGCATCCATTGTATAGTAATGATAGTTATATTGATTCAGCTCGGCTACGAGCTCTTCCATCGTGAACATAATATCCATCCGGCACATCCCTCCGTCAAATAGGTTTCCTACGGTTAGCGTGATCCAAAAACACAATCGTTAATCGCAGCTTGCTTTATTCAACTTTGGTGATCGGTGCAAAGCCGGCCAGCAGCCGCTTCACGCCCACCGGCGCCGGGAAGGCAATCTGCAGCTCCGTATCGTTGCCGCTGCCCTTCACGGCCACAACGGTGCCTATGCCCCATTTGCCGTGGGAGACCTTGTCGCCCGCCTTGAAGCCGGCGGACGCTGCGGCCCCTGCTCCCGGAGCGCTCTGCGCGCCTCCGGTCGTCACTACGACACGGCCCGCGCCCGGCACCGCGCTCGCCGAGCTGCCGCTGCCGAAGCTGGCGGCCCCGCCGCCTGCCGGCGCATTCCCGGCAGCAGCGGTGCGGCTGCCGAAGTTCCCGCGGCTGCCTCCGCCTCCGCCGAAGCCGCGGCCGCCATAAGCACCGCCAACCTCCGCGCCTCCGCGCCGGAAGCGGTCCGATTCCTTCACGGTGTCTTCCTTCAGCTCCTCCGGAATCTCCTCCAGGAAGCGGGACGGCGCATTCGCGGTCGTCCGCCCGAACAGCGTGCGCATCCGTGCACAGCTGAGGAACAGCTGCTTCTCCGCACGGGTAATGCCCACATACGCCAACCGGCGTTCTTCTTCCAGTTCGTCATTGTCCTGGAAGGCACGGCTGTGCGGGAACACGCCCTCTTCCATCCCGATGATGAACACGGTCGGGAACTCCAGGCCCTTCGCGCTGTGCATCGTCATCAGCACAACCGCATCGCTGCGCTCTTCTTCGTCATTCACGCTGTCAATGTCGGCGATCAGCGCCAGATCCGTCAGGAAGGAGACCAGCGACTTATCCTCGTTGTTCTTCTCGAATTCCATCGTTACGGACAGGAATTCATCGATATTTTCCAGACGGGAACGGGATTCAAGAGTATTCTCATTCTGCAGCTCCAGTCGGTACTGGGACAGTTCAAGAATCTTCTCTGTCAGCTCGGTCACCGAGAGGAATTCCACCATGCGGTGCAGGGCTTCGATCATATCATAGAACTCCACCAGCGTATTGCGCGTCCGGCCGGCAAAGCCCAGATCATCCACCGTCTGCAGCGCACGGAAGATTGATACTCCCTGGGAAGCTGCTGCTGCCGCCAATTTACCGACAGTCGTATCCCCGAGGCCACGCTTGGGAACATTGATAATCCGCGTCAGGCTGATATCATCATCGGGATTGGAGAGCAGGCGCAGATACGCCAGCAGATCCTTGATTTCTTTGCGGTCGTAGAACTTGATCCCGCCGACGATCTGATAAGGGATATCCGATTTGATCAGAATTTCTTCTATTACACGTGACTGGGCGTTCGTACGGTACAGAATCGCATGATTCTGGTAGGCCTGGCCCTGCTTCACATTCTTGCTGATCTCACCGGTGACGAAGTATCCCTCATCATGCTCGGAGTCGCCGCGGAACACCTTAATCTTCGCGCCTTCGTCCGAATCGGTCCACAGCTTCTTCGGCTTGCGTCCGGTATTGAGTGCGATAACACCATTGGCTGCGTTCAGAATATTGGAGGTTGAACGGTAATTCTGCTCCAGCAGAATGGTTTTGGCTTCCGGATAGTCTTCTTCGAAATTAAGGATGTTCGAAATATCCGCCCCGCGCCAGCGGTAGATCGACTGGTCACTGTCCCCGACTACGCAGATCCGGTGATGACCCTCGGCCAGCATCTTGCAGAGCATATACTGCGCCCGGTTCGTATCCTGATACTCATCGACATGAATGTATTTGAACTTCTTCTGGTAGAAATCCAATACCTCAGGAACTTCCTTGAACAATTGGATCGTCTTCATGATGAGGTCATCAAAATCCAGTGAGTTATTGCTTCTCAGCCGTTGCTGGTACTTGGTATACACTTTGGCCACAAGGCCTTCGAAATAATCGCCGATCTTCTGCTCATACTGCGCCGGTGTAATCAGCTCATTCTTGTTCGTACTGATCACAGCCTGAATGGCCTTCGGCTCGAATTTCTTGGTATCAATGTCCAGATCCTTCATACAATTGCGGATAACGGATAACTGGTCCGTCGAATCCAGAATGGAGAAGTTCGAAGTGAAGCCGATTCGCTCAATATCCTTCCGCAGGATCCGCACACACATCGAGTGGAAGGTGGATACCCAAATATCCCGGCCCTCCGTCCCTACCAGCTTGGAGACACGATCCTGCATCTCCCGGGCGGCCTTGTTCGTAAAAGTAATCGCCAGAATCGCCCAAGGCGGTGCCTTGCGGTTCGCAATCAGCCAGGCGATCCGGTGGGTAAGCACGCGGGTCTTACCGCTGCCCGCTCCGGCCATGATCAATAAAGGCCCTTCGGTAGCTTCTACAGCCTGACGCTGCGGGGGGTTTAGCCGGCTTACGGCGTCTTGTATGTTAACAAGTTGCATGTGTGACATGCTCCTTTCTGAATATAAGCTTGAAATTTATAAGTTCTCCCGGTCCAGCTGCTGCGTATTTCTCACTGCCTGAACGGTCAGCAGCGCCTGCTCCACATCATAATAAATAATATTGCCGACCACTACTGTATCACATAGAGCAGCTGCCTGCATGGCTTCTTCCTCACCTGTAATACCGCCTCCATAAAAAAGCTGGCTGTGCTCGACCATTGCCCTGACCTCACGCACAGTCTCCATATCTCCAAACCTTCCGCTGTACTCCAGATAAACGACAGGCAGATTCATCAGCTTGTCCGCAATCTGCGCATAAGCCGCTGCCCCGTCTGCGCTAAGCGAGTGGTCTGCCCCTGTAAGCCGCGCTACGGATGAATCGCCATTGAGCACAATATAGCCCTCTGTCAGCAGCAATTCCCATGGAATCAGACTGCCGAACCGTTCAATTGCCCGGCGGTGATGGCCAAGAATCCATGAAGTATCGGCAGTGTTGAGCACCATGGGAATCATATACAGATCAAATCCGGGCACAGCGGCTTCGAGATCCGACACCTCCAGGGCACAAGGCAGATCATACTGCCGGATTCTCGAGAGAAGACTCACCGTATTCTCATAAGTCACGCCAGTGGAGC
The DNA here is from genome assembly GCF_000758565.1 of Paenibacillus sp. FSL P4-0081. Taxonomy (NCBI): domain Bacteria; kingdom Bacillati; phylum Bacillota; class Bacilli; order Caryophanales; family Paenibacillaceae; genus Paenibacillus; species Paenibacillus sp. FSL P4-0081. The sequence continues at coordinate 7,735,013 of NZ_CP009280.1, forward strand.
CGCCTACCAGTATCGCATCGGTTCCCGAGAGACAGACAGCCGCAAGTTCCCTATCAGCAAGCTCCCGGTCCGGGTCCAGCTTGAACACATGCCGCCACGGCTTGATCATTTGCCGCATTCCATTCATTATCGTCCATCCTCAATGTTCATCTAAGTAAATACTCTATTTCCCAGTATTTCAAAACAACAAATATACTCCTGCACATGCAAAAGCCGTATCTCTAGTCTAAGTCAGTACGAAGGCGGGTGTCAATTTAAAGCGAACAAAAATGCGAACATTTTTTCGCATTTTTAGAGTATAAGCTTTTTGATGTACAGAAGCCTGCACGTTCAACTACTAGCGGACACCCTTGACCCTGCTTAAGTCGTCCTCAGAGACAAAATCGGTATAGAATCCGTCCACTCCCATTCGGGACAGCTCCGAAATTTCCTTCTCGTCATTCACTGTATGCACATAGACTCTTGCCCCGGCATTCTTCAGCTTCCGCACGAAACTCTTGGTAGCTCTTACCGTCGGCATGGTGATATCCACTCCGGTTTGACTGGCGAAATCAATGACCCCTTCATCACTATCCTGCGTCTGATATAGCGTAAAGATCACTTCAGGAAAAGCGTACACCCGGTTCACCACATCCAGCATATCCCGGCTGTAAATCTGCGGAACAATCCGCTGCAGCAGGGCAGGGTCCCTCTTCTCGGCCGCTTCCACAATCAGCTGAAATTGTTTCGTTACAAGTTCCGGTTCGAGCTCTTTCGTGTCCGTTACAATGTAGGCATCCGGGTAGATCACCATCAAGTCCATGATCTTATCAATATCCAGCGGGGAGTAGAGTTCAAGAATCGGGCTGCTCATGACATCCGCATAGTTGAGTACGATCCCTTGCTTCGCGGCAGGAAGAACACCCTGCTGGCCCAGAAGCTTGCTCATATTAGCGGTCCATTCATGGCGGGCCACCAGCTTGTCATCACTTGTCAGCAGCAGGTCTGCCTCAAAAACCCGGGTTCCCTGCTCATAGTTAGCGATAAAAGCATCCAGCGTATTCGTATACGTATAGTTATGAATCCCTCCCATAGCATGAGCTACAACTCTATGGGCTGCAAAGCCGGTAGCCGGCTGTTTCTCTTTTCCCCCAAGTGTGAGTACAAGCAGGAGTACAATAGCTCCGATCATAATGACGGAGGCGATAATCTTTTTTCTATCCATGATGGCAGGTTCCTTTGCAAGTGTTAGAGTAGTTGGCCTGAAAACAAGAAGAAACGGCTGTGTCGTCCTCAGGGGGGCAGCAACCGTTTCTATGGAATGATATAGTATGAGACCGGTCCATTAATAAGCGTTCTTGAAGCCGTTGCGGATGGTTTTGGCGATGATCCGGATGTCGAACAGTAGTGACCAGTTTTCGATATAGAAAATGTCGTGTTTGATCCGGTCCTCAATCGACGTGTCCCCGCGCAGACCGTTGCTCTGAGCCCAGCCGGTAATCCCCGGACGCACATGGTGCTTCACCATATACTTCGGAATCTCACCGCGGAACTGCTCTACAAAGTACGGGCGCTCCGGACGCGGACCGACCACACTCATCTGGCCAAACAGCACATTGAAAAATTGCGGCAGCTCATCCAGACTGGTCCTGCGGATAAAGGTCCCAAAACGTGTGCGGCGCGGATCCTCACGCGTACTCCAGCCCGTATCCACTTCACCGTCTGTCTGCATCTTCATCGAACGGAACTTGTACATCATGAAGTTACGGCGGTTAAGTCCTACACGCTCCTGCTTGAAAATAATAGGTCCGGGCGAGGTTAGGCGCACACCCAGCGCTACAATCAGCATTACAGGAGACAACATAATAATGGCGAACAGGGAAAACACCAGATCAAACGCCCGCTTCGCCATTTTGTTGCCGGCCATATCCAGCGGAATGTCGCGTACGTTAATCATCGGCATCCCGGCGAAGTTATCGAAGTAAGGACGGGCTGGCAGGTAGTCGAAGAAGTCAGGGATAATCAGTGTCCGTACACCCGCCTTCTCGCAGGTAGCGATAATGGTCGGATATTTCGAATGGGCATCCAGCGGAAGCGCCAGAATGACCTCATCGACCGGCAGCATCTCCAGCATGCCTTCCAGCTGATCCACGGTGCCGAGAATCGGCTTATACCGTTGTTCCTCAAGACCATCCCATTCATGAAAATCATCCAGGAAGCCGATGGCCTCGTACCCCAGCTCAGGATACTGCTCCAGATTATTGTAGAATCTCTTACCCAGCGTACCTGCGCCGAGAATCAGTACAAACTGGCGGTTGAAGCCTTTTTCACGCAGCGATTTCAGCATCTTCTTCAGCACATAACGGTACAGCATAATGGAAAGAATATTGAAGCCCATATATATAGCGAGATATTGACGGGAGACGTCAATCTCCTTCAGGAAGAACATCAGGCCGAGCAGAATGAAGATACCCATGGCGTGAACCTGAAAGATTTTGATGAATTCGTCAATGAACCGTTTCTTGCGCTTCGGCAAATACAATTGAAGCACAATTCCGATCAGAATAGCGATGGCTCCGTAGATAATACTCCAGTAAGCATAAGACTCTACAGGAAGAGTCCTGTAGGATTCCAGCAAACCGCTTTTGAACTTCAGCCACCAGGCAGCCAGAAAGGCCACTTGAATGACCAGGAAATCGGCAACCATATATAACTTTGTTAGAAACTTTTGATTACGGCGGATCATAATCTCACCTCAGCATTCGATTCATTGCGTAAACCGGCTTCCCCGGGGACAGTCAGACTCTGTGCTGGTGTTGGAACCTTGCGTGGAGCAATCAGCGCATTGCGCAGCAGCGAAAGCGTGAACTTGACGCCAACTCCCGCATATACCGCTCCGTTTATCATACTGTTGTACCGCCTGCTATAATGCTTCTTATGGAATAAAATCATCGCCCGGTGAAATTCGTACACGATCTTAAACGGTCTGCGGCGCGCACTGCCACCTTTGAGATGCACGATCGATGTCTGCGGATAGTAATAAATCCCCCAGCCGGCCGCTTTGATCCGGTAACACCAGTCCAGATCCTCTCCATACATAAAAAACGTCTCATCCAGTCCGCCCACCTGCTCGATGGTCTCCCGCCGCAGCAGCATGAACGCTCCCACCAGACAATCTACCGGGTAGGAGTCGTCGGGGTCCAGATAACCAAGCTGATAGCCGTTGAACCTTGGACGGTCCGGAAACAGCTTACTGAAGCCAAAAGCATAATAGAAGGAAGCGGATGGCGTCGGGAATCCTCTTTTACACGCCTTATCCAGCGAACCATCCGGCAAAATCACCTTACAGCCAGAAGCCCCCAGATCCGGACGGGTGTCCATAAAAGCAACCATTGTCTCCAGCGTATCCTTACGCACCACCGTATCGGAATTGAGCAGCAGCACATATCGCCCGGAGGCCGCTTCCATCCCCTGATTATTACCCTTGGCAAACCCTACATTCTCCGAATTGGCAATCAGCAGCACATCCGGGAATTCCTTGCTTATCGTCTCTACCGAGTGATCATGGGAGTTATTATCTATTAAAATAATTTCATAGGAGTAGCGGGTCTCGGAGTCATATACCGACCTCAGACAGTCCATCGTCAGGCGGCATGTGTTGTAATTAAGAATGATTATACTAACATCTACATTCACTGCTATACTCTCCTGACAAATATAGTAATCTATCGACAATTATTATAACACAAAAACCTCCTTGATAGGCGCAGCCTGTTCAGGGAGGTTTTTACAAGCGTGAGGATAATGTGGGAGGAACAGTGCTATAAGATTGAACTTGTATTTTATCTATTATCGGATTGCCGTGACTCCAAAGAAAGTTTGGCCCTCCGGCCGCTGTTGTCTGCAGATTTCTTGATTTTTACCGCTGTTCTCGGTGGAAATCCGCAGACAAAGGCGGACGCTATCGCTCCTACAGTTCCAAAATTCTCCTCCGCCACTTTTCCCTGTCCATTTATTTTTAAGTTCAATCTAAATAGCTGACGGAAATCCGGGGAATAGAAGAATCTTTTTCACAATCGGTTGAGTTCTCTCTCGTTTCGCTTCATAATCCCTGACGCTTAGCCTTCTCCTGAATATAACGGCGCTTGCGTTTCAGAGCTGTCCACTGCGAGAAGAAAGATGGCCAGGCTCCTAATAACTTAGGTTCCTTCAATAACGAGTAGCCATGTGCGGCGATCTCATAAGGCAAGGAATATAACAGGGTAAGCAACATCCTGCGGGAGGACTCGTTCTTATAAATCATTTTATAACGGTTGATATAAGAAATCCGCTTGATGAACATCGCCTTGCCGCTCCGCCCGGATGTCTTCCAGCCCCGTTCGTGGTAACCTATCGCTTCCGCATCATAGTAGGCCTGCCACCCAAACAATCCGGCGCGCCAGGCTACATCCACATCTTCCTTATAGGCAAAAAAGTCCGCATCAAAAAACTCGCCTTCGACGCTGACATCCTCAATCATCCGCCGGGAGTACATCGCTGCTGCACCGGATACACCGAATACCACACCAGACTCGTTCCACAGATCAGCGGACTCTCCCGCTCCACGGTCAAACGCCCGGCGTGCTCTATTCATCCGCAGTCCCGTGCTGTCAACGAGTGAGTGATCCGCCTTCAGCAGCAGTTTGCCTGTGGCACTGCCGATCTGGAGATTGTCTTCAAAGCGGGCGACAAGTCTGGATATATAGTCCGGGGCAAGCGTAAGATCAGGGTTCAACACCAGCACATAATCTGTATTTGTACCGGCAATAGCCTGATTGTGTGCTGGGGCAAAGCCGGTGTTATGTTCATTCTCAAGTAAGACAAGTGAAGGTGTCAGGGTACTGCTACTTGCAGAATCGGCTACTCCTTGGGCAGTTGTAGCTCCTTGGGCCGAGTTCGAGTTTAGCCCGTGGTAGAACGCTCTGACTTTATCCGCCGAACCATCCGTTGAAGCGTTGTCCACTATGACAATTTTTTTGACCGGATAATCCTGAGCTAATACAGCCGACAAGCATTCAATGATGTCATCCGCGCTGTTATAGGTAACGATATGTACACTGACTGTTTTAGGGTTCATAGGTGACCTCGAATTCCTGGTTCTTTATTGGGAAATCTATATCTATTATAGCGAAAAGAAGGTTGACAGGCTATGTTAAGCACATTAGAAGGTAATGTTAGTTACATAGTTATTGTGGTTCAACCCTATTGCTATATTGTCACAGACAGCAAAAAACTCCTTACCGCATAAGCGATCAGGAGTTTCATTAGTTGCTATATAAGACTCACTTTTAATTTGAACTTGAAGCTTAGTCGTCACTGCGGTGAACATTTGGACTTCCGGCCGCTGTTGTCCCATATTTCTTGATCCGCTATTCGCGGTAGAAATCCGGTGACAAAGGCGGTCGCTACCGCTCCTACAGTTCCAAATTTGTCCTCCGCTTCTTTCGCTTTTTGTTTATTTTTTAATGCGGCTTATATAGTTAGTTATTTATGCAAATCCCGCGCCAATGGTTACTTCAGCTCCAGCAAAAAGTCTCTCAGACCTTCCCGCCATGGGCGGATGTCCTGAAACCCGTTGGTACGGATGGCCAGATGCTCCATCACCGAGTTGCGCGGACGCGGCGCTGGACGTGGAAACTGTTCGGTAGCACACGGCTCAAGCTTCGCTGTGAACTTCAGCCCCAGAATATCTTCTGCTTCCGCAAAGATGGCCTGGGTGAATTCATACCATGTACAAGACTCTGTGTTCGAGGCATGGTACACTCCATACTTTTCAGTCTGGATAAGCTCAAGCAAGAATCTTGCCAGGTCCACCGTATAGGTAGGCGAGCCCTTCTGGTCATCTACAACCTGCAGCAACGGCTTTTCCTGCCCCAGCTTCAGCATGGTTTTCACAAAGTTATTGCCGTATTTGCCATAAACCCAAGAGGTACGTACGATAAAGAATTTAGACGATAAAGACTGGACCAGGATCTCTCCAGCCCGCTTAGACTTACCGTAGATACTCTTAGGATCTGTATTATCATATTCATGGTAAGGCTGAACCCCCATGCCATCGAACACATAATCCGTGCTGATATAGACCAGCTTGGCGCCCGCCTTTTCTGCAGCAAGAGCCACATTCCGGCTTCCGGTAGCATTAATCAGGTACGCTGCGTCAACATCGGTCTCTGCCGCATCAACCGCGGTATGGGCCGCACAATGAATAACAGCATCAGGAGCAAAAGCACCGATAACCTCCTGGCACTGGTCCAGATCAGTAATATCCATCTCCTGACGGTCACAGCCCAGAACCTCATAATCCTGACCTTGAAGTAAGAGCATAAGATCTTGCCCCAGCTGTCCTCCCGAACCTGTAACGAACACTTTCATTTTCGCCATTACAGTGAATCCCCCAGACGGCTGCCGTACTGGAGTGCGGCATACTTCTGGTATTCTCCGGACTGAATGCGGGTCCACCATTCTTTGTTATTCAGATACCACTGAATGGTTTCCTTAATGCCCGTTTCGAACGTATGCTTTGGCTTCCACCCCAGCTCGTTCGTGATCTTGGTCGGATCTATACCGTAACGGCGGTCATGTCCAGGACGGTCCTGAACATAAGAAATCAGCGAATCCGGTTTGCCCAGCTCCTGTAACACGGTATTCACGATATGCACATTCGTCCGCTCATTATTGCCACCGATGTTGTACACTTCACCGTTAACACCCTCATGAATTACCAGATCGATTGCGCTGCAGTGATCCTCAACATACAGCCAGTCACGGATATTCATTCCGTCACCATATACAGGCAGCGCCTGATCAGCCAGCGCACGGGAGATCATCAGCGGAATCAGCTTCTCCGGGAATTGATAAGGCCCGTAGTTATTGGAGCAACGGGTAATATTAACCGGCAATCCGAATGTTTCGTGATAAGCTCGAACCAGCAAATCCCCGCCCGCTTTGCTCGCGGAATAAGGACTGTTCGGTGTCAGCGGTGTTTCTTCAGTGAACAGACCCGTAGCGCCAAGCGATCCATAGACCTCATCCGTGGATACTTGCACGAATTTAGTTATACTGTATTTCTTAGCTGCATCCAGCAGCACCTGCGTACCGAGAACATTCGTCTTTACAAATATATCAGGCTCCAGAATACTCCGGTCCACGTGAGATTCAGCTGCAAAGTTGACTACAATATCAACGCCTCGGCTGAACAATCCATCCATCGCCTGGACACCCCTAATATCCGCCTTGGCAAAGGAATAGTTAGGATGACTCTCGATGGATTTCAAATTCTCCAGATTACCCGCATACGTCAAGGCATCTACGTTTACTATTTGATATTCCGGGTGCTGCTGCAGCATGTATATTACGAAGTTGCTGCCGATGAAGCCGGCTCCGCCGGTAACGAGTATCCTCATTTTTCCACCCTATCCATTCAATAATATTAATTGGCGCTAAATGTCCTCATGTATAATATTCTTGAATGGATATGTGGTGAATAAAATCTAAAAGACAGGCGAATTTTAAATAAGTCATTAAATAATCCATAATAAATAAAAAAATAACTACGATAGAAAACTACTATAAAATCCAAATAAACTGAACTCATTAGAGAACAAAGCTGCCTTGAAGCCGTAGCTTCAAGGCAGCTCTTGTATTACTTCCAATTGATATTAATATCAATTGGTGCATATTGATAAGATCTATCATTTGAAACAATCACCAAACTAACTTTATTAGCATTGATAATATCATCTTTATTTATATTAAAAGTAAAGCCCGAATTAATAAGTTGCGGGTTCCCAAAATAATCAGAAACACTTGACCTACCTATTCCATAATATCCATTGTAATATTTATCATTAATTTTGAGGTAAACATCAGCAGCAGTTTTCCCAGCGTTTTTATCTAAAGCCCAGCCAGTTAGCTTAAAAAATTGATCTTCCTTTTCCAATATAATACCAGTTTGTGATTCAACTAATTTTTTATTCACAGTATCCAACCACATCGAACCATCCTGACTAGCGACAACAGGTAAATCTTTATATGCTTCATATTCATTAAAATATCCATCCGGATAAGAAATTGAATCAGTGAATTGTTCAAGTGCTGGCTCCATAAACTCTAAAAGGATTAAATCGGGCTTATAAATATTCACCAATCCTTTAACTGAACCCATATTAAACCAGTGAACAAAATTAACTTCCGAGAAACTTTCAGCAATATTATTTAGCATAAAGGAATATATATAACTATCCCCTATGATCAACAATTTTGGTAGTTTATCATTCGTTTTATTAACATATTTGAATGCCAAATTATTAGAAATCAAATTCAGATCATCAAACGAACCGGTTTCTTGAGTTGCACTATATGTTTTTTTGTAAGTAAATTTATAATCCGTTTCTTTAAAGGGAAGCACTCCATATAATTTCGACTCTCTAATATAAGGTTCAACTGAGAAGTCGTTAAAAGATAGTATCTTCACCCCCGGCTGATATTCTTTAATTTTATTCATTAATTCTAGATAAGCTATGAATGCTCCATATGAATTCCAATGCGATAGATCATAGTTTTGAGAATATAAAGTTGCATCCTTTTTACTACGCAATAAGGAATCCTTTGTATAGAAAATATCAATATTATCTTTCTCGGATAAATTTTTGACGATTGTATCTACTTTTGTTTCATTATCCTTTCTTAAATAAGTATCCGGCATATTCTCAGGATATATTGTCTCTTTATCCGGATTAACCATAGTAATAAATGGAATATCCTTTACATCAAAATATTTCTTTAGTCCAATAAACTTTTCAGCTATCTGGGAATAACGTTCATCTGTTAACGGATTCATGTTTTGGTAACTTTTTATCATTTCAGGATACATTAAGTATAGCCAATCGTTTTTCCCCAATACTGTATCAGGTCTCGTTATTTTTCCAAAAAGGTTGTACTGAAATACTGTGTTCGCCGCAACCAGTTCATTTCTAAAACCTAAGTTATCATTAAACCAAGACTCAAACTCACTCACAAAATTCCGATTATAGCTACTATTTTTCTTCAATGAAGGAAAACTAGCCAACACTCGATTTTCTGCAGTAGAAATCTTTCCAGGCTCTTTATTTACAAATATTATCGGAATAGAAATACCTATTACAAAACAGAAAACTAACAACAAGTTGAATATCTTATGCAACTTCATATTTTTACTCCTTAAAATCTAAAGTAAATGAAAGGGTTATAGGTCGATGTTGCCAAGAACATTATACAAAGTATAAGCAACAACGCCACATATAAATTCTGTACAACTTGGCTAAAAGTACTATGTGATTCATATTCACCAATACTTACTCTGACATACTTGGTTATTGGAACAGATGCAATACAAGCGATTATTATAGTCGTTATAACCATCGGACTCAAATAGTAACCAACACTAAAACCAACTTGATTAGGTTTTATTATACCAAACATCACTTTTATATAGTCGACAGCATAAGTTAAATTATTCGCTCTGAATATTACCCAGCCAATTACTACTATAAAGGAAGTGTAGCACCATGAGATAATCTTGAAGGAATGAATATTTATCCCTTTCTTTTTTAGTACACGTTCGATAATAAGGAATATTCCGTGCCAGAGACCCCATATAATAAAATTCCATGCTGCACCATGCCATAGTCCCGTAACAATAAAAACAATTAGCAAATTAAGATATACATTCCCTTTTCTATTACCCCCAAGTGGAATATATAAATAGTCTTTAAACCACGAGGAAAGAGAAATATGCCATCTTCTCCAAAACTCAGTCACTGACTTTGATATATATGGAAAATCAAAATTTTCCTTAAATTTAAATCCGAACATTCTCGCCAGTCCGATGGCCATGTCGGAGTAACCAGAAAAATCAAAGTAGATTTGGAATGTATAACATATCGCTCCTACCCATGCAATAGCTGAAGTGTTTTGATCAGCAGGTAAGGAGAATATATTATCAGCTACCTGTCCTAACGTATTGGCGATAATTACCTTTTTGCCCAAACCCATAACAAATCGCCTAACACCATAAGCAAAATCATCAATGGTGGTTACGCGCGAGTCAATCTGATCATGAACATCTACATATCTGACAATTGGACCAGCAATTAGTTGCGGGAAAAACGCTTTAAAAAGTGCGAATTTCAATATATTTTTCTGAACATCAACTTTATTTAGATATAAATCAATTACATAAGAAAGCCCTTGAAATGTAAAGAATGAGATACCAATAGGCAGTATTATATTTCGCAAAGGTATTTCCAATCCAGAAATACTATTAAAGCCAGAAATAAAAAAATCGAAATATTTAAAATAGAATAATAAACCACAGTTTGCCGCCACACCTATAAGCATTGTGATTTTACTAAGCAGATGACCTTTTTTCTTAGATAAATAGATAAGTAACCCGAAACCGTAGTTTATCAAAATGGATAATATTATTACGAAAACGAATTTGGGTTCTCCCCAAGCATAGAAGGCTAAACTCGCAATTAATAAAAGCCCATTTCTGTAGCTTTCCTTTAACAGATAGTAAATAAGTAACAGGGCTGGAAGAAAGCAAAACAAAAAAACAGAGGAACTGAAAACCATCAGGTACTACCTCTTTCCACAAGTTTTGTTACTAACCTTTTTTAAGCTTAAGACACTAAACTTTTTAATCTTTTAAGTCTGTTAATAACGGGAGACGGTAAGTATTTCTTCATTGCCATCTTAAGTTTATGTTTAATAGACTTATTAACAATTGGACGATTCCGCAAATCAGATAAAACGCCGTAATGGGCATTTCCACCACGCATTCTAAAGTATTCAATATTAATTGTTCTAAGCATGTAATAAAGATTTGTCACCTCAATTCTCGCGTATGAGTCCGCCATCAACCAAGCTGGATAATAACCCTCGTGTTGCGCAACAAAAGGATAAATTCTCTCAATGGCATGTAGAATTGTACCATCATTATTATTTGGTTCTTTAGGGAAATCTTCGTACTTCCAACCATGATTTATTAATGTGGCGAGTGCCTTTGGTCTAAACCAGAACATTGTTCCCAGAGGGGCAATGGGTTCCTTATTAGGATCCATACTTACTTTCAGCTTTAATTTGTCAGCTAACTGCGCTGTGGTATTAAAGTTATTACTCCACTCATACCCAATAGTAGGATAAAAATCAGCATGATTAGGCGGAGGCGGAGACATAATACCCAATCTCGGATTTTCTTCGAATGTGTTGATTACATTATTAACAAAGTGACTGTTTTTCAATACATTTTCAAAACACTTATAGGCAAAAGATTCACCTTTAATATATGGCTCTAATTGTTTTGTTTTCTTATCGTGTGCAAAACAAACATAATCATAGTCAAGCAAAAAATCTTTACAACCAACCAATAGTGCACTTATATCTCTACCTCTATTTCCAATCAAAATAACTTCTACTTTTGCACAATTCATTTGCTCAAACGCAGTTTCAATCAATCTTTTTTTAACTTCTGTATTAGTGGTTATATAAACATCCGTTTCTGGAGGCATTGCTTGAGCATAGTGAAGACAATAATCTATTAAATCCTCAAAGTATATATGCATTACTAATGCTATTTTTTTCTTAATTGAACCTTGATTTTCGTTTTTAGATGACGAAGTTGACAAGATGTAATTTAAATTCATAGCATTCTTTATATCAGTCTGATTATTCGTTCGTAATATATTATCCCAAATTAGATTAACATCATAATCAGTTTTGTTTTTTATATATTCATAAAGCTCTAAGGTTTGTTCACCGGTTGTATTGTTAATAAAATCAGCAATTTGATGAAAAAAACTTCTGCGTTTAAATATTGGACACTTTCTATTTTTAACCAATTCTAAGGGACTCATAAGTATAGGATGAAACACATGTTTTTCCAAATCATCTGTATTCACATAAACATCCCATTTGAATCCTTTATCACTAAAAGTTTTTGTGAAAATCGCTTCATGGAAACCAATTGCTTCTTCATAAGAGTTAATCATTTTCATTTCGTTCCAATATCGCTTAAACTCATAACTTCTCAGCATAGTATTACGAACAACAATAAAATGAGATTGTATATGTTCTGGCGTATATCCATATTTAATAGTTCCAAATGGATCATGGCTCATTTTGTGATATTTTGTTATTCCCCAAAAATCTAAGTCTCTCTTATCCATCTCATTAAACATTTCCTTAAAAGGATATACTGGACCAAAGATAGTAGAGTTAAATAGAACGAGTTCGCTATAATTCAGAAGAGCAACCTCTCCTATATATTCCATGCCTTCCTTATAGGCCCACACATCAAATCCTTTGTTATCCCTAACTAAAACTTTATCTGTTAAACGTAGTAATTGGGCTCTTCCTTCAACAGTTAGTTTGCCGTTACATACTACTAATAAATCTTTTAAACTCTTTTTAATATCTGTAAGTAGTTTTATTACGTATTCATCTACAATCCCATCTTCATCATAAAAGAAAAATACACCTAAACGATTATTGTCCTGAACCAGCAAAACTAAATCCCCCTCATTCCTAATCGATTAATTCCTAACTATATTACTGTTTATAGGCACTTAGGATATTTTGTATTTTTTTACTGTCTCCCCATATCCCAGGTGAATCATACGCCCTCTCGGGAAAGGCACCGTATTCAAGGCGTATTGAAAAATTATTAATCTTTAAGAACTCTTCTACTTTGTCTTTTAGGCTAATCGGAATACCAGAACAACAGTTGATGATCCCTTTGACTTTTGTTTGCATTGCAGCCAAAGAAATTTGTTCGGCCAGTTCCTCTATGGTAATGAAATCGTATTTATTTTCACCAGTAGTGAATGGAAATACTTCTTTCCCTTCCTCTTCTGCTTGAATAATTTTAGAGAACACAGATTTACTTTTAGAATCATCGCCATAAATATAGAACGCCCTCAACCATTGGAATACAACAGCTTTATCTTGTAATAGTAGATTTAAGGATTGACGCAGACTATTTTTGGCAATTCCATACAATGAATGAGGGTTAGTTGGGGTATCCTCATTTATTTCACCTTCAAAATATCCAATCTCATGCATTGTCCCCATAACTGCAACATGTTGCAGCCCACCATCAACCATGCTGCGTATGAATTTATAGTGAGAGTATAGGTTTTGCAAATGCGACTCTGAATTATGAACGAACCCATCCCTCCAGGCTAAATGTAAACAGACATCAGGTTTTCCTAATTCTTCATAAATGTTGTCATAGTCTGCAAAAATATTAAATTCAAATTTCTTTGCTCTTTCATCAATAAACTCTGTATTATAATCAACCGCAGATACTTGAACACCAAGATTCAGTAAGTACTTTACAACAAACCTACCTATATACCCTCCCGCACCAGTAACTAATATTGTTTTATTTTTATACATTTCCGCACTCCCAACTAAATAAATATTCAATTACTCAAGCGTTTTGGTAAGCCTCAAATACTTCATCAACTGTTCCTACCGCCTTGATTTCTCCTTTGTCTAGCCAAATGGCATTCCTGCAAACCTTTTTCACTTGCTCAAATGAATGTGACACTAATATTAGAGTGGCTCCCGCTGAAGTCATTTTATCCATTCTTTCTTCACATTTTTCCTGAAATGCAGCATCGCCTACTGCCAAAATTTCATCAACAATAAGTACATCTGGATCAACTATTGTAGCAATAGAAAAACCCAGTCTGGCAACCATCCCAGATGAAAAATTTTTCAATGGAACATCTACAAAGTCGTGTAATTCTGAAAATTCTATAATATCCTCATATCGTTCTATCAAGAACTTTTTAGAATAACCCAATAGTGCACCATTGAGAAATATGTTCTCTCTTGCGGTTAGTTCCATATCGAATCCAGCTCCCAACTCGATTAAAGGAGCAACTGACCCCATAACAGAAACCTTACCGGTAGTAGGACGGAAAATTCCTGATATAATCTTCAAAATCGTGCTTTTTCCAGACCCATTGCTTCCTACTATGGCAAATGAATCACCTTTTTCGACCTTAAATGATACATTTTTCAGGGCATAGAATTCATCATGATTGACATCACGTTTCAGTACTTTTATAAAATATTCCTTAAGACTATTTATTTTCTCTTTTTCCAAATTAAATTTCATTGAAACATCAGTTACTTCAATTGCATAGTCCAATGTAGTCCCAATTCCTTTCATTAGTTTCAAATGTGGAGAACAAAATTTTTCTGATTCTTATAAAAAATCGTTAAACCAAGCCCTAGTGAGATCACAGAAAACAGAATACACATTAAGTTTGTATGAAAATCAGGAAGCTGATTATATAACACGACATCACGGAAAGCTTCAACATAATAATACATTGGATTACTATAAATTATTGTTTTTACATAATCAGGAACAATGCTAATAGGATAAAAAATAGGAGTGAGATATGTCCAAGCCGATAATAATATGGTGTAGAGGTGTAGCATATCTCGAAAATAAACTGCTAGAACAGACATAATTAGCCCCATACCAATTGAAAAAATCAAAATATACAAAAGAGGAAAAGGAAAAAAAAGAACTTCAGGGGTTATTTTCACTCCAGTAAATAATATAACGATAAAAATAGCTACTAAAGAAAATAAAAGCGTCACAAATGATGAAAGCACTCTGGAAACAGGAAAAATGTACTTAGGTACGTACACCTTTTTAATCAAGGAACCTCCACTCAATATTGAAGTCATCGACATTGAAGTTGATTCAGAGAAAAATGTAAATATAATCTGTCCCGATAACAAATATACAGGATAGTTAGGGATATCGAACTTGAAGAAACTAGAAAATACAGCAGTCAATACAATCATCATCAGTAATGGGCTTAGCAAACTCCATAAATAACCCAAAAATGATCGTCTATATTTAACTTTTAAATCGCGTGCTACAAACTCACGTAATAACCCTTTATATTTCCAGAAATTTTTAAAATATCTCAATTGAAATCATTCCTTATTCTTATCTCTATTTATCATCAAATTCATAAGCGATTTTTTTCATGTAGGATTCTAAGGAAATCATCCAGTGCGGCAAACGAACAAAGCCATTAATATCCAACACCTTTTTTGACATAGTAGAGTTTTTAGGGCGTATCACATTAACCGGGTACATATCAGTGGTAATAAAATTCACTTTCGTTGAAAGATTAGCTAGTCTAAATATCTCAACTGCAAATTCAGCCCAGCTACAAAAACCTTCATTCGTAGCATGATAAACTCCATATTTTTCAGTTTTTATCATGCTAACTATCAATTTAGAAAGATCAGCAGTATATGTTGGAGATCCCACTTGATCAGATACTACATCGACTGACTCCTGTTTCTTACCAATTCGTAACATGGTACTAACAAAATTTTTTCCGCTAACTCCGTATGCCCAAGAAGTTCTTATAATGAAGAACTTATCAGTTTTTTTCATCACTTCGAACTCGCCGTCTAATTTTGATCTACCATAAACTGAAAGGGGACCTGGTTCAGAATCAATCTCATATGGTTCTGCACTATCACCCGAAAAAACATAATCTGTACTTATATATACAAGTTTTGCGTTAATACTATTGCACAACATTGCAATATTGCCTGTGGCATCAACGTTTATACGTCTGCATTTCTCGACTTCCATTTCTGCCTTTTCAACATCAGTAAAAGCGGCAGAATGGATCACAACATCTGGCATGTACTCCATGAATACTTCTCTCGTAGATTGAAAATCAGTTAAATCCAACTTATTTATATCCAGTCCTGTGTATTTAATTCCCTCATTCTTCAATTCAAGAATTATATCTGAACCAAGTTGGCCCTTTGCTCCGGTTACTAAAACTCTCATATAATTTGTACTCCTAAGCATATCAGCATATTTAAAGCACCGTAAAGTTTGAATGTTGCTTTCTACACTAAAGAATTTCTAATTGATATTCACCATTCTTCACTCTATTTAGCCAAGTCTGGTTATCGAGATACCATCTTATTGTCCTACGAATACCTTCTTCAAACATAACCGTAGGTTCCCAATTTAATTCATCTTTCATTTTATTTGGATTGATAGCGTATCTTTTGTCATGCCCTAATCTATCTTCAACATATTGAATTAGAGTATTAGGTTTCCCAAGTTCCTCTAGAATGATTTTAACAATGTCAATATTTGTTTTTTCATTATGACCACCAACATTGTAGACTTCTCCCGCCTTACCTGAGTGAAGTACACTGTCTATTGCTATACAATGATCCTCTACATATAGCCAGTCTCTTACATTAAGCCCATCCCCATAGACAGGTAGTTTTTTGTCTTCTAAAGCATTCGAGATTATCAGCGGTATTAATTTTTCCGGAAATTGAAAAGGTCCATAATTGTTTGAACATCTTGTTATGGAAGTATTTAGACTAAATGTCTCATGATAAGCTCGTACGAACATATCCGCAGAGGCTTTACTTGCTGAGTACGGACTATTGGGAGCTAGCGGCGTCGTCTCTTCGAAGTAACCTGTTTCTCCCAAAGAGCCATATACTTCATCAGTAGATACTTGAACAAATCTTGCTTCAGGATTCGATACCCAATGATTCTTTGCCGCATCAAGTAATGTCTGTGTACCTAAAATGTTAGTTCTAAGAAAAACTTGCGGGTCAAGGATACTACGATCTACGTGAGACTCAGCAGCAAAGTTCACTACAGCTTCAGGTTGGTATTCTTTAAAAATACTATCCACAAACTGCGAATCACAAATGTCACCCTTCAAAAATACATGAGACTGGTTTCCTTCAATACTTTTAAGATTATCCAAATTCCCTGCATACGTTAAAGAATCCAGATTGATTATTTTATAATGCGGATATTTAGAAATCATATGAAGAACAAAATTGCTGCCAATAAACCCAGCGCCACCTGTAACCAATATCGTCTTTGATGTTTCGTTTTCTTGATTAGCGCCCACCATTTGATCTTTAACTTTATCATTCATAGCCAATTCATTCTTCCCCTTATTGTTTATTTATTCCCATGTAATTAAAACACCGAAAAAGTTTAAAGTCCTAGTTCTTTCAATGTTTTGAGCACCTTATCTTTGTCTGATAGGAGTACATCCTTTATATCATTTAGATGCCAATCAATATTCAACTCCGGATCATTCCAGAGTATGCCACTTTCGAATTCAGGGCGGTAGTAATTAGTACACTTATACACAAATTCCGCCTCATCAGACAAGACTACAAACCCATGGGCAAATCCTTCTGGTACATAAAATTGCTTTTTGTTGTCCCCTGAAAGTAATACGCCATGCCATTGTTTATATGTCGCAGATCCTTTCCGCAAGTCAACAGCTACATCAAACACCTCACCAGATAAAACTCTGACTAATTTGCCCTGAGGATATTGGGTCTGGAAATGCAATCCCCGAAGAACTCCCTTTTTGGATTTAGATTGATTATCCTGAACAAAAACCATATCCAAACCTTCATTTTTAAAATCGTTATAATTATAAGTTTCCATAAAGTATCCTCGATCATCGCCAAAAATCCTGGGTTCGATTACTACCAGATCTTCAATATGAGTTTTAATAAAAGTAAACTGTCCCATATGATCCTCCTAAGATAATTGTTTATTATAGTAGACAAAAATAAATATCAAATGAAATCGTCAGCAACTTGAACTAAATACTTACCGTAATCTGTCTTCAAAAGTGGTTTTGCTAAAGTTAATAACTGTTCCTTTGAAATATATTTTTTCTTAAATGCAATTTCCTCTAAACAAGCAACATATAAGCCCTGTCTTTTCTGAATAGCCTCAACGAAATTACTCGCTTCCAGCATTGCATCATGAGTTCCAGTATCCATCCATGCCATTCCTCGTCCTAACAATTTAACATTCAGCATACCCCTGCGCAAATATTCATTGTTAATTTCAGTAATTTCAAGTTCTCCGCGTGCTGAAGGTTTAATCCCCTTGGCAATCTCTACTACCTGATTATCATAAAAGTATAGACCAGGAACTGCATAATTAGACTTGGGATTTAGCGGTTTTTCTTCTATTGATAATACTTTACCATTCTCATCCGATTCAATTACTCCGTATGCCTCTGGGTTCTTAACAAAGTAGCCGAAAATTGTACCACCAGTTTGTATCTCAGCAGCTTCTTTAAGAAATTTACCAAAGCTCTGTCCATAAAAAATATTATCTCCGAGTATCAGCGAGACAGGTTCCCCTCCAATAAACTCTTCACCTATAATGAATGCTTCTGCTAAGCCTCTTGGTTCATCTTGTATTGCATAAGAAATCTGCAATCCTAGATGGGAGCCATCTCCAAACAACTCTTTAAAACCCTTGATGTCTCTGGGAGTCGAAATAATCAAAATTTCTTGAATTCCAGCAAGCATCAATACCGACATTGGGTAATAAATCATGGGCTTATCATACACTGGAATAATTTGTTTGGATATGGCAATTGTTAGAGGATAGAGTCTTGTCCCTGAGCCTCCAGCTAATATAATTCCCTTCATAACAAAAGAGACCCCTTTCGACAATCTAATAATTTTATGTATTTCCTCATTCTGTAAAAATCATTTTTATACTAACTCTGAGCGCTTGCATATGTTAAAATATCCACGTACCTACAGGAAAAGGAGATCATAACGTGTCGAAACCAGTATACGGTAAAAATGCTGTACAGTCGAGAAATGTTGAAAAGATATCCAGTTACATATGGGCTTTGGTTATTGGTTTCATTGTGTTTTTGGTTTGGACCCCGTTTCAAGTGGGATTGTTTAATGGGCAGCAGATCGACTTCGAGAAGCCGATTTATGTGTCATCGCTGCTGAGCAGCCTCTTGCTGCTGGTATGGGTAGGCTTGTACTTCACAAAGTTCAAGCTGGAAGGTCAGCGTGACTTGTTGGCTGTAGCCTCGCTCCTGCTTCCCGCTACGTATGCGTTGTCGCTTATTGGCGCTGTTTCGCATTATATGGCGATGAACCTGCTGTTTATACAGAGCATGTATGTCGCAATATTCATTATAGCGTTATATCTGCTCCAGCAAAAGCAACTAAATGTTGTCATTCAGAATGCCATTCTGGCGATTGCCTATTTCATCGTGGGCTTTGGCCTGCTGAACTGGCTTGGAAGCTGGAAATTCGCTGGAGGCCTTATAGGCTGGTTCTCCAACACAGTACGCAGTGGTAAATACTTGGATGCCGTGATGACAGACTCGAACGGCCTGCGTCTGACTTCTATTTTCCAGTATGCCAACACTTACGCTGCTTTCCTGATGGCTTTCTTGTTTGTTGCAGTGTTTGCACTCGTCCGCTCTAAAAAGTGGTACGGTACATTGACTCACAGCTTCATGCTTGTACCGATTATTGTATCTCTGCTGCTGACCTTATCCCGTGGCGGGCTCGTAATGCTGCCTGTAGTGTTTATTCTTCTGCTGTTGTTCCTGAAGCCTGCTCAGCAGATTCTGTGGATTATGCATCTTGCGATTTCCGGTATCGCTGCTCTGCTGGTTACCAGTCCGTTAACTACACTTGGAACTGAGCTGAACACTACCTTCACTTCATCAGCTGCATTAAATGCCTGGGCGTACCTGCTTGTTGCCTCAGCGGCTGTTGCTGCTCTGGGCTGGGCAATTCAGCGTTTCGCCGCTCCGTGGCTGCAAGAGAAGCTGGGAAGCTGGGAAACACGTAAATTAACAGGGCTGTGGATTCCACTCGGTTCAATCGTTCTTGTAGCTATTGTTGCTTTCCTGCTTATCGGGACAAGCGTACGTAGTATATTACCTGATAATATTGAAACACGGCTGGAGAACATTAACTTTAAACAGCATAGTGTACTGGAACGCATCACTTTTTATAAGGATGCTATGAAGGTTGTGAAGGATTATCCGATAATCGGATCCGGCGGCGGCGGCTGGGCTTCCTTATATGAGCATTATCAGAACAACCCTTATGTAAGCCGCCAGGTTCACAATTTCTTCCTGCAGTATTTGATTGAGGTTGGAATTGTCGGATTTATCGTGTTTATGGGCTTTATCGGATATATTTTCTATAAATACATCCGTGCATACCTGAAACGGGACAAGGACGAGTTCAATAATGGATTCTTCTTCTACATTATTGCTCTGTCCATTCTTGTTCACAGTCTGCTGGACTTTAACATGAGTTACGCGTTCATGGGGATTCTGGTATTCATTGGTTTGGCAGGTATGGGAGCAGGTATGGACAACAAGCCTCTACGCCAGAGCTGGAACAAGGCTGGACTGCGCTTCGGGTACTTTGCTGTGCTGGCCATCGGTTCTGTGTTCCTGCTCTTCCTGTCCATCAGCTACATCGGGTCCAGCAATGCTGCACTCAAAGGTAAAAATTTAGTTAGCGTAAGTCAATCATACGAAGAGATTAAGACTCCGCTGGTCGAGGCGCTGAAGAGCCGTCCGTTCCAGCCGGAAGCAGCAATCTACCTTGCATCCCTTGACCTGACGGTCTTTAAACAAACACAAGATGAGCAGTATCTGGCTGAAGCTTATAATGTTCTGAGCCGTGCACTCAAGGATGAGCCTTACAATAAAGATCTACTGAAACAATTGATCAGTTACTACGATCTCAAAGGACAAAGTGATCTGGGCTTCAATGTCTACCGCGACAATGCAGATAAATTCAATTGGGATATCGATTGGTATGAAGCATTGATTCGCCGTGCACAGGCTTTTGCAGCTGCTGCCGATGTGCAAAAAGACGAAGCTAAGAAACAGGAGTACCTGACTGCCGGTCTTGAAGCGTACCAGCATGTGGTTGACGGGGTAGAGCACCTGAAGACTTTGCCGCCTGAACAGCTGCAGGGCCGCCCGTTCTCAATCACGCCAACAATTGCATTGAATGCCGGAAAGCTGCAATTGCTATCAGGACAAGCTGAGCAAGCTGCTGCTACCTTGAAGCTCGGTTTTGCAGACAATTATGCAGATATCGTCAGTAGCACAACACTATGGGACACTAACTGGTATGGTTCTCTGATTGCCCGTGCCTTTGAACTGGCACAACAATCCTTCACTCAGCAGGATGAGGCTAACAAGATGATTCATCTCAATATTGGACTGGATGCCTACAATCAAGTGGCATCTGATCTGCAAGGCCAGCCTCTTCCTTCGTCAATCAACTTGAACACAGGAAAACTTCAGTATATGGCAGGTCAGATACAGGCAGCTGCGGCGACTTTAAAACTTGCCTTGAGCGATGACTACAGCGATGCAGCCAACCGCGATGCAGCCCGCTGGTATTTAGCGGCACTGAAAAAGGCTGGAGCGGCACAGGATCAACCTGTGTACGATAAGCTCATTGCAGCTGATCCTGCAGAGGCCGCAGAGATTGATACTATTGTAAATACACAATACTGAACCGAATAACTGAACACATATAGAAAAGCGGCCCCTGTCAGAGTACAGTGGGCCGCTTTTTACATTTTAATAATGAATAGGCAAGGGTACATAGTAGCTGATTGTTAGCCTCAAGATGAACTTTTATCTGCTAATGAGTCTTTCCTCATTCTCGATTACTTCTTTAAGATACTGCAACAGCCCTTCTTTAAGCTCCTCATGCTGAAGCGCATAATGGATGCTTGTCTGAATGAAGCCCATCTTCTCACCGACATCATGACGTTTGCCTTCAAAATCATAAGCAATGATCCGCTCCACTTCACTTAAACGGGAGATAGCATCGGTAAGCTGGATTTCTCCGCCTACGCCCACCTGCTGTTCACCAAGCATGTCGAAGATACGCGGAGTCAGGATATACCGTCCCAGGATCGCCAGGTTGGATGGTGCATCTTCACGCTTCGGCTTTTCGACTAGCCGGTTGGCCTTATAGACACGTTCTGCCAGTTCAGATCCATCGACCACCCCGTAGCGGGAAACCTCTTCCCAAGGCACGGGCTGAACGCCTACGATAGAGGACTTGTACTGCTCGTACACTTCAATCATCTGTTTAAGACAAGGTTTATTTGATTCTACGATGTCATCTCCCAAAAGCACCGCAAACGGCTCATTACCGATGAACTTCCGTGCGCACCAGATGGCATGTCCAAGGCCGCGCGGTTCTTTTTGACGAATGTAGTGGATATCGGCCATTTCCGAGGATTTACGCACCGATTCCAGCAGCTCCCACTTCTGCTTCTCAGCCAGGTTAAACTCCAGTTCGAATGAGTTATCAAAATGGTCCTCAATTGCACGCTTGCCCTTCCCGGTCACAATAATGATATCTTCTATTCCGGAAGCCACTGCTTCTTCAACAATGTATTGGATAGTTGGTTTGTCTACAATCGGCAGCATTTCTTTGGGCATTGCCTTAGTTGCGGGTAGGAAGCGGGTACCTAGACCAGCTGCGGGAATAATAGCTTTACGGATCTTCATCACATAGCTCCTTCTGGCTTCATGTTTTATCACTAATTCCTTATGGAAAAATGGCATATTTGATTCAATTATAGCAGTTATGGGCTATATTGGGCAGATCGATTATGATGCTTAGAATGTATATGTAATGCTGTTTATGATAGAAGAGGCACTTTCAAATGAAAGTCTAAAAAAAGAGGCCAGCCTGTTCCGAAGATTATCCATTAATACTTCGGTAAGACTGGCCTTGTATACAGTTTTCAATCCTTACTTCGCATTAACCAACTGCCCGCGTGTAACCCCAAGCTGGTTGGTGGCCTTCAGGCTTTTCCAAACCTGCGTTCCGGAGATTTCTCCGCGCAGTGCGCGGCTGTACAGGCTGATAACCTCAGCTACCTGCTCCGGTGTTTCCTCCAGGAACTCTACGCGGAAAGAAGATACGCCAAGCTCACGGAAGTGATTCAGGTATTCTGCACCTGACTGTTCAACGGCGTTATAGACGGTGTTGCGGCAGCCTTCGTCTACACGGACAGGATGGGACATGCCGATCCGGTCCTGCAGCGAAGCACGCTGCTCCTCGCAAGGACGGCCACAGTTAGTGTAGTCAGTACCTTCACTCATGAAGGTGCAGTATACGCAGTGCTCAGTGTGGAACATTGGCAGATGCTGGTGAATAACAACCTCCATCCGCGAGGTGTCGCTGTGTCCGAGCAGATCAACCATCTGCTGGATGTTCAGGTCATACGACGGTGTCACCACATCAAGGCCGGCATTCAGGAACAGATCAACCGCTCTGTGGTTGGCGATATTCAGCGAGAAATCGCCGATTAGCCGGGGATGCACAGCATCCGGATGCTCCATCCGGTGGCGCAGGTAATAATACAGCGCGCCGGTATTGCGCACCAGCACAGCATCCGGCTGCAGCCGCAGGATGTTGGCATGGTAGCCGTTCTCGTTCGGCATATGGATGCGCGGTGTGGCCAGCGTGATGCTGGCCCCTGCAGCCCGCACAGCGTCTACTGCCGCCGGGAACTGCTTGATGAACTCGAAATCGGCGTAAATGCTCGTCACGCCGGCTTCGAGCGCAGCCTGCACCTGCGGCAGGCTGCGGCACAGCGCGGTGAGCTCTGCTTCACCGCGCGCCTCTGCGGCGCCCCTGCGGGAAGCGCCGCCGTAGACCTCTACCTCCCGTTTCACATACACGGGAGGCTTCGGGCGCTCGCCTGCAAGCAGGTCCACCGCCTGGCGGCGGATGCTGTTCAGCTCGCGCATAGGCACAATCACGTCGCCTTGCAGATGCGACTCCAGCGCTTCAAGCTGGAATACGGTTCCGCCCAGGCGGCCAAATTGTTCTTCCAGCAGCGCGGTATCCATCGGACGCTTCTGCGCTGTCTCCAGCGCGAGCTCCGAATCCACACGGACGGTTACCTTCTTCTGAATGTCCGTCCACCAGGTCGTCAGCTTCTCCCCCGCGCAGCCTTGCACTCTCACGTGAACCGGGAAGACCCGGTAAGGCTTCTCAGTCTCATACGACTGGCGCAGCGCCTTGTCGAGCGCCGGATCATTCGTCTTCCAGATGCGGTCGCCAACATGCAGACGGCGCAGATCCACGTCATTACGGCCGGGTACGATGTCGATAATCCAGCCTTCACCGGCTTCGCCCTCCAGCTTGACGCCTTTGCGGCGCAGATCGTAGACGCGGCCGCCCTCCTCCTTCTTGGTCGGATCTCCGGCATCGAACACGATTCCGTCTCCGCGCTTAAGCGGAGCATGAATACGGCAGACTACACCGTCGCGCAGAATCTGTTCGACGGTTCCCATGAACACACCCCGGCTTTTCGGGAAGGTGCCATCAACTAATTTCTTATTGTTAGTACCGTCCAGGAAACCATGAGTGAAGCCGCGCGAGAAGCTCTGCTGCAGCTCACGCATGTCCTCCTTCGAGGTCGGTGTCCAGTTACCGTCAAAATACTTATCAATCGCTTTGCGGTATTTACTAACCACATTCGCAACGTATTCGGGAGTCTTGAGCCGGCCTTCAATTTTGAAAGAGGTCACTCCAGCTTCAATCAGTTCGGGCATCAGATCAATAGCGGCAAGATCTTTCGGGGACAGCAGGTAGGTTACATCACCCATCGGCTTCACTTCTCCGTCTACCACCAGGTCATACGGCAGGCGGCAGGCCTGGGCACATTCTCCGCGGTTCGCAGAGCGTCCGCCCCACATTTCGGAAGTCAGACATTGTCCGGAATAGGATACACATAGTGCACCATGCACGAAGACTTCCATCGGCAGGCGGGCTTGTTCGCCAATCGTGCGGATCTGCTTCAGATTATTTTCACGGCCAAGGACTACACGTTCCAGCCCCCAAGGCTTCGTGAACTCCACCGCTTCCGGTGAAGTAATCGTCATTTGCGTAGAACCGTGAATCGGGAAATCCGGAGAGATCTCACGAATCATCTGGACCAGACCCAAGTCCTGTACTATAACCGCATCCACACCGGCATCCACGCAGGCATCAATCAGTTCTTTGGCATCCGGCAGCTCATTCTCAAACACCAGTATATTAAAGGTCAGAAACCCCTTCACTCCATAGCTGTGCAGAAAGGCCATAATCTCCGGCAGCTCGTCCATACGGAAATTGTTGGCTCTGGCCCGTGCATTGAATTTCTCTACGCCAAAAAAGACAGCATCCGCCCCGTTCGCCACTGCTGCACGCATGCAGTCCCAGTCTCCCGCCGGAGCCAGCAGTTCTACGTCTTCTCTGCGTATTTGTTGCTCTTTCATTTATATCCTCCTAAACCGCCTGTTCGGCGGGTCATTTACAGCTTTTTAACTTATTAATTGTATCAAATATCACACCTCTGCGCCATCAAAATGGCAAGAATTATATGAATAATAGGAGGACAGAAACATCATGCTGCAATTTTTTGTCTTTTACATCGCAAATCACCAGTGTACGGAATACCGTCCGGCTGTAGTAAATCATATCTTATCCATGATTCATATACCTTCCTCGAGCTCTTTCCCTTACAGAAAAAAAACGCCCCACTGCCTGCCGGCAACTGAGACGTTCTTAGTCATAGCTAATTTTACGCTAACATTAAACTATGAGGATTCCCCCCACCCAAACGACCCCAGCACCCTCTCCAACACCGCCAGCTGGCTGGCCGTCGCATTGGCATCGTTCAGTGTGACGGTGATCGTAAACACCACTTCATTCTTGCTGAAGATAATGTTTCGCGTGCTCACAGGGATGCTGCTCTTGGTCTGTTCTACTGTGAGGATGGTGGCGGGCACTCCCGCAAAGGTGGTTTCCTCCACACATTTCACCTGCGGCCCTTTCGGGTCTTTTTTGGTGTTCTGATAATAGCTCTGCAGCTGGCTGACGGCATATTCCATGGTAACATCCGGACTGGCATAAATCTGGAACCGTCCGCCGGTGAAGCGGTATTCCACGGTCTGGCTCTCAAAAAGATCCTGATATGGCGTCCACAGGCGCGGAATATCAATACTGTAGCCGTAAGCTTTGGAGCTCTTAGGGATCGACTTTGTGCTGAGCAGCGCGTAATCATCGGTTTCCAGACGGCCAAAGTTCTCCTTGATCTGCGCAAAATCAATATCGATGGAGTTAAGCACATCTGTGAACCGCGCCTTGTCGCCATCCTGTCCTGGCGCTGTCCGGTATTCAAAATAATAGCGGTAGCCGTTCTTCAGCAGCAGAATCTGATATTCCGTACTCCAGCTGTTGCCTGGATTGAGTCCGATTTCATGGATCAATACCGGCTCACCGGAGACTTTGCCTGCGATGCCGTTCTTCAGCGTATAAACTTCGGCCACGTAGGTGTCACGCAGCTGCGACTCCAGTTCCCGGCTCCAGCTCTCGAGCGTTGATCCCGCAGGGGCAGAGCTCACTTTTACACGCAGATAGCTTCCCTGTTTGCTCTCATAATATAAATGCTGGTCATCCACACTCCAGTCTGCCGGCACCAGCAGTGAGATTCCGTAGTCTTCGTTATATCCTTCGCGCAGGCCGTTTGTGACTGTGGAGAGATCACGGATGCTTTTGTCAGAAGAATTATAGGAAGGTTGGAAGGAGTCCAGCAGCACGGCATACTGATCCAGATCCTTATAGTTCACCGCGTTATCGTCCGTCAGATAAATTTCATACAGCCTGCCGCTGGCATAATATTGCCTGCCCTCCCACAGCGCTCCACTGGAATCCTTGCTGACTATCCGGGCGTAAGGAACCTTGGCTTCAGGTACGACCTCCCGGTCCAGTACAGTCTCTCCGCCCTCCTCCGATGACCGCACCAGATTCTCCAGCAGCCCTTCCGGATCAAGCGGTACCTCCTGCGGTGAAGCATGGACCTCCAGATAATAATTATTCTCTGCACTCATAAAAGTCGCTACATTCTCATTCCCCCCGCTGTCACCCACAACAAGTCCGGACGGATAATTCATACTCCATTCAAAATAACTGTTGCCGATCCGGGTTTTGCCGACATCACTGTCGATGCCGCTCTCCGGTTCTGCTGCCGCCTCCTTCTCCGAAGGAGTAAGTGTAACCAGCAATCCCCCGCCATCTGCCGCAGTAATCCGTGCACCGAGCACTCCGGTCACGAACCGCAGGGGCACCATCAGCACACCGGAAACCATACGCGGCGGCGCAGCAAGCTTAATTTTGACGCCATCCTTCCAGGCAGAGGTACTGCCTATCGTCATCGCTCCGGTATGCGGACCGTACATCACCTTCACTACATCGTTACCTTCAAGAGAGACTGTGCTGCCGAATGCTTTTTTGAAAATCCCCAGCGGCACCATGACCGCCCCGCTCTCCGTAAAAGGCTTCTGAATCACTATCGGTTCCCCGTTAACCTTTGCAGATGCGCTGCCTACTTTGAGGCTTAGCTTTAGAATCGGAGTTTCTGCCGCATAGGCATTCATGCCCGGAAATACAGCAAGCAACAATAGCACTACCAGCATGACAGACAGTCCGCGGGGTATAGATTCCCTCCCCAATCGCCGCGTTCCTGCTTCTGCAAGTCTTCTACTCTTCCGCCTGTTCATCGCCATCCACCTCCGTCTCTTCCGTATTCACCAATGGATCACCTTGCCCCAGAACAAGGCTTCTGGCGACGATATCGCCGTCACTTTGCATGAGCAGCTTGACCACTGCTCCCGGCTTGTATTGCTTGAACCATTCGTTAATGTCCACAAGGGACGCGACCCGGTGGCCGTCTATCGCATACAGTGCATCTCCCTCGGCAATCCCCGCCTTCCGTGCTTCTGCAGTGACCACCTTCGTAACCGTTAAAGGCTCCTGGGTAGGCAGCCCGACAATGACGGGCCAGCTCTCCTCCAGCTCAACTCCGAGACTCGGACGGCGGACTTCACCGTATTTGAGCAGCTGATTCATAATATACTGCACCGTATCTGCCGGAATGGAGAAGCCCATATTTTCCACGCCTACTGCCGCAAATTTCAAGCTGTTGACCCCAAGCACCTCACCTTTCATGCTGACCAGCGGCCCTCCGCTGTTGCCGGGGTTAATCGCCGTGTCGCTCTGAATCAGCCGGTAAGCCGCATCCACCGAACGGTTGAGGCCGCTAATCACTCCTACGGTAGCCGAATTTCTGAGGGAGAACGAAATAGGTGTGCCGATCGCTATGACTTTCTCTCCAACCTGTAACCCTGCCGGGCTAGCGGCGAACTTTGCCGGCTTCAGGGATTTGGCTGTAATCTTGATCAGAGCGAGGTCACTCACCTCATCCATATATGTATCCGTAATGTTATAGCTCTTGCCATCTGAGGTAACCACTACTGCATTCTGCAGCCCCTCCATGACGTGGGCATTGGTAATAATCCACCCGTCTGCTTTGACGATAATTCCGGACCCGTGTGTCAGATTGTAGCGGTCATCCGGACCTCCAGATTCACCACTGGCTTTGCCGATAATGCCCACGACCGATGCCGACACCGCGCGGATAATTTGTGGTACCGGATCCACTGCAGGTTTAGCCGCTTGCTCCTTGTTAACGGGCTTGAGTCCGCCTATTTGTCCAGCCATTACAGGGCCTGTCCCTCCGTACACTGTGCCAAGTGCAGACAGCGGACTACCTGTGAATCCCGACAATATCAACCCGCACAACAGCACAATGCCACTCCGGGCAACTGCATTCTTTCCCGCGTTCATCGCCTTCCCCCTTTCTCCTGTACAGCTGATTCCTTCATCATTTTAAAAAAAGACGCCTTTAGGCTCGCCGGGTGGCGGATAAAGGTGTCTTTGAAAGACCTTGCTTCTGAAGTTAGTTGTGCCTGAACTTAGCTGAACCAATTCATAATCATTGCATAGTCAGAGACTGCAAAAACCAGCAGGCTCACCACTCCGAAGCCGATTGCAAATTTGTTCTTCTGCGGAGCTTTCAATAGCCGGACCACACCGATAAATATCAGGATCGTGAATAGAATCATAAATACATCGAAGGTATGAAATGTAGACGGTTCTTGCGCGGCAGCTTCTGCAAGCAGCATGGCAATCCCTCCCTGAAAGTGTTGTCAAGCAAGTTCATCTAATCCATATCACCTTCTATGTTATCGCTACCATTTCAGTGACGCAATAGAAATTGTCTAAAAATTATGTATTTGTCATAAAAAATATTTCCGAAGCCGGAAATCAGCTAAAATACAGAGATATTTATCATTGACCATTTGTTGTGATATGTGATTTTCAAGGAGCTGACTCCTATTGCAACCGCAAACAGCCTCTGCTAATCATTCAACGCAAAACCCTCTCTTTGAATCTTACTGCGGACATGCTTTAGTTATGCCAGTTCTGCTTCTCTGCCGCCCGTTTAATTTTTGTCTGCGCACATGAAATCGCCTGCCACAACCCTCACTGTAAAACTCCTGACGACGATGTTATGATCAGTCATGCAGAACTGGAGGTGCCCGCCGGCTTGAAATACATCGAATTCGGAATAGGAAACAGATGGCTGGTACGAACTGAGACCGAGAAGCCTGATGGTACAGAGACCGAAGCACGGGGAATTATCGGGCCTGTTAAATGCCGTTCCCTGTATATAAGAGTCTGGATCAGAAGAACGGTATGGATTCTGGATTCACAGGACGGCTTCAAGAAAGCCACCAAAGCGCGCAATCACTTCAAAGTGATCTTTGGTATCCGGAGTGAGTTGTAGTAAAAAAACAGCCCATGCCCCACCTCGCAGTGGACCATGGGCTATTTAAGTTTGCAGCTTCCTCCGGTTACACCGTATCAGAGGTCTGAAGTTCAAGCGCCTGAGTACGTTCGGTGTCGCGGATGAGGACCGGCTTCAGATACCGGCCTGTGTAGGATTCCTCGACAGTAATCAGCTTCTCCGGTGTTCCGGTCGCAAGCACCGTTCCTCCGCCGCTGCCGCCTTCCGGACCCATATCAATAATATAGTCAGCAGTCTTGATTACATCGAGGTTATGCTCAATGACCAGGACCGATTCACCGGAATCCACCAGACGGTGCAGCACCTCAAGCAGACGGCCAATGTCATCTACATGCAGGCCGGTCGTCGGCTCATCCAGAATGTACAGCGTCTTGCCGGTACTGCGGCGGTACAGCTCGGAAGCCAGCTTCACGCGCTGCGCTTCACCACCGGACAAGGTTGTCCCCGGCTGGCCGATGTTGATATAGCCCAGACCCACATCAAGCAGCGTCTGCATTTTGCGGTGGATACGCGGGATATTCTTGAAGAATTCCGTTGCATCCTCGACGGTCATCTCCAATACATCGGAGATACTCTTGCCTTTATATTTCACTTCCAGCGTTTCGCGGTTATACCGTTTGCCCTTGCAGACTTCACAAGGCACATACACATCCGGCAGGAAGTGCATCTCAATCTTGATAATCCCGTCTCCCCGGCAAGCCTCACAGCGGCCGCCCTTCACATTGAAGCTGAAGCGCCCCTTCTGGAAGCCGCGTACCTTAGCCTCATTGGTCTTGGAGAACAAATCGCGGATATCATCGAACACACCTGTATACGTGGCCGGATTGGAACGTGGTGTACGCCCGATCGGTGACTGGTCAATCTCAATTACTTTATCCAGATTCTCCAGACCGCGGATTTCTTTATGCACACCGGGACGGACCTTGACAGCCTTGTTAAGCTGGCGTGCCAGGCTCTTATAGAGAATTTCGTTAATAAGTGAAGATTTGCCGGAACCGGATACTCCGGTGACCGCTGTAAAGACACCAAGCGGAATCTTCACATTTACATTCTTCAGATTATTCTCTTTAGCCCCGCGAATCTCTATCCAGCGCTCATTATCGGTAGGCCGGCGCGTCGAGGTGACAGGGATGAATTTGCGTCCGCTTAAGTATTCACCTGTCAGGGAGTTCGGATCGTCCATAATCTCCTGAGGTGTACCTTGAGCAATTACCTGTCCGCCATGTATTCCGGCACCGGGGCCAATGTCAATAATATAGTCGGCAGCCATCATGGTATCCTCATCATGCTCAACGACGATCAGAGTATTGCCCAGATCGCGCATATGAGCCAGCGTAGCAATCAGCCGGTCATTATCCCGCTGATGAAGCCCGATGCTCGGCTCATCCAGAATATACAGGACACCCATCAGACTGGAGCCAATCTGTGTAGCCAGCCTGATCCGCTGCGCTTCACCGCCGGATAACGAGCCCGCTGCACGGCTAAGCGTCAGATAGTTCAACCCTACATTTACGAGGAATCCTAAGCGGCTGCTGATTTCCTTAAGAATCAGGTTAGCGATGGCCGTTTCTTTCTCACTGAGCTTGAGATTCTCGAAGAAGTCCAGACAATCTCCAATCGAAAGATCCGTAACATCGGCAACATTCTGCTGATTAATCGTCACGGCCAGAATCTCTTTCTTCAGTCTTTTGCCTTTGCAGACATGGCATGGCTTGGCGCTCATGAAGCCTTCGATAAACTCACGGATGCCTTCAGAGGCAGTGTCGCGGTAACGGCGCTCCAGATTCGGGATGATTCCTTCAAAAGCAACAAGTGCATCCTTGCGCTGGCCAAAGTCGTTCTCATAACGGAAGCGGATCTTCTCACTGCCCGTTCCGTGCAGCAGCTTGGTCATATGCTCCGGTGACAGGCTGCTGACAGGAACATTCTGCGGAATTTTGAAATGCTCACATACCGACTTCAGGAACTGCGGATAGTAGTTCGACGTACTGCCTGTCCAGGCTAAGAATGCACCTTCTTCGATGGACTTCTCCGCATCCGGGATCAGCAGATCCGGATCGACTACCATCTTCACACCAAGCCCGTCACATTCCGTGCAGGCACCAAACGGGCTGTTGAACGAGAACATACGCGGAGCAAGCTCTTCTATACTGAACCCGCAGATTGGGCAGGCAAAGCTTGCGCTGAATAAAAGCTCTTCCTGGCCCATCACATCGACCAGAATCTGACCGCCCGACAGCTTCAGTGCAGTCTCCAATGAATCGGTAAGACGGGTCTCAATATCGTCCTTAATGACAATCCGGTCGACAACAACTTCAATCGTATGCTTCTTATTCTTCTCCAGCACAATATCTTCCGTAACTTCGCGAAGCTCACCGTCAACACGCACACGAACGAAACCTTGCTTGGAGATATCGGTGAACAAGCCTTTATGTTCACCCTTACGGCCGGAAATCACAGGTGCCAGAATCTGCAGGCGGGTCTTCTCCGGGTATTGCATAATCCGGTCAACCATCTGTTCCACAGTCTGTGATGTAATCTCTATGCCATGATCCGGACAATGGGGATGCCCAACCCGGGCAAACAGCAGCCGCAGATAGTCATAAATCTCTGTAACCGTACCTACGGTCGAACGCGGGTTACGGCTTGTAGTTTTCTGGTCAATCGATATGGCCGGGGATAGCCCGTCAATGGAATCCACATCCGGCTTCTCCATCTGACCCAGGAACTGGCGGGCATAGGCAGACAGCGATTCAACGTAACGGCGCTGGCCCTCGGCATAAATCGTGTCGAATGCCAAAGATGATTTACCCGAGCCGCTCAGTCCCGTCAGCACGACGAAGCGGTCACGCGGAATCGTTACGTCGATGTTCTTGAGATTATGGGCCCTTGCGCCCTTGATTATTATACTTTCGTTCGCCAACGGTACCTCTCCTTTATAAAAACCTATTAAAATGGAAAAACATTTAGCAAAATATTTTCGATCCCTCCCAAACCCTCCCTTCCAAGGGAGGGCCCCAAGGGTTGCACCCTCTGGACACCCGCAAGCTCGGCGGAAAGAGTTAGGACTGGGATGGAATTGGCTACTGGGGCAATGGGAGCGCTAGTCCCTACGGGACCGCTATACTATAGGCGCAGGATACGGCTCGCTGCATGCTACAGCGGGCCGACAACCGCTGTCCCTACGGGATGCGCGAACTGCGGCTGTTCCTACGGAATGCGCTAAGAGCTTAACTACAAGCTGTCCCTACGGGATACGCGCGAACTGCGGCTGTTCCTACGGAATGCGCTAAGAGCTTGACCACAAGCTGTCCCTACGGGATACGCGCGAACTGCGGCTGTTCCTACGGAATGCGCTAAGTGCTTAACTACAAGCTGTCCCTACGGGATGCGCGAACTGCGGCTGTTCCTACGGAATGCGCTAAGTGCTTAACTACAAGCTGTCCCTACGGGATACGCGCGAACTGCGGCTGTTCCTACGGAATGCGCTAAGTGCTTAACTACAAGCTGTCCCTACGGGATGCGCGAACTGCGGCTGTTCCTACGGAATGCGCTAAGGGCTTAACTACAAGTTGGCCCTACGGGATGCGCAAACTACGATTGTTCCTACGGAATGCGCTAAGGGCGTAACTGCAGCTGTCCCTGCGGGATGCGCGAAGGGCAATCTATCTTCAAAAAGAACGGCCAGTGAAGCGCCGTTCCGTGATCATTAAGTGTAAGTGCTGGCGGGGCCAGCTTACTCGGCCCGCAGTTCAAGCAACGCATCGCGCAGCTCTGCGGCGCGTTCGAATTGCAGGTTCTTGGCCGCGTCCTTCATCTCGGCCTCCAGACGCTGCATCAGGCTCTGCTTCTCTTTCTTGTTCAGCTTGCCGCCGGCGCCGGTGAGATAATCGGCCTTGGACTCGGCCACCTTGGTGGCCTCGATGATGTCACGCACTTTCTTATTGATTGTCGTTGGCGTGATGCCGTGCTTCTCATTATGGGCAATCTGAATTTCACGGCGGCGCTGGGTTTCGCTCATCGCCTTCTCCATGGAATCCGTAATGCGGTCGCCGTACAGAATGACACGTCCATCAGAGTTACGGGCCGCCCGGCCGATGGTCTGAATGAGTGAACGCTCGGAGCGGAGGAAGCCTTCCTTGTCAGCATCTAGGATGGCGACAAGGGAGACCTCCGGCAGGTCAAGACCTTCTCTTAATAAGTTAATACCCACCAGTACATGGAACGTACCGAGCCGGAGATCACGCAGGATGGCCATCCGCTCCAACGTCTTGATATCGGAGTGCATATACCGCACCTTAATCCCGATTTCCTTGAAGTAATCGGTCAGATCCTCGGACATCTTCTTCGTAAGTGTTGTAACGAGTACACGCTCATCACGCTCTACACGGTCACGGATTTCGCTGATCAGATCATCGATCTGTCCCTCTGTAGGGCGTACTTCGATGATCGGGTCCAGCAGGCCGGTAGGACGGATAATCTGCTGCACCATAGTATCGCAGTGCTCCATTTCGTATGGTCCCGGTGTAGCAGACACATATACAATCTGGTTCACTTTCTCTTCGAATTCCTCGAACTGCAGCGGCCGGTTATCCAGCGCGGACGGGAGGCGGAAGCCATGCTCCACCAATACTGTCTTACGCGCACGGTCACCATTATACATAGCCCGGATCTGCGGCAGCGTTGCATGGGACTCATCAATAACAATCAGCATATCATCCGGGAAGTAATCCATTAAGGTATATGGAGTCGCTCCCGGCTCACGGAAGGTAAGCGGGCCGGAATAGTTCTCGATACCGGAGCAGAAGCCCACTTCCTTCATCATCTCAATATCGTACCGCGTCCGCTGCTCCAGCCGCTGGGCTTCCAGCAGCTTGCCCGCATCACGAAGCACGGCCAGCCGTTCCTCAAGCTCCCGCTCAATGTTGATAATAGCTACACGCATCGTTTCTTCCTGGGTGACAAAGTGCGAAGCCGGGAAGATCGCTATATGATCGCGCTCACCAATCAGCTCTCCTGTGAGAACATCAATCTCGGTAATGCGCTCTATCTCATCTCCGAACAGCTCCACACGGATCGCATGCTCCCCCTGTGAAGCCGGGAAGATCTCGACCACATCGCCGCGTACCCGGAACGTCCCGCGTACGAAGTTAATGTCATTGCGCTGGTACTGGATCTCCACGAGCCTGCTCAGAATCTGATTGCGCGGCTTCTCCATCCCTACCCGCAGTGTCAACAGCATACTTCCGTATTCCTGCGGCGAACCGAGGCCATAAATACAGGACACACTCGCAACAATAATAACGTCACGCCGTTCGAACAGCGAACTGGTGGCGGAGTGCCGGAGCTTGTCAATTTCTTCATTTATGCTGGAATCTTTCTCTATGAAGGTATCGGAGGAAGGAATGTACGCCTCAGGCTGGTAGTAATCGTAGTAACTGACGAAGTAGTCAACGGAATTGTTCGGGAAAAATTCTTTGAACTCACTCGCCAGCTGCGCCGCAAGCGTCTTGTTGTGCGCAATGACCAGCGTCGGGCGGTTCAGTTTGGAAATCACTTGTGCGATGGTAAAGGTCTTGCCTGTACCTGTCGCTCCCAGCAGCGTCTGGTGCTTCTTGCCCTGCCGGATGCCGTCCAATAATTCTTCTATGGCATGAGGCTGATCGCCCTGGGGTGTATACTCGGACTCCAGTTCAAATGTCTTTGTACTGACGACAATATCACTCATTTGCCCGTCTCCCCTCTATCGTCTAAAATATATGAATATATTATAATTGTAGCCCTAATAGTTGCCTATCCATACCGTACTGAAAAATATGGAAGATAGGAATACACGTTCCCGTTTATTATACAGCGTTGCCCAGATTGATGCAAACCATAATATATAGAAATTTAAGGAGCTTGAACTTATGGATATCACTTCAATTATCGGCCTGCTGGCAGGCATTGCCGCAATGATCGGCGGCTTTCTCTGGGAAGGCGGAAGCTTATCCGGCCTGCTGCAGCTGAACGCCGCGCTGATCGTATTCGGCGGCACCCTTGCCGCTGTACTCATCAGTTTTCCGGCCTCCAGATTACGCAGCGTCCCGGCGGCTCTGCGCCTGGCATTCGGCAGACATCCCGACACCACCCAGGAGAAGGCCGAAGAGCTGATCTCCATGGCTGCAATCACTCGGCGCGGGGGTGTGCTTGCGCTGGAGAAGAGAGCGGAGGAGCATCCGGATACCTTTACCCGCGAAGGGCTGTTTCTTATTGTCGACGGCACCGATCCTGATCAGGTCCGGCAAATTCTTGAACTGGAGATGGACGCCAAGGAACTGAAGTATGAAGGCTATGCCAAAATCTTCGAAGCCGCCGGCGGCTATGCTCCGACTATGGGCATCATCGGCACCGTAATGGGATTAATACGGGTACTGAGCAATCTGACGGATCCCTCTAATCTGGGGGCCTCGATCGCTGTAGCTTTTACAGCAACGCTCTATGGCGTAGCCAGTGCTAATCTTATATTTTTACCCATCGCCTCCAAAATCAAATCCCGCAGCCAAAGCGAACTGGGCAGCATGGAGATGCTGCTTGTCGGTATCCTGTCCCTGCAGAATGGGGATCATCCGCATCTGGTCCGCAAAAAACTGACCGCCTTTATTCCCGATGCCTCACCTAGACGCAGCAGCAATAATAACCCGGGAGACCCGCTATGAGACAAAGAAACCGCCGCCAGGGACGTAGTAGAGGTAAGGAGAACCGGGACCGCTGGATGATTACCTATGCGGATCTGATTACGCTTCTGCTCATTTTTTTCATCATCCTGTACGCCATGAGCAGTCTGGATACGCAAAAATACGCGATCGTTACCGGTTCATTATCTGATACCTTTAAGAGCGGCAGTCCTGTGCTTGAAGGCGGAAATGGAGTGCTGGATGGTAATCAGGGGAACACGGGAGCCGCAGTCTCGAATGAACAGGAAGCAGGCGGAAGCACCGGTGGCGGTCTTTCTTCCGGGGGCAATGTGAAGGAGAATGGTTCGAACGGAACCGGGACGGGCACGGATACCTCCGGGCAAAACGGGGAGACTGCCGAACACCAGCCTTCGGCGCGTGAGCTCGCTTTTCGTGAGCAGGAGGCCAAACTGGCCGCGCTCATGGGTGTAATCACCAAATACGTGGAAGATAACAACCTTGGGGAGCAGATCTTTGTAGCGGATAAACCGCAGGGCATTGCCATCACGCTTAGCGACCGGTTCCTGTTCGATGCCGGCAAAGCCGAGCTGAAATCACCTGCCTTCCCGGCACTGCGCCAGCTCTCCGGCCTGTTCCGCGGAATCGGTGCCACGATCAGCATCGAAGGCCATACCGACAATGTCCCGGTAACCGCCGCTTCAGATTACACGGATAACTGGGAGCTATCCGGCGCCCGCGCACTCTCTGTGCTGCGCTTCTTCCTGGATAACGAGGGGCTTAGCCCCGATACTTTCCAATATGCCGGTTACGCGGATACCAGACCTGCTTACGATAACACTACCGTTGAAGGACGGCAGAAGAACCGCCGGGTCGAACTTATTGTCCTGCGGCAGCTTCAAGAGGAAGAATAACACGTATCTGCAAGCGAATCAGCTCAGAGATCTGCAGATGAGAAGGCACGGCAACCATTTGCTAGTATAAGGAGATTGAACGCTATGCAGACTACAAACGGAACGACACCGGACGCCACCCGTTTTCTCTATTTTCTGCGGCAGCTGGTTTCGCTGATCATGATTGTTTTTGCCCAGGGAATAATTACCTTTTTCATTGGTTTATTATCTGTATTTATGATGTTCTTCTCCTCCGATTACTTCTGGGGGGACCTGGCCCATGTGTATCCTCCCGATAAACTGATGTATATAGGCATTGACTTCCTTATTGCCGGCGCAGCCTTTGCCCTGCCCTGGCTCGGGGTCTGGTGGATGCTGTACGGTTTGTCCGAGGATGGACGCATCCGCTGTTTCCCTCTTCTTTTACTCTTCGCTTATCTGACATTTGTGATCCTCTTTCTGCAGATCAATCCGGTCTATAACCCGGAAGCCATGATCCCTTCCTCCGCCGGGGAATCCACCTTTCTGGTCTGTATGGGCATGTCTGCCGTGGTGCTTTTCCCGTTTTATTCGGCCGGTGTGTATTACTTCGTGCTCAAACCCAATACCCGTCCCAGAAAAAGATACCGGTTCCTATTGCTGTGCCTTATCTTTGCCGTTGCGGGTCTGGCTCTGCTCCCCGCCCTTTGGCACTTGGCTCCCCGCATTTATCCGGGGCTGCTCAGCTTTCCGGAGTGATACAGAAACGCAAAAAGACAGACCTCTCACATTAGTGACATCTAATGTAATAAGAGAAGCCTGCCGTGTTCATCTGTCCGTAAATCCAGTTCAGTCATCTATTCTAATAATCCGGGTACATAAACGGTTGAAACTATTCCCCAACCAATTCCTTATAAGCAGCCGCATCCAGTAGGCCGGAACCTGCCTCGGCAAACTCACCGTCAAGCTCCAGCTCAAAAATCCAACCGCCGCCGTATGGCTGATCATTGATCAGCTCCGGACTGGATTCGAGTGCGTCGTTGATCTTGGTTACCTTGCCGGATACCGGCGAGTACAGCTCCGACACCGTCTTAACAGACTCGATACTGCCTACGCTGTCGCCCGCGGAAATGGCTGCGCCGACTTCCGGAAACTCAACAAACACGATGTCGCCCAATAAATGCTGCGCATGATCCGTAATTCCCACACGTACTACGCGTCCTTCACCCTGCTGTGCCCATTCATGCTCTTCGCTGTATAGCAGGTTGTCCAACACTTCACTCATTTCCAAGCCGCCTCTTTTCCACATTTGGAGTTCTAAATTTAGTTATAGCCTAAGTTATGACCTTGCCTAATGTCAATATAACTGACAGGAAAATTAAATTTGTCATCTTTTTGACGTTTTTTGATTGACAGCGTGCTTGTAAACCCGGTTTAATGGAGTCAGTAGAAAAACATATGGTTTGCGAATGATGGCATAGGGAGAGACTGACCCTCAGGGGCAGCGCCGAAGGAGTAAGCCCGGGATGGGTGAATCTCTCAGGCAAAAGGACCTTTGCCGGACGCATCTCTGGAGAGCATCCACAGCCTGGACAACAGGAAACGGATCACCAACGGGGAAACCTGCGGGCATAATAGCAGGGTAACTCTCAGGTACAAAGGACAGAGCGAACGTCTATTGATGCATGTTTGATGTGCATTGATGGACTTTCGCCTGTCCTTTTTTGCATGTAAACAGACTAAGGGGTGACACGATGGAGTCTTTGAGAAGAACGCCTTTTTATGATCTCTATGCCGCTTATGCGGAGTCCAGATGCATTGATTTCGGCGGCTGGGAGCTGCCGGTGCAGTTTACTGGCATCGTTAAGGAACATGAAGCGGTCCGCCAGCAGGCCGGACTGTTCGATGTATCGCATATGGGTGAATTCATGGTTGACGGCAGCGGCGCTGAAGCCTTCCTGCAGCAGTTGACCACAAATGACGTCAGCCGCCTTGCAGACGGCGCGGCGCAGTATACCCTGATGCTCTATCCGAGCGGCGGCGTAGTAGATGATCTGCTCGTCTACCGCCTGGGCCATGAGCGCTATATGCTCGTCGTGAACGCCTCCAATATCGACAAGGACTTCCAGTGGCTGCAGGAACATCTCACCGCTGAATTCAGCGGTGTCAGCCTGAAGAACGTCTCTGATGAGACGCTGCTGCTCGCTCTGCAGGGTCCGCTGGCTGAGACGATTCTGGCCGAAGTTACCTCTGCCCCGCTCGCAGAGCTGAAGCCCTTCCACTTCATCGAACACGCCGAGGTCTGCGGCGTATCTGTACTGCTCTCCCGCACCGGCTATACCGGGGAGGACGGCTTTGAGCTGTACGCCCCGGTCCACACAGCGGCTGCACTCTGGAATGGTCTGCTGGCCGCAGGCGCGCCGCATGGCCTGACCCCTGCCGGACTGGGCGCACGCGACACGCTCCGCTTCGAAGCCAAGCTGCCGCTGTACGGCCAGGAGCTCTCGGCGGATATTACGCCGCTCGAAGCGGGTGTCCAGTTCTTCGTGAAGCTGGACAAAGCGGATTTCATCGGCCGTGATGCCTTGCTGAAGCAGAAGGAAGCCGGTCTCCCGCGCCGCCTTGTGGGGCTTGAAATGATCGACCGCGGGATTCCCCGCTCCCATTATCCTGTATATGCCGACGGTGTGAAGATCGGTGAAGTCACAACCGGTACCCAATCCCCAACGCTGAAGCGGAATCTCGGACTTGCCCTGCTGGATGCTGCCTATACTGAGATCGGCACAGAGGTGTATGTGGAGATCCGCGGCAAGCAACTGAAGGCTGCCGTGATCAAAGCCCCGTTCTACAAAAAGAGCCAAGGAGTGAAGCCGTAATGAAGCACCGCTATCTGCCTATGACGGAGCAAGACCGCGCAGAAATGATGGAGACTGTCGGGATTCAGTCCATCGATGAGCTATTCGCTGATATCCCTCAATCTGTCCGCTACCAGGGAACGATGCCGATGTCCGGCCCGCTGGACGAATATGCGCTGCTGCGCCATATGAAGGGTCTGGCTGACAAGAATGCCGACTTTGATACCCATGCCAGCTTCCTTGGCGCCGGCCTCTATGACCACCACATTCCTGTTGTCATTAACCATATTATTTCCCGTTCGGAATTCTATACTGCCTATACCCCTTATCAGCCGGAAATCAGCCAGGGCGAGCTTCAGGCAATCTTCGAATTCCAGTCCTATATCTGTGAGCTGACCGGTATGAAGGTCGCCAATGCCAGTATGTATGACGGCGCAACGGCCTTCTCCGAAGCAGCCGTGCTGGCCACAGGCGCCACGAAACGCAAAAAGCTGATTGTCTCCCGTACGGTTCATCCGGAAGCCCGCCAGGTGCTGCGTACTTCGGCCAATGCCTGGGGCCTGCAAATCGTGGAAATCGATTATAAGGACGGGGTTACCGATCTTGCCAAGCTGGCTGAGGCCATTGATGCCGATACTGCCGCCGTTCTGGTCCAGTCGCCCAACTTCTTCGGCGGCATCGAGGATCTGCGCCAGATTGAGCCGTTGATCCACGCCGTCAAGGGATTGCTCGTGGTCAGCGCGAATCCCATTGCACTCGGCGTGCTGGAAACGCCCGGCAAGCTGGGCGCCGACATCGTAGTCGGCGATGCACAGCCGCTGGGTATCGCTGCATCGCTCGGAGGACCAACCTGCGGATTCTTCGCGGTTGCCGAACCGCTGATGCGCCGCATGCCGGGCCGGATCGTCGGCCAGACCGTTGACCGTAACGGCAAGCGCGGCTTCGTCTTGACCCT
Organism: Paenibacillus sp. FSL P4-0081; assembly: GCF_000758565.1. Lineage (NCBI taxonomy): Bacteria > Bacillati > Bacillota > Bacilli > Caryophanales > Paenibacillaceae > Paenibacillus > Paenibacillus sp. FSL P4-0081. Next base: position 7,776,022 of record NZ_CP009280.1, read on the forward strand.
GCAGGCGCGTGAGCAGCATATCCGCCGCGAGAAAGCGACGTCGAATATCTGCTCCAACCAGGCGCTGCTGGCGTTATGCGCATCCGTCTACTTGTCCGTGATGGGCAAGGAGGGCATGCGTGAGGTTGGTGAGCTTAATATCCGCAAGAGCCATTACGCCGCCGGAAGGCTGGCTGAAATTACCGGAGCGGAGCACGTCTTCACCGCCCCGTTCTTCAATGAATTTGTCCTGAAGCTCCCGGAAGGCAGCAGCGTCACTGAAGTGAACTCCAGGCTGCTGAAGGCAGGTTATCTGGGCGGCTACGATCTGGGCCGCGAGTATCCCGAGCTGGCCGGACATATGCTTGTTGCCGTGACCGAAAAAAGAAGCAAAACCGAAATTGACGAATTCGCCACTGCACTGGAGGGCTGTATATGAAACCGGAACAAACCCTGATTTTTGAATTAAGCCGTCCCGGCCGCTCGGCGTACTCATTGCCGCTATGTGATGTGCCGCAGGAAGAGAGCATCAGCTCACTGATTCCTGAGGGCTTGCTCCGCAGCGAGCCGGTAGTGCTGCCGGAAGTCTCCGAAGTGGATGTTATCCGCCACTATACTGCCCTGTCCCGGCGTAACTTCGGGGTCGATAACGGCTTCTATCCGCTCGGCTCCTGTACGATGAAATATAATCCGAAGATCAATGAGGATGTGGCCCGCTTCCCCGGCCTTGCCAAGATCCATCCGTACCAGCCGGAAGAGAGTATCCAGGGTGCACTTGAGCTGATGTATACGCTGCAAAAGGATCTCGCCGGACTGACCGGCATGGATGCCGTCTCCCTGCAGCCTGCCGCCGGTGCCCATGGCGAATGGACCGGCCTGATGATGATCCGCGCCTACCATGAGAGCCGCGGCGAGGTCCGCTCCAAGGTCATCGTGCCGGATTCCTCGCACGGTACCAACCCGGCCAGCGCCGCAGCCGCCGGACTCGACACCGTCACCATCCCTTCCAATGATAAGGGAATGGTCGACCTCGAAGCGCTGAAGGCCGCGGTCGGCAGCGACACCGCCGCGCTGATGCTCACGAACCCGAGTACTCTCGGACTGTTCGAGACGCAGATCGTCGAGATCGCCGCGATTGTCCATGAAGCCGGCGGATTGCTCTATTATGACGGAGCGAATTCCAACGCCATCATGGGCATCACCCGCCCGGGCGATATGGGCTTCGATGTGGTCCATCTCAACCTGCACAAGACGATGAGTACGCCGCACGGCGGCGGCGGTCCGGGAGCCGGACCGGTCGGCGTGAAGGCGAAGCTGATTCCGTTCCTGCCCCAGCCGTCGGTTGCGCAGAACGAAGACGGCAGCTTCTCGCTTGACTCCGGCGGGCCGCAATCTATTGGCCGCGTCAAAGCCTTTTATGGCAACTTCGGTATTCTGGTCCGCGCTTACGCCTATATCCGCACCTACGGCCCGGACGGACTGCGCGAGGTGTCCGAGAACGCTGTGCTGAATGCCAATTACATGATGCACCGTCTGGCACCTTATTTCGAAATTCCATTCCCGGGTGTCTGCAAGCATGAATTCGTCATGTCCGGCAGAAACCTCAAGCAGTACGGCGTACGTACCCTGGATGTTGCCAAACGGCTGCTGGACTTCGGCTACCATCCGCCGACTGTGTACTTCCCGCTGACCGTAGAGGAATGTATGATGATCGAGCCGACTGAAACCGAAAGCAAGGAAACGCTGGACGGCTTCATTGAGACGATGATTCAGATCGTTAAGGAAGCGCAGGAGACACCTGAGGTCGTTATTAATGCTCCGCATACCACGGAGATCAGCCGTCTGGATGAGACCCAGGCCGCGCGGAAGCCGGTCCTGAACTGCTCCTGCGGCTAAACGCGACTTGCGGCAACACGCAGGCGAATTAACTTCACCGCAAATAAATAGCCGGGCAAGCGATACGCTAGTATCACTGCCCGGCTATTCTTATGTATATATAGGCTTTGCGCGCCTTCTATGGCGTAAGCCGTTTGACGAACTGGAAGCGGTCATTCACCCGCATTTTACTGTAAATACTCTTCAGCATATTCCGAACCGTGCCTTCACTGATGCCCAGATCACTCCCGATGTGCAGCGCGCTTTTCTCAAGTAACCATAGCCGTGCTACATCCTGCTCCCGCGCTGTCAGCTTATATTCCTGTAAAGTGGCTTCCAGGCGGTATTGCTGCATCTCCGGGTTCTTCTCCATCCACTTCTCCATAATATTCTCGGCAATCTGCTGCACGAACGGAATCGCGAATTCAATCGGTTCTCCTCTATTAAAAGAAATGTCCACATATCCGAAGACGGTATCCTCATTCTGCAGCGGAGCACACACACAGTTCCAGTTCTGGAAGGCCTGGTCGGAATGTTCCACCCCCCTCACTACCCCGATGCAATTCATCTCCATGGCCAAGGATACGGCATTCATGCCCGAGCGCTGCCTGCATAAGCTAACCCCCGGACGCAGCTCCGCCTGTTCCATCTCATCCCGGGTAACCGGAGAAGAACAGACCAGCTCCAGAATGGTACCCGCCTTGTCCGTCAGGAATACAACATAAGGAATAGAGAGCAGCTGGCTTAATTTATTCATTTCACTGCGGATGGAAGATATCATGGCTCTGTGATAGATATGCTCCTTCGATTCTTCTGGAAAAGAAACCCCGGACTGCCCGCTATGTAATTCGATTTGCTCTGCGTCAAGCGGCCGGAAAGCTTCAAGCTGCTGTGCTTCCAAATCTCCGGGCACGCTCCATGCTCTCGATTGATCAAAGATTCTCACGACGATCCTCCTCCATTTTTACCATTTCCTATATAACCGATTTTAAAAGAAAGTATTATAACATACAATCACGGAATAAAAAACATTCAGCATTGGACCTGTAAATGAACCTGCAAGCGCTGTAAAATAGAAAAATCTGCAGTCAAAAATCACAAGTGAAAACGGCTATGTTGTCTTGAAATAAGGATAAGGACCGTACCGTTTGAGCAAGGAGGTTCTACATGCTTCGCATCGGCTATATCTCGGCACTCCTGAATCTGGCAACCGCTATGGTATCATTCATGCGCTTCGGCAGTAATTATGCACTGGCGATCATGATAAGCCATACACTAATGATCTTCCTGGGTTACAGGCTGCTCCGCTCCAAAAGCAATCTGGCCCTAATCCCGCTGCTCACGGTCAGCTGCTCCTTCCTGATGTACAACGTGGTCTATGTTCTATTGAAGCAGATCAACCTTGTAGACCTGTACGCTGTAGACTGGAGACTGGAAGTTCAGCTGTTGCTGCCACTATTAATAGGGTTACTCCTCAAAGCCATTCTCGAACGAAGCGGCAAATCCCGGTTAGTCTAGTTAACCAGGGTAGCCGCTTTTTTGCAGCATCATTCGCCATAATAATCTAAATAAATATATTCATTCGATGGATTATGATAGTTTTCGACATTGCCGCAGTGATATATTTATTCATACGTCTTTTACATAGATTAGGATTCAGAAATTTATATGCTGCGATAAAGCGAACGCGCTTTCAAAGTAACTTTCAGGAGGGTTAGCCTTGAGTATTATTGAAGCCAGAGGGCTGAGCAAGTCATTTATGCAGGCAGTGAAGGAGCCGGGCCTGGGGGGAGCGGTTAAGCACCTCTTCCTCCCCCGGCATATTGAGAAGGTGGCGGTTAAGCCGCTGGATTTGAGTGTAGAGGCAGGCGAGACGGTGGCCTACGTGGGCCCGAACGGTGCAGGCAAATCGACCACCATCAAGATGCTGACAGGAATCCTCATGCCCTCAGCCGGCACTGTTTCTGTAAACGGTATCAATCCGTACAAAAAAAGAATGGACAATGCCGCCCAGATTGGTGCCGTGTTCGGCCAGCGTACCCAGCTGTGGTGGGATATCCCGATTGTGGAGTCTTTCTCGCTGCTGAAGGATATTTATCAGATTCCTGGCGCCGTCTACAAGACGAATATGGAGCTGTTCACTGAAATGCTGGGAATGAGCGAGTTCATCCATCTCTCTGCCCGGAAGCTCTCCCTGGGTCAGCGGATGCGCGCCGATCTGGCCGCAGCCCTGCTGCATAACCCGCCGATTCTGTATCTGGATGAGCCGACCATTGGCCTCGACGTATCCGTGAAGCAGAAAATCCGCGAGTTCATCAAACAGATCAACCAGGAGCAGAACACTACGGTGATGCTGACCACCCATGATCTGGGGGATATTGAGGATCTGTGCAAACGGCTGATTATCATCGACCATGGGGCGATTATTTATGACGGCAGCCTGAGCGAGGTGAAGGCCCGTTTTGCCAAAAACCGTGTCATCTTCTTTCAGGTCGGATCGCCGATGCCGGAGTTGTACGCGCAGCTTGCGCAGACACCGGGAATGAAGCTTGCGCAGCAGAGCGCGCAGGAATTTTCGGTCTCTTTTGACCGGTACGAATATACCGCCAGTGAAGTGGTGGGCCGGGTGATGAGATATGGCGAAGTTGTCGACTTCCGAATGGAAGATACTAATATTGAGCAGGTCATCAAGGCCGTCTATGACGGCAAGCTGGATCTGACCGGAACCGGGGAATAAGGAGGTTTACACACGATGATGACTGCTGCCCAGTTTAAAATGTACAGAAGTATCGCGAACCGCTCCCTGCAACGGGTTTTGGCCTACCGGATTTCTTACATCATTACCTTTCTGGCGAACTCTATCAATCTGCTGGCCATTTACTTTCTGTGGCAGGGCATTTACAGCGGGCGGGAGGTGGTAGGCGGCTATACCTGGGACCAGATGAAAACCTATCTGCTGGTTACCTTCCTGGCTAACTCTGTGTTGTCCTGGTATTCGGAATCGGCCATTTCCGGCAAAATCCTTGACGGCAGCGTCGCCGTAGACCTGCTTAAGCCGATCGATTTCCAGACCGCAAGATTCGCGGAAACCTTGGGCTCGAGCCTGCTTGAAGGCGGCATGAGTACGGTCCTGCTGATCCTGTTCGCCACCTTCCTGACCGGAGTCACCTTTCCGGGTTCGCTCTCTGTCTATATCTTGTTCGCAGTCAGTCTGCTCGGTGCAATCGTGGTGAAATTCGGCGTTGTCTATCTGGCGGCACTTTTATGCTTCTGGTCCACCGGATCGATGGGCATCGTCTGGACACGGATTGCTCTGACCAATCTCCTGTCCGGAGCTTTGGTGCCCCTGGCCTTCTTCCCGGACTGGCTGGAAAAGCTGGCGCTCCTGCTGCCCTTCCAGGCCATCATCCACACGCCGTCGATGATTTTTCTGCAGCAGGCAGATACCGGGGAGAGTCTGCGGCTGATCGGTATTCAACTTTTCTGGGGGGCAGCACTCTGGATTGCCGGCAAGGCAATGTGGAACTGGGCGGTACGCCAGGTGACCATCCATGGAGGCTAAGGCAGGAGGAGGCCGCAGAATGAAAATGTCCCAAATGCTCTACCTCTACAAACGGCTGTATGTGCAGCAGCTTAAAGCGATTTTGGAATATAATAAGGACTTCTATATTTTGATGTGCTCTGCCGCCTTGACACAGATTCTGGGGTTTGTCTTCCTCTGGGTGATCTATGACCGGATTCCGGATATTAACGGCTGGAAGTTCTGGGAAGTTACGTTTATGTACGCCATGATCTTTCTGACGGAGGGCATCGGCTCTTTGTTCTTCGAAGGCACCTGGCGCCTCGGGCGGCTGGTCAACATGGGCGAGCTGGACCGTTATTTGCTGCGGCCGGTGCCCGTTGTACTTCAAGTGTTCTGCACCGGGATCGGCATCAACGGACTCGGTAATCTGCTGATTGGCGGAGTGATCGTCTGGCAGTCGCTCGTGCATAGCCCGGTTCACTGGACGCTGGGCAAAGCCGCCATCCTGATCCTGCTGTTTATTACTGCGGTTATCATCCGGGTATCGATCAACCTCGCGGGGAATTCCGCCGCCTTCTGGATCCGCAATGCGGGCAATGCCTTTCCGCTGATGGTGCATAACCTGTCCGATCTGGCCAAATATCCGATTACCCTGTTTCCGCAGGCGATCCGCATCTTTATTTCTACTGTGCTGCCCTATGCGTTCATCAGCTTTTATCCGGCAACCTATATTTTCGGCAAAAGCGGATGGTCCGGCTGGTGGCTGCTCGCCCCTGTTGCGGCAATAGGAAGCGCGGCTGCGGCTTATGGTATCTTCCGGTATGGATTGTCTAAGTATGAGAGTACGGGGAATTGAACGTCCGTTAAGTTATAAAAAGTCTAGTTTTGGAGTAGGATCAGTGGTAGTTCATTGATGGACGCTCCGCAAACGGAACGTTGTTCCAATCGCTGTTGTGTCCAGATTTTTTTGATTTTACCTTATCGGTGAAAATCCGGACACAAAGGCGACCGCTAACGCTTCTCCACAATCGTTCCGTCCGCTCCGCTGTTTAAGCGGGAATCGGTTTAACACCTTTAATCACATAAATGCCCGAAGACCGGAATACCTGAATACTGCAAAAAAGAAACCTACCTTTTAAAACTGAAAGTGTTAGCAACCAGTTCAATAGGGAGTTTTGATTATCCTCCCTATACACGATGGAGTAATCCGCCTGATAGGTCTGATCCCCTTCCACACCGTCAATGGTGGAGACATTCAGGTGCCCCCGCTCTTCCGGACCGCTGGAGATCATCAGCAGTTCGCCCAGCTCCGTCGCTGCTCTCGCCCGGATGGTCCCCTCATCATTAACGGAATCAATCAGCGCTGAACTGGCCTGTCCCTCCAGGGGGAACAGACTGATTACTTCTTCAAGTGCCGGAATTTCCACTACAGCCATTGAGAATATCCTCTCACAAATTTAAATCTTATCTTCTATGCATTAAAAAATAGTAACTACTATCTCTATACGCCTCATGCGCAATAATAGCCCCGGTTTAGTTGTTTAAATCACAGTTAGCGCTTAGATTGAGCTTAGATTGAACTTAGTTAGAACTTAAGTGGAGGTCTCGTAACGGAACCACCTGCAACTCAAGCATAATATCCGGCTGCAACTATCGTATTTCTCGAAAATCCTGCCCAAAATACAACAATTCCCTCATACAAACGGCCGTAATCCAAAATTGTTGTACAAAAGACAACAATCCCACTCATCCAGGCGCCTTAGCGGAACAATTTTTGCATTTCATACAACAATCTTCCTAAACACCCGTGTATCCTTAAGTCAAAGTTGTAATACGTACAACATTTTTGCCTACGAGTGTGAACTTGAGATTCTCAACCCTGCCAGCAACAAATCCGGTATGCAAAATGAAGGCTTCTCTGGTCTGGTTCCACCAGCGCAGGATCAGTTACTTGCTTGCCTGCGGTCTCAAGTGCGGCCTAGTTTGGAAGAAGCTGACGAAGAAGGCTCCATGACCGCCGTCCCGCAGACGGCGAAGAGCAGTGCGGACATTTCCGCACTGCTCTCATTTATGCTCTCACTACTGCTGCCAACTGCCATTGCTGTCCCAATAACTACTACTTTCCACTACTACTTTCATCAACTTCTACTTCCAGCTATTCCATCCCGTTCCCTTCTTCTTGCAGCTACTTCCCCAATCAGCTGGGCAGATCCGTTGACGCCACAGTTCCGGCTGCGGCAGGCTGCTTGCGTTCTTTGGCCGATTTGCGGAAATAGAGCAGCTCATAGATTGCCGGAACTACGATCAGAGTTAACAGGGTTGCCGCAGTCAGGCCGCCGATAACTACAATGGCCAGACTCTGCGAGACGATGCTTCCCTGCTCGGACTGCCCGAACAGGAGCGGCAGCATGGCGCAGACGGTAGCAATGGCTGTCATCAGAATCGGACGCATCCGCGTGCCGGCTGCCTCCAGAATGGCTTCGCGGACCGTCATATGCTCCTCATTATGCTTAATGCGGTCGATCAGCACGATCGCATTGGTGACCACGATGCCGATGAGCATTAATGCGCCGAACAATGCGGTGAAGTCAGGGGTCACACCCGAGATCAGCAGGGCTACGATGGCCCCGATTGCTGCGAGCGGCAGGGAGAACATGATCGCCAGGGGCGCACGCAGCGTCTTGAAGGTCAATACCATGATCAGGTATACCAGACCAATTGAGATCAATGCGGTGATGCCCAGATCACTGAAATCTCCGGCCTGATCGGCCGAGGCACCACCTGCGAACAGGGTTACTCCCTCTGGCAAGGTAATGCTGTCAGTCGCTGCTTTAATATCTGCACCGATCTCCGAGACCCTCTTCGGATCTGCCTCTGCGGTAATCCGTACATAAGGCTTGCCGTCTTTATGATACAGCATTGCCGGCTGGTCAGTGACCGTAAGCTCTGCCACCTGTGACAGCGGCTGCGGGCCGGCGGATGTCATAAGCATAATCTTCTGCAGTTCCTCCTGCGATGCAGGCTGAACCACTGGCTCCAGCACTACTGAGGCAGGGGAACCATCCAGCTCGATCTGGCCCAGCGGAACCGGATTCAGCATCGCACTAAGCTGCATGGAGATTTCCTGGGCATTCGCCACAGCCGGATCTACTTTGAACGCAAACACCGGCTTGGTATCCTCCATGTTGCTGGCTACTTTCCCTACGCCTTCGATCGTTTTCACTTTGGCAGCGACTTCCTTGGCAACCGCATTAATGGCTTGAAGATCATCGCCCACAATATCAATGTATTCATTGGTTGAGCTGGAGCCCATCATGCTGGCTGCTCCCACGGTCAATGCTGCTCCGTCATAGGAAGACTGCAAGCTGCGGATATGGTCCATGAATACCTGCGCATCTGCATCTTCCTTCATCATGACGGTATAATCCACTTGGGTCAGCGACACCACACTGCCCCATTGTGCCGAATCTGCGCTATTACCAGATTGCATAATGACGATCTCCGCCTGCGGCTGCTTCATCAGTTCAGCTTCCAGCTGCTTGCCGTTCTCCAGCACCTCTGATACCGGAACATTATTCGGATAGACCAGCTGAACGGTTACCGTGCTGGCATCTGTAGCATCGAGCGCCCCTTTGGGCATCGTGACATAGGCGCCAATGGACCCCACAAGCAGCAGCAGTCCGAGTGATAACGTAATCCACTTCCGCTGCAGATTCCACTCCAGGAAGCGGCTGAACTTGCGGGAAGGCTCATGCTCCTTCAAGGAGGAGCCCTTCAGCAGCAAGGAGCTGAGCAGCGGTACTACCGTTAAGGCAACTATAAGCGAGGTCAGCAGCGAGTAAGTGACGGTCAGGGCAAACGGCAGCAGGAAGGCTTGCAGCCCGCCGCGCAGCAGCCCCATCGGCAGGAATACTGCTACCGTGGCAATCGTAGAGGTAGTAATCGCCCGGGCGACCTCTCCAGTTGCGCTGACTACCATTTCGCGGGACAAGCGTTCTTTTTGCATCCGCCGGTAGATGTTCTCGATCACCACGATACTGTCATCGACCAGCCGTCCAACCGCAACGGCAACGCCGCCCAGCGTAACTATATTCAGCGTGATCCCGGACACCTTCAGCAGGTACAAGGTAACCGCCAGTGATAACGGAATGGAGATAGCCGTAATCAGCGTTGCCCGTACATTGCGGAGGAAGATCAGGATCACAATCGTGGCGAATAAAGCACCGAGCAGCACCTCACGCAGCATGCTGTTTACCGAGGTCACGACCATATCCGAAGTGCTGAAGATCATGGATACCTCGGCATTTTTGACGCTGGCGCTAAGCTCCTCTGCTGTACTGCGCACCTTGTCGCCCACATCCACCGCGTTGGCACTTGCTTCTTTGGTGATAATGAGGAATAGTACATCCTTGCCGTTCGAGCGGCTCACACTCTCTTGGTCCAGCTTGGGCTCGACAGCAGCAATATCTCCTAGTGTTACTCCCGCTGCCACCGGCAGCTTTTGAAGCGTATCGACGCTCTCAATGGATGAAACCACGTTCACATTGCCCGTCTGGCCGCCAATCGTCTGCTCACCCACAGATGCCGATACGCTTCGGCCCTGAAGCAATCCCATGACCTGCGCCGTGTTTACTCCCTTCGCCGCCATGGCTGCCGGATCAAGCTTCACCCGGACCTGCGGAGAAGTTTTGCCGTAGAGGGCTACGCTCGCTACACCATCAATTTTCTGCATCTCGGGAAGGATCTTGTTCTCGGCAATCTCCAGATTCTCCTTGGTGAGCCCTTCATCGAACGCTACAGTGACCTGCGACACAGGAATCATCGAGGTATTCAGCTGAATGATGAACGGGTCCATCACACCTTGCGGGAATTGCAGGGCATGAACTGCCTTCTCAACCTCCTGCGCCGCTTCTTTCATATTGGTTTTGCCGTCAAAATAAATATCCACCTTGGCATAGCCGTCAGCGGAAGTGGACATCTGCTCCGTCTTGCCTTTCACCAGTGAGGTCGCAGCCTCAATCGGCTTCGTCACTTGCGTCTCCATCGCATGCGCATCCTGGCCAGGACCCAGAACCGCAACGGTCACCTGAGGATTATCTGCCTCCGGCATGAATTCCATCGGCAGCGAGGTATAACTCATGATACCGACCACAAGCGCCATAACCACCAGAAGCCCGACTGCCCCCTTATTGCCAAACGACCATTTCGTAAGCCATGTCATTTCTTTTACCCCTTCCATTTCATCAAATGTATTGGACTCTTTATGTCTGTTCTCTTATGTATGAGCTGCAGATTCTTGCTTAAGTGTAGAAGCTTTGGGCTGATGCCAAAACGGTCCGGCGGAGGGTTTCGTTCTCGGTCTTAAGGCGGGTGGCGGCTCCTTCTAGAGGTACAACGCAAAAAAGCTGCCCTGTAGAGGACAGCCTGTTAAAGAATAACCTGGTATCGCCGCATAGCAATTAAAGCGAATTCCGTACCACTTCTTCCCGGAACATACTCTTTAGCAGCGGCGGTGTCACCAGTGTGGTAATACTTACAGCAATGATAACGCCGGTGAAATATTGCGGCAGCAGCAGCCCGCTCTCAAGCCCCGTGGCTGCAATGATCAGGACGACCTCGCCTCTGGAGATCATTCCCGTACCAATGACCAGTGATGAGCGGGTATTGAAGCCGGTAAGGCGTGCGCCGATTCCGCCGCCAAGCAGCTTAGCCAGAATAGCGACCAGTGACAGCACCACCATGAATCCAAGCTGGCTGCCGAGGCCCTCAAAGCTGACACTGAGACCGATGCTGACAAAAAAGACCGGCACATACAGCGAGTACGCAATCGGCTCTACTTTGGACTCCATCACATAACCCGGGGTACAGCCAGCCGGCGAGGACGGCAACGGCGAAGAACAGCAGTTTTTTGCCGATAAGCAGACTTAAGGAAATCTCATCGCCCGTACCGAAGGAGCACAATAAAAAAGCAAGGGAACTGTGGGCAGCGGCTTTAACTGATTCTACTAATATCCCTTTTGCTGAAAAAAGTTTTAAAAGTAACTCTTCTCTCATTTTACTAATGTCCCTAGCAACCAGGGAAGCAGTTGCCTTGTAATTTGCAATCGTCCAATCGGCTATTCCTGTCTGATCTAGTTGTTGAATAAAATCGTCGAACATTTGCTGCATTATTGAATCGCTCATTTTTTCATTTTATAGAAGATAACGAGTTTTTTGCCGTAAGGAACGGTAGAATGCGATCAAATCTTCTCTTCTTCTGTATAGAGAAGACGACGAAAGTACAGAAGTTTCAACACATAAATTATTTAATGTTTCTACCTTGGTTGTTAAGTGATATTCAAAATCTCCCTAATAGGTGAGGAGGAAAGTAAAGGGCACTTTTCTTACCTTAACTAAATGAAGTGTTTAGCCGAGAACGCCCTGCTAGGCTAAATACAAAACAGGAGGAATTTAAATGTCCGTTTATACAAATGAGTATACGCAGGTTGTTGTGATGACCAAATCTCAAGTGTCCCAAGCGCTTACTGAACAAAATGCTATTATTCAGCATGGTATCAAGGTACCAAATAGTTCTAATTTCATTTCTGCTGTGTCTGCAGTTACTTCAGTTTTGTCTCTTCTGATATTTAAGAAAACTATACCAAGTCTTGCATCTGGAATTGTCGCCGTATTTTCTTCATTGTTCCCAGATGAAAAAGCATCTGCCGAATTCATGGCAAATAAAGGACTCTCATTTCTTGCAACAGTAAACACTGCTATAAACAGTAGCGCACAATATGATCAAATTGAAGTTCAGCTTCCATTTTTAGAATACACTTATAACAATAGTGCCGATAACTGGAGATTTGTTTCGGGCTATGGGACAATTACTCGTCTTCATACACCTTCGGGTTGGATCAATGCTAACTAATAAAAGCCTTGTCTGGTATTATGAGACTGCCCCCTGTAAATGAGACTGGGATCGAAACACCTTACAAGTCTAAGCAGCCAGTCGTCGGAATTTAATCGGCGACTGGCTTTTAGCTTCGTTTGAATTCGAATTTAGTTGTAATAGATACTGTAGTCTCGAACGGTCTGTTTAACGATTGCAGGCGTTTTGCAGGTTAACCCTTCGAGATAGAATGTTTTTAGACTTTAGCGTTGGAATGAAACGATTCAATGGGAGCATTATCAGCAGGCGCTCCCTTGTGGGATATGCTCATGGTAATGCCTTTTCCTTTGACGGCCTCTTGTACCCAAAGGAGGTGTAGACACTGCCCTGGTTACTATGGAGTAACACCGTTTCCTGCTTTGGAAGTTGGTTTAACGTATCCAAAACCAAGGAAGTGTCTTGCTTATCTGCTATACTGTAAGCCACAATTTTTCCGTACTCTGAAGAGTGTTACGGACCTAACTATACTGCTTACCTACAGCTACAGGGGTGAATTTTACCTTTTCGATACCACTTCATCCATACCTTTAGTGAAGTCACATTTCGGATGCCTAACTGCTCCATGACCTCCCGCACTGTAACTCCGGTTAATTTCTTTCATCTCAATGGATTCCATCATAATTTCTACTGTAGCTAACTCATTTGCCAACGCAAAAACACCTTCAAGGTTATCTCCATATCTTACGACATGGTTTCATTCTCTTGAAGGTGTTTTGATTTGTCTCACGTTAGGGGGGTAATCCCGACCAGGCATGAAAATGACATGGGTTTTTTTAATTATCAATTTATTTTCTTTTCCATTATGGTGCTTACTAAATTATTAATATCCTCTTTGTTAATGATAGAATACCAACGGTTGATTTTTTTCTCATCGTTAAGATCAATTACAAGCAGTTCATTCCTATCTTCTGAGACATTCAGAATAATTTTTAGGGTTCCCTGAACATCTAACCATATCGAGTCAAACTGATCTGTTGAATTATGATCACTTTTTATCTTTTCCTTGACTTCCAAGTTTGAAAGTCGATTAATCATATCGCTAAGAATATCATCGTCTGTAAGTTTGATTTCGTTTTTTATGTCATTTTTAGCAAGAAAAGCAATTGTTGTTATATCCTTTTTAGGTAGAACGGTAACCACATTTCCTAAGGTTGTTTCGGAACTTAACAAAATTCGAAGAGTGTTACCATAACTTTGGAATAAGAGGAAAATAAGAATGGCAGCAAATATAATTCTTAATGTTAAATGAACCTTTCGACTACGCATAAAAATATTAGACCTCCCTTGTTTTCTGTCAATCCGGTGGAGGAAAAACCGAACCTTGAAATATTCCCTGTGATCGCACTTTGGATATCGACACCTGACGGATTGCCCTATATTGTCACGACAGTACAGTCCTGAGATTTCTCGTTCTGCCTCTTAAGAGGTTGACAACTGCTACATGCTCCTTGCAGGATCGTTGCTTTGTATGCCAAGACTTAGATGAATTTACAGCCTAAACCCACTCATTTCACAATGTTATCCTCCTCTGCAAATATATACTAAAACCATCATATCACTTTATTCCAAAAAATAAAAAATATACCGACATGAAAATCAATGGTGTTGATTTTGCATAATAAGGATTTTATATCCTTAATAAGAAAGCATTTAAGATAGGTTTCCACGCAGTGCCACCAATCTTATATACACCACCTTCACACTAAGGAAATTACCCATCACTATTTGCATACAGATAAATTCTCCACAACGATCGAACCTATTGTGGCAGTCTACAACCTTATTTTCTTTCGACTTCTTCTGAAATAAAGGACCGCTTCATTTGAAGTGGTCCTCTTAAGGTTAATACGTAGCTTATGAGTGGTTTACAATTAATTTCCACTGTGGCCGGAACTATGACTTTGAATCAAAATATGAATTATGAAAAATGCTTATTTATATAAAATTTCTAGTAACTCAACGATAATCATAGAGACTACATCTTCATTCGGTAAATAAATATATCGACTTATTCTTTGTATATCTTCCTTATATAGATCTATCGGTTTTAAAGTGGCTTCCTTGTCTCTTTTCTTGGCAGCGTGCAATAAAATTCATCATCTCATCGTCTGAGATAATTTCTGTATCATCTTTCTTTTCCATTTGTTCACCGCCTGTTGACTGATATGATATTGTTTTGCAATTTCAGCCTCAGATAGGTTCTGAAAATATATTTTTATCAGTAGTGATCTTTCTTGCGGGGTTAAAGTGGCAAACAACTGCTGAACTATTAATTTTTCATCAGATACTACTGTAAAGTCAGGTGTGCTAGGATTATGGTCGTCAATAGAACATTCTCGGCTTCTGATCTTTTTGGCTCTGTACTGTAATCTCCAACCTATTCGGTAAATTTCGGTTTTGTAGCGCTCGTAAATTGATGTGTCTTTTCCCATTCGAGATATCACCTCACTGAATGTGTCTATATATAGGGAAATTTGGGATTAATTTAACAACTTAAATAAGAACATATGTTTCTATTAATTATATTTTACATCTAAGTTGTAGAACGTGGCAATTCTTTTCCCTATTGGTAAAGAGAAAAGAGAAAGGAGTAGCACTGATGCAAGTTGCAGATTTAATATCGCTAGTAACTAATGTCGGTTTTCCCGTGACGCTTTGCTTTATTCTGATTCGCTATGTATTACAAACTGTTGGCGAAAAATCAGATAATTTGGACGCCTCTTTAAAAGGGCTAACACAAGCTATAGAATCCATTAGAAATAAAGAAAAGGTTCCAGAGCCAGAAAAAAAGTAGGGTATTCAACCTCTGACTGTGGCCGAGTCTATTCTGATGCTGCGGTCAGTTACTTTACCTTGGCTACTCCGGATCCCTATACGGAGATCGAGGAGCATAGGGCTACTTTATTTTGCAGTATGAAATGGAGGATGGCTATCGGTTGGATTTTGGCACCAAGCGATCGATTGAGCTGCCCACGGTAGAAGCAGCCTGGGAACTGATGGATATCATCATCTAATAGAGCATAATGTTATGCTTTTAGTCCTGAAGCATTAAAATATCCCACCAGTTTAATTTCACTGGCGGGATTTGCTTAGTTGATCATTCAAAGGCCGTTCTGTTGAGGACAGCCTGGAAACGAGAGATCTATTTAAAAAGAATATGGACAAGTTGCTCTGCTGCTCTTAACCCGGATTCATACCCCCTGTATCTCTTCTTCCCGGAACACCACCTTAAGCAGCGGCGGTGTCACCAATGTGGTGATAATTACGGCAATGATAACACCGGTGAAATATTGCTTCCGCAGCAGCCCGCTCTCAAGTCCCGTGGCCGCAATGATCAGGGCGACCTCGCCTCTGGAGATCATTCCTGTACCAATCACCAGTGACGAGCGGGTATTGAAGCCGGTAAGGCGTGCGCCTATTCCGCCGCCAAGCAGCTTGGCCAGAATGGCGACCAGCGACAACACCACCATGAATCCGATTTGGCTGCCGAGGCCCTCAAAGCTGACACTGAGACCGAGCTGACAAAAAAGACCGGCACATACAGCGAGTACGCAATCGGCTCTACTTTGGACTCCACCACATGCTTGAAGGAGGTTTGTGCACTGGCAATCCCGGCGGCAAACGCGCCGATAATGCCTGCCATCCCCATCATTTCAGCGAAATAAGCATATCCGAACAGAATCACCAGCGCTGCCGTGATCGTCGCTTCGGTCACCCGCAGCGGAGCAAGCCAGCGCATCACCCGGGGTACAACCAGCCAGCCTGCAAGGACAGCGGCGGCGAAGAACACCAGGCTACCCCAGCTGCACGGACAGTTCCCCCGCCAGTTTGGTGAATAACAGAATCAGCAGCAAATATAAGATGAATTCCATGATGCATTCTACTCCCTTTACTCTGTATTGGATCCCTAAAAAAGACAAAGAGGAACCCTTGGTGACGGGCTCCTCCTAAAAACACATGGCTATAAACCACGACGCATGTTAAAGCTCAGCCACTGATTCCCGCTTCATTCGGACGCAGTATGGTGGAGCCAATCGTCAGCAGGACTGCCGCCATCAGGCCCAGAATGGCAAAAGGCAGCCACAGCTCGTTCCAGCCTCCGCCCGTTGCGGCGATATCTACCGCCTGGATGGCCCATTTCTGCGGTGTGAAATTAGCTAGCTTCTGCATATAATCCGGCATGATCGAGATCGGCCAGAAGCAGCCGCCCAGCATACAGGTGGGTATAAGGATCAACGAATTGAGCATGCCGGCATTGCGCGGATTACGGATCAGTCCCGCTACGGTGCTGGCGATGCCCATGGATACCAGCATGAATGCGGCCAGAACCAGGAAGTAGAGAAACATCGGCATCTCATAATCGTAGCGTAGCACCCATCTCCCAAGCGAGAGCACCACGATGATCTGAATAATCCCTACGAGAAAGCTGCCTAGGAAATTGCCGAGGGCAATTTCGTAAGAGCGGACCGGGGCGCTGAACATCCGCATCATCGTGCGCCCCCGGCGGTCATCGTTGATCAGGGACACGGAGCTTGTCACCAGTGTCATCAGGAACATGAGCGTCAGACCGGTAATCACACCCAGCGTCTCCCGGGGGTATAAATCATAAT
This sequence comes from Paenibacillus sp. FSL P4-0081, assembly GCF_000758565.1. Classification (NCBI taxonomy): domain Bacteria; kingdom Bacillati; phylum Bacillota; class Bacilli; order Caryophanales; family Paenibacillaceae; genus Paenibacillus; species Paenibacillus sp. FSL P4-0081. The sequence continues at coordinate 7,792,940 of NZ_CP009280.1, forward strand.
CCGTACGAATGCTTCCCACATGATGCTGCTCCGCCTGCTTCAGCACAGCAGCGAACTGCGCCTGCTGATCTGCTGCCGTGCCGCCGCTGAGTGCAGCAACGGCATGCGCAGCTTCAGCCATGTTTCCGGCAATCGCATTGACCTTCATCTTGACGATAATGGAACTCTCGCTCGCGCGAAGCTCATAGATGCTAATCTTCGGCTCCTGCCCGGCAATCAGGGCGGCTGAATACCCCTCTGGAATCCATATCCCTGCCGCCCCCTCCTGCCCGATCGCCGCTTCCTTCAATGCCGCCTCATCCCTGCGCTGCTCAAACTTGTAATCGCCGGTCTGCTCCAGTTCGGAGAGCAGATGCTTTCCGGCAGCACCCTTATCCATATTGGCGTACAATATGGTCGCCGGACCATCGCCAACGCCCCCAGTGAGCGAAATGATTCCTGCAACCACAACACTGGGCAGCAGAATAAATATCAGCACCCCTTTGACAGAGCCCAGGCTTCGGCGGATCATATTCCAGGCAATGGTTATTATTTTATTCATGGTAGCCCACCTTCCGGTATGAGACAGTCATTACACACAGCAGAACTGCACAAATCAGACACATCACCCATAAGTTCGGCAGAATCTGCTTCAGACCGGAATGGAGCATCATGCGGATAATCGCCTGCTGTGCCCAATGGTTGACTGTGAATGCACCGATGCTGTTCACCCAGGAATCAGGGAGCGGAGCCATCCCACCGCTGACGAAGGTCATCACTACGGCGAGAACATTAATAACATTCGTTGCGCTGGCCGAAGTTTTGCTGAACAGGCAGATGACAATGGAGAACGTCATGGACGCGATGATCATCAACAGGCAGAACAACAACAGAAGTCCCGGCCGGTTGCCCCAGTAGACACCGAACAGCCAGTCTGACAGCACAATGATCGCCAGACACTGAAGGATGCTGACAAGGCCTACCCCCAGCATTTTGCCGATAAACAGCTGGGAGCCCTTGACCGGCATCGAATTGATCCGAAAAAGCGTATGGTTCTCTTTATCACTGAAGAGAGAGCCCGTTACCGTCAGCCCGCTGTACAGAAGAAACATCATCAGCATGGAAGCCGCGTAGAACTGGGAGGCTGTATAGGTTTTACCCCCATTATTCAGATCACCCATCACCACTGCCCCTGTCTCTGCCGTTACCGGAGGAACTGCAAGTGCTTCCGGCCCAAGCGCTACCGCTGCCGATTGCTTGTAATTGATCGTACTAAGAAAATTGTCAAAAGCCGTTCCCGCCACCAGATTATCGGTATGATCCTTGCCGAGAATAAACTCCAGCCGGGCGTGTTCTCCGCGCTGTACCTCTTCATCGAAGCCGGAAGGGACAATGACCGCATAGGCGTATTTGCCTGTACGAAGCCCGCTTTCTGCCGCCTCCCGGCTCTCTGGCTTGTGGGCGATGATGAGATCCTTCACTTCCGGTGCCTCCAGAAAAGCAGTTATCATAGCAGAGGTCCCTGCTTCTCCGCCTGCGGCATTCACAACAGCTACCCGTACTGGGTCGATCTCATCGGCTTCTTTCACACCCACCACCCCGGAGAGCGAAGCCCCCAGCAGAAAGATCAGCACCAGCGGGAGCAGAAACATATTAAGCAGCATCGAACGTGAGCGGAACAATCTGCGCAGTTCATAGTTCATAATGGTCCAGGTATTCATCTCGCTGTCCCCCCTCTAATCCCGTAATGTCCGTCCGGTCAGACTGAGGAACAACGTCTCCAGATCCGGCTCTTCAATGTTAAGGGAGGCAATTACCCCTTCATGCTTGGCGAAAATAAACAGAATGTCCTGCAGCTCATTTTGTGAAGAAGGCAGATACATCTCCACAGCATCCTGCACAACCTCCACCCGGCTAATCCGTGGATGCTGACGAAGCTCGTTAATTAGAGCTTGAGTGATATTCGCCGCCTTAACTACGATTTTCTCCTCATGGGCTACCCGTTCCCGTAGCTCGCTTTCCGTGCCGCAGGCAATAATATGACCTTTATCCATAATTGCCACCCGGTCACAGACCGCCGCTACCTCCTCCATATAGTGGCTGGTATAGATAATCGTTGAGCCCAGCTTATTCAGTGTTTTGACCGATTCCAGAATGTGATTGCGGGACTGCGGATCAATGCCGACGGTCGGCTCATCCATAATGATCAGCCGCGGCCGGTGCATGATGGCACAGGCGATATTGAGGCGCCGTTTCATCCCTCCCGAGAAGGTGGACGGCTTATCCCTGGCCCGGTCGCTAAGACCTGTGAATTCGAGCGCTTCCTGGATCCGTTCCTTCAGCAGCTTCCCGCGCAGGCCATACAGCTTCCCGAAGAAGCTTACATTCTCTGCCGCCGACATATTCTCGTATAAAGCCAGCTCTTGAGGGACAAGCCCTATACGCTTCTTAACCTCCAGCGGCTTCTCCCTTACGGACAGGCCATCGATCATAATCTCGCCGCTGTCCGCCTTAAGCAGACCGCAGATCATGCTGATTGTTGTGCTTTTCCCGGCACCATTAGGGCCGAGCAGACCGAATATTTCACCTTCCTGCAGACTGAAATTCACATGGTCCACGATCAGTTTGCTGTCATACCTTTTCACCACATCGGTTAATACCGCAAGTGCCATTTGCCATCGCTCCTGTTCCCTTAGTTCTCGTATTCTCATTGTAGCGCAACGAAGGCGCCGCCGAAGGTACAGAAGGTCATCCTCCAGAGGTGACCAAAGTCATCTCCTGAACGATGGCGCTCTTATGCTAAGATGGAGATACCTGAGAAGGGATAGAAGGATAAGTTATCGCGTAAGACATATAAATTCATATATTCCAAAAAAGGATGACCCTAATTGACCAGAGAACTGAATATGCTGCGTTACGGTCTCATTATCATTCCTGCAGTACTGTCTATCTATGTCTATGAGTACGCCGACTATGAACAGTTCACTCTTCATTTCCTCCTGCTGCTCCTGATCGCGACGCTTGGCACAAAACTGCCGCAGCCCTTCCCTCTGCTCACCGGGGGCATTGAGCTGATCTTCACAGCCTGGCTGTGTTACCAGTACAGCACATTGATGATTTTTCCGGCCCTGTCGGCGGTACTGTCCTATTCCTGGCTGCAGCGTAAGAACACGGCAATTGCCTTCTTCTGTATTCACCTGGTGCTGCTCAATGTTGCCTTCCGCGATGCTGCCCCGGCTGTGCAGGCGTTCACGAACCTCACCTTCCTGCTGGCCGCCGCACTGAATATACAGCTGATCCGGACAGGGCGCGGCCGCACAGATACCTTGTTTCTTTACGATGAGTTGCGCAAGAAGCATTTCGAGCTTGAGGAAGCACGCTCGCGTCTGCTCCAGTTCACCTCGCAGGTAGAGGTTGCCGCGCAAGCGGAGGAACGGGTGCGGATCGCACGCCAGCTGCATGATGATATCGGACACCGGCTAATCCGGGTCAAAATGATGACCGAAGCCGCCATCCATACGCTGCCGGCTGCTCCCGAAACTGGCCTTGGCATGATGCATCAGGTCCGGGACCAGCTCTCGGCCAGTATGGAAGATATGCGGGCTGCGCTGAAGCGGATCAACTATACGCCGCAGCTTGAAGGTGCGTATGCGCTCGACCGGCTGCTGGAGGAGGTAGGCCGTGATACCGGTATTGCAACCGCCTATACTGTGCAAGGGATTCCCTATCCGCTCTACCCGAGCATTCAGGTCGTGCTCTACAAAAACGCCCGGGAAGCCATCACCAATGCACTGCGGCACGGCAAGGCGGACTCTGTCTGGATTACCTTATCGTATAGGGATCACGAGATCATGATGGAGGCAGGAAATAACGGCCGGCTGCCCGAAGAAGACGTCCTGCATAAACTGCAAAGCGGCGGAGGCATGGGTCTAACCGGTATGACGGAACGCACCGTCCTGATCGGCGGAACCCTTGAGCTGCGGCCAGTGCCGCAGTTCACAGTCATTACCCGGTTGCCTGTGTACAGGCAAGGAGAGGATTTTCAGTAATAGTTATGGGCTGGCAGAGCCCCATTTACAGTGAGAGGGAGCTAAACATAGGATGATTAAAGTATTAATCGTGGACGACGACTCTTTTATCCGTGAGAGCTTGAAGGTGCTGGTTGGGCTGGACCCTGAGATTGAGGTGGCCGGAACGGCAGGAGATGGCTTTGAAGCGCTCGCTTTGCTGGGGGCGCCAGGCGGCGGGGCTGATGTCGCACTCATGGATATCCGGATGCCGGGCTGCGGTGGCGTCGAAGGCACACGCCTGATCAAAGAAGCTTATCCGCACGTAGCCGTTCTGATGCTGACTACCTTCGACGATGATGAATATATCATTGAAGCACTGCGTAACGGAGCCAGCGGTTATCTGCTCAAGAACATTCCGCCGGACCGGATCATTCAGGGCATCAAGACTGTACATGAGGGCAACATGCTCATTCATCCGGATATCGCCCGCAAACTGGCCGGCTTCCTCCAGCCGCCTGTCCGTCAGGAAGCCGCCCATAGGCAGGCTCTGGAATCCTACGGGCTGACTAAAGCAGAGCTGACCATAGTGTCCTCAATTGCAGAGGGACTTACCAATAAAGAGATTGCCGGGAAGCTGTTCTTAAGCGAAGGCACAGTCAAAAACTATATTACCGATATCCTCAGCAAGCTTGGTCTGCGGGACCGGACACAGATCGCCATTCTCTATTTGAAGAGTCAGGGGATCGGGTAGGGGCTTGGGTAGGGGCTTGGGTAGGGGCTTGGGTAGGGGCTCGTGGCGGCTCGGGTAGTACATGGGGAGCGGCACGGGGAGCAGCACGGTAGTACATGCGGGGCAGCGATTCCTCCTCAGGAGGGTAGTCTCGATTTCTGGAGACTTTAGGTTTTTCAGGTGGAGATAGAACGGGGACTTCTGTGGGACATTAAATTTGGCGTATACGAGATTGGAATGAACCATAGGTTGGCGGTTGGCCGGGTTTGGGTAACCGGGACATATTGTTGTACGTAATGCAGGATTTTCGCCGGATTGGCGGGTGCTGAGCGCATATTGTTGTATTTTTTGCAGGATTTCCACCAGATGAGCGGGTGGTGGGCGTATATTGTTGTATTTCATACAGGATTTCCATCGGATTGGCGGCTACTGAGCGTACATTGTTGTACTTTCTACAAGATTCTCGCTGGATTGGCGGGTTTGCGGGATGATGGTGTCTTCAAGTTGCATAATTAAGCAGGTATTCTCTCAACTTTCTCTAAAAAAGGCCAGTTCTCCCTGGATGATAATCAGGGAGAACTGGCCTTCAGGGTTTCATTCAGTTATGCTGCCCCGTCAGACTCCGGCAGATTTCTGCTTAGCATCCGCAGAGGCGGACGGCTTCTTCCGGCCCCGCCGCCCGGGCGTATGCCCCCGCTGGCGGGTTCCCGTCTGCATCCCGATGATGCTGAAGATGCTGGACGGCTTGGCCTCTGCGGTCACGCTTCCGTCCGGCTCCGGCACCAGAATGATGCCGAGCTGATGGTGATCGCCATCGTAGATCGCGCGCTGGAGGTATTTGCTCTCGCCTTCGCGGTTCAGCACCTCCAGCTTGCAGAACGCCGAATTCATGCGCAGCGCCTCATGCAGCTGCGCCGCGCCGGTCAACAGGACCCCGTTGACCTTCAGCAGGACCTCGCCGGGCAGGATGCCCAGCTCCTGCCCGGGGCTGCCCGGCAGCACGGCCAGCACCTTGCGGCCGGCCGGGGGATGCACGAAGACGGGACTGATACTGCGCTCCTCCAGAGCGCTGTACCAGCTTAACCCTTCGTGCAGGAGCACTGCACTTAGCGCCGCGACCAGGGTCAGCGGGCTCCACCAGTCCGCAAGCAGGCTTAAGCCGAGCAGGACGATGCTGTACACCAGCAGCCGTCCTGAAGTGCGGGCCGCCTTGCGTCCGGGCAGCATGCCCTGGGTCATCTCGCTGAAGCCGATGATGACCGGCAGGGAGACCAGGCCCAGGCCCCCGCCCAGCAGCGGATGCCAGGGCAGTTCACCGATTCCCGCACCCGGGGGAATCAGCAGAAACAGCGGCAGCGGCCAGAAGGCCTGCAGCTGGTAGCCGCCGACTACCTTGCCGCGCTTGCCGGCCAGGAAGAGCGGGGTCGCCAGCCTGGCGCCCTGCCAGCGCGCCAGCAGCGCTTCAGCCAGATGGAGCAGCGCGGCCAGCACCAGCAGCGCCGGGATATCCATCTCCCGCAGCGCCCCGGCAATCGTTCCCGCAGCTCCGCTCTGCAGCGTATCCGGAAAGAACGAAAGAACAAACTGTACAATTCCCAGCACACCTATAGAATACGCAAAGCATAAATAGCGCACACGAAAAAGCATTAATACCAGACTGACCACCCAGATGCAGGCTACAGCCGTATAGGACAAAGAGATACCCAAGGCTACAGCTGCTAAGGAAACAATAAGTCCCGCAACCCCGCCGGTCCACACCGTCCGCCATGTTTCCCGGCCCCAGCTGTGCAGCTTCACATGGATGAGCTTCCGCTCCAGCGCAACCTGCCTGCGGTAATAGAGTGCAATAAATATAAGAGCGATATAGTAATAAGGCTGAATCAGCAGATGAATGACCGCTGTACCCCAGCTAGCAAGCAGTTCCAACATCACATTCAAACCGTTCGTCACACTCCTTTTCGTCCGGAACCAGTGGAAATGTATTAGGTGTCCTCTAAAATGAGTCTATGTTATCGAAGCAGCAATACTCTGTATCGCCTTCAGCCTTTAGCGTACAACATAAACTTTCTTCTATTTGTAGAAAAAAAGAAGGCTGGAATCAGCCTTCTTACTTGTTCGACGCCGTAGCCTTGATTTCCTTCCGGATCTCTTCGATTCCCTTATTCCGCTGATTGTCTTTGGCCGGGTCCTGAATGACCTTGATCAGCGCCAGCTCCAGCGCTTCTGCGGTCTTGGCATCAATCACGCCTGTTGACTTCAGCTTAGTGGCGCTCTGGAATTTCTTGACCGCTTCCTTGGTTCCAGCATCGAAATATCCATCCTTGCGGCCCGGCTTATAGCCCAAACCATCCAGCATCGTCTGTGCGCTTTTGACATCCGTGCTGTTCATATTATATTGCAGCGTTACACTCTTATTAATCGGCGCCACCGAGAAGTAATCCGGCTGGGCGACCGCAATATCCGGCTTGATGCCCTTGCCGTGAATCCAGGTGCCGTCTGGTGTCAGCCACTTGGCAATCGTAATCTTCAGCAGACTGCCGTCACCCAGCTGCTCTTCGAAGCTGGTCTGGACAGTGCCTTTCCCGAACGAGTCCTCACCGATCAGCTTTGCACCCGCAGATTGCTGCAGTGCTCCTGCCATGATCTCCGAAGCGCTCGCGCTGCCTTTGTTCATCAGCACAACTACCGGATACTTTTTACTGGAGCCCTTTGAGGTGCTGACCTCGCGCTGTTTGTTTTTGTCTTCGACCTGCACGATGGCTTTGCCGGCCGGTACAAACTGCTCTGCCATTTCGATAACGACCGGCAACACACCGCCGGGGTCATTGCGGACATCAATGACAAGTCCCTTCATGCCTTGCGTTTCCAGCTTGGTCAGCTCTTCCTCGAACCGCTTCCCAGTATTCTGTGAGAATTGCGTAACCTCGATCACTCCGATATTGTCCTTCTCCATCGTAGCGTAGACCGTTTCCAGTCTCACATCATCGCGGGTAATGACGAATTCGAGCGGCTCTGCTGTACCGGTACGCTGAATCTTCAGGGTTGCATCGCTTCCCTTGGGGCCGCGGATTTTGGCTACAGCATCATTAAGCTCCAGCCCCTCCAGCGATTCCCCATTTACGGAGAGGATTACATCCTTGGCCTGAATGCCGGCCTTCTCAGCCGGTGATCCTTTGATCGGCGAGACTACAACGACCTTGCCGTTATCCGAGGAGACTTCAGCACCGATGCCCGAGAAGGAGCCTTCGATACTCTCTTCGAATCTTGCTGCCGTTTCCTTGCCCATATAGTTGGAATAAGGGTCGCCCAGTGCTTCCATCATACCGTTGACAGCGCCGTCGATCAGCTTCTCGCGGTCCACGGTCTCATAATAATTGCTCTCGATCAGGCTGAGGGCGGTACCTAGCTTCTTGGATTCCTTGTCTTGCAGTCCGGCTGTCTGCAGGACCGTCGCAATTCCCTCGCCTGCCGCTTGTCCGAATACATGCGCATAGCCGGTCACGCCCAGGGTCAGCAGGCTGCCGCACAGCAGCGCGGCGACGATCATAAAGGCCGCGGTACTCTTCTTTAACATGATGTTCCCACCGTCCCTTCTTGTCCATCTTATCACCCGCAAGGGTCCGTTCCATGAGAAACGGCATCTCTTCCAGTATATGCCGCTGAATGAAATTATATTTATTAGAGCTTAAATTTACAGATAAGGCATAGGATTAACCGTCTTGCCGTCGACCCGCACTTCGAAATGCAGATGCGGGCCGGTCACGCGTCCGGTGGCACCGGATTCGGCAATGGTCTGTCCGCGTTCTACCCGTTCACCCGGTTTCACTTTGATTCCGCCTTCGCGGATATGGCCGTACAGCGTCCATACCCCGCCGCCATGGTCAATGATTACGCAATAGCCGTAGCCGCTCCACCATTCCGCCACCAGGACAGTACCGGAATCCGCCGCATGAATATTCGTACCCTGCGGAACCGCAAAGTCTACGCCAGTATGCATTTTGCCGACTTCACCTGTAACCGGATGCGTCCGGACACCATACGGCGAGGAGACACGCGCCGAGCCTACCGGCAGCAGGAACGGCCCGTCACCGCCGGCATATTCCTCTACGCTGGCAATGGAGCTTCCGCCGCTGCTCGCAGACTTGGCGGCCTTGGCCGCTTTGGCTGCAGCTGCCGCCGCCCGGCGTGCCGCTTCAGCTTTGGCCGCCGCTGCCCGGCGTGCTGCTTCCTCAGCCTTGAGCTTGTCCTTCTGCTCCTCCAGGGCAGAGCGGTTGCTGGCCAGCTGCACCAGCTTGGCATTCTGCTCTTCGGAGATCACCTCAGCCTCTTGAATCTCTTCATCGTAGTAAGCGATTAGCTCCTGCTTCTCCGCTTCCTTCTCCTTCAGCACACTTCGCTGAGACTCCAGATCGGTATACAACTGCTTAGCCTGGGCGTATTGCCCCTCCAGCTCCTGCTTCTTCGCGATGACCGTCTGCTTGTCCAGCTTATGCTGCACCAGCAGATCCTGATCCTGATCCACGATCATCTTCAGGGAATCGGCCCGGTCAAGGAAATCCGAGAAGCTGGTGGAGGACAGCAGCACATCCAGATAAGAGACTGCACCATCCGTGTACATCAGGCGGACACGCGATTCCAGCAGTTTTTCGCGGGAAGCCACACGTGCCTCTGCATCGTCCAGTTCAGTTGCCGTCACATTAAGCGACTCCTCCGTACTGGCGATTTTACCGGAAATGGTCGTCATCTCGCCCTTCACCTGGTCAATCTGGTCCAGCACATACTGGAGATTCAGCGTCGTCTTATTCTTATAGTGCTGCGCTTCCTGATTGCGGGATGCCGCCTTCTCCTGCGCCGCTTTGGCCGCCTGGACCTCCTGCTGCAGCTGCTTCAGCTGCTTGTCAATCTCGGCAACACTTGTTTTCTTGGCATATCCGTCAGAGGGCCCGAACATTGTGACAGCCAGCAACATTACGGCTATTCCGGCGACAATCTTCTTCAACTCGCACTCCCCGTCCTTTGTTCAAATGTGAATTTTATTTATGCTATACCTTCAAGAACTTGCGGATCGATACGGTACTTCCCCACACACCAATCAATACTCCGAGGCCAACCAGCAGTCCGCACAGCAGCAGCCAGATATCTTGAAATGGGATCAGCTGCAGCCCCAGCATCGGATCTCCCTGCACCGAAGAGACCAGACTGCTATAGCCCACATACAGCGCACCCGAAGTAACCAGCGAGCCGATCAGCCCGATGAGTGCTCCTTCAATAAAGAACGGCCAGCGGATAAAATAATTCGTTGCCCCTACGAGCTTCATGATGCCGATTTCCTTGCGGCGGGCGAGAATCGTTACGCGGATGGTGTTCGAGATCAGGAACATGGACATCAGCGCCAGACCTGCCACAAAAATAAACCCGATGTTGCGCACAGCCTTAGTTACTTTAAACAAGGTCTCCACCGAGCCTTTGCCATAATTCACTTTGTAGATCGGCTGCTCTTCATGGGTCTTGTTCAGCGCTTCTATCTTCTCAGCTACAAACGGAACAGTTGTCGGCTCGATCACCTCTACGAGTAGCTTGTCCGGCAGCGGATTATTATCTTCATCGAAGCCTTCCAGGAGCTCGGCGGCATCCGGCCCCATATCTTCACGGAATTCCTTCAGACCCTGTTCTTTGGAGACGAACTCCACCTTGCTGACTTCCGGCATACTGCCGATTTCGTTTTCCAGCTTCTCCCGCATTTTCTGGTCCGTATTCAGCGTCAGATGCACATTGATCTGCACCTGGCTGTCTGCTTTGTCCGCTACTTCATTGACATTGAGCACCAGCAATATAAACACTCCGAGCACGAAGAGAGAGACAACGATGGACGTGATGGAGGCCACTGACATCCAGCCGTTGCGGAATACGTTTTTGAAGCCTTCCCGCACATGCCGCAAGAAGGTTTTAAAACTCATAACCGTAATCCCCTCTCAATTGGTCTCTGACAATCGTCCCGTTCTCAATAGCCAGCACCCGTTTGCGCATTTTGTTGACAATATCCCTGTTGTGGGTAGCCATTACGATCGTTGTTCCGCGAAAATTAATCTCATCCAGCAGCTGCATAATGCCCCAGGAGGTCTCCGGGTCCAGGTTGCCTGTAGGCTCGTCCGCAATAATGACGGAAGGATTGTTGACAATGGCTCTGGCAATGGCGATCCGCTGCTGCTCTCCCCCTGAGAGCTGTGAGGGCTCACGTCCCGCTTTGCTGCGCAGTCCCACCAGATCGAGCACTTCATTCACACGTTTCTTGATAACCTTCTTCGGCGCCTCGATAACCTCCATGGCAAAAGCGACATTCTCATAAGCCGTCATCTTCGGCAGCAGGCGGAAATCCTGAAACACCACGCCGATGTTGCGGCGGACATAAGGAATCTTGCGGGGCTTAAGCTTGCCGATATTGAACCCGCCTACTGAGATCTGTCCTTTGGTCGGTGTTTCTTCTCTATAAATTAATTTCATGAACGTTGATTTACCTGCGCCGGACGGTCCGACGACATACACGAACTCATTACGGTCGATCTTGACAGATATCCCCTGGAGCGCATGGGTTCCGTTAGGATAGGTCTTCCATACATCCTGCATCTCGATCATCTTTTCACTTCCCGATTCTGACATATTCCGCCGGGCCTTGTCCACCGGGCACCAAACTGCGGAAGCTTCCATAAACTGCATTATTATCGCAGGCGTATCTATTGTAACAAATCCCTAACCCCTTGAGTACCCGAAAGTTTTACCGAATCCTTACATATACATAAAAATATCAGGTTTACTCCAGCTCCAGCTCTTATATATATCGGCATTCCCAGGCGTTCCTTAACACTTGTGTCCATGGCCCGCGCCGCTTCCGGCGCAAATCCGCCCCTACAGAAGGAGATTGCTTATGAAAAAAGTACACGCTGCCCTCATCGCGGGTTTCGGCCTGATTCTGGCCGGCTCGCTGGTTGCCGGAGGGTTTCATTTATATGGCACCCAGACCACCCTGCCCAAGGGAACAGCCATTGCCGGCTGGGATATCAGCGGCCAGGACATCACCGAGGTGACGGCCGCACTGGAGGCAAGACTTCAGGCGCTGGAAGCTACGCCGCTCACTCTGAAGGCCAAGGGGGATACCGGGCTGAGTGTCTCACTGCAGCAGGCAGGGGTAACCTATGAAGCCCAGGAATTCCGGCGCGCCCTGAAGACGCTGACGGACGGTCCGCTAATGGACCGGGTACAGGCCCGGTACAATTGGAACGGGAACTGGAATATCGGAATTCATCTGGAGATTTCGCAGCTCATGAACAGCCTAAGTCCGGCCTGGGAAAAAGAATCCTTCGGCGTTCCTGTCGACGCGGTGCGGCAGATTACCAGTGATGACCGTGTCGTCTATACTCCCGGGACCACCTCCTTCGAGGTAGACTGGCATGCGCTGGAGCTTGCCCTGCAGGCGGCCGTACCAACCCGGCTTGCCGGCAACGGGGCACTGGAGGGTAAACGCATTTTGCTGGAGGTGCCCTTAACGGTCAAGCAGCCGAATGTCACACTGCAGGCGCTCAAGGATCAAGGCATCGAGCGCAAAATCACCCAGTTCAGCACCTCACTCGGGGCCAGCGGACCCGGGCGCAGCTTCAATGTGGAGGCTGCCGCCAAAGCAGTCAACGGGACTATACTGCCGCCTGGCGCTATTTTCGATTACGGAAAAGCGATCCAGAAGGCCCAGGCGGAATATGGCTTCCGCGAGGCCCCGGTGATTGTAAACGGCAAGCTGCAGCCCGGCACGGGCGGGGGAATCTGCCAGGTCTCCAGCACCCTGTATAATGCCGCGCTGCGCTCCGGGCTTGAGATCGTTGAACGGCGCAACCATTCTCTTCCGGTCAGCTACCTGCCCAAGGGCCAGGATGCCACTTTTGCCGAGGGCTATATCAATTTCCGCTTCCGCAACAATACCGGCAAATATCTGATTATCAAATCCACAGTCCAGGGGCGCACGCTGACCGTCAAGCTGTTCGGTACTTTTCCGAGAAACGTTACTTATTCCGTAGAATCCCGCACTGTTGAGGTACTTCCTCCCACCGACAAGTATGTGAGCGATGCCTCGCTTCCGAAGGGCGGAACAAGGGTCCTGCAGGCCGGCAAAACCGGCTATGTAGTAGAGACTTACATTACCCGCTATGTGGACGGTAAAGCCATGGAGAAGAAGAAACTTTCGCGCGATACCTACTACGCCCAGAAACGCGTCATTGCCATCAACCGCGGCGGCATGAGCAAATCTGCGCAGCCGGAATCCCCGGGCAGACAGCTGGTGGAGGACGGAGTAAAGGGCCAATAAGCTGCTGCAAGTAAAAACGGCTGTGCCCTCCTTGTAAAAGGGAGGCACAGCCGTTCGTGCGTAACATTAGGCGGAAACTTAAACTGTAGCCCAAGCATGCTTTTTAATAAATAATGACATCCTTTACATAGGGCTTACCCGGGAAGCCATTATAATTTACGATTGCGCGCTACAGTTGAAGTAGACCTCTTCAGAAAGGATGAATTCTTATGACTACAGCATCAACAACCGATCTGTCCGCGATCCTCCGCCAGGCTCCTGCTGTTCTGCCTTCCCTTACCTGCCGTGAAGCTCTGAGGGTATTGTTCCAGCATCCGGAGTCCAAATGCATCATCGTCCGCAGCAGCAGCAATGAACCCGTGGGACTGATCATGTGCGAACGCTTCTTCCTCAAGGCTACAGGCCGGATGGGCATGGACAGATTCTACCATGAACCCGTATCCCAGCTGATGAACCGCAAACCTCTGGTGGCAGACATCTCCACCCCGGCTGAAACACTCTGGGCCGAAGCCATGCAGCGTCCCGAACCGATGAGAAACGACTGCATTATCGTGACCGATCAAGGCCGGATTGCCGGTATTCTTCATCCTGCGGAGCTGCTGCACTGAGTGCAGTTCTCCATCCCCTCTAGAAAAGAGTATCCGGCGACATGTCGATTCTCCAGTAGCCGCTTACCTTCTTCAGCTTCACCGTTACGGTTTCGGTAACTCCATCTGAACCCTCACTTGGCACAGTCAGTTCAAACACTGCAGCTTGTGCCGTTTTTGAGATCATCCGGGCTGTTGCCTTCGTATAATCCAGTGTATTGCCTAAGTCCGCATGGACCTGGGCCATTCTTCCGTTATATTCCAGGAACTGTGTCTGTACATAGAAAGCTGCAGCATTATGCGTGTACGCTTTCTTAATATAGTTCATCAGCTGCTGCTTCGTGCCAAGGTCACTGGACAGATAACGGTATTCAAGCGTTTTGTAGGTGAATAGCTCCGGCTTGTATTCGTTGCCTCCCCGGCTTGCGTAAGTATACAGTGCTTTGGCATGGACAACCAACGGAATCACACTCCGTACCGTAAGGTTATTAATCGTAGCGGGACCTTCCTTGCCTGGTGCAGACACTGCTACTGTTCTTACTCCCTCTATTCCCACCGCTGGCGAAGCCGCGAGCGCTCCGCTTCCCGCAGAAACCAGACCCAGTGATAGTGCTAATGAACCGATCAACATTTTTTTGTTCATCCTGAATGCCTCCTTGTAATCCTGTTTTATAAATTGAAGAACTATTTCTCTCCAACTGCTGCGATAAGTACTATATAACTTACGATAGCCCGTAAGCTAAAATACCCAATACTACCCCATGTGTAAACGGTTAAACCCCAAAACAGCATAAAAAAGCTCCGTCCTCCTGTTTATAGGGGCCGGAGCTGGAATAAATGGAACTATATAGGGCAAAAAGCACTACCTATGCTTGCCTAAGCTCAGGGCTGCTGCTCTTGATCCAGAGCCGCAACTTGTGCCGAAGTTTCTAGGGGTTCTGACGACTTCTCATAGTAGGCCGTAAAAGTAATATTGGCTGAAATAATGTTGCCGGAATCGCTGGAGTGCTGGAAACTGAATGCGTCCACATTAATAATGCGGGGCAGAAGCTGTAGTGCAGTCATCCAACTTCGCACATTAGTATAAGTTCCTTCCACCAAGGCCGTCATCTTCAGGGCCTTCACGGTAGGGAACACTGCTTCGGAGGAACCGGTCATAACCTGAATGGGATTTGTATCATCCAGCGTGAACCCGATATCTTTCAGTCTGGCATTGGTCATTGTTCCAATGGCTCGCAGATCGAGAATAAGCTGCTCGCTGTCGTCACCGCGCGGAAGCTGGGCCAGAAGTGCATCCTGAGTATCGTCATTCACCGATGAACGGTTCAGCTCTTCTATTTTATTCTCCATGAGGCTGTTTTGCTGCTCCAGCTGCGACATCTCTGATTCCTGCTCCGCAATCTTGCTGTTTGTAGGCTGGAACCCCAGAAGGAAGAACGCGAACAACAGCAGGAACAGGACAAGAACCCCCAGCACAATAGGCGAGCGGTATTTATTGATTTGTTCCATTTTCATCCGCCTCCCCCGGGTTAGCTGCATCAGCATCCTGCTGCGTGCTTTTCGCCAAATTCACATGATATATTGCCGTGTAGAATCTCGTTAGAGTCGCTGGAGATTGCGTACTTCCGGACGGATCTCCTTCAGACAGCTTCTGAATACTCACGTCAACCGTGAAGGACATTTTGCGCAGTTCAGCGAGATATTCGGAAGCATCCTCCATTCTGAGCATCTTGACGGTCAGATCAATGGAGGTGAGGTATGTGTAACCAATATTGCTAAGCGAAGCCCCTTGTGGCAGCCCGGAAGCCAGCTCATTTAATACAGAAACAATATTCAGCTTGTACTTCAGGATCTCTTCAACGGCCGCTTTACGGTCGAGCTTGCCTGAACCGCCGTTATTAGCTTTGGCCAGCTCCAATTGAAGCAATGCGCTCCGGTCCTGCAGACCCTGGATCTGCTCCGACTGATCGTTAATCTGCCCCTTATTCGCTGCATAAAAGATCCCGGTGCCCACTATGCCCAGCAGCCAGATTCCGACCAGTGCAATGGCCAAATAGGGAAATAACATGGCCTCACGATCTTCTCGGGGCAAGAGATTAATATGCTGTGCACCCGAACCCAGTGCAGCTCCGGTTGCAATCCGGTAGCTATTCAATTGCAGGTTCTGGCTTCTAGCCGCACTGGTCTCCAACTGATCCAGACTTACCGGGATAATCTCCTGTTCGGATAAAGACAGGCTAAGCTCCTCATGCAACTGGCTGCGGATGCCTGAAGTCCCAGTAATCAGAATATTGTTGATACGGGTACTGCCATCGTGCAAGCTGTATTGGTAGAAGTTCAGCATCCGCGAGATTTCAGCTGTAATCTCCAGCATCTGTTCAGGTGACAGATGTTCTTCCACACTCTCTTGCGTAGCGGCGGCCTCCGACCTGAATTTGATCTCTTCCTGCATAGGTGGAGCTACCGGCTCTGCTCTACCCGCTTGCAGATCGGCAACATTAATCGTACGGATAAAGACTGGATTGCCATCACGGAACATATAGATATCCAGCAGTGACTGCTCCAGATGGATCAGCATCGTTTCTGCAAAGGCTTCGCCCTGATTCAGCATGATGCTTCTTGCTAACGCCGTAGCGGAAATCTCGACACTGCCCACCCGTAAACCTGCCGCTTCCAGGACATCGATATAATCCTGAATCGGCTTGCGCGGCGCGGCAAATACCAGCAGATGGCTCTGATTTTCATCCACGCTTGTTGTAACGTAATCATACACCGGATTTTCAAAAGGCAGATGCAGACCCGTTTCTACCTCCAGCTTCACAAGCTGCTCCAGCTGTTTTTCATTAGTGCTGGGAATACTCATTTTACGGATAATGATTTGAGCAGGTGGAATAGCCAGGGACACCTTCGAACCGCGAAGGCCTTGTTTTTTAACCCAGGGCTTAAGGATATCCAGCAGCGACTCACCGTCAGCAATCTGATTCTCGACAATCATGCCCGGATGCAGCGGAAGGACTTTCTTCTTGCGGAATTCCCATGTTTTATTCTTCTTCAAGCTGACGCAGCGTATGGCGGATTCCTCAATGGAAATCCCGACCGCTTGTTGACCTAATCTCAGCATCCGATGATGTTCCTCCTAACCGATAAACGAAAGATATGCGCCGATGATGTCCGGGCCGAACAGATATGAGAGCAGTGAACCCAGAGCCAGGAAAGGTCCAAACGGGATTGGCTGTTTGCGCTGGACTATGCCTAACAGCTGCATAATTCCTCCGATGGCGGCACCCAGCGCACAAGCCATCAGAAACGCCACAATGACATTTGGCCAGCCGATGATCCAGCCCAGTAGTGCAAACAGCTTGACGTCACCCATTCCCATGCCCCCAAACAGGGCCAGCAGAAGGAGAACGCCTCCACCGCTTAAAGCGCCAAGCAAATGATACCATAGCGGGACTTCCGCCATGAAAGGAACCAGTACCAGAAATACCGGCGCAAAGAATATCAGCACCTTGTCAGGAATCAGCATATATCTCAGATCAGAGACTGTAATAATGACCGCCAGACTGACCAGCAGCATCCCTGTAATTCCCTCAAGCGTGAGGCCGAATTCCAGATACATCACCAGAAATAATAGTCCAGTTGCGGCTTCTCCAAATAGATACATTGGTGACACCCTAGTTCCGCAATGCCGGCACTTCCCCCGCGATAACAGATAGCTGAGAACCGGGATCAGATCCAGTGGCGTAAGCCGCGTCCCGCACTTGGGACATTGCGATGGCGGATGCAGCAAAGACTCTCCTGCCGGTACCCGCAGTCCTACTACGTTAAAGAAAGATCCTAGAATTAGGCCTAGTAGAGTTATATAGATTGCGATAAAAATAGTCATGATTGGCTGATGTCCCTTTCGGGGATTTTAAAAAAGGAATCGGAATGGTTCCGATTCCTTTCTATAAACGAATAATTCAAATATATTTATTTGGTAATGATTTGGGAAGCTGTATAAAGACCATTTCTAACTTTTGCAGGGGCAGGAGTTAAAGTAACAGACTGCAATATTCCATCTGCAGTAAATTTCACCAATGTTGTAGCCGGGGTGAGTGCAACTTTTGTACTAGGCAATACTAAGCCGGCTTCAATATAGTGATTTGTTTGAAGTGTTTCTAGAGTAACCGAAGTATTAGATACAAAGTTACCATTTTGTTCTCCAATGACATAGAGTCTTGCTGCTTCATAAACTTGACGTGCTGTGGCCAGATCTGCATCCTCACGTGAATTAGTAACGATATTACCAATGAGCGGAATTGCAATAACCGCAATTATCCCCAAAATAACGATAACCGCCAGTAACTCAATCAGCGTAAACCCTTTCTGATTCTCTTCCTTGCTGATTCTTCTCTTAATTGCCTGTGCCAACATTTCGTTTCCCCCTTGATATTAGTAGTGTGTGATGTTCCGACAGAAACTCATCCTATGTTGCTACCTTCCTGCTGTATTGCTCTTGGTATAGAAGCAGCTCTCTCCATCGTCCAGCACCTGCGCAAGCAGCTTCAGCTTCCGCTCCGCCTTTCCGGCGTCACCCCTCTCAATAATTGCAAGGAACCGCAAGGTTCACATATTACTGTACAGACTGAACATCGGCAGCATGATAGCTGCTACGATCACCCCGACTACTCCCGCCAGGAAGGCAATCAACAGTGGTTCTAGTAGAGATTTTAGACGGTCAACTGTATTCTCTACATCCATCTCGTAGAAGTCAGCGACCTTGGATAACATCGTATCCAGCGCTCCGGTCTCTTCACCAATGGCAATCATCTGTGTAACCAGCGGTGGGAATACCCATGCCTTCTTCAGCGGCTCAGAGAGCGGGTTCCCCTGTCTTAGGGAATCACTTGCACTGCGGATATAACGCCCGATTACCTTATTACCTGCCACTTCCTCTACAATAGCCAGGGATTGGAGGATGGGCACGGAGCTGGCGTAGAGGGAAGAGAATGTCCGGGTAAACTGCGCAATCGAGCCCTTCTGATTCAACTTGCCAAAGACCGGAATCTTCAGCTTGGCGTAATCAAGTGCATAGGCACCTTTTTCGGTACGTTTAGTTATTTGATAGGCAACTACTAAGAGAAGTACCCCCAGAATCCAGAAATACCATTGCCCCTGAATACTTTTGCTGAGTGCCAGTACCATCTTGGTAATCGCCGGAAGCTCGGCATCAAAAGACTCAAACATGGTGACAAACTGCGGCACAATTGCCCATAACAGGTAAATCACTGCTCCTATTGCCATCACCCCAACAGTAATCGGGTAAGTCAGCGCAGATTTTATCTTCTCGGTTGTTGTATGCTGCTTCTCAAAAAATATTGCCAGCCGCTCCAGCGTTCCTTCCATATTCCCGGATTCCTCACCGGCGCGAATCATGCTGACAAACAGCGGTGGAAAGATCCGCTTGTGATCCTGAACTGCCTGCGAGAATGAAACCCCTCGCAGCAAGCTGGAACCAACATCTTGAAGCGCCTTACGCAGCGGTTTGCTGTCCGTCTGCTCTGCCAGGATACGCGTAGCATCTACAATGGACACTCCGGCACGCATAAGTGTCGCGAACTGGCGGCAGTAAATAATAAAGTGAATAGTTTTAACCGGATTGCCTATATAAATATCCATTTGCAGAATGGAAGTTTTACGTTCCACCAGCGAGAACACCGTCAGACCGCGTTTGCGGAGCTCATCCATGGCTGCCGGCTTATCCGTAGCGGTAAGCTTGCCTTTGATCGGCCTGCCCGCCGCTGTTTTGACCTGATATTCGAATAATGCCATCAGCCATTCACCTCACTCATATACGCTTTGGCCGCCGCAGGATGTACAAGCCCTCCCGCAAGATATTCACGGATGTTCATCTCCAGTGTGTGCATACCCAGCGCCTTGCTTGTCTGCATGACATTCTTCAGTTGATGCGTCTTCTCCGTCCGGATCAGGTTGGCAACAGCCGGCGTATTCACCAGAATCTCTGTTGCACATAACCGCCCGCGGCCCGAAGCTCTCGGGAATAAGCGCTGGCTGACTACAGCCAGCATAACCGAAGCCAGCTGGGAACGAATCTGATTCTGCTGATGGCCTGGAAAGGCGTCGATAATCCGGTCAATCGTCTGCGGCGCATCTGTCGTATGTAGCGTTGCTAATACTAAGTGTCCAGTCTCAGCAGCAGTAACGGCTGCCGAGATCGTCTCCAAATCACGCATTTCCCCCACCAGAATGACATCCGGATCCTGCCGCAATGCTGCCCGGAGACCGCTGGCGAAGCTGTTTGTGTCACTCCCCACTTCTCTTTGATCCACCAGACATTTGCCATGGCTGTGCAAGAATTCTATAGGATCCTCAAGGGTCACGATATGCTTGCTCTCGGACTGGTTGATGGAATGAATCATCGCCGCCAGCGTTGATGATTTACCGCTGCCCGTAGGACCTGTCACCAGGATAAGACCTTGCGGTTTCTTTGCCAGAGATGCCAGAATCGGAGGCATGGACAGCTGCTCCAGCGACGGAATCTCAGCGGGAATAGACCGGGCTGCGATGCTTACTCCGCTCCGCTGACGGTACACATTTACTCTGTAACGCACTCCATTATCAAGCGGGTAGGAGAAATCAATCTCACCGGTCTCATTAAAAATACTGTTATGCCGCTCCTCCATAAGCACCTCTGCCATTGCCAGCGATTCCCCGGCTGTGACCTGTTCCCCTTCAACCGGATACAGGGTTCCATCAATGCGTATTACCGGCGCTGAACCTACAGAGATATGCAAGTCGGAAGCCTTGGAGGTATAGGCCATATGAAGCAGTTGTATAATGTCTCTCGTGAATGTCGGCACTGGCTATCCTCCTCAACGTTTTGTCAGCTTAATTAAGACTTGTTTACTGCGATACCGTTTCCCGCAGAACCTCTTGGAGCGTCGTGGTTCCCTGTGTAACCTTGAGGAAGCCATCCTCCATTAGCTGCACAAGCCCGCGTTCGCGCGCGGCAGCTTTCAGTTCATCGACGGATGCCAGATCCGTAATCAATTGCCGCATATGGTCATCGATAGTTAACACCTCGTGAATGGCAATACGTCCACGGTAACCTGTAGTGCTACAACTGCCGCAGCCCCGTCCGCGATGGAGACTGTCTGTTGGCAGACTATATTTTCGCAGCATGATCGCTTCCTGCTCAGACGGCTTGTACTTTTCTTTGCAGTCCGGGCAGATTTTACGCACCAGCCGCTGGGCTACTACCCCAATCAGGGAAGATGCAATCAGATAAGGCTCAACGCCCATATCTCTAAGGCGCGATATAGTACTGATAGCATCATTGGTATGGAGCGTCGAAAGGACAAGATGACCGGTTAACGATGCTCTGACTGCAATTTCTGCCGTCTCGGTATCTCGAATCTCCCCTACCATTACGATATTAGGGTCCTGCCGGAGAATCGAACGCAACCCTGCTGCGAAGGTAAGGCCAACAGCAGCATTCACATGCACTTGATTGACTCCTTCGAGCTGGTACTCTACCGGATCTTCAACCGTTATAATATTTGTGCTCTCCACATTTAATTGGTTCAACGCCGAGTACAAGGTTGTCGTTTTGCCGCTCCCTGTTGGGCCAGTAATCAACAAAATCCCGTATGGTCTGGCAATCATTTCTCTAAAAACAGCAGCATTCGACTCACTGAAGCCAAGACTGTCCACTGATTTCACGCCTGTGCTGAGATCCAGCAGCCGGAGTACAATTTTCTCCCCGTGCATGGTCGGCAGTGAAGATACGCGGATATCAACCATTTTGTAATCGAATTGCATCTTGATACGCCCGTCCTGCGGAAGCCTGCGCTCCGCAATGTTCAGCTTCGCCATGATCTTCAGTCTGGCTGTAATAAAGCCCTGCATCTGTTTGGGAATTACACGTTCCGTACGCAGCGTGCCGTCAATCCGGTAACGGATAGAAAGGTTATTCTCACCCGGGTCTACATGGATATCGGATGCCCGCAAGGCCACTGCCTGCTGAATCATCTGATTGACCAGCCGGACTATAGGCGAATCTTCATCGGTAATCTCCGTCTCTTCAATTTCTTCCTGGGTGGGCAGTTCAACCATCATCTGGCTCATAGAATCACGCATGCCGTAATGCCGGGCAATCGCCCGCTGCAGCTCATCCCGGGTGGAAATCGCAGGTTCGATTCTGAACCCTGTACTCATCCGCAAATCCTCAATGGCGAAATAGTCCAACGGATCAGCCATAGCCACCATCAGCTTGCCGCCTTCCTTCATGAACGGGAGCACCTGATATCGTTTGGCCATACTCTCCGGAATAATCTGCGTAATGGCCGGGTCAATCTGATATTTGAACAAGCTTACATGAGGTATGCCAAGCTGGAATTCCAATACTTCAATTAGCTGCTGCTCGGTAATATAACCCTGCGAGATCAGCAGATCACCAAGCTTGCGTTTGGTTTTGCGCTGTTCGGCCAGAGCCTCGGTCAACTGCTCCTGCGAGATAATGCCGTTATCTACCAGCAAGTCTCCCAGTCTTTTTTTTATGATTGGCAAAGTTACTCATCTCCAGCTCTCACCCGTTTAATTTTTCTTACTGGTTAGAAACTTACATAATTTAGCAAAAAGAGGATCCAAAGCTGCTAACCTTCTGGAAACTCATACCGATTTCGTATATGTAGTCCTTTGCGTGTTACAGAAATCATTTTCCCGGAATTTCAATGGTTTTCTAGTTCTAATTACTTAAATTTGAGGTAAATTTTTCATATATTATGATTGCCTATAGAGGTAAATTGTCCTAGAATGATATATAGCATATAACCGTTATTTTTACAATTAGGATTTCCAATACTTGGTCAATTTTAGCGAAAGTTTCGATAAATCTACCAATCGATTATTAATATCTTTACGGGGGAGATGCTAGATGAAATCATTCCGGCGGAGAACATGGTTTCTAGTTTCAGGAGGTACATTTTCGGCTATATTAATTGCTTTGTTTGTCCATTCTTTTGTTCTTTCAGTCAATGCAGTAGTAGATAGTTCGTATACCATCCGTATTCTTGAGATCACTGATCCAACCAGCACTGCGAGCTTGGCACTGGATGCCAATGATAAATACCCCAAGAGCGAACTCGATGGTCTTCAGGGATTAGCCAACGTCAAGATTGATACAATGACTATGAAGCGCTTCGTATCCCTGCGTGATAACTGGGACGGCAAATACGATGCTGTCTATATCGGTAAAGGGGCATTCAGCAAGACATTGATTAAAAGTACAGGATCCACTTCCGAAGCTGATCGCAAGATTGCCCATAATACCACTGCGGTCGAGAATGATATTACCCTCCTCAAAGCTAAAGAGATCACCGACTACTATATCAGCAAAGGCTTGAATGTCTTCCTTCGCGAGGAGACCTTCAGCCAACAGACTACAAGCAACACTCAGGGTGTCCTGTATGCAACGTTCAATCCCTACCGCACAGCTACTCGCTCCAATGTAATTTTCCTAAAGAACCTGAACGAACTCAACACACTTACGGCTGCGATAAAGGATGGCAGTTGGTCTAACCTATCCACTCTTGAGCAGCGCCCTAGACTAACCATTACCAACAAACCTGATAATTACAGCGAGGGTTCTGCTACCGTATATAAGTCCGGAGACACACTGGTCTTCCCCATCAAGATCGATAACATCTCAGACCCCAAAACATCAGTGCGGGTCAAATTATATATGAATGTGGACTCTTCTCTGCCCGTAACTGAAGATACGGTAGTTGCTACCAAAGAAATCACTTCTCCAACAGATACATTGAGCTATACGCTGCCGTCTACTTTCTCAGGGCCGTTGTATTGGAGAATGGAAATCAGCACAATTGCCGGACTGAAAGACTTTGATACAGGGAACATCTTTTATAAGGGTATAAAGCCCGTCATCAAAGTACTTCAGATTATGCCTTCGGGCAAGACAGACAGCAACCTGTTGAATTCAAACAATATGCAGACTTCATATTTGTCCAGCGATAATTACGAGTTGCAGATCACTCCAAAGGACATGAGCTGGTTCAACACCTATATTACCGACCATGCCAGTACAAGTGATACAACTTCAGGCCTGAACGGAAAATTTGACATGGTGGTCTTCGGTTTCCAGGATATGTACGACCGTGTCAGTACGCCAATGCTCTCCAAGGCAGCTGCAGAGGCGGTTAAAGCTTTTGCTAAAGAGACCGGACAGAGTCTGATGCTTACACATGACACTATCTTCCGTGAGGTAACGGCTCCTTACCAAGAGAGTACCAATAATTATAACTATTGGAGCCCTTACTTCCACGATATGGTTGGTCAAGCTTTGCCCCGGACTTATCTGGGCGGCAACGCGGTGAATCCGTCTACCAAGGTAGTTTCGGTCAACCAAGGGCTTCTGACGCAATACCCGTTTAACCTTGATACAACCGGTATGACCGCGAACCGGTATTCAGTGGCTACGACCCATGACCAGTTCTTCCCGCTGAACCTGGAGCGGGCCGATGTTATTCCCTGGTATAATATTTCGGGTTCCAGCCGTGACACGGACGACAGCTATAACCATTTCTACACCTATTCAGTTGGCAATATTACATTCTCGGGTACCGGCCACACGAACACAAGGTTTCCCGAGTGGGAGCAGAAGTTATTCGTCAATACCATGTATCGTGCGTTCACCGGCGCCAATCACGCGCCTGATATTACCGTCTATACTCCGCAGGACATGAGTACCAAGCCATCGTACCAAGACAAATTGACTGTTAGCTATGCCGCTACTGATTTTGATTTCAAGGACAAGGAACTGATCACAGCAATACAGATTAATAAGCTAACCGACAAGGGAACATACGTAAAGGTCGATGAAATGCTTGAGAAGACTGTCCGTTCGGGTGAAACAGTAACTCAAATCTTCAATAATCCTCTGCATGAGGATGGCAAGCTGCAGATTCAGATTACTGCAAAGGACAAGCAAGGTGCCCTTGCTACGAAACTTATCACCCTTAATGTCAAAAAGGTAGATTCCAATCTGTCTATCAGCCGCACTCTCTCTTCTGATACAGTGGAAAGAGGACAGCCTCTTACCATTACGTATAGTGTAAAACCTAACCCTATTCCGGTTAATACCGTAGACGCAGGCGACAAAGGTGTTACACAGTTAGTGATCTCAGACATTCAGTATTCAGAGGTATTCCCGGCATATCTGAAATTCAATGATTTGGAGGCTGAAGGCCTCACCCATAGCGGGAATGATGCATCAGGCTACACGATCACCAAAAATCTCGGTAATCTCACTTATCATTTGTCAGAGGATGGTCTGACTTATGTGCCTGATGTAACTACAGGGATCAGCTTCACCGTTACTACAGTACCTACTGAGAAGATACATTATCTGCTTGATAACTCTAATTTGAGCTTTGAGGATCTGCATTCTCTGCCGGCTGCTACAGCAACTGCCAGTGCTACTGTCAGCCCTATTGCTACTGCCAGTGCTGCAACAGCTCCTGCAACAGCTTCACCTACAGTTGCTGCTACTGCTACCCCAGCACCAGTAAGTTCATCAAAGATATTCAGTTCGATAAGTAGTATTAGTAGTGAATTCAATGCATTTGTTCTTGGTAATGTTTATCTTAGGAGTACCAATACGGATGGACGTATCGCTGCGGCTGGAGACGTAGAATTCACCAGCTACAGTCTTTATGGGAATGGAGGTACCCTCAGTAATTCATTGGTAGTGGGAGGGAATTTCATCTTTAACGGAGGCAATGGAGCTACAGTTAATGGTAATGTGGCTTATGGAGGCAACTCGACAGTCACTGTTAACAATTCAGTCACTGGTTCATTGACTAAAGCTACTCCTATTAATTTTGAAGAAACCGAAAAATATCTTTTAGCACAATCTACTGATTTCACTTCATTAACTGCAAATGGCACTGTAGGCACCGATCTTAGTTTTGTCGGAACCGATGCTTTACAAAATGTGTTTAACGTTACAGCCAGCACGCTGAATAACGTCAAAATCAATGCACCACAAAGCTCAACGGTTGTCATTAATGTCTTAGGACAAATCATAAACATCAGTGGCGGATTCGATTTAACAAATATACAAAATAACCATATTATTATGAACTTTCCTCAGGCTACATCTCTTACTATTAACGGTGTAGCAGTAAAAGCAACGGTACTTGCTCCTTTAGCCAACGTTCAATTCGATAATGGCCAAATGCTGGGCACACTTATTGCGAAATCACTGCGAACAGATAACGGCGGTTATCTTAAGTTGGGGGTATTTAACGGTACATTGCAGCCTGTAACAGTAGCTACACCAACGCCAGTCATAACACCTGCGCCAACTGCAACACCAGAACCGACCGCGGAACCGACACCGAGTCCTACCCCGGCCCCGGTTCTGGCTAGAGTGACAATGAAATTTGATGCTCTGAGTTTTGATGCAATTGTTAAATTAACCGGTGTTACTTTGAGTGATGCCACCATTCGAGTTAACACCAGCCTGAACATGCTGCCTCAGGCTAATATTACTCCCTTGGACGTAAGTAATCCTACCTATACATGGGTTTCAGACAATCCTTCCGTGGCAACAATCACGCAAGAAGGAATAGTCACAGGAGTAGCACAGGGTGAAGCCTCTATTACACTTACAGTTAGAGATATTGTTGGAACTGCCTTCTCAGCTACAGCTAAGGTTGAAGTCATAACACCGGCACTTAATATCTCTGGTCCATCAACGGGGATTGTTGGCATACCGAACGAATACCATGCCACTTATAATACCGTAAATGATACTATCAAGGGTTATGAATGGTCGATTAAGCCCGACAGTAATACGGCAGGTGCAGTACTGGATTTTGATTCCACCAAATCACTTAATGATTATGCAACCTTAGTAGCTTCCCAATCCGGTCAAGTCGTACTAATTGCAGTCGCCAAAACCGAAGCTTTCCCAAATGGTTCTGCACCTAGAGAAGTTACGGTTACCTTCACCAATCCAGTCCAAGAGTTTGTCATTGAAGGACCACCTTCAGTGAAGGTTAACGATACAATCTCACTAACGATTAGGGTCATTAGACCATTGCCTTACGATCCGGCCGAATATGCTTGGAGCTTTGTAGGCGACGGTCGCACATACGCAACATTCACGAATGAACCGGACAGCAGTAGTCATATTAAACTGACTGGCCTAAAGATTACAGATATCAACCAGCCGGTGGTTGTGAAGGCCTCCTTGAAGGGAGCACCAGCAGAACAACCCGTCGAAGCAATATTCAATGTAACTGTGGGAACCCGCTTGACTGACCTGAAGTTAATTGAATCCATCGATATTGGTGTGGGAAAAGAAAACTCCCGTGACCTGTGTGATTCCAAGTACCTTACGTTGTACCCGGAGGATATAGAGTTGAAGGACGTAATAGACAAGTTGGAATGGAGCAGCAGCAACCCGGCAGTGGTCGCAGTGTCTTCTGACGGCAAAATTACAGGCTTGATTAAAGGATCTGCAAAAGTTACGGTCATATTCAAAGATGATCCTTCAATCAAATCTTCAGTCATGGTCAACGTACTTAACGAAGACCGTTACTAATTTAACAGCTCCATGAAGAAACCCCGGCCAGCATCCAGTGGATGTGAACCGGGGTTTCTCATGGTTATAACTTCTTTTGATAATCAACCTAATTTTCTATTTCAGTTTAAGTTCCTCCACACTGATATTGATCGATTGAACACGGGGCAATCCCGCTTTTTGGTCGGCGAATACCTTATTGTTATAGGAAGCATTAAATCGAATCTGGCTATCATTCTGAATAACCAAGAAGTTCCCATCCTCATCTGTCGCACTGCCACGTACCGCGTTAATCGTCAAGTCTCCTTTGGCAAAAAATCCTCCACTTAAAGAAAAGACAGAACCTACACCGTACAGCAAAGCATCTGAATCGGTATAAAAGAAGGCCTCCAATGGCTTAGCCGATGCAGCATCGGTGAAGGCTGCCAAACGGTTAATTAGAATAGGGCCCTGCGAAATTAGAACCAGTTCTTTATCGTTCATCCCCTGAATTGAAGCATCCTCTACAAGAGTGGTGTACTCCTTATCACTGCCTGTCAACTGTGACTGCTGCAAAGCGAAGATTGTGGAATCGAATTCAACCTTGCCTCTAATCTCTACTTTTCCCGTGACGAGGATATTCGCTTGTACTTGCACAGGAGTAGAACGTCCAGAATTGTCAATCTTCAGATTTCCGTCAATGATGTACCAGTTTTTATCCTTATTGGCATATTGAATTCCCTCAAGCTCAATACCGTCCAAGGTTAAATCACCTTCGTAAACAAGAGATCTGCTAGGTTTGGTTAGTTGTTTCACTATTTCATCATAGGACTTTTGGGCTTTCAGGCCAATTTCTGTAGTATCAGCCGGATCAGGCTTTGGAGGTAGGACCTCCGGATGATCAAATATTGTATCATAGGTTCCAATAAGATATTCGGCTAAAGTTCCTTTCTCCACATTGTTGAGAATTTCCGAGCGTATGGCAAGACCACCCATTGCCTCTGCAACCTTATCTGTAAAAGAGGAAATAACATTCACTTCTACAAAGCTGCGGTGATTCTTGATCTTCACATTATCTGATTTAATCTTCCCCGTCATATCAGTAGTTGAGGTTATTTTATCTGCAGTAAGGTTGCCCAAAATCTGATCCTGATATATTAACTTCTGTAGTGATTGTACATGCGCCTCTCCTTCAAGCTGAAAAAGCTTGGAATAAAACGTATGGTCTACTCCTTTATATCTGTAATTAGCAGTATCACTGATTGTTAAAGTGTCCCCTGCGTATATATTGCCCTTAATATATGGAGAACCATTTATAGTCAGGTTATGCTCAGAACCCAGTGTGTAGTTGAGAAAATCGGGAAAAGTATCAATAACAACTACCTGTGATAAATTTCGGACAACCCCATTAATCTCTGCCTGGGAGTTCAAAGTCAGGCGATAGCTGACAGGCATACCACTCGTCGGATCTTTTTTCGTCTCGTAGTCTATACTGGTAATTTTGCCTGATGCCTTCTTTCCATCTGCCTGTAATAAATCAGTGCTGGCGAGCAGAATATTCTGATCATCATATAGATTCCTCAAAAAAAGATCAATTGCATTATCCAGATCTGACTGGCTAACCACAATGCTAGCTTGGATGGTCTGATTCAGCCGAGCCGTAATATAGGCCACCGCCTCATCCAGCGTCTTCTCCGCCAAATGCAGACTTTGCACATCATTCTTACGCGTCTCTGTACGCTGTGCGCC
The DNA here is from genome assembly GCF_000758565.1 of Paenibacillus sp. FSL P4-0081. Taxonomy (NCBI): domain Bacteria; kingdom Bacillati; phylum Bacillota; class Bacilli; order Caryophanales; family Paenibacillaceae; genus Paenibacillus; species Paenibacillus sp. FSL P4-0081. Next base: position 7,821,936 of record NZ_CP009280.1, read on the forward strand.
TCCAACTGCTGCAGTAAGTACACTCAATCCCAAGATCGTAAGAAGCAGAACAATAAACATAACCAGCACTAGGGCAGAACCACGTTCCTCCCGGAAGCGCCTGGCGAATTCCTTCAGTTCTTTAAGTCTCATATGACGCTGTGACGGTCCAGCTCCACGCATGGCAGCATCCTCCTAGAATCCAAATTTACTCTTCATTTCCATGGTGTAGTCCCTGCCGTCATACTCCTGTGCCAATTGGAGTGTAATCTCAATCAGTCCGCTGCCACACGGAGAAGCGCTTGTACAGAACCTGCCGTCAGGCGTTGCGGAGGAAATGAGTGAACCGGTCAGATCTGATTTAACTGACGTCCGGGAGTCATTGGAAGGCTCCTCTGTTTCGGTGCCAATAACCAGCTTCCCTTGAGTGAAAGCTATCTTGACCACCTCAAAGCTAGGATCTGTATCGCTTTTCTTCTTTTTTAGAAGAATTCCATCGTTGGTGTTCGTTCTCTCTACCCGCTCCGGGGCAAATGTATATAATTCATTTATAATTGAAGACATAATAATATCCGCTTCATCTCTGAGAGAATTTTCGATTGTTATTTTATGATAGCTGCGGAATCCAAACATAGTGACCATAGAAATGATGCCCACAATCATTGAAAATAAGGTTATGGCGGCAATAAGCTCAATTAGCGTGAAGCCCTGCTGTGACTTTAGCCGGTCAACGTATTTTTTCATCGGTAATATAACCCTCCACCACCGTGCTGACTGTATTCGCATTGGGACCGCCCGGTCCAGTAACTTTTACTTGTACCGGAATCAGATAAGGGGCCATTTCTTGTTTGCGGGTGTCTATGGCATCCTTCCCTCCACTGCTGCTCTTTCCCGCCAGCATATCCTCATGCAGCTTTGCCTGATAAGTTATATTTACCTCATATTGGATATTGTTGATAAAAGGATTCAGCACTTCAGGCAGCACCCCCGAATTGATAAACCCCGCATCATTATATAAACAAGCAGCATCTTTACACTGCTCTGCTTCAATAACAGGGTGTACAGCACTTTGGCTAGTTTCTTTTACATTAAAGTATTGGCCCATAGCCTCAAAATCCTGCTTCTCCATATAAAAGAGCGCATTACGCGCCAGATTGACCATGATCGTCTTATTCTGGTTCGATTTCGAATAGGACAGCGCGTTGGTGAAGTAGGAGGTTAGCACCAGAGAAACTATCGACAAAATCACGATGGCTGCCAGCACCTCAATCAGCGTAAATCCCTCTTCCTTGCCCCGCTCACGGTTTCGGTTCCACTTGTCTCTCCAAGACATCCTGTTCGCTCCCTATGCTCTATTGGATTCAATCATCGGTCTTGAGTCCTGTACCCTTCTCCGTCTCTCTGAATCTTTCTACCTACTTCCATTATATTCTTTCAACTCCGGCACCAGCAATGCTTGCAAGGAATAAATCTAGAGATTTCTACAATTTATATCGTTTAGCGGCTGTGCTATTATTTGGGCTGAAAGGGGATATGCAAATGGCTTTAATCGAATGCAAGTTTTATTCGGAAGTGCTGGGGCTGAACACCTCGATGACCGTGATTCTGCCGCAGCAGACTACTACACAGATCGGAATGAGTAATGTGTCACGGGGGAACCTTCACCCTACGCTTTACTTGCTGCACGGCTTGTCCGATGATGATTCGATCTGGCTGCGCCGGACCTCGATAGAGCGTTATGTAGCGCAGATGGGCATTGCCGTTGTTATGCCTCAGGTCCACCGCAGCTTCTATACCGACATGGCGGCGGGCGGACAGTATTGGACATTTATCAGTGAAGAGCTGCCGGCGCTGGCCCGTTCCTTCTTCCCGTTGTCGGCGAAACGCGAGGATAACTTCGTAGCCGGACTGTCGATGGGCGGTTATGGAGCGATGAAGCTGGGGCTGCGCAAGCCTGAAGATTGGGCCGCTGCCGCGAGTCTGTCCGGTGCCCTGGATATGGCCCATCATTTCATGAACTGGGAAGATAAATCGCAGAAGACGAAGGAGTATGTGCAGATTTTTGGAGACAAGGACATTGCAGGCACTCCTGAAGACCTGCTGTGGCTGATGAAAGAAGTAGACCGCTCCAAAGGGCCGAAGCCCCTTCTCTATCAATGCTGCGGCACCGGGGATTTCCTCTATGAGGACAATCAGACTTTCCGTAAGGCCTGCTCCAAGACCAAGCTGTCACTGACTTACGAGGAAGGGCCGGGCGAGCATGAATGGGGATATTGGGATACCAAGATCCGTGATGTACTGAACTGGCTGCCACTCGGCAAAACAAAGTCCGCTGACTTGTAAGCGGGTACCCGCCACGCATGTGAATTATAACTTCATTTTCTGCAAAAAAAGACTGTCCTCCCGCATCCTATCGATGCGGTAGAGGACAGTCTTTTTGAAAAGATAAGAATTTATATGCTTTGCACAATAAATGATCCTTATCTTTCTCGCTGAAACGATACCGTCCTTATTAAAGGACGGTATCGTTTCCACTTGTTGATTCAGTTATATCCGCTGCCAGCTTAGCTGCTTCTTATTGTGCAGCATCCCCATGCTGCACAACCCATTCGTTAGCCGCCAGCAGAGCTGCCTCGGCCCGTTCAATGGCTGCCTGCACCTGAACAGTAGCTGTGCCGCCGTATACGTTACGGGCGTTCACAACAGCCTCCGGCTGCAGTACAGCGTAGATCTGGTCATCGAACAGCGGCGAGAACTGTTTGAATTCCTCCAGGGTAAGATCCAGCAGGAATTTGCCTTCATTGATGCAGTACAATACGGTCTTGCCTATAACCTCATGCGCCTGGCGGAAAGGCAAACCCTTGCCCACCAGGAAGTCAGCGATATCGGTCGCGTTGGAGAAATCGGTATTCACGGCTTCGCGCATCCGCGCCTTGTTCACCTTCATCGTGGAGATCATCGGCGCGAACAGCTGCAATGCTCCTGTCAAGGTGGCTACAGTATCGAACATGCCTTCCTTGTCTTCCTGCATATCCTTGTTATAGGCCAGCGGCAGCGATTTGAGGACGGTCAGCAGCCCGATCAGGTTGCCGTAGACACGGCCTGTCTTGCCGCGTACAAGCTCCGGCACATCCGGGTTCTTCTTCTGCGGCATGATGCTGCTGCCGGTGCAGAAGGCATCGTCCAGCTCCACGAAGCTGAATTCCGTGCTGCTCCACAGCACCAGCTCTTCGCTGAGCCGGGACAGGTGAGTCATCACCAGCGCTGCATTGGCCAGGAACTCAACGATGAAGTCGCGGTCGCTGACGGCGTCCAGGCTGTTCTCATAGACGCTGTCGAAGCCAAGCTGCTCTGCCACGAAGTGGCGGTCAATCGGGAACGTCGTTCCCGCCAGCGCCCCAGCGCCCAGCGGCAGCACGTTGATCCGCTTGTAGCTGTCGGTCAGGCGCTCCGCATCGCGGCGGAACATGGATACATAAGCCAGCAGATGATGCGCGAACAGAATTGGCTGAGCGCGCTGCAGATGCGTGTAACCCGGAACAATGGTCTCCACATTGTCCTTGGCTTGCGCGATCAGCGCTTCCTGCAGCTCATGCAGGAGAGCCACCAGCTCTACTACACGGTTACGCAAGTAGAGATGCATATCCGTCGCCACCTGATCGTTACGGCTGCGGCCGGTGTGCAGCTTGCCGCCGACCGGGCCGATCTCTTCGATCAGATTCTTTTCAATATTCATATGAATATCTTCATCGGCTACGGAGAACACAATCTCTCCCGCACGCACCTTATCCAGTACCTTATTCAGTCCGTTCTTGATCGTCTCCACATCATCCTGCGGCAGAATCCCGCATTTGCCCAGCATCGTGACATGCGCCAGACTGCCCTGCACATCCTCTTCCGCAAGTGCCTTGTCGAATCCGATGGAAGCCGTATATTCCTCCACCAGCTTATTCGTTCCCTTGGTAAACCGTCCGCCCCACAGCTTGCTCACCTGTTGTTTCCTCCTCGATTGACGTTAGAAGGGCCGCCCCTGTCCGGATGGGAGGAACGGCCTTCTTCTGTCCGCTTATATTGTGTGATGCTGTATAAATTCTTATATTTTGAAAAACCGCTAAGCGGCTATATGCTGCTACTTGTTGGACTCTGCTACGCCAGCCGATACCTTCAGACGCAGAGCGTTCAGACGGATGAAGCCAGTTGCATCTCCCTGGTCATATGCCTGTGTAGGATCTGCTTCCATAGTAGCGATATCCGGATTGTACAGGCTGACCGGACTCTTCACACCCGCTCCGATGATGTTGCCCTTGTACAGCTTGACGCGTACAGTACCGGTTACGTTCTTCTGGCTTTCCTTCACCAGAGCCTGCAAGGCAAGCCGTTCAGGAGCGAACCAGAAGCCGTTATACACAAGCGTGCTGTAACGGGTGATCAGGCTGTCGCGCAGATTCATCACTTCACGGTCCATGGTGATCGACTCCATTTTGCGGTGAGCGGTGAACAGGATCGTGCCGCCCGGTGTTTCGTACACGCCGCGGCTCTTCATGCCTACGAAACGGTTCTCCACCATATCAACGCGTCCAATACCATGCTTACCGCCAAGCTCATTCAGCTTCTCCATGACTTGCAACGGGGATAACGGTTCGCCGTTCAGCGCTACGCAGTCGCCCTTCAGGAAGTCCAGTTCCAGATATTCCGCTTCATCCGGAGCATCTTCCGGCGCATTCGACAGCAGGAACATTTCTTTGTTCTCCGGTGCGCTTGGATCAAACCAAGGATCTTCCAGCACGCCGCTTTCATAGCTGATATGTAGCAGGTTACGGTCCATCGAGTACGGCTTGGCTGCTGATGCTTGTACCGGAATACCGTTGGCTTCAGCGTAAGCGATCATTTCCGCACGTCCCGGGAACTGGTTGCGGAACTCTTCCAGACGCCAAGGTGCAATCACTTTGATGCTTGGGGACAAGGCTGCGGCGTTCAGTTCGAATCGCACCTGGTCATTCCCTTTGCCGGTTGCCCCGTGAGCAATAGCTGTTGCGCCTTCGGCGATGGCGATGTCCACCATACGCTTAGCGATCAGCGGACGGGCGATGCTTGTGCCCAGCAGGTATTGGCCTTCGTAGAGTGCGCCCGACTGGAACATCGGGTAGATGAAATCATTCGCGAATTCGTCGCGCAGATCATCGATGTAGACTTTGGAGGCACCGGTCGCCAGTGCTTTTTCCTCCAGGCCGTCCAGCTCTTCCTTTTGGCCGATATCGGCTGTAAAAGCAATAATCTCCGCGTCATAGGTTTCTTTCAGCCATTTCAGAATGACTGAGGTATCGAGCCCGCCTGAATAGGCGAGTACAATTTTTTCTTTTGCCATGGGGGTGCAACTTCCTTTCGTTGTGGGGAGGTTATAAGATCAACTGCAATCTCATAATCGGGTTCTGGACGTCACTGCAGAGAATATTTGGACTTTCGGCCGCTGTTGTCTCCAGATATCTTTGAATATACCGCTGTAGCGGCGGACAATATCCGGAGACAAAGGCGGATGCTACCGCTCCTACAGTTCCAAAATTCCCTTTCGATCCTTCTATCCCTCTTATTTCAATCCAGTTCATCTTATATAGGTTTGTATATAAGATAAGATCCAAACAGGCTTACCCCTGTTTTACTCTAAGATTCAAACAACTAACAGAACTTACATAGGCCTAGTACAATGTTAGATTTAAACTAGTGAAAAACTACTTTGGTAAATCGCTTGCTGAGGGTTTGCAGTAAACCAGTTACGGTATATATGCAAGCTTAATTGTACTTTATACAACTAAATCGTCTGATTTTCAACCGATTATCCATTTAGTTGTATTTCGTACAATTAAACTGCCAGTTGTACGCGGTTTTCACCTATTCGGGCAGATTTAGTTGTACAGACTACAGTTATAAGAGGCAAGCCTCCCTTTTCGCTGTTTTTAATTGCACAGTATACAACTATCACTGAATTTCACTTGGAACTGAATACATCAATTGCTTCTTTGTTGTATTAAATTACTTCTTCAGTTCTGGTTGTACTAGGTTAGCCCATCAAAGCAGCCATAAGCGCCTTCTGCGCATGCAGGCGGTTCTCCGCTTGATCGAAAATAACGGAGTTCGGGCCGTCAATGACACCGGTGCTGACCTCTTCCTCACGGTGGGCCGGCAGGCAGTGCAGGAACAGATAGTCGCTTTTGGCTCCCTTCACGAGTTCCTCATTGACCTGATAGTCCTTGAATGCCGCCTCACGCGCCAGCTGTTCAGCCTCGAAGCCCATGCTCGCCCATACATCCGTATAGATCACGTCAGCGTCCTGTACCGCCTCCTGCGGGCTGCGGGTAACGGTGATGACCGAACCTGTCTCCTTAGCGATCTCGCGCGCCTCGGCTACTACAGCCGCATCTGGCTCATAACCTTCCGGTCCGGCGATCGAGACATGTACGCCCAGCTTGGCTCCGCCGATCAGCAGGGAATGCGCCATGTTGTTGCCGTCGCCGATATACGCGAGCTTCAAGCCCTTCAGCTTGCCCTTGTGCTCGTATACAGTCTGGTAATCCGCCAGCACCTGGCACGGATGCGCCAGATCGCTCAGGCCGTTGATAACCGGAACGGATGCATAACGGGCCAATTCTTCCACTTTATCATGGCCGAAGGTACGGATCATAATACCGTCCAGATAACGCGACATCACCTGCGCTGTATCACCAACCGTCTCACCGCGGCCGAGCTGGATGTCATTCTTGCTGAGGAACAGCGCATGACCGCCCAGCTGATACATCCCCACTTCAAACGAAACACGTGTACGGGTTGAGGATTTCTCAAAAATAAGCCCGATCGTCTTGCCCAGCAGCGGCTGGTAGACTTCGCCGTTCTTAGCTTTGCGCTTCAGCTCAATCGCCAAATCAATCAAATACGTAATTTCCTCCGGGCTGTAATCATTCAGCTCCAGAAGATCACGTCCTTTGAGCTGTGCGGCGATAGCCTCTGTAACGCCCGTTGTTCCCTGACTCATGAATCTGCCTCCCCGTTTCCTTTGTTAGCATAAGTATGAATTAGTTCCGAAAGGATGTCCACCGCCTGGTCGATCTCCTCATAGGTTACGTATAAATTAGGCAGCAGGCGAACGACATTCGGTCCGGCTTGGACGAACAACAATCCGCGTTTCTGTCCGGCCAGCACAATCTCGGCCACAGGCTCTGCACATTCAATTCCGATCAGCAGGCCTTTGCCGCGGATATCCTTCACGAAGGTAGTGTCCGCCAGCTTCTCTCTAAGCAAGCCGGTCAGATAATCGCCCATCTCAGCAGCCCGCTGCGCCAGCCCGTCTTCCAGCATCGTCTCAATCGTCGCTTCCATGACCGCTGCGGCCAGCGGTGTGCCGCCGAAGGTAGTCGCATGACTGCCCGGGCTGAACGCTTCACGAAGGTAACCCTTGCCCAGCATAACACCGGCCGGGAAACCGCTGGCCACGCCTTTGGCCAAGGTGAAGATATCCGGCTCAATGCCGTAATGCTGATGGGCGAACAGCTTGCCGGTACGGCCCATGCCGGTCTGCACCTCGTCTACGATCAGCAGCAGTCCATGTTCCTTGCATAACAAGACTACAGCGTCAAGGAATTCCTGCTGCACTTCAATCACGCCGCCCTCAGCCAGCACCATCTCCAGCATGATCGCTGCCGTATGCTCCGTGATTGCAGCTTTCAGTGCCTCCAGATCATGCAGAGGCACAGTCTTGAAGCCTGCCGGAAGCGGCAGGAAGCCTTCTTTTACCTTCGCCTGCCCTGTTGCTGTCAGTGTAGCCAGCGTACGTCCGTGGAACGATTGCTCGAACGTGATCACTTCATAGCGGTCCGCACCCTTCACCTTCTGGTGATACCGGCGCGCCAGCTTAATCGCAGCTTCATTCGCTTCCGCTCCGCTGTTGCAGAAGAATACCTGATCCGCACAGCTGTTGTCTGTAAGCAGCGCAGCAACCCGGTCCTGGCCCGGAATGTGGAACAGGTTCGAGACATGCCACAGCGTATCAATCTGCGCCTTCAGCTTCGCGCCTACCTTCTCTGGAGCATGGCCCAAGCTGGTTACAGCGAGTCCGCACATGAAATCCAGGTATTTGTTCCCCTGATCATCCCACACCCAGCTGCCCTTACCCTTGACCAGACTAATATCATATCTGGCGTACGACGGGAATACCGCACTCAGCTTGGCAGGAGCAGCAGCGGCCCCCTGTTCCTTCGTTTCCACAGAACGTTCCCTCGGCGCCCCCGTCAAAGAATCCTTATCTGCCTGTGTAAGCTCACTCATTCTCAGTCACTCTCCCACCATGCTGCTGCCGGATTACCGTCAGCGCCTCTAATTTACTTTCCACTATGACCGGGTATCCAACTGCCAGATACCCATCAGATCAACTTTGCACTCCCTATACCACTCCGGCAGCTAAGCTGCTAACTGCATAATTATCGGACAATCCGCGTCCCCAGCTCTTCGCCCTGCAGCACCCGGCTGAGCACATTCGGCTCTTTGCCGTCGACAATGACAACCTCGGACACCTTGCCCTGAATGCAGTCCATCGCAGCACGCACTTTAGGAATCATTCCGCCGTAGATTTCACCGCCTTCGATCAGCGCCTCAATCTGCGCCACCGTGACGGACGGGAGCACAACCTTCTCTCCATCCAGCACACGCATAATTCCCGGCACATCCGTAACCACGATCATCGTAGGCGATTCCACAAAAGATGCCACCGCTCCGGCAGCTGTATCCGCATTAATGTTGTAACGCTGACCCCCGCCGTCCACACCGATAGGTGCGATTACAGGAATGTAGCCCATCGCGAGGATACCCGTCACAATCTCCGCTCTGACCTCGGTTACTTCTCCCACCATGCCCAATACATCGCTGTTCGCAACCGGACGCGCCATAATCAGGTTGCCGTCAACTCCGGATAATCCGAGCGCCTGCCCGCCGGTGGCTTGAATCCGGCGGACAATCGCCTTATTAATGCTTCCAGCCAGCGTCATCTCTACCACATCGAGCACTTCCTCCGTCGTCACCCGCAGGCCGTTCACGAAGCTGCTCTCAATCCCAAGCTTCTCCAGATTCCCCGAGATCGCCGGACCGCCGCCATGAACAATGACAGGCTGAACCCCGCTTCGCTGCAGCTCCCGCAAATCCTCAAAGAACGAATCCGGCAGCGCAGCCAGCGTACTCCCGCCGCATTTCATCACGAACAGGCCACTGCCCGGCTGCTTCTCTATAGGTTCAAACGTCATCTCTCAGTTACCTCCCTATATAAGCTGAACTTAAGATACTAACTTAAAGCTCAGTCGTCACTACGGTGAATATTTGGACTTCCGGCCGCTGCCCGCCGCCAACCAGCGCAGATCAGGTGCGGTATGCGGCATTAATGCGCACATAATCGTAAGTGAGGTCGCAGCCCCAGGCTGTGGCACTTCCGCTTCCGTCTGATAACGTTACTGTAATCAGCACCGTGTCACTTTTTTGCAAATAATGCAGCGCCTTCTCTTCGTCAAAAGCCACCGGACGCGACGCCCGCAGCACCTCTATATCTCCCAGCTTAATATCTACCCGTTCCGGCGATACCGGCACTCCCGCGCGGCCTACAGCAGCGATAATCCTTCCCCAGTTGGCATCCGCTCCGAAGATCGCTGACTTCACCAGGCTTGATCCGACTACAGTCTTGGCAATCGCAGCAGCACCTTCATCATGCACTGCACCATTCACCTGCACTTCGATCAGCTTCGTGGCACCTTCCCCGTCACGGGCAATCGCCATCGCCAGACTGCGGCACACATGCGTGAACGCTGCGGCAAAAGCCTCCCAATCCGGATGCAGACGCGTCAGCTTCTCATTTCCCGCCAGGCCGCTCGCCATAGTTACCAGCATATCATTTGTGCTAGTATCTCCATCTACTGTAATCATATTAAAAGTAGAGTTGGTTGCACTGCGCAGCAAGCTAAGCAGATCCTCAGCATCAATGACAGCATCTGTAGTCATAAAGCCAAGCATCGTCGCCATATTAGGATGAATCATACCTGAACCCTTGGCCGCACCCGCAATCGATACCTCTGTACCGCCAACCGTTAGCTTGACGCAGCTTTCTTTTTTGACCAGATCCGTTGTAAGAATCGCCTGGCTGAACTCCTCTGCACCCGCAGCGCCGCCATCCAGCTTCTCCGGCAGTCCGGCAATGCCGCTGCGCACACAGTTCATCTTTAGCAGCTCCCCGATTACCCCGGTCGAGGCTACCGCAACATCCAGCTCGTTCACGCCCAAATAACGGGCAGCCGCAGCGCGCATCTCATACGCATCCGCTTCACCCTGATCACCTGTGCAGGCATTGGCATTCCCGCTGTTCACAATTACCGCCTGCAGCGTGCCATTCGCCAGACTCTCCCGTGTCACCTTCAGCGGAGCCGCCTGAAACACATTCGTGGTAAAAACCGCAGCAGCCGTCGCCGGAACCTCGCAGAGGATAGCTCCGAGGTCGTTACGTTCGGTTTTTTTGAGACCGCAATGCAGCCCTCCTGAAGTGAAGCCCTTAGGTGTAGTAATACTTCCGCCTTCCACGACGGTATATAGTTTGTTCTCGCTCATGTTATAGTTTGACCGCTGCACTTTATGGATACACTGGTGTGTAGCCAAGACCGCGGGTTTCCTCCCATCCCATCATCAAATTCAGGTTCTGAATCGCCTGTCCTGCAGCGCCTTTAACGATATTGTCGATGACCGACACAATGGTGACCCGTCCGGTACGTGCGTCTGTGGCGAAGCCGATGTCGCAATAGTTCGATCCGCTGACTTCCTTCGTCGCCGGAACCACTCCGGGCTCGCGCACCCGCACATACGGTCTGCCTGCATAATACTTACGGTATAATTCCACGAGCTCCTGCTCGCTGTGTTCTCCGGTCAGCCCGGCATACATCGTGCTCATAATTCCCCGGGTCATCGGCACAAGATGCGTAGTGAACGTTACCGTTACTTTTTCCCCCGCGATATCCGTAAGCACCTGCTCAATTTCCGGGATGTGCTGATGTTTGTTAATTTTGTAGGCTTTGAAGTTCTCATTGATCTCGGCAAAATGAACCATCAGGCTTGTTCCCCGTCCTGCCCCGGACACCCCGGATTTCGCATCAATAATGATGCTGTCCGGTTTGATCCAGCCTGCCTCAAGTGCCGGAACCAGTCCCAGCAGCGTAGCTGTGGGATAACAGCCGGGATTAGAGATGAAATCCACACCGGCCGCACGCTCGCCGTATACCTCGCATAACCCGTATACCGCCTGCTGCAGATAAGCTTCCGGAGGAGCGGGATGCTTATACCACTGCTCATACTCCGCGCCATCCTTCAGCCGGAAATCCCCGGACAGGTCGACGACCTTGAGTCCGGCTTCGAGCAGCTGAGGCACCAGCTTCGCGCTCACACCCGAAGGAGTAGCTGTGAATACAACATCCGCCCTGCCGGCAATCTCTGCCGCATCCACACCATCCAGATTACGCTGCACAATCCCTGTTAAATGAGGGAAGCCTTCCTCAATCGGCGCACCGGCGCTCGAAGAAGATATTACTGAAGTAATCTCTATATCAGGGTGGCTCTGCAGCAGCCTGATCAGCTCCACGCCCCCATATCCCGTTGATCCGACAATCGCCGCTCTCAGCTTACCTGTCACTGTCATCCCCGCTTCCCGTTTCTGCTTTATATCATTATTACCTGTGAATAACCGTTCTGCAAATATGTATTATTATACGACCGAATTAATATAAATACAACATGTAACGTTAACTTTATTCCGATGTTCCCACTGGAAACAGCCATGCCTTTTATCAAAAGAAAAGCGCAGAGCTCCCCTAAAGGGAGTCTACGCTTCTCTTTTGAAACCTTCGCCCAGCACTTCATGGGCCTCCGTAATAATTACAAATGCACTCGGATCTACCGAGCGGACGATCGCCTTGAGTCTCGTAATTTCATTCTGGCCTACCACAGCCATCAGGACAGTACGATTGTCTCCAGTGTAACCGCCTTGCGCATTCAGCTTGGTCAGCCCGCGGTCCAGATCATTCAGAATCGCCTGCGAGATATCCTCCGTCTGATCGGAGATAATATACGCCACCTTCGTGGTGCTGAAGCCTACCTCCAGCGCATTGATTACCTTGCCCGTCACGAACAGCCCGATCAGTGCATACATTGCCTGTTCCATGCCCAGCACAAAAGCAGCCAGCGTAATCACCGTACCATCCAGCAGCACGACGGACAGCGAGAAGCTGAAGCCGGTAAGCTTTTGAATAATCTGCGCGAGTATGGTCAGTCCGCCCGTAGATCCGCGCCCGCGGAAGACCAGGCCAAGCCCCAGACCCACACCAATTCCTCCATATATAGAGGCAAGCAGCGGATTCGTAGTCGGCACCGGTCCGTCTTTCGTCAGGAAGATAAACAGCGGCAGCACAAAGCTCCCCAGCAGCGAGCGGATGCCGTACTGTTTACCAAGGAATATGACCCCGAGAATAAAGAGCGGAATATTAAGCGCCCACTGGGTAAAAGCCGGCTCCGCCCCAAACCAGGCCTCGGCAAGCACGGATAACCCCGATACCCCGCCGGAAGCAATCTGGTTCGGGAGAAAGAACAGATTGAACGCCAGCCCTGTAATCAGCGAGCCGATCAGAATGAGCGCAATATCCACTGTATGACGCAGCGGCCCGTTTAGCGGGATGAGCGGAGGTTTGTTGCGTGAATTGATTTTTTGCATGGATGCCCTGCTCCTTAGATGTGATCTTACTGTCCTTGTTATTCTTTTCAGAAAAAAATCCCTACACCTCCGAAGACGCGTAGGAATATCCATGCCCTTATTCAGTTTCCGTCTTAATCTGACTGCGCAGGTAGCCGTCAATGAAGCCATCCAGGTCGCCGTCCATCACCGCTCCGACGTTGCCCGTTTCTACAGAAGTGCGGTGATCTTTCACCATGCTGTAGGGGTGGAACACATAGGAACGAATCTGGCTGCCCCAGGCAATCTCCGATTGTTCGCCGCGGATCTCATCGAGATGCGCCTGCTGCTCCTGGATTTTGCGCTCATAGAGCTTGGAACGCAGCATCTTCATCGCTTGTTCCCGGTTCTTGATCTGCGAACGTTCATTCTGGCAAGTTACCACGACTCCGGTTGGCAAGTGGGTAATCCGCACCGCTGAGTCCGTAGTATTGATATGCTGACCGCCCGCGCCGCTGGCCCGGTACGTATCAATCTTAAGATCCTCTGTACGAATATCTACTTCCACATCGTCCGCAATCTCCGGTACCACATCGCAGGATACGAAGGAGGTATGCCGTCTGCCCGAGGAGTCAAAAGGCGAAATGCGCACCAGACGGTGTACACCCTTCTCTGCCTTCAGGTAGCCATATACATTGTAGCCCTTAATCAGCAGCGTTACACTCTTGATGCCCGCCTCATCACCCGGCAAATAATCAAGCACGTCTACCTTGAAGCCCCGCTTCTCCGCCCAGCGTGTATACATGCGCAGCAGCATCTGGCCCCAGTCCTGGGATTCTGTTCCGCCCGCACCGGGATGCAGCTCCAGGATCGCGTTCAGCTTATCGTACGGCTGATTGAGCAGCAGCTGCAGCTCGAATTCATCTACCCTGCTGCTTACACTGCGGATCGTTCCGGCAATCTCAGACGCAAGCGCGTCATCGCCTTCTTCATCCGCCAGCTCCGCCATCATCGCCGCATCGTCATAATCCTGCTGCAGCTTATCGTATTGATCGACCACCGACTTCACGGCGTTCATCTCGCCAATAACGCTTTGCGCCTTCTCCGGCTCATCCCAGAACCCGGGCGCTGCCATCTTCTCTTCAAAGTTCGCTATAATCTCCAGCTTAAGATCTAAGTCAAAGTGACCCCCTAAGATTGGTTAGTTTCTTGCCTATTTCACGCAGGTCCTGCTTCACATTAGGATCGATCACTTGGATCACATCACCTTTCAAAATAAAATATTGCGCCGGCCGCTGGGTTTGGGTGTTTTGCGGAATGGGTGATTCAGCTTCTTCCTGCTGATGAATCGCCCTTAAGAAATGCCTGTCGGTGTACACCGTAACTGCGGGGAATGTTTGGACTTCCGGCCGCTGTTAGGATTGAATTTCCTCATTCAAACTGCTCAGCGCAGTTGAAATTCAATCCTAAAGGCGGACGCTACCGCTCCTACAGTTCCAAACTTCCCCTCCGTCACTCCCACCTCAATTGCAGTTTTACAGAGCCATTCCGTTCGCTTCGCTTGAAGCAACCGCCCCATTCCTTCAAACATCCAAAAAAGCGGCCGGGCCGCAAACGGGGAGTCCCCCGGGCCCAGCCGCTTTTATTGTCATTATAACCTAAGTGACAGTGAACAAAACTCGAGGTGCATTACGGTGAAAGGTATTCGCAGCGCGATGACTGCTCATTATTTCACCTTGATCAAACAGAAACATTTTTGCCACTTTTCATAAATGGCACCGTTTCAGCGGGAAATTATTATACAACCAGACAAGTGAATTACTTCTCTTACGCCTGACCGTGACAGTTCTTATATTTCTTGCCGCTGCCGCAAGGGCAAGGATCGTTACGGCCGACAGTAGACTCCACATGCACCGGACGTTTCTCAGCAGGCTCAGCGTTCGTGGAGATCTTATCTTCTTCCACTACCGACTGACGCTCCTGATTCGTCTCAATATGTGCCTTCATAATGTAGGTCGCCACTTCTTCCTGAATGTTCGCCGTCATGGCATTGAACATTTCGAAGCCCTCGAATTGATATTCGCGAAGCGGATCGGTACCGCCGTAAGCACGGAGGTGAATCCCTTGACGAAGCTGATCCATGGCATCGATATGATCCATCCATTTGCTGTCTACGGAACGAAGTACAATAACCTTCTCGAATTCACGCACCAGCTCAGCGCCGAGACGTTCTTCACGTGCTGCATATTTCTCCAGTACACGGCCAAAGATGAATTCGATGATTTCTTCTACTTCTTTGCCCCATAGATCATCACGGGTCAGGGAATCTTCCTCCAGCAATTTGCTGTTCACATAATCCGCGACTTCCTGCAGCTCCCAGTTTTCCGGGATATCGTCACTGCAGTGGGCATTCACAATACGGTCAACGACCGGTTTGATCATTTCCACTACAATGTCTTTGATATTGTCAGACTCGAGAATTTCGCGGCGCTGTTTGTAGATAATCTCACGCTGCTGATTCATCACGTCATCATATTGCAATACGACTTTACGGATATCGAAGTTGTTGCCTTCCACCCGTTTCTGGGCAGATTCAACCGCTTTGGTAATCATACGGCTCTCAATCGGCTGATCTTCTTCGAATCCAAGACGGTCCATCATGTTCAGCACGTTGTCCGCGCCGAAACGTTTCATCAGTTCATCCCCAAGTGACAGGTAGAACTGCGTGGAACCCGGGTCACCCTGACGTCCGGCACGTCCGCGCAGCTGATTATCGATACGGCGTGATTCATGACGTTCTGTACCAATAATATGCAGACCGCCAAGATCGGTCACGCCTTCGCCCAGTACGATATCCGTACCGCGTCCAGCCATATTCGTAGCAATCGTTACGGTTCCCGGCTGACCGGCAAAAGAGATGATTTCAGCTTCTGCAGCATGATGCTTCGCGTTCAGCACCTGGTGTCTGACACCTTTGCGCTTCAGCATTTCAGATACGCGTTCGGAGTTCTCAATCGATACCGTACCTACAAGCACCGGCTGATTCTTTTTGTGGCGCTCCACAATTTCAGCGACTACAGCGTTGAACTTGCCATTCTCGCTTTTGTAGACCACGTCAGGCATATCAACACGCTGATTAGGTTTGTTGGTAGGTACCTGGAGGACTTCCAGACCGTAGATCTTCTTGAATTCCTCTTCTTCTGTCTTCGCAGTACCGGTCATTCCACCGAGCTTGCGGTACATACGGAAGTAGTTCTGGAAGGTGATTGTAGCCAGCGTCATGCTCTCATTCTGGACTTCAATCTCTTCCTTAGCTTCGATAGCCTGGTGCAGCCCGTCGCTGTAACGGCGGCCCTGCATCAGACGTCCCGTGAACTCATCGACGATCATAACCTCGTCTTCGTTAACCACATAGTCTACATCGCGGCGCATAATTGCATTCGCCTTCAGCGCTTGTACGATATGATGGTTCAGCGTAACGTGACTGTGATCATACAGATTCTCTATGCCAAAAGCACGCTCAGCTACAGCAACGCCCTTCTCGGTTAAGGCAACAGACTTCACCTTAATATCAACAGTGTAGTCTTCTTCAGCAGTCAGCTTCTTCACGAAACGGTCTGCTGCATAATACAGTTCTGTCGATTTCTCAGCTTGTCCGGAAATGATCAGAGGTGTACGGGCTTCATCGATGAGGATGGAATCGACTTCGTCAATAATACAGAAATACAGCGGACGCTGTACCATCTGTTCCTTATAGAGCACCATGTTGTCACGCAGATAGTCAAAACCAAACTCATTATTCGTGCCATACGTAATATCGCAGGCATATGCTGCTTGTTTATCATTATGGTCCATGCCGTTGAGGTTGACCCCAACCGTCATGCCCAGAAAGTTATAGATTTGCCCCATTTGTGCGCTGTCGCGCTGAGCCAGATAATCATTTACGGTTACGACATGCACGCCTTTGCCCAAGAGTGCATTCAGATATACCGGCAGTGTACCTACCAGCGTCTTGCCTTCCCCGGTCTTCATTTCGGAGATCCGGCCTTCATGCAGCGCCATACCCCCAACTAACTGAACGTCAAAATGCCGCATGCCCAGCGTCCGTTTGGAAGCTTCGCGTACGGTTGCAAATGCCTCGGGAAGAATCTCTTCCAAGGTTTCACCCTTCTCAAGACGGGCACGGAACTCTACTGTCTTAGCCTGCAGCTCTTCATCCGTAAGCGATACGAAATCCGGCTCCAAACCATTAATTACTTCGACCGTCTTCATGAGACGTTTGACATCACGTTCATTAACGTCGCCAAATATTTTTTTAACAAGTCCTAGCATGGTTAACCCCTTTCATGCAACACAGATGGTGGAACCGAGCCCATCCTCAACAAATTGAAAGGGCCATATATGATTTCGATTCCGCTGCTTCATAAATTGTAACAGTTTGTAAGAGAAGCCGCAATACAAGCTGCCGCAACCTTATTCTGCATAATGCCTTTTCATAGGAACAGATGCAGGTATTCTTAACTCTACCTTCTGTATATACGCACAAGAGCCCTATTCGCTTCAAGCGAATAGGGGCTCGTCTAATTGTCCACGTCAGGCTGAAACGGAAGCCCTTCCTTATACCAGCAATTTCCGGTTAGCAGGTTAGTTCTGTTCGATCAAACCATACTTGCCGTCATCACGTTTGTAAACAACGCTAACTTCAGAAGTGTCGATGTTGGAGAACACGAAGAAAGTATGTCCAATCATGTTCATTTGCAGAATCGCTTCTTCCACATCCATAGGCTTCAAGGTGAAGCGTTTGTTCCGCACAACCTCAAGATCATCATAATCCTGTTCCTGATCCTCAACAGCTACGGCACTGGCCGAACCTTCTACGAACAAGGTCTTCAAGCTGCCTTCCTGGCGGAACTTGCGGTTAAGTTTGGTCTTGTGCTTGCGGATCTGACGTTCCAGCTTGTCCACTACGGCATCGATGGATGCATACATATCATCGCTGCGGTCTTCCGCACGAAGCGTCACACCTGCCAGAGGGATTGTAACTTCCACCGTATGAAGGCCGCGAACGACGCCAAGCGTCACATATCCTTCTGAGGTAGGGGGTGCATCGAAATACTTCTCAAGTCTGCTGAGCTTCTTATCAACATAGTCTCTCAAAGCGTCGGTCACTTCAATTTGTTGACCTCGAATGCTGAATTGCATGGGCACTCCTCCTTTGTTTACCTTTTCATTATAGCAAATTGTCAGAGCTAAGTAAAAAACAAATCATGACAGCCTTTACATTTAGCTAACAAAAGATGTCATAGCCTTGCCCTAAACAATAAACAGGCCCGGCTAGCGCATGAACTCGCCCTGGCCGGACCATTACAGCTACAGTATTATCTCACTTTGAAGTCTAGATTATGAATGATTGCTGACATATTGCATATTGCAGACAGTAGCGTCTGATTTATTTGTCTTACTTATTTGGTCTGGATGCGCAAAATCTCTACTGGGGAGAAGTTACCATTAGAACCAGTGATGAAAAAGACTTTATAGGCTGTGTTGGAAGTCAGTCCGCTCAGCGTAAAGGTATGCTTGACACCTGGAGATACTGTAGAATTCGGACCCGCAAAAGTTCCCGTTAAGACAATGCCAGCACTATCCTTTCCTTCAGAAATTTGTTGTGCTGTAGGATCAGCTTCCGTTGCCTTGACCACAACATATTTCAGGGGTGCAGGGAGACCCTCTGTCTGCCCATATTTGGCATACACAGCGGCAGTTACAGTTCCTATGCTTTCCACTCCCACCTGGGTGAGTGAGGTGGTGCTGCTTGCTGCTGTTTTCAATCGAAGCGGTGTTACGCCAGACCAATTGCCTGAATTATCAGCCAGAGCGACATATACGGTATATTCAGTATCTGCACTCAGACCATATACAGAGAACACAACGGTTGTATTAGCTGTTGTTGCGATTGTGCCGGAATGAACGCCTGCTGTTCCTGCACTAGTCAATCCGTTTTTCACTTGCGCTACAGTTGGTGCTGTTACATTGATGCTGTAAGGAGCAACTACATAGTATACTGCCCCTGTTACCGAAGGCGTAACATATACATCTGCAGTAACCGAACCCACATGACCATAGGTCACATTGCTTACAGAAGGCAAGGTAACGTTGCCGCCACCACCACCGCCACCGCCAGTGCCGCCACCACTACCACCGGTGACCGGGGTTGCTGTTGGGCTGGTGCTTGGCACAGGTGTTGCTGTAGGAGCAGGCGTTGCCGTAGGAGCCGGTGTAGGTGTCACTCCACCAGTGCCTGACGGTTTATAGACAACAGAGTTACTGATGATTCCGACTGCTTCGGCCCGTGTAAGTGATCTCTTCGGTCCGAAGGTTCCGTCCGGATAACCATTAATAATCTTCTTGTCTGCTGCTGCTACCACCGCACCTTTGGCCCAGGCTGCCACTTGGGCACTGTCCTTGAACTTAAGTGTAGTAGAGCTTGTACTCAGCTTCAGGACTTTGGCTGCAATGACAGCCGCTTCCTGCCGGGTAAGCGGATTATTGGCACGGAAGGTATTATTCTCATACCCGCCGATGTAACCGGCCTTTACGGCTTTGGCTACTTCGCTGTAAACCCAATTTGTGCTTTTGACATCCGTGAAGCTAATGGAAGCCGTTTCGGTGAACCCGAACAGGCGATTGATCAGTGCAACATACTCGCCACGGGTAATAGCCTTGTTCGGCTTCACCGTTCCGTCAGGATAACCGCCCAGGTATCCTTTATCCAGCCAGCTCTGCAATTGCTTCTGCGCCCAGTGACCTTGAATGTCTTTGGGGGTAGCCGCAGCTGACACACTGCCTAATGATCCGAGCAACATCGAAATACCAAGTAATCCGGCCATAAGGCCACGCCATGTTTTCTTCATTCTTTTGTTCATCCTCCTGAGTGTTTGATGGGCATAGGCTTCACTGCATGTCTTCTTATCTAGGTTCTTTTCGGAAGCATACGCCTAAGCTAATAATGGGGTGCTATCTAGGCAACAAAAAGCCCAACATCTCTCATTACCCATATTTTGGAGGGAATTAACGGATTCTTGAAATAAAACTTTACAAAGTGTCTAATGATGTGTCTTTTCCGCCTTATGTTGCGCGTCATTTGTGAAATGAACGTAAAAAAGACCTCGGGGAGTATTCCCAAGGTCTAACGCTAGCGTTGTCTCAATTGCTAACCATCTACCATATATGTAGGTCGGCTTCGCCGGATGATTATAATTTGATGACGTTAGCTGCTTGTGGTCCGCGTGCGCCTTCAACGATATCGAACTCTACGGATTGGCCTTCGTCCAATGTCTTGAAACCGTCAGTTTGAATCGCGGAGAAGTGTACGAATACGTCGCCACCATCGGCAGTTTCGATGAAACCATAACCTTTTTCTGCGTTAAACCATTTTACTTTACCTTCCATTGACTAAACATTCCCTTCGTCATCAGATGAACGTGAGTCTTGCTCACAATTCGACTATACCACCGCTGCTTCTCTATTGTCAATTGGAATAGTAAATGATTACTTTCAATATTTTACCATCCTTAAATCTCTCATAAAAAAGGCAGATTCCGTGATACAAGATACAAAAAAAGGAGCAGACGCTATTTAAATACCCGCCCGCTCCCCAGCTGAAACATCTGGAATCTATTATTTTTTTCGGTCCATTAGAATGCTGTCGGGGGTGTATCCCGCCTCGTATGCATTGCGCTGTATCTTGGCTTGGCCGCGTTTCTGCAGAAAGTTCTGGGCTTCCTGACGAATAGCATTCATCCGGTCCAGCAGCTCATTATCGTATCCTAGAATCCGATGAATCTCTTGCTTTTGTGCAGCCGACGAAGGATAAATTGCGACTTTTTCTGCAATGGAATCGACAAGTTTCTGCCGCTCCTCTACAAATACTACAAGCTCCTCGTATGTTGCTTCCTGAAGCCTGCTCATCATCTCACGGGTAAGCAGGTCCAGACTACGGATTAGTTCATCCATTAGCAATCTCAGTCTGAGTCGCTGCTAGCTTAGATGCCTGCAGCCAGGTTTCGCGGAGATCCGTAAGGTAACCAAGTGCTTCTTCGGCTTTCGCCGGGTTCTTGTGGATGTTGGCTTCGATTAATAAGTAGTTCGTATATTCGTATAGAGAGTAGAGACCTTTGGATACCTCAATCGAATGATCCAGGGTACTCATTAACTCGCTGATGATCGTCTGAGCTTTACCGAAATTCAGATTCGATTTCTCCAGATCCTGTTTACTCATCCCATCCAAAGCCGTCTTCACGAAACGGATAGCCCCGTCATACAGCATAATTACAAGTTGCGCGGGTGTGGAGGTCTGGACTGATGACTGGCGGTATTTATCATAAGGAGATTTAATCAATGTTGTCACCCTCTAATTTAAAATTACTTAACTGGAAGTTGAGAATAGATTTGAAGACTGGGACTGCAGCTTACTCATGGCTGTTTCCATGGCGGTAAACTGTTTATAGTAACGGGTCTCGGCATTGTCCAGCATTGTTAGCATCGAGCTTATCCGTGTGTTGTATTCCTTTAGCTTCTTCCCCATAACACTTTCTGTTTTAAAGGAAGTGGTAATATCTGTTGAATATCTATCAGTACCGGCTCTTTTGTTCAATAGATCAAGACTTCCATCTATTTTTTTCGCAAGGGTATCAAAAAGTCCGCTGTCAGTTGCGCTACTGGGGCCTTGAAGAATATCTTGAATTCCTTGCGGATTATTAGCTATAGCTTGTTTCAGCTTGGTTTCATCGAGGACTAACTTCCCTTTGTCAAAATATGATCCCGTTGTAATACCATAGGCACTCAACACTCCCAATTTATCCGTTATCATTTCACGCATAGATGATAAAGCTTGCTTAATAATATCATCATTTTTTAACAATCCACTTTTTGCTTTTTCCGTCCAATTGGTGATATCCGTTTCTTTCATGTCAGCTTTTTGCTCATCTGTAAGTGGAGCATAATCCCGATATTTCTCTTCTGAAATTAAGCTATTCAGTGAACCTATAAGAGTGTTGTAATCCTCAATAAAAGCTTTGATGTTTGTAACAGCAACCGTTGGATCTGTCTCAGTAGTAATTTTAGAGTTTTCTCCGTTGGAGCGCACCTGAGCCGTAATAACTACGCCATTTACAGTCACTTTATTATTCTCTGGATAATATGTCTGGGCCGCTGTTGGATCACTAGTATTTGTCACAACTATTTCAGCATTAGTAGCTGCGATAATCTTACTTGAGGTAATCCCTAGTAGACCTAAGAATGGATTACTTGTCTTTGTTTCACCATTTTTATCAGTCAGAATAATATTATTTGTTGTTCCATAATCCTTTGCAACAACAGTGAACTTCCCACTAAGGTCGTCGAACGTAGCCTTGACATTAGCGGTTTTATCTCCATTAATCTTGCTTATTACAGAAGATATTGTATCACTCGCCTTAAAAGTAATTGTTGTCTTGTTAATATAGAGATCAAAGCTCTCGGGAGCACCTGTTCCAAAAAGATCTCCCAAAGTAGTAGATAAACGTGCCATACTACTCGGCGAGCCTGCCGTTTGAAGCACTCCTGTAGTAAAAGAAGATTTGGTTGCTAGTTCTTTGACCTCAACAGTCATAGGAGTTCCATTTGAGTCCGCAGTTGCATCTACCTTCACAGCACTGGTATTCCCCGTAACAGTTGCCTTCTGAGAATTCAAGGCAGAAGATACTCCGTATTTATCCGTCAACTTATTAGTCCTAAAATCAACCAATTTGCTGTTCACTTCGCGATAACTGTCTCTTGTCCAATTCAACAGAATCTTTTGTTGGTTTAATTTATCAAGTGGAGCTCGCTTAGCAGTCATCATGTTCTTAACCATACTGTCAATATCCATTCCGGAAAATCCGTTAACCCGTGTTACCAAAACAAGCACCTCCTGATACTAGATTTTCTCGTCAACAAGTATTCCTGCGATTTCCATCATCTTGGCTACAAGATCCAGCGTCTTTTCGCGGGGTACTTCTCGTATCAATTCACCGGTATCCTTATTAAGAACCTTCACCATAATATCATGTGTCTTCTCATGGATGCTAATCTCCAGTGTAGTCTGGGGTCCCTGCAGAGATTTCACTGCCCGTTCAATGGTACGAATCAGTTGTTCTTCCCCTACAGATATATTCATACTCTGCTTCTCTTTCAGGTTAATATCATCGATATTACGGATCACTGGATCTTGATTTAGAGGTGATACCAGTCCGTTACTTGATGCTGTTGTTGCCTCAACCCTGCTTGATCCACTTGCTCCAGAACTTGCTGTAAGTGAAAATTTTACATTCATTAGCCCCGACCTCCACCATACACTTTAATACTATATATATCGGTTAGTCTCAGGGATAATTTAGGACTTTGTTTAAGTCAAGTAAAAAAGAAAAGCCCCGGAATTTCTCCGGGGCTTTGCGTAAAACGAGATGAAATTAACGAAGTAATTGTAGAACGCCTTGCGGCTGTTGGTTAGCTTGTGCCAACATAGCTTGTGCAGCTTGTGCAAGGATGTTGTTTTTAGTTTGTTCCATCATTTCTTTAGCCATATCAACGTCACGGATACGGGATTCAGCTGCAGTCAAGTTTTCGGAAGAAGTCCCCAAGTTATTGATAGTATGCTCTAAACGGTTTTGGAAGGCCCCTAGTTTAGAACGCTCACCGGAAACAGTTTCGATAGCTTTATTAATAGTTTCAACAGCATCGCCAGCACCTTCTTGATCCAATACATTCAGAGCAGAACCGATGGCCTTGTTGTTTGTACCATTAGTAACTTCCAATCCCTCTTTTACAGTGTCAGATGTAAGACCAAGAGCCTTTGCTCCCATGTCCTTAACATCAATTTCCATAGTTTGGTTTTTGTTTGCTCCAATCTGCAGAACTGCAGTAAACTCGTTACCAGTTTGGCCAGGTGTTGCAATAGATACATTTGCTACGCTAGGAGATCCAGTACCTGCCACTTGTGTAAGAGTTAGCTTTCCACCTGCAGATGCTGCTGTATACACACCTTTAGCAGCGACAGCTGTTGCTAACTCATCAAGGTTTTTGAAATCACCTGTTCCATCAGCCTTGAATGTAAAGTCTTCAATACCGACTTTAATTTTCTGACCATCCTTCAGTTTAGAAGTGTCCAAGTCAAATTCAAATTTACCTAATACTTCTGTAACAGCTGCTTTAGCTGCCACACCAGCAGTAGTTACTGCTGCTGATGTTTTAACAGTCGCATTAGTACTGTCAATTGTCGTAGCAGTTGCAGATCCAACCTTTTGCTCAAATGTAATTACATCTGCAGCATCGGAAATCGTATATTTTGCCGCTAAATCTGTATCTGCAGAAATATTTGCAATTGTAGTAGTAATATCTGTATCAAACGTGAACTCTTTACCATCAATTGTTACCTTTTGTCCAGCACTCAAACCAGTCAAATCAACAGTTGACTCACCCTTAACCTCAGTAACTGCAGCTTCCGCTTTAACACCAGCTGTTACAGTCTTGATACTTACATCGTCTTTACCACCATTCAACAATTTCTTAGTGTTAAATTCAGTAGTATTGGAGACACGGTTAATTTCAGTAGTAAGCTGATTGATTTCTTTTTGAATTTCTTTCAAATCGCTATCAGCATTTGTTCCATTACCAGCTTGTACTGCCAGTTCGCGCATACGTTGCAGAATGCTGTGAGTTTCGTTCAGCGCGCCTTCAGCTGTTTGAATCAAGGAAATACCGTCTTGAGCATTACGGGAAGCTTGATCCAAACCGCGGATTTGGCCGCGCATTTTTTCGGAGATTGCCAGACCAGCAGCGTCATCACCTGCACGGTTGATGCGAAGACCGGAAGACAATTTCTCGATATTTTTGTTAGTGTTAGCAGTGTTAGCAGACAGTTGGCGGTGAGTGTTCAGCGCCGCGATATTATGGTTAATAATCATTTGATATTTCCTCCCTGAAATTAAGTTAGTTCCACATCCATGTGGTAAACGCTGAGCCATTAAGGTCGGCCGCCCTGCTGGCTCAGCGCCTAATACATATATCGACTTCAAGTCCTCAACTGTTTAGAGTATTTCAAAAGTTTTTTAGAAATTCAGGAATTATTTATTAATAAAAAAGGAGATACCCTGGCAGCTATGTAAATAGCCGCTGGGATACCTCCTCTGAATCTTAATTTGATTTTATTCATTGCTCTGCGGCCCACGAAGCCGATGAATCAGTGCATTTAAATCAGACTGCTGTGGAGCCACAGACTCCTTATTGGATTGCTGTATGGAGAGATAAACTTCTTTACGGAAAATATCGACATGTTTGGGGGCAGAGATGCCAACCTTTACAGTATCACCATCCACACTTAAGATCGTCAGTTCAATCTG
The DNA here is from genome assembly GCF_000758565.1 of Paenibacillus sp. FSL P4-0081. Classification (NCBI taxonomy): domain Bacteria; kingdom Bacillati; phylum Bacillota; class Bacilli; order Caryophanales; family Paenibacillaceae; genus Paenibacillus; species Paenibacillus sp. FSL P4-0081. Next base: position 7,847,061 of record NZ_CP009280.1, read on the forward strand.
GTCCTGAATAACGATGGTCTCTCCTTTTTTGCGGGACAGTACGAGCATATCATCCACCATCCTTTCCATCTATTGCTGTTTGCTCTTGCAGCAGGCTATGTTTCGTGTGATAGGGTGTCCGGTGGAGAACAATTTGTTTACCGGTCAATCCGATTGGATTTAGTACAATGGGTGCTAAGAGATTTATAGTAGAAGCTTCTACATCTTCCTTCAGGGTAATAATACAGCGAACGAGCACTTCTGATTCAATTGCAAGCTCCTCTGCTTCATCATCCGGAAGTTCAAATTCATAAGATGGATAGAATACGAACGGATCACCTAGTAGAAAGGACAGACCTTGCTCTTGTACAGACTGCAATACCCAAAACGGGGCGTCAGGCATAGCAATTAATGCGAAATCAACTTCTTCATCAAAGCCAGGAATACCCTTTGAAAAACGATAAATCTGATCTTCATTTACTTCAAGTTTGCCCATTGTATATGTTTCTATAATCAAGTTATTCACTCCTTAAAAGTTCTGCATAGCAAAACTGACTACCTCAATAAATCCACATGGAAATTTGCATAGATAACAGAAAAGCTATAGAAGCGCTCTCTGGCACATCCATAGCTTATTACATTACATTTGAACATTCAATTCCGGTGGAATGAATTGAATAGAAGCATACTGCTGCATATAGATATTTAACTTCCCGCGAGTATACTCCGTCTCTGGCCGGTGCCTTTCCACCTGAATATCCACCTGTGATGGCTGAAACCTGACTTCAGGAGCTCTCGTCTCAAAATGAATATCCACATTGTCATAGGATGCCGTACCACATGGCTCCGGAAAAGAATTAGGCTCAGTATCCATTCCGTAAACTTCTGCAATTGTATTTCCCGGCTTAAAAAACTCAGCCATTCTTGTCCCTTGCTCCATCCGGCGGGCAATCGCTTGAAGATATAACTGTTGAATCCCTGAGTAAATTCTCCGGTTCATATCTAACACGCTGCCTCCATTATAAGCAGCACGTGCTCTTGTCTGATCAATCGTCAGCTCCGGACGTGAAGACTGAACACTCAGTTCTCCAGGTGTTGTCTTGATACTAACATCTGCTCTAGGTTGTGTTATAGAAAATGCGCCTAAATCAGCATCAATCCCTAGAATTGCAGGCGACTGTCGAATTTGCAGAACAGATTGCAGCAACTTGAACCACCTCCATTATCTAATGAAGTCCACTAGAGTCGTAGAGATAATCTTGGCTCCTACAGAAAGAGATGCATTATAGATATTCTCTTGAATTTTCGACTGCATAATCAACGCTTCATAATCTGCGTCTTCCGTCTTTGCCTGTAAATCTGTAAGATTAATATTCAGATCACTCAGACGATCCTGCATTAATTCTACACGGTTAGTCTTAGCGCCTATCTCGGAACGGGCTGACAGTAGGGTTTCTACGCGAGTATCAATGTTATCAAGTTGTCCGGAAACCGCTTCAATGTTGCCAGATTTCAATCCTTCAGAAATACTGTTAATAATAGAAAACAAATTATCTGCTTCTCCAGTATGACCAAATACATCATTACCAGTCATATTAATAGGCATTTGCACACCTTCACCAACAACATATTGAATTTGGCCGAAATCCGTGATAACAGGCTGCGTAGTATCGTATGTGCCATCAGTCCCCTTGGCATAATCATAAGGCTTGGTATTATATTGCTCACCATTAAATATATACTTCCCATTCAGTTTGCTATTGGATATGTCCACTAGTTGCTCTTTAAGCTGCATTACTTCCGCATTTATACTATCCAAAGCCGACTGTGGATTACTTCCTGTTGATGCTTTAACGGTAAGCTCACGCAAACGTTGGACAACATCCCCCGCCTGTCCCAATACCGTGTCATTGTAATCAAGCCACGACAGTGCACTGTCTACATTCTTCGTATACTGTTCATTCGAGGACAACTCGGCACGATACCGCAGTGAATATGTGATACCTACCGGATCATCGGAGGGCTTGTTGATTTTGCGGCCGCTCGCCAGTTGTAGCTGCGTATCATTCATAGTGCGAGCATTACGGTTCAGGTTAAGCAACAGCTGTGAATTCATCATATTGGAGGTCACCCTCAACATATGCCGTTCCTCCTTTATCTGCCGACTGTGCCGGTAGAATTAATCAATTTATCAAGCATCTCATCATAGGTTGTCATGAACCGGGCAGCAGCGCTATAGGCATGCTGGAATACCAGCATATTAGCCATTTCCTCATCTAGAGAAACACCACTTACTGATTGACGGCGAGAGTTCACTTGGTCCACCAGATAATCGGCGTTACTTGTCTGGCGTGTGGCTTCTTGGGATTGAATTCCTAATTGCCCAACCATTGAGCTAAGGTAGGATCCTACAGTACCTGATTTGAGGCCATCTGCTGTAGTGAAAGTATTGTTATCCTTCATATTGCTGAACAAAAGCGCTAATGTGTTATTCCCTTTAACGACGGATACATTTCCGGCACTGTCCGTAGTAGTGCGAAGAGAAGTAGCAAACAGCGTAGGATCAGCAGCGATTTCGGGATTAAGCTTAAGATTGGCTGCCGTGATCGCCTCACCGGCCACAGAAGCTGTAAAGAATGGCCGGCCTGAGCTTCCATTCATGGCATACCCCAGTTGATGTAGTCCATTCAAGCCTTTGACTGTAGTTTTCAAATCACCCGTCAATGGAATAGGCACCGCGCTCCCGGCTGGAAGAGAGGTTTTGGTTCCGTCCGCATTAATGATTTCTGAATCTTTAAGTACTGTGGTACCTGCAGGTAAAGTTGAGCCTGTTGGAATGGTAACCTGCACCTCGCCATTAGCGATCGTGTTGGCCATAGCATCCAGTTGTTTCCTGTAATCAGCCACATAGGTTCTACTGGAAAAGATCATTCCATAAGCTTCGCCAGCCTTCAGGTCACCAGAAGCATAGGCAGTATTGAGAAAGGCACTGTCTACAGCCGCAGTAACCGTTGCTCCTTGAACCAGTTGCTGTGTGCCCAGTGATATGTTATATCCGGCATCGGTCTCCAGGATTGTAATATTGGCAATCTTGGATAGCTTGTCGGTCATCAGATCACGCTGATCCCGCAGATCGTTCGCCTGATCCCCCATGCCTTCTATTTTAGAAATAGATTGGTTCAAGTCAGCGATAGAGCTCAGGTAGCTCTGTATTTCTTTCCCTTTGACATCAACGTTGGTGCTGAGATCCCGATCCAGATTGCTTAACTGTGTACTCATATAGTTCATGGCATCAGTTAGTGACTGTGCAGTCTGTACTACAATCTTGCGAGCTGTTGGATCTTCCGGGTTCTTGCTGAGATCTGACCAGGATTTCCAGAAGTTATCAAGCACGGTACGAATACCGGTATCCGAAGGCTCATTAACGATGGCTTCCAGCTTATCCAGTGTATCTGATTGGATGCTCCAGTTGCCGCTGGCGGAACTCTCTCCACGGTACTGATCATCCAGAAACATCTCACGGATCCGCTCGATGGAAGTGAACTCCACACCGGTACCCATTTGTCCCGGCAGCGTTGAGTTATTGAGACCATAGGCCTCGATAGGTATAGCCGCCTTCATGTTCACACGCTGACGGGTATAACCCTCTGTGTTGGCGTTGGCAATGTTGTGGCCGGTTGTATTGAGCGCAGCAGTCTGGGTAAACAGGCTTCGTCTTGCTGTTTCAATCGAGTGAAATGTGGATGTCATGCTACTTGTTCCTCCCTTGTGATTGCTGCGGTGAAAGAGGCCATGAGGATAAACGGGTTATCCTCGGGCATCAAAAAGGCCCGGCCGAGTCACACTGCTGCCCTTGTCGGACGGATGATGGTATGTCATTTCCTGATTTGGTCTTCCGACAAGCAAATCCAGGGAATAATCTATAAAGGTAAGCGACTGCTCAATCAGCTTCTGATTCAGCTCATTGGCTAGTTTCAATTGCTGCAATGTGCCGGAAAGCTTCTGCTGGATATGCAGCAGGCGCGATTTGTCCTCAGGATCAAATACAAGGCGGGACAGCTCGGTAAGATTCAGATTCAGATTGGAACGGATTCCAACCCCCTGCAGAAAAACGAATGCGGCTTCTGCACGCTTCTCTTCCAGCTGTCCGATCACCTTCATAAGCTTGGACTCACGGTTCAGGATGTCGATGAGACCCTCCACCTTGTTGTCCATGATGGTCTGTTTCTTGACAGCGGCCAAATCCAGCATTTGCACATGCGCTTCGTCCAGCCGCTCTAGCAATTCTAATAATGTCGTAAGTGCCATGGGTGTGTTCACCTAATTCTCGGAGGATTGCTTAAAGTAGGGGGCGAGTGTCTCTGCGAGCTTAGCTGCGTCAACCTGGTAGGTACCTGCGGATACTTGCTGTTTCAGGCTTTCGATCTTGTTCGCACGTTCAGCGTCAATCTTGCCGCTTTTCTGTGCCTGGAGCAGCTTAATGGCTTCATCCGAAATCGATACCTCATCCTTGCGTGTGCTCTTCTTCATTTGTTCCTGCCTTTGCGATTCCGCACTCCGTTGATACGGATTCATCGCGTTAATTCGTCCGGTCTCGTTAATTTTCATAACTTCCACCTTCCTTCTGATATAAAAAAGCCGATAATCTTTACTAAGTTTATCGGCCTTTGTTGAAACATTCTTTATAGCTGCAAACGTTTTTTTGCAGATTTTATTAGTTGCGGAACTTGTCCACGGCGCGGTAAGCGGCATCTGAAGCCTTTTTGGTACTGCTTTTGTCTACAGTTTCCTTGGCAGCATTTGCCAGATCCTTGGTCAAACGGCTGCGGCAGCTATCGCACATATGCCCGTCCCGGATCAAGGTCCCGCAGACTTCGCAAGGGTACATCATGTTAGGTGCGTTCGCTATGGAAATCCGGCCCTCACGAATAAAACGGGTGATTTCCTTAATGGAGATCTCCGTGGCATCGGACAGTTCCTGAATATTAGTGCCTCTATTTTTGCGCAGGTAGTCTACACAGATTTCATATTCATGCTCTAAATCTTTGATACAAGGCTGGCACAGGTTCATTAAATTCTTAACATATAGCCGGCCGCATCTTGGACAATTATCTACATTCATTTCTACCGCGGCTCCCTTCCTTACATTCTGCACAGCTTATAAATATCTTATGCTAATAAGATTACATGATAGCTGAAGTTCCGTCTATGATTAGTATCGGTTGTGGAGCAGGTTTAATTTAATTTTCGAACGGCCGAAACCGCTAAGAACGTGCCCATGTCAGACTGTATATCTCCGCCGCATAGCCCAAATCACCAATGAGCCGGTGAAGTGCTTCAGCGCAGGCCCTCATCGTGCTCCCTGTGGTGTAAATATCATCGATGATTATAATCTGGAGAGGGCGATTCTGCAGCCGGACTGCGATTGACTCCAGGTGTCCGCCCAGCCTTTGCAGAAGCTTCTGCTCTGTATTCCCGGCAAAAACCTGCTTCATATCGGCCAGACGTTCACTTCTGCTTTTGAAGCTTTGTTTGCCGGTATGCCGGGTACGAATCAGCAGCGGAAGCTGAGGAATTCCCCTCCGTAGAGATAATATATCTGCCAGTTGCTCCGCCTGATTAAACCCTCTTTCAGCCAGGCGGGCTGAGCTTACAGGTACAGGGACCAGCAAATCGGCTTGCCATAGGGCCGGGTGAAACCTACTCTTTGACGCTGAAAAAAGTTTGCCAGAAGATGTACCCACTTGCGGAGCATTTCGCCCTCCCTCACTCTGCTCTTGTTGAAGTATGGTATATGCCTTGTCCAGCATCAGGCCCAGTATAGGGGCCAAGCGTTCATTCCCCCTGTATTTGTACTTACCCAGCAGCTCTCGCATCTCACTTGTATAGGCCACCGCGCTGCGGTTGCAGCGGATCGGTACAGGCTCGCGGCTGCGGCTGCAATCCGGACAACCGACATGGCGACCGCAGGTCAGGCACCGGGGACAGCGGATCCACGGGATCCCTGTATGACAGCTTACGCAAATTCCGGGCAGTCCGGATGAAGGACGGCCTCTTTTACCACAGAACAGACATTGAGGCAGGGAAGGAGTGATTAATAGTCGGGCTTTTTTTATCCAGGACATTATGGAATTCATCTATAACCTCCTCCTTCAGGCGATGTGCGCATTATTATGAATAAAAGAGTGTATGTAGCGTCTTATCTCACAGGTATCCCTGCCTATGGGCAATCGCGTTCATGCTGCGAATCTGTGAAATGGCTCTGCGCTGCGACTTGCTCCACTCTGCGGAAGCGAATACGACGTGGCCGTCCGGATCATCTTTGGAGCGTCCTGCCCGGCCTGCCATCTGCACCAAAGCTGCCTCGTCAAACAGACTGCTGTCCGCATCCAGAATAAACACATCACTGCGCGGAACCGTAACTCCCCGCTCCAGAATTGTCGTCGTCACCAGAAGCGATATCGCACAGTTACGGAATTCCAGCACCTTCTCTGCTCTATCCGGATCTTTGGAGGAGGTTCCTTCCATAGCTATTCCGGGGAAAAGCCGCCGGAGAAGCTTCAGCAGTCCTGCGATATGGGCAATCCTTGAGACAAAGAGAAAAATCTGTGCTTTGCGGGCAAGAGATCTTTGTAAGGCGCGGATCAGACTTCTAGGGAGTCTCCCCTGCTTCAGACAACGATAGAGCGGCGGCATATGTAAATGCACTGGGACCGGCAAGGGATGACCGTGAAAGCGGACGGGCACCCTCGCATGCGGCAGTTTTCCTGAACGGGCGAGGCGCTGTAATTCTGCCGGTGGTGTGGCTGAGAGGAATATGAATGATCCGGAGGGCTTGCAGACCTGCTCAGCGGCGTAGGCCAGCATGGGATCATTGTGGTAAGGAAAAGCATCGAGCTCATCAATTATGACGAGGTCAAAGGCTTGATGGAACCTCATTAGCTGATGGGTTGTTGCCAGCGTTATGTTGCTCGCGCTCCAGCGGTCCTCGCTGCCTCCATACAGCACGGCGGGTATGTCCGCCGGGAAGGCCTTGACGAGACGCGGCGCCAGCTCCAGCACGACGTCGCGCCGCGGCGACGCGATTAGCGCCCGGCCTCCGGCTGCGAGCGCCGCCTCCAGGAGCGGGAACGTAATCTCCGTCTTTCCCGCTCCCGTCACTGCCCAGAGCAGGAAACGCTCTGGGCCTCTTGGGGCGGAGCGCTCCCGCGGCTCCGCCAGGAACCCCAGCGCAGCGGCGGCCGCAGCCGCCTGCGCTGCGCTAAGCCCCCACCGGCGTGCCGCTACGGCGGGGGAGACGCCTGCCGTGCAGCGCACGGCAGGCAGCGGCGCGCTGCGCAGCAGCAGCGCGCAAGCCCGGCTGCGCCCGAGTGCGAGGCAGGCCTCGCAATAGGCGCAGCCGGCAAGGCCGCACGCGGCGCAGGCCGTGCGGCCCGTGGGTACGCTGCCGCAGCGCAGGCAGCGTGGTGCCCCGCGGCGGGCGGCAGCGCCGCGCCGGGTAACTGCCTCGCTCACCCGTCTCAACACATGCACACTCTGCTTCACCTGACTCACCCACCCCAACACTCCCCCACCTTGCTCCCGGCTACCTATTCGCTCCGTCTCTTTCCCTCTCTGCTTCGCCTGACTCACCCACCCCAACACTCCCCCGCCATGCTTCGGGTTATTATAAGCAACTGCCGCCTCAATCCTTATCCGCCCCTGCAGATGCGCCAGCTGCGCTGCAGCAGGCCAATTTCCTGCCAGCTCAGGCAGCCGCTCTGCCACCAGCGCATCCACTTCGCCCTGCAGCAGGGAACGGCCGGCAAGCACTGCTGCCAACTGATTAGCTGCCGCTGCCAATGCAGCGGAGCCGCCCCATCCCAACAAGTTTTCCTTAGGAAATACCGGCTGACCACCGTAGTTCCCGGAAATCGCAACCTCCTTCACACCTCCTTCCGTTCGGTCTAGCATGGATTCTCCACTGATATTTCCCGCAGTCAGCCACTCCTCCTCCCGGAGACCTCCCTCCTCCTGTTCTAGCCTGATTTCAGCCTTCAAGCATTTAGCAACATATCTTTTCCAGTCCTCCTTGCTCCAGAGACGCATGGCAGGGGAAGCTCTGAAGCCCTCGCTCAGCTTCACCCCCCAGCCCAATGGGAGCGATGGCGATAACAGCACAAGCCTGTCCACTTGTCTGCCGCCCCAGCCTTCACCTCCATTTCCCTCAGCATTCCACCACAACCTGTCCACAGCCATATTTAGCGATATCCTGATCTCCCAAGCGGCATTGCGCTCTACCGCATATACTGCTACTCTCATCAATTCCTTCCCTCTCTCCTTCAAAGTGGCACATCACCGAGACCATAGATTACGATCCCCCCCGAATCCACACTAAATTAATTGAACTTTTTATTTTTCTACTCCGCGATAGCCGTGACTACAGCAAATGTTTAGACTCCGGCCACTGTCAGGTTTGGATTTAGCTGTACTTGAACAGCAGACAGCCTAACTGCAGTTACTGCAACTATTTATTGCTGTAACAGCCTATCTATCCACTGAAGTGTATTTCGTACAACTATAATCCGGGAAAACCGCAGTTTGGCCTCATGTCCGCAATAATAAATGTACGAAGTGCAGCTATCTCCAGATATCCTGTCTAAATCTGAATAATAGCTGCACGAAATACAACTAAAGCAGCTGGCCTTAAGTTTGGTGTCCGGCTGAACCACTAAGCAATCCGTGTTTGCTCATCAAACACAAAAAAGCACACTCCCCCATTACTGGAGAGTGTGCTTCACCCGTTGCCGACATATTTAATTATCATTCGCCATGCTTCGATCCGTATCCCCTGCTTCCCGGCAGCCGCATCATCTTCAGCGGAAAAGGCTGCTCCTGCGTCCGCAGATCCAGTACGTTTTCCTTCAGGTGTTCCGCTTCGCCAAGAGTCTTGTAGTGCGGCATTATCGGGGCGAACCTGATAGACGAGCCGCTGCAGTCTAACCGTGAGGCAACCGCCAGCGTTCCATCCAGGGAACCATCATCCATCAAAGTGACATACAGCGGTCTGCCCATCCAAAAAGCATAAACTGCGAGCATTCGGATATACCATTCCACAACAGCTTCATGATTGCGGGTGATCAGAATATAATGAAGCCGCTTTCCAGGCCGCATTGCCTCCCGGCTCTCTTCTCTGCGATGCAGAATATGAACAAGGGCTGCTGCGGATGCATAGATAGACACAATCGAGATTAACTGGGCGATCATGGAGATGCACCTCCCTCTTATACCGACACTATATGCCGGCGATAAAGGGACGGTGACAGCCCAGCCTCCCGGGACAGATGACCCGGTTATTCTGACTCTTTATATATCGCAAAGCACAGAATTTCCGCCTTCCTGCAGGAAGACAGATTAAAGCTTCCGGTTTCGGGTACATATTTAAATCAGCATTTTGCAAAATTCGAATATCATGCGGACTGAAACAATACTTTGACTGCAGCTGGACCGCTGCAATCAAGTTATGTACCGTTTTATAAGGATCATTAGGATTCTCCAAAACGCTCAGTTAAAAGTTTACGTGTGAATTATAATGTTACCCAGCCATATTTGATCGAATTGATGACAGCCTGCGTGCGGTCGTCGACTTCCATCTTTTGCAGAATGCTGCTGACATGGTTTTTGACTGTTTTTTCGCTGATAAAAAGGTATTCTCCAATCATCTTGTTGCTCTTGCCTTCAGCCATAAGACGCAGCACTTCTGCTTCGCGGCGGGTCAGCGGATTGTTGTCGCCTGCGACAAATTTCACGCCTGCTTCCTTAACCGGAGTCTCGGCCATGGCACCTGTCTCGTTAAGATAAGTCATGCGGCGCAGCTGATTGATCAGCTTGCCGGTTACCTTGGGATGAATGAAGGCATGGCCTTCACATACAGAGCGGATCGCATTAATAAGCGACTCTGCCTCCATATCCTTCAGCAAATATCCATTCGCACCCTTGCGCAGGGTTTCGAAGACGTAACTTTCGTCATCATGGATCGAGAGTATAATCACTTTAACATCCGGGAACATTTCCCGCAGCTTCTGTGTAGCCTCCACACCGTTCTCAATAGGCATATTAATATCCATCAGCACGATATCCGGCTTGTTGATATTGCAGAATTCAAGCACCTGGATGCCGTCACCGCACTCACCTATGACTTCAATGTCGTCCTCCATATTCAAAATACGTTTAAGCCCTTCACGAAACAACTGATGATCATCCGCCAAAAGAACCTTTATGGGCGATTTTCCAGAATTCTGGTTTTCCATCACATTACTCCTTTCCTTTGTCCACATTCGTCGGAATGTGAATTATGATTGTTGTGCCCTGGTTCTCTGCTGACTGTATTTCCACTCTACCTTCCAGCAATTCCACACGTTCACGCATTCCCACCAGCCCAAAGCTTTCACGGTTGGCTTGCTCACTGATCTTTTTCACATTGAAGCCTAAACCATTGTCTTTCACTACGATCTTAATTAACTGTGCCTGATACGTAATTTCCACCAGAACATAACTTGGATAGGCATGCTTCGCCGCGTTGGACAAAGCTTCCTGAACAAGACGGTAGACTGCAGCCTCCATCGCTGAGGACAGACGGTGCTCTTTCCCCCTTGTTTCAAAAGAAGTGCGGATCTTCGTCTTCTCCTCATAATCATGCACGTATTTCCGGAGTGTCGGAATCAGTCCTAGATCATCGAGGGCCATCGGACGGAGATTAAAAATCACTTTACGCATTTCTTCCAGGCTGTACCTTACCTGTCCCTTTAAGTCTATTACTTCGGCTTGTACCAGCCCAAATTCCTGCTTTACCAGCATTCTTTCTACAATTTCCGTCCTTAGGACTAGATTTGCCAGCATTTGAGCAGGACCATCATGAATTTCCCGGGCAATTCTCTTCCGTTCCTCTTCTTGGGCCTGGATAATTTTGAGTCCAACCATTTGCGTGTTTTTCGCAGATTCGACAATTCTTGTCACTTGACCTAGTTCTCCAGACAGATATTCCAGGACAACGCTCATTTGCGAACCAATCGATTCGGCCCGCTCCACAGAATTTTCGACACTCCGAGCCCGCATTTGCAGCTCATCCCGTCTGCTCCGCAGGTAGGCTTCCCTCTCCCTCGTCATCATCAGCTCTAACTGAAGCTCCGTCGCTTTCTCGTAAGCAACCCGGATATCCTTCTCCGTGTAGCGGACAAAGTCCCGGCTGACCTCAGTCAGCCGGATCCGGGAGCGGTGATACTGCAGCTCCAGCTTGTCTACCTTTTGCAATGTTTCATCCGTTTCTTCCATAACCCGCTGCAGTTCTTTGGTGAGTGCAGCAAGCTCATCACGTGCAACCTGCAATATTTCAAAAATCTGATACTTGCTGCTCTCCATCACGTCGATGGTATTCTTAATGACGCGATCAATCGCATCGGCTTGAAATTCCACGGATGCTTGCCCCATTTCTATCGGATCGTATTAAAGGCTTTCCTTTATACTAACATATCACGATTCGATAGTTACGGTCTTCGTTATCTGTTCCCATTTTACAGTGAGTCCTAGCTGTTCTGTCACGAGTCTAAGCGGTACTAAAGTCCTGCCATTCAGGATTAAAGGTGCTACATCAGCACTCTGGCGTTTCCCGTTAAGCAGGAATTCCTTCTTGTTTACCGTCAGATCCAGCGCTTTCGCTCCGCGAAGCACCATGATCTTCTTGGTATTCTGATCCCATATGGCATTCCCGCCAAAGGCATCAAGCACATATTTAATCGGCACATACGTGCTGCCATCCTTTACAATCGGCGCTACATCGATCGCCTGCTTTGTGCCGTTTACAAGCATCGACTTGGCTCCGATACTCATGGACGCCGTTCCCTTAGGCAATCCGGCTTCACTGGACAGCGAAGGCATAACGAAGGAAATATTATCAAAGTCTACCGTACCTGTCTTAGCCCGCTCGTCCTGGCCTTCCTCTACATTTACCACGTAAAGTCTCTTTAGGGAAGCTGGGAATTTAATCCCTGAACCGGAAAGATCAATATTGAGGTTCTTCCAGCCATTCCAGTCGATCACTTTGGCCAGATCAATATACGCTGTTGCCCCGCTGGCATCCGTTACCTCTGCACGCAGCCAGTTAAGACTCATATCCCCCATCACGTCTACGGACATAGACGTTGCCGTTGCCGGAATACTCTTGCCTGTTGTCCCGTTGAACTGGGCATAAGCATACATTTTACCGGTGCCAGCCGTCATGTCATAGCTAAGCGACAATACCTTCGAGCCAGCCCGTTCCGCACTGCCCGGGACAACTACCGCCGTACCCGTTACCCCTGCCGCGTTGGTTGTGAAGGCAAATGGATACGTGGCATTTTCGAAATTCTCCCAAGCCGTTGACGCCGCTGCAGAGAACACAACAGCTGTGCTGAAGCCGTCATAACGGGCAATGGCATATCCGGTTGTTACCCCCGGATCCACGGATTCGACAGTAAGCTTACCGTCACCTACATTCCCTTTAAAGCCGATAAACTCCCATTTCAGCGATGCAGCCGGAACGGCAATCGTTGCCCCGCTCTTCGACACCGCATTAACTGGAACAGATACGGAGGCTCCAGCTATAAGCGGCGCAGTAGTTGTGCTTGAAGTCAGACTTGTCAGGTCATCTCCGCCCAGAACGGTTACCTTGGTCTCTGCACTGGCCGAACCGCTGGTAGCCTTCAGGTTAACGGTTCCCGCCTTGACTGCGGTTGCTTCCCCTGCATTCACCGTAACACTACCGCCGCTAGAGCTCCAGGCAGGATTAGCTGCAGCTACATCAATTGGATTGTAGTAAGTATCATAGCCTTTTAGAGAATACGTAGCTTTTTGACCGATTAACAATACAGAACTGCCGCTGATCTTAATTCCTTTCACTTCACCTTGTGGAGCAGAAGTATATACACCAACGCCGTTAACGATGCTGCGCTGCTCTGTGCCGTACTCTGTATTAAAGGTAAGGGTAGTGGAGGTTTCCGCAAGCGGACGGTCTACCATCGTTGTAGAGCCACCTCCGTCCAGGTTGATCCCTTTCCAGACACCGATATTGGTCATGAACGATTGCAGCTCCGTCAGAGACAGTCCTGCACTATTGTTATTTTTCTCAGCTGCAATGACATATACATATCGTCCATCCTCTGAATAACCCAGAGCTGTGCGGGCACGATATCCGCCGATGCTGCTGGTGGAGCGGGAGAAGGGCGCTGCTTTCCCGTTATTAACGAGAATGGTATGCCCCCCGATCATCATCTGCAGTGTGGATGGGTCAAGCTCCTGCTGAGTAGTTTTGGAACGAAGCGTGTAGACACTGCTTAGCTTCTGGCCTACCACCAGATGAGCTTTTACAAATTGGGCTGCAAGCCCGTGAGTGCGCAGAATGTACGCCCCTTTAGGCACGGTTATCGGCAAGGCGGCATCAGGGGAAATCTGGGTAACGATATCATTCTCCACCAGTACCTCTGTAGGCGTCGTAGAGCTATTCTTAGGCCGCTCCAGTGCTGTCCAGGCATCAGTGTAGATATAGGCGGCATTGGCATGACTGTAGGTGGAGCTGCCGCCCTCAGGGTTATAGGCCCCTTTATTGATACCGGATAACGGAAACTGTGAACCATCCTCAGCAGTCAGCATGCCTTCGAATGTATATTCATCGATAACCGGCTTACGGTCTTTGGTCACAGCAAAAGCATACATTCCATCAAGCTGGGAAGGTGTAGATACTACAACCCCGCCTGATACTTGACCGCCGATCGGTGCACCTTCCCCGCCGGTATTGAAGTAATCCCCATTAACTGCAGCCACTGCTCCAGTTTCTGCCGCCATTCCTCCGGTACTTTGCCGCGTAGTCAGATTACCGCCTTTGCCCGTCATTACATCTACAGACACATAAGGGTTATTCAGATCGACCCGGACCACGTCAGCCAGACCTGTTACACTTTTGCCGGACCGCACGGTCGTAAATTTATATTTCATCATCATCGCGCCTGAAGTAATGACTTCTTCGCTCAGCTTTGTCACTGAGAAGGAGGCTGTAGCAGCTTGCGCTACTGAAGCGGAATTTGAGCTTAACCATCCGATGCCTTCATTTCCGATAACCGGCATGATCCATATTACACCTGCTATTGATGCCGCGATCCACTTTTTAGCAGGAGACCATTGACTTTTGTTTACTTGCTCTTTACTCTTTTTCCCCATGAAAAGCTCATTCATTTCAGCGTTACTCTCCCATCTATTTTGTACTCTTCAATCTCACTATCAATATCTGGATATCAGTTCCTATTTTAGGCTACATCTTTAATAGACTGATTTCCGGCTGAAAAGTTGCGATTTAAAGAGATTACCAGAAGGGATTTCAGACTATACCGAGTCATACCAGACCTCAAGCAGCCGCGCAAAAAAGCACCCGGCACATTGTGCCGGATGCTCCATTATTGTATAAAGTTCCACTTACATATAAACTGCCATCTTCAGCATCCGATGCAGCATTACAGCAGCCTGTCCTCTGGTAGCGTTGCCTTGCGGCTGAAATTGCGTGGTGCTTATCCCCTGGATAATTCCTGCTTTGACCGCTTTGGCTACGAATTCCGTACTCTGGCTTAGAATTTTCGCCCTATCCTTAAACGGACTGAGGGTATCCATAACCGATGCGCTAAGCGTTATAGGCTGTCCTGTATACTCCATTGCCCTCACCATCATAATTGCCATTTGCTCACGGGTGATCTTATCCCCCGCACGGAAGGTCCCGTCTGTGTTCCCCGTTATTATACCGGCCTTCGCTGCTGCACCGATGTAATCGCCGGTTTGACTGGACGACTGCACGTCCGTGAAACGCTGCGCTGTCCCGCTGTCCCCTGGCAGACCTAGTCCTCTGCTCAGCATAACAGCAAATTCACTGCGGGTAATGGCTTGCTCCGGTTTAAACTGGCTTCCATAGCTATTATCGATAATATTCTTGGCTGCCAGTTCCGCTACAGCTGTATTACTCCAGTGTGTACCCATATCTGTAAAAGAGCGCGTAGAGGTGAATGCTCCTACAATCTGATTCCCGCTGGTCAAAGCACGCATGACCGTATAAGTCCCTTTAGTAATACTTGTTGTAGGAAGATAAGCGGCATCGTAATAGGAAAGATCCAATCTGGCTACAGAAGTCTGCTCACTATTATTAGGTGTTGTCGTTCTCACCGAATATTTCCCGGGTAAACTAAGAGCATTCTCGTTGCTATAATTACCCGTCACCGATGCTGCCAAACGAAGATCAGCAAGAGGAGTTATACTTGTAAGCCCCTGAGTTTGCAGTCTTTGGGCAAATGGGGCAAAAGCCTCTGATGGCATTTTCTCTATACGATAGATAAGTGAGATATTACTGCCAGTTGTATTGAGACTGGCCACAATTCCGTTCAAATCTACCTTTCCGAGATCAACACTAAAGATCTGATCCCCGTAGCGTATACCAAATTTCGAAGCCTTGTTGCGATTGAACGCATCCATTAACGGCTGCAGAGGTACCGTAACATAAGCAGCTAATTCTGTCGAAGGCACCTCAAATAGAAGAGCAGCTGTCCCTTGTGTATTTAAAAAAGTATAACTGGCAGCTAATCTCTCCGCATTAAGACTGTATCTTTTGACATTTTGGCTGTAGATGGAATGATCTGCCGCTATCACCGAAGAATCGCTTTTGAGCAGAGGAACCGCTTCTCCAAATTCACTTGCCTCCAGCGTACCCAGATAGGACGGCCGGTTACCGTCCGTTGTTACGGTCGTAACTCCAGTAAGGTTCTTCACCGGCAGCAGCGAGAAGGAAGCCAGTGCATTTCCATTGAGATCTCTAATAAAAGATGTACCTGAGGTATAAGAAAGATCGACCGTCTGTCCGCTCGTCACAGAACCGGAAAGCACCAGCTTGAGCACTGTCCCTGTTAGAGTATAGCTTTGCACTAACATACTTGTTCCATTCACTCGAACTGCAAACTGGGAGGTGCTAAGCACTGAAGAAGTCAGCATGCTTTGGGCAAAAGTTAGTGTAAGCTCATTCCCTGACACCGTTGCACTGCTGATTTCCGATACTACAATATCGCTAAGATCGACTGGTTTAAGATCAACATAGGCTGCACGGTTGCCGTTAAGATCGGTAATGCCTTTAACGCCAGGTACATAGGAGACTGTCACCGTCTGCCCAATAACCATGCTGCTCTGAAGCGTTAATTTCACACTGCTTCCGCTTACTGCCACGTTGGTGACATAGTTAGGAGTACCTCCTACCAGCACTGAGAACTGGCTGTTCATCGGCAGATTGCTCTCTGACAGACCTTCATTATAGTTCAGCACAAGCTTTGTTCCGCTTCCCGTTGCATTCTGAAATACCGGAGCTACGCTGTCATTACTGTTTCGGATATTAAAATCAGAAAAATCGGCAATATTCTGTCCCAGTGAGTTGAGCAGCGGATACGAGCCTGCATAGTAGGATACCCTTACCACCTCTCCATTTCCAGCTTCCGCGCCCGTCGTTATATATACTGTGTTTCCGCTGGATCTAATTGAATCCACTCCAAGCGAATATCCTTCAGATGTTACTATAAACTGTTCCCGGGCATAAGAAGATACTGTTTTGAGCGTATCATTGAAGGTCAGTGTCACCGTTTTGCCTGTAATTCTGCCTTCCTTAGGTGTAGGAAGTGACGATTCTATACTGTTGGTTATTTGCATTGCTGAAAAGGTTACTGCTGCATTGCCGCTGGTATCCTGGATGGTCCGCACTCCGCCAGTATAGCTTATTTTGACATTCTGCCCTACGGCTATCCCTGTACTAAGAGTAAGATAGACACTGTCGCCCTGAACATAAGCGCTATCTACAGTACGATTCTCATCATTCACACTGACCGTAAAACTGGATGCCAGCAAAGCTATCGATGAATTGAGCATCTCATTATATTTCAAGCGGATCGTCCGGTTGTTATCCAGCGTTGCCCCCGTAAGTAGCGGAGCCGTCTTATCCACAGCCACAGTGCGGAAACTCCATGATTTTGTACCGCTCAATCCCTCATATTGTGAGCTGGGATCTCCCGCATCCGTGAATGCCCCCTTAGCGATGTCTATATAATAAATAGTATCTGATTCGAGAGCTACGGTTGGCTTAATAATGAAATCCTTGGCTGTAGCACCTTGCTGGACAGCTGCCGCCACTTTTGTTCCATTGCTTTTGTATAGAACAACTCCATTAGTGACGGCGCTATTATAGACCGCCTCCTTGTTAAAGCTAAGTGTGATCGACTTAGATAATTCTACCGACTCACTCCGGTCTGCTGGCGATATAGCAGTTGCCGACAAACTTGTAAGTGAAGCCGTTGTAAACGTCCATGAATACGAACCCGCAGCCGGAAATATATGCCCATCCTGATCATAAAAAGCCCCTTGCGGAATTGTAACTGTATACAACGTACCATTCAACAGTGGCGAGGTCGCCGAGGCTGGCAGCAGTGTAATCGTCGAACTTCCCCCGCCAGTGACGCTCGTCGAGTTGACATTAATCCATCTCGTTCTGGAGTCATCCTGAGTACCTGGTGAGACAGAAATCGTTCCGGCTGCCGGACTCATCGGACGGTCAAAGTACAGTTTGATTGCCCCGCTTGCCGATGCACCAAATGAAGCATTTGCCGGGGCAGTGGATGCTGAAATTGTACCGCTGCCGGTCGTGGAGAAGCTCCAGCCGTTACCGCTCGATATTCCCGGAAAATTAGTATTATTGGCATCTTTGAACGCGTAAGAATCGATAAGCACATAATAATTTCCGCCTGCTGGAAGCTTATTGGCCAGAGTCAATGTAACAGTAGTGGAAATGGCATCGCTCAACAGCCCTACTTTGGGCTCTCCGTCCCTTATGAGAAATTCCTGTATTACAGAGTTATCCGCAGAAGAGATCAGCCTGACGGAACCACCTCCTCCTGTAAGGACTCCAGCTAAGCGCAGACTCAACTGAGTTAATGCTCCGGATTCCACCCTAGAATTGTTCGCAGGGAACAAACTGCTTGCTACAATAGCCGGATTACTCTCTCCAGCCGTTGTGAAAGTCCAGCTGGTTAGCGCCGATTCATTACCTGAGCTATCTTTGAACAGCCCCTTAGGCACACTCACGCTGTATGTCTTATAAGGCGCAAACTTCAAGCTGGAGCCTAATTTGATTTCGTAATTAGTAGAATTGCCGATCAATCCTGAACTGCCAATAGCAATTTCCGTAAATATTGTTCCGGAGTCCTGCTCTGTAATTGTGATTTTCCCCGTTTGCGGAATAACCTGACGGTCAAATTTAAGTCCCAAAGAAGCCCCTACATTCACAAAAGCAGCACCATTAACTGGAGATGTTGTTATTCCGAACTCCGAAGCGGCATATACCGCAGATGTATGTACACCGATAGCCGGACTGCCCAGACCAAACAGCAGATTGCCTGCAATGATAATAGCCGTCCCTATTGATAATTTCTTGTTCATTCTTAATAAAGCTCCTTTCAGCCACTCGAGCATTTCTTCTATACTGTTATATTTCGGTTAAAGGGCTTCCAAAGTTTAGAAGATAGCCTCAAGCAGCACGGGCATCATCCCCTCGCTTATAAGAAGGCACAAAAAGCCCGTACAGACCTCCTCACTTCAAAGAAGGGGCTTGTACGGGCATAGTTAAATTTATATTTTTAGATCCCTGCCTGGGCTTTCAACATATCTGCTTTGTCTACACGTTCCCAAGGAAGGTCAATATCTGTACGGCCAAAATGTCCATACGCTGCGGTCTGTCTATAAATAGGCTTACGCAAATCCAGCATGGAGATGATGCCTGCCGGACGAAGATCGAAGTTGCTGCTGATAAGATTCGCCAGTTTCTCTTCACTGATCTTGCCTGTTCCGTATGTATCTACATTGATCGAGACAGGATTAGCTACACCAATCGCATAAGCCAGTTGAATTTCACATTTGTCAGCAAGGCCTGCAGCAACCAGATTCTTCGCTACATAACGTGCAGCATAAGCCGCAGAGCGGTCTACTTTGGTTGGATCCTTACCGGAGAATGCACCGCCGCCATGACGCGCATACCCGCCATATGTATCAACGATGATTTTGCGCCCGGTCAGACCGGCGTCACCCTGAGGACCACCAATCACAAAGCGGCCTGTCGGATTAATGAAATATTTAGTAGCTTCATCGAGTAGCTCAGCCGGGACAACAGGTAGAATAACATGTTCTTTAATGTCCCCCTGAATTTGCTCAAGAGAAATTTCTTCCGCATGCTGCGTGGAAACAACGATTGTATCTACACGAACCGGTCTCTCATCCTGATATTCAATTGTTACCTGAGTCTTGCCATCCGGGCGCAGATACTCAAGAGTTCCATTCTTACGAACCTCCGCCAAACGACGGGCAATCCGGTGCGACAAAGCAATCGGAAGCGGCATAAGTTCAGGAGTTTCATTAGTAGCAAAACCAAACATTAACCCTTGGTCACCAGCACCAATGTTAGCCGTTTCTTCAGCTACAAGGTCAGGATCCCGATTCTCCAGAGCTGCATTTACCCCTTGGGCGATGTCAGCAGACTGCTCATTTAATGAACTAAGCACTGCACAAGTGTTAAAATCAAAACCATATTTTGCACGGGTATAGCCGATTTCCTTAATCGTATTACGTACAATTGCCGGGATATCCACATATTCGGACTTGGTGCTGATCTCCCCAATAACAAGCACGAGGCCTGTTGCTACGGCTACCTCGCAGGCTACCCGGGCATTGGGATCGTTAGCAAGAAATGCATCGAGTACCGCATCGGATATCTGGTCACAGATTTTATCCGGATGTCCCTCTGTTACAGACTCAGAAGTAAACAAATGACGCCCTTTAATAGACATGTACAACTACCTCCCATATTGTTAGTCTGACACTGTATAAGGGGGCACCTTAGTAATTAACAGGCCAAATATATTAAGTAGAATAATAAAGACTGATAAGCCGGTTTATTCAAAAAATGAACCTTTTCCGCATGGAAAAGGTCTAAGGCTTTCCTCAAAAGTCATATTATCTTATTTACCGGTTGCTGTCAATTGAAGGCAGCTTATGCGAAAAGAGACTGCTCCGCCTGTTTGATCAACCTCTTTGTAATTTCCCCGCCTACAGATCCATTATCTCTGGAAGTAAGGTGTCCCAGATACGGAGTACCACCGGTTGCACCGGCCCCGCCCGTCATTCCCAACTCAGAAGCAAATTCCGTATCCATGCCACCGCCATATGATGCTCCATATAATCCAAATTCAGAAGCGATCTCATATTGCATTTGTTTCAGCATTGCCCGGCTCTCTGGTACAACTGTACGATTAGTGCGTGCCATGTTACAGCACCTCCTGTGAATTTTTTAAGATTACAGGTAGTATTGTGTGCGAATTCCAGAGGCCTCAGTCCGATCAATGTTTGTCAGCTGTGGGAATGAGTTCCGGGTGTATGTTCATGCATATTATAGGGCATTCTTAATATAAGAAGGAAACATTCATTTACTGCTTACCAATGCGATGTGCAAATGCTTATTTCAAAGTGTATGAACCGCGGACCATAACAACAAGACCTAATGTCTGACCGTTCTGGACCGTGATTCCACGTCCATCCCTTGGGAAAGATAACAGGTGATTCGTTGGAGCAGCCGCGCCGTTTGCCAGATCTACACCATCTGTCAGATCAGCGACACCGTTAGCATCCTGGGAATAAATAATCGCCTTACCTGCGCGGACAATAAATTCTGCACCTGCACCGGCAATTAGAGTCTGTCCGGGTTTTACATCAACGATTTCGCTGGCATTCCCAGCAGTTCCGGTATTTCCGGTACTTTTAGTTGGTGCAGGTGTCGGAGCTGTAGTTGCGGCAGGCTCATTAGTTGCAGTTGCACTTGGAGCTTGCGTTGGTGTAGTAATGGTCCCACCTTGCAAAGCTTTTTGAATCTGTTGATCTACATAACTCTTGGTGACAACAGGATCATCTGCTGTACCTGGCTGTGAACCTACACCGGCACCTTCAGCTGTAATATTAAGCATCGAACCTGCCCATAGGCCACCAGCTAACAGTACCGCAGACATCGAGACTTTCCAAACCGTTTTCAACTAAATTCCTCCTCCACTCGGGATAAATGGCTATAAAAAAAGAATAGCCTCCGAAGAGGCTATTCTTTGCTTCAGTAATCGGAGATTACTTAGCGGAAATTTCAGTACCATCAGTGAGGACGTTACCGTCCGCATCATGTGCAGTTACAGTTGTTGGTCCAGCAATCTTAACGATGATTCTGTTAACGTTATTGGAGTTCAGATCCAAAGTATCAGCAAGCGCTGCGCTAGAATCGATAGCTTTCTTGGAGAAAGTAACCGACCATTTGCCTTTATCCGATCCGTTAACAATCTTAGTGATTGTGTAGTAATCCGGATTGATAATGTTGGAAGTAATAGCATCATTGTTGATAAAGAATTGCAGATCCGACTCAGGCAGCACTGTTACTTCTTTAGAGAATCCAAGGATCAGCTCATAAGAGTTGCCACTGGATACTACTGCCGAATTGAAGACTGGGCTAGTTCTGCTAGTCAATTTACCTGTTTTGCTAACTGCTTCGATAGGGTTACCAGATGTATCAGTAACACCATTAACTACGAACTTGTAATCAGCCTTAGTTTCAGTGACAGAAGAGCTAGGGATATGAATTGTTGCACGAGCAAACTTCGGACTGGATGAATAAGTTGTTACAACACCAGCATCTGTAAGAGTCTGAATTGTTACATAAGAACCAGCAGGCAATGCCTTGTCATCCAAAGTATAGCTGTTAATTTCCAATACAGATGCAGTGTTCAGACCGCTTGCATCTTTAAGGTCAACAGTAACAGTAGCATCACCGTAAACTGCATCAGTTACAGCAGCTTTTGCACTGTCATTGATTACAATGCCATTGTTAAACAACACTGGAGCATCGCCATCAGTAGTTGCCGATCCAATAGTCACTGTCAATACAGTTGCAGCAAGTTTGTTAGCAGAGAAGGATTTATCTTTGAAGAGTCCTTCTGGCAGACGCACAGTGTATTCACCAGCTTCTACATTAACAGCAGTCAAGATGAACGATTTGCCGCTACCGCTTGTAGTGTTAGCAATCGAAGTAGATTGACCAGTTTTGTTGTTGATCAGAACTACAGAACCAACTCCACTATTTACAACATCTTCGGAGAATGTCAATTTAATACCTTTAACAGAACCGGAAGTTGTGTAAGTAACACCAGTAACTGTAGGAGCTACAGTATCCTTAGTGAAAGTGATCGCTTGACTCGACGCAGTTCCCAGTGTGTTACCGAGTGTATCCTTAACAGTTGCTCCGAATACAACGGATCCAGTGAAAGTACCAGTGGATGGGAAGCTAGACAAAGGACTCTGCAGAGTGAACTTTTTGCCGTTAGCAGTAGTAATCACGCTGAATGTACCTTGGCTTTCACCAACAGCATTCAGGAGACGAACATTACCCACCAAAGATGCGCGGTCAACATTCTTGTCAAACTCAACTTCAATGAACTTGTCGCTCACAGCTGTTACGCTCTTGATTACAGGAGCAGCAACATCAGATACAACAGTTACAGTTGTTTTGATTGGGTTTGGTGTAGCTACGTTACCTGCAAAGTCAGTTACATTAAGCAGGGATACGTCATAAGTTTTTCCGCTATCCAATGTTACTCCACTCAATTTGAATTCCGTGTAAGTATCATTCTGGACAGTTGTGGAAGCAGCAGAACCATTTACGTAAGCCACGATACCAGTAGTTTTAACTGGTTCGCTGAAAGTTACATAAACATCTTTAGTAGTTGCTTTAGCAGAAGAAGTAACAGAAGCAACAGTTGGGGCAACAGTATCAGCCACAGTCAGCAAAGTGGTGAATGCTGGGATAGCTTCGCCAGCTGTAGTTTTAACAGCATCGCTTACTACAACTGTGTAGTTGCCTTTAAGCGCCTTAACACCTGGAAGAGTAATAGTAGCTTCTGTATTATCAGCACTGAAAGTTACATAAGCGTTGGAAACTTCATCATCCTTGCTTCCTACCTTAGTTACTTTCACAACGCCGTCGATAACTTTGCTGGATTCAGCCAGTGTATCAACATCAATAGCGCGGTTGAATTTAACTACCACTTGCTTAGCGTTTGGAGCTGTTGCAGAAACAACCTTAGGCGCTTGCAGTGTTACTTTTGCAGTGTAGTCTTTTTCAAGATGCTTGAAGTTAATTGTAGTTTCAACGCCTGCTACCAGAGCAGTTGTCAATTCAACGTCTGCAGTTGTTTTGTCAGAGAAAGTTACAACTACTTTGGTTGGGCTTACTGCTTCAGCAGAAGCTACAGTCAATGTAGGTTTTACGGACATTTGATCAACTGCATAAGCTGTTTCTACTACCAAAGAGCGAGTAGCGTTAGCTTTGAAGTTAGTTGTTTGAGCAACCAGACCAGCGTTGATAACTGCTTGAGCATAGCCCTTAGCCCATACAGAAGCGGAGTTATCAGTTGTTGTAGGTTGTTCCAGTTTCAAAGCGCGGAACAATACAGCCGCTACTTCTTCAACTGTTACTTTACCGTTGTAGTCGAAAAGACCTTTAACAGTATCTTTACCTTGCATCAAGTTAGCTGCAGTAACAGCTTCGATGTAAGGAACAGCCCAGTTAGTAGCTGTGTAACCTTTATCTTTGTAAGACAACTTGCCAGTTACTTCAGTAAGACCGAACAATTTAGTAACGATCTTAGCGAATTCTGCGCGAGTCAAGTCTTTTTCAAGATGAGCTTGACCGTCTGGGTACCCATTGAGAATACCTTTAGCTGCCAAAGCATCAAATGCCTGTTGTGGAGTTGCTTTTGCTGTTTCACCAAATGCTACAGAGGCAAACATCGAGAATGCCATTGCTGTAGATAATGCTACGGATAAAATTTTCTTCATAACCTTTTTTTCTCCTCCTTGGACGTTCATGAACTGAGATTTTTCTTTAGTTGGGTAGCTCATGTCACTCATTAGCCGATGCACCCCCTTTCCCGAGTTGAGCATATTAAGTATAAATAATGTCTGTGACGGGTATCACAGAAACTTGTAAACAGCTTCAAGGCATAGTAATACTAGATTCCTAATTCTACCTAAGTATTATACAATGTGCCTCTAGTCACGTAAAGCTAATTTTTCCATTCGGCAATACGTTGTACCTCTAAGGGTCAATCCGCATTTGCCTTGTGCAAGTGACTCTACACCTTAAACGCAATAGTTTCGAGAAAGTTGCGCTTTGTTCAAAAAAAACTTTTTTTCTTTTGTATCCCGGCCCCGTTCCGATAGAAGATACAATATGTATGTTCTACTAACTATTGTTAATGTTGGGTGGCTACGGGAATCAGTATAGCATAGACACTTTCCAAACGTCATTAAGCAATATTTGTTAAGATAATAAACAAACATTTCCTTATACAGAAGCTCAATGAGTTAATAATAGTTACCCATATTTATATAGTACAAACGCATTTATCTAATGCATTTATCTAATAATGAACATAAAAACAGGCTACCGAGCTTATGCCGGCAGCCTGTTACACTGTTTCTATACAAAGGGTCTATCGGATCTTCATGGAAAGCTGTATCAATTCCTGACGCTTCTCAGGACTAGCGTTCACATTCTCATACATAGCATCGATCGCTGCGCGGTTCTCGCGGTAGCTCTTCTCATGTTTGATTGTGGTATGGGACCATTCAATCAAGGCATTCTCGGAAATGACCAGCTCATTATAGGCGTCATGGAATCCTGTAGATTGAACAAGTTCTTCCATTACTTCCTGAGTGATTTCCTGCAGCGCCCGTTTAGCTGCAATTTCCTTTTCCATAACCTTAGCTCTATTCTCAAACATATTCTTTGCTTTCATGTAATCCAATTGTGCTTTTGATAAAATCGGTTTCATCGATGGCTTTCTCCTTCTTGCTTTAAATGTTGTACTTACAGCTTCTTAGGCCATTGTAACGCAAAGTAACCCACAATTCAAAGATTTGTATATGGAAAATGCAAAAGAGAAGCCTCTTTCCCGCAAACAGGGAGTCAGAGGCTTTCTTCGCTTCATATATAGAGGTGTTATACTACAATCTCTTCATTTTAGCCATGATGCGTTGTGCCATGACAGCCGCATCCGCTCTTGTAAAGTTAGCCTGAGGATCAAACCGGTAAGTCGCCTTCTTTTGTCCCGCTACCAGCTTATTCTCAATTCCTGATATCACACCAGCCTTGTAGGCCGCAAGGATGGAAGGTGCAGAGTAAACTGATCCAATTGAACCCGTGTCTGTAAAGAGCTTCTGTAGGGCTGCCAGGTCAGTAGCATTGCTGCCCAGCTTAAGGCTCATCGCTCTGGCGATCATCACCGCTGCATCCTCTCTGGACAACGTACGGTTAGGCGAGAAGATTCTCGGTGCTGTCCCACGTATAATCCCTTTGCGTACGGCTGTCTCGATATACCGGTAATCCCAGTGATAGTCACTATACTTAACTACATCCGAGAAGGTTAGATTGTTTGGCTCGTAATCAAGCTGTATACCCATTATTTTGACAAGCATGGTAGCAAACTCACCACGGGTAACATTCTCATACACACCAAACTCATTGGCATCCTTTGCGTTCATAATCCCTCTGGAGAGAATAGTCTCCAATTCGCTGCGTGCATACGTATGAGATACGATGTCATCGTAGCTGTAGCGCAGACTCATTACGGTGTAATACCCGAAACCGTCAAAAGTAGCAGTGATCGTCTTGCTGCCTGTATTAACTACCCCGCCCATGTTGTACCACGTGCCGTCAACATTCTTCCATACAGAGATATTAGACGTTGCAGCATTAACAATGCTCGAGTCGTATTTCAGTGTGATCTTCCCTTGCTGGGTAGGCTCCATCCATCTGCCCATATGCCCGAGGAAAGATTCATTACCTTTCTTATATGGATGAGAGGCAACTACAGTTGAGTAATCATTAATCGAAGTTGCTGAAACAAAGTATCCCGGGTCGATCCAATACAGATTTGAAGCATACCCATAATGAAGCTTTGGTGTCATATACGCAGCAGCCAAGCTACTTGCGGGAACTTCAACCAGCTTGCCGTCCTGGTATCCCGTTCCATCAAATTCACCAACCGGATTGTATTGTTTCACAGTACGTCCGTCCTGCTTATCAGCAATACCTACCAGGATGTATTGATCGTTGAACAGATTGATTTGCCGTGTATTAGTTGTCCCTGGGGTTGGTGTAGAATCCCGCAGCATCGTTCCTTTTGGGAAAACAAGGCTAACCGCATTCTGGAATGCTGTGAGCTTACCTGAAGAGTTAAGGGTTGTTTTCAACTGCGCCCCTTGCAGCACTTCATCTGAGTAAGTTACATCAAAAGTTCC
Source organism: Paenibacillus sp. FSL P4-0081 (assembly GCF_000758565.1). Classification (NCBI taxonomy): domain Bacteria; kingdom Bacillati; phylum Bacillota; class Bacilli; order Caryophanales; family Paenibacillaceae; genus Paenibacillus; species Paenibacillus sp. FSL P4-0081. Next base: position 7,873,497 of record NZ_CP009280.1, read on the forward strand.
GTTCGTTTTGGTCGTGCCTGTTGTGACTGTAAATTTGATTGTGTTTTTCCCTTTTTTCAGACCCTTCAGCTCCAGGCGGAAGATATCTTTAGCCCCTTTGATCATTGCTTCCTTACCAATAACAATGCTCGTAGCTCCTTCTGCCTGAATACTTACATCAACGAAATTTTGCTTAATGATGCTTTCATTAGGAAGCTTAGGCGAAAGAATGCTGTAAGGAGGAACCTCACGGGTAATCAGCAGTGTCTGTGTAACACCGACTGTACCCAGTCTCGCCGAAATCACAAAGGTCTGCAGGCCTGTTGTGGGCAGTTCCTGGTTTTTAATGATGAATTCCCCATCTTTATTAGTAGGCACAGTTAGATAAGCGGACTCTGTAGTCCAGAATCCATTATTATTAGTATCCGTCTTATAGTCAGCCACAGCATACTGTTTACCATCCTTCATAACGACAACCTGGGTAGCGTTGCTTGCGACAAAACGGATGTCCGCAGTAGATTGGTTAGTTGTATAATTAAGATTTGAATTTTTAATGAATAACTTGTCTGGGTCTGTAGTTTGCCCTACCGGGTATGGGGCAACTCCATCGATATTAGGAGCATTATCCGGGAACAAATATACAGTAAGATTCGTGGAAACAGGAACGCCATTTGCTACACCCGTTATGGCAATTTTGTTCGGGCCAGAAACCAGCGGAATACCGGTAGGAACTGTATAACTAAATTCATCATTCACAATCGTCGGGACAACCGCCGTTCCGTTAATGGTGATTTTGATGGATGATTTATCACCGGCGGGGAAGTTTACCAACCGTCCTTGAATAGAAGTGAATTCTCCAGTGTATTTGAACACCTGGTTATTATAAATATTAGTCACATCGATAAATGGGGCCGAAACATAATTGACGGAGAGTACCTTGGTATCAATAACTGCCCCATTCTTCTTCAAGTCAATCTGCAGGGTCTGTTCGCCTGAAGGCATACCTGTAATCTTAAATACTTTATACCCATCTGAAGTCTTCTTCGTAGAATCCACAACAAAACGGTCAGCAGAGACCTTTGTTCCATTCTGGTAAGTGCTGATCTCCAGGTTATCCGGAGCAGTTGCGGTCTCGCTGGTCTTGACCATCAGCCACAGGGGAAGCTCAAACAGGTTGGAATTACCGGTGAACACACCGGATGAAGAATACGTAACCGGGTTGCCCGCCGATGGACTGTAAAGCTGTTCCACACCTGTAATGGAAGGGTCATTCGCATTCCGGTAGGTGAAATCAAGCGGATTGATGCTCTTGCCGTCATAGGTTCCATTGTTAGTATTGAAAGTAATGATGTATTTGCCATTGGCCGAAATAGTAACATCCTGAGTACTGGTATATTTAAAGGTGATAAACTCTCCCGACTTAACTCCATTACTGTCAACCGTAGTTTCACCATTCGTAGGTACACTGTTGCCAGTAGTGGCATTCTTTATGCTAAAAGTTAAATTTGAAAGAGGCGGCTTGGAAGTATCCTCAGCCACTCTGAAGGTAATGGAGCCGGAAAGTCTGCCGCTAACCGTGGTATCTGAGCCTGTCGGAGAGACCAGATTCCCGTTGTCCAAAGCGTAAGCACCGATTTTGGTTTTATTCGGAGTTCCCTTATCAATAGGTGAATACACCACTTCACGTGTTACCGCATAAGTACGTGTGCCTGAATCTGTAGTCGCAACAAACGTGAGCTTGTTAAGCCCCGCTGTCAGCGGAATATCAGCAATAACGAAGGTACTGCTGCCGCCGTTAAACATCTTGGTGTTATTGACCATAACCTCAGTTGCATTTGGTGCTTCCAGTGTTAAGGTCAGCCCGGCGGTATTCACCATTGCAGGTGTATCAGCACTCAACAACGTACCATCCGGCAAAGCTATATTATAAATGGCAGGTACGTTTGAAAAGTTAACATAGGCTTCACCGCTGGCCAAGCTTCCCGTAGCCGTTGTACCGTAAACTGTAATCCGGTTAAGGCCCTGGCTTAGCTTAACGCCTGGAAAACGGAAGTTTTTCTCGTTCTCAATGATCGGCTTAACGTCGGCACCGCTCGCTCCCGGAACTACGTTACCATTGACAATCCCATCCACCTGATAGTAGATGCTGTCTGCAGAAACTCCATTGAACGTGCCTTCTACGTCGACAGTGTTAGTATTCACTGAGGTTGGAGCGGACTTATCTGTACTGAATTTGGTGAACTGAAAATATTGGCCCGTTGCGGCATCCGCTGCGTAAACAGCACCTGCTGATGAAAGAGTGGATAGCAGGATCACCATCGATAAAAACATGCCGCCTATCGTCTTTAATCTTTTTTTCACGTAAGAAACCTCCTACTGCTTTTTGGTTTATTGTCGGCCTGTGCAGCATTCCGCGTCTTAACCAACTCTATAATTTTTATCGGACAGCAATTGACTAATAATTAGCAAAAAAATAAAAAACCTTACTCCAGAGGAATAAGGTTCGATGATCACTACAATTAAAATGGTATGGATGACAAATGAAGAATTACGATTTAGAACTGCGCTCAGGATCCAGCTTCATGCGCATTCTTAGGATTAAGTCTATGACCGGGCGTTTGGTTTTGCTGATCACACCAGTGATCTCCGCACCAATCTGCAGGAAGAAGAGCATGACGCAGATAACCACAAACGTAACCCAGTTGGCTTCATATAGCGAAGCGGAGGTCTGGATAACAGCCAGAATTCCGAAGAAGGCTGCGATGCCATAAATAATCAATACGGTCTGGCGGTGGCTGAAGCCAAGTTCACGCAGGCAGTGATGAAGATGGCCTTTGTCCGGTGCAAAGATTGGTTTCTTCTGCAGCTTACGCCGTACGATGGCAAAGAATGTATCCGATAAAGGAACCCCGATAATCAGGAGTGGTGTGATAAACGATACCACTGCAATCTGTTTGAATCCGAGCAGCGCGAGCAGCGCCAGGCAGAAGCCCAAAAACAGCGAGCCTGTATCACCCATGAAGATTTTGGCGGGATGAAAGTTAAAGAACAGAAAACCGAGTATACTGCCCAGAAGCAGTAAGCACAGCAGAGCAACCATGGTATTGCCCATCAGGAAGGCCATTACAGCAATGGTGGCAATCGCAATACCGGATACACCGGCTGCAAGCCCGTCCAGTCCATCGATCAGATTCACGGCGTTCGTGACGCCGACAATCCAGAAGATCGTCAGAGGGATGGCAATCCAGCTCTCCAGTGAGGAATAGCTATTATGAAAAGGAATGTTTACGAAATCAACAGTAATTCCAAACCCGAAAACTACGATGCAGGCTGCGGCAATTTGGCCCAGCAGCTTCACCTTGGCTGATAGCTCGAACCGGTCATCGAGACCGCCGATCAGCACAATCAGACCGCCGCCACAGAGCAGCGCTTTGATGAAGTTAGCCTCCCGCGGAGTGAAGTCATACGGAATAATCGGTAATACGGCAAGCAGGCCTAACACAAACGCCAGAAATATGCCGAGTCCGCCAAGGCGGGGCATGATCTTCGTATGCACTTTACGGGCATTAGGCACATCTGTCGCACCGATCTTAATAGCAAATTTCTTAACGAGCGGCGTCAAAAGCAGTGCAAGTCCCATGCACACAATAAATCCGGCGATGTATATGATTAACATTTGTTCAGTCGACCCCCATTTCTCTACCGCATTGAATTATACGCTGAACCAAAAACAAATTCCAATACCGTTTTTAGGCTGTTACACGGATTTTTTCAGTAAATATCCTCAAATTACTGGTCTTTTGTCACTTTATCTTTCTCTCGTACCACTTTTACTGCAAATTTCGGCAGCGCAAGCATTCTTTTGTAACGTGTAGGTTCCTTAATCAGCCGGTATAACCATTCTGCCCTCAATTTCTGGAAGGCTTTGGGGGCACGGCGGCTCTTGCCGGAGATTACATCAAAGCTCCCGCCGACGCCCATCATGACCGGAATCTGGAGACGGGACTTATATTTAGCAATCCATGGCTCCTGGCTGTCAGCCCCTCTGGCAACGAAGAGCAGGTCAGGCTTAGCTTCGAGAATTCCAGCGAGGATCTGCTCATCCTCATCCGGACCAAAGTACCCGTCATGATAGCCTGCGATGACAATGCCGGGATATCCAGTTTGTAACCTAGAAGTCGTCTCGCGAATCACCTCGGGGGTTGAGCCCAGCAAATATACTCTCCAGTTGTAGCTTTCACCCTGGCGCAATAATTCATGTAAAAGATCAAAACCCGCTACACGCTCAGCGACTGGCTCTTTGCAGTAATCCGCTGCCCACACTACACCAGTCCCGTCGGGAACTACAAGCTCTGCTGATTTCATAATCTCCATATACGACGGATTCTCAAGGGCCGCCATGACCATGATCGGGTTAGCGGTAATGACCTGGTGGGGAACACGATTATGAACCGCCTCCGTCAAATAAGAAACCGTTGTCTTCATATCAACTTTGGATACTCGAATGCCGAAAATCGGCACTGTTGGTATCGCGCTATCTGCTTTCACTTGTCACTCATCCTTTACGGCGGAAATATTGGGCAACTTGCCGGGCCGGAGCCTCAGCTTCTTCAACCAGCGAAGCAATCAGCGGTTCACGCTCACGCTTCCATGCCTCTCCCGATTTCAGCAGCTCCAGAAGTCCCGCTGCAACCATATCACCTTCCAGCGCAGCTGTCGAACCTACCGGCCGGCAACCGATCCGTTCAAGGAAATGGTCGATCTTCGGATCATAGGAAACCCCCATTAGCGGTACCCGTCTTCCGGCAGCATAGATCAGGCTGTGGAGCCGCATGCCAATCAGCGCCTGACACTGTCCTACTTCACGCAGCATCTGCTGCGGATGGAGCGCATCCTCGCAAATACTGACGGTTCCCCCATGCTCCTCTACAACTTGTCCCAGCTTCTGCATGACATAACGTGAAGCCTCATTGTCCGCAGAATGATGAAAGGGCAGAAAACGTAAGTGAAGCGGCAGCTCTGCTGATACCTTCACCAGGCCTTCAGCCAATGCATCCAGCTCTTTGCGCGACTGCTCCCAGAAACGTACGGAGATGCCCACGGTATAAGGTGATGTCTGCAGATTAGAGATATCTGAATCATGGATATGCGCATTGCCGCTACTCGGCTCATGTGTTTCTTTGCGTACATCTTCCGGTAGCGTAAGGCCCATAACCGGGTCAGGGACGACATCTATCTTGTCCTTGTCCAGACCCATAGACTGCAGCAGCAGGCGGGACTGCTCGTCCCGTACGGATAGATAAGCACATTTACGGAAAGCCGATTTGATCAGCGGATGAAACAGCTTGCGGTTCACCGGGCCGACTCCCTGGGCATAGATGAAGGTTGGCTTGCCCATCCACTGGGCCAGCTTAATGATGGCCAGATAGTACGGAATAGTCTTGCTGCTTGTTACATCCTGAAGCAGACTGCCCCCGCCGCTTATCAGCCCGGCACTCCCTGATATGGCCTTCCGGACTTCCCCCAGCTTCATCCGGTGCACGGATTCGACACCGTAAGCAGCGGTTGTCCATTCCGGATCAATGGAGAGCACCACGGGCGTCAGCGTTATTCCAGCAGCCTCGGACTGCTTACGGAGTGCGTTCAGAATGGACTGCAGAACCGCCTCGTCTCCGCTGTTGCGGAATCCGTAATAACCCGAAATTATAATTTTTTGAGCAGCGGCGACCATCGTTTCCAACACCCTTCCGCAATCTGCCATACCCCTATAGCGATAATGCCGATGATAAGACCGAGTCCAAGACCCAGAAGTCCGCGGACCAGCGAGATCAGAACCGGCGAATGAATATGGGCAAAGGTATCTACCATGGACAACTGGCCGATAACCGCAATAATCATAATAAAAGCAGCATTCCGGTATTTATAGGCCATGAATGCGCCAAGGATAAAGAGCGGATGTGCCAGCAGGAACTCTTTGTTACGCGGTCTTACTCCGACTGTATTCTCCAGGAAGGTGCGGAACGACATCTCGAGCGAGCTTACACTGCCGCTGTTGCCTGTACGGCTTAAATAGTACATCCCCAGAATACCCAGCACGCCGGCAGCAATTACCATTGCGAGCGTGATCGGCGTCCGCAGCAGCTTGCCGGTCTTGTTGAAGGCGAATTCCCCACGGTACAAAAGCACATATAGCGCAGTCAGTCCAATCGGTGCTAAATGAAGCAGACTTACGCCGCGGAACTGATTGAGCACCAGGGCATAGGTGACATTATTCAAGAGCGCAATTACAAAGGGTACTGCACTAAACGAGATGAGCGCTGTTTTGACGTAAAGAACCAGACTATGTGTCAGCCTGCGGCGCGGGCCCATCACAGCAAAGGTCAAGGCATTGGGACGCAACGGCGGTCCCATTTCATTAATCTTGCGGATAGCCAGCACCATAGCCACGGTAGGCGCACTTATAGCCACTGCAAGAGCGAGTGCCTGTTCAAATAACGCAGGCTTCAGGACCATGAGTCCTGCACTGCCCAGCAGCCCCAGCACCCATGCAGGCAGTGTAAGCCAAGGAACAAAGTAGGAAACCAGGAGGGCAACCATGGCTACAGCCCCGATTACAGCAATTAATTTGAAATAACGCTGGAAAGAGGAATCCACCACATCAAACGCAGTAGCTTGTCCCATTTCAAAACCGTTAGCTTCAATTTTTGCAACCGCACCATCAGGCCCGCTTAGGCTGGTAACCAGATTGTCGAGCGTATCGGTAACCTGTGCCTTGGATGTATCCCGTGACGGAATCGTATTAAGATAGATCATCCGGATGTTACGGTCTTTCGTAGCAAGTGCAAAGCGGTCGGCAATCACTTCTGTGGACAGGCCGGAATCAGCCTCACTGAGCGAGTACAGCCGTGTCACGTTATAGTCCAGCAGATAGGCCAGTTTGGAGAAGCCTTTTTGCTGTACCTTAATATTCTCAATGGCTGCAATCCCCATCCCGCGTTCCTTCAGCAGATCAGCGAATGCTGTGATACTGGCCAGATCGGCATCATCGGAGTAGCCTTTAACAGACTCGCCTTCGAAAAGCAGACGTTTGACGCCAAGCTCCGCGTAACGGTCCAGCAGACTCTTAACGGCTTCCTGATTATACGCCAGCGAATCTACAAGGCGCGGCACAATATTGAAGCCTTTGTCATGCAGCATCTCCAGTGTAGACGGATCCGGCTGCAGCGGCTTGAGCGTTGCATCCTCCAGGGGAGTTTTGATAATCAGGCCCTGTTGTCCGCGGTAGGTCCAATCTTCTGTTGCAATATCCAAGCCGGCAAATGCCTCCCGGATGATCGGTGAGAGCGTTCCACTGTTCTTCGCACTGGTAAAGAGGACATATGTATAGTTCTCATTCTCAGGAATTACAGTATCGGTCAGATTAGCGATATCAGCCGCTCCCCACAGCATCAGGCGGCGGGCCTTGCGGAAATCCTCCAATGTGCTTTCGTATATTGCCATACTCTGAACACCGGCAGACTTCAGCCGGTCGAGCTGCTCGGAGATATAATCCTGCGGATTCCCCCGGTAGCTGGCTACTTCGACCAAATCGCGGTAATCAAAGACAAATTCAACCGTTTTGGAAGACTTCTCCGTCTGAAGACGATCATACACAACCGGGAGAGCAGCAAGCAGGCCAATCACCACGATAATCCACAACCATTTGCGCGAAGCTATATTCCAGCGTTGCCATTTCTGATGCACCAAAAGTACCTCCTCTTTCACTTTAAAGCTAATTGCCAATCCGTCATAATAAGCTCAAACACTCTTGCAGTGGTCAAATTTAAGCGGAAACGGATGTCCCTCTACCAGGAGCAGCTCCGTTTCCGCAGGCATGTTCTATATTTAGTATTATTTCCCGTCTACACGGGCCATAACCTGATTAGTCAATTCAGCCACTTTGTCTTTGGCATTCTGAAGCGATTCGCCAACGACGGCGAAATAAACCTTGATCTTCGGCTCGGTGCCGGAAGGACGCAGGCAGAACCATGAGCCGTCAGAGAGCAGATATTTCAGCACGTTCTCCTTAGGCAGACCGTTCAGTCCGAGTGAATAGTCGAGTACCTCTGTAACTGAGGCTCCGGCAATTTCATGCGGCGGGCTGGTGCGCCAGTCATTCATGATTCCCTGAATTTGTGCTACACCGTCTTTACCTTTAAGGGTGCGCGATTCGAGGCTTTCGAGGAAGTAGCCGAATTGTGCATACAGCTCCTGAAGCACATCGTACAGCGTCTTACCCTGGGCTTTGTAATAAGCCCCCGCTTCAGCGATCAGCATCGCAGCCAGTACAGCATCCTTGTCACGGGCGTAGTTGCCGGCCAGGTAACCATAGCTCTCTTCATATCCGAAAAGATAAGTGTATTCGCCGGACTGCTCGAATTGGTTCATCTTCTCGCCGATATACTTGAATCCTGTCAGCGTGTTGAACACGGTAGCGCCGTAATGGCTGGCTACAGCCGCTCCCATCTCACTGGTCACAATAGTTTTAACTACTGCACCATTGCTTGGTAGCTTGCCCTGCTCCTGCAGGCGGCTCAAATAATAATGAATCATGAGGGCGCCCGACTGATTACCGGACAAGACCACAAACTTGCCTTCATTGTCCCGCACAACCGCACCCATACGGTCTGCATCGGGGTCTGTACCAATTAACAGATCGGCATTCAGTTCCTCACCCAGCTTCATAGCCAAGGTGAAGGCTTCACGCTCTTCCGGGTTCGGCGATTTCACCGTGGAGAATTCTGAATCCGGCTGTTCCTGCTCGGGCACCACATGTACCTGGGTGAAACCGATCTTCTCAAGTACACGGCGGACCGGAAGGTTGCCTGTCCCATGCAGCGGTGTGTAGACAATCGAGAAATCACGGCCAAGCGTAGAAGCAATCTCTTCACGGCCGACACTGACTGCGGCTACTGTATCCGTAAACGCTTCATCCTCAGCTTCACCCAGCCAGTGCAGCAAGCCTGCACTCTCTGCGGCTTCACGGGAAATACGCTTTACGCCGTTAAAGGAGTCCACTTCCAAAATATTAGCAATTACCTTCTCCGCTTCGTCAGGCACCAGTTGCCCGCCTTCTGCGTTATACACTTTGTACCCGTTGTACTCAGGCGGATTATGACTTGCAGTAATTACAATGCCTCCTGAGGCCTTCAGATGGCGAACTGCAAAGGACAGCTGCGGTGTGGACCGCAAGGATGGGAACAGATGCGTCTCAATTCCGTTGCCGGCCAGCACAAGTGCAGCTTCCAGCGTGAATTCCGGCGAAAAGCGGCGGGAATCGTGGGCAATGACCACGGAAGGAAGTCCTTCTCCTGTATGCTGTCCCAGAATATAATTAGCGAAGCCCTGTGTCGCTCTGCCTACGGTATATCGGTTAATCCGGTTGCTGCCGGCGCCGATCACTCCGCGCAAACCGCCTGTCCCGAATTCGAGGTCTCTATAGAAACGTTCTTCCAGTTCCTTCGGCTCATCCGCAAGAGCCTTCAGCTCTGCCTTGGTGCTCTCGTCAACGGAAGGGTCCTGCAGCCAGCGTGTTAGGGTTTCTGCGGCCTTTGGGCTTAATCCAGTCATGTGAATCTCTCCTTCTCCATCTATAATTTATAATAATTTTATAACAGGATCTAGCTGAGTGCGAACATAATTTCCCCGGAAGCTACAATCTTGCCTTCCACTTTAGCGGTAGCCTGGCCTTTGCCGATGCTGCCTTTAAGCCGGGTAATCTCCACCTCAAGCACAAGAGTATCGCCAGGTACGACCTGGCCGCGGAAACGGAAGCCGTCGAGGCCGGCCAGGAAGCCTATTTTACCGCGGTTTGCTTCCAGCCCCAGAATAGCTACTGCGCCCACCTGAGCCAGCGCTTCCGTGATTAGCACACCCGGCATTACCGGATATCCCGGAAAATGTCCGGTGAAAAAAGGTTCATTCACCGTCACATTTTTGATGCCGACAGCCCGTTTGCCCATTTCTATTTCAGTGATTTTGTCCACCAGCAGAAATGGGGGCCGGTGGGGGATGATTTCTTGAATTTGATTGATATCCAGCATGATCAGCAAAGCTCCCTTCGGATGTAACCGCGTCTATAAAACCTCCGCCTACAGCAGCGCTTTTGTTTTATTCTTCACCGCCCTGCATAAATATGGGCAGCTTCGGCAAAAACTATAACTATCCTTCACCACCTGCAGCAGTGGAGGTTGAGATAAGGGGCTTTCTCCACCGCACGCGGCAGCATGGCGGAGAGGGCCCTTTTTGGCGCTCTTAGGGCACGCCATCATTATACATTTTTCAGTATAAAAAAGAAAACTCCCCTGTACAACAAGGGAGCTTCCGAAATCCTGTATTCAGGAATTATTTAGGGTGCAAACACCAAATCATATACATGCTTCCAGGTGCTCCACAGGAGCACATCGCTAAATTCTTTTTTGCCGAGAATCACGTAACCGACGACCAGGCCGCCTCCAAGCGCGGCAACAAGCAGCAGGGGAATCAGGAACCACTGGATAATGGTCCATGCCGAAATCCCGCGCCGCCTTACCGGCTGCTGCTGTTGTTCTTCTTCCGGTTTGTTGACCTTCTCACGACTCATTCCGTCACCTCACGCGCGCATGTTATTAGCCAGGCCCAGCATCTGGTCACTGGAGGACAACGCCCGGGCAGCAAGCTGATAGGTGCGCTGAATCTGCATCATCTCGGTCATTTCCTTACTTAGATCCACGTTGGATGACTCCAGATATCCGGTACGTACGCCCACATCCTTCGCTTCACCTGCGGCTCTTTGCACAAACGCCTGCTGTGCAGTCACACCATCGGCAAGCGTATAGAAGTTGCCGTCCACAGCTTGCAGAGCATTCTTGCTCAGCGGCTCTACAATCATAAGTGTGCCCGCTATAATAGCAGGATCATTCTCACCGGTCTTGGTAAGTACCCGGCCGCTCTCGTCAATAGCAGCACTCACATTGGCTGGCACTGTGAGCGGATTCCCGTCTGTGTTCAGCACAGGGTTACCGGTATTATCTACAAGCATCATATTGTCAGGATTCGCGGTATCCGGGATGAAATGGAAATCACCTTGACGGGTATACGCAGTAGCTCCGTTGACCTGAACACCGAACAATCCATTACCCTGAAGCGCCAAATCCGTTGGATTCCCCGTTTCCTGAAGAGTGCCCTCTTCCCAGTTGCTTGTAACCGAAGGCACACGGACACCAAAGCCGATATTGAAGCCCAGAGGCATACTGCGGCCAGGCTGGTCATAGTCTTTGGATTGCTGCTGCACACGTGTGAGCACGTCCTCGAAAGAGCCTTCTTTGCTCTTATAGCCGTTTGTGTTCATATTGGCAATGTTATCCGCTATGATATCCAGCCGCTGCTGTAGGCTGGACATGGACACAGCGGCACCGATTGTCGAGTTGTTCACAGATCTAACCTCCCAAAAGCTTAATAACTAAGAAGAAACCGGTTCACTTCATCAGTGCACCTGCAGTCTATATTCTGCCGACATCATTAACAGCCTTCTGCAGGCTGCTGTCATAAAACTGGATTACCTTCTGATTCGCTTCATAAGCCCGGTAGGCGGCGTTCATATCCACCGTTACCTGAGTGGCATCCACATTAGAGTTCTCCAGATACCCCTGACGCACCTGCAAATTATCGGTGGCATTGGAGTAACGGATTTCAGCGGCCTCCGCATCATCGGCATGGAAAACGCCGTTCCCGTCACGTACCAGCTCCTGCGGTCTTGTAATTACACTGATCCCGATGCGGGTTCCTGAAGGCAGTCCGGTCGCATTGTTAATCAAGTTACCCTGCCCGTCCACTTTAAGGCTATCCTCAGGGCCTGTCAATCTCAGCGGATTACCGTTACTGTCCAATACGCTGAATCCCCCGGAGCTAAGCACCTCTCCAGTAGGTCCTACCGTAAAGCTTCCGTTACGTGTATATAAATTGTTACCTTCATTATCCTGTACTGTAAAGAACGCCTGCGGACGGTAAGTTACCTCGCCGTCAGGACTAATATATTTACCTGAGCCGTCAAAAGCAAGATAAGCGCCCGCATTATCCGGGTCCTCTACCTGCAAATCGGTTGACAGCGCGAAATCTGCGTTTTTGCCGCTTTCGATAAGGTCACCCTGCAAATACTGGGAAACAGACTGTTCGGCAAAAACCCCTGTGTTAAGCCGGCCGACAGGCTTCGTAACGCCACCGCTCATCGCCGAGATCAGCACCTCGGGAAATGCATGACTGACGCTGTCGACCTGCTTGTACCCCGTAGTATTCAAATTGGCAATGTTCTGTGTCGCTGTATCATGTCTGCGCTGCTGCGTTACCATTCCTGCAGCCGCCGTATATAATCCTCTTAGCATGAGGTCAGTCCCTTCCTGAATCTGCTGTTAACTTATTATCGGCAGACTAGAACTTTTTCTTAACAACCTTATCTAAATGGTCAAGCATAATTCCCGTCCCCTTAACTACACAGTGCATCGGATCTTCGGCAACCCAGACCGGAACATGCAGCTGTTCAGAGAGCAGCTCGTCCAATCCGTTAAGGAGTGCACCGCCGCCGGTCAATACGACTCCGCGGTCAATAATATCTGCCGACAGCTCCGGCGGTGTACGCTCCAGCACTGACTTCGCCGCAGCCACAATAGCAGAAACCGGATCCCACAGCGCTTCCTTCACCTCACCGGATGTGATGGTCAGTGTCTGGGGAAGTCCGCTCACCATGTCACGTCCGCGTATATCCAGCTCAGCCTTCATGCCGCCCGGGCGTACGGACCCGATAGTAACCTTGATATCCTCAGCTGTACGTTCACCGATCAGGAGTTTATATTTCTGTTTGATATATCTTAAAATGGCTTCGTCGAACTTGTCCCCTGCGACCTTAATCGAAGAGGCGGTAACAACGTCGCCCATGGACAATACGGCTACATCCGTTGTTCCCCCGCCAATATCGACGACCATATTTCCGCTTGGCTGATAAATATCCATCCCTGCTCCGATTGCCGCAGCTTTGGGTTCTTCTTCCATGAAAACTTCCTTGGCTCCGCTGCGTTCCGCGGCTTCACGGATTGACTTCTGTTCAACGGACGTAATATTCGTAGGCGCGCAAATCAAAATACGGGGCCTTGAATACCAGGTCCGGCCCCCGACGCGGTCGATAAAATATTTCAGCATCATTTCTGTAATCGCAAAATCGGCAATGACTCCATCACGGAGCGGACGAATTGTAGTTATGTTTCCAGGTGTGCGCCCAACCATCCGGCGTGCCTGTTCACCAACCGCAAGGACTCTCTTCGTATCACTTTCAAGTGTGACCACGGAAGGTTCATCCAGAACGACTCCCCTTCCCTTGACATGAATGAGCACATTGGCCGTGCCGAGATCGATTCCGATATCCTTGCTAAGCATAATGAAAGAGCCCCCAAAGTGTTATTTTAAATGAGAATAGTTAGATAGTACCAAATTTAAAAATACCATACTTTAGGGGGTGTACACAATGTAGTAAAGCTGAATTATTACTTAAAATTCCGAAAATCTTATGGCTTTGATGCTACGGCTACCTCACGCTTTTTGCCTGTCGTTTTCTTATATTTGATTTTTGTGGCTTCTCCCCCCCGAAGATGACGGATTGATTTGTGATATTCGAGAATGTGCTTCACCTGATCGGCCAGATCCGGATTGATTTCCGGCAGCCGTTCGGTTAAATCTTTATGCACCGTGCTCTTTGAAACGCCAAATTCCTTGGCTATGGTCCGGACCGTGTGCCTGGTTTCCACGATGCAGCGTCCGATTTTGATCGTACGTTCCTTGATGTAATCGTGCACGCTCCCGCCTCCCAACTGTGGATAGTTTGGTACATTATATGAGGGGCGGGCCTATATATTCGCGCTTTCAAGACATGACAAGCTCCGGAAGGCCCATTTTATTTCTCGGACAACCTATTTATGAGCCGTTTGCAGTTCCATTCTCCAGATAGAACCGGTCCCGCCGTCCATTTCGGGTAGAAAAATAAAAAAACAGGAGGCTTTCGCCCCCTGCGGAAATTTCGGCTCAGCGCTGTGGAAGCAGATCCGAAGGATTCACAATCTTGCCGTCCTCGTGCACTTCAAAGTGCACATGGTTGCCGAGACCTTTCTCCAATTCGTTCTGTCCCGCTGTTGCCAGCGTATCGCCCTGCTTCACTTCATCACCCTGCTTGACTTTGGTATCGCTAAGACTCTGGTAAACTGTCTTCAGATCACCCGGAGATGTAACCTCGATCACTTTACCGAGTACTGCCACATCTTCGACTCTGGTGACTTCACCGCTGAGGGCTGCCTTTACGTCAAACGTCTTGTTGTCTTCGCGGGCAATATCGATCCCGGTGTTGGTAATAAAGGTGTTATTGTACTGCACCATCGCCGCCACATGATTTTCTTCTGTGCCGTTTTCATCATAGTACGGTTTGACCACTTCGACTTCACTTGGGCTCGCTACCGGCCAAGCCAGGCTTTCTGCTGAAGCTACGACTTCCAGGGCTTCCGGATCACCGGTCAGGGCTCCGGTTTCATTCCCGGCAACACCTTCCTGTGAAACGACCGCGGCGGTGTCCGGATTCAGCGGCTTCTGGCCGGCATCCTGATAGACCCACACCAAGGTTAGTATAATTGCCGCTGCTGCCGTGTAGACTGCCGGGAATACCCACCGTTTGGATAACAGTCTGGTCCATGAAGAAGGCTTAGCGCCTGAATCTCCCTGCTTGTTTTTGAGAGATTCATCATGGTTTGGTTTGTTTTTGTCTTGTTCATTCATATGGTTATCACCTCAGTAACCAGTGTTACCGGGCGCTTCGCTTTTATACGTATCTTGCAAGTTATTTTTTCAGAAGAGTTGAGATCCCCGTAAAAGAGACCCCGCTGTAATAGTGTTTGAGAATCTGCGTGGCTGTACTTCCCTGCTTCGCCATACCGTTCGCCCCCCATTGGCTCATGCCGACGCCATGGCCGTTTCCATAGGTTGTGATCAGCACCTTCCCGTCCTTCCGCTTCCAGGTGAACTGGCTCGAACGAAGTCCCAGCTTCTCTCTTACCTCCCGGCCTGTGAACACAGTACCTCCGATAGAGATCTTCTTGATCCGGTGTCCTGCTGTCAGCGAGATCACTTCTGCGGGCAGTCCGGCCGAAGATGAAGAGACTTGCAAGGCCTTGCCTGAGGCAGCCAGATTCGCCGCAGCGGGAAGCTCCCTGGCAGTAAGCCCGAGCTTGCTGCGGAGCTCCGAATTGCTGAAGGTGTAGGTGACCGCGAGGTTCGGGGTAATCTCCCGCTCCCAGGGGCTGGCTACACTGCGCAAATAGGGAACCTCAGCATTCCAGTAATCCTCGGAGTTCTCCGTATACCCTCCGCTGGAGGCAAAAAAGGAGGCCGTAATCGGCTGCCCTTTATAGGTCATGATGATCCCGCGCGTCTCCAGGACCGCGCGGCGGAGCTTCGCCAGTCCGGCGCGCTTGCTGCCGGACGCAAAGTCCCGTTCCAGCACGGCCTGCGAGATGTAAGCCTGATGGCTTACCGTATCGCTCACATCCGCCTCAGGAACGGGTACCCCGCTGTGGTCGCCGGCCAGCAGGCGGCGGGCAATGAATGTGCGGGCGGCAACGGCCTGGGCCTTGAGCGCCTCGAGCTCAAAGTCCGCCGGCATCTCCGCCGCCAGCACGCCGCTGACGTATTCCTCCAGCGGCAGGGTCTCGATTTGTCCGCTCTGCGACAAATAGACGGAGACCTCCGGCTGCGGCGCTTCCGCAGCAGCCGTTCCCGGCGGTGCCGGCGCGGCCGTGGCCTGCGGCACGGCCGGAGGTGCTGGCTGTTGTCCGCCTCCGCGCAGCGGGACAACAGCCAGTGGCAGCAGCAGCGCCGCCAGCAGCGGCGCTGCGAGCCAGGCGGCGGGGGCCAGCCGCCTGATCCGGGGCGCCCCGCGCCGCGCACGCGCTACGCTGCGCGGGCGCTTCAGGATGCGCCGCAGCAATCTTAACTCTTTCATCTCTATGGCTCCTTCCATAAGCACCGGTGATTCTTATAGATATGAATTTCCGGCACCTGCTAGAACGTGATTCTGAGAGAAAGAGAGTTGCCCGGAGGCGCAGCAAAATAACCCCACAAAGTGGGGCTTTAGCATCGATGATGGTAAAGGTACTTTGCGGGGACCCCAAACATATAAATTCCAGTCTATCAAAAAAGGGACCAGCCGCTTATTCGCGGGCTGGTCCCTTCATGTTAAAAATTGCTATTATACCCAGGACGGCTGAATCTGAAAGCGCGGTTTGACCTCATCGCTCTTGAAGGATTCACTTCTTGCCGGTTCCGGCTTAAGTACTTCTTCCTTCACAGCTGCAGTTGCAGCCGCTGATTCTTCCATGGAAATACGCCATATGTCCGCACCAAGACCCGACAGCTTCTCGGCCAGATGCACATAACCACGGTCAATATGATGCGTTCCGCTAACCTCTGTAGTGCCTTCAGCCACCAGGCCCGCCAAAATAAGCGCAGCGCCTGCACGCAGATCCGTAGCACACACCTTGGCACCGACAAGACGGGCATTACCGGTAACGATGGCGGAACGGCCTTCAATCTTAATCTCAGCATTCATGTTATGGAATTCATCCACATGCATGAACCGGTTCTCAAAAACAGTCTCTGTAACTACAGAGGTACCTTCGGAACGCAGCAATAACGCCATCATCTGCGACTGCATATCGGTAGGGAACCCAGGGTAAGGCAACGTCTTGAGATCCACAGCCTTCAGCGGCTTGTCGCTGATAACGCGGACACCGTTCTCGTCTGGAATAACCGTAACGCCCATCTCTTCCATCTTGGCAATAACCGGGCCCAGATGATCAGCAATGGCGCCTTCCACATATACATCGCCGCCCGTAATTGCTGCAGCTGCCATATAGGTTCCAGCCTCAATACGGTCCGGAATGACATGATGTCTTACCCCATGCATACGTTCAACACCTTCGATCCGGATCACTCCGGTGCCTGCACCGCGCACAATACCGCCCATGCCGTTCAGGTAATTCGCAAGATCAACAATCTCCGGCTCTTTCGCGGCATTCTCGATTACAGTAATGCCTTCGGCAAGTGCCGCAGCCATCATTATATTTTCGGTTGCACCTACGCTGGCCACATCCAGATAAATCTTGGCTCCGCGCAGCCTTCCGTTACTTTTCGCATCAATGTAGCCCTGGCCCAGACTGATCTCTGCACCCAGTGCTTCAAACCCCTTCAAATGCTGGTCAATCGGCCGAGTCCCGATGGCACAACCGCCAGGCAAGGAAATACGTGTATGCCCCATACGGGACAAGAGTGGACCCATTACCAGGAAAGAAGCCCGCATTTTGCGCACCCATTCATAAGGCGCTTCGCAGGAAGTAATATTTCTGGCATCAACCTCAATGATATCGTTCTGGTATGTAATACCTGCACCCAGAGATTCCAGCACTTTGCTAATCGTGATTACATCGTCTAGCGGAGGTGCGTCCACAATGACGCTAACTCCTTCTTCTGCCAATAGAGAGGCGGCTATGATCGGTAGTACGGAATTTTTTGCGCCGCTAACTTTCACGCTCCCGGTCAATCTGTTGCCACCGCGGACGATAAATTTGCTCATTTCGGTTTCCCTCCGCGTCCATTATTTCTGAAATTAATTTGAGTTTGAAATTCGTCAGTTAAAATATTGAATATTCCGTCACTGCGCCTAATGTGCAGACGCATTCCTTAAACTTCAGTGTTGACATAATAAAACCTTATTATTCGACACTTTTTTCACTGCATTGGCCTATGACAGATATAACCAAACCAACCGTCATTAAAACATCCGGGTGATAAGTCCGCTCCAGCCCAGATAATCCAGCAGAAATCCGGCCACGAAATGGCCGAGGACAATGGCCAGCAGCAAATGCAGCAACCTGCCCTGGGGACTCTTGGGATATCTTATGACCAGATCGAGCTTTAGGTTCTGAAGTGCCCACCAGGATAACGCGACACAGACTAGAGAAACTACCATCGAAATTAAACTGCTGCTGCCGATCGCACTTGACAATTCAGCGGATAAGCTTGTGTTCATCATTAGCCCCCCGTGTAAGGTTACTCGGAAATCGACTCTTATATCATACTTGCGCAGGGGAAAAGAATCCAGTACTTTTACGAATTTTTAAACAATTGGCGCATTATCTGCCTAAGTGTTTACGATATGTTCATACTCTGCTAGATTCAGTTAAGCAAAAAAAGCAGTCAAGCCCTGGGCTTGACCGCTTCTCTGCTACTGTTGTCCTTTTCCGGTCGAAACTTTGATCCGCGTTACAGCGCGCTGCAAGGCCAGCTCAGCACGGCGGTGATCAATTTCATCTTGCTTGCTTTGCAGCTTAAGACGGCGCTCAGCCCGTTCCTTAGCTGCTTCAGCGCGCTCCACATCAATATCTTTGGGCAGCTCAGCACTTTCAGCCAGCACCGTTACCTTATCTTTGTGCACTTCAACGAAACCGCCATGAACGGCGATAGACACCGTTACGCCGTCTGCTTTGACGCTAAGCGGAGCAACCTGAAGCGGAGTTACCAGCGGAATATGTCCCGGCAAAATGCCCAGTGCACCATTCACGCCACGTACCGTCAAGCTATTCACTTGCTTGGAGTAGACCAGATGCTCCGGAGTGACAATTTCGAGCAAAAAGGTATTCACTTCCATTCCTCCTCAAAGCTTTACAGAATAAAGCTCACTACCCGGCTCATGCCGAGATTACAACGTTTTGGCTTTTTCCACTGCTTCTTCAATCGTACCTACGAACAGGAACGCTACTTCCGGAAGATCATCGTGCTTGCCTTCCAGGATTTCTTTGAAGCTGCGTACTGTTTCTTTGATCGGCACGTATTTGCCTTTGAAGCCTGTGAACTGTTCTGCTACATGGAAAGGCTGGGACAGGAAGCGCTCAACCTTACGGGCGCGGGACACAATGACCTTATCCTCTTCACTCAGCTCATCCATACCCAGGATTGCAATGATATCCTGAAGCTCAGTATAACGCTGCAGCAGCTGCTTAACGCCTTGTGCCACGTTATAATGCTCTTCTCCGACAATTTCAGGTGCCAACATACGCGAGCTTGAAGCCAGAGGGTCAACCGCAGGGAAAATCCCTTTTTCGGAGATTTTACGCTCCAGGTTGGTAGTCGCATCCAAGTGGGCAAACGCAGTAGCCGGTGCAGGGTCTGTATAGTCATCCGCAGGCACGTAGATCGCCTGGATTGAAGTAACAGAACCTTTCTTAGTGGACGTAATACGTTCCTGCAGCTGACCCATTTCTGTAGCCAGTGTAGGCTGGTAACCTACCGCAGAAGGCATACGGCCGAGAAGGGCCGATACTTCGGAACCCGCTTGGGTGAAGCGGAATATGTTATCGATAAAGAGCAGCGTATCGCGGCCTTCAACATCACGGAAATATTCCGCCATGGTCAGACCGGTCAGAGCTACGCGCAGACGCGCGCCCGGCGGCTCATTCATTTGTCCGAATACCATCGCCGTTTTCTTGATAACGCCGGAATCCGTCATTTCATGATACAGGTCATTACCTTCACGGGTACGCTCGCCAACACCTGCGAATACGGAGATACCGCCGTGTTCCTGTGCGATGTTGTTGATCAGTTCCTGGATGGTTACAGTTTTACCTACGCCGGCACCGCCGAACAGGCCGATCTTACCGCCCTTGGCGTAAGGGGCAAGCAAGTCGATAACCTTAATGCCGGTTTCCAGAACTTCTGCCTGAGTGGACAATTCATCGAATGTAGGAGCCAGACGGTGAATCGGGTTTCTTGCAGCCACCACTTCAGCGCCGTTATCGATTGGATTACCAAGCACGTTAAATACGCGGCCGAGTGTTGCTTCACCAACAGGAACCGAGATCGGTCCTCCCTGGTCAATGGCATCAATACCGCGTACCAGTCCATCTGTGGAAGACATGGCGATACAACGCACCAGGTTATCTCCAAGATGATTGGAAACTTCAAGAGTCAGATCCATGTTACGGCCATCGCTCAGAGTCCCAACAATTTTGATAGCGTTGAATATCTCGGGCAGCTGGCCGCGTTCAAATTCAATATCGACAACCGGACCCATAATGCTCACAACGCGTCCTTTGTTCATCTTCATTTCCCTCCTCGAAAGCTGTTACATATGTAGAAACGGTCCATTACCCTTTAAAGGCATCATCCGTTTCTGCGGATAAATACAAGGCAGGGCCAAGCCCGGAGGCATGGACCCACTCATATTAAGACTGCGCGTTCGCACCAGCCACGATCTCGGTAATTTCCTGCGTAATTGCCGCCTGACGGGCGCGGTTGTACGTAAGTCTTAGTTCTCCGATCATTTTTGACGCGTTCTTCGTTGCACTGCCCATAGCTGTCATCTTAGCTCCCAGCTCACTGGCCTTGCCGTTCAGAAGAGCACCGTAGATTAAAGTTTCGGCGTATTTAGGAAGCAGAACTTCCAGCACGCCTTCAGGAGAAGGTTCGTATTCATAGGCAGCTGTCGCTCCGTGATGCTCGCCTTTTCCTACACCATCCATAGGCAGAAGTCTGTCTACAGTCGGAACCTGGCTGATCGCATTGATAAACTGGTTGTAGCAAATGTACAGCTCATCGTAGACGCCTGTCTCAAACTGGTTTACCGCCGAATAAGCAATCGACTTGATGTCAGCAAACTTCGGGGTATCAGACAGCTCGGTGATTTCCTCTACAATGGGGTACTCACGGCGGCGCAAAAAGTCACGGCCCTTGCGGCCGATAACAAACAGTGCATACTCATCCTTGGACTTATGCCGCTCTGCGATCAGCATCGTTACTTTACGCAGAATGTTGGCATTGTAGCCACCTGCAAGACCTCTATCCGAGGTGATGATCAAATACCCTGTTTTTTTGACAGGCCGGCTGACCAGCATCGGATGCTGAACATCCTGCGTACCGGCAGCAATACTCGAGACCACCTCTTTAAGCTTCTCTGAGTAAGGACGCGCAGCTTCAGCTTTCTCCTGCGCTTTGCGCAGCTTGGAGGCGGCGACCATCTCCATCGCTTTGGTGATCTGTCTGGTGTTCTGAACGCTCTTAATTTGACGTTTAATATCGCGCATGCTTCTTGCCATGATTTCACCACCTCTGAGCTTTGGCGTAGCCAAAGCTAACATCGTAAGCATAAGCTGAGCTTTGGCACAGCCAAAGCTGACTTCGTAAGCGTAACTGAGCAAACTCTATATATTAGCTTGTAGCAAAGCCTCTTTTGAATTTCTCGATCGTTTCTTTGAGTGCTGCCTCGTTGTCTGCTGTCAGATCCTTGGTATCCGTAATGGATTGAAGGATTTCAGTTGCACTGCTGTCGATATACGCCAGGAATTCCTTCTCGAAACGCTTCACGTCTTTGACAGGAATATCATCCAGATGTCCTTTGACAGCGGTGTACAGACTGAGCACTTGGTGCTCAACATTAAGCGGCTGGTTTACGCCTTGTTTCAGAATCTCCATCATACGCGCACCGCGGTTCAAACGGGCTTGCGTAGATTTATCCAGATCGGAACCGAACTGGGAGAAGGCCTGAAGCTCACGGTATTGAGCCAAATCCAGACGCAGGGAACCGGCAACCTTCTTCATTGCTTTGATCTGCGCGGAACCCCCTACACGGGATACGGAGATACCGACGTTGATCGCCGGACGCTGACCGGAGTTGAACAGATCGGATTCAAGGAAGATTTGACCATCGGTAATCGAGATTACGTTCGTAGGAATGTAAGCCGATACGTCAGAAGCCTGTGTTTCGATGAAAGGAAGGGCGGTTAATGAACCTCCACCAAGCGCATCGCTGAGCTTAGCCGCACGTTCCAGCAGACGGGAGTGCAAGTAGAATACGTCACCCGGGAATGCTTCACGGCCCGGTGGACGGCGGAGCAGCAAGGACAATTCGCGGTAAGCCGAAGCCTGCTTCGAAAGGTCATCATAAATAACAAGAACATGCTCGCCTTTATACATGAAGTATTCGCCCATTGCGCAGCCTGCGTATGGAGCAATATAGAGCAGCGGAGAAGGCTCGGAAGCCGACGCGGTTACAACGATAGTATATTCCAGCGCGCCGTGACGGCGGAGGGTTTCTACTACCTGTGCTACTGTAGATTGTTTTTGACCAATCGCAACATAGATACACTTCATGCCGTTGCCTTTTTGGTTGATGATTGCATCAATGGCGATCGCAGTCTTACCGGTTTGACGGTCACCAATGATCAGTTCGCGTTGTCCGCGGCCGATTGGTACCATGGCATCGATCGCTTTCAGACCTGTCTGCATCGGTTCATGAACCGATTTACGGTCGATAACGCCCGGTGCATTATGTTCTACAGGACGGAATTCAGTCGTTGCAATTGGACCTTTGCCGTCAAGCGGCTGCCCCAGTGCATTCACTACACGGCCCAGCATGGCTTCCCCAACCGGAACCTGCATAATTTGTCCTGTACGTTTGACTTGATCGCCTTCACGAATGGCTGTGTATTCACCCAGGATAACAACACCGACGTTG
This sequence comes from Paenibacillus sp. FSL P4-0081, assembly GCF_000758565.1. NCBI lineage: Bacteria > Bacillati > Bacillota > Bacilli > Caryophanales > Paenibacillaceae > Paenibacillus > Paenibacillus sp. FSL P4-0081. Next base: position 7,896,088 of record NZ_CP009280.1, read on the forward strand.
CTTTCTTCCAGGTTAAGCGCCATGCCTACTACACCGTTGGAGAACTCCAGCAGTTCCCCTGCCATTGCGTTTTCCAGACCGTAGACACGGGCGATACCGTCTCCGACTTGAATGACGGTGCCAATTTCGGCCACTTCGATATCGGCTTTATATTGCTCAATTTGATTTTTGATCAAAGTGCTGATCTCTTCAGGTCTGATGCCCAATATCCTCACCCCTATCTTCTTTGCTTATCATTAAAGGATTTCTCAAGACGCTCCAGCTTGCCGGATAGACTGCCGTCATACAGCGTATCGCCGATGATGACCTTCAGTCCGCCTAGCAGGCTCTTATCCACCACATTGGTAACACGAATCTTGCGGTTTGTAAGCTGGCTGAACTCTGCCGCTACACTATCCTGTTCCTCTTGATTCAGAGAATAGGCGGAGTAGACAGTAGCATCGCCGATGCCAAGGGCGTCCCCTTCTATCTTGACGTACGTGGCCAGCAGTTCTGCGAAAATATCGGTTCTGCCCCGCTCTACCAGCAGTTCTACCATGTTCATTACCGCTTCCGAGACTTTACCTTTAAGCGCTCCGCGCAGCACATTCAGCTTGTCGGATTGCGAGATGCGCGGTGCCAGAATGAACTGTTTCACCTCTGCATCATAATGAAGCACTTCGACTACTAACCTAAGCTGGGCTTCCACTTCAAGTGTAATGCCTTCATCCACTGCTGCACTGTACAAGGCTTTGGCATAGCGTTTGGCAACTACCGTATCGCGGCTCATGGTCGGCCTCCTACCTCTTTGAGGTATTGATCAACGAGTTGTTCCTGTTCGCCGTCAGCCTTAACTTCTTTTTCAAGCAGCTTGGATGCAATGCGGACCGATGCTGTACCCAGCTCGCTGCGCAAAGCTTCCACAGCCTTGTTCTTCTCGCTCTCAATATCACGGACTGCTTCGTCCTTAAGGCGGGTAGCTTCAGCTTTAGCCTGATCCAGAAGCTTGTCAACCTGATTGTTGCTTGTAACCTGGGACTGCTGAATGATAGCCTGCGCCTCTTGGCGTGCCTGCTGCAGAGCCTGCTTCTGTTCTTCTACGTAAGCGACCGCCTGTTCTCTGGTCTTGGCTGCTTCATCCATTTGCTGCAGCACCATTTCGCGGCGCTTCTCCATAATTCCGAACAGCTTGCTGAATGCAAATTTGCTGAGCAGGAAATACAGGATCCCAAAGGCGATAATGGAAAACAATATATTTGTCCAAACGATAGTCACTGAGGTCACTCCTTTCCGTTACCGCGGCATGCGGACATATACAAAAGTAAGGCGCGGATGGCACTTGCCCTCCCCGCCAAACCGTAAAAACGGTTTATTAAGTAAACATGATCAGGAATGCGATAACTGTAGCGGCCAAAGGAATAACTTCCACGATACCTACACCGATAAACATTGTTGTCTGCAGTGCGTTACGTGCTTCCGGTTGACGAGCGATGGACTCAACTGTTTTGCTGACGATCATACCGTTACCAAGACCTGCACCGAGTGCGCCTAAACCAACCGCGATTGCTGCTGCCAAAAATTCCATTTGTAAATATCCTCCTTTAATTTCGGTTCTTTTTGTAATGACTTAATGATATAAAAATCTCCCGCGAAGAGTATTCCGGCGGCTGCCGCTATCCTCACGGCAGTTCATTAATGTGCTTCTTCCTCGTGGATCGTCATCTGCGCGATGTACACCATCGTCAGAATCGTAAAGATAAACGCCTGAAGCGCACCAACAAAGATACTGAAGCCCTGCCAGACAGCCAGGAACGGGATACTGAATATCCCCAGCTTCAGAATTACGGTGATCAGAACCTCGCCGGCAAAAATATTAGCAAATAGACGAATGGCAAGCGCCACCGGCTTCGCCAGGTTCTCAATGATGTTAAGCGGCAAGAAGATCGGGAACGGCTCAATATAGTGTTTGAAATAATGTTTGCCATTCAGCTTGATTCCCAAATAGTTCATTAGTACAAACACGACAATCGCCAGCCCGGCGGTTACATTGATATCTGCAGTCGGCGATTTATACCACAGAATCTCTACATGCTCGCCATGTGTCAGATTTTTGGTTGCTTCGATAACATGTCCAAAAATGTGAACCGGACCTTCGGCTTCTGTAATGAAGGAAAACGGCAGACCAAGGAGATTGGAGACGAAGATAAACAGTATCAGCGTCAATCCCAGTGATATGTAAGGCTTCCCTTTCTTCAAATCCATGGCGCTGCTGATCAGTCCCTGTACAAATTCAACGACCCACTCCATGAAATTCTGGAGTCGTGACGGATTATCAACAGACAGGTTGCGGACGGACAGCATGACCAGAGCGAACACGATCACCGAACTGATCACCAGCATCAGTACCGCTGACAAGTCAATCGGTATTCCGCCAACATAGATTAAAGGCATTTCGTGCATAGTATCATCCCCCTTTCTCTTTAATATGGCTACAGCTTATTCTTGATTCCTAAATATATCCCCACGGGAATAGATAGAAGCTGGGGGATGAACAGGCCGGCAATCGTTGCCTCCAGCGAGAAATGCTCGATTTTGACCGAAAACATGGTGACCAGAATAGCGAAACTGATTCTTGTAGCGAAACCAAGGCTGAAAGAACTTTTCTGTTTATCCGCAACCGCCTGTGTCACCCTTCTTACTTTGAGGGCAAGATAACGAAAGTTAACGAGTCCTGCCAGCAAGCCCAGCGACATGCCCAGAGTAACTGCACGGGTCTCATGATGAAGAGCCCATCCCATTAACAAGCCTGCCATAATGATTACTGTCACCCTGGTAACGGTATTGATTACGGGAGTCATATTATCCATTTTGCTCCCCCAGAAATTTTTTGATTAGCAAAGCAACATTCACAACCCCGAGAACCATCCCGGCAATTGTTCCGATGGCCAGCCAAAGCTTAGGTCCGTCCATCAGGTTCTGCAGCCACCTTGCCACAAAAAAACCTATAACAATGTAAGCGGCAAGCAAGCTGCCTGCACCCCCGAGAACCAAAGCAATACGTCCCAGGCCGGCCTCGTTCTTTTGTTCCTTCATAGGCTACAATCCCAACTAATTTTACTGAATATCCAGACTCTTTGTCAATTCACCGAAAATTGCTCAAAAGTGCTTGAAAACATGAAAATAATCACAGCAAAACATACCAAAACCATATAAACCGTACAGTTTCACTGTATGCTGCTTTTATTTACTTTAGTATATTAGTTGTCGTGCCATCATTTATTATTTGTGAACATTCTGTGAAACTCTTCCGGACGTTCTTTAACAGCTCCGAAATGGTGCAAAATCGCATTGACAATTCTCTCGGAGGCTTTGCCGTCTCCATACGGGTTGGCGGCCCGGCTCATGGACTGATACAGATTCTGATCGGTCAATAGAGCATGTGTCCGTTGATACACCTTCTCCTCGTCCGTCCCCACAAGCTCCAATGTTCCGGCCTCGATCCCTTCCGGGCGCTCGGTTGTATCACGCAGCACAAGCACGGGAACTCCAAAGGAGGGAGCTTCCTCCTGCAGGCCGCCGGAATCGGTCAATATCAGGTGGGTATGCGGATAAAAATTATGCAGGTCAACGACATCCAGCGGATCAATCAGCTTAATTCTAGGGTGTCCGCCGAGGATCTCATGCGCCGGTTCCTTCACTGCAGGACTCGGGTGCACAGGATACACAATGGCTACATCTTCAAATTCATCAGCGATTCTTTTGACAGCACGGAAAATATGACGGTGCGGTTCGCCTTGGGATTCTCTGCGGTGCGCCGTCATCAAAATAAGTCTTTTTCCTGAAGCAAAATCCAGTACAGGATGCCGGTAGTCCGGCTGTACGGTATATTGAAACACATCAGTTACAGTGTTGCCTGTGATATAAATACTTGATTCTTTTTTGTTCTCGTGTCTCAGGTTGCCGGCTGACCAATCGGTCGGGGCAAAGTGCAGATCGGCAAGCACGCCGGTCAGCTGACGGTTCATTTCCTCCGGATAAGGCGAAAGCTTGTTCCATGTCCGAAGACCTGCTTCCACATGCCCAACCTGAATTTGCTGCAGGAAAGACGCATAGCTGGCCAGGAAAGTGGTAAGCGTATCCCCGTGTACAAGCACCAGGTCAGGTTTGACCTCGCGAAGCACTGGCTCTAGTCCTTCAAGCACCCGGATAGTAATCTCATTAAGGGTCTGCCGGTCCTTCATTACGTCCAAATCATAATCCGGCGTAATTTTGAATACCTCCAGCACCTGATCAAGCAGTTCACGGTGCTGGGCAGTTACACAGACAATGGATTCAATCTGCTCAGGGTGTCTGTTCAGTTCCAGAACCAGAGGCGCCATCTTGATCGCCTCGGGGCGCACTCCGAAAATCGTCATTACTTTAATTTTGGACATAACCCCTACCCTCTCTTCTGAAGACTACAGAAATTGTATTTGTTCTATTAATACCTCAAGGGTATTATTACTTGGTTCCATACAGTCTGTCGCCGGCATCTCCGAGGCCTGGGACAATATAACCATGCTCATTCAGATGATCATCAAGTGCGGCTACATAGATGTCCACATCCGGATGTGCAGCCTGCACCGCAGCGACGCCTTCAGGAGCAGCAATCAGGTTCATCATCTTGATCTGGGTGCATCCGCGGTTCTTAAGCGAGGTAATGGCCGCAATGGCTGAGCCGCCTGTAGCCAGCATCGGATCGATTACGATCAGCTCGCGTTCCTGTACATCTGTAGGAAGCTTAATGTAGTATTCAACCGGCTGCAGTGTTTCCGGATCACGGAATAGCCCGACATGTCCTACCTTCGCCGCTGGAAGCAGCTTCAGGACACCTTCCAGCATACCAAGACCGGCGCGCAGAATCGGAATCAGTCCCAGCATTCTTCCCGAGATCACTTTGCTCTGCGTTTCAGCCACCGGTGTCTGCACCGTAATGGTCTCAAGCGGGATATCACGGGTAATCTCATAAGCCATAAGTGTTGCTACTTCATCGACATGCTCTCTGAATTCTTTCGTGTTGGTCCGCACATCGCGAATAAATGTTAATTTGTGCTGAATCAATGGATGATCGCAAATCACCAATTTTCCCATTTTGTCCCTCCGGTAATTGTAAGTCTTATTTATAGCCAGAGTAAGCGCTTTGCTTCCCGCGTGGCTAAATCTTGTCTATTATATCATCACCAAGGCCGCTTTTCACCTACAGAAGGGGAAAACCGCCTGCAAAGGCAGTCTCCGCAAATTTCATAGCTGCACGGAAAGTTTAGGAAATTCCCCCAAGCCTCTGGATATAAAACAAAACTTAGTTTGTGCCATTAGGCACTTTTAATACTATTCACATTTCTTTCACTACTTTTATTGAAAATTCCATGAACTTTCATGATTATTACATGATAATTCATACCATTTTCTTACTATAATTTGTGAACATTATGCAACAGAAACCGGCCACAAAGCATTTGAAATCTCACCTATCAAAAAAACCTTTGCGGAATCCGGTGGAACCGGACCCGCAAAGGCAGAATAAGCAGCTTAATATTAGTACTGCAAACCAGGATAGATCGGATACTTTTCAGTAAGCTCGGCCACCTCACGTGCAGCCTGGGTCAAATTAGCGTCATCTTTCGGATTCTTCAGCACATTGGCAATAATCCGGCCGATCGTTACCATAGCCGGCTCGTCCATACCGCGTGATGTAACAGCAGGTGTACCGATCCGGATACCGCTTGTTACAAACGGACTGGTAGGATCGAACGGAATCGCATTCTTGTTGACTGTAATTCCAATGGAATCAAGCACCTTCTCCGCATCCTTGCCGGTAATGCTCAGATTACGGGTATCCAGCAGCATCAGGTGGTTATCCGTACCGCCGGAAACAATATTAACGCCTTCGCCGATCAGCGTATCTGCCAGAACCTTGGCATTCTTCACTACATTCTCGGCATAGGTCTTGAACGACGGCTGCAGTGCTTCACCGAATGAAACGGCTTTGGACGCAATGACATGCATGAGCGGTCCGCCTTGGGAACCCGGGAAAACCGCTTTATCAATAGCAGCAGCCCATGGCTGTCTGCACAGAATCATCCCTCCGCGTGGACCGCGCAAGGTTTTGTGCGTAGTTGTTGTAACGAAATGGGCATGAGGAACCGGACTCGGGTGAACACCGGCTGCAACCAATCCGGCAATGTGGGCCATATCGACCATAAACAAGGCACCCACATCATTTGCAATGGAACCGAGTGCGGCAAAATCAATGGTCCGCGGATACGCGCTTGCTCCGGCTACGATCATTTTGGGGCGGTGTTTGAAGGCTGCTTTACGCACTTCGTCATAATCAATCAGGAAAGTATCCTCCTGTACGCCATAAGCCACAAAGTTATACAGGATACCGGAAGCATTAACCGGGCTGCCGTGGGTCAAATGGCCGCCATGCGCCAGATTCATACCCAGTACGGTATCGCCAGGATTAAGCGCGGCAAGGTAAACGGCCATATTGGCCTGTGCACCGGAATGCGGCTGCACATTGACATGCTCGGCACCAAACAGCTGCTTGGCACGGTCACGGGCCAGGTTCTCCACGATATCCACATCTTCACAGCCGCCATAATAACGTTTGCCGGGATAACCTTCGGCGTATTTGTTCGTAAGCACGGAGCCCATGGCTTCCATTACGGCTTCACTTACAATATTCTCTGAAGCAATGAGTTCAATGTTTGCACGCTGACGGCTCAGTTCCAAGCCCATCGCTTCCAGTACTGCCGGGTCACTCTTACGTAGTTGTTCCATGTTTCTTATTTCCTCCCTGTTACTCTAATTTATGTGGTGTTAAGACGAAACCAGTTATATACGCTGCTCTCAGTCACAATTCGCGGAGCCGCTTGTCTCCGGCGTGCGGTACACTGCCCGTTCGCCGCCGATCAGCGGCGGTCTGCTCCATGCTGCGTTCACCCGGGCTGCCCCGATATAGCGCAGGCTAGGCCGGAAAGGTACGGCTACGCGGCGGAGGTGCATGCCAATTAGCGTCTCCCCGATATCAATACCGGCGTGGGCCTCTATAGTCTCGGCCAGCACCGGATCTGTCATAGAGCGGTAAGCGGCCGCAGCCATGGAACCTCCGGCTCCCGGAACCGGCACAGCCGAAACCTCCCTAAGCCCCAGTGATTCCAGCAAAGAACGTTCCATCACCAGCGAACGGTTCAGATGCTCGCAGCATTGGTACACGGGATGAAAGCCAAATTCAGCAGCGGCCTGCGTAATCCCCTGCAGCAGCAGCTGTGCAACCTCAAGCGCACCTCCGGTGCCGATCCGCACACCCGCCACTTCACTGGTGCTGGCCCCGACGACGAGAATTTTACCCGGACCGAGCTTACCCGCTTCCGCCAGTTCGCGGACTACCGCCGCAGCTGCGGCGTCCAGGGTCAGCTCTGCACTGTCCGCTTGTTGCCCGGCTGCTGAAGGCGCACCGGACGCGCGCTCTCCCCATAGATCCTGCTTACGGACTTCGTCCATCTTACCGCCCCCTTCAAGCGTTGATAATGCCACAATTCCCACTACAGATACGACATTTAAACAAAAAAGAGCAGTCCGCAGATTTAGCTGCGGATGTGCTCTTTTGCCCAGGCGACCGGCCGTTTATTCCAGGTGCTCCATCGTGGTTTGATCCACACTTGTCGCCAGTTACACCGGAACCGGATAATATTTATTTCATCTTAAGGGATAGACGGCGAAAAATCAACCACCTTCACAACCGCCGTAAGGATTCCAGCTTATCCAGTAAACTGTACAACGCAGTCCGGATCTCAGCAGCCGTCAGCTCATAATCTTCACGGGAGCCGCCGAACGGATCACTGATATCGAAGCTCGGAATCCGTTGCCGGATCTCAATAATCCGTTGCATATCAGCGGCGCTCGGCTCTCCGCCCAGCGAAATGCTGAGTTCGGCATCTGCATACAGGCTATCCAGTTCACGGATATCGGCGTTCACAGACTCTTGCGTATGCACATATTCCTTAAGAGTATAAGTCTTGTTAACTGCGTCAGGGAAATATTGCAGCAAATGCCGCTTATGTCCTCCGGTCAGGGTAAGCACCAGATCAGCCCAAGAGACAGCCTCTCCGGTCAGTTGCGAGGATACTATACGATCTTCAATGCCTTCATCCTGCAGGATTCCGGCAGCATGCCTGGATATGGAAGTACCTGAAATGGCGGAAACTCCGGCAGACCGCACCTCCACATCGATCCCCCGCTCTCCCGCCAGCTTCCGCAGAAGACCTTCAGCCATAGGGCTGCGGCAGGTATTTCCTGTGCAGACGAATAAAATATGCAGCATACTTTCCACCTCCGGTAAAAATATAATTTCGGATAATCCACAACTTCCGAATGAACTGAACAATGAAATGTTCTATTTATTTGTATTTCCGTTATTGTATCAGAAGATGAACAGCAAGCCAAACGCCAGAAGTATAGCTCCGCCCAGTGCTTCACCGTAATCCCCGAGCCCGCGGCTTACTCTCCTGCCCAGCAGCAGTCCGGTAATAGACATCATGCCGCCGCAGACACCGAAGGCCAGCACTGTAATAACTATGCTATTCACAAACATTCCCAGTGAAACCCCGACCGAAAAGGAATCTACACTTACACTGAGCGAGATCAGCAGCATGCCCCATACCGTCCGGTGATCCACCGCCCGGCTCCCGCCGTCACCCTTGCGGAATGAATTCAGAATCATATGTCCGCCCAGCAGTACAAGCAGCCCCCCGGCGGCATAGGTGGTCACCTGACCCAACAGATGGCCGACATAGCTGCCTGTGAACAAGCCGAGCAGCGGCATAAGCACATGAAAAAAAGCAATGAGCAGACTGAGCTGCAGCACATGCAGCAGACGGATACCCTTCATCCCGATCCCTACACCGAGCGAGAACGCATCCATTCCAAGCGCAACTGCCATAATGGCAACTGTTACGAGCTGGCCCCAGCCCTCATATATTCCGCCTATGCCCATGAATATACCCCCAAAGTCCGTAAGTTCTTGTACAACAACGATATGCGGACAAGATGGTATTCATGACTATGAGGCGGATAGCAGAGCCGGGAAGAGGCTGTTAACCGGCGTCGATCACCGCTTCACCGGCGGCTTTCATCAGCCGGTTCATTATGGCAGCGCCGAGGCCCGTGACCGGGCAGGCCTCGGCCAGAATATAGGTCGCTCCCGCTTCATCGAAGCGCCGCAAGGCGGCATACAGGGAGCGGGCCGCTTCCTCCGGCGAGGCTAACGAGCCGAGAGAAACAACGCAGGCGGCCGGGTCGGCGGGATACAGGGCCCTATGCTCCTCGAAGAGGAGCAGGCCCGTGATCCCGCCCTCCCGCTGCGCCGCCTGCAGCAGGCTTGCGGCGGTCTCCGCCACGCGCTGCGGGGAGGAGCCGCGTACGATGCCAAGCGCGCCGCGCGGGGCATAGTGCGTGTACTTCATGCCCGGCGCGCGCGGCGCCGGGCTGCCGTCTCCGGCGGCTTGCGCAGCAGCGCCGCCCGTCCCGCCGCCGCTCACCTGCGGCGGCAAAGCCGGGGACTGGCCGCCGGAATGTCCGGCGGCAGCGTCCGCCAGGTCCGGTGCCGGGGCTGGGGCCACAGCCCCGGCACCCGCCACCGCCGCGAGCTGCTCGGCGGTGATGCCCCCGGGACGGAGCACCGCTACCGTCCCGTCCGGCTGCACCTGCACCACGGTCGACTCCAGGCCGACCCCGGCCGCGCCGCCGTCCAGTACCCCGCCGATATATCCGGCGAGGTCTTCCATCACATGGGCGGCCAGCGTAGGACTCGGCCGCCCGGAGCGGTTGGCGCTGGGCGCGGCAACCGGGCATTCCGCGGCGCGCAGCAGGGCCAGCGCCACCGGATGGTCGGGCATGCGCACGCCGACCGTATCCAGCCCCGCTGTAACCAGCGGCGAGAGGACGCCGGGGCGGACCGGCAGCACCAGCGTCAAGGGGCCGGGCCAGAAGGCATCCATCAGCGCCGAGGCGGCCGGAGCCACTTCTAGGACCAGGCCCTCCAGCTCTTCCCGCCGGGCTATATGCACGATCAGCGGGTTGTCGGAGGGGCGGCCTTTGGCCGCGAATACCGCTTCTACTGCCGGGGTATTCCGGGCATCCGCCCCCAATCCGTAGACCGTTTCGGTCGGAAAAGCAACGGTGCCCCCGCTCCGCAGCATAGCTGCCGCAGCAGCGATTGCCTCCCTGTCACTCTCTGCTGATGGAACAGAAAGCATGTCCTGCCCCGCAGCAGGTCCGGGTCCGGTAATCCCGGACGTCAAACTCCAATAAAGAGTTGCATCTATATTGCCGCTCCGGCGCTGAACCGCAAACGAAGAATCCTTAGGCTCTGTCATTTCATCACAAGCTTTCCTCTGTAATCACTTCACACTTCAATACTGCATCGTCCGGAAAAAGCCAAAAACGGCTCCACCAGGTGGAGCCGCAGCCACTTCCGCTCAAGTTCTGCATTTATCGTACCATATCCGGCAGGAAAACTGTAGATTTCGTAAACCGCCATTCCGCAAATTCCCGGAAGCTTAGGCGAACAATCCGCAGATCCAGCTCCACAAATTCTGCAGCAGCTCCCATACGAAGAACTTCACCTTCGGCGCTTCTGCATCAGCGTCCGCACCGCCGTCCCCGCCGGCCGAAGCCGCTACACCGGAAGCAGTCTTATCAACCCCGCCATCCGCCGTTTTCACCTTGGCTCCGTCTCCGGAAGCCTTAGCAGAGATTGCCGAAGCCTTCTTGGCTGCAGCGGGTTCCGCAGCTGCCGCATCACCGGAGCCGGCATCAATGAAGCAGAGCGGCGGAAACAGCACACACCACCAGTTCTGACCTTTGCCTGCGCCAAGCGTGACCCGCAGCGCTTCATATTCCCCGGCAGGATAGACCCGGCCGCCATACATTTTCGTCGGGAAAGGTACGGTGCCCAGTTCGACTTTATAGCTATAATCAATTCCCCGCCGCGCAAGCTCTCCGCCCACCAGATCATTCAGCTCCGGGAGATGACTCTGAATCAGCGCCCGCGCCTGCTCCAGACTCTGGGGATCCTCCAGTCCGGCCACCCACTGGTTAATCTGCTCCACCACCTGGTCGCGGATCTGGCGTTTGACCAGCTGATCTCCCGCACCATCCGAATTCGCCAGAATACGCAGACGGATCGACTCCTGCGGAATAGATACCTCCGCTACGGCAGCATCGCTTTTTTGCCCTTCCCAGGCCATCATCAATATCATAAAAAAACAAATTAAAATGGCAGTATACTTGAATGTAATCCGCAGAGAATCCCTTTTATCCAGCTGATCGTTATTCATCTTGCGCAGCCCCTCTCCCTCTGAAACTCTTATGTTCCCAGTATGTCCGGGAATGAGAGACTGCAAACCTAGTAATCTATGATTTTGAGAATAAAGTAGTCTCATCCTTCAGCTTGGGCAGCGGAAGCGGCAGATCATCCTCCACATCCTGCCCGTAGAGCCGCACACTCATGGCAATCCCCATACAGGCCATGTTAATCAGAATTGAGGTCCCCCCATAGCTGATAAACGGAAGCGTAATCCCCGTCAACGGCATCAGCCCGGTCATTGCCCCGATATTCTCCAGAATCTGATACAGCAGCATAGCTACGATCCCGACAATCAGGAGCGGGCCGCCGCGGTCCCTGCATTCCAGGGCAATCACAATTAATCTGTGGATCAGGATAAAAAAGAGCATCAGCAGCGCCGCTGCACCCAGAAAGCCGAATTCTTCGCCGATCTGCACAAAAATCGATTCAGAATACAGATAAGGCACCCGGTCACTTTGCACCGTGCCGCCCTGCAGATAACCTTCGCCGCTGAGTCCGCCCGAGGCAATCGCCGTCTTGGCATTCTTGGTCTGATAGCTCGCATCGCTGCTTGCCAGATCCGGTACCAGCCAGGGGTCAAAGCGCCTGACGAAGTGATCCCGGCCCAGCGTCTGCTCTATGAAGCTTACCGTCTGCTCATGATAGTGGACATAGCACAGAATGAAGCCCAGCACCGATCCCGCCAGAATAACCATCCCGATCAGCGCATGTGAGAATTTAATATTTCCGATCCACAAAAGCCCAAGCAGAATCACGATATAGCTGAGCGCATTGCCCAGATCATTCTGGATGATGACCAACGCGAACGGCGCCAGGGCGATTAGGCTAAGCGGCACCACGTCACGCCAGAAGCGCAGCGGATTTCTTTGTTTGCGGACAAGTACAGTGGTCAGAAAAAGAATCAGGATCAGCTTAAACAGCTCCGCCGGCTGGAGGCTTAATTCACCGATGCCGATCCAGCCCTGGGCGCCATTTTTTACCTTGCCGAAAAAGCTGACCAGCAGCAGAATACCGATCCCAAGGATGTAAATATAGAGTCCATACCGGACCAGAAGGCGGTAATCAAACAGGGTAAGCAGAAAAAAAGCAACAAAACCCAGCACATAATACTGAATCATCCGTATGTGTGTGCCATCCAGGTCAACTCTCCCGTGAGTCACGCTGTATATCGAGAAAATACTGACACACATCAGCAAGAGCAAAATCAATACGATGGAGCCGTCAATCCGTCTGATTCTCTGTAACATCGGAATACTCCTTAACCTACGCGGATTATGGACCGGCCTCCTGCAGTATACCCAGGGAACCGAATCCACTAATTTCCATTGTAAGACAAGTGGGGGCGTAAATACAATTTATGTGATCGTTGCCAGCCGGGAATAGCACCAGCCTTAAACTAATGAGGTGACAACCATTCTGCTAAATCGCTTGCCAAGGGCTTGGAGTGATCCAATTTCCGCAATTACAGGATATGCGGTAGCTTAATTGCACTTTGTACAGCTAAAACATCTGACTTTCAACCAATTATCCGTTTAGTTGTATTTCGTACACCTAATTCCTTTATATAGCTGGGTTCTCAGCGATTCGGGCAGATTTAGTTGTACAGATTACAGTTATACGGTGCGACCATACCCTTTTCGCTGTTTTTAATTGTACAGTATACAACTATCACTGAATTTCCCCTTGGACCTGAACATGTCCATCGCTGCATGGTTGAGAATCAACTCACTTCTTTGGTTCTGATGCTGTCTAGCGTAGAACGAAACAAAATGCCGGAACCCTTCCATTTCGAAGAGCTCCGGCATGCGGATTACCTCTGATTGAATCAGAGATATTATAGTATACAGTTAACCTTGCTTGACCGGAGAAGAATAGATTGTAGGACTCGGCAAATCTTCCTCTACCTCTTGACCATGCAGGCGTACGCTCATTACCAGACCGATACTGGCCATGTTGATCAGGAGTGAGGTCCCCCCGAAGCTGATGAACGGCAGCGTAATCCCGGTCAGCGGCATCAGGCCGATGAAGGCACCGATATTCTCAAAAATCTGATACAGCATCATCGCGACAATGCCGACAATCAGGAACGGCCCTCCCCTGTCCTTGCACTCCAATGCAATCAGAATCATCCGGTGAATCAGGATAAAGTAGAGCAGCAGCACCAGCGCCGATCCGACAAAACCAAACTCCTCGGCAATCTGCACAAAAATCGAATCAGAATACGTATACGGCACGCGATCTGTCTGTACCGAGCTGCCCTCCATATAGCCTTCGCCGCTCATACCGCCGGAGGCTATGGCCATTTTGGCGTTTTTGGTATGATAGCTTGCCTTGGCCGTCGCTTCTTCCGGCACCAGCCACGGATCAAAGCGCTCTACCCAGTGGGAACGGCCGATATCTGTCAGGAAATCCTTGATTTCATCGTGGTAATGAATGTAGCTCATGATTCCGGCAGCCGCGCTTCCGCCAATAATTAACAGCCCGATCAGCGCGTGCGTGAACTTGATATTGCCGATCCAGAGGAGGCCAACAAGAATCACGATATAGGAGAGCGCATTCCCAAGGTCATTCTGGCTTAGTACGATCAAAAACGGCAATAGGCTCATTAGACCCAGCGGCACGACATCGCGCCAGAACAGCAGCTTATTCTTATTTTTGCGGACCAGCACCGCAGCCAGAAACAGGATCAGTATCAGCTTAAACAGCTCGGCGGGCTGGAGACTGAAGCTCCCGAATTTAATCCAGCCCTGCGCGCCATTCTGTTCTGTACCGATAAAGCTGACCAGCACCAGAATCCCAATGCCTGTAACGTAAACATATAGCGCATATTTAACAAGCAGACGATAATCCACGAAGGTGAGCCCAATGAAGGCGATGAAGCCCAGGATATAGAATTTGATCATTTTGATATGCGATCCGTCCAGCTTGTCGCGCCCGTGGGTAACGCTGTATATGGAGAAAATGCTGACTACCATCAGCAGCACAAGAATGACCAGGATGACGCCGTCTATCTTCTTAATCTTCTGAAGCATATTCTGTCTCCTTACTCAGTACTGGTTCCTCTTGTCACCTGGCCGCAGCCGCATACAGAGGTCCCGTCATTTCTATTGTAAAGGAAGGGGCAGCATAAATACAATTTCACCGTTTGGCGGTTTCTGCCTACTGGCAGCCGCATCCAGGACGGGGACGCTAGCGGGCGATCCCCAGCACATGCCGGGGAATCCCGGCGAGATCCTCGATTGTGATGATCTCGTTCCAGTGGCCGGCCGCCCGCAGCAGCTCAGCTACCTGCCCGGCCTGTCCCTGGCCGAGCTCGAAGCCGACCAGGCGCGGCGGAGCCGGGAGCAGCGGCAGCTGCTCCATCATGCGGCGGTAGGGATCAAGCCCGTCCCCGCCGCCGTCCAGAGCCGTGCGCGGCTCATGGTCGCGCACCTCGCGCTGCAGCCCGGCGATGTCGCCGCCGGGAATGTACGGCGGGTTGGAGACGAGAATATCCGTCTCCATCCCCGCGAACGGCTCGAGCAGATCGCCGAGCCGCAGGTCAACGGACGTGCCGAGCCGCTGCGCATTGCGCCCGGCCACGGCCAGCGCGCCGGGCGAGATGTCGCCAGCGCAGACCCGCCACGCCGGCGCTTCCGCCGCCAGCGTGACGGAGATGGCTCCGCTGCCGGCGCCGATGTCGACGGCGGTCAGCGGACGCACGGCGCGCGGGCGCGCCGCCTCACTGCCCGCGGCTCTCTCCCCCGCGGGCCCATCGGCTTCTTGCGCGGCTTCGCCCCGCGCAGGCCCCGGCGCCTTACCGCCCGCGGCTCTTCCCCCCGCGGGCCCATCGGCTTCTTGCGCGGCTTCGCTCCGCACCGCAACCGTCCCGTCCGGCCACAGCTCCGCGCCGTAGCGCAGAATCGCCTCGACGAGCAGCTCCGTTTCCGGACGCGGAATCAGCACATCGGGCGTAACCTCGAAGGCTCGGCCGTAGAATTCCTGCTCGCCTATGATGTACTGCACCGGTTCACCCGCCGCCCGGCGGGTGACCAGTGTTTCCCATTGCGCCTTGAGCGCTGGCGGGAATGGATCAGCCAGCGCCATATAATATGCCGCTCCGGACAAGCCCAGCACATGCTCCAGCAGCAGCTGGCTGCTGCGCTGCGGCTCATTGCATCCGTGCCCGGCCAAAAAAGAAGAAGCCTCCGCAAAGGCTTCCCGGATGCTTTGCAATTCCGACATGACGTAAGAGTCGTGTTTCAAAGCATTATTCTCCTTTTTCCATCAATTCCGCTTGTTCCGCAATAGACAGTGCCGAGATGATCTCGGTGATATCTCCGTTCATGACCTGCTCCAGACGGTGCAGGGTAAGGCCGATCCGGTGATCCGTTACACGGCTCTGCGGGAAGTTGTAGGTACGGATACGCTCACTGCGGTCCCCGGTTCCTACTTTGCTCTTCCGTTCTCCGGAGTACTTGGCTTCTTCTTCCTGACGCTTCAGATCCGAGATACGGGCACGCAGCACCTGCAGCGCCTTCTCCTTATTGGAGTTCTGGGACTTGCCGTCCTGACAGGTAGCTACGATACCGGTAGGTACATGGGTTACACGCACCGCAGACTTGGTCGTATTAACGGATTGTCCGCCCGCGCCGCTGGAACAGAAGGTGTCGACACGGATGTCCTTATCATGAATTTCAATTTCGAATTCTTCCGCTTCCGGCATAACCGCAACGGTAGAAGTTGAAGTATGAATTCGTCCGCCGGATTCGGTTGTAGGAATACGCTGCACACGATGCGCACCGCTTTCGAACTTCATTTTGCTGTAAGCGCCGCGGCCGTTGATCAGGAAGATAACTTCCTTGAATCCGCCGAGATCGTTCGTGTTCACATCCATCAGCTCTACGCGCCAGCCCTGGGTATCGGCATAACGGGTATACATCCGGTACAGGTCAGAGGCAAACAATGCTGCTTCGTCCCCGCCGGCTGCGCCGCGGATTTCCACGATTACATTTTTATCATCATTAGGGTCTTTGGGGAGCAGGAGCAGACGGATCTTCTCCTCCAGAACCACCTGTCGCGAGGACAGGTCGTCGATCTCCATCTTGACCATTTCCTTCATTTCATCATCAAGCTTCTCAGCCTGCATCATCTTGGCGGCTTCGAGCTCTTCCATTACATTTTTATATTCGCTATACGCCTCAAAGGCGGGCTGCAAGTCGGATTGTTCTTTGGAATAGTCCCTCAGTTTCTTACTGTCGTTTGCAACATCCGGGTCACAAAGCAGTTCACTGAGTTTCTCATAGCGGTCCGCCAGGGATTGCAATCGGTCCAACAAGGGAATTCACCTCTCCTGATTCAAATTCTTCGGTTATACATACTTAACATTGTCGATACAACATAAATAGATATACGACTTTATATTATACCACCACTCCAGCCAATTGGCTACAGTACAAAGCGCGGAATCAGGAAATCTTTTGAATCCTGAGCTGCGCCACCTTATGATGTAAAAGCTGCAGCCAAGTTATGCATCAGGCGCTTGTCCTGATTACAAAATAACCCGGTACTGAATAAATATCTGATGCCGCTCCCGGCCTCATTCCCATGGATATTAATAGTTGTATAGCTTGGCGGTCATACGGCGATTATACGGCGGTCATAGGAGGAGGAGCCACTCTGCATGAATAGTTGGAAAAACGTATCTTAATTTCGGTGTTTTGCAGCGTTAAAGTGAATTAATTGGATAAACGTCATTAAATTTCAGGCGTTTCCTCGAAAGTGATCTATTTGCTGAATATTAAGTGCTGTTTTTCCAACTACTTCCTGGCAAGGATCACTCTGTTCATAAGCAAGTGGAGATTATCCAACTGCTTTTCCGCCACAGGCGGCAGGCGGTAGCGACAGACCAGACGGTAGACCAGACCGCAGACGCTCGCCGTCCGCCACTGACCCAGCCGAACCCTTGTTCATCGTACCCCCGGCTTCTGAAGCCGCCTTTTCGGGTTTTCCACAAATAGGAGCTGACCCTTATCCTTATCCAAAATTCAAAAAGAAACCATCCAGCAAGTAATAAACTCTACTCTGGATGGCCTCTCTGCCCTACACTATAAATGGTCTATACGTTGAAGCGGAAATGCATAACGTCGCCGTCCTGCACCAGATATTCCTTGCCTTCCAGACGCAGCTGGCCGCGCTCTTTGGCACCGTTCATCGAGCCTGCTGCTACCAGATCCGTATAAGCTACTACTTCAGCGCGGATGAATCCGCGTTCGAAGTCCGTATGAATAACTCCGGCCGCTCCAGGTGCTTTGGTGCCTTTGCGGATAGTCCACGCACGGACTTCCTGCACGCCCGCTGTGAAATAGGTGTAGAGTCCGAGCAGTCTGTATGCTGCTTTGATCAGGCGGTTAAGCCCGGATTCCTGCAGACCCAGCTCTTCCAGGAACATCGCCTTGTCTTCGCCTTCCAGCTCGGCAATCTCAGCCTCCACCTTGGCACTGATCGGCACTACTTCAGCATTCTCAGCCGCTGCGAATTCGCGTACCTGCTTAACATACGGGTTCTCTTCAGCAGTCGCCACTTCATCCTCGCCCACGTTCGCCGCATACAGCACCGGCTTCAGGGTCAGCAGGTGAAGATCCCGCACGATCAGACGCTCATCATCGGATAATTCCAGGCTGCGTGCAGGCTGATCCAGATAAAGGGCTTCCTTAACGCGCTCGAGTACTTCAACTTCCTGAGCGAATTTCTTATCGCCGCCCTTGATATTTTTGCGGGAACGCTCGATCTTCTTCTCGACGCTTTCGAGGTCGGCCAGAATCAGCTCCAGGTTGATCGTCTGGATGTCGCTGATCGGATTCACCTTGCCGTCAACATGGGTTACGTTCTCATCGACGAAGCAGCGGACCACATGAACAATAGCATCCACTTCCCGGATATGAGCCAGGAACTTGTTGCCCAGACCTTCGCCCTTGCTCGCACCGCGCACGAGTCCGGCAATATCTACGAATTCAAAAGCGGTCGGAACCGTCTTGTTCGGCTGCACCAGCTCGACCAGCTTATCCAGACGTTCATCCGGCACTTCCACGACACCCACGTTAGGGTCAATGGTGCAGAAAGGATAGTTGGCGGATTCCGCCCCCGCTTGTGTTATAGCATTAAATAATGTCGATTTCCCAACATTGGGAAGTCCAACGATTCCAGCTTTCAAAGCCATTTATATGACAACTCCTATTTTCGGTTGAATTGATCACCGCATGAAATACCGTACTGATCTAAACCATTATATATTAGAACAAAACCTCCAGCAACAGCAGATGTCAAGGGGATGTGTCTAATCTCCATACAGTGAGGCCTTAGCCCGAATAATACTCCGTTACTTTCCCGGAACCCCGGCGTATCCATTCAGCAAGAAGAAACGGCTTCATCGTCCTCTGAAAGAGGCGGCATCCGTTTCTCCAAAATTAGAAGGATAATTGATAGCGTGAAACATATAAAATTCTTATATTTCAAAAAAGACCCCTCGCGGAGTCTCCATATACGATAATGGCGGACTCTCCATTCCAAAGCAGAATCCGCCTGTCTGACTGACTAGATTGAAAAACTGCAGCTAATTGCCCTGCACCTATAGCATTTTAGACATCGTAATATCCGTAACCAGGAAGCCCATTTTTTTGTACAGCTCAAAAGCACGGTCATTCTGGCCAAAGACATGCAGTCCGATCCGGGTCACATTCATCTTCCGGGCTTCTTCATCTAATGCAGCCAGTGCCTGCTTGCCGTACCCCTTACTCTGGAAAGGTTCGAAAATATAAAAGTCATAGATGAACGCCTCCCGGACTCCCCGGTTCTCGTTCACATTAAACCAGATGTACCCGGCCTCAGCTTCACTCTCAGCCTCTACTATAGAATAGAGATAAGCTCCCTCTGTGTAGAGTCCTTTGGGCAGGAAACGTGTCATTTCTTCCTGGGACAATTTCATGGCGGTCTCAGCATCCCAGGCTCCGGCCTTTATTTTGTCCTCTGCGTAATCACGGGTGGATTGTCTTAAGAAAAATTGAAAAGTCGATTCGTCCATTTGGACCAGTTTAATCATTGTTTTTTAGCCCTTCCTTTAATTCCATATTCATCGGCTTGCTTCTAGCGCCGGATAAGACGCGGGGTACCGCGCAGGGAAGCAAGATCCGGCGCACCGATGCCGAACATGACCGTGCGCAGCTCCAGTTCAACCTGTGCCAGCGCCTGGTCCAGTGCCTCCTCGGAGCTGACGGCCGGACCCAGCAGATTCCGCCCGAAGCCGGCCAGATCGGCCCCAAGCGCCAGCGCCTTGGCGGCATCCACACCATGCTTCAGCCCGCCGCTGCCGATCAGCGCGCCGCGGGGCGAGATGGCCCGCACCTCTCCGATGCATTCCGCCGTGGGAATCCCCCAGTCCGCGAAGGCCTCCGCAGCCGCGCGCCGTACCGGGTCCGTACTGCGGAACTTCTCCACCTGGCTCCAGGATGTGCCGCCCGCACCTGCAACGTCGATAAAGGCAGCACCAGCATTATACAGCAGGGCTGCGGTTTCTCCGTCAATGCCCCAGCCTACCTCTTTGACACCTACCGGTATCTCAAGGTTACGGCATAACGCCTCTATCCGCTTCAGCAGGGAAGCGAACCCGGTGTCTCCCTCCGGCTGGAATACCTCCTGCAGCCCGTTCAGATGCAGAACCAGCCAGTCTGCCCCGGCAATCTCTACCGCGCGGCGGCACTCTTCTACACCGAAGCCGTAGGAGAGCTGTACCGCCCCGACATTGGCTATAACCGGAATCGTGGGAGCCTTATCGCGCACATGAAAAGAAGCCGCCAGCTCTGCGCGCTCTACAGCGGCGCGGACAGAACCCACGCCGAGGGCCCAGCCCCGGCGCTCGGCCGCTTCGGCGAGCCGGGCGTTAATGTGCCCGGTCGCCTCGCTCCCCCCGGTCATGGAGCTGATCAGCAACGGTGTCCGCAGCCCCCGGCCGAGAAATTCCGTACCGAGCCCGATCTCCTCAAAGTCCAGCTCCGGCAGTGCGTTATGGCGGAACCTGTACTGCTCGAAGCCGGTTGTAATTCCGCTGCCGGCAACGTCTTCATTCAGGCAGAGCCGCACATGCTCAATCTTGCGCTCCCCGGTTCTGGAGTCAGGCAGCAGAGATTTATGTCCCTCAGTGCCTGCTGCCCGCGATGCTGACCCGTACTCTGTGCCCGGCTGCTGCTCCGGACTTCGCGGCACACCGTCCTGCGGCATATGATTCATGCTGTCTTCCTCCGTTCTACCCTGTATTCATATATGTCCGGTAGCGTGAGACGCTACTTATAGGCTTCTTAAGCACAAGTACATTTCATTATAGCACAACACCGCCCGGCAGTTGACACGGGCGGATTTCTTCTGTCTTTTATTGACTCCCGGCAATATACTCCCCCACCAGCCTTCCGGACAAGGATACAACTGGCGTCCCTCCTCCGGGATGTGTAGTTCCGCCGACGTACCAGAGCCCCTTAACGTCCCTGGAGCGGTTCCCCGGGCGGGAGAAGGTCTGCCGCGCTGAATTGGAGGATATCCCGTAAATGGCCCCCCGGTGGGCGAGAGTATCGTCAGCGATATCCCGGGGGGTATAACGCTGCAGGACATCCGCTTGGGATAACCCTGTAATTCCATGGCCCTCCAGCACGGACAGCACACGTTCCCCGTAAGCAGCGGTTTCTTCGTTCCAGTCACAGGCAGGGCTCAGATACGGCGCATTGGCCAGTATAAAAAGATTGCTGCCGCCCGGCGGCGCCAGCTCAGGCTCGGAATAACCCGAGTGGCATACATAGACCGCAGGCTGCTGCGGAGGACGTTTATGCTCAAAGATATCCTTGAATTCCTGTTCATAATTCTCAGGGAAAAAAACCGTATGATGCAGCAGGGTATCATATCTGCGCGGCACTCCCGCCAGTGTCACCAGCCCGGACAAGGACGGCTCGTAGGCTTCAATCTTGCGGTCTGTCATGCCCGGACGGTTCTCTTCGGGCAGCAGCATACGGTTGATGCTCAGCACATCACCGCCGGCTATAACAGTCTTGGCCGGATAGAACCCTTGAGCCGTATCCACCCCTTCCACAGCGCCGGAAACTACCGAAATCCCCGTAACCTCGGTGCCTGTAACCAGCTGTACGCCCAGCTCCCGGGCAAGTGTAGTTAAGCCTTTGATCAGCTCATAGGTCCCGCCCCTGACACCGTAGACCCCTTCCCTGATCTCCAGATGTCCAAGCATCGCAAATATCGAAGGCGCACGGTACGGCGAGGAACCGACATATGTGGCATAACGTCCCAGCATAGCCAGGGTGTTCGCATGACTGAAATAACGGAGCAGCAGGGCATGAAGATTAAGAAAAGGCCTGACGCGCAGCAGGTCCCGTACAAGAGACGGCGATAATTTGTCCCGCCAGGACAGCAGCAGCCTGTTCAGGAACTGCTGCCCGCTGAGCTCGTATAGACGCGAGGCCTCGGCCAGAAAGTCCGGATAGCGCACAGCATCTTCAGGACTATAAGACGCAATTTGCTCCTGCATAGCCCCGATATTGCGGGAGCAATCAACAATTGAGCCGTCAGTAAATACATTGCGGGTTCGCGGCTCCAGTTCATACAGCCGGACATACTCCTCCATGCGGGTCCCGGCAAGCTCATACAACGAACGGAAGACATGCGGCATCGTAATGGTGCTCGGGCCACGGTCGAACATGTATCCTCCCGCTTCGACACGCTGCAGCTTGCCGCCCGGCTGCTGCTGCCGTTCCAGGACGGTTACTTCCCAGCCTTTGACGGCCAGTGTTACCGCACAGGACAGCCCTCCGAATCCGGCACCTATAATCACAGCCTTCGGTTTCATAAATAACGCCTACCTTTCCATTCGTAGCCCCCGCGGGACCGGCTTCCGCGCCAGGATGCCACGGCAATTAAGGACAAGCAGAGTATACCGGCCGGCAAAAGCAAACAGAACCAGACCGGCTGCCTGCCGGCCGCATCACTGGTCCGCTTGATGGCGATACCAGTCAGCACTGCAACAGCCGGCATAACTGCTGATGAAGGCTGTCCGGTCATGCAATAGTATAAGACTGCTGCAACCGGCAGCATATAGAGTGATAAATACATTGTAAGCACAGCCAGCAGAAGCACGGGGCTGCGGCCGGTACCGGCATAGATATTCTTGCGGTAGCCGTTCCACACTTCCCTGGCATTGTGATACATCCGCATTGAAGCATGACCGGTGATATCTGCGAGGATCACCGGTTCTCCTGCCCGCTTCACCGCACGGGCCAGCGCCATATCATCGACCAGTTCACCACGGATCGATTCATGCCCGCCGCAGCGGGTATAAGTATCCCGGTGGATCAGGATGAAGCCCCCATGTGCCGCAACAAAACGCGGGTCTCTTGAACCGCGGACGAGCGGAACCGGCAGGTGGCAGATGATCGTGAAGACCATCAGGGGAACTACCAGCCGCTCCAGCCATGTGCCGGTAACCTGGCGGGGAAATCCTGTGACCATGCCGCCGCCTTGAGCTTCGGCCGCAGTGAAGGCCGCCTCCAGAGCCAGCGGCTGCAACCGGACATCCGCATCCAAAAACAGCAGCCAGTCACCCTCTGCAGCCTCCGCCAGTTGGGCACAGGCATGGGATTTGCCCAGCCAGCCTTCCGGCAGCTCCCGTCCCCGCAGAACGGCTGCCCTGTCTCCAAGGATTGCAGCGGCAATCGCTCCTGTGCCGTCTGCCGAGGAATCATCCAGCACTCTTACTTCCACTTTCCTTCCACTGGAGCTGCAAGCCAGCACAGAGGTTAGGCAGTCCGCAATATTATCCGCTTCATTCCGTGCGGGGATCAGCACGGACAGGCGCCGTACTGCTGATGCTGCCGATACCGGATGTACTTCTGAAGCCTCTCGGCTAATCCCCGCGCCCAGCTTGGGAAGCTGCGCTGCATTCCACACCGCAAACAGCAGCTGGAGCAGCAGCACAACCGATATGATCTGTAAGACCGTGATCATCGGCTCCCCCTGCCCGGCCTCAGCATGTCAAGCCATTCATTGGTGGATCTTCCCCTCTTCAGAAGCGGCCTGAATTCTTCCGGCATGTAACCTTTATGATTAAGAATCCGATTGCGGTGTGCCTCCAGTTGTTCACCAAGCGCAGCCTCCAGGCTGCGGGCAATGTCTGAGCGGTCCATGTCGGCCCAAGGCAGCAGCTGCGGGGTTCCGGCGAGCAGTGTCGCTTCCGGTTTGGTATGGCGGAACAGGCCATGATATAGCGTTACCGGCACTACCGTAGTCAGCGGACTGAGACGCAGCACCAGTGCCGCCCCCTCTTTCAGGCTCAATGGACGATGCTCCAGCGGCAGGATCTCACCTTCCGGATACATCCAGACACTCTCTCCCGCCTGCAGCAGTCCCGCTGTATAACGCAATGAAGCCCGCAAGTCTCCCGTACTGGCGGAGTTAATGGAGTAGGCGCCAAGCTTCCGGAAGAAGGCATATTTGCGCAGCTGCTCCTCTTCCATCATGAAGTAGTGCCTGCTTCCCGCCAATTTCCCTGCCGCGTGATAGGCGAGCAGGCCATCCCACCAGGAACTGTGATTCATGAGATAGAGAATACCTCTGCCTTCGGCCGCTGCAGGCTGCAAATCCCCGCATATTCCGATGGAATGGAAATGCCTGCGCAGCAGATAAAATGAATTATAGCGGTAGAACAAGCGGTCAAAGCTTCCCGACTTGACGGCTTCCAGCATAACGCAAGCTCCCTTCCGCCAGAGCAGTGCCTAATCCGGCAATCACTGCACAGGCCGGCAGACCCTCTGTAAGACTGATAAGACCGAACAGAATCAGAATCGCCTGGTACAGACGGGTACCGCGGCGGGCCGCCAGGCAGGTAACCGGCACAGCCGGCAGCAGCATGGACAAGGCAGCACCGGCAATCAGCCAGCCGCCGAAATTGCTCCAGGGCACCTGATAGAAGCCGCCGCCGCCCTCCCAGTGCCAGAAGTTTCTGGCATGGGCAACAGGATCAAGCACCAGATCCAGAAGCACCGTCCAGAAGCCAACCTGAACAGCCCGCAGCAGCCGCAAGAGCAAGCCGCGCTGCCCGAAATCATAGCTGATAAGTACGGCATTGCAGACGACAGCGATCCAGGCGAAGCCCAGCGTAACAGGCACGCCAAACAACAAAGGTCCGAGCACCGTAGAGTAGTGATACTCACCGAACAACCGGCCTGAATGAACGCCGACCCATTCGACTGCCATTCCTCCCATCCAGATCAGGCCTGCAGCACGCCACATGGAAAGTTTACGGCGGCGTTCAACAGATATGACTGACCAGTCAGACATGAAGGGCCAAGCCTGCCCGGAGGATAATAAATGCGCGGCATATGCACCATAAAAGACTAGAAACAAACCATTGGAAAAGCTCAGACTTTCCGGAATCCCAAACCAGATCAGCAGCAGAGCGCCGACTCCATACCAGATCCAAAATAGGGCTCTGATCATGATTACACCACCACGGTTGTGATACCGGTATAGCGCACCACCGTACGCCGGAACAGCTTGAGCTTGGCTTCATCGCTGACATAAGACCGCTTGTGGAATACGTCATAGCCGTCTGCCTCTACGGCATCAAGAATGGCGGCATAGAAGGCGGCAGCGAGTTCAATTGACATGCCGCTCTCCCAGGGATACGTATGCACATTCTCCAGGCCCTTTTCAAACCAGTGCAGCGCCTCCGCCCTAAGCTCCTGAAGCACAGCGATAAACGGCTCATTAACCTCTCCGGCTTCCAGCTCCTGCTGGCTGTAACCCTGTCGCTCCATAACCTCAAGCGGTACATATCTCCGCCCTCTCCGCAGGTCCTCGCCTACATCACGGATAATATTCACCAGCTGCATGCCTATACCCAGCGATATCCCTGCGGCCCGTGCCGCTTCATTCTGATCATCCCGCAGAACGGGCAGCAGCATTTCCCCTACAGTCCCTGCTACAAGATAGCAATAGCTCTTCAGCTGCTCCATCGTTTCGTACCGGGTGAAAGAGAGATCTCTGATCTGGCCTTCCATCTGCAGGTGAAAAGGCTCACGCTGAAGCTGCGGGAAGCTGCTGAACAGCCAGCGCAGCGCCGGCCAGATGAAATGTCCGTCCGCCTCCTCCAGATCCCTGAAATGCGCCTTCAGTTCATGAATACTGTACGGCGAGCTGTCAGGCTCATCCACACTGTCATCAATAATCCGGCAGAAGGCATAAATAACATGCACTGCCTCACGCCTGGGACTTGGCAGAAAATTAAAAGCCTTATAAAAGGAAGTAGACCCTTTCTTCATCAGTTCTTCACATTGCTGCAATATCCTTTCATTCATGACCGCTCATCTCCTTTATCAGTTCTTGAACTGCCAGCCTGGCTCCCTGCATCACAATCGGCACACCGCCGCCGGGATGGACAGATGCTCCTGCGGCATACAGGCCTTGGAGCGGATACGGCTTCGGTTGAGGCCGGAATACACCGGATTGGCTCAACATCGGGGCTATTCCGAAGCTCCCGCCCCCGTACATCCCTTCCTTACGGGCATCCCCCGGCGTTCTAAGCCTGCGCCAGACTATACTGGCTGTAAGCCCCGGGAATCCGCGCTTCTCAGCATCCCTTAGCACCTTGACGGCGAGTGCTTCGGCGATATCATCCCAATCCTTATCCGGTGCTGCCGGAACAGGGACAAGGAAATACAGTATACTTTCTCCGGGAGGAGCGGCACTGTCGTCCAGCACTACCGGGTTAAACACATAATATGAAGAATCAGCAGGGATCTGCCCGCGGTCAAACACCTCATGGAGACTGCTATCCAGACTATCCGGCAAGAAGAACTGGTGAACCTGAGACTGCGGCCAGCGCTTGGATACAGCTGCATAGATGAGCAGGCAGCCTGAGGAAGGTGTGAAGCTGCCGTGCCGGATCGGTTTATCAGTAGCGCTGCTTGTCTTATTTGTAGTTCCGGCCAGATTATTGTCCCGCTTGAACACCCCGGATGGAAGCAGCTTCTCAATATGCGGGAAATCACCGTTGTACAGCACGGCATCATAGGTTATCTGCCGGCCTTGAACAACAACCCCGCGGCATCTTCCCCCTTCTACCATCAGGGAATCAACTTCTGTACTGGTATGAATCTGTACTCCGCGGCCCTCCAGCTCCCGGGCAATGATCTGCGGCAGGGTGCCGTATCCCCCCTTCAGCATCCAGATGCCGAAGGCATGCTCCGCGTAGGGAAGCATCGTATAGATTCCCGGTGTGCGGAAGGGGGCTCCGCCGATATACAGGCTCTGCAGGGAGAAGGCATCCCTCAGCTCCTCATGCCTGAAATATTGCCCGACTGCAGAGCGCAGACTTCGGTACGCCCGCAGACGGACCATCAGCGACACATTGGCCGGGCTGAAAAATTCGCGCCCGTTCTTATAGCCTCTCTCCAGAAACGAAGCCCTGCCCTTTGGATACAAGTGTGACATATCTTCCATAAACCGCAGGAAGCCCTTACCTTCTCCGGGATACAGCCGGTCAATCTCCTCTGCCTGCTCTGCGGCCCCCGCGAATTTGGTCAGCACGCGCCCGCTCCTGAAGTGAACCCGGTAAAGCGGATCACAGCGCAGCAGCTCCAGACTTCCGCGCGGCAGCCCGCCTTCCTCCAGAATATCCAGAAGCATCTCCGGCAGCAGCACAATGGTAGGCCCGCGGTCAATCCGGTAGCCGCCTTCTTCTTCAAAGGCAACGCGCCCGCCCACCTGCTCTGCGCGCTCGTACATTACAACCTCATGCCCCTGCCGGGTAAGCAGCAGCGCTGCGGTCAGCCCGCCGATTCCGCTGCCCACAACGGCTACGCGGCTCATAGCGGAACCCCCGCGCCCGCGCCGGGAGCGCCGGCCGGCACGGTGAAGCTGCCCCGCAGGGCCTGGTCATGCTCCCGCAGCAGCCGCGCACTGATCTTCGCCGACTCGAAGATCGTCGGCAAACCGCTGCCCGGATGGGTTCCGCCTCCGACCAGCCAGATGCCGCCCACCTCCTCGAAGGTGTTATGCGGCCGCAAATGCATCATCTGCCCCAGATTATGGGCCAGATTAAAGGTTGCGCCGTTATATACATTCAGCTTGTTCTGCCAGTCCAGCGGAGAGAAGAATAAGCTCTCTTCCACCCGCCCGGTTATTCCCGCAAGCTGGGGAATCTGCTCCAGGCGCTCCATCATCCGCGCTTCAACTTCCGCACTCGTCTGCTGCCAGTTGACCTCTGCACTCAGATTAGGCACCGGCATCAGCACATAGAGCGAAGACTTGCCCGGCGGCGCCAGCGTCTTATCGATAACCGACGGATTATGGACGTATATGGAAGGATCTTCGGATAATACCCCAAGCTTAGTAATTTCTTCGACATTACGCCGGTAATCGGCGGAGAAATGAACCGAATGATGGCCCAGCTCCACCTCCCCATCGATACCCAGATACAGCATGGCTGTTGAACAGGAGTATCTTTTCCGGGCAACCTTGCGGGGGGTGTATTTCTTCAGAATGCCGGGCTCGAACAGCTGCGTCATCGCAGAGCCGAAGTCGGCCCCGATCACAACGTAATCCGCTTCCACCCGCTCCCCGTTCTCCAGCAGCAATCCTGCCGCATCCCCGTTCTTGACCACTATGCGCTTCACTCCGCTGGAGGTGTGCACATGCCCGCCATGCTCCTGAATCACCTCAGACATCGCCTGAAGGACACGGTTAATTCCGCCTATCGGATGGTACAAGCCGTAACGGTGCTCCATATAGGACAGGATCGTGAACGTACCGGGACATTCCCAGGGCGACATCCCCAGATATTTGGCCTGAAAGGTAAACGAGAACCGCAGCCGTTCATCATCAAAATACCGGGACAGCCGGTTGTATACATTATC
Organism: Paenibacillus sp. FSL P4-0081; assembly: GCF_000758565.1. NCBI lineage: Bacteria > Bacillati > Bacillota > Bacilli > Caryophanales > Paenibacillaceae > Paenibacillus > Paenibacillus sp. FSL P4-0081. Next base: position 7,924,417 of record NZ_CP009280.1, read on the forward strand.
TGCGGCGTTCAGCTTAGGCAACGCGTGCAGTACATCTCTTTTCATATAGTCACCCAGGGATTGAAACGGACGCTGCAGCAGCGGAATGACTCGCTCCAGCTTGTCGGCTTCATCGGCCATAAACCGGCGGTAGCCGCTCCCGTTGCCGGGAAACAGCCGCTCAATCTCTCCGGCAGTCTGCTCCTGGTCCGTAGAAGGCGTAAATACGGTATCTCCGAAATGCAGTGAATACAGCGGGTCAAGCGGCTTCAAGGACACATAATCATGCACGGAACGTCCTGCCAGGGCGAACAGCTCCTCCAGCAGATGCGGCATCATCAAAAAGGTAGCCCCCCGGTCAAAACGGTAGCTGCCCAGCTTGAGCTCTCCCGATCTTCCGCCAACTGTATCCTGCTTCTCATAGAGATCCACTGCGTAGCCTTCGGCGGCCAGCAGCATAGCTGCGGCCAGTCCGCCTGGTCCAGCGCCTATAATTGCAACTTTCGCGGTACGTTTGGGTCCAGTCAAGCGCCTTCCTCCTTATAGCTGTCTGTCTTGAGGCAGATAACTCTTTTCAAACATTATACAAAAACTATACAAGTATGATACAAATATCATACATACTTTGCCGCGCCATGTAAATATCAGCAATCCGACTTCCAATAATTAGAGTTCCCAGCCTGTAAAAGCAAAAAAGAACCGGCCGGCCCTCAAGGGGTACCGATCGGTTCTAAAAGCTACATTCTATGCTTCATTCGGGCAAACTCCCGGTCAAACCAGGCTTGCCACTGCTCCGGAGGCTCATCCAGCTTATAGGTCGCCCTGGTGGCCTCAGGACCGGCCGTTTCATATCCTTTGCCGCCGACAATAAATTGCAGGTCCGGATGCATGCTGCCGAGCCGTCCAAGCAAATCTTCACAGTACGGTACAAGCTCTTCATCCGTAACGGACAGACAGACTGCCCCGATCCGGCCTTGCTTCTCCAGCATATCCATAACACCTTCCTCCGGCGTATTGGCCCCCAGGTAAATGACCTCAACCCCGTTCTTACGCAGGAAAAGCGAGAACAGCAGCAGCCCTATCTGATGATGCTCTCCCGCCGGACAAAAGGCGAGCACCTTCGGCAAATGCGCATAAACGGGAAACACATGAAAAAACTGGGACAGCCGGTTAGAGATCATATGCGTCATATAATGCTCCTGGGCTACCGTTGCCGTCCCTTCTTCCCAGGCATCGCCAACCTTGACCAGCACCGGCACAAGCACCTGATATACCATAGCCTCATAGCCGTACAATGAGAACCCGAAATCAATTAATGCATCCGCCCGTTCGCCCTGGATTTCGTGCAGGGCTGTATAGATCTGCTGCTTCATTTTGTCAATGGCATCTCTGGGGTCGCCGCCCGCCGCGTTCAGACGTTCATCCAGATGTTTCTGCTTACGCATCTTCAGCATCCGCACGGCATGGGAAATACTGATGCCCTGCTTGTCCGTCTGTTCCTTCAACCAGCGAAGGTCCTCGATATTCTCCTGGCTGTACAGCCTGTAGCCCGATTCGGTACGTTCCGGAATAACAGCCTGGTACCTGTTCTCCCATGCCCGCAGAGTGACCGAAGGAATATCGAGCATTTCGACGACCTGTTTGATGGAATACACGATGTATCTCACACTCTTTTCCTATTTACACTGAATACTTCTGAAGATTCAAACCTTATACAAATTATTTACACTCATTATACATTTGCTTCTGCTGTATGTCATTAGAACTGTATAACCCTGCTTTACAGGAATGATACGGTATAAATCCGGTGATTTTAGCAAAAATAGATCTTTCAGATGATTTTGCAGTCAACTGCTTCACTTCTCCTCAGCGGGCGTTAATAGGTAGTTACAATGCCGGCGCCAAGACCTACGGACTCTGGCTCCGCAGCACCCAGGAGGATCATCCCATGAATCAAGGCAGCCGCTCCATTACGCCCGAACAGTCGCAGCTAATTATAGCTTCCGGTGCGGTTACGTCACCCCGCAAGCGGAAACCGCAGTTTATTCTGCACCGCCGCTCCAAGATACTGATTGCCGTCATCCTTCTTTTGGTATGGCTAGCCGGGGTAATGATCTACCAGACCCATAAACCGCTGCCTCCCGGGCTTTCCGTGGAGAGTCCTGCGTATAAGGTGGAGAATGTAGCCTTCTGGCACGACTTGACCTATCAGGACAGCAGCGGGGCCGAATCAAGAGAAGAACAGATTCTCCCGAGAATTCTGCAGATTATTGGAGAAGCCAGAGAATTCCTTGTAATCGACCTGTTCCTGTTCAATGACTATACCCACACCGACCAGCAGTTCCCTGCAGTCAGCCAGGAGCTTACTGATAAGCTTATCGCACAGAAAGCAGCCTATCCCGGGATGGAGATCGCCTTCATTACTGATGAGGTGAATACGAATTACAGCTCTGCGCCCAATCATCTGCTGGAAGAGATGAAAGCCGCCGGAATCAAGGTTATTATGACGGATGTGGATACACTGCGTGACTCGACCCCGGCCTACTCCGCTGTATGGCGGACCTTCATTCAGTGGTTCGGACAATCCGGCAAGGGCTGGATTCCCAATCTTATGGCCAGCGGAGGGCCTGATATCACTGCGCGTTCGTATCTGAAGCTGCTCAATGTCAAAGCCAATCACCGCAAAGTGGTGCTCAGTGAGAACACCGCGCTGATCTCTTCGGGGAATGTGCATGACGCCAGCGCCTATCACTCTAACATTGCCCTGGAGGTGCAGGGTCCGATTCTGGCTGACATTCTGCAGAGTGAGCAGGCTGCCGCGAACCTCTCGGAAGCGGGCCCTTTGCTGAGCAGGACACCGGACTTCAAGCAGCAAGCCCTCCCCGCCGGGGAGCCGCAGCTCGAGGTCCGCTATTTAACCGAAGGCAAGGTGTACAAGTACGCTCTGGATGATATCAAGGCAACAGGGCAGGGGGATGTCATCTGGATGGGTATGTTCTATCTGGCGGACGACGGAATTATTGATGCCCTGCTGGCGGCTGACGCTCGCGGCGCTGAAGTAAGGCTCCTGCTGGATCCCAATCAGAATGCCTTCGGACGGGACAAAATCGGTATCCCGAACCGCCCGGTTGCGATGGAGTTGAACCGGAAGTCTAAGGGGAATATCGCAATCCGCTGGTACAATACGGGCAAGGAGCAGTATCACAGCAAGCTGTTGTTCATCGCCAAGGCAGCCGGCAACTCCATCGTTCTGGGCGGATCAACGAATTTCACGGCCCGTAATCTGGACGACTACAATCTGGAGAATAACCTTTGGGTATCCGTGCCGCAGGGGCAGCCGCTATATGCTGAAATGGAGAGCTACTTCAACCGTTTGTGGAATAACGAGGGAGCCGAGTACAGCCTGCCGCTGAAGGAATATCAGAGTGAAATTACATGGATTAAGTATCTCCTCTACCGGATGCAGACCCGCCTCGGGCTCACTACCTTCTGAATATGCCCAAGCAGAAACCTGTAAATTCTTCTATTGGGACAAATAAATATCACCCTAATGGTGAATCAGCTGGAGCTTATGCGGTGTGCGCGGCCTGTGCAGCTAATGTAGATTTAAGGCCAACTCTTATTGCTCTATTCGGGCGACTTCTGGGGTAGCCCCTGTAAATTCAGGTGCACTAATGCTCCTCATTTGCTCCTTTGGGCCGCATCTGCGGGAATTAGAGGGATTTTTCCCTTTGATTTTCCTAAATCGCCCTCTTTTGGTGGAATTAGAAGGATTTTTCCCTTTAATTTACCCATATCGCCCACTTTCGGCAGAATTAGAGGGATTTTTCCCTTTAATTTACCCATATCGCCCACTTTCGGCAGAATTAGAGGGATTTTTCCCTTTAATTTACCCATATCGCCCACTTTCGGCGGATTCAGAGTGATTACTGGAATATCATAAGTCCCTAAATAAGAACAAAAGACCGCCGGAGAGCAGCAGCTCCATCCGGTGGTCTTTTTTAGATTCCCTTACTACAGCAGCGGAGACATCAGGCGGGCTGCCGATTCCAGCAGCCGCTCCAGCAGCCTTTTATCCATGAAGGTCTCATGGACAATCTGCCGCGTGGACAGCAGGTCACGCTCGAAGTCTGCGACAATACGCGAGACACTCTCGGTCTGCAGCAGCAGCGCATTCACCTCGAAGTTCAGGTGGAAGCTGCGCATATCCATGTTGGCTGTGCCGATGGTAGCAATCTCCCCATCCGCAATCAGCAGCTTCGAGTGGATGAAGCCCTTCTCATATTCATAGATCTTCACCCCGGATTCCAGCAGTGCCGGGAAGTAGGAATGCGAAGCCAGGAACGGAATCCACTTATCCGGCTTGGCCGGGAACAGCAGACGGACATCCAGACCCGACATCGCCGCCACACGCAGCGCGGTCAGGATATCCTCATCGGGGATGAAGTAGGGGCTGGCGATCCAGACTGACTTTTCCGCCGAGGCAATCATGGAGAAAAAGATATTCTTGAGTGCACGCCGCTCGTTATCCGGTCCGCTGGCAATAATCTGGACCGCTCCGTCGCCGGTCGTGAAGCGCAGCTGCGGGGAGAGGTAATCCTGCTCTAATATTTTCTCACCGGTGGTGTGCATCCAGTCCTGCAGGAAGATAATCTGCATCGTCCGCACCGCTTCACCTCTCAGCAGCATATGCGTATCCCGCCAGAAGCCGTAAGTCTTACTCCGGCTCAAATATTCATCGCCAACATTAAGTCCGCCCATGAATCCCACATCGCCGTCGATGACAACAATTTTGCGGTGATTCCGGTAATTCACCCGGCTGGAGAAAAAGGAGGTTGAGTTGCCATAGGCAGCCACCTGAACGCCGGCATCACTGAGCTCCTTAAGGAAGGCCTTGGACAGCTGAATACTTCCGACCGCATCATACATAAACCGGACAGCTACGCCCGCCCGGGCTTTCTCGATCAGAATCTGCTGTATGCGTGTCCCAATATGATCCGCCCGGAAAATATAGTATTCCATATGGATATGATGCTGGGCCTGACGCAGCTCGAGCAGCAGGGTCCCGAAGGTTTCTTCACCGTTGGTCAGGATACGCGTCTCTGAATTGAAGGAAATCGGCGTACGTCCCAGTCTCTGCGACAATCCCAGCAGCTTTTGGCGCCCGGGACTGAACACTGACCAATCCTGGTGCATGCGCAGCGCGTCATTCTCAATCCGTTCATAGGCCATCAGGTCGCGCTGGGCCTTCTTATCGTATTTGCGCCGTTTGAACACATTCTGTCCGAACAGAAAATAGAAAACGAGTCCCAGCACCGGAATCAAGGCCAGCAGCAGAATCCAGGACATTGTGGTAGAAGGGTTACGGTTCTCCATGAAGATACCCAGCCCGATAGAGATAACCGTCAATGTGGAGAAAATACTGATGATCGTTCCGGCCGTACTGCCAAAAATACCAAATCCAAAGTAATAAAAAGCCAGCATAGCCCCTATGATGACTAAAGCCTGCAGTCCTCTTCTCATATGCAACCTACCTTCTCGTTCTACCGTTCATCACTAAACTGACACATTTATATATTACATGAAGACACCGTTTCTTCCTACTGGAATCCTATACGAAACTTGAATTGCAACAATACTGTAACCTCTTCGCAGGAAGCTGAACCTGCCGCAGCAACAAATAAGGCGCCCTTCCACTTCGGAAGGACGCCTTGATTATTCAGCTGTTTAGACCATTGCCGCCGCACTGCTCTCCAGCGAAGCCTTCCAGGCACGCAGCATATGCAGATCCTGCGGCAGGAATTCCTCCAGCATGTGGCTGAGTCCAAGATATAGCGGGCTGTCAGTCGCTGCGTTCAGCCGTTCACAGAACTGCGGTGTCCATTTCAGCAGATGCTCTTCGAGGAAGTTCTCCTGGATCTCCAGAAGCTCCATTGCACTGCGGATGGAGAAGCTGTTGTACAGCATCCGTTCATGCAGGACTGCCATGAATTCCAGTTCAATGGCGATATGGTCGTCAGCTTCCCCGCTGCATTTCTTGAACACAATGCCTGCCGAAGCATACACATCGGAAAGTACGTTACAGAATTCTTCTTCACGGCCGAGCTGGGCTGCTTCCCGGGCCACAAAAGTACTGGCAGCACGCTCATTCATCAGCCGCTTATATTCGAGCTTCTCTTTCTCACAGATGGCCGGCAGCATTGCTGGCTCCTGGCTGCACAGGTAACGCTTCAGTTCACGTCCGCCTTCGGTCATTTCTGCAGCAATACTCATCTCACGGTTGCGGCTCCACTGGGCGACCAGTGAGAGCGATGGTTTTCTTCCGTAGAAATCAACCAGAAGCTGATATATTAATCCCCGACTCTCCAGCCAGCGGCTACAAACCTCCGGCACGACAAGTGATGGAACTGTAGGTATAGTCATTTTGCAAATCCTCCCTATTGGTTTGCCGGACGCCGGGGCTTCCTTAAGGTCGCCGCCTGAACTTTCCGGTATCATAGCTGTGTTCTTCGCAAAAGTGAAAGGTTATAAAGTTTGAATCTTCCGCACCTAAATTATATCGAAATTGTTAAGCGCTTTCGGTGAGCATTCTATGACCATTCCCTGAAATTGTCGTACTTTTGTCAAAATTAGGCTGCGTCTTTCATCTTTCGTCACATATTATTTAGGTTGTCCGTTTCTTATGCTGTATGCATTCCCTCCTCTTCCATAATTGCGGATTGGGCCAGCTGAAGCCGTACACATTGACGCAGAGGAATGAAGTCTTTAAAATTTAAAATAAAACTCAACAGGTGAAGGAGTAGTGCCATGGAGCCGCTGACCGATCCTTTTGGACGGATACATGATTACATTCGCATTTCGGTTACAGACCGCTGCAACCTGCGCTGTATTTATTGTATGCCTGCGGAAGGAATGCAATTCCAGCCGCAGGACGAGATTATGAGTTATGAGGAAATTACCGCTGTAGTGGAAGCACTTGCGCCGCTGGGTCTGCGGAAGGTCCGGCTGACCGGCGGAGAACCGCTGGTCCGTAAGGATCTGGAGAAGCTGGTATCCATGATCTCCGCTATACCCGGTATTGAAGATATATCGTTAACTACGAATGGTCTGATGCTTCCGGCCAAAGCCGCAGCCCTGAAGCAGGCGGGCTTGTCACGGGTGAACATCAGCCTGGACTCCCTTCGGCAGGAACGGTTCTCCATGATCACCCGCGGCGGCGATGTCGCCAAAGTGCTGAAGGGGATTGAAGCCGCCGAAGCGGCCGGCCTGTCGCCGATCAAGCTGAATGTCGTGCTGATGAAGGGTATTAATGATGATGAGATCAAGGACTTCATCGCCCTGACGCTGAACAGCCCGCTGAATGTACGTTTCATCGAATATATGCCCATCGGCAGCGCAAGCGATGCCTGGCGGCAGACCTATCTCCCGCTAGAAACGGTAGTGGAAGCCTGCAATGAAGCAGGCTGGACTACCGAGGAAGCCGATATGCCTTCCGGGAATGGCCCCTCCCAGAACCGGCGTGTCACCGGGGCAAAAGGAACCTTCGGACTGATCCATCCGGTAAGCGAGCACTTCTGCGATAACTGCAACCGGCTGCGCCTCACCGCCGACGGCAACATCAAAGCCTGCCTTTACTGGGAGGATGAATATAATGTGCGGCCACTGATAAGTGATCCTGCTGCGGTGCAGGCTCTTTTCCGCCAGGCGCTCGGCAACAAGCCGCATAATCATGAAATGGCGCTGGCCCTGGAGCGTAAAGCGCAGAGCCATACGCCTACCGCCCGCCGCATGTCACAGATCGGCGGCTAACCGCAGGGCGGCATTACCGGTTGAACAAATAAACGGCTGAGATTCCCCGGAGGGGTTCTCAGCCGTTTTGCATGAATATTCAAAGGGAATGCTTTTCCTCAATCCTCAGCCGAGTTTAGTGATATCCGAAATCGATATCTCAAAATCCACGGATAAGGTTCCCCGGATCACATTACGCTCACAGTCTATTTTGGCGGATAGGTCCACACCCTGCATGGTCACGTCATCGCCTTTATAACGTCTGCGGGCCAGATAATAGGTTGCCAGCTCGCGGCGGAACTGGGCATGGCTATCTTTCAGCATCAATATATTGCGTTCACCAAAGACGCTGGAATATTTGCGGTAAGGGATATAATTGGCGAATCTCAGCAGAATATGATCGACATCCCACTTATAACGATTGGCCGATTCAATAATTTTGAATAGTGCCGTAAAGATCTCATTTTCCCGGGTAGAAATGTACTCTACGTACTCATCCAGCACTTCGATTTGTCCGTCCAACAAGCGATAGAGATAAGTATTGGCCGTTCCCCATTCCTTAAATTGAGCCGAGATCCGTCTCGCTTCTTCAGTATCTTCCCGAATCCAGCTATGATCCATATACAGGGGTACCATATCCAATGCAGTTTTATAGTTCCCACACTCCTCTTGAGCACAGGATTGAAGAAGTTGAGCGTATAAAATATAAGTGTATAAAGGTCTCTTGTATGCCTGTTCATAAGTACGTCCTGATTCTCTATGAAGCTCATATAGATTAGTAGCAATCCTCACCATTTCATCCGCTAATTCCATTACCTTTTGCCATTCATGTAATGAGAAATACGTATTAGCCAACTGATGTAAAGCATCTAATTGATTGACCTCGTCCAGTCTGCCCACATAACCTTCACATAAAGTAGCTGCAATTAAATTTTTGTGTTGATCATCGCTGAGACCTATTAAGAACAACCGATATTGGCAGAGCGCCAGACGCTCGGAATGCTGGTATTTCTCGCTGGCTCCCACATTTTCATAGATTAATGCTGCCGCCTGCCAGCTCTTTTGCTCAAATAATTCCTCGGCGACCTCAAACAGCAGCGGTACATAGAGAAGATTATCCAGCAAATTCTGTACAATCCGCTCAATACAGTCCAGACGTGACAGCGCCGCACATTGCAGCAGGAACGGCCTCAGCCGCCGCCAGGTTGGTGCCGAATCATACAGACATTCATCCACATACTTACTGTAAAAGTAGTCCTCGGGAAGTCCCATCCCGCGTGTAACACGGATCAGATGATTCATCGCCAAGGCCTGCTGACCCTTCATCACCCGGCTGAGTGTACCGGAATGTATGCCGCTGATGATAGCAAATTGATTAATGGACAGGTTATGCCTGAAGAGATACGCTGCTATTTCGTCCCGGATTTTGACTGTATGCTCCACAGTATTTATCACCCTTTTCACACGCTTATCCATAGAATATTAGATCTAACTACTCTGTTGTTTCACTTCATCTGTTCAGTTACTGCTAAGCAGGCGGCCTTTTCTTCATCCGGTAGGTATTATCATAAGAATTAAGCAGTTCATCCAGCACTACGGATTGCCGTATTACCTTAGGATGACCAAAACCGCCATATTGGACTTGCAACTTATGTAGCTTGCTTCTAGCTCTCTCAATACGAATTCTGACACTTGCCGGACTATACATGGAAATCCCGCCTCCTTATGCAATATTATAGATATTTATGTAAAATAATAAAATGTTAGTCTGAACGCATTACCTGTTAACGTGGTTATATGGGTGATTATATTTAATCCTTCCACAGTTATCCAAAAAAAGACGATCCTATATGGCAGGACCGTCTTTGGGGAATATTCAATTATCGGTGGAATGCATTCTTTATTCCGGAAATACAACTTTCGTTATTCAACCTCCACCGCCACCATGTCCCATGGGCTGAACCATTTGTTGTATCGGTTTGTCTACAATGCTTTCTACAGGCACGATAATCAATAAGGCCAAACTACACGAGGCTAGCAATATTAAAATTTTTCTTTTCATTCGCATCCTGCACCTCTCTAATTATAAGTTTGTATTGTTTCTGTTCTTCTTCTTCCGCTATATGACGGTATTGCTCAAATAGATCAACGCATTTGAAGACAATACTTTCACTATTTATTTTAGAAGATGATTCCAAGCTTTTTAATATATACCCAATTCCTTCGTTTCGCTTATTCTGCAAGTAGTATACTCCAAGCTCTGCAAGAAATCTGGCGTGTTGATCCGCTATAACCTGCTGATTGTACTCTCCAAACTCTGTCGGATGTATTCTAAAAGGCGTATAATCAGAAAATTGTTCTAATATATGGTCTACATTCCAATTATACTTATTTGCAGATTTAATGATATTATATAACGCTGTAAAAATCTCACCTTCCCGAGCAGAAACATATTCCACATAGTCATCCAACACTTCTGCTTGTCCACCCAATAAGCGATATAGATAAGTATTGGCCTTACCCCACTCCTGAAATTGGGCTACGGTTCGTTTCGAATCTTCACTCTCATCCTGAATCCATTCTATGTCTGTGTATAACGGTACAAGATCAAGAGCAGCTTTGTAGTCTCCGCGTTCCTCACATACAATTGAGCGCATTAAATGAGCATATAATATATAAAAGCACAGCGGCCTTTCTCCAGTCTTCACCATATGTTTATGTTTCGAACGGCAATAAAGATCATAACGAATCGTCGCAAGCCGAAGCAGTTCTAGCGCAAGTTCATTCACTTTATTCCATTGTTGCAATGAATAATAGACATTCATCAATTCTTTGAGCGCATCCAGCTGGTCCGCCTCATCCAAACGCGGGATGTAGTTCTCAAACAGAGTAGCAGCGCGCAGGTTCGTGCTCTGATCATCACCAAGTGCGATCTGGAACAGGCGGTATTGGCACATAGCCAGCCGTTCGGAGTACTGGTATTTCTCGCTGGCGCTTACATTCTCGTAGAGCAGTGCTGCCCCCGGCCAATACCCCTGCTGAAACAATCCTTCGGCTACTTCGAATAACATGGGAACATAGGTCAGATTATCAAGCAGATTATGTACCAGAAGCTCGATACAGTCCATGCGCCCAAGCTCTGCACACTTTACAATAAAAGGCCGAAGCCGCCGCCAGGTCGGTGCCGAATGATAGAAGCATTCATCTACATATAAACTGTAAAAATAGTCCTCGCGTACCCCCATCCCTGCAGTAATTAACTCCAGATGGCTCATGGCAATCGGCTGATGACCATTAATAATCCGGCTTAATGTCCCGGAATTAATGCCGGATCTTATGGCAAACTGATTGATAGACAGCTCATGCTTTGATAAATAGTCCACTAGCTGATCTCGAATCGTGGCTGCAGGCTCCAAGGAAACACCACCCTTCCGAATTCCATAATTTAGAATTTTGTGTTTATATCTGTATAGTAGGCGATTATATTCCAATGGTCAATAGACTAGATTCAGATAAAGTATGAATGTGTGAAGTTTTCGAAACAGTTTGGCAACGCGGTTGCCGAATCCGGTTCTGCATGGCTAAATTCACGCTAAAAGCTCCGCCACAGCCGTATTCCCATGTAGACGGCAACCGCCCAGATCAATAGTGCTGAAGCGGTATTCAGCCTCTTAATCACCTTACCGGAGGCATCCATCCTGCCGAGCAGGCGGCCCGCAGCGGCAAGACCCAGGAACCAGATCCAGGAGACGGCCACCGCAGCCGCCGCGAAAGCCCAGCGAACCATACCGTCATATTGCAGCGAGCTCGTACCGATGACGCCCACCGTATCCAGCAGCGCATGCGGATTCAGGAGGGAAACGGACAGTGCATACAGCATCTGTCCCTTCGGAGAGAGGCGCCCCGCCTCTTCCTGCGCCGGAGAAGAGCGCCAGATTCTCCAGCCCATGAAGCAGAGAAACAGGATTCCCGCACTGTATATAAGGGGCGTGACCCAGTCCAGCGATAGAATGACCAGAGAAATACCGCCTACTGCTGCAGTTATAAGCAGCGTATCGCATACCGCTGCCGTCAGAACTACAGGCAGCACACTGCGGAATCTCGCGTGCTGTGCCCCTTGATTGAATACGAATATATTCTGCACGCCCAGCGGCAGAATAAGCCCGAAGGCCAGAATGATCCCATGTACAATGGCTTCCGTCATAACTTCTTCCTCCTTCATATAAGCTGTGATGCTGCCGGATAGACAAGCTTCCACAGCGTTTTCCCGGTTAATGCATTCTGATCGTACTCTGGTGCAGAGGCTGCCGTAACCATCCAAGTTGTCCGTCTCATACCCAGCCAAGCTTAATAGACGACTATGAATCATGGTACACTCAAGGAAAGAAACCACAAAAGAGGAGCCGGTCCCTTGACACATCAGCATCCGCCAGATCATCCAGACTTAAGCCCTGCCGGTCCTTCCGGTCATCCTGAAGCTCCCGCACCTGCCGCTCTTGAAAAGGAGCCGGACGGCTCACTCCCTGTCCTGCAAGGCACATGGAAGCCGGACCCGGCTTCCCCGTTGCCGCTTCATAGTCAGATATCCTCCTACTTCCTAGCCAAGATCAGCAGCGGGGCCTGGCCTCCCGGGATGCGGCTGGCTCCGCAGCGTGAGCTCTGCCGCATGCTCGGTGTTAACCGCAGCACGGTGGTCACGGCGCTGGACCAGCTTACAGCGCTGGGCCTGATTGAGGGCAGACGCGGCGGCGGGACCGTAGTTGTAGCGGATACACGTTCCGCCATCCGGCCCGCCGGCGGTTCAGATACGGTCACGGCTCCGGCAGCAATGGAGCGGACGGGCAACTGGAATGATTATGTGGAGGAAGGGATTCACTATCCCAACCTGCCTACCGTACAGGATATCAACCGGCTCGAATATGAGCCGGGTCTGATCCGACTCGGCACCGGTGAGCCTGCGCCGGAGCTGCTGCCCGGGGCGGCGATGAACCAGGTGCTGGCCGGGCTCGCGCAGCGCATTCTTCCACCGCTCTCTTATGAGGAACCGCTCGGCAATCCGGCGCTGCGGGCTGCGGTAAGCCGGATGCTGGCCCGAAGCGGCATTGCAGCCGACCCCGCCTCCATTCTTATCACCTCCGGGGCACTTCAGGGACTCCAGCTTATTGCTCTGGGCCTTCTGCCGCGCGGCTCATCGATCCTGCTGGAGAAGCCGTCCTATCTGTATTCGATTCATGCCTTTCAGTCTGCGGGGGTGAAATTCAGCGGGCTGCCCATGGACGGACGCGGGCTGATCCCGGAGCATCTTACAGCTGAGGCTGTCCGCAGCAAGGCGGCGATGCTCTACAGTATCCCTTCCTTTCACAATCCCACCGGAATTCTGATGGATGCCGGGCGGCGCCGGGAGCTCATGCAGGTCACAGGCAGCCTGGGGCTGCCTATTCTGGAGGATGGTGCCTATCAGGAGCTGTGGCTGGATGCACCGCCTCCGCTGCCGCTGAAGGCGCTGGACCGCGAGGGCAGAGTGCTGCATCTGGGCACCCTGTCCAAGGCAGCCAGCCCCGGCCTGCGCATAGGCTGGATTGTCGGCCCGGAGCCGGTGGTCCGGCGGCTGGCCGATATCAAAATGCAGAGTGATTACGGCGCAAGCTCCCTGTCACAGCTGGCTGCCGCCAGTTGGCTTGAGGACGGCTATCATGAGGAGCATCTGCAGGTGCTGCGCGGCAGACTCCGGGAGCGCCGTGATCTTGTGCTGGAGCTGCTGCAGCTTCATTGTGCCGGACTGGCAACCTGGAATGTACCGGCAGGCGGATTCTACATCTGGCTGTCCCTCCTGCATCCTGTGCCTCCGCGCAAGCTGTTCACTGCAGCCCTGCGCGCCGGATTGCTGCTGAATACAGGCGATCTGTACGACCGCAGTGACCGCGGGCACCTCAGACTGTCCTACGCTTATGCTTCTCCGGCAGAACTGGAGCGCGGAATTGCCCTGCTGGCAAATGTAATCAGGGAAGCTCCATGATTAACACGAATAGCCGGATAACATATAGCACATAACAAATGACAAAAATAATTATTTGTCATTTGTTATGTGCTATGTTATGCTCATGCACAGGAAGGGGAAATACCCGTGAATAAAACAGGCTCTTTTTTGAGCAAGACAGAAATCCTTAATGCCGCTGAACAAACCCTGCGCAAATACGGGCCGGACAAGGCTTCAGTCACTGATGTAGCGAAGCTGCTGGGCGTAAGTCATGGAACCCTGTACCGGCATTTCCCCAGCAAAGCTGCGTTGCGGGAGGCGGTGACGGAACGGTGGCTGGAGGAGATGATTGTAGCTCCGCTAACTGAAATTGCCGCGATACCCACAACCAATGCCTTGGGGCAGCTTAGAGATTATATCGCTAAGCTCGTAGAGCTTAAGCAGCATCATGCTTCACAGGACAGCGAGATGTTCAAAATGTATGCAGCCGTCACTGAAGAATCGGCAGCGCTTGTTGAAGTCCATATCCGGAAGCTTCTCGATCACATTGACCTTCTCATTGCCCAGGGCATGGAACAAGGTCTTATATCACGGAGTATCCCGGCGGCGGTACAGGCACGTTCAGTCCTCTATGGCACCGCACGCTTTCACCATCCGGCGCACGCCTATGAGTGGCGCAGCCCGGGCATCATGCAGGAATTCGCCCAGCTCTGGACACTGCTGGAAAGAGGATTATCCGTACAGTGAACTACCCCCACCTATAGAGGTGGCGGCTTCTTGGAAACAACCCGGACTTGCTCAAAACGGCGTACATCCGTGAGCAGCGGTCAGATTTATTGCGCGCTTAAGCAAATGGAGGGAGCGGCTTCTCCTCTCCCTTCGCATCTGCTCAGCGCCTTACCCAAGCGATCCCCGCAGTCCCTGCGGTTCGGGGTCCAGTTAACGCACTCCTGTGCCTTGCAGCAGGCGAAGCCCTTCGGTTCGAATGTTCAAGCTCGCATTGACGTCACGGTCATGGTGGACACCGCAGCTGGGGCAGCTCCATTCCCGGATGTGGAGCGCCTTCTTCCCGCCTGGATGCCCACAAGCCGAGCACAGCTGGCTCGAAGGAAACCAGCGGTCCACCTGTACGACTTGTTTGCCGTACCACGCCGCTTTATAGGTCAGTTTGGATAGAAAGCTTGACCACGAGACGTCATGAAGCGACCGGGCAAGTCTGCGATTCCGAACCAACCCTTTGACATTCAGCGACTCCACACTGATCACATCGTGGTTGTTGACGAGATCCGTGCTGAGTTTGTTCAGAAAGTCATTTCGTTGGTTGGCCACTTTTTCATGCAGCTTGGCGACCAGAATTCGCTGCTTCTGGTAGTTGCGGCTCTCGCTGAGCAGATGTCCGTCCTTCTTCGCCTGCTGCGCCCGGCGCGATAGTTTGCGCTGCGCTTTCGCTAGGGTAGCGGCGGTTTGGGCGAGAACTCTCGGATTCGGTACCTTTGTTCCATCCGAGAAAATTGCAAAATGCGCAAGACCGAGATCAATCCCGATCACCGAACCCGTTTGGGGTTTGGGCGGAATGTCCGTTTCGCACAGCAGGGAGACAAAGTACTTGCCGGATGCGGTGCGGGAGATCGTCGCTGACTTGATCACCCCTTCCGGTTGTCGATGTAGTTTGATACGTACCGGCTTCATTTTGGGCAGCTTCAGATAGCGACCCGCCTGAATTGCAATCGTTCCTTTTTGATTATTCGTGGTGTAGGATTGAACGGGATTTTTGCGGGATTTCCACTTGGGGAAACCAGAGGCGGGCTGCTGGAAAAAGTGGCGGTAGGCGGTATTCAGGTGGAGTTGCGCATTAGCCAGAGCCAAACTATCGACTTCTTTAAGAAAGGGAAATTCATTTTTGTATTGCGCGGGTGCCTTGAACTTGATTTTCTCACCAGTTTCTTGATGCTTTTGGTACGATTCGATGCGGTCATGGAGCATGAGATTGTAGACTTTGCGTACGCAGCCGAAGGTTTTGGCGAATAGTTCCGCCTGCTGTGTTGTGGGTTCCAGGCGATATTTGAATGTTTTGAGCACAAGAAGGCCTCCTATGTACGTGGTGCGCCTTCGATTTGCTGTTCAACCCGAAGGCGAGTCCGCAAAATAGAACAAAGTTCCGGCTGGCCAAATCAACCATGGACGCAATCCACGAACAAATCGGACAAGACCATTACAGGAACATACATTCGCTTTCCCTAGCATAACCGAAATCCCTTTAAAATCCAAGTCCAAACCGTTGTCATTCATCCAGCCACTTTAGAAGTGGGGGAATTCTGACAACTTTTTGTTAAATTCAAGGAGGAACTACTAATGACACAACCATTGCAAGGCAAGGTGGCTATTGTTACCGGATCATCAAGAGGAATCGGGCGGAGTGTAGCTGAGCGGTTGGCGGAGCAGGGGGCTTCCGTTATCATCAACTATTCGAGCAGTCCCGCCCAGGCAGATGACGTAGTAACGGCCATTCGGGCGGGCGGCGGAACAGCCGCTGCCCTGCAGGCAGACATCAGCAAGCCTGCCCAGATTGAACAGCTGTTCAAGGAGACCAAGGCGCTCTATGGAAAGATCGATATCGTGGTCAACAATGCGGGGATTATGATGAATTCCCTGATCGGAGAAGCTACCGAAGAGCAATTCGACAAGCAGTTCGCCATCAACGTCAAGGGCACCTACTTCTCCTGCCAGCAGGCCTTCTATCACCTCGAACAGGGCGGACGGATTATTAATTTCTCCACTTCCGTCAACGGGCAGATGTTCCCGGCCTATAGTATTTATGCCGGCACCAAAGGTGCGGTTGAGCAATTCACCCGCCAGCTTGCCAAGGAATTCGGCAGCAAAGGCATCACCATCAATGCGGTGGCACCAGGACCAGTAGCCACAGAATTGTTCCTGGAGGGCAAATCAGAGGCCGTACTGGAAGGGCTGAAGAAGGGCAATGCCTTCGGACGTCTGGGCCAGCCGGAGGATATTGCCGGCGTGGTCAGCTTCCTGGCCGGAGAAGACTCCGGGTGGATTACCGGCCAGACCCTCCGCGTCAACGGCGGATTCATCTGACTTGCAGAGGTATACGTACGACTGAAGCCGTCCCCTCACCGGGACGGCTTGTTATCTGTATGCTGCCTTCGTGAAGTTCAACGATTTTCTTCACCAGCGGCAGTCCCAGGCCGCTTCCGCCGCCCCCGCTGACGCTTCTGGATTTGTCCACTTTATAGAAGCGTTCGAAGATCCGCGGCAGCTCCTCTTCGGCAATGCCGATTCCGCTGTCCTTCACCTCCACTTCAATCTGCTCCTCTGAGATGCGCAAGGAGACGGTAATCCGTCCGCCCTGCGGGGTGAACTTGATGCTGTTATGCAGCAGGTTGGTCCACACCTGGCTGAGCAGGTCTTTTACCGCAACCACTGTGGTTTCTGCAAGATCTGCCTCTACCTCAATATCCTTGCCCAGCCACTGCGGCTCTGAGGCCAGGATCATCTCCTGCAGCTGCTTATCCAGCCTGTAGGGCTTCCGCTCGAACGGGAAGCTCTCTGCCTCCAGTGCCGACAGCTTCAGCAGATTGTCGCTCAGGCCGGACAGGCGGCGGCTCTCCGCTTCAATGATGTCCAGGTAATGCTTCCTGCTCTCAGTACTGAGGCTGTCATCCTGCAGGGCTGCGGCGAACCCGCGGATGGAGGTCAGCGGCGACTGGATCTCATGCGATACGTTAGAGATGAAGTCCTGGCGCATCGTCTCCATCCGGCTCAGCTCAGTGGCCATCTCGTTAATCCCCTCCACAATACCGCCAAACTGCCGGTACTGGCCGCTGTTCTCCAGTTCGATTTTGAAATCACCTTTGGAAATCTGCCGCATCGCCGTCAGGATCGGCACATAGAATCTCTGGTCCTGCCCGCGGGTAGCGAAAGCGATGGCGCCAGCCACGCAGAAGAAGATAATCACCTGCATGCCCATAATAAACAGATGATAGCCGTATTCGGAGAAGGACCAGCCGAAATGCCGGACCAGCAGCCTTGAGCCGAAATAGCTTCCGTTCCAGGAGATAAAGAGCATCGTCAATATGCCGGCTATAGGCGCAATCACATTGATTTTCTTCCATACTTTTCTGATTCTGTCCAGCATGCTTATCCCTCCAGCCGGTAGCCAAGGCCCCGGATCGTGCGGATGGCGAACCCGAATTTATCCCGGGGAAACCGCTCGCGCAGACGGCCCACATGCACATCCAGCGTCCGCTCATTACCTTCAAAATCATAACCCCAGATCTCTTCAATCAGCCGGTCGCGTGTCAGCGTCTGACCCGGATAGCTGGCGAGCTTGAACAGCAGCTCAAATTCCTTAAGCGGCAGCGTAATATCGCCATGCTCGGATACAACCTCATATGTTCTGCGGTTCATCCGCAGGCTCCCTACGGTAACGCTCTGGGCGGCAGAAATTTGGTACCGCTTCAGCAGCGCCTTCACTCTGGCGATCAGTACGGGCGGCTCGAACGGCTTGACCAGATAGTCGTCAGTACCAAGCTCGAAGCCTTTGACAATCTGTGAGGTTTCACCTTTGGCTGTCAGCATCAGGATCGGGAAGTCATATTGCTTGCGCAGCTCCCGGCACAGCTCCCAGCCGTCCATATTCGGCATCATGACATCAATAATCGCCAGATCGGCCGGGGTCTCTTCGAGCAGCCGCAGCGCCTCCAGCCCATCGGAGGCACTCAGCACTTCTTCCATGCCTTCAGCTCTCAGAAAGACTCCCACCAATTCGCGGATGTGCGGATCGTCGTCCACTACCAGTATTTTGGCCATTTCCTGTAGAACCCTCCTCTATCACTCTGCCCTGAAGCTCCGGGGTATTCATCTGCAGCTGCTGCTCGGCAAATTCACGGTACAGCTCATGATCCCGCAGCAGCTCTTCATGTGTTCCCTTGCCGGTTATCCGGCCCTTCTCCATAAATATAATCTGGTCCGCATTGACGACTGTAGCCAGTCTGTGGGCAATGACAATCGTGGTCCTGCCCTGCATCAGATTGCCCAATGCCTTCTGTACAACGGCTTCCGACTGGCTGTCCAGACTGGACGTTGCCTCATCGAGCATGAGAATCTTCGGATCGCGCAGCAGCGCTCTGGCAATGGCGATCCGCTGCCGCTGTCCGCCGGACAGCTTCACTCCGCGTTCGCCGACGTCCGTATTGTACCCGTCCGGAAGCTCTGCAATGAAGCCGTCAGCATATGCCATGGCCGCAGCACGCTGCAGCTCCTCCTTACTGATCTCGCGGTCCAGTCCATATCCCAGATTCTCGGCAATCGTTCCGGCCAGCAGCGGACTTTCCTGCGAGACATAACCGATCCGCTTACGCCAGGATTTCAGGGAGAACATCGATACCGGCTTGCCGCCCATCCGGATAACACCGCTCTGCGGCTCATAGAATCGTTCCAGCAGCGAGAACAGCGTCGTTTTACCGCCGCCGCTTGGACCGACAATCGCTGTCACCTGGCCCGGCAGCATCGTGAAGCTTATCTTGTTCAGCACTTTGTCTCCCGTTTTGTATCCGAAGCTGAGGTCTTCCACATCGATTGGGCCTTCCTCGCTGCCAGCCTCTTCTACACCTTCATACACTTCTTCCTCTGCCGCAAGCGTCTCGATAATCCGCTCCGAGGCACCTTTGGCCTTCTGAAGCTGCGTGAAGAATTGAGTCAGCTGGGTCAGCGGCATAATAATCTGGATCAGATACAGAATGAAGGCCACCAGCTCACCGGCGGTCAGAACCCCCGAGGACACCTGCATTCCGCCATAGCCGATAATCACCACAAGCAGCATCATGAAGACGAAGGAGACCAGCGGGCTGATCATCGCGCTGATTTTGCCCTCACGGATGCCGAAGGACAGCAGGTTCATAATTCCGCTGCGTCCGGCTTCATATTCCTTCTGCTCGGCTCCCGAGGATTTAACCAGCCGGATTTCAGACAATACACCGCTAAGTGTGGCGGTGAAGGAGGCTGTCTCATCTTGTGTGCCTTTTGATATTTTGTACATCTGCCGGCCCAGCGGTACCAGAATCAGCGCGGACAGCGGGAGGACGGTGAACAGTACCAGCGTCATTTTCCAGTTCAGGAAGAGCAGGACAGAGATTGAACCGACAATGGAGATCACGCCGGTAAAGAGGCTGGCCAGATGCTCCGAGATCAGTGTCTTGAGAATTCCCGTATCATTGGTCATCCGGCTGACGCTTTCACCTGTCCGGTTCTCATTGTAATAGGACACAGGCAGCACAAGGAATTTGCGCCACAGCCGGTCCCTAAGTCCGGCGACAATCTTCTGCCCGACCGCATTCAGCAGATATATCGAGACGCCGCCGGCAAGGGTCTGTGCGATGAAAGCTCCGGCAATTCCGGCAATCTGCAGCTTGCTGACGGAAGCCAGCGAGAAGCCGTCGACCAGGTTCTTCGTGAACATTGGAATAACAAGACCCACTAGGGTCGAAATCATACTAAGGCCAAGAGCCAGAGCCAGCAGCATGTAGGAGGGTTTAGTTTCGTGCAGCAGCTTCAGGAACGGCTTCATCGCGGCTCCCTGCTTTTGCGGTGCTTGAGTGTTCTTCATGGTTAATCCCCTTTTCCGGCGGATAGATGTCAGGAACAGCTGATGTTCCGCTTCCGCCTTCCAACCTAGAATAACTGTGCTTTGTAAACTGAAATTAAACTGTTAATTTACCATTGATTTGTAATTCCCTATATAAGTTGGTTTGTATCCCTTTTCAACAAATGTTACAGTGATAGAAGCGGCAACTTCTGCCGTTCTATGGATTCAAGGCATCTGGCGGGAAAGGAGTGCAAAGTTTGCGGGAGAACCTCGATAAGCAGCTGTCTTTCACCTCTCTTAAATGGTTCAACTTCTTCGTATATGGAACGGTCGTCCTGTTCACCAGCTTCTTTCCGCTATATCTTCAGATCATGGGAATGAATAAGCTGGAGATCGGGAGCCTGATGTCGGTAGGTGCGCTCGTCTCTATTATTGCCAATCCCTTCTGGGGTATCTGGAGTGACCGTTATCAGAATATCCGGCGGATTGTCCTGGTCATGCTGACCGGCACGCTGGTCTTGTCCCAGCTAGTCTTTCAGGCGAATACATACGAGATGATATATATTTCTATTCTGTTCTTCTACTTCTTCCAGGGGCCGCTGTTCGCCCAGAGCAATACCATGATCCTCAGCTATATCGACGGTACCAGCCAGCGGTTCAGCTCATACCGGCTCTGGGGATCGTTAGGCTGGGCGTTTACTGCCATACTGGCCGGACCCGTGATTGAATGGGCCGGTGTTTCCGTGCTGTCTTATCTCTTTGCAGCACTGCTGTGCGCAGCGATGATTGCTCTGATCGCTATGCCGAAGCTTGATCATTCGATCGGAATCGCCCCCTTGCCATTCAGGGGACTGCGTCAGATCTTCTATAACCCGTTCTTCCTCTGCTTCATCCTCTTCGGCATTCTGGTCTCTATCCCGAATACGATGAATAATACCTTTGTGTCACTGTACATCACAGAGCTGGGGGGAAGCAAGACCATGATTGGGCTGGCCGTGTTCCTCTCTTCCATTCTGGAGATGGGAGTGCTGCTCTTGTGCAATTATATTCTTAAACGTAAAATCTCTGTACTGCTGGCCTCTCTCACGTTCGTCAGCGCCCTGTTCTTCCTGCGCTGGTGGATGATGGCCGATGCGACCACTCCACTACAGGTTGCCCTCATTCAGGTGCTGCACTGCATTACCTTCGGCGGATTCTTCTATGTCGGCACCCAGCTTACTATGCTGCTTGTTCCAAGGGCTTACCGGTCCTCGGGACAAGCACTCTACACGCTTACGTGGAGCGGAATATCCGGCATCCTCGGCGGCGTGCTCGGCGGCTGGATGTATCAGAATCTCGGCGTGCAGACGATGTATCAGTCCGGTGCGCTCCTCGCCCTGTTCGGCACCATCGGCTTCGGCCTGATGTGGCTCTTCTTCATCCGCGGCGGCTACCGGCCTCCGGCTGATCCCGAAGACGGAGCGGCAGAGGAGTAGCGATGGGACCAGAGGTGGGCGGGACCGTTCGATTCACAGCACACAGCAAACAGGCTTGGCTTCCCGGACGGGAGGCCAAGCCTGTATTCATTCATGGAGAGTCTAGCCTTGCTTGGGCTGGAAAGAGCTCTTCAGGGAAACCACCAGATTGAATACCAGATGCTCCGGTGATGAATATTTGCTGTCTACATTAAAGTAACCATGGCGGAAGAATTGGAACTTGTCCTGCGGCACGCTGTCCTTCAGGCCCGGTTCGACGAAGCCCTGGATGATCTCGATCGATTTCGGGTTAAGCTGATCCAGGAACGTAGGCTCCGGCTTGCTCTCAGCAACTTCCAGTCCTTCGATTTCGGCTTCGGTCTCAGCCTCTTCGGCGGAGATCAGCGGCTCATAGAGGCGGAATTCTGCCGGTACCGCCTGGCTCGCATCGACCCAATGCAGCGTTCCCTTGACCTTGCGTCCGGTGAATCCGCTGCCGCTCTTCGTTTCAGGATCATAGGTGCAGTGCAGCTCAATAACTTCTCCGTTCTCATCCTTGATGAACTCGTTGCACTTGATGAAGTAAGCATTCTTGAGCCGCACCTCGTTGCCGGGGAACAGGCGGAAATACTTATTCGGCGGAACTTCCATGAAGTCATCGCGTTCAATATAGATTTCCCGGGAGAACGGAATCTGGCGGTTACCCATTTCCGGGTTCTCCACATTGTTCTCAATCTCGAAATACTCGGTTTCGCCTTCAGGATAATTCGTAATAACTACCTTCAGCGGCCGCAGCACAGCCATGGTCCGGGGTACCGTCAGCTTGAGGTCTTCACGGATGAAATGCTCCAGCATCTGCAGATCTACGAGGCCCTGGCTCTTGGAAATGCCTGTCTCATGCACGAAGCTGCGGATTGCTTCCGGGGTATACCCGCGGCGGCGCAGTCCTGATATCGTCGGCATGCGGGGATCATCCCAGCCGTCGACATGGCCTTCATCCACCAGCAGCTTCAGCTTGCGCTTACTGGTAACGGTCTGGGCCAGATTAAGGCGCCCGAATTCATATTGATGCGGCGCAGCCGGCATCTCGCATTCTGCTACAACCCAGTCATAGAACGGGCGCTGATCCTCGAACTCCAGCGAACAGAGAGAGTGGGTAACATGCTCGATCGCATCTTCGAGCGGATGCGCGAAGGTATACATCGGATAGATGCACCATTCATCGCCTGTATTGTGGTGATGAGAGTGAGAAATTCGGTAAATGACCGGATCACGCAAATTGATATTCGGAGAGGACATATCGATTTTGGCGCGCAGCACCTTCTCGCCGTCCTTGAATTCGCCTGCCCGCATGCGGTGGAACAAGTCCAGGTTCTCATCGATACCGCGTTCACGGTAAGGACTGTTCTGTCCCGGCTCCGTCAGCGTTCCCCGGAATTCACGGATCTGCTCTGCCGTGAGATCATCGACATAAGCTTTGCCCTTCTTGATCAGCAGTTCGGCCCGCTCATACATCTCCCCGAAATAATCCGAGGCGAAACGCAGCTCTTCCCATTCGTATCCGAGCCACTTCACATCTTCCTGAATGGAGTTCACATACTCCGTGTCTTCCTTGACCGGATTGGTGTCATCGAATCTCAGATGGGTCTTGCCGCCGAATTCATCAGCCAGTGTAAAGTTAATCCAGATCGCCTTGGCATGTCCGATATGTAAATAACCGTTCGGCTCCGGCGGAAAGCGGGTGACCACTTCCTTAACCTTGCCCGAGCGGAGATCTTCGGTAATGACGTTCTTAATGAAATTGGAGGGTGTACCCTGGTTCTCCACAATGATCAACCTTTCGTTCTGTATTATTACTACTTCCTTGTATAAACATGTTTCCTATTAATATACCCGTTAGGCAGGGAATGTTCAATAAAAGTTAAACAGAAACGGCATTCCTGTCCCTGATGTACAACGTATCTGTCCCGGTGAAACTAAGGCGCCAATAAGATCCCGCAGCGATAAAACTGCATCTTTGACTTCTCTCCCGGCGATAGAGTAGCATGGATCATATAGGATTACCGAGAAGAGGAGGGTACCCATGAAACCGATCAAACTGCCCAAAGAGCAGCGGGAATTGATCACCGAGAATATCCGCGCATACTTCGAAGCCGAACGCGGGGAAACGATTGGCCATCTGGCAGCAGATAGTCTGCTGGAGTTCTTCCTGAACGAGCTTGGGCCGGCTGTCTACAACGGGGCACTGAGTGACTGCCGGACACTGGCCTCACAGCGCATGCAGGCGCTGGAGGAAGATATCTACGCTCTGGAGTGGAAAAAGCGTTAGGGCAGAAGCTTATACCTTACGCCGCAGAGGGGGAAGCCACATGTTTAATTATGTCATTGATGAAGAGCTGAAGCTGAAGCTGCTTATGCCGGAGCATGCCCGCCATATGTACGCCCTGGTCGAGCGCTCGCGCCACCGGCTCAGGCAGTGGCTGCCTTGGGTGGACGGCGTAGCCGAGCAGGCCCACCTGACTACTTTCATCAAGAATGCCGTGAAGCAGGGCAGTGACAATGGCGGCTTCACGGCCGGACTGTGGGTCCGGGAGGAATTAGCCGGGATCATCGGGTATCACGAGATTGACTGGCATAACCGGTCTGTCGGTATCGGCTACTGGCTGGGTGAAGGCTATGAAGGCAACGGCTACATGACCAGCGCCTGCCGGGTATTCGTGGATTATGCCCTGCTGGAGCTGGAGCTCAACCGTGTAGAGATCCGCTGCGCTACGGGTAACACGGCAAGCAGGGCTATTCCCGAGCGGCTCGGATTCATCTTCGAAGGCGTGATCCGCGAGGCGGAGAAGCTGCCCGCAGGTTATGTGAACCACGCAGTCTACGGTCTGCTGCGCAGCGAATGGAAGCTGCTGGGCTGACAGCAAGGCAGCATCAGGCATTTGGCAGCATATTATTATGCACATTTATACACAGCATAAGCCAGAACCCCCGGAGGCATAACATAAGCCCCGGGGGTTCTGGCGTACCGTCTTTCCATGGTATTGCTCCGGTCTAGTTCTCCGCTGCCGCAAGCCAGCCCCGGAATTTGTCCCGGATGCCGGCCGTGAGGCTGTCCAGCCCGGCTAGCTCGGCTAGTCCGGTCTTATCCTTGCGCCCGTGCTCCATCGAGTACAGCACCTGCTTCACAGGGAAATGGCCCGCTCCGCTCTCCCGCTTAATAATCCGGTCACCGGATGCAATCCTGCCTTCACGCAGCACGCGGAAATAGAACCCGCTGTAACCTGTGGACAGCACCCGCGCAGGCATATCCGCCGGTCCATGCTTCTGCGAGAGCTTGAAGCAGGGGAAGCGCGGCTGGCTTACCTGCAGCAGTGCCGTACCAATCTCAAAGACATCCCCGATGCACACCTCGGTCTCCAGAAGTCCGCTCACTGTGATATTCTCACCGAATGCGGAGTAGTCCAGCTTCCGGCCAAGCAGCTCTTCCCAGTAGGCATAATGCTCAACCGGATAGACGCAGACGGCCTTGTCGGGGCCCCCGTGGTTTACCAGATCCGCTTGCCCGTCCCCGTCGAAGCCTTCAGCATGAAGCTCCAGCGGGCCGTGGACCGGCAGCTTGTAGATTCCCGTTTCCAGCGGTTTGCCGCGGTAATCTACGGTCTTCGGCTTGCCTACATTAAGTGAGACGACTTCCATCTTGATTCCTCCTAGTCCAGCATGCAGCTCATGAATACCTCATCTACATATCTTCCGCCCAGATAGAACTCCTCCCGCAGCCGTCCCTCCTCCTCGAATCCGCATTTGCGGTAGAACGAGAGTGCCGGTGTATTGCAGGAGAGCACACGCAGGCGCAGCTTACGGATTCCATTCTCTGCGGCATGGCGCTTGATCTCTGCGATCAGCCGGCTGCCTACACCCAGGCGCTGGAAGCGCGGATGTACGGCAATATTAACCTCGCATACATGGCGGTTGCTCTCCATTCCGCTGGGACAGCCGAAGCCGACATACCCGCATAGCTCCCCGTCCTGCAAGGCTACAAGCTGGGAGCCGGGCGGTGCATGCAGCAGATAATCCTCCCGGGAGCGCCACATCAGCGGACCGGGTGTTGTCTCCTCTGTCCAGATCATATTATCGAGAATGATCAGCTCACGGGCATCCCTGATTTCAGAGGGACGGATGGTGAAAGCCGAATCCCTGTTTAGTTGTTGCATAGCTTCTACACCCCTTGCCTTGCTAAGCAGATAATAAAAGGATTAGTTACAGCGCAGCCGTTTATGCAGCATTACCCCGGAGCTTCACGCTCCCGCGGTTAACGTAGGCATGGACCGCGAAGAATCCCACGGACAGAACCGCCATCCCGCAGGCCAGCCAGCCTGTCGGCGCAAGGCCGCCTCTGTCGAATTGAATCCCCATCAGATACGGGCCGATAACCCGGCCGACCGCGCCGATACCGCCGCTAAGCCCGAGATAGAAGGGCGCACTGCGCTGGGCATGCTCCGAGATGAAGGATGGCATGGCCGGAGAGATCAGCATCTCACCCAGTGTAGCCAGCACCATCGCCAGCAGCATGCCCGGGTAGCTCGGCATGAACAGTATAACCGCATACCCGCCCAGATAGAATACGGCGCTTGCTGTCATCTGCGCAGTAGAAGTCCCTGCGAACCAGCGTTTGATCAGACTGACCAGCGGCTGCGCGGCAAAGATAAGTACGCCGTTCAGCGTCCAGAGGAAGCCGTATAACTGCTTCGACCAGCCTTCTGAAATAATAAACGGCGATACTCCGGTATTCCAGATCGAATTGCCGATCAGCAGAAACATCGAACCAATAGCCATGTACAGATAAATCCGCGTATGCCCCAGCAGCTTCCAGCCTGACGCTTCGCCCTGCGGGTGTTTCTTCTGTATTGTCTCATGGGATGGCGACGGTGCTGTCCCCACCCTGCGCAGATAGACAAAGAAGAATCCGGCAAACACTGCCGAAGTCACACCGTTCAGCACAAAGCTCAGCATATAATTGCCCAGGAATCCGCTCAGTGCGGTTCCCAGTGCTACCCCGATATTGTTCGAGACATAGATGATATTGAACAGCTCTCCGCGCTGCTCCGCGAACCGGAAGCCGATAAAAGCCTGGATAGCCGGTAGAGACAGAGAGTTGAACAACCCCATCAGGCCCATAACTATAATGAATATACTCCAGCTGCCGCTTGCCCAAGGAAGAGCAAACAGGGTCAGCGCGTTCATAGCCAGTGCTCCGACAATCAGGCGGTTTACCCCTACCTTGTGATACAAAGATCCGCCCAGCAATTGCCCGGCAATCCCCCCGAGGGATTGAACCAGCAGAACAATTCCCGCATCTTTCATACTGCGTCCCAGCTCATCAAATACATACATCGTAACCAGCGGCCACATCAGCGCACTGCCGGTTGCATTAATGAGACTGGCAATCAAGAACACTTTGACTTCCTTCGGATAGGCCTGCAAAAATCTCATAACTTGTCTTTCATCCCCTGTAACATAGGTGTCATTAATCCATCCAGTATCATCTGAAAACAGGATGACGGGCAAGTTCTCGCGTTAACGCTTTATCGCATAGCATCATTGAATTCACTGCTGCGAAATTCCCAATCACTTCCCGCCTGCCGTGCTATTTATATTCTATAACTGCAGCTTCTGCACGTAAAGAAAATAGGTGGAAATGACCTGATTCGTTCCCCGCAGGCCAGGGTAATAGTGCATATGAAACACTCCCTATTTATTCGCCGTGAATCCGATTTCGTTCCCCCGAGTCGGATATGCACGGCGAATTTTGTTTTGCCCTGAAGTTATTCCAGGCAGAGCCGGGCTAACAAAAAACACTCCCTTTCTCTCTGCGATTCCCAAAAACAGGGTGCCGAGAAGCCAGGAAGTGCTGGGGCCAAACTATTGAACATGCCGGTCATCACCGGCGGATTTTGAATTAAGCGTGTTTCTTCACACCTGCAGCGGAGATTCCTTCAACAGCCGTTACAGCTGCCGGCTCCTTACGCAGGTAAGCCATCCAGTAAGCCGCTGCGACGAAGATCGCGCCGCCCGTAAGATTGCCCAGCCATACCGGGGCAAAGTTGGCGAAATACTGCGCCCACGTGAAATGTCCTTCGAAGATGGCAGCAGGGATAAGGAACATGTTAGCTACAACGTGCTGGAAGCCGATGGCTACAAACGCCATTGTCGGGAACCAGATACCGAGGATTTTGCCGCTGAAATTATCTGCTCCATAGGAGAGCCACACTGCCAGCGCCACGAGCCAGTTACAGCCGATCCCGGAGATAAAGGCCTGCAGGAAGGTCGCATCAATCTTGTGCTCAGCCATACTCACCAGCTTCTCCAGATACACCCCGTCCGATGTAAGGCCAACGACATGACCGAAGAAATAAGCAACGAACAAGGCTCCTGCCAGGTTGCTGAGTGTAATCAGCACCAGGTTCTTAATCACTTCCCAGAACGAAATCTTCTTCGCAATAAAAGCAAGCGGCACCGCCATCATGTTGCCTGTCAGCAGCTCGCCTCCGGCAAGCAGCACCAGTATCAGCCCTACCGGGAATACCGCAGCTCCGATGAAGTTAGCGATGGACCCCCACTCGGCAGGCGCACCGGCAATGACACGAATATCCAGCAAAAATCCGAGCGCGATAAACGCTCCTCCCAGGAAACCAAGAATAAGTACAGTGCTGAGCGGATTGTGCGCTTTCTTGACTCCGTTCTCTACCGTTACTTCGGCGATCCCCTGCGGTTTGTTATAAGCCATGATTCCTATCCCCTTCTAATTACTTAAAATTTGTTCCTTTATGCCATTGTAACGTGATCACAATCACATTAACGTGATAAAAATCACTCTCAGAAAACCTAAGTGAAAGTTTTCACTGACATGTCAAATTTACCATAAAAGGTTAGGCGGCGGAATATTTTTCTCATTCGGACCCGGAATTAATAGTTAAAACCATAAAAAAAAGGAGCCCTTAACGGGCCCCGGCGAAATCAGGCGGGATTAGACGTGTACTGGTTCTTTAACGGCAACTGTCTTGGGCAGTGCCTGAAGTCCTGCAGTGTTCAGGAAGTTCCAAGGCTTGTTGTAGTGCGGCTGGAAGAAGAAATCAATGAAGGCCAGCTGGTCCACGGTCATTTTATTCTGAATACAAACCGATACGGTATTGATCGACTGCGTCAGATCCATCTTGGACATAATCTGTGCCCCAAGAATGCGGCGGGTCGCACGTTCGAATACGACTTTTACCTGAACCTGCTCGAATGTCGGCATAAACTCCGGACGGTAGTTGTCAATCAGCATAACACTTTCAGCATCCATACCTTCGGCTTTGGCGGCATCCTCGGTAAGTCCGGTTCCGGCAATATTGTCTTCATAAATCTTGATGCCTGATGTTCCCTGCGTACCCATATAAGGAATCGTATTCGAGACCAGATTGCGGGCTACCAGTGTCCCCATGCGTACAGCGTTCGTGGCGAGCGGAATATAGGCATGTTTACCGGTCGGGTTGTAATGAATCGCACAGCTGTCACCAGCGGCATATACATCCGGCAGGCTGGTCTGCATGTAATCGTTGACCATAATCGCACCGTTCGGAAGCATATCGACTTGACCCTTGAGCAGCTCTGTATTCGGACGGAAGCCGATGCAGAGAATGACCAGATCGGTTTCATGCTCTCCCTTGCTTGTAATGACCTTGGTCACTTTGCCGTTTTCTCCGGCGAATGCTGCGACTTTCTCACCAAGCGCAAGCTTGATGCCATGCTCTTCAAGTGATTGTTGAATCGGAGCCGTGAATTCTTCATCGAGATATTTACTCAGAATGCGGTCTTCCCCGTCGATCAGGGTAACTTCCTTGCCGTTCATCTGAAAAGCTTCAACCAGCTCAACGCCGATATATCCGGCTCCGACTACTGTAATTCTTTTCACCTTCTGCGCTTGTTCAATAATGGTGTTGGAGTGATTATAATTCTTCGAGAGCAGAATCCCCTCCAGCTCTATACCTTCCAGCTTAGGCACAATCGGCCATGAGCCTGTTGTCATAATCAGCTTGTCGTACGTATCTTCAAATTCTTCACCTGTAGCGAGGTTGCGGGCCTTCAATGTTTTGCGGGCGGTATCCACATTCGTCACTTCATGGCGCATCTTCGTTTGCACACCCAGTGCTGCAAGCTGTTCCGGGGAAGAATAGAACAATCCCTGCGGGTCCTTGACGACTCCCCCTACGTAAAGCGCAATGCCGCAAGACAAGAACGATATGTTATCGTTGCGCTCGTAAACCGTAATCTGGGCATCCGGGTACAGCTGTGCGGTATTAACAATTGCGGCGGTTCCGGCGTGTGTACATCCAATGACTGCTACTTTCATGATTTCTTCCTCCTCCAATTTACAAGCCTGTTTCTCTGTAGTTGTGATTAATTTCACTTTATACACTGATTATATTGTGATATTTATCACATTACAAGCACTTTTGTGAATTTTCTCACATTGTTCACAATTTCAATTTTTAATTATCTGCACGAATTTCTTTTCTTCTTGCATTAGTTTTCCCCGCCAGTAGGACATTATGTCTGTCAGCAGCAGGAAGCAGCAGGAAGCAGCGTTAGGGTGTGAAACTGTATAAATTCTAATCTTTGCAGCAAAAAAAGCCCCACTACACCGCAAACCTTCTGCGGAACAAGTGAGGCTCTATCTAATGGATGGCTGCCGCCTGTATGCGGCCAAAAAACCGTTTATTCCAAACCGGAGATCACACCATCTTCATCGACCAGCAGCCCTTCTGCGGCCGGTTTGGCGGGTAGGCCCGGCATTGTGACAATGTTCCCTGTGATGACCACTGCAAATCCTGCGCCAAGGGACAATGTAATGTCCCGTACACCCATGGTGAAGCCTTCCGGTGCTCCAAGCAGCCTCGGCTGATCCGAGAAGGAATATGGCGTTTTGGCCATACAGACCTGAAGCTGGTGCAAGCCCAGCCTGTCAATAACAGCCAGACTGCGTTTGGCTGCCGGGGAGAAGGCCACTTCTGCGCCATGGTAGATTTCGGTGACGATTTTATTGATTTTGGACGGAATGTCCAGGTTGTCTTCATACAGCGGCGCGAACTTTACGGCCTCTTCCCGGTCCAGCAGCTTCTTCAGCTCCTGCGCCAGTTCCTGCCCGCCTGCGCTTCCTTCAGCCCATACCTTGGATACCGCAGCAGGCACACCCAGCCGGCGGCAGGCCTCCAGCACCTCGTTAATCTCCGCCGGGGCATCCCCTTCAAAGTGATTGAGGGCAACGAGTACAGGCACACCGAATTTACCGAGATTCTCAATATGGCGCTCCATATTGGACAATCCGGAGAGCAGCGCTGCCCGGTTGCCGGCATACAGTTCCTCCTTGCGGACACCTCCGTTATATTTCAGTGATTTCACTGTAACCACCAGCACTGCGGCAGAAGGGGTCAGGCCGGCCTGGCGGCATTTGATATCCATGAACTTCTCAGCACCAAGATCTGCGCCAAAGCCCGCTTCAGTCACTACCACGTCTCCGAGCTTCAGGGCGTAGCGGGTTCCGATTACACTGCTGCAGCCGTGGGCAATATTGGCAAAGGGTCCGCCATGCACAATCACGGGCGTGCCTTCAAGCGTCTGCACCAGATTAGGCTTGACCGCTTCCTTGAGCAGTGCAGTCATCGCCTCAACGGCTCCGATGTCCTTCGCGGTTATTGGCTGTCCCAATTGGTCATATCCAACCAGCATCCGGCTCAGCCGTTTCTTCAGATCCGCGAGGTCATTGCAGAGGCACAGCACAGCCATAATCTCAGACGCCGTCGTGATCTGGAAGCCGCTCTCCCGCACCGTCCCGTTGCCGTCGCCAAGACCGGTCACTATATTCCGCAGACTGCGGTCATTCATATCCATCACACGTTTCCATACTATCCGCTGCGGGTCCAGGTTCAAGGCGTTGCCCTGAAAAATATGATTATCGATCATCGCGGAGAGCAGGTTATGCGCGGAGGTCACCGCATGGATATCCCCGGTGAAATGCAGATTAATCTCGTCTGCCGGAACAATCTGCGCCTTGCCTCCGCCGGTTGCGCCGCCCTTCATGCCCAGGCAGGGTCCAAGCGAAGGTTCACGCAATGCCGCTACCGTCTTGATCCCCGCCGCATTCAGCGCCTGGGCTAATCCGATGGTTGTCAAGGTTTTGCCTTCACCCGCCGGTGTAGGGTTAACTGCCGTAACCAGGACCAGCTTGCCGTCCGGTTTGTGCTTCAGCTCCGCCCACAGAGACGGCGACAGTTTGCTTTTATATTTACCGTACAACTCCAGATGCTCTTCATTGATCCCTGCTGCCGATGCTACCTCTGTTATTAACCTCATGCCTTTATGAAACCCTCCTGCCGTTATTATCCTGCATCCCATAATTCTTTATGCAATCTCCGTAGATGAGTGAAACATTCCTCTTCAAAGGATACAGTGTCTCTGAAAAGATTCAAGGATAATTTTCATACTGGGGATACTTCCGTCTCTACAGTCAAGCAGAAACCGCTTGCTTAGATATCAAAAAAACTCCCGGACAGGGTGCGGGTGCACCCCAATCCGGGAGCGGACTATTTTGTGACAGCTATCCTTACTTACTTCAGCAGCGATTCAATAAGGTCCTTCATGCTCTCCGGTGATTCCTTCGGCTCCACACGCGCCACCACATTGCCGCTGCGGTCTACCAGAAACTTCGTGAAGTTCCACTGGATATCGCTGCTCTCCCCGTCACCCGGCTGCTGGCCCTTCAAATATTGGAACAGCAGGCTTGCCTCCGGCCCATTCACATCTACCTTGGCAAACACCGGGAAAGTAACGCCGTAATTGATCTGGCAGAAGGCTTCCGCTTCCTCACTTGTACCCGGCTCCTGGCCGGCAAACTGGTTGCAGGGGAATCCCAGCACAACAAGCCCTTGATCTCCGTATTGTTCGTACAGCTTCTGTAAATCTCCGTATTGCGGGGTAAGCCCGCACTTGCTGGCCGTATTGGCGATCAGCAGCACCTTGCCCTCATAGTCCTTAAACGGCACTTCTGTACCCGAAGGTGTGACTCCGGCAAAACTATAGATCGACATCCTGCTTCGCTTCCTTTCGGCTGTATATTCGTATTTACCCTGGCGGCTTATAGAGTCCATGCCCTTATGCAGCTTATGCATCACTGCGAGCATTCATCTTTATTTTATCCTATTGGCAGCGTGATACAAAATTTCAGGCTCCGAATGCGGTGCGGGTGGCAGCTGCAGGGATAATCGTTAAGTGAGCAGCCCATTTGGGGCTACATTGTACTCGGTTTTTCGCATACGTTGGGCTCGTTAGCCTCCGCTGTGACACATTGTACTCGGTTTTTCGCATACATTGGGCTCGTTTGCCCCCGCAGTGACACATTGTACTCGGTTTTTCGCATACGTTGGGCTCGTTAGCCTCCGCTGTGACACATTGTACTCGGTTTTTCGCATACAGTGGGCTCGTTAGCCTCCGCAGTGACACATTGTACTCGTTTTTTCGCATACAGTGGGCTCGTCTACCTTCTCAGTGACACATTATAATCGGTTTTTCGCATACAGTGGGCTCGTTTAGGTTCGCAGCCAGCCCACTTTGGGCGGATTCAGGTACTTTTATGCCCTTCATCTTCATTTCTCAACGGGCCCTGGAAAGCTACCCTCTTCGCGTCAGCCCGCAGGCTTCAGCAATAAGCCGGAGAGATGTCAGCTTATCCTCAAAGCTGTGAATATGTGATGAAATCATCAGCTCCCCGCATCGATATTCTTCCGCCAGCGCCTGCAATTGCTCTCTGACTTCAATCGGCGATCCTACGACCATCCGCTTACGGTTATCCTTAATGGAGAACCTGTCATAAGGTGTATATGTATAATTCATAGCAGTTTCTACAGAAGGAGTGGCGGTGGAGAGATGCTCTTTCTCCAGCAGCACCAGCGACAGATCCATGCTGGCGGCCAGGCGGTCCGCTTCCTCAGAGGTCCCGGCACAGACGGCAAAAACTGCCACCAGCGATTGTGGCGTTGCAGCAGCACGGGATGGGGCGAAGCTATCCGCATACTCCCGCACCGCTTCCGCTCCCCCGTTCCCGTTGATAAACCGCGCGAAGGCATACCCGGTCCCCAGCCGGGCCGAGAGCGCCGCACTGGCACTGCTTGAACCCAGCAGCCAGATTTCCGGCGCTGTACTCACGGCAGGTGTAGCCTGCAGTCCGGCATAGCGGTGCGGAGGTTCCGCAGCCCCAGTCTCATCATGCAGATAAGCAATAAGTTCCTTAAGCTGCTGCTCATAACGGTCTATATCCTCAGGATTCACACGGTTATCCTGCAGCGCCCTGGCGGACAGCGCACCGCCGCCTGCTGCTCTGCCCACACCCAGATCGATCCGCCCGGGATACAAGGCCTCCAGGACGCGGAAGTTCTCAGCGACCTTGTAAGCACTGTAATGCGGGAGCAGCACAGCTCCTGAGCCGATGCGGATCTCCGAAGTTACTGCAGCCAGATGAGCCATCAGCACCTCCGGACTGGAGCCGGCCAGTCCGGGCGCCGCGTGATGCTCTGCAACCCAGAAGCGGTGATACCCGAGTCGCTCAGCTTCGCGGGCCAGCAATACTGTCTGGGCCAGTGCCTCCGCAGGCGTGCTCCCTTCAGACACCGGCGATTGATCCAGAATGCTTAATTTCATATAGGAGCAGCTCCAATGGGTTTGAATTTTCAACTTCGGCGGGAACATC
Source organism: Paenibacillus sp. FSL P4-0081 (assembly GCF_000758565.1). NCBI lineage: Bacteria > Bacillati > Bacillota > Bacilli > Caryophanales > Paenibacillaceae > Paenibacillus > Paenibacillus sp. FSL P4-0081. Next base: position 7,958,997 of record NZ_CP009280.1, read on the forward strand.
TATATTGGTCCAGTCCATTATATCACCGGGTATATCACCGGATATATCCCCGGAATCAGTCAATCTGAGCATCCGTCTGCATTGCCGACCATAGGCAGATACAAGGCAGAAGGAGGGGCAGCAGATGCAGAAACAACGGGCACTGGCCTCTTCAAGGCGGCACCCGTTGTCTGCTGCTTCTTAATGCTGTACCATCTTCACCAGCATATGCGCCAGCCGGTGGCGCTCTTCTTTGTTTCCGGCCTTCCACAGTTCCAGCAGCAGCTTCTCCTCACTGTTGCGGGGCTCTTCGTACGCCGCCAGATAATCGGCGATTTTCTCGGCAGCCACAGCCAGCTGCTCATCGCTGAGCCCGATTTTCTGCGCCAGTTGGATGCGCTTTCCCAAGTAGCTTTTGAAATCCTCGAAATTATTCAGGATCAATTCCTTCTGCCCCGGCTCAATCCGGTCCAGCGCATCGTTCACCCGGTGCATCGTCACACTTCCGTCCTTGCTCACCACATGATTATGTTCAGACATACAGAACACCTCCCATTTATTAGTGTGCGGTTTCCCACTAATTAACCAGAGGTCCCGCGGGTGAACCAAACGAAGCCCGCCGAAGGATAGAGGATGATTGATCTTCATTCCGTGGGCACAACCGCTTTCCTGCGCAGACAGAAACCTGTCAGCACTCTCATGGCCCGGGCTGTCAGTGACGCGGACTGAGAATCCCTTATTCGGGAAGAACGGCCGTATTTGCAGATCAAGCGGACTCACAATCCCTTATATGTCCGCAGATCCTCATTTCAGGCAAAAATACATAAGATAACGGAATCTCAGTCCGCTTCGGCGCCAATATGATGATTAACGGAGAAATAAGCGCTTCTCAGTCCGCTTACGTCAGGCTCAGCCATTCAACTATATAAACCGCAATTTAGCAACAACCCTACAAGAATAAACCGCACGCAATACAGTAACAACCCTACAAACTACCATTCAGCCGCTGTGTGGGACTGGATGAATACATCAATTCCATAAACTTGATTCGTTGCCGGCAGAATGGAGAATCTTAGGAAGCACTGTAGGTGTAAATGTTGTACGTTCTGCAACTTTGATTCCTTGATAGCAGGGTGTTCGAGAGGATTGTTGTAGAAAATACAAGAATAATTCTGCTAAGCCGCTTGAACACAGTGAAATTCTGCCTTTTATACAACATTTCTGGATTTGCGCCGATAGAATGAGGGAAATGTTGTATTTTGGGCAGGATTTTGTATAAAAGTTTGTATAAAGCTACTCTGTTTCTGCCACAAATAGCTGATGAATCGAGGAATTCCAACGATTACCACGGAAAATACTGCAAATACTGCAAATACTCAAATACGTAAATGTGGCAACTACGGCAACAGCAGACGCCCGGAGGTCCAACTATTCACAAAAGACCCCGTGAACCACGGGGCCGGCTGTACATCGATTTCACATTAATTCGACACCGGAACGGCATCATAATATTCTTCGAGGGTAATTCCTCTCTCCGATACGGACGCGGCGATCTCCTTGCCTACATACCGGACATGCCAAGGCTCATAAATATATCCGGTGATCGCCTGCTTGCCTTCGAGGAACCGGATAATATATCCGTACTCAGCGGCATGATCCGCAAGCCATTCTGCTTCCTTCGTACCGGCAAAGCAGCTTTCGGCCGCACATTTGCCGTCACTGCCGGACAGATCAATCGCCAGACCCGTCTGATGCTCGCTGTGTCCGGGCAACGCACTGTAGGTACGGGCTTTCTCTTCGCCGTCCCGGGCTACATAGTTATTGAACAGCCTTCTCTGGGTCGCTTCCGAACGGTAGCCGGATACACCAGCCAGATAAATACCGTCCTTCTTCGCTCCGGCAAACATCTCCTCCAGCGCCGTGGCAGCTTCACGCCGCAGCATCCGCTTCTCGATCTTCTCCGAGAATATAAAAGGCACATCAGGGTAGACCAGATCGGCCGGCTTATATTTATCAGGCAGTCTGTACTGCTTATTAACCATAACTGCGATGCTCTCCGGTTCGGCGGCAACCATCTCTGCATCACCATTACTGCCGGAATCCGTAGCTGCGGGCTTATCCGTAGGGGCAGGCTTGTCCGTTGGTTCCGGAGTCCCGGCCGCATTATTCTCCCCGCTCGTTGAATCCGCAGGCGCCTCTGTTACAGCCGGTGTAGGCTCAGTCCCCGTATTGTTGCCGGAGCCCTGCTCCTGGCCGTCCGGCTCTGCGCTTGGCAGTGCCGAAGTCTCCGGCGCCGTACCCGGCCCGGCCCCGAGATCGGTACCTGTATTTATATTTGTTCCGTCTTCCCGGGAAGCGGAAGGGCTAGTATACTTCCCGATTCCCCAGCCGACAGCAATGACAACGATGAACAAGATGACAATCTTGGTGGTTCTGGACATATGCGGTTTCGTTCCTCCTAGAAGTTCTGTATTCTTTCTAAAAGCTTAGTTACATTATTAGACAGGCTGAAGGGCCGAAATGTTTCAGTCCGGGATGATAAATGCACAGCAGCCCCTAACACAAATATTACCATAGAACAATTAGCCGATACGCTAACTGCCCTATGGTAACAAGTTTCACTTATGAATGTAAAGCGCCTTTATCTGGATGAGCCGCGTCCGCCGCGTGAACCGCCGCCGGAGCCGCCACTGCGTCCGCCGCGCGATGAGGTTCCGCCGCTGCTGCGTCCGCCCGAGCTGAAGCCGCCTTTGCCGCCCTTGGAGCCGCCGCCGGCGCTATAACCGCCGCGTGAGCCGCCGCCTTTGGTAGCGGGCGCGCCTGAGCCGCCGCCTTCATTGCTTCGGGCTACATGCGCCCGGAATTTCGGGCTCGACTTCGCGCCGCCCGGGTTGTACCCGGCACCGGAGCCGGCGCCCTTCGAAGCACCATAGCTGAATCCGCCGGCATCCGCGCCTCTGGACACATTGGTGCTGTAGCCGCTGCTCGGGCCGCCGCTTCTGGCGCCGCCGCCCTTATTGCCGCCGCGTCCGCCTGCGGCATTCGCTCCAGCCGCATAACCCGGAGCCGGGCTGCTGTCGCCGCCGCTGGCGAAGGCGCCATAGCCGCCGCCCGGTCTTGGCTTCGCCGCGCTCTTGCCGGCGGAGTCGCCGCCCCGCGGAGCCGCAGCCGCGCTGTACGCGCTGCGCTTGCCGCCACCGCCTGCCGCGTCCTTACGGCTGCGGCTTCCGCCTTCCGCAGGCGCACCCCAGCCGCCTGCTTCCTTGCCGCCGCGTCCGCGTCCGCCCGGACGCCCTGCGCCTGCGGCTTCCGCGCGCGGAGCACCGCCGCTGCGGCCCTGCCCGCGGCCGCCGCGTCCAGCACGCGCCGCTTCAGGCGCTGCGCTCTGCCGCCCGCCGCGCGGCGAGCCGCCGCCTTGCACAGAGGTGAATTCGCCAACGCCGAATTCATCCTTCTCGTACCGGCGGCGGTCCAGCCGCTGGGAGATGCCGTGCTCGATCAGTTCGAGCCCGGCGCGCTCACGCGGCGAAGAGAACGTGATCGCAAGGCCTTTGCCTCCGGCGCGGCCCGTGCGGCCGATCCGGTGAATATAGCTGTCCGCATCCAGCGGAAGATCGTAGTTGAAGATGTGGGTAATGCCCTCCACATCAAGCCCGCGGGCTGCCACATCCGTAGCAACCAGCAGCTGCAGCTTGGCATCGCGGAACCGCTTCATGACCGCTTCGCGTTTGCCCTGCGACAAGTCGCCGTGTAATTCATCGCAGTCATACCCGGCTGCCTGCAGCGCTTCGTTCAGCTTGATGGCCCGGCGTTTGGTCCGGCAGAAGATGATCGCCAGGTACGGGCGGTCCCGCTCGATCAGGGAGATCAGCGCTTCTTCCTTATTGCGGTCAGAGCATTCCACCACCTGCTGGCGGATATTGTCCAGCGGAATCGGGGAGCCGCTTTTGATAATGATATCAAGCGGTTCTTTCATATAATTCGCAGCCAGTCGTTTGATCGGGTCCGGCATTGTTGCAGAGAACAGCATCGTCTGGCGGCGGTAAGGCACAGCCGTAATGATCGTCTCTACATCTTCCAGGAAGCCCATGTGCAGCATCTGGTCCGCTTCATCCAGCACCAGCATCTTCACGCCGCCTAAGTCCAGCGTCTCCCGGCGCAGGTGATCCAGCAGCCGTCCCGGCGTTCCGATAATCAGATGTCTGCCGCCTTCCAGCTTGCGGAGCTGTTTCTCCACATCCTGTCCGCCATAGACTGCCAGAATCTTCACTCCCGTATGGCGCGCCAGCTTGCGCGCTTCTTCGGTAATCTGCAGCGCAAGTTCACGCGTCGGCGCGAGAATAAGCGCCTGCGGATAAGCCGCCTCTACCCGGATTTTGTCCATAATCGGCAGCAGGAAAGCCAGTGTCTTCCCTGTTCCCGTCTTGGCACGGGCGATAACATCGAGACCCTCTACCAGCGGCGGAATCGCCTCTTCCTGCACCGGCGTCGGCTTCACGATTCCCTGCCCCTTGAGCAGATCGTTTAGTACTTCTGAAACTCCTAATTCTTTAAAACCCGGCAATTGCTCCACCTCACTATTTTCCCTAAGTTTTCACTTCATAACTTATATTCATCCATTTATCGGAGTAATGTACGCATTCACAAGGCTTGGCCTGCGGCATAAGCCCGTTATCAGGCGGCAACGGCTGCACCGTCCTGCATAGTGTGCTGTGCCAGGACAGCCAGTCCAGATATCGCTCTCAGGTATCCGTATCAAACAAAAGCGGAAGAACCCCGTTGCCGGAGCCCTTCCGTTCCACTGGCCCGCAAGGCTGCAGTCGAAGTTCGGTTTCTGGGGCAGCAGCGATCCACCGGACATTCAGACGGCACTCCATTTGCGTTCCATTACACTTTAATTTTGGGCAAGTTATCTTTATATATTGTACTTGATTTCGCGCCGCTTGTGTGCATCTGCGGAAGAATAATTATTTCCCGGGACTTATCCCGCTAGAATCTTCCTGATTTGAATATCGAGAACAGCAGCCATATAATCATCAGCATAGCGATGACGGAGCCGATCTCCACGATGGGGAAATCCCAGAGCAGCGAAGGCTCACCGCGCAGAGAGGAAGCAACAATCAGACCGGCCATAATAATGCTGAAGGCCAGCAGTACGATACTGAAGGAGAGCCGGTTGCCGACCCGGCTGAACTTGTGCTCCAGATTCTGGAGCTCAGGTACCCCAATCTCCACCTTGAGCTTCCCCTTGCTGAGCAGTGCGGAGAGTTGCCGGGCCTGGGCAGGAAGCTCCACCAGACTCTCGGCAAGATCGGCTACTCCGCCGAGCAGCTTGCGCTGCAGCCGGCTTCCGCTGAAGCGCTGCTTCACCAGCTGCCTGCCGAACGGCTCGGCCATCTGCACTATGCTGAAGGCCGGGTCGAGGCTGGCGACCATGCCCTCCAGCGTCAGCATCGTCTTGCCCAGCATCGCGAGATCCGGCGGAATAACCAGCCGGTGCTTGCGGGCAATGCCGAACAGATCATTCAGCGCCTTGCCGATGCTGACCTGCTTGAACGGGATATCATAATACTGCTCCCGCAGCCGGTCCATATCATCATGCAGCGCCATCCGGTCGGCATCCTCCGGAATCACACCCAGCCGCAGAATGGCCCGTACCATCGAATCGGTGTTCTTGCGCATCAGTGCGATCACGAGTGCGGACAGCCCGTCCTTCATTTCCTCGCTCAGCCGACCGACCATCCCGAAATCAATCAGAGCCAGCTTGCCGTCCTCCAGCACCATGACATTGCCCGGATGCGGATCGGCATGAAAGAAGCCATGGATGAAAATCTGGTTCAGCATCATCTCTACAAGCTGCTGGGCAATAGTCTTGAGCTTGACGCCCTTGTTCAGCAGCTCATCCCTGCGGTTCAGCGTAATTCCGTCCACGTATTCCATCGTCAGCACCCGTGTCGAGCTGAAATCCCAATAGATGGCCGGTATATATACATTATCCTGGGCAGTCAGATGCCCGGCTATACGTTCGGCATTGCGCCCTTCCTGGGCATAATCAAGCTCGGCCATCAGGGCGCGGGAGAACTCCTCGACCATCCGGGTTAATCCGTATTGCTTGGCCCAGTCCATCTTCCGCTCAGCCAGGACGCTTAGATCCAGCAGAATCTCAAGATCCCGACTCATGGTCCGCATGACGCCGGGACGCTGAATCTTGACCGCTACACTCTGGCCGCCGTGCAGCACCGCCCGGTGCACCTGACCGATGGAAGCCGCAGCAAGCGGGTTGTTCTCGAAGTACTCAAAGACCGCGTCCATATGCTGATCGAGTTCCTGCTCGATAATATTGCGGGCCGTCTCGGCCGAGAACGGCGGCACATTGTCCTGCAGCTTAATAAGCTCCTGTATAATTGAATCCGGCAGCAGATCGGAACGTGTACTGGCGAGCTGGCCCAATTTGACAAACGTTGGCCCCAGATCCTCCAGCACCCGGCGGATCCGCTCCCCGAGTGTTACGCTTTCGTGAACCTCCTGCGTAATAATCCGGCGCGGAAGGGACAGGAGATGATAGAGGCCCAGTTCCTCCACCATATAGCCGAAGCCATGACGCATCAGCGCCATGGCTATTGCCCGGTAACGGCCGGCATGTCTTATGCGGACTGCCATTTATTCCGTATGCGTTTCCGGCACGACATCCTCCTGGGTGCGGGGAGCCGTATTGCCCTCCAGCTCGGCCACGCGGCGTTCAAGCACAGCAATGCGCGATTCCAGTCCGGCAATGTCTCCTTGAACAGGCACCTTGAGCTCCTTCAGCACCTTCTGAACCTGCTCATGTACAGCTGCTTTGAAGGTACCGCGTTCTTCTTCACCGCGCTCCACCAGCCGGTCAACCAGTGCCTTGGATTCCGATGGCGCAAGCTCGCCCCGCTTGACGAGTTCATCTACGACCTTTTCAACCTTTTCCTTGCTGACAATGGTGAGGCCCACTCCTAAAGAGATTGCTTTCTTGAACAAATCACTCATGGTACTTCCCTCCCAAAGATTCCAGTTATGGTTAGAGTATACCCCTTAGCGGGCCAATTCACAAAATAACCCCACAAAGTGGGGCCAAATCTTCGATGATTACTCAGGTACTTTGCGGGGACCCCAAAATATATACTGTCTTTCACAAAAGTCCGGGTTTATCTGGGAATCCGTGCCGCCCAAGTGGCTGCGCCCAGAATCAGCTGGCGGACTGCCGGATGACGGAACGACGGCTCATGATGGCCGGGCATCAGATAGACAACCCGTCCCTGACCGTAGCTGTGGCACCAGGCCGCAGGCAGCATTTCCCCGTCCGCTTCATATTCAAGCAGAATCTTCTTATCGGTGAAGGGGTCGAATTCGAAACGGTACGGCTCTTCATCGAGCTGGAAATCCTCAATGCCTTCGGTAATATCATGTTCCCGCACCTTGAAATTCAGCGGTGCATAGGGAGGATGTCCGGTGAATCTGCCGCCGATCAGATGTGCCAGCTCATACCGCTTCGCCAGCGAAACACCGGTATGCAGGACAATCAGGCCGCCGCCCCCGCTTACATAACTCAGCAAACCCGCCGTCTGCTGGGGAGATACGGTTTCGTTCCATAATTCGTTATATGCAATGCAGAGATCATATCCTGCCAAATGCTCGCTTAACAGCAGCTTTTTATTCTCCGAGCACTGTACGGTCAGAAGATCATTCAGAATCTCGCTGACCTGCTTGTCTACGCCTTGCAGCGGGTGAAACCGCGGGTGGGTATAATCGCCAAGTAACAGGCATTTTCTCTTATCCATGGGTCTCCTCCTCCTTATTTCTTTATCTTTGTGGTGGAACGTTGCCTATTATTCTAAGTAAAACAGCCCCGGATGTCCATCGAATCGGCTGCTTTTATAGTAAGAAAACGCTAATCCGGGTTGTCCAAAAAGAATTCCCGTCCTGTACCGGACGGGAATTCCTGCTATGGGTGCCTGTGCAGCCCGGCTGGTGCTACCGGTTACCGGGAAGCCGCGATATAGCGGCCCAGCTCTACGAACATGCTGCCCATCCGTTCATGCTCCGGCATAATGATCCGTTTCACGCCCTCTTCCTTGAGGGCTTCGGAGGTAAGCCGGCCGACAGATACAGCCAGCACTTTATCCTCCAAAGCCTGAACGAGTTCTTCCAGCCTGCCCTGCTCCCGCGCATACTGCGCCAGGAAACGGAATTGCGGAGCACTTGTGAAGGCTACCGCGTTCACCCGGCCTTCTGTAATATCCGCCAGCAGCAGAGCCAGCGCTCCCGGCTCCGGCTGCGTGTACCGGTACGGCTGCACCCAGCTGACCTCTGCTCCCGCCTGCTCCAGCCACTGGACCAGATGCGGGGCAGACTCTCCGTGCAGCTGCAGTCTGACCCGCTTGCCCTGCAAATCCCAATCCTGCAAACCGCGGATCAGCCCTTTGGTGCTGCCGTCATCGTCGCGCACCACGGGCTCCAGCCCCCGCTTCTTCAAGGCATTGACTGTCTTATAGCCGCGCGCAGCAATAGGTGAAGCGAAGAGAACTTCCAGGAAGCGGTCCGCAAGCTCCAGCTTCGCGGCCATCTCGAATAATGCGTCGAGTCCCATTCCGGTCGTCAGAACTGCCAGGTCCGGCGGCTGGTCTGTCCAGGCCGTCAGCCCGTCACGCAGTGCAGCATCATCCAGAAATGAAGTCCCCTGGGCCGGACGGTGCAGCGCTGTCCCACCCATATTCTGTATCAGCTTGGCCATTTCTTCCGCCTTGCGCGGACCCGCCAGGGCAATGGTAATGCCCTTCAATTGCTCTGCCATGAATGCTTCTCTCCTTCGTCACCCCATATTATTGCTTATCAGTATACTTGCAAAAGGAGGTAAAAGGGAAGACCGCCGCGCACTTTCTGCTTCAGGAATTCCGCTGGTCTCCGGAACTACCGCTACTCTGCCGGACGGTATCCGCTGCACCCGGAGCCTGATTTCCCGGATATAATTTGAATTTGCCGACCAGCCGCTGCAGTTCATCGGCAAGATGGCTCAGATCTGCCGAGGAAGAAGCGATCTCTTCCACCGATGCCAGCTGCTGCTGGGCAGCAGCAGAGATGGTTTCGGTATTGCCTGCCGCCTCCTGGGTGATCCCTCGGATCTCTCCGATGGCCTTCTCCATACTATCCGCTTCTGCCGTCAGCGTATGCACTGCCCCATTCATCGCTTCAATCTTCTCCGCCGCCCCTTTAACCGCCCTGCGGATCCGTGAGAAGGAGCGTCCGGTCGTATCGACCGCCATAATACCTTCGGATACCCGGTTCTTCGCATACTCCATGGTAGCTGTAGCCTGGATCATCTCCGCATTAATGGAAGTAATCTGTTCGGAGATCATTCTTGCCGACTTCTCTGATTCTTCAGCCAGCTTGCGCACCTCTGAGGCGACAACCGCGAAACCGCGGCCCTGCTCGCCTGCTCTGGCCGCTTCAATGGAAGCATTCAGCGCCAGCAGATTGGTCTGCCGCGAGATCCCGGTAATTACACCGACAATCCCCTGGATCTGTCCGGTCCGCTCATTAAGCTTATCAATGACCCCGCCCAGCTCCTCTACCGTTTCATGAATCCCGTTGATCTTATCGACTACGCTGATTACAGATTCATTCCCCTCTGAAGCGGAGAGCGAGGTCTTGTCCATCATCGCCGATACCTGCTCCATGAATCCGGAAATATGCTCTACCTCGCTTGTAGTGGCAGCCGTACTTATCATTCCTTTATTGACACTGTTAACCTGGCGCTCTGTTCCGGCAGCTACCTCCTGGATCGCTATCGTAACATGCTCTATCGCTTTGGTAGTCTGCTCAGCCCCCGCTGTCAGTTCCTCGGCGGATGAGGAGACATTGTCGGTCATCTCCTGTACACCGGTAATCATCTGCCGCAGATTGCCGACCATCAGGCGGAAATTCTCAGCCAGCAGGCCAATCTCATCTCTGCGGAAGTCCCCGATATCCTGTGACAGGTCGCCCCCGGCGATTAGCTCTGTCGCTCTGCGCAGCCGCATCAGCGGCTTCAGGATCGACGAGACATTGAAGTAGATAAGCACCAGCGCCAGCAATACAGAAACAGAGATTACAATTAATACCGTCTCCCGGATATCACTTGTCGCACGGGTAATCTCATTCTTGCTGATGGTCCCCCCGATTCTCCAGCCCGTCAGCTCATTCACCATGAAGGTCATCTTCTTGGAGGAATCCTTATAGTCATAATCGAAGCTGCCGCTCTCACTTTCGAACATTTGCTTCACGAAATCAAGTGAGGACTCCTCGCCAATAGCTTCGGTCGGGTGAACCAGGAATTTCTTGCTGCTGTCGATAATCAGAATATAACCTTCCTCGCCTACCTTGATATCTGTCAGATCGGCCAGCGAAGACAGGTTCAGATCCAGACCCACTACCCCGTTCCCGCCTTCCAGCACTGCTGAAATGGCAATAGCCGACTCATTATTTACCGTCTGGAATACCGGTGAGATCACAATCCCGCTGCCATGCTTAAGCGCATTGATATAAGCGTTCTCCTTGCGCGGGTCATAGCCGTCCGGCAGCTGGATATCAGCCGCACGGATGCCCTTGCCTTTACTGGTTCCGGCATAAATATCAAGCACATCGGAATGCAGTTTGGCATACTCCTTAAGTCTGGCCTCCAGTGCAGGCGCCCCCGCCCCCGCCGCTTCATTGTTAATAGAATCCGCCGTGAGCTGCGCAGCGAAGTAGTTAATATCATCAATTTTGGATTGAATGTTTGCATCGATAATTTCGTTAACCGCCACTACACTTTCCGTGGCATTTTGGGTGAGCTGCTCCCCAACTTTACTGCTGGCCGATTGATAGGTCTGCCAGCCTATAATGATGCTGGGTACAAGCAAAACAAGCAAATATGTAAGAATTAGCTTCGTGCGGATGGTCAGACGCGCCTTTTTATTCATATGATGGGCTCACTCTCTCTTTCTTTATGGGTCTTAAGCACGATAAATCTGCAGCCTCAATATATAATTAAATATCGCCCCTGGAAATCCTCTTTTCTCCGGGAATTCATTATAATTCTCCTATGTTGCTTAATAATTTTCATATATACACAGCAAAAAACCGTTTTTATGAAAACGGTCTTTTGTTATATTTATTCTTTTTTCTAGTGCGAATTCTTATTCCGGCAGGCTGGACATACGCCTCCAAATACAACATGTGTATGGGTAATGGAATAACCCGTATCCTCCGCTACCGTATCAATCCACGCCTGCGGAACCTGACTCATCACTTCATCCACTGCGCCGCAGATTTCACAGATAATATGCTGATGGTCGTCCAGACGGGCATCATATCTGCTGGCCGCCTCTCCGAGCTTCAGTTCACGGATCATTTGTTTATCCGAAAGATACCGCAGCGAATTATAGACAGTCCCATAGGCCAGGTTATGCCCCTGCTCTACAAGACGGTTCATTACTTCTGCAGCAGTAGGATGGTCATGGGAATTACGGACGATATCATACACGGCCTGACGTTGAGAGGTTAAGTTCAGCGTTCTCATCTTTATCATCCTCTAACTTGTTTTTAGATCAAGTATAAGTCCTAGTGCCGGAAGCGTCAATCCGGGCAGGACTCTATTTGATCATTCCCGAGTATTTCACATCCACATCCGTCTTAACCTGAAATTTCAGCCGGGGATAGAGCCTCTCCCATACCGCCATTTCTGTGTCATTATTCCAGTGCCGGGCCCCGTAATGCAGCCCCCAGCCCATAGGGTCCATCCCGCTGTCCCGGATTCTGATCAGCAATGCTGTAACTGCCTTGCTGAGTTCCGCTGCTCCTGACTCCCCGATCTCCTTCAGCATGTGGTGAGTTACCATATCCTCAGTACTATTTTCCTCCAGAATTGCCCGGATCTTAATGTTGTACCGGATGTACGGGTTATCCTCCTGCTGCGTCACGATCCGGTAGCTGGAGGAGCTGCTCTCTGTATAGTACTGGTACATCCCGCCGCCTATGTGAGCCGGAAAGTTCGTCCGCAGATTGGACCGGGACAGCAGATTGAACAGTCTGGTCTCGTCAGGCGTGAGAACAAGCTTAATTTTATTCTTATCCAGCAAGGCAATCTTATCGATTAGGAACTGCTCTTCCCCCTGCGCTTCAATAATAGGCAGAATTGGATCGATACCATTCTCATAAATACTCCGCATCAGCTGATAGGAGAACACTCTGGAGATAAAGGGCGACTCTGTGCCTTGTCCGTTCATCGCCAGAATCAGCGAGTTGGACGGGATTCGCTCGGACGGCGGCTTCACCTGCAGTACTTCCAGCGCCCCCGGCCTTCCGATGGCAAAATTCAGGATCAGCTGGATATCTCTGCGCCGCACCGCCCAGTCCATCACATGCCTGATGTCTTTGGCAGCGATTTGTTCACCCAGGATCAGCGACTTGCAGTGGACATAGTCCAGCTCCTTCTCCACTTTGGACTTCATTCTGCGCAGTGCCTCGGAGATACTCTCCGATTCTTCGGTAAGGATCTGCATCTTCTCATCGATCTTGGTAACATCCCCTTGCGGGATTGCCAGCTTCAGGCTCACCTTGAATGTTCCTTCCACCTTGCCGGGATCGATCCCGATGGCGACCACAAATATTCTCCGGTCGATATCTTTGAAATTGCAGCCTGTCACTGTCATGCACATCAGCAACAGCAGAAGGCAGACTGCACTCCTTTTTGTTCTCATCCCCTCCGCCTCCTTACAATCCAGTAGCACCAGAACAGCAGGAGAATCAGCAGCAGCTCCCCGTACCAGCGGATATGCAGCAGGAATACCCCAAGCAAATTAAGGTCGTATTGATCCATACGCATAAGGGCGAAGGCTCCGGCAGCAAACAGGACCAGGATAACGATCTCCTGACGCAGTTTTTTCTTAGGCTTCTTAGCCGTGGAGGGCAACAGACTGAGCAGCAGCTCTTTGCTGACATGCCACTGGATAATGGCGCTGACCAGAGATAATGTAATGTAGGCGAAATAGAAGATATACAGCATGCGTTCGATCAAGAAGGCTTCGATGCGGATGCTGTCTGCCGTTGTAAACCACGTATACACATGCCGATCAACGCCAACGGTCCCGTGATATCCGATCGGCACAAAAAAGCATATGGCAAGCACCAGAAAACCTTCCAGACTTAGAATCCATATATGCCTCAGCTTCAGTCCATGAAATACCCGGTTGAATACCGCCAGATTGATATAACCGCTGAAGGTAAATGTTGCGGCCGCAATACTGTTCATATCCGGGGCATGCAGAGAGTGAGTCATCACCTGTAGCACGGCATCCCAGCTGAAATCCGGGTTAATAATCGCCTTGACTGTTGTATACAGAATTAAAGGCAGGGTAATCCCCAGCGTAAGCTCCAGTCCGTAGAGCAATGACAGCGAGTCTATCCGGGAACACAGGCAGACAACGGCCAGGAAGCCGAGTAATATTGCATACGGCCCTGTATCCGGGCTGATAAAACGCAGCGTAATGTCCACAAAGGACAGCAGGATCAGCGCCCCGGCCATATACCAGAGAACCGCATATACAAAAATCAGCGGAGCAGCCAGCTGCTTCGGCAAGGCCGACCCGAAGATTTCCGGCAGTCCCTGTCCGGGGAATTTATTGATGACTTTGGTGAACAGGTAGATAAACAGGGTGCCCGTAACCACCGCAACCAGAATGGAGGACTGCGCCCCGTCAAAGCGGGCATCGATCAGCTCCCGGGGGGCGAAATTAATGATGTTGATCAGGGTATTCATGAGAAAAAGACAATAGAAATAGCGGCTCTTAGCCATCACTCCCCACCGCTTTTCTTCCTCAGGGCCGTTCCCAGCGTATCGAGGAAAAACATCTTGAAATACGGCTGGCCGAAGCTGCGCTGGCTGCATAAATACATGGTGAAGCCCACCAGGCAGATGACAACACCGACAAGACCGAGCACTGCCGCAGCTATGACGAAGAAATATTTCAGCACACGGATGGAGAAGCTCATCATATTCAGCGGAATCAGGAAATTGGATATCGCCACAACGGAAACCAGAATAATCATAATGTTGCCGATCAGTCCTGCCGCAGTAGCGGCTTGGCCCAGAATCAGACCGCCAACCGTAGTGGCCGTCGGACCAATAGCCCGGGGCAGCCGCAAGCTCGCTTCGGTCAGAAATTCCATCATGATCATCATAAGAATGACCTCGACAAAAGAAGGATAAGGCACCGTAGCACGGCTTCCCCCAATCAGCAGGGCAATCTGCACGCGCACAATCTCCGGATTATAGGAGGTGAAAGCAATGTACAGGGCAGGCAGCCACAGTGTCATGGCCACACCGAGAATGCGCAGCAGCTTTAAGAAACGTCCAACAAAGGGAAGATGGATTTTATCATCCATAGCTGTGAAGAAATCATTGAAAATAGACGGGAGCACAATCGCGTATCCGGTAGTGTCCAGCATTACAGCGACCTTGCCTTCAGCCAAATTGAACACCACCCGGTCCGGGCGCTCCGTAACAATCGTTTTGGGGAAAATGCGCAGCTTGTCGCTGCTGATATATTTCTCCAGCTCACCGGCAGCCTGCAGAACATCCAGCTTAAGAGAGTCCAGCTTCTCTTTTAATTCGGCCAGGACATTGTGATTCACTCTGCTCTCGTCATAGAGTATAGCCACCTTGGTCTTGGACACGTTGCCGATGATGGTGAACTCCATCTTCAGTGACGAGGATTGATAACGCCGCCGGATCAGGTTCAGATTAACCGCCAGACTCTCGCCCAGCGCATCTGACGGGCCTTGGCTGATACTCTCGGTTATCGTTTCTTTAACACCGCTAACCTCAGCCTTGAGCGCATCGAAGAAGCAGAACCGGCCAGCCTGGCCTATACAGGCATAACCGCTAAGCAGAAGGTCCAGCGCGCGCTTCCCCTCTGTAACCTCCTCACTTCCGGGGTAATCCGCAATGTAGCTGTAGTAAGCTGCCGGATCGCCCATCTCGTAGAACGGCGCAACCACATTCCGGCTGATGGTCTGTCCATCCGTAACACTCTTGATATACAGCAGGCTGACCTCTCCAGAGGGAACGGCCATGATCTTGTCCTCAAGGTCACCGAAGCCGCTCAGCTGTTCCCTGATCCATTCGAGGGTCACTCCCTGCTTATGCATTTGTCCTGACATGGATCTTTCTCCCTCCAGGCCCGAATTTCCGGGGACTTCCCCTTATTTTGGCACTGTCGCCCTCTTTTCATGCACCTTCAGCCGGGCTAAGGCGTTTCTTTTACCGGAAGTGTGGTAATAAATGAAATGAATAATGACTAATGGAGGGATCAACTCATGAATTCACAGGATCACCGCTCGCAAGGTCTTCCGCAATTTCCGGAATCATTATGGAGGGGCAGCACGGAGCTGCCCTCTTTTCCGGAGCTTGCGGAAGATCATGTCACAGATGTAGCTATTGTCGGAGCAGGCATTACCGGCATTACGACAGCTTATTTACTGTCCAAGGCCGGGTATAAGGTCTCTCTGCTCGAAGCCGGAGAGATCCTCGGCGGCACCACCGGCTTCACCAGCGCCAAGATCACCGCCCAGCACGGAATGATCTACAGTGATCTGCTGAAGCACTTTGGGGAAGAACAGGCCCGGCTCTATTTCCAGTCAAACAGTGAAGCGCTGGAATGGATGATCGCTACGGCTGAAGAACTGGGGCTGTCCTGCGGGTTGACGCGGGAAGCTGCTTATCTGTATGCCGATATGGGAGATGAGAAGACGCTCAAGCAGCTGGCTGCTGAATTCGAGGCCTACCGCAAGCTTGGACTGCCCGGAGAATGGCTGGACCAGGTTTCGCTGCCACTGAGAGCCGGCGGTGCGATCAGGCTGCCCGGACAAGCCCGTTTTCATCCGCTGGAGTACCTGAAAGGGCTGCTGCAGGTCGTGCTGGACAACGGCGGCACGGTATACGAGCATACGATGATCGGCGAAAAGGTCGATACGGACGGGCATCTCACTCTCTATACCGAAGGGGAGAAGTTCAAAATTAAATGCCGCCATGCCGTGTCCGCCTCCCATTTTCCATTCTATGATGGAGGCTCCCTCTATTTCTCGCGGCTGCACGCGGAGCGGTCCTATTGTCTGGCTATTGAGCCGGAAGCAGATTATGAGGGCGGCATGTACCTGAGTGCCAGTGAACCTACCCGCTCGCTGCGCGCGGTGGAATGGGACGGGCGGAAACTGGTTATCGTCGGCGGTAATAACCACAAGACCGGACAGGGCATCTGCACCTTCGGCCACTATGAGAATCTGGAGAAGTTTGCGGGAGAATTGCTCGGCATCCGCAGCATTCCCTTCCGCTGGTCGGCGCAGGATCTGATTACCCTGGACCGGGTCCCCTACATCGGCAAGCGGGCGGAGGATGAAGAAGTCTATATTGCCACAGGCTTCGCCAAGTGGGGCATGACCAGCGGAACGCTGGCTGCACGCATGATTGCAGATGGAATTATGGGAAGCAGCAACCCTTATAAGGAGCTGTACGTTCCGACACGCTTCAAGGCTAATCCGGGCATCAAAAATTTCATCGTGCAGAACTTCTCGGTCGCCAAAGAGCTTGTAGCCGGAAAAGTGGAGATTATCCATAAAAAAACAGACGAGCTTGCGCCGGACGAAGGGGCCGTTGTTTTCCATGACGGCAAACGGGTTGGCGGCTACCGCGACCCTGAGGGCAAGCTGCATCTCGTGGACAGAACCTGCACACATATGGGCTGTGAATGCGAGTGGAATGACGGGGAACGCTCCTGGGATTGCCCGTGCCACGGCTCCCGCTTCTCTTATGAGGGCGATGTGCTCGAAGGACCGGCCACAGTGCCGCTTAAGAACCTCACAGCCAAGCAGTGAGCCTGCTTCCTATACAGCAGTGTACAGAGACATTCAATTAGAATGAACTGTCTTGTCCCTCTCCGCCTGTCCCGGCGTGATTGTCTCTGTCCGCTCAGGTATAATAGCCTTATGTTCATCCAATATATAGAATTTCCTATCTTAAGGAGCGTGACGACAGGTTATGGATTTAAGAGGAACCAGTATTGTAATTACAGGTGCAGGTAAAGGCATCGGCAAAGCACTCGCGATGGCACTCGCTAAAGAAGGCGCCAACCTGGGGCTTATCTCCAGAACTTCAGCAGATCTGGAGGCACTGAAATCGGCATTGACTGAGGTATATGACATCAAGGTCAGCATTGCTGTAGCTGATATCGCGGTGCGTGAAGAAGCAGAGCGGGCTGTTGTCGCCCTGCAGAATGACCTTGGCCCGTTCGACGCGCTTATCAACAATGCCGGGATTGCCCAGTTTGGCACTTTCCTGGAGATGGACCCCGCTGACTGGGAGCGCCATATGCAGATCAATCTGTTCGGCACTTATTATGTAACCCGTGCGGCACTGCCTGCTATGATTGAGCGTTCCAGCGGCAACATCATTAATATCTCTTCTACAGCAGGAGAACGCGGCTTCGCTACAGGCTCAGCCTATTGTGCTTCCAAGTTTGCTCTGATGGGTATGACGGAAGCGCTGGCGATGGAGGTCCGCAAGCATAATATCCGTGTCGTGGCACTGACCCCCAGCACCGTCAACACAGGTCTGGCCACCGGTGCCGGCTTGAAGATCGGCGATGAAGACCGGATGATGCAGCCCGAGGATGTGGCCGAGCTGACGCTCGCTGCCCTGAAGCTTCCAGACCGCGTCTTCCTGAAGACCGCTGGCATCTGGACGACCAATCCGCAATAACTAAGGCAGATTTCACCCACACCCTATGAGGAGGACTTGGCATGCTGGTAGTCACCAACACGATTAAGATCAAAGAAGGACATGGGGAAGCACTCGCCTCGCGTTTCGGCGCAGACAATGGAGTGCAGAGCATGCCCGGATTTATCCGCATGGAGGTCTGGCAGGGCGCGCCCAAAGAAGGCGTGGAGGAACTGAAGATCTGTACTGTCTGGGAGAGCGAGGAAGCGCTGAGCGGCTGGACGTCCAGTCCCGCCTTCCGCGATTCGCACCGCGGGGCCGGCCGGAATGAAGCCATTATCGGCGCCTCACTCGACAAGTATGAGCTGGTACTCAGCCGAACTTCCGGTAACTGAATCTAGCCGTTATACGCATATACACAACAGGGATGCCCCGCAGCCTTTAAGGCTTGACGGGGCATCCCTGTTGTTGCTTCTGTAGTTCACAACCCGGTTATTCGCGGCCTGCTGCCGGAGACTCGCTCATGTCCTGATGCTTGCCCGGCCAGAAGGCCCGGCGGCCCAGAAGCACGGTGATGGCCGGAACCAGGAACGGCCGGACCACGAAGGTATCGAGCAGCACACCAATCGCGGTGATGATGCCGAATTGCACCAGCACCTGAATCGGCAGACTCGCCAATACGGCGAAGGTACCAGCCAGAATGAGTCCGGCGGAGGTGATTACCGATCCGGTTTCGTTCACACCTTCGGCGATGGCCTGCTTCAGCGGCATAGTTTTACGCTTTTTCCAGATATTCGAGATCATGAAGATGTTATAATCCTCGCCCAGCGCTACCAGGAAGACGAAGGAATAGAGCGGAATTGCGCCTTGAATCGCATCTGCACCGAGCAGATAATGAATAATAATCCAGCCCAGGCCGAGTGCCGAGAAGAAGGAGAGAATTACTGTAGCCACCAGATAAATGGTCGCCACTACAGATCGGAGATAGATCAGCAGCAGCACTGTAATCATCCCGATAACCACCGGTATAATCAGATCGGTATCCCGTTCACCGAGCTCCTTGGTATCATGCTGGGTAGCGGTCTGTCCGCTAATCCATACCTTATCCTGCGCGTTCTCTATTCCCGACTCCGCCAGAGCCTGCTCTACAGTAGCCTGAAGTGCCGGAATGTGATTCATCGCCTCGATGGAATACGGATTAGCCTTGAATTCAATATCATATGCAGTGATGTTCTTATTGACGGCCCCCTGCTGCGGATCAGACACTACGTCCACATAGGACAGGCCTCCCAGGATGACCTTCAGATCCTCTCCGCCGATCAGGCCCTCTGTATCCACCATCAGCTTAGCCGGCGCCAGCTCTCCGGGAGAGAACTGCTTGCCGATCAGGTCGAACCCTTCACGCGATTCCATATCTTTCGGGAAGGAGGATAGGATATCATAGGTGAATTTAATTCCGCTGGAGAACGAAGCCAGAATGCCCAATACCACCACGGTTACTCCTACGATCGCCCATGGCCGGGAAATGACAAGATGCCCGATTCCTTTTTGGGACGAACGCTTCGGCTCCGGTACCGGCTTCCCCTTGGCCTTGGCCCGCTCAATCTCCATTTGCGGAGTGCGCGGAACAAACGGGAAGAACGAGGTTCGCCCGAAGATAGCCAATAGTGCCGGAACCAGCGTCAGACTGGCAATCCCCATAATCAGAATGGAGACACTGAACGGAACCGCAAAGCGGTGGTACGCCCCGTATTTGGCCAGCAGCAGCGCGAAGAGCGCAAGGACAACTGTGAATCCGCTCATGGCGATCGCTCCGGAGGAATGGGTGATTGCACTCAGCAGTGCACGTCCCTTGTTCTCCTCAACCTTCAGCATCTGGCGGAACCGGGAAATCATAAACAGGCAGTAGTCTGTCCCCGCCCCGAAGAGCAGCACCGTCATAATAGATACGGCCTGCGAATCCACCGTAATCCAGCCTTCCTCTGCCATCTTGCCAAGCAGCGGACTAGTCACGCCATAAGCAAAGCCGACGCCAATGAGCGGTATCAATGCCAGAATCGGCGATCGGTAGATCAGGAGCAGGAAGACCAGCACCAGAATTACCGTTGCAATCAGCAGTGAAACGTCGGCATTCTTGAACAGGCCTGTGGCATCTACCGATATCCCGACAGGGCCGGTAACCCGCAGGCTTAAGTCGCCGCTGTCTTGCTTCACTACAGAAGGGTCTGTGCCTGTTTCAGTACTCACCAGCTTCTTCATCTCAGTCAGCGATTCCCCGAGCTGGTCACTGTCTGCCTTCTTGTCAAACAGCACCGGTGTGACGAGTGTGCTTCTATCCTCCGACAGTGAAGCCTGCAGCGCCTGCGGCGGCAGCTGACCAAGCGGCGGAACGAAGTTCTGATGCGCGAGCGGCTGCTGTTCAAGCTTGGAGTATACAGCAGTTATATGTAAGAGATCATCCTCTGATAAGCCGCCTTCACGATGCCATACCAGCAAGGCCGGTACGCCGCTTCCGGCAGGGAATTCTGCCTCTGCAAGGGCTGCTGCGCGGACAGATTGCGAATCCTCCGGCAGGTTGGGCGCGTTATTGACAACCTGCGAGTTCACTGAAGGCCAGATCATAGTCAAGGCCCCTACAACTGCAATCCACACCAGAAGGGTAATCCATTTTGTTTTGCCTCCTGCTACCCATTTACCGTAGCCTGACATTCCTTTCATCCTCTCTCCCATCCGCAAGCCTAAAATGAGCCGCGGGTCATTTTTACTATCCTTATCATATATACCCTAAAAATTTTAAGCAAACCTTTTTTCTAAAATAATAGATAGTTAGAGTTACAGTGGCCGACATTGCCTCAAGAACCCCCTGATTCATAGTGTCTATGACGGGTGAACTCCGTTGTCTCTATTTCTATTATTATCTGGAAACTAGTATATGATACCAAAGGAAAATAGATGGCTCTACTTAAGCCGCGCGGCATGATTCTGCCCGAAATGTTGCACAGAGTACAACTTTGCTCCTTAGATAAATGCGTACACAGGTGAATTATTGTATGATATACAACAATTACCACGTTATGTTACTTCAAAGACGGGAAATGTTGCCTTTTGTACAACAATTTTGATTTTAGGCTGATTTACCGGGGGGATTGTTGTATTTTATGCAGGATTTTTAAGCGAATAGTCCTTTACCGCCACCTAATTCCAGCTCAACTGACCGTATATAGTAAAAGCCCCGGCGTTCACGCAGACTGCCTGCAGTGAACGCCGGGGCTATGAGCTAAGCTGAGGGATACAGCCGATTGTTAAAATACATCTTCACAGTACATTTTAGAGCAGATGTTTGGAGTAAATCTCTACAGTTTACCCGCGGTCATATACCGTTTAGCCCACGTCCGGCAGATCATCCCCGGAGAACTGGCTGTTGTAGAGGTCGGCGTAGAAGCCGCCTGCTTCAAGCAGCTCCAGATGGGTGCCCTTCTCAATCACGCTGCCCTGATTCATAACCAGAATCAGATCCGCATCACGGATGGTGGACAGGCGGTGAGCGATAACGAAGCTGGTTCTGCCGTTCATCAGCGTATTCATAGCCTTCTGGATCTGCACCTCCGTGCGGGTATCGACGCTGCTGGTGGCTTCATCCAGAATCAGGATTGAAGGATCGGCCAGGATTGCCCGGGCAATAGTAAGCAGCTGCTTTTGCCCTTGGGAGATGTTCGAGGCTTCCTCGTTCAGGATCGTGTTATAGCCCAGCGGCAGCGTACGGATGAAGTGGTCGGCATGAGCAGCCTTGGCTGCCCGGACCACATCAGCCTCCGTAGCACCTTCCCGGCCGTAAGCGATATTGTCACGGATGGTGCCGTTGAACAGCCAGGTATCCTGGAGCACCATACCGAATTTGCTGCGCAGCTCGCTGCGCTTCATATTGGTGATGTTGACACCATCGATCACAATCTCCCCGCCGCTGATCTCATAGAAGCGCATCAGCAGGTTGATCAGGGTCGTTTTGCCGGCTCCGGTCGGACCTACAATGGCAATAGTCTGTCCCGGGCTGACCTCGATATTCATGTCTTCAATGAGGATAGCATCCTCTTTATAGCCGAACTTCACGTGGCGGAATTCCACGGAGCCCTCTTCTGCATCCGCTGGACGCTTCGCAAGTGAAGTCCCCACCTCAGGAACTTCCTCTTCTTCATCCAGCAGTTCAAATACACGTTCCGCCGAAGCGATGGTGGACTGGATGATGTTGGCGATATTGGCTGTCTGCGTAATCGGCATAGTGAATTGGCGCGAATACTGGATGAAGGCCTGGATATCCCCGACATCAATCGCTTTTTTGGTTACGAAGATCCCGCCGACCACACAGACGAGCACATAACCAAGGTTCCCGATAAACATCATCAGCGGCATAATAATCCCGGAGATAAACTGGGATCTCCAGCCGGAATTGTACAGGTCATCATTAATTTTGTTGAAGTCCTTCAAAGAGTTCTTCTCGCGTCCGAACGCTTTGATAATACGGTGTCCGGTATACATTTCCTCAACATGGCCGTTCAGCTGTCCCAGCGACTTCTGCTGGCCGATGAAATAGGTCTGTGAGCGTTTGGTGATCAGCATAATGACCACGAAGCTCAGCGGCAGCGTTACTATGGTAATCAACGTCAGCCACGGGCTGATGGTAAGCATCATTACGATGACACCAATAATCGTCACAATGGACGTAATAAGCTGGGTCAAGCTCTGCTGCAGGGTAGTACTGATATTGTCTACATCATTGGTCGCCCGGCTTAATATTTCCCCGTGCGTCCGGGAATCGAAATACTTCAGCGGCAGCCGTTCAAGCTTGCTGTTGATCTGCTCACGCATATCATATACGACCTTTTGCGCCACACCGGCCATTACATACTGCTGTATATAACTGAACAGTGAGCTTAACAGATACAGTCCGGCCAGGAGAATCAGAATATCATTAATATAGCCAAAATCAATCTTCGCTCCAGGTACACCCATCAGCTTGCCATAGGCGCCTTCAAACAATTTGGTGGTAGCTCTACCCATTACTTTAGGGCTGAAAATGCTGAATATGGTACTGGCAATCGCCATCACAAACACAATAATCAGCTGAACCTGGCGCGGGCGCAAATACCGGGTCAGGCGCCGCAGCGTTCCCTTGAAGTCCTTGGCTTTCTCAGCCGGCATCCTCATGCCCGGACCGCCGGGTCCTCCGCCCGGTCCGAAGCCGCCACCTGAACGCCGGGGCGGTTTCATGTCTCTATTCTGCTCACTCATGCTATTTCCTCCTCTGACAACTGCGAGGATACGATCTCGCGGTACACCTCATTGTTATCCAGCAGCTCACGGTGTGTGCCCATTCCGACAATTTCACCGTCATCCAGTACGATAATCCGGTCTGCATCCATAACCGTACTGACACGCTGTGCGACAATAAGGACTGTAGATTCTGTAGTCTCCCCCTTCAGGGCAGCACGCAGCTTGGCATCGGTCTTGAAGTCAAGCGCCGAGAAGCTGTCATCAAACAGATACACTTCCGGTTTCCGTACCAGTGCACGGGCAATGGACAAACGCTGCTTCTGGCCGCCGGAGACATTACCTCCGCCCTGGGAGATTTCCGAATTGAAGCCGTCCTTCATAGCGGTTACGAAATCATAGGCTTGGGCCACCTTGGCGGCATGAAGGATTTCATCCTCCGTAGCGTCTTCCTTCCCGTAACGGATATTCTCGTTAATGGTACCGGTGAACAGCACGGCTTTTTGCGGGATATAGCCAATCTTGCTCCGCAGATCCTCCTGCGTCATCTGGCGTACATCCACTCCATCGACGCGGATCGCACCTTCAATAGCATCATAGAATCTTGGAATCATGCTTAGCAGCGTTGATTTCCCTGACCCGGTTCCGCCGATAATAGCTGTAATCTCGCCGGGGCGTGCACTGAAGGTAATTCCGGACAGCGCAGGCTGTTCAGCCCCCGGGTAAGAGAAGGATACATTGTCGAACTCCACAAAACCGCGCATTCCGTCACGGCCGTCCGCATGGGTAGCTGTAGCCGTAGTCTTCAGGTCTGCGGTTGTCGGATCCATAATTTCAGGCTGCATATCGAGGACTTCATTGATACGCAGTGCAGAGGCAGAGGCTCTTGGAATCAGGACAAACATCATCGAAACCATGATGAGGGAGAACATAATCTGCATTGCATATTGAATGAAGGCCATTAGTGAACCTACCTGGAGATCGCCGTCGCCAATCCGGATTCCACCATAATAGAGGATAGCGATCATGGAGAAGTTCATCACGATCATCATCAGCGGCATCAGTCCGGCCATAACCTTATTCACTTTGATTGCAGTATCCGTCAGATCTGCATTGGCCAGACTAAACCGCTTATTCTCATGCTCAATCCGATTGAACGAGCGGATTACGCGGATACCGGTCAGATGCTCACGCAGCACAAGGTTTAATTTATCCAGCTTGATCTGGATGGCTTTAAACAGCGGAAGTCCCTTCATTCCAATGAAGAAGATCGCTCCAACCAGCAGCGGAATGACCACTACAAAGATCAGCGAGAGCTTGGCATCCTCGGACACCGCCATAATGATCCCGCCGATCATCATCATCGGAGCACCAATCATCATGCGAAGCATCATAGTTAATACGGTCTGGACTTGTGTAATATCGTTGGTGGTACGTGTAATTAATGATGCCGTACCCAGCTTGTCGAATTCATGCAGCGTGAAGTTCTCGACATGGTTGAACATCCGTGACCGGGTGTTCTTACCGAAGCCGGCTGCAACCTTAGCCGACAGATAGCTGGCAATAATGGAGCAGACTGCACCGCCGGCCGCTACCAGCAGCATGAAGCCGCCGATTCTCCAGATATAAGGCTGATCGCCATCTACAATCCCCTTATCAATAATGTCACTCATCAGGGTCGGGAGATACAAATCCCCCATGGACTGCAGGAATACGAGAATCAGTACTGCGGCTATTGCCAATCGGAAGGGTCTCAAATGCTTTAGTAATTTAATCAAGTTTCTCATCTCCGTTCATTTGTAACCGGTCTAGATTAGGCGGAGGATTGTCTTTCATGAAGGCATGTACTTTAAGCAGCAGCTCTGCCAGCTGGTCAGACTCTTCCTCACCCAGATACTCCACCATTTTGTTAAGCGTGGTGTCCATGTGCTTCTTGGCCTTGCGGGTAATAATTTTCCCCTGTTCCGTCAACTTGATGCGTACCACTCTCCGGTCGGAGGCGTCGGCTTGCCGTTCCACCATCTGCTTAGCCTCCAGACTGTTGATCAGCTGGGTGACCGTGGGCGGAGTCAGCCCCAGAAAGCGGCTGATTTCAGAAACCTTGAGTCCTACATCAGATGAATGGGACGCCCGTGCAATACATATCAATAAAGTCATCTCACTTGGCTTATGACCCTCCACGGAATGATGCAGGTGGCCTTTGCGCAGCTTCCGGAGTGCGGAGAAAAGCTTGTGTCCGACTGAATTTTCATCTTCTCTATTTATCCCAATGTTCCCACCTCCTTTTTAGTTAGGTATACAAATAATTAAATACTATATTAATTAGGCTACCTAATTATATTTTCCGAGCAAACCTTTGTCAATTCCTGAATACGCTATCAATTATTACAGATTGAAGAACGCAGGTAGATAGATGTTTGTACTTTTTTTCACATAACCACGTACAAAAGCTCCCTCAGCACGGATGGCCGGGGAGTAATCCTTAGATAAAGTAATGATAAAGCTAAATAACGCCAAAACGCTGGCTCTCATGATCAGTAACTTCTTCACGCTGTCTTACCTCCCGCAGCAGCTCCCTGTAAGCGGTCTGCTGGGTGTCGGAGGAAGCATCTCTGTTCAATTCGAACAGCGTCACACAATTAATGAAGTCCTTTCCGCTATTCAGCCTGACGGTTAACCGCAGACATTGAATAATATAGTCAATTCCCTTGGAGTACTGTTTACGGGAGATATAATACATGGCGATTTGGTAATAAAGACGGTACACACGGTCCACATTAATCGGGTCCTGAAATTGTTCAAACCGCAGCATTTCCCTGGAAAAGCGTGACAGCACAGCGTCTGCAGAGAATCCGAAACGGTTGGCCGACTCCAGGATAATGACCATACCGGATAGGATCTCACCGGGATGCTCTGCCAAAAAAGCTATATATGCCGGCAGCACCGAAGTATTGCCCATTAATATCTCAAGAGTAAAGCCATTGGCTACAGCAAACAGCCGGAAGCTATCCACGGCACTGCGCCCTTCATCATCCAGCAGCTCAAACCATCCCAGATCCGCATAACCGGCGGTGTATTTCTTGGCCTGCTCATATTCTCCCCGCTTGGTAAGCGCCGAAGCCTTCAATAGATAACCATGGCCATAATAGACTACCAGCGGGCGTTCCGCCTGGAAAGCCTCCACCCGTTTCCCCTTGCTTCTGCGCAGCTCCTCACGGTAGATCCCATGGGCTAATGCCCTCAGCTCATCGGCATATTTCTCTACATCCTTCCAGCGGTGCAGGGCAAAGCATACCTTCGCCAGCTTAAGCAGCCCGTCGAGCTGCATGTCCTCGGGAAGCAGACCGCGAAACGGCTCGAAGCGGATTACCGCGCGCAGCTTCTGTTCCATATCCACATCAGGAGTAGACTGCAGGGATTTGAAAATACGGTACTGGCTGATGGCCAGCCGTTCTGAGTAGCTATCCGGCTCATTCTCTACAATAAGCCTGTAGAACACGACCGACTCCTGTGTCTTGCCGCTGCAGAACAGCCTCTCCGCAACCGTATAGACGATATCCAGCGGCCTGGGGTATTCCATAATTCTGCTCAACACTTCATCAATACACTGCTGCTTGCCAATTTCTGCACACCGGACCAAAAAAGGCTCCACACGGCGCCGGGAAATTCTGTCCTCACTAAAGCACTCTTCCACATATAGCGGATACAGCCAGCCCTCCGGGAATCCGAATGCCCGGGTCATCGCATCCATTTGTCCCAGAGAAATCGGCTTGGGCGGATTGCCATGAAGGATCGCACTGAGACTACCGCGGTTGAGTCCGGATATTTTGGCAAATGAGGCAAGATTATGGCCCGAGCGGGACAAATTTTTCTCAATTTCCGTTCGTAGCGTTGTCAGTTTCGCCTCCACCCGGCACCTCCTCAAGGATTCACTTGTAACCCTTCTATTTATTGCCATTATAGGTGATGACTATTGAAAGCACAACAAAACGGCCCCACATCGTGAGACCTCAACATCCAGACGCTAACTGGAGTTATTGTATAATTCAGACTACTGCTGCAAGGCTGCTTTATTTCTGATCCGCTGGTTTTTGGTGTTCTTGATGTACCCTGCTGCCCCGTTCTTGCGGCTGCGCAGACTCTCCATCATCAGATTCTGGGCCAGGACAATATATCCGTCCAGCCGCTGGCTGAGTTCCAGAACCGCATGATCACTCAGACTCCGCTCCTGAGCCACTTCCAGCAATTCACTTCTTAAGTTTTCTATAGTAAGAAACAGCTCATCTTCTCTATAATCCCTGCTCTGGTTATCGGGAGAATTCTGGTAAAGGTTCACGGTTACTCACCTTCTCTCTATCAACTTCTCCCTTATCATAATTCATGATGCCAAAAAACATATTTTGAAAAAAAAGAAAAAAATGTCGTTTACAGTTCCCCGAGCACTTTCATCGCGAAGGCGATCCACTCCCGCGCCGCGAAGGACAGATAACGGTCTCTGCGCCAGATCATCCCCAGATGCCAGGGAATCACAGGCTCGGTCAGGGGGATGACAGCGATCCGTGAACGGTCCATATCCCGGCATATGGTCTCCGGCAGCAGCGCAATGCCCATTCCGGCAGCTACCATCCGGCTGATCAGATCCCACTGAGAGCTCTCATAGACCACCTTGGGCTGGAAGCCTACTTTGACACATTCCGATATAATCCGGTCATGCAGGGCGAAGTCCTCCCGGAACAGCACGAATTCCTCTTCTGCCAGCTCTTTCAGCGGCACATTCTGCGCCCCGTCCAGACGGTGTCCTGCGGGAACCAGCAATTGCAGCTTCTCCTCCACAAAGGTGAAGCAGTGAAACTTGGCTCTGTTGACAGGCAGGACAATCGCCCCGATATCAAGCAGGCCGGACTCCACATCATCCTCTACCTTTTTGGCGCCGTCTTCATGCAGCCTTATCGTCACTTCCGGGTAACGTCGGTGAAATTCCCCGATGACAGCAGGGAAGAAACTGGCTCCTACCATAGGAGGCAGCCCAATGCGGATATGCCCCTGCTTCAAATTGCGCAGACTGTCCAGCTCTGAGGAGAGGCTCGTGAAGGATTCCACAATATTCTGCGCCTTAACCAGCAGAAGCTCGCCGGCATCGGTCAGACGGATGCTTTTGCCCTCCCGGTAAAATAGATCCGCCCCCAGTTCAATCTCCAGATTGCGGATCATCTTGCTGATCGTGGGCTGGGTAATGTACAGCGATTCCGCCGCCCTGGAGAAGCTGTTCAGCCTGGCCGCCTGCACGAAATACTCCAGCTGTCTGATGTCCATAACGATAACCTCCATGTATAGATGAAAGGAATGTGAGATATTCAATCTATTCATTGTACCTATGAAAGAAAAGGTTGTAAACTTTCAGTAAGACGAAAGGAAGTAATCGCTATGAAAAAGATCGCCTTAGGCTTACTGCAGGTTGCCGGACTTACCGTCTTCTCCCTGCTGGTGAATACGTTAACCTCATTTCTGCATATTCCGCTTCCCGGAAGCATTATCGGGATGATTCTCTTATTTCTGCTGCTGGAGTCCGGTGTGATCCGGCTGAACTGGGTAGAGGTTGGCGCCTCGTGGCTGCTTGCCGAGCTGCTGCTCTTCTTCATCCCTTCCGCTATAGGTGTTATGAAATACTCGAAGCTGCTCGAGGCAGACGGTCTGCAGGTGCTGGCGGTTGTACTCGTGGGTACGTTTGCTGTAATGGCCGGCTCCGGGGTACTCACAGGTGCTATTTATAGAATAAAGGAGCGTAGAAGCTCATGATAACCGGATTATTATTTCTTGGACTCACCATCGCTGTCTACCTCCTGGCCAAACGCATCTATGCCTCCAGCGGCAAAATGTACACTTCACCGCTGATTATTACACCGCTGCTGATCATCGCCTTCCTGCTGATGACGGGCAGCTCCTATGAATCTTACAATGCGGGAGGCAAATGGCTATCGGACCTGCTTCAGCCGGCGACTATCGCCTTTGCGATCCCACTCCATAAAAACTTCAGGGTACTCAAAAAGCACGCCGCCGAAATTGCGGCAGGCGTGCTGTCAGGAACGGTTATTGCCGTGATCTCATCCATGCTGCTGGCCAAATGGCTGCATCTTAGCGGTGATCTGGCAACCAGTCTGGTGCCTCGCTCGGTGACCACACCGATCGCCATGAGCATCTCGCAAAGCATCGGCGGCGTTCCCAGCATTACAGCGGTCTTCGTCATTCTGACCGGTGTACTGGGAACGATGATGGGACCGTCCGTGCTCCGCCTTTTCCGCATTGACAATGAAATTGCGCGCGGGGTATCGCTGGGAACCGCAGCGCATGGTACAGGCACGTCCAAAGCCTTCGAGCTGAGTTCGCTGACCGGCACCATCTCCAGTATCGCGATGATTCTGACGGCGCTGTTCTCTATCGGGCTTGCGCCGGCACTAATCGCGGTTTTCATCCACTAGGCCGTCCCGGCTTGGGCCATAGACCGGCTGCACACGGCGAAAGCCATGCTGCCGGTCTTTTTTCTACATAGTAACCGTACAAGCCTACAGCTTCACCGGCACTCCGCTCTGTGCGGAATCATAAGCTGCGCAGGTCACCTTCAAGGTCTTATATCCGTCCTCATAATCGCTGAGAATGCGGGAACGGTCTCCGGTCCGCACAGCATGCAGGAATGCTTCGCTCTCCACCGCATAGGGGTTACCAGTGTTCTTGAATTCCTTGCTGTCCCCGCTGCGGACTTCCAGCAGACGTTCCGGGTTCCAGTCGAGCATTCCGTTATCATTATAGAAGCTGATGCCCGCTTTACCCACTTCCCCTGGCAGCACACAGGTGTTGGAGATGCTGGCAATGATGCCGCTCTCCAGCTTCAGGGACACTGTACCCACATCGGACACAGTCACCCCTTCATGCTTCTCGTGCATAATCCGGTTGCCGAACATCCCATAGACTTCGGTTACCTCACCAGCCAGGTAACGCAGCAGGTCGACGATATGCGTAGTCTGCTCCGTGAATTGTCCGCCGGACTGCTCCTGGTTGCGCCACCAGGCCACGCCCGGCATCCCGCCCATCCATTCTCCGACGATCATCCCTACCTTGTCCGAACTTAGCGATTGCTTCAGCCGCTGGATGTTCTCCTGATACCGGAAATGATAGCCGACGGAAGTCAGCAGCTGATGCTCCTTAATATCCTGCAGCAGGCTGGCCGGAATGGCCGTGCTTGAGCCCAGCGGCTTCTCGACAAAGAAAGGGATATCTCTTCGGATCAGCGACCGTTCAATCGCCCCGTGTGACTGTGGAGGCACGCAGATATAGACGGCATCCAGCTTGTGCGCATCCAGCATCTCGATGATATCCCCATAGCCCTCGGCTCCGTAAGGACGGGCCATGTCCTCACCCTTTGACTTGCTGCTGCCGCAGACTGCCTTCAGTGATACATCCTCCATCCCTGCCAGCAAATCCGCATGTACCTTGGAGAACCACCCTGTTCCGACTATTCCGATATTTAGCGTCATGTCCTTACCTCCTGTTGTCTGATGAATGCCTTTTCATTCGATTATACCTGCTTATGCCATGACAAAGTAGTCCCGCCACTCCTCGGGGAGCAGCTGCCGGTAAGAATTCTGGAGAAAGCGGTCATCCGCCAGCACAATAATTCCACTGTCGTTCTCGCTGCGGATCAGCCGGCCCCCTGCCTGCTGCACCTTGCACATGCCCGGGTAGACATAGGCGTAATCGAACCCGTTCTTCCCCTGTGCCTGAAAGTAGCTCCGCAGCAGATTGCGCTCCAGCCCCACCTGCGGCAGGCCGACCCCAACCACCATTACACCATTCAGCCGGTCGCCCGGCAAATCCACCCCTTCGGAGAAAATGCCGCCCAGCACGGCAAAGCCGAGCAGGGTATCCGGATTGTCCGGGCGGAACGCCGCGAGGAAGTTCTCCCGCTCGGTCTCGCTCATCCCGCTGCCCTGCAGCAGGGTAGCGACTTCCGGGTATTTCTCAGTGAACACTTCATATACATTCTTCAAATAGAGATAAGAGGGGAAGAAGACCAGGTAATTGCCTTTCCTGGAGACCATCCCTTTCAGTGCATCGCTAAGCGGCTGTAAGGAGGCGTCCCGGTCATGGTAGCGGGTGGATACCGGAAGCACAGATACCTGCCACTGCTCTTTATGAAAAGGCGAGGACAGGCTCAGGCTGTAGTCCTCCTCATCTGCGCCGATCATATCCCTGTAATACGAGAGCGGCGAGAGTGTCGCCGAGAACAGGATCTGGCTGCGGAAGCTCTTAGCCATCTGCTGCAGCAAATGCGACGGATCGAGATTGAACAGCTTCAGGTACACATCACCGCTGCGCACTTCCGCGTAGGTAATGTAGCGCTCATCATAGGTCTTGAACGTACGAAGCATTCCCTGTACCGCATAGAACGTATCCAGCAGGCTGCCGGCTTCCCCCTCCTCCGCCGGCGGAGTAATCAGCGGGGAAGCATGCAGCAGCTCCAGTTCGGCTTCGGAAGCGAAAAGTTCGAGCAGCTCCGGCAGCTCTGCGGGATACTCCTTCCATTCTCCAGCCCCTTTGTCCCCGCAGCTTTTACGCAGCGCAATGAAGAAGGCATTTACGGCTTTCGCGGTGCTGCTTAGCCGCGGATTCACCGTTTTGTATTGCCGCTGAAGTCCCAGGAACGGCGCCTTGGTAAGCGAGGCGGAGTACATCTCCCGCCCCCGGTCCACCAGATTATGCGCTTCATCCACGAGCAGCACCGTTTTTTTCTTCCGCTCCTCGGACATCCGCTTCAGGCTGATCCGGGGGTCATAGATATAATTATAATCGCAGATGACAATGTCGCAGGCGTAGGCGGCATCCAGGGAGAATTCGAACGGGCAGACCTCATGCTTTCGGGCATAAGCGGCAATGGTCTCGCGCGTCATCAGCGTTTCGTGCTCCAGCATATCGAGCATGGCGGCATTGATCCGGTCATAGTAGCCTTCTGCAAAAGGACAGGAATCCGCACCGCAGCTTCCTTCCTCACGGAAACATGCCTTCTCCTTGGCCGTAAGCGTAATCACATGCAGATGCAGCCCCCGGCTGTTCAGCATCATCACCGCCTCCTGTGCCGCAATCCGTGTAACCGTCTTGGCGGTCAGATAGAAGATGCCGGACACCTTGTCCTCACCAAGTGCCTTGACCGCCGGGAACAGGGTGGACATCGTTTTGCCGATGCCTGTGGGGGCCTGCGCGAAGAGATTGGCCCCCTCTGCAATCGAAGTGTAGACTGCAGCAGCGAAATGGCGCTGGCCGGGCCGGTAACCCGAGAAAGGAAACGACAAGCTATGGATGCTCTCTCCCCTCTTCGCCTGGTAGCGGACCATCATTTCAGCATACGGCGCATACTTGGCTACCGTCTCTTCAGCAAAGGCTGTCAGCTCTTCGCGGGTCATTTCCCTGTATAGGCTGTACTGCTCCTCACTTCCCCGCTGCACGTAGGTTAACTTAACCTGTATTGCCGGGAGATCCAGATCCTGCGTGAGGATATAGGCATACATGAAAGCCTGTGCCCAGTGTACCTCCCGTCCTTCCAAGGCGGAATCCGGCGTTCCGGCGATAGATTTGATCTCCTCCACAGTCAGGCTGCCGTCCCCGGCTGCAAGCAGGCCGTCGCAGCGCCCGTCGATGATGAACAGCAGATCCCCATGCGGAATCTCCGTTTTTAAATACACCTCTTTGCGGTCCGCTTCCTTATATTGCTTCTGAATCAGCTGATGGCTGCGCGTACCCTCCACCATAGCCGCACCGCTGCGGAATCCCGGCTCCAGACTGCCGCTGCTGAAGGCATACTCCACAAGTGCTCTCACGGATAAAGCGATTTCTGCATAGCTCATCATGTATCACCTCCATTAATTCCCGGTTTATTCTTTTGGCTCAGACGTCATTTTCGTCCTTTATCAAGGATATAAGCCTGCCTGAGGGCGTTACCGGCCCTTGGATTCATTCAGGATTGATTTTACGCTTTCCCCAAAGGGCATACGGCGGTTTCTGATTTTTGACATTCCTTGCCTGGCGCTGCATAATAGGCTTTATTGATAATGGTATTCTTTTGTCCTCATGCTGCTGTTTCCTCCCAGCCGGGAAACATGTTTATTCTTAAGAAAGAAGGCGAAGCTGTGTCATCCGTAACGATCAAACGATGGTTGCTCAAGCCATTTGTGTTCTTCTCAATTATTTTCGTCCTTAAAAGCCTTTTAGCCTGGGGTGTCATTTTTGAAGACATGCAGTTCTGGAAATCGGTACTGACTGAAATCCCTTTTGTCTGGGCACTTTTCTTCCTGATTGAGCGTTTTGCCTCCAAACGGAAACTCGGATATTACATGACGGTTAATCTGCTGGTCACCGCCATCTTTTTTGCCGCTATTATGTACTTCAAATATTACGGGGTTATTGTCACTTACCATGCGGCAGAGCAGGTGAACCAGGTCACTGCGGTGCGCAACAGCGTATTCTCACTCATGGACCCTTATTATCTGCTGATCTTCACCGACATTATCGTCCTTGGCTTCTACTTCTTCATTAACAAGAACGGGCGCAACTACAAGAAGGATAAAATTAACCGCCACAACGGAAGAATGCTGCATGTCGTCCTGTTCGCAGTTTCACTCGGACTCTGCCTGTTCAATATTCTTCCCAACAAAGCAAGCATGAATGAAATTAAGAAGGCCCAGGAAATGGGTATCCTTAATTATGAAGCATATACTATCTTTGCTCAAGATAAACCAGAGCTTGTAAATGCCAGCGAGATTACACAGGATACCATTAATCAGCTCAAAGGCATCGATCCTTCTGCGGTATCCCCGTATGCCGGGGCTGCCAAGGGCAAGAATCTGATTATTATTCAGCTGGAATCCTTCCAGAACTTCCTGCTCGGTCTGAAGGTGGACGGCCAGGAAATCACACCTAACCTGAACCGCCTGATGGAGGACAGCCTGTATTTCAACAACTTCTATCAGATGGTCGGTCAGGGCAACACTTCAGACGCAGAATTCGTAGTTAATTCGTCCTTCTACATTCCACCGCAAGGCGCAGCTACAATGTCTTATGTGGATAAGGAAGTGCCAAGTCTGCCGCGTCTGCTGCAAGCCAGCGGGTACCAGTCAGCCACCTTCCATACCAATGATGTGGAATTCTGGAACCGCGGCGAGCTGTACAGCTCACTGGGCTGGGATCATTATTACGATCACAAATTCTTCGGGGACGAAGATACCTTCTTCTTCGGCGCTTCCGATGAAGTGCTCTACCGCAAAACTTCAGAGAAGCTGAAAGAAATGAGCGATGAGGGACAGCCGTTCTACGCACAGGTGATCTCAATGTCTGCCCACCATCCGTTCACCATCCCTGCAGAAAAGTATAAAATGAAGCTGCCTGAACGTTATGAAGGTACTTTCGTCGGAGATTATATCCGGTCGCAGAACTATGCCGACTATGCCTTCGGACAATTCGTGGATGAACTGAAGGCGGACGGAATATGGGATAACAGCCTGATTATGGTCTACGGAGACCATATGGGACTGCCTATCTACTCGCTTGATCACGACGACAAGGAATTAATGAAGGAAATCTACGGTTATGATTATGCCTATGCGAATATGCTGAATATTCCGCTGCTCGTTCACGGCAAGGGATTGGCGCCGCAGACACTTGAGCAGGTGGGCGGAGAAGTGGATATTATGCCTACTGCTGCCAGCCTGCTGGGCGTATCGATGGATAACAATATTCATTTCGGCCAGGATTTGCTCAGCCAGTCTTACAATCTGCTGCCTCAGCGGTATTACCTGCCTACCGGTTCGTTTATCGCCAGCTCCGGCCTGCTGATTCCCGGCAACAGCTTTGAGGATAATACACAATATCCGCTTGCTAACGGCGGTCATACTCCGGCCGGCACCGAGGATGAATATACCCGTGCCTTACGGCTGCGCCAGTTGTCGGACAGCTATGTTACACAGCTGCCGGACAAAGAACCGGATAAAGAATAGTTCTGAGCCTATCGTAGAACATACAGAAATAAGCCAGCCTCCCGAAACTTTGGGGGCTGGCTTATTTTATATACTTCATGGCAGCTATCACTGTTCAAGGATTATCGTTCCTGCTTCTCAAGCAGCAAATAATAGTGTGCGAAATTCTCGAGCTCTTCTGGCTCAAGTATGGATAAGTGCTCCTCCAGCAGCAGCATCGACCGGTGTTGCGCTTCTTCCAGAACTCCTTGCCCCTTACCCGTTATCGTCACGATTACCGCCCGGCGGTCGTTCTCATCGGGAACGCGCGCAATCAGCTCCAGCAGCTCCAGACGGTCCAGCATTACCGTGACCGCACTGGATTTCACCTCCATTTTATCGGCCAGATGAATAACCCGTGCCTGTTTCTCCTGAGCAATCATATGCAACAGTCCGAACTGCGGAACCGTTAATCCTATTTCCTTATGCAGAGACATCTGCGACATTATTTTGCGCTGCACCTTCCACATGGATATGCCCACACGTTCGATCAACGGATTGATATCTTGCGTCATCCCTTCAGCTCCCAGTCCGTTTGTCTTATTCCAAGCGTACCATTATCTTGGCTATAGATTCAATGTTTTTCGTTTACACAAATCATCATTCTCCGACACAAAAATACTTTATTCTGGCTAATGCCTTGGCAGCAGCGATGCGCTATAATCGTAGCAGTGATAAGAACTCACTTAATATACTTAGAGTCAGGGCTGGTGATCATTTTTATGAAATTGGCAACAAAATTAACTTGGATGATGCTGATTGTACTGCTTCTGGTCGGATCATCCATTGGCTTCTTCGGTTATAATGCTGCTTACAAGCAAATCGATGAAGCCGCAGGAATTGAACTGGTAGGCTGTGCCAATATAACTACCGGCCTTATTGATCCCGCCGATATAGCTGCTCTTGCTGCAGGCGATACGAGCAAGTTAAGTGCCATTGAAGACCGCATAGGCTGGATTAATGAACATAAACCTATTTTTAAAGAAGCGTTCATCCTCTCGCTCGACGGCAAAGTGCTAGCTGCTGATGCCCGGTTCAAAGAACGAGGTTATAAAGCAGGAGACCCCTTCTATTTCTCCGATGAAGATAAAGAAATGATTACAACCATGAAGCATTCCGCATACTCCAAAGTATATACATATCAAGGAACCTCGCTTAAAACCGGCTACGGCCCCATTTATCAGGACCATGACCCTACCAAACCAATCATTGCTTTGATGGCTATTAACTTTGATGGACCGCTGATTCAGACACGGACTATGCAAATTATTACTCAGCCTTTCATTATCGGGGGCTCGATTCTGATTGTGGCCATAATTGCCGCATATCTGATGATTCGCCGTATGGTGAACCCGCTCACCAAACTGTCCGCTTCCGTAAATACCGTAGCCAAAGGTGATCTTAGCCGGGAACCCCTACTCTTCAAGAGCAGAGATGAGATCGGGAAGCTGTCGAGCGATTTCAATGACATGACCCTGAATCTGCGCAATCTGATTACACAGGTTAATGATACCTCGATGCTGGTCGCCTCCTCCTCCCAGGAGCTCTCCGCCAGTGCGCAGGAGACCAACCGCGCCGGGGAACACAGCGTCAATGTTACCCTCGAATTGGCAGACGGTGCACATACGCAATTGCAGAACCTCGAAGGCAGCTACAAAGCCGTACAGGAAATGTCGCATTTCATTACCGAAATTGCCGACAATGCGGATAGCGCGATGAACAATGCCGCCATTAACGCCCAGAAAGCCCGGACAGGCCGGGAGTCTATGGATTTGACTACATCCCAGATGGGGATTGTGAGCGGAAGCATCTCCGATCTTTCCGGCATTATTCAAACGCTTGGCAGCCATTCCAAGGAGATCGAGAATATTGTCGGTACGATTGCCAGTATTGCCGAAGAAACGAATCTGTTATCCCTGAATGCAGCTATTGAAGCGGCGCGTGCCGGGGAAGAGGGCCGGGGATTCGCTGTTGTGGCAGGCTCTGTCCGCAAGCTGGCTGAACGTTCGGCGAGGTCTGCCGGCCAGATCGGTGAACTGGTCAGTCTGATTGTGAATCAGATGGACAAAGCCGGAGATACCATGAAACGTTCCACGGAAGAGATGCATCAAGGCAAAGAGATGATCATCGCTGCCGGACATTCCTTCTCAGAGATCGAGACCTCCGTCTCCGATATGTCTTCGCAGAGCCAGCAAATCTCGGCAACCGTCCGTGAGCTGGCGCTGATCTCCGATGGCCTTGTAACTGCAATTCAGAAGATTGTAGCCGTCTCTAACCAGACAGCTGAAGGTGCAGAGACCTTATCGGCCTCTTCCCAGGAACAGCTTGCCGCCATGGAGGAAGTAGAATCTTCCGCAGCCTTCCTCTCCTCCCTCGCCGAGAAGCTGCAGGTATTGGTCGAGAACTTTAAAATAGCCTCATAAAGCGGGGCCTGGCTTCGAGGATTACGCAGGTACTATCCGGTGACCCACGGCATATAAATTCTCCTCTTTCAAAAAAAGGCTGTCCCGAACGTGGAATGATCCACGGCCGGGACAGCCTTTTATTTCGAATGAATCTGCATGCATTATGCCGTATTCTCTATGAACCATTGGCCCAGTTCATTGACCGGCATGGGCCGGCCGTAGTAGAAGCCCTGCATCACTCTGCAGCCCAGGGATTGCAGCAGTTCAATCTGCTCTGTAGTCTCTACGCCTTCGGCAACAACCTCCATATTGAGATTGCTGGCTATGGCAATGATATTACTGATAATTGCTTTCTTGGAGTGCATCTTGCTCTTACGGATGAATACCTGATCAATCTTCAGTGTATTGACCGGAATCTCATCCAGATTGCCCAGGGAAGAGAAGCCTGTCCCGAAATCATCCAGCGAGACTCTTACTCCGAGATTCCGCAGCTTGGAGAGCTGGGCAACCGTTTCTTCCATGTTGTTCATCGCAATGGACTCTGTAATCTCAAGCTCAAGGAAATGCGGCTCCAGGCCAGCACGCGACAGCGCTTCTTCCACCACATCGTACAGACTGCCGTTCTCAAACATCCGGGCCGACATGTTGATCGAAACTGCTACATTCGCCACCTTCGCCTTATGCCAGAGCATATTCTGTCCGCATACATCATGCAGCATCCAGTAGGTAATCGGCACAATCAGACCTGTCTCCTCGGCAATCGGAATGAATTCAGCCGGAGAGATGATTCCGTGCTCCGGATGTCTCCAGCGCAGCAGCGCTTCAAGACCTACGGTAACATTCATGAGTGAATCCCACTTGGGCTGATAGACAACCATGAACTCCGAGCGGGCCAGCGCCTTGCGCAGATCCTTCTCCAGCGACATCCGCCGTACCTGATGGCGGTTCATTTCCAGATCGAACACACTGAACTTGTTCTTGCCCGAGTCCTTGGAGGTATACAGCGCTGTATCTGCAGCCTTCATTAGCGCCGAACGGTCCGTTCCATGGGCGGGAGTCATGCTGATCCCTACACTGGCCGTTACATACAGCTCATTGCCTTCGATGCTATAAGACTTCTTAAGCTCCTGCAGAATATGCTGCGCTTCTTCCTCCGCTGCTCCAATCGTACAATCGGGCAGGGCAATCAGGAATTCATCGCCGCCCAGCCGGAAGACCTTGCCCTTCCCGCCCACACAGCGAGTCAGCCGTTCGGATACTTCCCGCAGCAGCAGGTCGCCGATATCATGTCCGAGCGTATCATTAATGGATTTGAAGCGGTCCAGGTCGACGAAGAACACGGCTCCCGAGATACCTCCGAAGAAATCATCCTTGAAATAACGCTCCAGTCCATGCCGGTTCGGTAGTTCAGTAAGCGGATCATGGTAAGCCATACGCTCCAGCACATGCCTGTCCAGAAAAACAGCTCCGCCGGAGAGTGCCAGCATAAACAGGGTAACCAGCGAAATGCCGGTCAGCAGAATGACATCTGCCTCCATGAGTACAGGTTTCGTGCCCAGCCAGTTGTCATACTGCAGATGGCTTGTTGTCAGACTGGTATAATGCATTCCGGTAACCGCAAGGGCGATGAACAGCGCCGAATACAGCCTCCAGCGGCTATAGCCTCTATAATCCTTGAATTTGCGAAACATAAATACTCCGATGTAGGAGGCCAGCAGAGCAATCAGAACGGACAAGGCCTGGTCCTTAATTTCGTAATGAACCTTTGCCTCCATCTCTATGGAGGACATTCCGATATAATGCATGAGTGAGATGCCGCCGCCCAGTATGACACCCCCAATAAGAAACCGCCACATTCTCTGGCGGGAAGCCGTCGCTATCTGGAGTGCCGCATAACAGGACAACATACTGACGAGCAGGGACAGAACGGCTGTACCCGGATGGTAGCTGACCTTGAAAGGGAGATGGCTGGCCATAATGCCTACAAAATGCATGGCCCAAATTCCGCTTCCCAGCACGCAGGCACCAGAGAGCAGCCAGAGACGCCTGACCCGGCCAGTGGAATGGGAAACCTGCGAAATCAGATTAAGCGCAGAGTATGCCGCTGTTGCAGCAAGCGCAAAAGATAGTAAAACAATCCAAATATTATAGTGGATTCCCATTTGATCCATAGTTGACCTCTTCACCGGTTTTATTATCATCGTCATTTGCAGTGTTAATCTCAAGTTAAAAATCAATATACGAATAGTAGATGAATGGAAGAGTGCATAGAGATTATAGGCGATCCCTGAAATATAACTTTAGCTGTATTTTACCTTGTATTTGGCAGACTGTCTAAGTAAATACTGGAACTTAGACCCTTTTTTTAGTGTCGGCAAAAAATGTCCATATTTGGCGTCAGCCCCCCGCGCGGAGGGTTGGAAGCCGGCTGCTGCCCGAATCCTCCGGCAGGAAGGCCCGGTGCCATATCCAGGCATTTGCAGCTGCCAGAATTACCAGATAGATGTATATTCCCGCGGGAATTAAGGTGAACACATAATGTATCCCGGCCAGTCCCGCCAGAACAAACAGCTGCACAAAAGCACTGCCGGTGAATTCCTTCCGCCGCGCTGCCTCATATTTCTCCGAGAACGGCAGCGCCCTGGGGAACAGAAGAAAGCACAGCACCGAATACAGCAGCAACGCAAGCAATACGGCGGCCATATCAGCAATAATCCAGGACCCGAACAAGCCGATGAATACGGCGGCCTCCAGAGTAAACAAAGGCACCAGCAGCTTAAGCACCACTGCCTTCAGCATCCCGCGGTATACCATAGCCGTTCCCGGCAAGGGGATTACTTTATAGATCCATGCGCCTTTGTAGCTGGTGGAGTAGCGGAGCATCTGTACCGCCGTCATCATCAGGAGAGCACTGTAATAGATAAACAGAAACGATCTGGAGCCTCTGATGGCTGCCAGGTCCCCGCTCCACACCTGATTGAAGATAAAGATAAAGGGCAGCACGAGGGACAAGCCTACAGTTGGATATACCCTAAGCTTGAATTCGCGCTCATGCTTCATCATCGACCAGGTGAAACGGAAGAACATCGCCTCTACCTTGTTGCGGCATGTTATCTCTGACAGCCTGCGGGATATCCGCCCGGTGCCCTGTCCTGAAGCGCCTTGTTCAGCCAGCTTCTGGAGACTGCGTTCAAACAGCGGCATCAGCCGGATATAGGTTGCAAACAACACGACAGGAGCTGCGAGAGCGAGTACGGCCAGGATAGTTAGATGCCTGCCTTCCGCTCCCCCAACCAGCAGCTCAAACGGAGCCCCGAACCAGACGGGAGGCAGCGCGAAGTGCCACCAGGCAGGAGTGAAATTCAGGCCGAACTCTGTGATATTGAACAGGCGCGATACGAGCTGAGCACCGACAGTTACGCCAACTGACAGAATAATCTGCACATAATTGATGATGTCCTTAAGCTTTTCACCGTCAAAAAACCTTAAAATCAGCAGATAGACCAGCGCAGTAAACACCAGAATGAAGCCGTCCATCAGGATGATCTCCGCAGCATACAGGAAGAAGAACAGCGCTCCGTGCCGGAATAACGAGAACAGAAGCGAGGGGCCGGTGAAGGTCAGGGTCAACGTGAGCAGATAGATCAGAATATGTATGCTTTTGGCCATGTTTAGCGTCCGGCGGTCCACCGGCTTGGAGAAGAGAATGTTTTTGTCCCGCAAATCCAGCATGACTGTCGAGAAATCCGATATCAGCGTCGTTGTGATCATGAACATCACTATGCTGAACATCAGGCTCATGGTCAGAATATAATTGTCTGCAGGTGCAACCAGCGCGATCAGCATCAGCCCGAGCAGCAGATACAGCCACTGTACCCGGAACGGAGAGCCTTCCATATTCAGCTTGGGTTCCTGCGTTCCCGAGAATATCGTTGGTGTCCGCCGGCCGTCCATCGTGAGCTTAACCTGAAGAATGCGGCGCAGTACGGCATAATCGGCTCCGAGCGCCTTAAATATCCATTGCATCCGGTCCAGCAGCTTCAATACAAAGAAATCACGCATGCGGCGCACCCTCTCCAATCACAGCAACGAACTCACTGGCGATATCCCTGTACTTGTCAAATCCGGTCAGCTGATTGAAAATCTCCTCAAGCGAGCCCTCCCGGCTCTGCTCCCGCAGCTGTGCGAAGGTTCCGTCCGCAACGATATCGCCCCCGTCCAGCAGAATAATCCGGCTGCTGATCTTCTCCACCACGTCCATAATATGCGAGGAATAAAAGATTGTTTTGCCCCTGGCCGCAAGTGTTGCAAAAATCTCCTTCACCACCATTACACTGTTGGCATCCAGACCGCTGAGCGGCTCGTCCAGGAACAGAATATCCGGGTCATGCAGCATGCTGGCAATCAGCAGCACCTTCTGCTTCATCCCTTTGGAGTAGGAGGCAATCCGCATATCGTAGGCCTTATTCAGGTTCAGCAGTCCCATCAGCTTCTCCGCCTTGAGCTCAGCATCCGCCTTCTTCATGCCATACAGCTCTCCGATAAACGTAAGATATTCCCGGGCTGACAGGCTGTCATACAGCTCTGCCACCTCCGGCACATAGCCGATTCTTCTTTTGTAGGCCGTGTCCCCGTCTGAGATATCTCTGCCAAAAATACGCACCGACCCGCTATAGCCCTCCACGAGCCCCAGCATGATCTTGACCGTGGTACTTTTGCCGGCGCCATTGGGTCCGATGTACCCGATAATCTGTCCCCGGTATACCTCCAGGTCAATTCCCCGCAGCACCATTCTGTCACTGTAATTCATCCATAGTCCTTCAATTGAAATGACCGGTTCTTCTGTATTACCCACTACCCTCTCTCCCTTCGGCATGCACATCCATCATCTTCATATTACGTTTTAGCTGTTATCCCTATTTTAGCAAATTTTAACACCAGTTACCTATGAGTTATCGCAACAAGTGCAGTGTAGGGGTAAACGTCAAATAACCCCACAAAGTGGGGCTTAAGCTTCGATGATGATACAGATACTTTGCAGAGAAAACATATCAATTCTTATATTTTCTCTAAGAGCAGCCCTCTGGCCGCCCTTAGAGAAAATGTTATCCTATCATTTACCGGGCAAGCAGGTTGTAGATCACCTGTGCCGCCTCAGCCCGTGTGGAGAATTCCAAAGGATGAATTCTGCCGTTGTCACCTTCTACTACACCGCGCTGCACCAGAGCCTGCAGAGCTTCTTGTGCGTAGCCGGCAACCTGCGGCGCATCGCTGTAGGTGGAGAGCGCCAGATCTGTCGTGGAGTCCGGCAGCTGACCCAGAACATTCAGCGCACGGTACAGCAGGGTAAACAGCTCCTGCCGTGTAATCTGGTTATCCGGCTTGAACTGGTTATCCCCGGAGCCCGTAGCAATTCCCAGACTCTTGGCAGCAGCCAGATAGCCGGAATAATAGGCTGTTCCTGCATCTGTAAAGTTTGCTCCGTTGCTGTCCGGTGCTATTCCGTAGGCCTTGAGCAGCAGGACAATGAATTGTCCTCTGGTTACTAAGGCGTTCGGACTGTAGCTGCTATTGTCCGTGCCGGAAGTGATGCCTCTGGCTGCCAGGAAGCTTACAGCATTGTTGTACCAGGCAGTATCAGCAATGTCAGCAAATGCAACCTTATTGTAGGCAATGATATATTGCGAGAAATGAGTGGTCACAAATTCGACTGCTGCGGTAGCTGCCTTGTACTTGCCCTGAACAACATCCAGGCCGCCTTCCTTGTTGATGTTATATACGATAATAGAATGTGCCTGTTCACCCGCCAGCGGTGTATAAGGAAGACTGATGTGCACCTTCCCGCCGCCGAAGACAGACACCTCGCTATCTCCTGCCCGTACAGTCAGATCATATACCGGTCTGTCTCCAAGTACTGATTTGCCTTCCTCAGTTAAAGACACCTTGGCAATTCTAATGAGTATTGCCCCGCTATCCGCAGCAGCACTGATGCCGGCTACAGCAGTAGAATCGAACGTAATCTGCCCGACGTTCAGAATATTAATCTTAAGACTGGCATTCGTGGCAGAGGCTGCTTCATTAAATGCACTTCGTGGAATGCTGAGCTCCGCTGTCTTGGTATTGGCATCTGCGGCAACGCTGATTTCCAGGACAGCCTTCTTGCCTGCGGCTTCTGCAGCCTTGGCACTGTTCACAAGGCCTGCAGCGGCTTCGGCAGAAATAGAAGCTGTTGTTACGCCTGTAGCTGTATCCGTTGTAGCAGTGGCGGCCGCCACTACAGTTACGGTATCCCCGGATGTCGTAGCAGATGGGGATGGGGCCGGACTGGCGCTAGCTACCGGCACAACCGGAGCTGCGCCGCCATTGCCCCCTCCTCCACTATTCGAACCGGTTGCCGGTGCATATGCCGGTACGACAACACTGGTATCCGGGCTTGCCTTGTAGCCGAGCTTAGCCGCTGCTCTGACATTATAGGTTCCGGCGGACAAGCCCGTAATTTCCTTGTCCGGGGCCGGTGTGTACGCAGAGGCCGTGGACAACTTATATTCAAGCGCTGTGGTGGTGCCCGTAATGGCTCCGTTCTTATTCTCGGATGAGGTTGGGGCAACACCTTTAAGGCCGGTTGGGGCTGCCTGTTCCTGAATATTGCCCGGAACCACCACTTTTGCTACCGGACTGGCTGTGTAGCCTTCTTTTGCCGGATATCTCAGATCGTACACTCCCGGGATTAAGCCCGTGGTTTCTCCCTCTCCCGCATAGACATAGGCAGTAACCGTGGACAGCTTGATCTGTAATTGACCGGTAGTGCCTGTGATCTTCCCGTCCTTGTTCTCCCAGGTTGTCGGCTTCACTCCCGTAAGTCCGGCAGGTGCCGCCTGTCTCTCCGTGAAGGCAGGAATTGTAATATTCGCCTCAGGGCTTGCCGGAATCTCTTCCTGGGCAATATATCTTACCTGATAGCTACCAGGTGTAAGATGGATAGGAGGTATATCCTTGGCATACGTATATTCCGTTACCGTTGTCAGCTTGTACTCCAGCAATTGCAGCTCCTCAGTACTCAGCGCCCCTCTTGCACCGCTGATCTGCCCATCCGTATTCGCTGCGGAGGTCGGCGGGAGTCCCTTCAACCCTGCCGGGGCTGCCTGCTCTCCGGGCAGCGGTACAACAACCTCTACTGCTTCTCCCGCAGCATAAGGTATAACAGTGGTTCCTGCAGGTTTAATGATAGGTCCCTGCGAACCCGTAGTCGCTTTATACCGTACCAGGTAAGTCCCCGGAACCAGGCCAGAAATGGTATCACCTGCGGCCGGCTGATATTCATAGACCGAATCCTGTACAGTCTTGTACTTGTATTCCAGCTGGTCATTGGCTCCTCTGATGGTGCCGTCTGCACTTCCATACAGCCCTGCAGGCACAGCCTCTAATCTGGAATACAGCGTGTTTAAAGCCTGGATTGCATTAGTATATCTGGCACCATC
Organism: Paenibacillus sp. FSL P4-0081; assembly: GCF_000758565.1. Taxonomy (NCBI): domain Bacteria; kingdom Bacillati; phylum Bacillota; class Bacilli; order Caryophanales; family Paenibacillaceae; genus Paenibacillus; species Paenibacillus sp. FSL P4-0081. The sequence continues at coordinate 8,003,938 of NZ_CP009280.1, forward strand.
GGAATATCCGCTGCTTACATACTCCGGCTGGATATTCGTCCAGGAGTACATCAGCTCCACATGCCCAAGAATAGGGGCGCTTTCTCCGGCAGCATCCTTGTTATCTTTGTTGTAAGTAAAGAGATACGGCACCTGAAGTCTGTCGCCGGTGACCGTTTCGTTCAGATCATTCACATAGCTGATCACAGAGGGCTTAGCTGCCTGATTGTTCTCTGTCTTGATATTGGTAAGGTAGGTATTAACCAGATCAACATACAGATTGGCATACGGATGATTGCTCGTTCTGATCTGCAGCTCATTGTTATTATGAGGGTTGGCCCGCCCGCTTGTTCCGGTGTTATTGCCGGACTCCGCTACCGTCAGACCCGCATCAAGCTTCGTATCAAAGAAATAGATCTTGCTTATGTTATGGGCTATCGCCTGTTCATTAATATATTTGATGATGGCCTGGGTATTCGGGCACCATGAGCCCCCGAACAGCAGTGCATAGTTCCCGTCACTGGCCAAAATCTGCTGCAGCTGATGATAGGTTACATGCTCCAGCACAAGGTCCTTATCCTCCGGAGTAAAAATAATATTCCCGTTGTTCTCTCCGGCATAGTTGCGGTTGAACGCTGTTTTAATATACTCGGACTCATTAATCACACTATAGGCGGAGGCTGCTTCAAACACCTGACGCACAGAGGCCTTATAATCATTGACCTTGGCTGAGTCAAGCTGGCCGTCTGTCAGGAATTGCTCCCAGGACTTTCCGTCCTTCAGGTAAGAAACAACAGGCGCGCTGTTGCCCTGCGCATCCTTATGATCCTTGTTGTACAAGAACAGGAATGGGGAATCAATCTTGTTGGCAGTAACCGTCTCGCCGGCCGCATTCACATAACTGACATTGTGCTGCGGGTCTGCCTTGTCATACAGCGAAAGATTCTTCAAATACTTATTGACCAGATCCACATATTTATAGGCATACGGATTATTGCTGTCTGCAATATCAAGAGTGGCCCCGTCCAGCCTGGTATCAAAATTATAGATCACCGGCACATTAATGCCTGTTTCCTTGGCAACCTCATTAATAAATCCGATATCCGCCTGTGTGTTCCCGCTCCAAGTACCGCCAACCAGTACGGCATAGGTACCCTCACTCTCAAACAGATTGGCGATATCTTCATATGTAGCCGTCTTATATACATGGTTACGGTCATTCAGCTTTGGATAATTCTCATAAAAATAATTATATGTGCTGACTGCTCCAGCGCCGCCCGCTGGCAGGATTGGCTCTGCAGCCGCCTTGCCGGGGATACCCGGCAAGACAAGGAGAGCAGACGCCAGCAGCGGTGCGAGGATTTTATTAAGTTTTTGCTGTGTTTTCATTAGTTGCACCTCAACTTTATCTTTTTTCTGTACTTTGCAATACCAGCCTGCCCGTCAGTTAGTAAGACGCGAAAATCTTAAGGGCAAACTTCCTCTACAGCAGCCGGGGCAGGGGCAGGAGCAGGATTGCTCACAGCAGGCGCCGGGGCTGAGGTATCAGCAGCTTGAGATGCGGAATTGCCGGAGGCTTGCGATGAGGATGTGCTGGCAGCCGGGGCTGAGGCCGGGGCGCTTGCACTCGCTTTGACCACCTCGGTTGTAGAGAACGTCACCTTCTTCGGAGCGGGCTGTTCGGTGGCCTGTGCCGGCGCTGGAGCGGCCGGAGCCGGGGCGGCCGTTTTAACTGGTGCGGCAGATGGTTGCACAGTCTCAGTCTTCGGCGCGGATGCCGTCTGCGGAGCGGCAGTTGCCTGCGGAGCGGCAGTTGCTTTGGGAGCCGCAGCCGTTTGGGCTTGGGCAGCTACAGCAGCGGCTGCCGTCTTGGCTGTAGCCTGCGGCTGTGTCTCTTTAGCCGCAGGAGCAGCAGTCGCCTTGGCTTCGGCTTGGACAACCTCTGCCGTCCCGGCGGATGCTGCCGAAGCCGTCTTGCCGGCCTCAGGTGCGGAATTCACTGAAGCCGGTGCGGCAGAGGCTGCTGCAGGGGCTGCAACAATCGGCGCGGCTGCCGTCTCAGCCGTGTCTGTTGTTGCAGCAGCTGCCGCTTCAGGCTTAACAGGCTCTGCTGCAGGGGCTGCAGCAGTATCAGCTGGCGCCGGGGTTTCCACAACATTTGTGATTGTGCCTGCAGCAGCTGCCACTTCCACAACTAGGGGTTTTGCGGCTGCTTCAGCCTTGTTGTTCTGCTTGGCTGATACTGCCGCATATGTCAGTACTGAGAACACTACGGCTGCAGTAATTACGGATATAGTAAGCTTTTTCATAGAGGTAACCCTTCCTTTCACTTCGCCCTAGGCAGTTTTTGGGGAACTCAATTACTCATCACAAAAAGACTCAACAAGACACACTGCTCGCGTGCTCATTGAATCTCTGGCGGTCCAGTCGATTCTCCTTACGAATTGCTCTCTTACAGCAGCAGTATCCTATCCCCCCCTTTTAGAATCAAAAAAGAGACTCAACAAAACGCATGGTTATGCGCTTTTGTTGAATCTCTGGCAGTCCAGTCGATTCCTGAATGACTTGCGGATAAGTTCCATATTATTCATACTGACATCCCTTGTCAATTAAAATTTTATTTATCCTATTTGTTTTGTCGGATTAAATAAAATTAACATATTTATACATTGACAATCATAAAATTTGTCTATACATTTGATCTCATTATTCACATCAAAAAACTAGGCTTAGGGGGTCTATAACGGGAATGAACAACATCGACAACAATCTATTATCAGCCATTGAGACAAACTGGTATGGCTTCGTGGTTTCTATTTTTGTGTTTGGCATCCTGTATTTCCTGGCACGCAAACGGGTCGGCTTCGGCACCCGGGTCCTGGTCGGGCTCGGAATCGGGCTGCTGGCCGGAATCTTTTTTCAATATTTCGAATTCGAAACCAATGCCATTACTACCTTCGGCAGTATTTATGTCAGTCTGATCCGCATGCTCGTTGTGCCGCTCGTATTCATTCTGGTGCTCAATAGCATATCCTCACTAACAAATCTTGAATACCTGCGCAAGATCGGAATCAAGACCTTCGCCTGGTTCCTCGGAACAACCGGGATTGCTTCGGTCATCGGATTATCCGTAGCCCTGCTGTTCAATCCCGGAAAGGGCATCCAGCAGGCTGTGCCGGAGGGCTTCACCGCCCGTGAAATCCCCACATTCTCACAGGTTATTCTTGATCTCGTCCCATCCAATCCCGTTAATGAAGCAGCTACCGGCAAGGTTGTGCCACTGCTTATTTTCGCCATCTTCCTGGCGGTGGCCATTATCAAAATCGGCTCCAAAAAACCGGAGGCCGTTAAGCCTGTACGCGATCTTATCGAATCCCTGACCCTGGTGCTGCACCAGGTAGTCAAATTTGTAATCCGGTTAACGCCTTACGGCGTGTTCGCGCTGATTGCCGGAATTACGGCACGATATGGATGGGAGACCCTTCAGGAGCTGGGCAGTGTCATTGTAACCTCTTATGTCGCATTGATTCTGCACTTTGTGCTGGTCTTTGGCGGACTCGTGCTGCTCGTGGTCAAAGTAAATCCTATCCGCTTCTTCCGCAAGGTCTACCCGACGCTAACCGTTGCATTCACCACCAGAAGCAGCTATGCTACACTTCCGGTGAATCTTGAGGTTATTACGAAACGTCTGCATGTCTCACCGCGGATTGCCAGCTTCGTTGCTCCGCTCGGCGCCTCTGTCAACTTCAACGGATGCGGGGGCGTATGGCCTGCTATTGTGGCTGTGTTTACGGCTCAGGTCTATGGAATTCAGCTTACCGGAACCGACTATGTCACACTGGTGCTGGTCAGTATCATCTCCTCCATCGGGGTAGCAGGAGTACCCGGACCGGCTGTAATCTCAACAACCGTCGTATTAACGGCACTCGGCCTGCCGCTGGAGGGGATAGCCATTGTTGCAGGAGTAGAAGCGCTTATCGATATGGGACGTACCGCTGTCAATGCTACCGGAACTGCCGTTACTGCCCTGCTGGTCGCCAACTCTGAAGGTGAATTCGACCGCGAAGCCTTCAACCGGGGCGATAACGAGGATGAAATTCTTCTTAACACAATATAAGTACTCAAGCAGATATAGGATAGCGTCAGATTTAAACTAGTGAAAAAACACTTGTGTGCAGTGACCCGATTACGATATATGCGGTAATATGCGGTATGCTTAATTGTACTTTGTACAACTAAATCGTCTGATTTACAACCGATTATCGGTTTAGTTGTACTTCGTACAATTAAACTGCCGTGTGAACCTTTATTCTCACCATTCGGGCAGATTTAGTTGTACAGACTACAGTTATTAGATGCACGCCTGCCTTTTCGCTGTTTTTAATTGCACATTATACAACTATCACTGAGTCTCCACTTGGAACTGAATACATACATGGCTGCCTTGTTGAATGAATTCACTTCCTTAGTGCTGATGTTGCACTAGAGCATAAAGACATACAGAAACGGATACCGCCCATGGGATGGTATCCGTTTCTCCTTGAAAGAATATTTATTCACGAAGGGAGCTTACTATCTCCTGTGACGGCTACACCAGGCTGATTCTTTCCCGTTTCCGGGCAGATTCCAGGCAGCTCTCAATCAGCTTCATATTAAGCACCGGGTCCTCTTCGGCGATCCAGGGCTTGCCGCTGAATACCGCAGTGGCGAAATGATCCGCCTGCTGCACGTAAGGATTGGCTCCGAAGGCTTCCACCTGCCGGGGCTCTCCGCTGCTGCTATACACGAAGAACTGTGCATCGTCGAACCTGGCGTTGAACGGCATCGGGATTTCGATCCGGCCTTCTGTGCCAAGCACCTCCAGCAGCTGGCGGTTATACGCCCACATGCCGCAATCGAAGATCAGGCTCCGCCCGCCGGAGAACTCAACCAGGCCGGAGGCCATCATGTCTACGTTATCATGCTCCGGTGAGAAGAGCGCCTGCACAGTTACGGCTTCCGGCTCTGCACCGAACAGCAGCCGCGCCGCTGTGAGCGGGTAGCAGCCGACATCATAGAGCGAGCCGCCTCCCCAGGCAGACTTGAAGCGGATATTGGAAGTATCCGTTGCATCGTTATAGGTAAACGTGCCGCGGATGGAGCGCAGCTCCCCGATCTCGCCGCCCGCTATGATCTCCTGAAGCTCAGTGATCCGCGGATGATGGCGGTACATATAAGCCTCCGCCAAGTGAACTCCCGCCTTCCGGCAAGCCTCCACCATCCCGGCTGCCTCGCGGCTGTCCAGGGCAATCGGCTTCTCGCACAGGACATGCTTGCCTGCCTCTGCCGCGCGGATCACCCATTCATAGTGCAGATGATTCGGAAGCGGAATATAGACCGCATCGACATCCGGATCGGCCAGCAGTTCTTCATAGCTGCCATAAGCCTTCCCAATACCGAACTCGGCCGCAGCAGCGCTGCTCTTCTCAAGCCCCCGGCTGGCAATCGCCGTAATCACTCCGGTCTCTGACTGCTGGATGGCCGGCATTACCGATCCTGTGGCGATCTGCGCGCAGCCCATAATTCCCCAACGAAGCTTCTGTGTCATAGTCATACACCTTCCTTATATGAATTCTTCCGCGTATACTCTATAAACACAATATCATAGAATCGGGTATATCTCTAAGCAGGCCATATGGAGACCCATATAACAGCTATACCCAGCACTATGATTCTTGCCGCGCTCATGAGCATGAAATTCTTGACGGACAGAATGAAGGTCGTACCTTTATGCTGCTCCTGCTGGAACCGCGCGATATTGCGGCGCAGCGGAATCAGTGTCAGCAAGAGCAGAAGCACCAGTACCGGATGAATGCCAAGCAGGACCAGCACGATCAGATCAACAAATGAAACATAGTAGAGCAGCTTGAACAGCAGCAGCGCATTTTTGCGTCCGATATACACAGGCAGCGTATACCTGCGGTTATCCATATCATCCTCAATATCGCAGATGTTGTTAGCCAGCATGATGCCGGCAATCCCGAGGATGGCCGGTACTGAGAACCAGAACAAATACAGCACCTCAATGAAATTAATGTGCAGACTGATCCAGTTACCCTGAAGCAGGAGGGTCACCACCGCCTGATCTGAGTGAATGTAGGCCGAGATGAAGATAATGACGAAACCCATGAACAGGCCGGAGAACAGCTCCCCCAGCGGCATCCGCGAGATCGGAATCGGCCCGAAGGAATACAGGATGCCGATCAGGAAGGACAATCCGCCGAGCAGAAATACAATCAGTCCCGTCTGGGAGACCAGAGCGATCCCGCCGCCCGCCGCAAGTACAAGAAGAATGACGATCGTCGCCACCACCGTGCTTTCCTTCAGCTTGTAATGGACGACGGGATTATGGGTTTCATACCCGTAGCCGTGGGTTTTTGCCGCTTTTTTGTAATCATAATAGTTATTGATCGCCGTTGTTGCCATATCGAAGCTGAGGAGCGATACAAACATCAGCGCGAAGCGCAGGATATAGAAGTCCTCGAACCGGTATAACGCATAGAGTGTCCCCAGCAGCAGCGGCAGCATACTGGCTACCTTCGTTGGCAGCTCGACAAACTTGAAGAAGGTTTTTATATTCACGGCCATTCATCCTTATCTGTTAGATGCGCACTGTTACTTTGCAGAGGTTGTAACCGTCACCGGTGACCATTCTGCGATTACCGTCTGCCCGTGTGCGGATACGCTGCCCTCCGGCGTCAGATCCTTCTCGGTCATAATGCCCAAAGCGATAGTGAAGCTGTTGAATTTAACCGGCACATTCTGCTCACGGCGCACCTCTTGACCGTTCACAAAGAATACAGCCTCGTTTTTGCCCCGGTGGTAAGTGATTTTGTAAGTATTGAATTCACGCGCCTTGAAGCCGGTATCCTCTGTGAAGATGCAGAAGTATTTGGTTCCCCCGGTCTCGGGTACTGTTACACCCGGAAACGGCAGAATTCCATACACACTGGCATATTTATCGTTACCGGCAAAGAAATCGAGCGCAGCACCTGTTGTGAAATCAAGTAAATTCAGCGAAACATAGCCGTCATACAGATCGCCCGGCGCTGTCCCCTGCGTACGGGCACGGATCTGCAGCTCGAAGCTGATCTCCCCCTCTTCAGGCACTTCTACCGGCTGGGCCGAATAATACATATGCTTGGCATTATCAAGAATCTGCACATGGTCGTTCTGGCGGCTCAGCTGAGCCCGCACATACAGATATCCATTACGTACAATCACTACGGCTTCCGGTTCACGGTAAGCCCAGAACGAGCCGTCAGGCAGCGTGAAGCCGCCGGTTCTCCAGACCTTACCCTCAGTCAGAATGGTATGGAAATCTCCGATTACGGTTTGTTTGACCTCCGCCGGTTGCACTTCTTCACTAATTGGTTTGTTCTTGTCCATGGGTTCTCCCGCTTTCTGTAATGTAGTAAATTCCGGTTTCAGACCAGTCCCTGAATGAGCAGTGCCACCGCCATGATCATCCCGCAGCGCACAGAGGCCCGCTGTGAGGCGCCCATGAGCGGCAGATAAGCGGCGGATGCATTCTGCGGCTGCAGGTTGCGGTAGACATGCACCGGTGCAATGGCCGTCAGCAAGGCGAGCAGCGCATACACCGGCAGTACATCAAGCAGTACACAAACAATAAGGGATGCATATGAGATATAGAGCAGTACATGAGAGAAAATCAATGCTCTGCGTTCGCCCCATACTACAACAAGCGTACGCTTGCCGGCCTGCTGGTCAGCTCTCCAGTGCAGGAAGTGGTGGTTGAACAGCAGTAGCGTTGTCAGAAGCCCGATCGGCAGAGACAGCAGGACAGGCTTCAGGCTGAATTCCCCGGTCTGAACGAAATAGGCGCCCAGAACAGGCATTAATCCGAACGCAAGGAAGATCGCAAGCTCACTGTAGCCCTTGCCGCGGTAGCCGAAGCGCAGCGGCGGGGCGACATAGAAATAAGCGATCAGCGCACCGCCGGCGACAAACCATAGTATCTCCCAGCCGCTGTACAGGCTAAGCAGTAAGCCGCAGGCGACCGCAACGGCCAGCAGGCCCCAGGTCAGAAGCGCAAACAGCGACTCGCGCATCATTCCTCCGGACAGGAAACCGGAATTCGTAGAGATGGCCTCAGGTGTATTATGCGCCTCCGTGTCGGTTCCGTTGCGGAAGTCCCATAAATCATTCACCATATTGGAGAATAGGTGCGCCGCAGCTGCTCCGACAAAGGTTATAACAAACAAAAACGGATGGAATACTCCCTGCCATACATATGCCCCGACCGTTCCCAGGACAACCGGTATGAGCATAACGGGAATAACTCCAAACCGTGAGGCTTTCTTAAAAATCGTCCATTTTTCCATCATGCCAAGGATTATCTCCTTCAATTATTATTTGATAATAATTATCATTAAATTATTATACATCAAATTTCGACACTTTGGGGAGATTTACGCTGCAAAATATTCCCTAATCGTGGTACACTATTATAGATGGTACTTATTTCCTATTAAGTCTAAAATATTAAAGGGGAACACCATGAAACTCCGCAAAAAAATATTTATCTTCATTGGCTTTGTAGCCGTGCTCGGAATAGGCGCTACCTACCTGCTTCTTCACATGATTCTGCTTAACCGTTTCGAGAAGCTGGACGAGGCGCAGCTGCAGCGCAACTTGACCAAAGCTGTGGCTTCCTATAATGAAGAACTGCAGGACATGAAGACCGGACTTCTTAATTACTCCGTGTGGGATGAAACCTACAGGTTCATGGAATCCGTAAGAAATACCGGCCCGGCCTTATCCGGCGGTACTGCCCCCACCCCCAGCAGCTTTGACCAGACCACCTATGAAATCAACCGTTTCGATATGATCGCCCTGCTGGATTTGAACGGCAGTCCAATATATGGCGGCTCCTACGATCCGGCATTAGGAAATGTTACCCCCCTGACACAGGAACAGCTCACTCTTTTCAAGCTGATCCACAGCCGTCTGCCTGCTTTCACCGGAACCGAAGAGAGCAGGAGCGGCGTTGTTATTCTGGATAAGGGGCCTATGCTGATCACACTCACGCCCATTGCCGGCAGCAGCAGTGACAAGCCGGTGATTGGCACGGCCGTTGCCGGAAGAATGCTACACCCGGAAGAGATTTCGCATATCTGGAAGGACACCCTCTCCACTATTCACGTGTCCCGCGCCACCTCTGCGCTGCTTGCGGAGAGCGGAGGCCAGCCGACCTGGACCCATCCGGTCTCGGACGGTATGATGTCGATTCATACGGCGGTGAATGATTTGTTCGGTGATCCGGGCCTGATCATCTCCCTGAAGGAGCCCCGGCAGCTCTACAATAGCGGACTGAAGTCCATAAGCACCTTCCGCATGCTCTATTTCATCTCCATGCTGCTGCTGCTTGCCGCAAGCATGCTCTTCGTCAACCGGTTTATTCTGGACCGGATGTCATCACTGGTAAGAAATATCCGAGCTATTGGCAGCAGCAAGGATCTGTCTATCCGGATTCCCAGCACCGGGCGGGATGAATTCGGCGAAGTGGAGGTTGAATTCAACCGGATGATCGATTCACTGGAACAGGTGCAGGACGAGCTGCGGCAGCAATCCCTGCTGGACCCGTTGACCCAGCTGCCTAACCGCTCACTCTTTTTTGCCAAGCTGAATGAAGCCATCGCCGCGGCCAAAGGACTCAACCGGCAGATTGCCCTGGTATTTATTGATCTGGATCATTTCAAGACGGTGAACGACACTCTGGGCCATGATTTCGGGGATGCCATCTTGAAGGAGACGGCCTTCCGGATCTCACAGGTTGTCGGCAAACACGATGTGGTCTCCCGGCTTGGCGGGGATGAATTCACCATTCTGCTCTCCGATGTCCCCGATGCCGGGAGCATTCATACGCAGCTGTCGCGGATTCAGGAGGCCCTCTCCATGCCGCACCATATTAAGGGGCATCTTCTATATAATACGGCCAGTATCGGCATCAGTATTTATCCGCAGAACGGTGAAGATGCTGATTATCTGGTCAAACAGGCTGATCTGGCCATGTTCCATGTCAAGGAGACAGGCCGCAATAACATCTTTCTGTATTCAGAGGATCTTGAGGCAGGCATCCGGCGCAAGAAGGTCCTGGCCCAGCAGCTGCTCTCTGCCGCAGTGGCGAACGAGTTCGAGGTGCATTATCAGCCTATCCTTGGTGCAGGCACTTTACAGGTATCGAAGGTGGAGGCGCTGCTGCGCTGGACCAGTCCGAGCTACGGAAGTATCTCACCGGCCGAGTTCATCCCGCTCGCGGAGAGCAGCGGCTCGATTGTCGGCATTGGCGGCTGGGTACTGCGGCAGGTCTGCTCCGATATGCGTGAATTCCGCAGCCGGGGGCTGGAGGTTACCGCTGCGGTTAATATCTCTGCCCTGCAGCTGATGCAGCCCGGCCTCCTCGAACTGCTGCTCGATCTGCTTCATGAATATGAACTGCCTGCTTCGAGTCTGGAGCTGGAGATCACAGAGAGTGTTCTGGTCTCCGGGGACAGCATCTTCCGGTCACTGCAGCAGCTTAGAGCCCACGGCTTCCGGATCTCGCTTGATGATTTCGGCACAGGCTTCTCTTCCTTAAGCTATCTGCGCCGTTTCCCTGTCGATGTCATTAAGATTGACCGTTCCTTCGTTTCCGAGATGTCTCCGGCCCCGCCGGGTGATGTGCTCGTCAAGGCGATTATTGAGCTAAGCCATAACCTTGGGCTGCGGGTCGTCTCCGAGGGCATAGAGCATCAGGAGCAGTTCGACATGCTGCGCGCGCTGGGCAGTGACGAGCTGCAGGGATACTATATTAGCAGGCCTCTTCAGGTCACGGCACTTTATTCTTTTTTAGCGCAGAAAAATTACTTTCCGGAGTCAAAATAAGCAGTAATTTTATAGGCAAGCTACCGGGTATATGATATGATAGGCAAGCTGATAACAGCACCCGCTCCGGGTGCTGTTATCCTATGCGAACAATTATGAAAATTGGAGGCTTTAATTGTTATGTCAGCGCAACCGCAAACAACTCAATCCGTCAAAATTGTCACCGCCGACCCCAGCGCCATCGGCTTGTTCGGATTGGCTATCGTCACCTTGGTCGCTTCTTCACAAAAGCTCGAAATTACAACAGGTCTAAGCTACGCTATTCCATGGGCTATCTTCCTCGGAGCCTTCGCCCAGCTGTTCGCATCCATTCAGGATGCCAAGCACAACAACACCTTTGGCATGACCGCCTTTGGTGCCTATGCATTCTTCTGGTTCGGCATGGGCGCAAGCTGGCTGATCAAGCTCGGGGTATTCGGTACGGTGCTGGCAGAAGGCGTTGATCCCAAGCAGCTCGGATTTGTTTTTGTAGGATATCTCGTGTTCACCCTGTTCATGACGCTCGGCGCCGTTGAAGCAAACCGCGTCCTGCTGGTCATCTTCATTCTCATCGACTTCCTGTTCCTCGGCCTCTCTATGGATGCCTTCGGAGTCGCTGCGGAATTCTTCCACAAGCTGGCTGCCGTTGCGGAAATGGCTATCGGAATTGTATCGCTCTACGGCTGCGGCGCATCTGTGCTCAATGCTCATTTCGGACGTACTTTCCTGCCGATCGGCGCACCGCTGGGCATCTTCAAGAAATAATTACAGGTTCAGGCTCAAGCTACTTGGGCTCCAATCTTAAGAGCAACGGATAAATACTTGCTGCCTTCGGGGCAGAAGGTGTTTATCCGTTTTGAATTTACACGGCTGTTTGTTAGGTTTTTCCTTGCGCAAAGACGATAAAAATGACATGCTATAGAAACACCTACGACATATCTCGACATTTTTCTGCGGTGCAGGAACCGCTTTTTATGAATAGCAAATCTACTGCTTTAATCTTTCGGGTATCGGAGGCAATCCATGGCTTTCATTAATAAAAAGCCTTTAACGATTATTGTCGGCTTCTTAGTCGTCCTGCAGCTCTCGCTGTTCTATTATTATTCCTTGTCCGTGAACCGGGAATACAGGGCTGAGAAGGCCGATCTGTCCTCACAGGCAGTCATGCTGGCCTCAAATATTGAGGAGAGAGTGGCAATTGTCAAAGGCGTAAGTTCCTTTATTCAAACGGTCGGCTTCGATGCTGATCCCGCACTCATTAATAACTATCTGGTAACGGCACACAACAACAACTCAAGCCATGTCACGAACATTATGATCGCTCCTGACGGTCTTATCCGCTACCTCTACCCTCTTGAAGGCAACACAGCGATTCTGGGCAAAAGCCTGCTGCTGGATGCCTCCCTGGCCTCCCCCGGCATGATCCAAGAAACGATACGCTCCCGCGGCATTACGGTAGACGGGCCCCGTACATTAGCCCAAGGCGGCTATGGAATGGTAATCCGGCAAGCTATTTACAAAGACAACTCTTTCGAGGGCATCGTCTCGGTTACAGTGAAGATTGATAACATTGTGAACCAGCTTGCACTCGAGGACAGCAATATATATGTTACAGCCGAGGACCACACGTTCCTCTTTGGCAATGAATCCCATGCTGATGACCTGCAGCTTACCGTTCCTGTTCAGGCCTATAATCAGCATTGGCTGATGGGAATATCCCTGCCTTCCTATAAGAAGTGGCAATTGTTCCGCAGCGTGCTGTGGATTGATATTGCCTTCCTGCTTGTAATTGCTTTCATTCTCTATGTCTCATGGCATCAGAGCCGGTTCAACCGTGAGCTGGAGCGTGTAGTCAGTCTCCGGACCCGTGATCTGAGCATCTCCAAGCGTTTATACGAGAAGCTCGCGCATTACGACAGTCTGACGGACATTCCGAACCGGCGTTATTTCATGGATGAATTCGAGCGGCTGCTGCAATGCTCTGACCCGACTCAGACTTATACCTTGTTCTTTTTCGACTTGAACCGGTTTAAGGAAATCAATGATACGCTTGGGCACTCTACAGGGGATCAGGTGATTAAGACACTGGCCGGCCGGCTGAAATCCGGTGAGCTGCCCTTCAAGCTGTTCGCGCGTACCGGCGGAGATGAATTCGTCATGATCTTCCCTGACCTGCCGCGTGAGCAAATCCCCGTGATTGCCGAACAGATTAGCTTATTAATCTCGCAGACGCTGCTGATCTCCGGAGCACATCTCAGCTTGTCCACCAGCATCGGCATCTCCCTGTACCCTGAGCATTCGAAGAATAAGGATGATCTGCTCAAATTCGCGGATATGTCCATGTACCAGGCCAAGACACAGGAAGACGCCAACTTCTTCATCTTCGACTGGGAGCTGCGCGAGAAGCTGGAGCAGAAGACGATGATCGCTAAGTATTTGCATTCTGCACTGGAGCGGGAAGAATTCGTGCTGTATTATCAGCCGCAGATCAATGCCGTCACAGGTAAAATGATCGGTATGGAGGCGCTGATCCGCTGGAACCATCCCGAGAAGGGTCTGATCGGGCCCGGCACCTTCATCGCCGCCGTGGAAGAGGCCGGTCTGATGATCCAGCTCACCGACTGGGTGCTGCGCGAGGTATGCCGCCAGCTCTGCGAGTGGCGGAACCTGGGAATGCCGCTGCTGCGGACATCGATTAATATCTCCAACAGCTGGTTCTACAACCGCAATCTGATCGAGAATCTGCTCTCTGTCCTTGACCAGTACGGACTGGATACCGATATGCTGGAATTCGAGATTACAGAGAGTACCGCACTGCTGGAAGAACACTATCCGCTGCTGCAGCAGATGCGCGATCACGGAATCATCGTTTCCATTGACGATTTCGGCACGAAATATTCCTCACTGAATTACCTGAAGCATTTTCCCGTGAACAAAATCAAAATTGACCGCACCTTCATCACCGGCATCGGAGTCAGCTCCATTGACGAGACCATCATCAAATCCATCGTCTTCGTCGCCTCGCAGCTCGGCTATGACCTGATTGCCGAAGGGGTAGAGACGCCGGAGCAGCTCGCCTTCCTGGTGAAGCATGATTGCCCGCATATCCAGGGATTCCTGTTCTTCCCTCCGCTGCCTGCCGACGAAATCCGCAAGCTGGCTTCATAAACGGAGGATCGTTCGTTATAATAAAGGTAAGACTGAAGTTAACCCGAAAGGATTATGAGAACATGAATGGATTAACTACCGGCGAAATTGCCGGAACCGTTATATTTGCGCTGATCCTGGCCATCCTTGCCTACCGCATTATCCGCGGCATGCCGAAGATGGCCGGAGATATTACAGCTTTCCGCAAACGCACACTCGTCTGGACCCAGGTGGCATTGGTACTTACAGTTCTCCAGTTGAACTTCAAAGCAGGAGACTGGCGTTTCGGAATTATTCTTGGACTGATCGTGCTCTTTACCGGAAGCATCTGGCTGTCCGCCCGCCGTTATGATAACGCCCGTCTGGCTGAGTCCGCAGCAGAGCCGCAGGACAGCACCAGAGAATAATACACTAATCTTTCAAGTGGAAACGGATACCGTCCTTTTGAAGGACGGTATCCGTTTCAGCGAGAAATAGAAGGACAATTTATAGCGTGTAACATATAAATTCTTATATTTGAATTTGAAGCTCCCGCATGGGGGCTTTTTTTAGGAGGAGTTGCTGTGGGCAGTACAAAAGCATTGGGCATCTACGGCTTCCGCTTCAGTGAGCCGGACCGGCTGCCGCTGCTGAATCTCTTTGCAGCCGGGCATTCGGTTGAGCTGAGCCCGGATTATCACTGGAACGGCCTGGAGCGCAGTGATGGTCCGCTGCTGCTCTTCCAGTACACCGTTTCGGGAAGCGGGATCTATGAGCTTGACGGGGAGAGCTTCAGCATCGGCCCCGGACAGGCCTTCATGGCTGAGATTCCCGGCAGCCACCGGTATTATCATCCCGGCGGCACGGAGCCGTGGGAGTTCTATTTCCTGCTCTTCCGGCCGGAGCCGCTGCTGCCGCTCTGGAATGATATCAAGTCCAGAATCGGGGCAACCCCGGCCCTGGATTCCGGAAGCCCGCCGGTCCGCATGCTGCGCGATATCGTCCGTGAAGCCCACGCCGGACGGATTACCGATCCCTACTCGGCTTCCTCGCTGCTTCACCAATTCATGATGGAGCTCGGCAGGCATACCTCCGGCGGTCCGCATGACGCGGCCGGCTGGCCGCCGGCCATCCGCGAATGCGTCCGGTTCATCGAAGCGAATTACAGCTCCATGATCGGCCAGGAGCAGCTCGCCGGGAAGCTGGGCCTCTCGAAATTCCATTTGCTGCGGACCTTCAGCAAGGCAGTGGGTGTTACCCCCAATGACTATTTGAACCGGGTCCGCATTGAGCATGCCGTGGAGCTGCTGAGAACAACAGACTGCAGCATCGAAGCCATTGCCGGTCAGGTCGGCTATTCCTCTGGCAGTTACTTCATTAAGGTATTCCATAAGCTTACCGGACAGACACCGGGTGCCTTCCGTTCAGGGAACGGCAGCCTGAATTACAGCCGGCTGTTCTTCAGCTGACACTTGAAAGTGTTACCTTTTCCGCACCCCGTAAAGGATCAGACCGAACAGGAGCAGCAGGACTGGAAAGCCGGTGAGCAGCAGAAGAGAAGAGGCCATTCCCTCGTATGAGGTTGTGCCGACTACAATCGGAATCTCAAACACTCCGGATTGGGTAAGTATGAACATTACCAGACCGATACCTAGTCCGATTAACGCCATTCTGGTCATGTGTCTGGAAAATGATGTTGATTTCATGTGGATTTCCTCCATTTTTCATGATTAATAGTGATTAATCTTGGTCCAGCCGTCTTCTTGACAGGTAAGCAGCCGTTAACAAGCCCATGCTGATTAATAGATAGACCATATTCGTAATGAGCAGATTACCCGCAGAAGTCTCTGAATTCCTTGTGCCCAAAAAGTTAAGATAAGGCATTCTGCTGAACGGACCGAGGTACCAGATGATCAGGTATACCAGCTCAAAGGTACGGCCTGTCCCGGTCAACACCCCGCATGCGAGGGCCAGACTGGGAATCAGAAATACCGCTGCAGTCCAATAGAGGATATGTTTACAATCTCCCTCGAGGAGCATTCGCAGGAGCAGACCTCCTCCCGTGATGCAGGTAAGCATAACTCCTGAAATCCACATCGCGGATAACTGACGGGTAGCGTAACGCGGGCTCGAAGCTACAAGGTATTGCGTCCCGCAGCGTGCGTCCCGGCTCCCCAGTCCGGACCAGAGCCTCAGCGGCCAGATCCAGACGGCAGGCCAGATCTTCCACTCGGCTGAGACGGAAATCGGAACCGCGAGTCCCAGGATGAACAGCACGGAGGCAATGACAAGCCAGCGTAGTGTAGCGGCGTCCTTCATCATTAAGCGCCATTCTGCATGGATTAAGGTCAGGAAGGAATCCCTGATGACTACAGGCGGCAGCATGGATACATACACCCCGGAAACGGGGTGCCCAATTTCCTTTTGCAAATCAAACACTGTGTTATCCGCATCCGCGAGCCCCGTTCCAGCCCTCTTAGGCTTTCTTATAGCGTAACCTGTCTCCCTGAATCCATGAAACAGCATAGACGCTGCAGCAATCAGCACAAAGGCTGCTAGCCCAATCGACAGTTGCTGCGACAGCAGCGGCCACGTCCAGTCCACACCTTGCCATTCGAACAGACGGAGCGGCTTCTCCGGAAAGAGAATTCCCATCCCATAGGAGCCCGAGGATTGCGGACTGATCGCCATCAGGTCCTTCTGCATCGCTGAAATAATGAGATCCGGCCCGAATGGCATAACACCCGATCCAGCAGTAAAGAGCAGATATAAAACGAAGTAGAGAACATTACCCAGCGTCCCCTTAAGGATACGGGTTGTCTCGAACCCTACAGCCAGAGCAGCCACAACAGACATGAATGGCAGCGTCAGGAACAGAAATGGAGATACAAGCGGCCACCATTCGATCACCCGTTCCTCTCCCCGGACCCATTGCATAATTACCGAGGCTGCCATGACAGCTACGGTGATAGCGGACAGAACAGCGAAGTTACTGATCCATTTGCCGAACAAATAATATAGCTTCTTCACGGAGGAGGAAGCTATAATCTGTCCGACTCCGGTGGTCTCATCCCGTTCAATGCTGTTCTTAACCAAATAGAAACCCAGCAGAGACAGCAGCAGTGTGGTGGAGATGGCTACGGAGCCGCCGATCCAGGCTGAATTATAAATCCCCCGGTACCCGTCCAGATCCAGAGTGACATAAGCAGCCTCTGCCGGAGGGACAAAGAAGTAAGCCGCCAGCAGGGTTAGGCCGAGGATGACCAGAAATGCGTATTGTCTGATCCTTTCGAGAAAATCCGCCCGCGCAATATAGGAAATAGTCCGGATGATCCTCACTTTACACCCTCCTCCTGTATGGCTCTGGCATACAGGTAGGCTTCTTCAAGACTTGGAGCTGCTTCCACCGCCTGTGGAAGCGGCCGCGCCTCCGAGACCATGCGCACCAGCATCCCGTTCTCCTGCCGGATCGTACCGCTGATCAGCCAGCCGTTACGTCCTACCTGATATTCTTCATCCGGGATGAGGACGGACCATACCTTCCCTTGCACCTTGCCTAAAAGTACAGCCGGATCAGAATAGGCCATAAGCTGCCCACGGGATAGGATGGCAATCTGACTGGCAACAGCTTCGACATCGGAAATTACATGGGTTGAAAGAATTATAATCCGCCCCCCGGACAAGTCTGTGAGCAGGCTGCGAAACCGCATCCGCTCTTCCGGGTCCAGACCTGTGGTCGGTTCGTCAATAATCAGCAGGCTTGGATCATTCAGCAGCGCCTGGGCAATGCCGATCCGCTGGCGCATCCCTCCGGAGAAGCTGCCTATTGGGCGCTTCAAGGTATGCTGGAGATTCAGCAGCTCCAGAATATCCATAATCCGCCTTCTCATCAGACGGCCGCCCAGACCTTTCAATGCGGCTGCGTATTCCAGGAACTCCAGCGGATTCAGATGGGGATATACGCCAAAGTCTTGGGGCAAATATCCCAAGACCCGGCGAAGTTCATCTGGCTTCTTCTGAATATCTGCCCCGTTCCAGGTGATCTTCCCGGCTGTTGGTTGTGAGACGGTCGCCAGAATCCTCATCAGTGTTGATTTACCCGCCCCATTAGGCCCCAGCAAACCTATAATTCCCGGCCTGAGCTGAAGGCTAATCTCCCGCAGTGCCCAGACCCCCTTCTTGTACTGCTTGCTAACCTGTTCTATCTCCAGCATACTCATTCCCCCTGTTGCTCTTATTGTAGGGTTCCAAAGTAAAATCGGAGTAAACGGCAGACAAATATCAGCCTAACTATGCAGCGGCAGCGTTACGCAGACCGAGGTTCCTTCGTTAAGACGGCTTGTCACGCTGATGTCTCCTGCGTGTGCCAGCACCAGCTGACGCGCAATCGCCATACCTAATCCGGTTCCTTCCGACAGGATATCAGTGGAGGTACCGCGGTAATATTTATCGAACAAACGGCTGACGTTCTCCTCGCTCATCCCTGCTCCATCATCTGCAATAACAATCTCCAGCCGGACATCCTGCCTAATGAGAATCTTAATACGGGTATCCGGAGGATTATGAAGAATGGCATTGAGGATTAAGTTATGCAGCGCCCGCCCAAGAAGCCGCGGGTCCAGCTCCGCTTCAATATGGGACTCTGCGGTTTCGAGGGTCAGGTTATATCGGGCAGCACGGGGATCATTAGTCACATCTGCCACAATCCGCCGCACGAATTCAACCAAATCCGTCCGTTCCCGCTGCAGGGGAGTCTGTTGCTCATCCAGCCTGAAGGATAAATTCAAATCACCGATAAGCTCCTGCATGTGATTGGCCTTTTGTTCAATTTCCGTCAGAAATTTAATGGTTTCTTCCTTCGTCCAATCATATTGGGGAGACAGCATCATCGAAGAATAACCTTTAATATAAGTAAGCGGGGTCTTGAGATCATGGGAGATCCCGGCGACCCACTCCATCCTCATCTCGTCCAGATGTCTCCTCTCTTGCTTGCTGTTCTCCAGTATGCCAGATAATGTCTGCAGCTGGACAATCAGCTCTTTGAACAAGCGGTACGGCCGCTTCAGCTTCTCCGATCTCCGGGTATAGATCTTCCGGTCACCCGCCCGATCGATGTATACTCCACCTGCCAGAAGGTCAATTCTGCGGATAATGTAATACAGCGGCTTCCCTAATGTCCAGCCGGCAACGATCATGAAGCAGAACAGGATGGCAGGCAAACTGATCAATACCGCGAGATCCTGTTCTGGCCCCTCGTGCGGCAGAATCTGCTCCGTTAGAAGGACTAGAACGCCACTTATAACCAGAGCAAGCAGAGGCAGACTCAGCATGAGATATAAGACAAGACGAAGACTCTGGCGCAGATTAATCTTCATGAATAGCCGCCGCCTTCCTGGCGGGAACGAATTTGTAGCCGATGCCGCGTAAATTCACTATGTATTTGGGATCTGCCGGATCTTCTCCAAGTCTTTTTCTAAGTCTGGAAATATGAATCACCACGGTCTTCTCATCTCCTGTCAGCGCCTGTCCCCAGACCTGTTCATATAACTGAAGCGCGGTGAACACCTGATTGGGATGCTCGCACAGAAAAACCAGCAGTTCGTATTCTTTCGCCGGACAAGGGGTATCCACTCCATGTACGGTCAGTACAGCAGCGCTTTTATCCACAGCAAACACACCGAAGTCCATAACCTGCGCTGCCGGCGCCGCCGGAGCACCGTACTGATTCTTCCGGCGCAACTGCGCCCGGATTCTCGCCACAACCTCCATCGGGTTGAACGGCTTTGTAATGTAGTCATCTCCTCCGATGCCAAGGCCCATTAATTTATCATAATCGCCCGAGCGTGCAGTCAGGAATAACACCGGAACCGTTGTATACCTGCGGATCTGCTGACACAGCCCGAATCCGTCTGTATCCGGGAGCATCACATCCAGCACAATGAGGTCGAAGGAAGCGCCTTCGACCAGCGCCATAGCTTCCTGCCCAGAAGCTGCTGTTGAAATATGCCTGAATCCCTCTTTATGGAGCAGCAGCTCAAGCATCGTCAGAATCCCTTTTTCGTCGTCTACCAGCAAAATGTGTTCATCCTGCAACCTTATCCCTGCCTTTATCCAGAATATTGAAAATCCTCACCTGTATGCTGTATTCGCCGGGCAGGCATACTTTACCTCCGTACAACCATACTAATGACATTCTATGGATACTGATGGAGGGTTAACGAATGGGTAAAAAATTAAATCTGCTGATGTTCAGCGGAGAATATGACAAAGCCATGGCGGGGCTGATTCTGGCGAATGCCGCAAGGGATATTGAGGTGGAGGTTACGATGTTCTTCTCATTCTGGGGGCTGTTCCTCATCCGGGACCCGGAGACAATGACGCTGGAGGACAAGAGTATCTACGAGAAGCTGATGGATGTTATCACGCCCAAAGGGCCGGAGCAGCTGCCGCTCTCGCGGATGAACTTCAGCGGCCTAGGCAAGCTGATGCTGGAGGAGATGATTGAGGATCAGGGGGCGCCGAAGCTGATTCATTTCCTGAAGGGGGCGCGCAAAAAGAACATCAAGTTCTATGCCTGCAAGCTCTCGGTGGAAATTATGGGCTTCAAGCCGGAGGAGCTGCTGCCGGAGGTGGAGATTATCGACGCTGCGGCATACCTGAAGGACGCACTGGAGAGCGATATTCAGCTCTTCATCTAAGCAGTATTGTGGTCCGGCATGGGCTTTAACCTAATTCCGGGCGCGGGCATATACTGAGGGCAAGCGGAAACGGATTTGCCGTCCTTCTATCAGGACGGTACCGCCATCCCTCCAAGGACGGTCCCCTTCCGTATCCGCGACAACAGATTCATTGTCTGGAGGGATTATCCGTGCTGAGTATCCGCCACGCCGGTGCAGTAGATGCGCCGTCATCACTGCAGGAGCATTTCGCGGCTTTTCGCGAGCATATCATAGGAAACCGTCATATGATTACTACCCCGTACGGCCGGCAGCCGCTGCTGTATGCCGACTGGACGGCCAGCGGGCGGCTGTACGAGCCGATCGAGCGCAGAATACAGGAGAGCTTCGGCCCCTATGTCAGCAATCCGCATACTGATTCCAATACCACAGGGCTAACGATGACCCTGGCTTATAATGAAGCCCGGCAGATCATCCGGCAGCATGTGAATGCCGGTCCCGGAGATGCGCTGCTCTTCTGCGGCAATGGCACTACCGGAGCGGTGAACAAGCTGCAGCGGATCATGGGCCTTAAGCTGCCGGAATGGCTGCAGCAGAACTACGTCTGCCCGCCGGAGGAACGCCCGGTTATCTTCGTGAGTCATATGGAGCATCATTCCAATCTGCTGCCCTGGCAGGAGGGCATCGGCGATGTGGTCACCGTTCCATCCGGGCCGGGCGGGCAGGTTGACCTTAAGCAGTTAGAGGAGCTCCTGCTGCGCTACCGGAACCGCCGCTTCAAAATCGGCTCCTTCACAGCCTGCTCCAATGTCACCGGCATCCAGACACCCTACCATCAGCTGGCCGCCGTCATGCACCGGCATGGCGGAATTTGCTTTGTCGATTTTGCCGCGAGCGCACCTTACGAACGGATCGACATGCATCCCGTATCTCCGCAGGAGAAGCTGGATGCCATCTTCTTCTCTCCGCACAAATTCCTCGGCGGCCCCGGAACCGGCGGAGTGCTGCTCTTTGACGCCGCACTTAGCACCGGCAGCGTGCCGGATGAACCCGGCGGAGGCACCGTGGTATGGGTCAACCGCTGGGGCGGGCGCCGCTATATTGCTGACGTGGAGGTACGCGAGGACGGAGGCACCCCCGGTTCCCTGCAGGCTATCCGCACAGCGCTGTGCATCAGACTGAAGGATCAGATGAACGGACCCGGACAATATATGGTGGTCCGGGAGCAGGAGCTATGCCGGAAGCTGCTCGCGGAGCTTGCGCAGATTCCAGGCTGCTCCGTACTGGCAGGCGCGCAGACTGAGCGCCACGGGATTATCTCCTTCACACTGAAGGAGATCCACTACAACCTCGCCGTCCGCCTGCTGAATGACCGCTTCGGCATTCAAGCGCGCGGAGGCTGCTCCTGCGCCGGCCCGTACGGCCATCAGCTGCTCGGACTGGACCCTGCGGATTCGCAGGCGTTCATCCAGGCGATCCACGCCGGCGACCAGTCACTGAAGCCGGGCTGGGTCCGCCTGTCCCTGCACCCGGTCATGACGGACCGGGAGGTGGAGCATATGGCCTTCGCCGTCCGTTCCATCGTCAGCCGCATCGGCGAATGGAGCAGCGATTACCGCTATAATTCTGCCACCAACAGCTGGCTTCACACCGGGGATACAGGAGAGCCCGGGGGCGAGATCCGCGAATTATTCTCTCTGTAGCGGTTTGCTGCTTGATTCCCGTTCCCGGGCCAGCCGGGCGAATCTGGACTCAATCGCCTTAACCCCCCAGAGCGACACTCCGATAAACAGCAGCACGTAGACAATCTCTCCCGGATGACGAATGAACCGGTCCACATCATTGCCGATGTAGGAGACCGCGAAGACCATAATGGCTTTGCCGGCGCATAGGGCAATCAGATAGGAACGAAGACGCATGGCGGCAAGCCCGGCAGCCATATTAATGACTACGAATGGCCCTACCGGAAACAGACTGAGCAGAAAAACATAGCTGAACCCGCTCTGGCGGACCCAGGTCATGCTTTTGGCGACCTTGGGCCGCTCCGCCCATTTGCGCAGGTAGCGGTGGCTGCCGATTTTACGGATAATCAGGAAGGTAGTTACACAGCCGGCTACAAGACCGATCCAGGAATACAGGAATCCGAGCCATAACCCGTATACCGCCCCGTTAAGCCCCACAATCGCAATGGTCGGCAGCGGCGGCACGAATGATTTCATGAAGGTAAGTCCAACTCCTGGCAGCGGCCCGAGCGAGCGGTACTGCTCCAGCAGAGTCCGCAGCCGCTCCTCGGTCAGCCATGACATTATATCTAAAAAGAACATTTCCTCAGCTCTCCTCATTACATTCTGGAATAGTTGCCGTTATACATAGCATTGAGTTTCAATTATACAATACTTCTGTCCGCCTGACGCCAAAACGTCAACTGACTAGACAAGCATAAGCTGCCGGAGATATGATGAAATCAACTAGTAACAGAGTCGGCGTTAACTTGGATATACTCTTATCTTGTCGAACCAACAGCCAGCCCGAAGTGAGGTCTTCATGAAACCATTTGATTATAGTCTGCTGGCCAAAAGAGCGCTCGCCCTGCTGTGCATCTGCCTGCTTGCCGCATCCGCACTGGTGCCGCTCCTGGGCACCTCTTCTTCCAAATGCTCCAGCCGGCAGAACGGTTATATAGATTTGTCCGCATGTACCTTTAATGATTCCTCTGTCTTCCCGCTGGACGGTGAATGGGAGTTCTATTGGCAACAGCTGCTGGACCCGCAAGACACACTCTCCGGTACCGCGAAGGCTCCGGCTTATATGGCTGTACCCGGAGCCTGGGGTCCGGGCACTGAGACTACCGGGTTCTCCCGTTACGGATATGCCACCTACCGCCTGCTCCTTCAGCTTCCGCCGGAGGTTCCTGCCTTTGCCCTTAAGGTGAACAATATCCGTAATGCCAGCCAGGTATTCGTGAATGGCGAGCTGCTGGGAGAAAGCGGACTTCCGGGGGTATCCCTTCAGAGCACGGAACCGCGCAACAACCCGTATTCCTTTACTTTCAGTGCCAAGGACAATCAGGCTGAAATCCTTATTCATACCTCCAACTTCACCTATGCGAACGGCGGCATTGCCGAATCCATCCGGATCGGCACACCTTCATCCATAGGGGCCATAGACCAGCGGAACAGTACCTACGATATTTTGCTGGTGGCCGGTTTTGCTTTTATCAGCTTCTACTTTCTGGGACAGGGATTCCAGCGCAAAGAGGACAACTCTTCCCTGCAGCTGGCTATGTATTGCTTCACCATCGCTCTTTATATGCTGACGCACAGCGAGAAGCTGTTGTTCCAATACCTTCCTTCCATTTCCTATGAAGCCTTCAGCAAATTACAGGTCATGTCCGGCGTAATCGGGTTCTACTTCGTATCCAGCTATACTTATTCCCTGTTTCCCGCACTCTATTCCCGGCTCTTCCGGCGGATCACCTTCGTATATTCGCTCGGCTTCTGCATTATTGTACTGATGAGTACGATCCTTATTTACTCACGGATCGCAAGTATACTGCTGGTCTTCAGCTTCATTTCGGTCTGCTATACCTTCTATGTTATGGCCAAGGCAACCTGGCGGCGTGAGATCGGCTCCTATTATTTGCTGATCGGTGTGATTGCGGCGATTATGTTCACCTTCTCCCTGGCGGGCAATCTGTTCCTGGGCACGGGACTTTATGCCATTCCGCCGGTATCCGGCCCGATCTTCATCCTTGCCGAGGGCCTCTTCCTGTCTGCACGCCATGCGTATGCTTATCAGACGATCAAGCAGCTCTCCCTTCAGCTCGAACGCAAGGACCGGGACAAGGATGAGTTCCTGCTCAAGACTTCGATCGAACTGCGTACACCGCTGAATGCTATCATCAATATCTCACTGTCTATGTATGAGGGCGCCGGCGGGCCGCTTACCCCTTCACAGCGTGAGGATATGCGGCTGATCCTCGGAACCGGAAGACGGCTTGCCTTCCTGGTCAGGGATATCCTTGATTATGAACAGATCAAGCGGCAGCGCATCACCCTGCACTGGGGTGCTGTGGATATTCAGGGCGTTGCAGAAATTGTAATTGAAGTCTTCCAGTTTCTGAATAAGAACGGCGAGATCCGCATCAAGAACCGCATTCCGCCGGGTGCGTTTCTGGTCCAGGCCGATGAGCAGCGGCTGATGCAGATCCTCTACAACCTGATGGACAATGCGCTGAAATTCACCGATCGCGGCAGCGTGATTATTGAGGCCGTTCAGCTGGATGATTCCATATCGGTAACGGTCACCGATACCGGCCGGGGCATTCCCCGGGAACAGCTGGAGAGCATCTTCCGTGATTATGAGCAGGTTAACGAAGCCGATTCGCTGGAGACTGGCGGACTGGGGCTGGGGCTGGCCATTACCCGCAAGCTTGTGGAATTGCACGGGGGAAGGATCACCGTGTCCTCCACGCTTGGCCGCGGAAGCAGCTTCACCTTCACACTCCCCGCCAGGCAGGCTGACGCAGCCGTTACGGAGGAGCCGGAAGACCGCCAGCTGCTGCTTACGCCGGTGCAGGCGCCTCCGGAAGCTGTGGATGAGGAATGGAAGTACAGAACCACTCCGGTAACGCACTCCACCGGACAGGCAGGCCCCTATGCTCCCCGCATTCTGATTGTGGATGACGATTATGCCAATCTGAAGGCGCTGGCCAACCTGCTGTCACTGGAGAATTATACGATCTCCAGTATGGGCAGCGGCAAGGACGCACTGGCCCTGCTTGCAGAGGACCGTGATTTCGACCTCTGCATCATCGATGTCATGATGCCGGGAATGTCGGGCCTTGAGCTGTGCAGGAGGATCCGCCAGACTTACACGCCGCTGGATCTGCCGATCCTGATGGCCACAGCCGGGCAGCAGCTTCACTTCAATGAGGCGGCCTTCCGTGCCGGAGCTAACGACTTCATCCATAAGCCTTATGCCTGGAGCGATCTCAAGGGACGCGTCAATACCCTGGTTCAGCTGAGACGATCGGTATCCGACCGGCTAAGTTCGGAGATCGCTATGCTGCGCGCGCAGATCAAACCGCATTTTCTCTACAATGCCATTAATACGATCATCTGGATGAGCACACGCGACAATGAGAAAACCCGGCATTTGCTGTACGATTTGAGCCATTTTCTGCGCGGCAGCTTCGATTTCAGCAATCAGGAAACGGCGATTCCGTTTGAGAAGGAGCTTGAACTGATTGAGGCTTATCTGTCACTGGAGCAGGCCCGTTTCGGGAAGCGGCTTAATGCCCAATATAATATTGAAGTCAGTGAATTTTCATTGCCGCCGCTGATTGTGCAGCCGATCGTGGAGAATGCCGTCCGCCACGGACTGATGGAGAAGATTGATGGAGGGACCGTAATCCTCTCCACAAGACAGGAGGGTAATGCCATCCTAATCACCGTCACCGATAACGGTAAGGGAATGAGCGATGAGCAGCTCTCCTCCTGGATGAACGAGGGCTACCGTTCTCCACATGGAGAAGGCACCGGAATCGGCCTGCGGAATATCAACCGCCGGCTGCTGACACAGTTCGGCTATCCGCTTGTTATTACACGCGGGAGCAACGGGGGCATCGAGGTACTTATAACAATCCCATGGAAGGATGAGGTCTCCTGAGTATATCTGTAATGGTTATTGATGACGAATGGCCGGCGCTGGAGCAGATGCGTGAGCTGCTGCTTCAGTGTGACGGCATTTCCTCTGTTCTTGTGTATGATAATCCGCGCGAAGCTTTTACGGCTGCCGTAGAACATAAGCCCGACATTCTATTTCTGGACATCCAGATGCCTGAGCTGTCCGGCTTGGCTTTTGCCGAGAAGCTGCTGCCCTTCTCACCGGACACGGATATCGTATTCGTGACAGCGTACCGGAATTATGCCGTTGAAGCCTTTGAGCTGTCGGCGGTGGATTATCTGCTGAAGCCCGTAGACCCCCCGCGCCTGCTCAAGACGTGGAACAAGATACTCTCCAAGCGTATGCTGCCCGGCGCCACCGGGACAAGAAGTGCGGAAACGGCCTTCCGGCTTCTTGGCGGTTATGAGCTGACCGGTCCGCAGGGCGCCGTGAAATGGAGCACTCATAAGGCGGAGGAATTATTCGCCTATCTATGGATTCACAGACAGGGCAGCGTAAGTGTAATTCTGAATGATGTGTTTCCGCAATGGAACTATGAGAAGGGCAAGCAATATCTGCACACCACTGTCTATCAGATCCGCAAAACCTTAAAGAAAGCTGCGCTGGGGGACAGTATTGAGCTGACCTTCGACAGGGAAAACTACCGGCTGGAATCCAGGGGGATCGAAGGCGATACCGAAAGATTCATGGAGGCAGCCACGCTTGCACTGCAGAACAATCAGCCGGAGGAGATGCGTGATGCTGCCGCCCAGTACACAGGGGATCTGCTGCAATCGCTGGACAGCCTCTGGGTGTATTCCTCCCGCGACAAATACCGCCGGATCTATCTTAAGCTGCTGGAGCAGCTTGCCCTGGAGCTGATACAGTCCGGACGTCATTATGAAGCTGAAGATTACGCCGTACGCCTGGCCGAGCTGGAGCCGCTGGATGAGAGTTATGCCCTGCAATTGATCTCCATTTATTATGAAATCGGCAAACCTCTGAGAGCGCAGCGAAAATTCACCCAATTCAGGGACTCCTACAAAGCCGAGACGGGTGATGACCTGCCGGAATGGTTCATGGAGGTCTATCAGCGCCTGGGTAAATAAGTGCTGAAGCATGTTCAAAGATTAAAGCACACTAAAAAAGCAGCTCCGGCTTCCTTCCTCCTGCCCGGGCTGCTTTTTAGCGCAAATATGTATATTTTGTGCTCACCGTTTCGATATTTTATGTCATAGTTCGACGTTTATCAGCGTTTTATCAGTGACAATTGTTACCATTGTTCTTACACAGGTTGATTCAGGCACAGGATGCATGATTAGAGCTACGGAGGTTGAAGAATGAATACATGGACCGGATTCAAAAAAGTTGTCAAAACTACCCGATTGCTGCCGCTTATGATGTCGATGATTCGTGAGGTTACTGCAGATAGTACGGCTCCTGCGATGTCCGTAGAAGTTACCACGGATAAAAGCGCCTATTTACCCGGTGATGAAGTAACCGTGCAAGTCCTTTTGCGGGATTTCGCTCCCAATGACCAAGGCTACAGCTATTTCAACTTCATTGTGCAATATGACAGTCAGGTATTCGACAACGCTGAATACACGCAGCAGTCTGTCTATATGGATGCAGACTATACTCCCGGCGATGAAGTGAATAATATCTTTCAGTTCAACTTCCAGAACCCGGTTGACGGCAGCATCTATCTCGGAATGAACACCACTATGCGCGGAATCGATATTCAGGTCGAAGCGGCCAATAAACTAAGCTGCATTCCGGCTGTAGACCAGACGCTGGTAACCTTCAAGCTGCGGGTCAGAGAACAGACACTTGCATCCTCCTCGACCATCAGTCTTGCTAATGAATTCACCAGAATCCGAACCTCTGAAGCAGGCAACAGCTTTTATCTATACTCGCCCGATGTTACAGAGATCACTCCAGCCCCTGTTGAAATTACCAGTTCCCCGTCCGTATCTGTCTTCTCATCCCCGGAGTCAACCAACCGTCTGGCATAGCGGAGTACCCCTCAAATCCAGATCCAGCTTCATATTACACTGCAGATTGGCAGCCGTCTCTCCTTCCTGTACTATAGCTGTATACATACTCAGGAAGCAGGTGGATTGTTATGCTGCATTCAGAACTTATAAAGTTACGGGCAACAACCCTGGAAGATCTCGACTTTGTCCTGGATGCCGAGGGGGCTGAGCTAAACCGCCGGTTCATCGGCCAGTGGAGCAGGGATCAGCACACAGCAGCTTTGGATGACGGAGATATTATGCACCTGATTGTTCAAGACTCAGCCGGGGAACGGGCCGGTTACGTGATCCTTACAGGAATTCAGGACCGTAATCTCACGGTCTGTATCCAGCGGATTGTCATCCAGACCAAGGGCTGCGGCTATGGAACAATGACACTGAAGCTGCTGACCAACTGGGTCTTCACCCATACAGATACTCACCGGCTGTGGCTGGACGTCAAAGATTATAACGCCAGAGCACAGCATGTCTATGAAGGGGCCGGCTTTAAACTGGAAGGCACCTTACGCGAGTGTGTACGGACTGAGGAAGGCTTCGAATCGCTGCAGATCATGTCTATCCTGCGACAGGAATACAGATACGAATAGTTACAGCAGAACAGCCGGTCAGCCCATGTTCAGGAGTGATCCGGCTGTCTTTATATTTAGAATGCCGGAACTACCGCCACGATAATATTGGCAAAAAGCCGCGATCCTAAGATCGCAGCCCTCTATCCGTATTGCTGATTTACGTATGGGTTTCGATCGGAGCCGCCGGCTTGCTGCCGCCAAAGATCAGCGTCGTCACATGCTTGCGCGCATCTGCTGTAAGCAGCAGCAGCTCTACCGGTTCTCCGGCCGGCTCCCTGCGGATAAATCGGACCTTCGCGCCGTCCAGATCCTCGAAGATGCCGGTAACCGTATATCCCTGCAGCAGGAGGCTGTCAATCGCCTGCCGCTCTTGGTCGAACTCGTCGAATGCCGACATCTCAGATCACTCCTCCGCTGATTTCCGCCTGGGCCGGACGGGGCGCTTCCGCCTCGAAACGCTTGCGGTGCAAATATTTGCCCGCACCGGCTGTACCGACGAACGCCTTGTCGCGGATAACGAATTCTCCGCGGCTAAGCACAGACACCGGCTCCCCCTTAATCTGCATACCTTCAAAAGCATTATAATCCACATTCATATGATGAGTCTCAGCGGAGAGCGTTCTTTCTACCGCAGGATCGAAGATGACGATATCTGCGTCACTGCCTACAGCGATTGTGCCTTTTTGCGGGAACAGGCCAAACAGCTTGGCACTGGAGGTGGAGATAATATCCACGAACTTGTTAAGTGAAATGCGGCCCTTCTGCACACCTTCAGAGTAGAGTACGCTGAACCGGTCTTCGATGGTTGGCCCGCCGTTCGGAATCTTCGAGAAATCACCCAGCCCCAGATCCTTCTGTCCCTTGAAGTTAAAAGAGCACTGATCAGAACCTATCGTCTGCAGCGTGCCGCTCCACAGCGCATCCCATAATACGTCCTGATTCCACTGCTCGCGCAGCGGAGGAGACCAGACATACTTCGCACCCTCGAAGTCCGGCTTCTCAAGCGCTGACTGGTCCAGCACCAGATACTGCGGGCAGGTCTCACCGTAGACGCGCAGCCCTTTCTTGCGGGCTTCTGCGATCTTCCAGGCGGCTTCGGCACAGGTCACATGCACTACATAGAGCTGCGAATCCGTCAGCCCGGTTAAATATGCAGCCCGGCCGGTGGCCTCGCCCTCCAGCTCGGGAGGTCGGGTCAGTGCGTGATAGATCGGATCGGTGTTGCCGGCAGCCAGCGCCTGGTCGACCAGATACTCGATCACATCGCCGTTCTCGGCATGCACCATTACAAGTGCGCCTTCACGCTTGGCCGCCTGCAGCGTCTTGTACAACACGCCATCATCGGCCTGGAACGTGTTCTTATAAGCCATGAACACCTTCAGCGAAGTGATGCCTTCCTTCTCAATAATCTGCGGCAGCTCGCCAAGCACCTTGTCATTCAGCTCCGACACCATGAGGTGGAAGCTGTAGTCAATGACTGCTTTATCCTGCGACTTGTTATGCCAGGTGTCTACCGCCTGCTGCAGCGGCTGTCCCTTGGTGGTCAGGCAGAAGTCGATAACCGTTGTGGTTCCGCCATAGGCAGCGGCAATCGTGCCGGTCTCGAAATCATCAGCAGTGACGGTACCGCCAAAAGGCATATCCAGGTGCGTATGCGGGTCAATCCCCCCCGGAAATACGTAACAGCCGGAAGCGTCGACAATCTCGGCTCCCGGCGCTTCAAGGTTCAGGCCAATTCCGGTGATGATCCCATCTTCAATCAGGACATCCCCTGTATAAGTATCCGCTGCTGTGACGATAATGCCGTTCTTGATGATCTTCTTCATCTTAACCCACCTCCACTTCCGAATAAGAACCGTTTAATCCGCTAATGACCTGATTACGCTGATTCCAGGTCATCGGGGCCGCTCCGCTATCCAGTGCAACCATATCAATGGCACCCTCCGCCGGGCAGACAATCGAACACAGATTACAGCCTACACAGTCTTCCTCACGCACCTGTAGAATCGCCTTGCCTTCAGCATTCGTAAGCATGTCGATACATTGATGCGAAGCGTCCTCGCAGGCGATATGGCATTTATTGCAGTTGATGCAGTTATCCTCGTTAATCCGCGCAACCACTTTATAGTTGAGGTCGAGATCGCCCCAGTTGGAATACTTGGGCACCGACTTGCCAATCAGTTCCATGACGGAAGCCAGCCCTTTCTCATCCAGGTAATTATTCAGGCCGTCGATCATCTCCTCCACAATCCGGAAGCCATGATGCATAACCGCCGTACAGACCTGAATGCCGGTGGAGCCCATTAGCATGAACTCTACGACATCCTGCCAGGTGGAGATGCCGCCGATTCCGGAAATCGGAACACCGACTGCGCGGTCACGCGCACACTCCGCCACCATGCTGAGGGCAATCGGCTTCACCGCCGGGCCGCAGTAGCCGCCGTGCGCGCCCTGGCCGCCGACATTCGGGATCGTGTTCCAGCTGTGAATATCCACCCCGGCCAGGCTGTTGATCGTATTGATCAGGCTGATCGCATCCGCGCCGCCTTTGACGGCATGCCGGGCTACGACCGTAATGTCGGTGATATTCGGCGTCAGCTTCACAATGACCGGCGTTGTCGCCACTTCCTTGACCCAGGTGGTCTGCGCCTGCACCAGATCGGGCTGCTGGCCGGAGGCTGCGCCCATTCCGCGCTCGGCCATCCCGTGCGGACAGCCGAAGTTGAGCTCAAGGCCGTCTACGCCGACCGCTTCGACGCGCTTGACGATTTCATGCCATTTCTCCTGCTTGGGCTCAACCATCAGCGAAGCGATAATCGTATTGTTCGGGAATCTCTTCTTCGTCTCATAGATTTCCTTGAGGTTAACCTCCAGCGGACGGTCGGTAATGAGCTCGATATTGTTGAAGCCCGCTACACGCTGCCCGTTAAAATGAACGGCGGCAAACCGTGAGGAGGTGTTAATGACCGGCTCGCCCAGCGTTTTCCACACCGCGCCGCCCCAGCCTGCTTCGAATGCACGCTGCACCTGATAACCTGTATTGGTAGGCGGCGCAGAGGCCAGCCAGAACGGATTCGGTGACTTGATTCCTGCAAAATCAATACTGAGATCTGCCATTGATATTCCCTCCCTGTCTTATGAAATCTATACCGCAGAGCCAACCACACTGTCCTGATGGCCCGACATTTGCTTCACAATTGCATAGGCGGCATCCTTGCCCTGCTGGGCGGCGGAGACAACCATCGCTTCACCTGCACCGGAACCGAAGACGATATCACCGGCAGCATAGATCTGCGGATCAGAGGTACGCCCGGTTGCCCCGTCAATCTTCACTACACCCCGGTGATGCTCCAGGCCCAGCGCTTCAATCAGATCCATCCGCCGCTTCTGCCCGATCGCCACTACGACCGCGTCCACAGGCAGAATGAATTCGGAGCCCTCCACCGGCATTGGAGCAAGGCGGCCGTCCGGACCGGTCTCGCCCGTCAGCTTCATCAGCACACATTCCAGCCCGGTAACGTTGCCAAGCTCGTCCCCGACAATCCGCTTCGGCAGGGTCAGCCAGCTGAACTCCACGCCTTCCTGCTTGGCGAATTCATATTCGAAGTCATAGGCCGTCATCTCCGTACGGGTCCGGCGGTAGACCATCTTCACGTTCGCTGCGCCAAGCCGCACGGAGCAGGTAGCCGCATCGATCGCCGTGTTGCCTGCGCCAATGACAGCAACGCGCCGGCCCATCAGCTCCAGGGTAGGAATCCCGGTCTTCGTAGTTTCCACCAGCTCTATCGCATCATAGACACCGGACAGCTTCTCGCCCTCGATGCCCAGCGGTGGGACATAGCCCATGCCTGCAGCCAGCACAATAGCGTCATACCCGGCCTTCAGCTCTTCTACAGAGATATCCACTCCGACCTTCATTCCGGTGCGGATCTCTACACCCAGCTTCTCTACCTGCTCTACTTCCCACAGGGAGATAGACTGCGGCAGCCGGAAAGATACGATCCCATGCGTATCGAGGCCTCCTGCCAGCTGCTTCGCTTCATAGATCACCACCTGGAAGCCTTCCCGCGCCAGCTCTCTGGCTGCAGACAGCCCTGCCGGTCCGCCGCCGATCACGGCAACTTTTTTGCCGTTGGGACTGCCAGCCTTGAATAACTGAACTCCGCTGCTGATCGCCCAGTCAGTAGCGTAACGCTGCAGCAGGCCAATCTGAATCGGCGCCGAAGCGTCATTCAGGACACAGGCGCCTTCGCACAGCTCTTCGGTAGGGCATACGCGGGCGCAGCTGGCGCCTACCGGATTGGAATCCATAATCGTCTGCGCCGAACCCTTGAGGTTATCGGTGGCGATTCTTTTGATGAAGGAAGGGATATTAATGCTGGTCGGACAGGCCTTGATACAAGGGGCATCATAACAATACAGACAGCGGTTGGATTCCTCGATTGCACCTTTGCGGGTAAGTCCCGGCTCAGCCTCGGCAAAATTGCGCATGAACATATCAGGTGTGAATGTTAACGGAAAAGCCTGCTCCATCGGTTATCCCTCCTTCTGTATGATAGCTTCCGCTTTCGAATCAGGTTTGTGTTATATAATATAACATTATTACGATGATTGCCTTAATATTTTACTTACTTATCAGGATTATTGTAGTAAAATGAACTCTAAGCCAACATCAACACTGATTCATATTCAATATTGAGTCATATTTCCTGACATTCTATATTCAAACTATAGCCAATTCGATTTTTCGTTACATTAGACACATTGTCTAATTTCAAAAGTCTATTTTTTACCTGTGGGAATGTGCTGAGAATGGAGAAGCCGCGCAGGCGGGCTGCAAGGCATACGTTCAACGAGGGGGAAGCTTATGGATTGGGAACTTGTATTTACGATCCGCGATGCGCTGAAGAGACCGCTGTTTGCGGAAGCCGAGCTGATTGGAGGAAGAAACGGCCTGAACCGGGCGGTCCGCTGGGTGCATGTGCTGGAGAGCTCAAGCTTCGACAGCCTGATTCACGGAGAAGAGATGATTCTGACCACCGGGATGAGCGCAAGCTCTGATTTAGCCGCTTCATTATCTTTTATGCAGAATTTGATCGATAAGAACGCCGCATGTTTATGCATTGAGCTTGGAGCGTATTTCAGCTCGATTCCGCAGGAAATGATTGATCTGGCTAACCACCACGACTTCCCGCTGATACAGTTTACCCGCACTGTGCGTTTTGTTGATATCACACTCGATCTGCATTCCCTCATCATCAACCGCCATCACCGCATGCTGCAGGAGCTGGAGAGCATCTCCCGCGAATTCCACCGTCTGACGCTGACCTCCCAGGGGACCCTTAAGGTATTGCAGTTACTATGCAAAAGCACCCGCACACAGATTGTCTATATGCAGCTTCAGGGTAAACCCCTGTTCTTCCCGGCCCTGCCGCCCGAGGAGCAGCAGCCGCTGCTGAGTTTCTTCGAGGCCTTCAGTGAAGAAATGGAGGGCGTTCAACCGGATGCCGCACCGCATATCCGTGAGTATGGCCATAAGACCATTGCCCTGAAGCCAGTCGGAGCCTTGGACCAGACCTGGGCCTATATCCTGATGGTCTGCAATCACAAGCCGCAGGAATTCGACTGCCTGCTGCTGGATTCCGCCTCCCTGTCGATCGCCCAGGAGCTGCTGCGCACGCGGTATATGGAGGAACGCAAGCTTTTCTCCGAGAATCTGTGGGTGGATGAGCTCGTTAGCGGCCGCGGCCAGGATGATAACCGCCTCAAAGGGCTGGTCGGACCCGACTTCAACGTGGTTAACGAGCTGCCGTACCGCGTATGCCTGATCGAGATTGAGAACCCCCGCGACGTCAAATGGAACAGCTCGGAGAATGACTGGGAATCGATCACCTTCCATCTCTCGCTCATTCTGCGCTCGATCTTCGAGAAGTACTCCCTGCGCCCGCTGATTACGCTGAAGAATAACCGGCTGACTGTCATTGCGCTGGATATCCAGTCCAAGCTGCCCGGCAAGCTGCGTCTGCAGCAGGCGCTCGATTCCCTGCAGCATATCCGCTCGGATGAGAAGCTGAAGGACCTGCAGCTCGTTACCGGAGTCAGCAAGTCCCATAGAGGTCTGAAACATGCCCATGCCGGATACCAGGAAGCCGTACAAGCGCTGTCTCTCTATTCTTGTTACCAGAAGTCCATTCTGTTCTATGAAGAGCTTGGCGTCTTTCAGCTGCTGCTGAGCCTGAACGACGGCAAGACGCTGGAGAATTTCATCCGCAGCTATCTCGGCCCGCTGATCGACCACGATGAGGCCAAGGGCAGCGAGCTGATGCTCACACTGCGCGTCTACCTCGACCATGACGGCTCGAAGCAGATTGCCGCGCGGAATCTGTTCATTGTACGGCAATCCCTCTACTACCGGCTGGACAAAATCACCGAGCTGCTCGGCGAGGACTTCATGCTTCCGGAGAACCGGATCTCCATTCAGGTGGCCCTGCGGGCTTACCAGTTCCTGTACCCGGAGAAGTTCAGTCTGCCCAGCTCCCGTTCAGCACAGCTTTGAAGGTGTCGATAATGAACTGAATGTCCTCATCGGTGGAGGATAAAGGGGGAGCGAACGTGAGGACATTATTGAAGCCCGCCACCGTATCCCCGTTCTTGCCGATGATCAGCCCCTTGGATTTGCATTCCGCGATAATACCCTTGACTATGCTGAGGTCAGCAGGCTGTTTGGTGGCTTTATCCGCTACCAGCTCGATGCCAATCACCAGCCCGAAGCTGCGGATATCGCCTACCAGCTTGTGATCCAGAAGACTAGCGAATTCCTCGGCCAGCCGCTTGCCCAGAATGGCGGCGCGCTCCACCAGATTCTCCTGCTCCAGAATCTCCAGGTTGCGCAGCGCGAGCGCACAGGCAGCCGGATTGCCGCCGAAGGTATTCACATGGCGGAAGTGCCCATAGTCGTCGCTGTTATCCTTGAAGGCCTCATAGATCTCCTTGCGTACCGCCGTGGCCGACAAAGGCAGGTAGGCGCTCGTCAGCCCTTTGGCCATCGTGACAATATCCGGCTTGATACCGAAGTTGTGGTGGCCGAACTTGCGGCCGGACCGCCCGAAGCCGCAGATCACCTCATCGATGATCAGCAGCACGCCGTGGGTGTTGCAAATCTCCTGCACCCGGTCCAGGTAGACCTGATGCGGCACAATGACGCCGCCGCCGGTAATGACCGGCTCCATAATCACCGCCGCGACCGACTCCACGCCCTCCCAGATGATCATGTCCTCAATAGCCTGCGCACACTGGAGGTTAAACGCTTCTTCCGTCATGCCTTCAGGACGGCGGTAGCTGTCAGGCGGAGCCACATGAAGGAATCCGCCGCCCAGCGGTTCATATTTGTATTTGCGCTGCGCCTGGCCGGTCGCCGACAGGGAGCCCATCGAGCTTCCGTGATATCCGCGGTAGCGGGCAATGAATTTATGGCGGTAATGATGGCCGGTCTGCTGCTGGTACTGGCGGGCGATTTTGAAGGCGGCTTCATTGGCTTCCGAGCCGCTGTTGGAGAAGAAGATGACATAATCGTCCTCCAGCCATTCGTTCAGCTTCTCCGCCAGGGCGATCGCAGGCATATGACTCTGTGTCAGCGGGAAATACGGCAGGGTCAGCAGCTGATTGTAGGCCGCTTCCGCCAGCTCCTTGCGCCCGTATCCAACATTCACACACCATAGCCCGGACATCCCGTCCAGAAATTTGTTGCCATCAATATCGGTAACCCATGAACCGCTTGCGGATGCGGCTATCATCGGCGGGTTCTGCTCGCTGTATGGTGTAATATTATGCCATAAATACTGCTGATCCTTCTTGAGCAACTGCTCGCTTTCTTTGCCCAGGCTCTGCACGGCACTCTCTCCTCTCGGAAATCCCATTTGATATTTGTATGAATCAACTAATAACGCGCGGTGACCATTTTCTTGCGGGTGTAGAATTCAACGCCGTCGCGGCCATTGGCATGCAGATCGCCATAGAACGACTTCTTGTAGCCTGAGAACGGGAAGAATGCCATCGGGGCCGGTACGCCCAGATTAACCCCCAGCATCCCGGCATCGATCTCTTCGCGGAACTCGCGGATCGCCTTGGCGCTGTCCGTATAGATACAGGCCCCATTGGCAAAAGGCGACTCATTCGTGACGGCTATCGCCTCCGCCAGGTCCTTAACACGCACTACAGACAGCAGGGGCGCGAAGATTTCATCACGCCAGATCGTCATGCCCGTCTGCACATGGTCAAAGATCGTCGGCCCGATGAAATAGCCGCTGCCAGAAGCAGCAGCGTCCTTCCTGCCGTCCCGCACCAATTCCGCCTGCTCGGCAAGCCCTGTCTCGATGTAGGCAATCGTCCGGTCCTTGTTCGACTGCCGGATGACCGGCCCCAGGAACACGCCGTCTTCCTTGCCGTCCCCGATCTTCAGCCCGTCGGCCGCCTCCTTCAGACGGTTCACCAGTTCGTCCGCGATTGTCTCATGCACCGCGACCACCGAGCAGGCCATGCAGCGCTCACCAGCCGAACCGAAGGCGGCGGAAATGATATTCTTCACCGCATTGTCCAGATCCGCATCGGGCAGCACAATCGAATGATTCTTGGCTCCGGCCAGCGCCTGTACCCGCTTGCCGTGCGCCGTACCCTGCTTATATACATATTCCGCCACCGGCTGTGACCCGACGAAGGAAATCGCCTTCACCTCTTCATGCTCCAGCAGACCATTCACGACCTCATGTGCGCCATGCACGACATTCAGCACACCCGGAGGGAAGCCCGCCTCTGCGAACAGCTCCGCCAGCCGGTTCACCAGCAGCGGTGTACGCTCGGAAGGCTTCAGCACAAAGGTATTGCCGCAGGCAATCGCCAGCGGAAACATCCAGCAGGGCACCATCATCGGGAAGTTGAACGGGGCGATGCCGCCGATTACCCCCAGCGGGTAGCGGTACATCCCCGACTCCACGCCCGTGGCGATATCCGGCAGCTGGCTGCCCATCATCAGTGTGGGAACGCCGGCGGCAAATTCCACGCATTCGATGCCGCGCTGCACCTCGCCCAGCGCTTCCTCCAGGCTTTTGCCGTTCTCCAGCGTGATCAGCTCCGCCAGCTCATTCCAGTGCTGCACCAGCAGCTGCTGGTACTGGAAGAAATAGCGGGCACGGCGAGGAACAGCTACTCTTTTCCACGATGCATAGGCCTCTGAAGCTGCCTGTACGGCAACGTTCAGCTCAGCACGGCTGGAGATCGGTACATAAGCAATCACTTCGCCCGTTGCCGGATTGAACACCTCCTCTTCCTGCCCGGATGAGGATTCCACCCAAGCACCATTCACATAGTTCTTCACTTTACCGGCCTGCCCCACGAGCAGAGACATAGTCTGCACCTCTTTCCATATTCTGGGCTGTTTATTATAATAGATGACCGCCGTGCCCGGGCGGCCATCTAATATAGCTATATAAGCTGAACTTAAGAATGATGCCCTGCTGATTCTTAAACTCACTATATATAGAAGGAAATTGGTTATTTTGCCGCCATCTCGACAATTTCGTTCGTATAGGCTGCATTCACATCAGATGCCGTCTTGATTACACCGAATTTGAGCGCAATATCGGCTGTCTGCTGGAATGCCGCTGCATCCGTATAACCCATCTTGGAAGCATCGAAGCCCTCCGGCTGAATCAGCTTGGCAACTTCAGTCATCATCGTCAGCTGATGCTCGCGGGACGTGCTGCCTTCTTCCGCAAGCTTCATTACACTGTCAACAGCCGCTTCAGGATCGGCAATCGCATCTGCCCAGCCCTTGAGGGAAGCACGGACGAATTTGGCTGCCGTTTCTTTATTGGCATCCAGCCATTCCTTGTTGGCGAACAGGTTGTCTTCGAGCATCGCCACACCCTCGTCATTCATGTCAATTACGCTCAAATCCTCTGCCTTGATGCCTGATTCCAGCACCACCTGATATTCGTTGTAGGTCATGGCCGATGCCGCATCGATCTCACCGCCGAGGAACTGGTCCATGGTGAAGCCCTGCTTGGTGAAGTTCAGATCCTTATTAGAATCCAGTTTGTATTTATCAAAGAGGGCCAGAATTTCGAACTCGTTACCGCCCATCCAGTTGCCGACCTTCTTGCCCTTCAGGTCAGCCGGTGTAGCGATACCCGCATCCTTCTTGGATACCAGCACCAGGCCGCTCTTCTGGAAGATCTGGGCGATCTGCACCAGCGGCATTTCCTGCTCCTGGCTGGTCAGCAGACTCGCCACCCAGTCTACGCCGATATCCGCCGAACCGCCCGCCACCTGCTGCTCCGGCACGATATCCGGACCGCCGGGCAGAATCTCAACCTTCAGCCCTTCTTCGGCATAGTAACCTTTGTCCTGGGCTAAGAAGTAGCCGGCGAACTGCGCCTGCGGAACCCACTTGAGCTGCAGCTTCACGGTAACCGGATCAGCCGCCGGTTCTGTGGTTGCCGCCGCTTCCGGCGAAGCCGCAGCCGTATTGCCCGCTGTCGCCTCTGCCGCAGGAGCATTATTGTTGTTGCCGCCGCAGCCTGCCAGTAGTGAAATCATCATAATAACCGCAGCCATCATTAACCCGCCACGAAATTTGCTTTTTTTACCGTTCATCTCAGCAACTCCCCCTACCAAATTGAGTTTTGTAATCCGGCCAAACACAGCATGGTTGCCATCGTGATGCTCTATGCATACGGTCATGCGTTGACAGCTTCTCTATATCCCGTCAGCGCAGAAGCCGGATGTAACAGGTACAGGGTGTTACGGTTGTTGCAAGTGTTACGCGCGCTGGGAGGGATGCCACTTGATGAATGCCTTCTCCAGCCGTTCAACGGCCAGGTAAAAGATGACTCCGGCAATGGCTGCCAGCACAATGCAGGACCAGCCCAGCGGCATTTTGGCCACCTTGATGGAGTTGGAGAGCAGATAGCCGAGTCCCCGCGAAGAGAAGAAGAACTCCCCGACAATGGCTCCGATCATACTCGCCGTAGCGTTGATCTTCAGCGCGGTGAATACATAGGGCAGGCTGTTCTGAATCCGCAGATAGCGGAATACTGCCGGTTTGCCCGCTGCATAGGAATGCATCAGGTCAAGGGCCAGCGGATCAACAGCCGCCATGCCCTTGTAGGCATTGATGGCCATGGCCGCCATCGTGGTCGCGGTAACAATAGCGGCCCGTGAGCCGATGCCGTCACCAAACCACAGGTTCATGATCGGGGCAAGCGCCACGATCGGCACGGCATTCAGCGCAGCAACCATTGTCAGGCTGCCCCCGCCCCAGCGGGGCCAGGCCGTTGCGGCCAGCGCAATGAGGAAGCCGCAGGCTGAACCGATCAGCATGCCAAGGACGGCTTCAGTGAGGGTATATCCGGTGTAAGAGAGCAGCAGGCTGAAGTTGTCCCGCATAGCTTCCGCTATGG
Source organism: Paenibacillus sp. FSL P4-0081 (assembly GCF_000758565.1). Taxonomy (NCBI): domain Bacteria; kingdom Bacillati; phylum Bacillota; class Bacilli; order Caryophanales; family Paenibacillaceae; genus Paenibacillus; species Paenibacillus sp. FSL P4-0081. The sequence continues at coordinate 8,044,353 of NZ_CP009280.1, forward strand.
CCGAGGGCAACGGCAGCTGATATTTCTTCAAATCGAAGATTCGGTGAAACACTTGATATTCCCACAACACCAGGAATATCACCCCGGCCAGGAGGGGAAGGATGATTCCGGGATTCAGCCGCCGCAAGGGACGGCGGGGATTCTTTTGCTTCCCTGGTTCTGATGAAATTCCGTTGTTAGATGCCGGGATTGGAGCAGAACCCGCCTCCGTGCCGGCAGAAGTAATGAATGGGATATCGCGTACAGAATTGCTTGCCATCAGCGGCTCCCTCCTTTGGGACGGAATTCCGGCTGCCAAGGCGCCACCAGACGTTCGGCCAGGCTCATCAGCCAGTAGCTTGCCATGCCGAGCAGGGCGCCGACCAGTACGGTGGACCAGAACATATACGTATGGGAAGGGCCATAGTAGAGATTGCGGAGCATAATTACACCGATGCCGTGCTGCGCACCCATCAGCTCAACGAGAATAGCGCCCGTTACAGCCAGCGGTGCAGCAATCTTCAGGCCGCTGAACAGACCCGGCAGCGCTGCGGGGAAACGCAGCTTCCAATAGACTGCCCAAGGCTTAGCAGCATAGGAATGCATCAGCTCCAGCGCGGATAGATCCACACTGCGCAGTCCGCGCAGCATGTTAAGCGCCACCGGGAAAAAGGTGATATACCCGGATATAATAATCCGCGACACCTGCTCGTCGCGTACAATACCATAGATAATCGGCGCCAGGCCAAGGATTGGAATCATCTGGGAGGCAATGGCATAGGGGAAGGCAAGCTGTTCTATTGTCTTCGACAGGCTCATCAGTACTGCCAGAACGACCCCGGCCAGCGCTCCGATCAGAAATCCGACACCGGCATTGCCGAAGGTGGCCCCGCCCTCTTGCAGGAGCGTCCCGCTATACTTCCAGAGGGTTGCGGCCACTTCATGGACATAAGGCAGCTTAGACTGGGCGAGCGGTGTCTTCGCTACATTCAGCAGCCACCATGAGACAGCCTCCCAGACCACCAGCAAACCAAAGATCCAGACGAACAGCGGCAGCACGCGCTCCCGCATAAACGCACTGTTCTGCTTCATGCCTACACCCCTTCGAAGCTGTCGCGGATGCGGGCGATCAGTTCAAAAAACTCAGGACTGTTTCTCATCTCCGCCGTCCGCGGGCGCGGCAGCGGAATATCAACAATCGCAGACAGTCTTCCCGGATGCGGGGATAACACGAATACTCTGTCTGACAGAAAGATGGATTCAGGGATGCTGTGAGTGACGAATACAATCGTACTCTGGACCTTGCTCCAGACCGAGAGAAGCTCTTCATTCAGGCGTTCGCGGGTAAATTCGTCCAGCGCAGAGAAGGGTTCATCCATGAGCAGAATTTCCGGCTCCATCGAGAGTGCTCTGGCGATGGCTACGCGCTGCTGCATCCCTCCGCTCAGCTGCCAGGGATATTTATCAGCAAACCCCTGTAACCCCACGAGATCCAGCAGTTCCAGCGCCTTATCCTCTCGGACCGATTTCTTAACGCCCATCAGCTCCAGCGGCAGCGTAATATTATGTTTGACCTTCCGCCAGTCATACAGCACCGGACTCTGAAAGACAATCCCATACTTTTGTGCCAGCCGCGCTTCCTTCGCCGTCTTTCCGGCCACCATAATATTTCCGGCTGTTGGTGTTATAAGATCTGCCATCAGTCTCAGCAGTGTGGTTTTACCGCATCCGGAAGGTCCCAGCAGGGACACGAACTCTCCTTTGCCAATATCAAGGCTTACCTGATGCAGCGCAAGCACGTCAGCCGTTTCCGTCTTATAACGCATCTCGACGCTCTCCAGCTGTATTTCAGGAATTTTCGTCGCTACTAATGACATTTCCAGCTCCCCCTTCATCCCTGAATCTATTATATGTTAAATAACATAACACATATGTTGTGAAAAAACGCCTTTTTCTCGTTACATGTTCGATTAACTAACATCTTACACTTTGCTCTGCAGACCCACATTAGACAAATCGTAAAATGGACGCTGAGAAATTCCGTCATTTTGTCCAGGAGCCCGTTTGCATTGTTAATAATCTGGAATTGTGCCGATAAAGTTAGTATGTATTCTCACCCTCTGTTGCCGGATTCCTGCCAACTGTTATCTATGCAGATGTGTGATATCATTTAACTATATCTACTCTTCTATAGGAGACCTTTAGCCAATGTTCAAAGCCTATTCCTACACATGGAGGCGCTACCCATGGAATCCATGATTTCCAACTATATAGTCATCGTCTCTATCTCAGGTGTGCTGAGCGCATTGCTGACGCTGTTTGCCTATTATAGGAAGACAGATTTTTCCGGTCTAAAAGCTTTCATTGTAAGCTCAGCCGCTTCGGCGATATATACCTTCGGGTTCGCGCTGGAGCTCTCCGGCAGCACCATGCAGGAAATCGCGTTGTGGGTTAAGGTGGAGTACCTCGGTATGCCCTATATCGCCCCCTCCAGCATGCTAATGATTATGCACTTCGTAGGTCTGGAGCGTCTGATTTCCAAAAAACTGCTGACCGTCCTGTATTCGGTGCCCGTAATCTCTACCGTGCTCGTATGGACCAACGAGTACCACCACCTGTTCTATCAATCCATGCATTTCCGGGAAGGTGCCCCTACACCGCTGATCGATATCGTCATGGGCCCCTGGTATATTGTGCAAGGCAGTCTGACCTTCGGCTGCATGCTGGCGGGCATGTGCCTTATTCTCTGGCGCTGGAACCGGATGAAGCGGGTGTATCTCCGGCAGATGGTGATTATTTTCATCGGGCAGTTCCTGCCCGCACTGGGCGCATTCCTCTACCTGATGGATGCAACTCCGTATGGAATGGACCCCGTGCCCGTAATTATGAGTGTAACGTCCACCCTGTATATATGGGCTATTCTCTCCCGGGGCATGCTTACCGCCGCACCTATTGCCCGCGAGAATCTGTTCGAGAGCATGCGGGACGGCGTGCTGGTCATGGACCTCTCGGACAAGCTTGTTGATTACAACCGGGCCGCAGCCGAGATGCTGCAGGATCTCGATGCCTCCGCAATCGGCAGGCCGCTGGCCCAGCTGTTCCTTCCCGCCGGCAAGGAAGCTGTCGATTATGTGATGAATTCCAATCCCGGGGACAGCGAGGAGCAGGAGCTCGTCTGGAATATGGGGGAGGATGTCCGTTATTACCAGATCCGCTCCTCCCCTGTGCAGAAGCATGACGGGCATCTGGCCGGACGGATGATTATGCTGATCGATGTCACTGAACGGACACTGCTCCAGGAGAAGCTCCTGCAGCTGGCCACCATCGACAGCCTTACCGGTATATATAACCGGACGCATTTCATGGAACTGAGCCGGGGCTTGCTGGAGGAAGCGGCCGAACGCTCCGCCCCCTTTTCGATCATCCTGCTGGATATCGATTTCTTCAAAAGCATCAATGACCGGTACGGACACCAATATGGCGATATGGCATTGCAGCATGTAGTGGGTGTATGCAGCCGGCATGTGCGGGAAGAGGATATCTTCGGACGTTATGGAGGCGAGGAATTCGTCTTATGTCTGCCGGATACTCCCTTGAAGCAGGCGGCGGTCATCTCGGAGCAAATCCGCGGGGATATCGAGCGCAGCGCTTTCTACACGCTGTCAGGGTCCATTAATGTAACGGCAAGCTTCGGCGTGGTGGAAGCCTTCCGCAGTAATATATCGCTGGAGGAGCTGCTCTCCGAAGCCGATCATGCACTCTACACCTCCAAGCGGAACGGCCGCAATGCCGTTCATCTGTCCAGCGGCTCTGCGATCACGCATTTCAAGCCGGTATAATTTCATAACAGTACAACTACCCCCATGCCCGGACAGAATCCTGAGCACGGGGGTAGTGTTGTTTTTGGGAAAATTCTTATCGGGTACCAAAGGGGATGTAATGTCGTGGATAAGTTAACAGAAATATTAGAGGCCCAGCATGTGGGTTTGAAATCCTCCATCATGAACGGCAGATTCGTACTATCCGTCTATTTACTGCGGTACAGGTGTGCCGTCTTCAACATTGAAGCTTAATCCGCATGACTTGGAGAGGCTGAAACGGGTGGTTGCTTTTTGGGACTAGTCTCGGCTTCGGCTGCGGAGTATCACCTTGCGCCCTCCAGGAAATATTCCACGCTCCGCAATAAGCCCGGCGGCAGCTCTTCCAGCTGAAGATACGTCTTCAGCTCCAGCAGCACCCGCTCGCGGTTATCCCCGAAGACATCTACAATCCGGGCAAGACGTTCCCAAGGTACCAGGTCTGCACGGAATTCCTGTTCCGTCATTGGTACTCCATGTGATTCTACAAGCAGGGCCGCCTTATAGCCGTAGATACGCTCCAGCAGCTTAAGGAAACCGGTACTGCTGTAGCGGCGCGGCCCGCCATATACGGACGGTCCCAGGGCATCTCCCAGGAAAAGAACTTTATCTTCTATAACATGCAGGACGCAGGAATCGGCTGAATGATCACCGCCCACATGGCTTAGCTCACAAGTGACTCCGCCCAGATCTACAGTAATGCTTCCGCTAAATATAATATCAGGCGTATCCACGGTGATTACCCGCGGGGAGCCATATTCCAGGCGGATATGCGCTACACTCTCCTCACTGATTGTCCCCTCCTGCACAAGGCCTTCCAGCTCTTCATCACTTCCGCCCAGCCCTACGAGCCGGTTAAGTACTAGCGCTGTTTCTTCATGGGCAATCACAGGGACGTTCCAGGCTGTCATCCCGAAGGTATGGTCCCAATGCCAGTGCGTCAAGGCCAGCAGATCCGGCTGACGCCAGCCCCTTCTTGCCAGCTCTTCCCGGAACAGCTCCGCATGGGAGGGGGAATTCCCCGCATCCATCAGCAGTGTCCGGCGTGAGCCGGAGACGGCCGCCAGGATCGGGCGGTCCGTGTCATGCTCCGCATGCATGATAAGAATATGCGGACTTAGCTCCTGAAACTTATGTTCCATACACAACTTCCTTTCTATTGCTATACCTTAAAGGGTAGGGTAAGCAGAATAAAAGGCATTCTGCCGGAGTATATCCTCTTCCTCTTTTGGTGATAACAGCACCATTGGCAGTTTTTCATTCACGGTATTCTGTTCCAAATCCTATCTTCATGTTGCCTGAGTTTCAGCTTTTAATCAAATGCCCTTGTTTGCCTTGACGGGTTTTCAGTTTAATAAGAGATAGCCAGTGTTGAAACTGGCATAGAGCAGACTGATACAAGGAGGGCGTTCTATGATTAAGATCGGGCTTACCGGCTTCGGAGACCACGAGGAGCTGTACGGCAAAATCAAACCTGCCGACCGGCTTCCTGCGTATAGCGCTTATTTTTCCATTGTGGAGATCGACAGTTCTTTCTATGCCGTGCAGCCGGTCAAGAATTATGTGAAGTGGGTTAACCAGACGCCGGAGCAGTTCAAGTTCATTGTGAAGGCTTACCAGGGGATGACCGGACATCTCCGTGATAAAAAAAATTATTACGATACGCCGGAGGAGATGTACCGCGCCTTCCATACCTCCATTGCCCCTGTGCGTTCGGCAGGCAAGCTGGCCATGACGCTGTTCCAGTTCCCGCCCTGGTTCGACTGCACCAAGGACAATGTGGAATTCCTGCGTGAGGCTAAGGAAAGAATGCTGGATGTGCCCTCCGCCATCGAGTTCCGCAACGATTCCTGGTACAGTCCTGAGCTGCGCAGCAGAACCCTGCAGTTCCTGGAGCAGGAGGGCTGGATTCATACCATAGCCGATGAGCCGCAGGCGGGTTCAGGCTCGATCCCGATTGTACCGGTCGCTACCACGCCGGACATCACCTATGTACGGCTGCACGGCCGCAATACCGGAGGCTGGAATCAGAGCAGTCATCCCGATTGGCGCAAGCTGCGCTATCTGTACCGTTACAGCACCGAAGAACTGGTGGAATGGAAGAACCGTCTGCTTACACTTACGCAGAGCTGCCGTGATATCTATGTAGTCTTTAATAATAATTCCGCCGGTGATGCCACCCCCAATGCGCAGGAGCTGCAGTCCCTGCTTGGGATTGACGGCGGTTTGGCCCCGCGCCAGCTGGACTTATTCACCTGAGGTTCGGAGGTCTACATAAATCTCTTCTACTCCTTGCTGAAGCAACAGACCCAAGAATTGTTCCATTCGTTTCACAACCCTTAAGGAGGCTACCAGGAATGAAGAGAAACCATACTATGATGCAATTTTTTGAATGGCATGTTGCCGCAGACGGAGAACACTGGAAACGCCTTGCCCAAATGGCCCCTGACCTGAAGGCGGCGGGAATTGATTCCGTATGGGTCCCTCCCGTAACCAAGGCGGTCTCTCCGGAAGATACCGGTTATGGAGTCTATGATCTATACGATCTGGGCGAATTTGATCAAAAGGGTGCCGTACGCACGAAATACGGAACCAAGCAGGAACTGGTCGACGCGATTGCCGAATGTCTGAAGAACGGCATCGCGGTCTACGTGGATCTGGTCATGAACCATAAGGCCGGGGCAGATGAGACAGAGGTGTTTGAGGTCATTGAGGTCGATCCTAACGACCGCAATAAGGATATCTCCCAGCCGTTTGAGATTGAAGGCTGGACCAAGTTTGATTTTCCGGGGCGCGGGGATGAGTACTCCAGCTTCAAATGGAACCACACCCACTTCAACGGCACCGATTTCGATGCCAAGGCAAGCCGGAACGGCGTATTCCGGATCGATGGTACGAATAAAGGCTGGAATCAGAATGTGGATGATGAATTCGGCAATTACGACTATCTGATGTTCGCCAATATTGATTACAGTAATGAAGACGTGAAGAACGAAATGCTGAACTGGGGCAAATGGCTGGTCGACACCCTGCAGTGCAGCGGCTACCGCCTGGATGCCATTAAGCATATCAACCATGAGTTCGTTAAAGAATTTGCGGCGGAGATGAAAAAGAAACGCGGCGAAGACTTCTACATTGTCGGCGAATTCTGGAACTCCAATCTGGAGGCCTGCCGCGAATTCCTGAACACCGTTGACTATCAGATCGATCTGTTCGATGTATCGCTGCATTACAAGCTCTACTCGGCTGCGCTGGCGGGCAGGGACTTCGATCTGACGCATATCTTTGACGATACGCTGGTCCAGACGCATCCGGCCAATGCCGTCACCTTCGTCGACAACCATGACTCCCAGCCGCATGAGGCGCTGGAATCATGGGTCGGCGACTGGTTCAAGCAGAGTGCCTATGCCCTGATTCTACTGCGGAGGGACGGATACCCCGTTGTCTTCTACGGCGATTATTACGGTATCGGCGGCCCGGCGCCGGTGGAGGGCAAGAAGGACGCCATCGATCCTCTGCTCTGTGCCCGTTACAACAAGGCCTACGGCGACCAGGATGATTACTTCGACCATCCCAACACCATCGGCTGGGTGCGGCGCGGTGTTCCGGAGATCGAAGGCTCCGGCTGCGCCGTAGTGATCTCGAACGGGGACAACGGAGAGAAGCGGATGTTCGCCGGCGAAGCGCGCGGCGGGGAAGTATGGGAGGATCTGACCGGCAACCGCCAGGAGACTGTCACCATCGGAGAAGACGGCTGGGCAGTATTCCCGGTGAATGGCGGAAGCGTCTCGGTCTGGGCCCTGCCCGATCCGGAGCCGGAGGACGATTGCGTGAAAGAGTGAGCATTGGAGTCCGGCCAGACGGTGGGCGGGCGGTGGGCGTTGGACAGCCGGGGCTGGCGGTGGACTGGCGAGGATAGTCGGCGGGCTGGCGACGGGCAGACGAGGACAGGCGGGGAGCTTGCGGGGGCTGACGAGGACAGGCGGGGAGCTTGCGGGGGCTGACGAGGACAGGCGGTGAAATCAGGAGCACTTTTGCTCCTCATTTCCTCCTTTTGCCCGCGTCCGGTGAAATCAGGGGCACTTTTGCTCCTCATTTCCCACTTTTGCCCGCATCCGGGTGAAATCAGGGGCACTTTTGTTCTTCACTTCCTCCTTTGGTCAACGTCCGGGTATGATTTGAGGGATTTATCCCTTTAATTTCAGCATACAGCCTACTTTCAGCGGAATTAGAGGGATTTATCCCTTTAATTTCACCATACAGCCTACTTTCAGCGGAATTAGAGGGATTTATCCCTTTGATTTCACCATACAGCCCACTTTCAACGGAATTAGAGGGATTTATCCCTTTAATTTCACCATACAGCCCACTTTCAGCGGAATTAGAGGGATTTATCCCTTTGATTTCACCGTGCTGCCGACTTCCGGGGGATTCGGTGGAATTCCTGATACAAGAACAAATTTGTCCTTCAACCGGATTGGCTCCAAGCTCCAAAGAAACGTAACCAGGACATCATGCACGTTCTATACACTACAGACGGATATCATAATTTTCTAAATAACAATAAAAGAGGCGACTCCCTGCCATACGGCAGCGAAATCGCCTCTTTGCTCCGTGCAGCCAGCCATTAGCCAGCCATTCGCCATCTCAGCCAGCCATTCGCCACCTCAGCTAGCCATTCGCCACCTCAGCCAGCCGTTCGCCACCTTAGCCAGCCATTAGCCACCTTAGCCAGCCATTCGCCACCTCAGTCAGCCACTAGCCAGCCTCAGCCAACCATTCGCTACCTCAGCCAGCCAACTAGCAGCCTCAACTAACCACAGCCAGCTAACGAATGACGGTTGACTTCTCCCCGTCTGCCCAGACGCCGGAATCACTGTTTAAAATACGGTCGATCGGATACACCTTCCACACAGCTGTCACTACGGCAGAGCACAGCACTGCCTTGGTCAGGTCGCCCGGAATGAACGGCCACATACCTGCAGTTAACGCCTTGGTCAGCGAGTCCATGCCGGTTGAGTGGGCCAGCCACCATACGCCGCCAGGATAGACAAGCAGCGCACCAAAAATAAAGTTAGCCGCAAGCAGCTTCACGAAAGTATATTTATCCTGCTTTATACGCTGGGCGAAGAAGCCAATCAGCCAGGCTACGAACGGCCAGGAGAATATATAGCCTGCGGTCGGGCCAACCAGCACCGCGAGTCCGCCGCTTCCGCCCATCACCGGGAAACCCGCTGCAGCAAGTCCGATCACGATCAGTACGGCGAGCGTGCCATAGCGTGCCCCCAGAATAGAACCGGCCAGCATGACAGCCAGGGTCTGCATTGTAATAGGTACAGTAGAAAAAGGCAGAGAGATCTTTAAATAACTCAGAGCGATCATAACTGCGGCGAATAGTGCACTGAATATCAGGCCGCGGGTCGTCCATTTCTTCATTGCCGGGAGTACCCCCTTTTTTTAGGATCACTATATCATCCCCCTCCGGATACATCAATCCTCAAATCTTTGTTATAATGGGGAGCGATTGTTGACTAGAACTGTAAGGAAAGCGGGCATGAGGATGATCAGGGCGCATAATTTGACCTTGTCTTTACGGGATGGCCAGCACAGGCGCCCGGTTCTACAAGGGATTAGTATCCATATTGGACGGGGAGAATGGGTTGCACTCACAGGAGCCAACGGCTGCGGCAAAACATCGCTGGTCCGCATCTTCAACGGGCTGATTCCCCCGTCAGGAGGCAGTCTGTCCGTCGCCGGGCTGGATCTGCGCTCGCCTCAGAACCGCGCGGACGTGAAGCAGCAGGTCCAGCTTGTATTTCAGAATCCCGAGGCACAGACGGTGGGCTCTACGCCCTTCGAGGACATCGCTTTCGGGCTGGAGAACCGCGGGCTGGACCGGATTCTGATGGTTACGCGAATCCATGATATTCTGCAGCAGGTAGGACTGGCCCACAAAGCAGAAGCAGATGTCGCCAGTCTGTCCGGCGGAGAACGCCAGCGCCTGGCTGTCGGCTGCTGCCTTGCCCTGGATGCCGGCATGATCATCTTCGATGAGGCCACTTCCATGCTGGACCCGGCGGGAAGGCAGGATATTCTAGAGCTGGCCCGCCAGTTATGGAGGAGCGGCACAACCGTGCTCTGGGTCACGCAGCGGATGGAGGAACTGGCCGAGAGCCCGCGCATTGCCGTTATGGGCGATGGCCGGCTGCTCTATGACGGTGATCCGCGCACCCTGTTCTACGCCTCCGGCCTGCCGGATGCGCTCGGATGGGTTCCATCGCCCGTGGTCCGCATCGGGAGACTGCTGCAGAGACAGAACTGGCCGTTTCATCTGCTCCCGCTGACCGAGCTGCAGCTGGAGGCGATGCTATGAGGATTCAGGCAGAGCATCTCTCCTTCCATTACAACGGCAAGTACGCCGTGCAGGATATCTCCCTGAATATCCCCTCAGGCACACTGACCGTGCTCTGCGGAGTTAACGGAAGCGGCAAGTCCACTCTGCTGCGCCTGCTCGCCGGGCTGGAGCATCCGGCATCCGGCAATATCATTCATGAGGATATGAAGCCTGCAGACCACAAGGCCGGGGAGGCTGTCGCTATGGTATTTCAGCAGCCGGAGACCCAGCTGTTCGCAGACAGCGTCCATAAGGATATCGAATACGGCCTGACGCAGCGCGGTGTGCCTAAGGTGCAGCGGGACGGCATCATCCGCAGCGCCCTCGCGCGGACCGGGCTGCCTTATGATGAGTTCGCCGGACGTTCCCCTTTCCTGCTTAGCGGAGGCGAGAAGCGCCGGGTCTGTATTGCCGGAGCCATAGCCTCCCGGCCCGGGCTTCTCATTCTCGATGAGCCGACCGCAGGACTGGACCCGCAGGCGGCACAGTCGCTGCTGGAAATGGTGCAGGAGCTGCGGCAGAGCGGCCTGACTTTGATCATCGGCACGCATGATCTGGACAGCTTTCTGCCAGTTGCCGACGGGGTGATCGTGATGAAGCAGGGCGCGGTCCATTATGATGGCCCTGCTGCGGCACTGACAGCGGATCCCGGACTGCTGCGAGCCGCCGGACTTACGCCTCCGGCTTATGCCTCGATAGGCCGCAGGCTTGTAGAACGCGGCTGGCTTGAAGCATTGCCGGACAATCTGGAGGAGCTGCTCGCCGGACTGGATAAGCAGCCTCTGCCCGTTCCACAGTCTGTCAGCATTCCTGCGGCCGCCCACAAGGAGCCCAGCGAATGGAGAAGAAGCGTGACGGAATCTCCACCGGCAAGCGGAGACGCACCAGGTCTATCTGCCGCCACAATAGGCCCGGCAAGCGGAGACGCACCAGGTCTATCTGCCGCTACAATAGGCCCGGCAAGCGGAGACGCACCAGGTCTATCTGCCGCCACAATAGGCCCGGCAAGCGGAGACGCACCGGATCTATCTGCCGCCACGCCAGGCCCGGTAAGCGAGGCCCTGGCTTCAACGATTCCTCAGGGACTTTACGGGGAGCCCGCAACATCTGACCACTTATCAATCAAACAAGCCCCTGGCCGGTTACGCTGGCAGGGACTGGATCCCCGGGTCAAATGGCTGGGGATGATTATCGGATCACTAACCGTGCTGGGGATGGATACCTTCCTCCCGCTGCTGCTGGCTGCAAGCCTGCTGGCCGGACTCACGGTTTCGGCCGGAATTTCCTGGCGTAGGGTCTTCCGCTTCTTCCGCCCGTTCCTCCTCATGTTCCTGTTTCTCTGGCTGCTGTCCGGGCTCAGCTGGAACTCGCCCGGCTTCAGCATCGGCCCGCTCAGCTTCAGTTCTGCGGGACTTCAGCGCGGAGGGATCAGCGTGCTGCGGTTTCTGCTGCTGATCGTCCTCGGGTTTCTGTTCACAGAGACCACTACCGGCGCTCCGCTGCGTGAAGGGCTGGAATGGGGAATTGCTCCGCTGAGACATCTTGGAATCCGGACCCGCAACTGGTCGCTGGCTGTGTCCGTGACGCTGCAGTTCGTGCCCTGGATTCTCGGCAAGCTGACACAGCTGCAGCTGGCGCTAAGCTCGCGCGGCAGGCGGGCCCGCGGACTGGCGCGCTGGTCCCCGCGGCAGATTGCCCTGATCATCGTGCCCCTGATTATCCTTGTCCTGGGCATGGGCGACGAGCTGGCTACAGCCGTTGAATCGCGCGGGTATGATCCCGCCAAGCAGCGGACTCCTGTCTATCAGCTGGCCTGGAACAAGCGCGATACATGGGTTGCGCTAGGTATCCTGACGGCAGCAGGCCTGCTGTGGTGGGTTGCCCGGATCAGCTAAGTGTATAGCTGAGCATGTATTCTGTATTCGGACTGCCGGCTTCTATTCCCGGATCATTAATGGTCCAGGTGCCTGCAATATCCAGCTCGCGGCAGGCCAGCTCGAAATTGCAGGCGGCAATGCCGATATCAATCCGCTGCATCTGGAACCCGAGCTTATTGCCGCTATAATTAGGCGTATGCTCCAAGTAGAAATGCAACTGCTGCCGGTCTGGAGACAAGACAAGTCTCCATGGCTGCTTGTTGGAGGCTGACGGGCCGATCCGGACCATCTCGATGGGGACGGCCAGCTTCCCGGCGGCTTCCGGTGTCAGCCGTTTGCTGAAATCACCGTCACAGAAGAGCTCCTGCCAAGGCTTCTTATTGTCGGCTCTGACCACATACCGCATCGTGGTATCCAGCAGCCGCTGCTTCTCCCGCGCGTAGCCGAGCGGCGTAATGCAGGGAATAATCTCCCCTTCGGCAAGCTCCAGCTCACGGGTAAAGGATTTGCGGTTAAAGGTTCCGCCAATCCAGCAGGTTCCAAGACCCAGCCCGGTCGCAAAAAGAATCAGCTTCTGGAAGGTATATCCGAACTCCAGCAGTGCCAGCTTCCCGTTACGCACGGAGCCTACCAGATAAGCCTGCGGATTCACAATGATCCCGTAAGCGCCCAGCTTCATGCCCTTGCCTTCCCCCGCCCCGCCTTTGGCCCAGATCCATTCAATCCCTGATATCCCGCCAAAAGGACCGCGCAAATTCTCTTCCTTATCCAGATACTCCATAATGGAGGCATGGGCTGCTGTATCAATTGGTGTGGTCTCATAAGTCCGCACAGACTTGCGTTTCTCCATAATTTCCATTACTGCATTCCCCATAACATCCGCCTCCTCAAATTATCCCGCAACCCTGCCCCGCCTTGCCTTGCCTTGCCCTGACCTGAACTGCCCAGTCCTTACTGGCTGGCTCAGCCTTCCTGTTACAGCTTCAAGCCCAAAAAAGAGGGCTCCGCTAAGAACAGGAGCCCTCCCAAAATGATCTATACTCAATAGTTGCCTGTTCTGCGGTCCGGTTGCTGGTAAAATTAGTATCCCCTATTTCAGGAGAATCGTCCAGCTCTTATTCCTTATCTTCCGGACCCGGATGGCGGGAAACCAGTCTCACCAGATCGAGGGTTAAAAGGTAGAGGGTAAGCGATGCAGGATAGGCCAGATACCGCGGCTCCCACTGCGGCCCGAATTTCTCCTTATACCGCCGCAGGCCGGAGAATCCGTACCAGTGGCCGCCGCGTTCAAAGACCAGGCGGGCCACCTTCTCCTCGCGCAGCGCTCCGGTATTCCGGCCGGCACCAGGCTGCGGGGCATGACCCAGATTAAAGCTGCGGAACCCCCGCGACTTCGCCCACTCCAGCAGACACAGGAACAAGTAATCCATAGTCCCGTTTGGGGTATCCTTGCGGTGGCGCATGAGATCAATGGACACGGTCTTGTGTCCGTCATAGCCCGGGGCAACGGAGGCAAAAGCCATGAGTTGCCCGTCAGCTCCGCGCAGCAGCGCCAGCGGAGCGAGCTGCAGATACGGCTTGCTGAACCAGCCCAGCGAAAACCCTTTTTCCAGGCGCCCGTCCAGCCATTCCTCCGACAGCGTCCGGAGCTCCTGCAGCAGGTCTGCAGAATGCGCGGGCTCGGCAATCTTAAAGACATAGCCCTCACGTTCAAACCGGCTTGCCACACCGGGCAGATCGGCATTGCGGGGGCCGCTGGCCTTGAAGTTCTCAAGCGGCACCAACGCTTCCTCGCCCAGCTTGAAGAACCGGTAGCCTTGGCTCTGATACACCGGGAGGTAGGCTGGTGTAGCCTGGTAGAACACTACGGCGAGTCCATACAAATCCGCCGCCTGGCGGAACTCGCTGATTGCGTCATTGACCAGGCCCACCGGACCCAGAGGATCACCCAGTACCACCAGCTTGTCCCTTACTCTGGCAAAAGCGAATAACACTCTGCCCTCCCGGGCCCAGTAGAAGCTTTTGTCGCCCAGAAACAGCATATGGCTTAAGGCATTGCCCCAGCCTTCCGCCAGAAACTGCTCCAGCCGCGCCATATCCTTATCCGCGAAAAGCTCATCGGCCTTGCGCTGCGGCCGGAGAGCAACAAGCATAGTCAGCAGCAACCAGGAGAAGATCAGTCCGCCAATAGCTGTAACCGCCACATTGCTGTGCTGCCGCAGCCATTCCGGCCGGATTCCGGATGGGAGATGCTTCAGGAAACCGTGATGCGAATAACTCCCCAGCCCATAATAACCGAGTGCTACAACTGAAGTCAGAGCCAGCCACCATACGGTGCTCCTGGTACTGAGCGGTACACTGATCCGGTAGAACCGGGTCCGCGAGATCCAGAGGATTAAGCCTACCAGCAGCAGGAACAGCGCCTCTTCATAATCAAACCCCTTCGTAAAAGCAAATACCGCCCCTCCGAGGAGCAGCAGACTCGTCCAGATATACGCTCTACGGACACGCAGGGAAATTCCCCGCGACAGCAGAATTAGCATGAAGCCGATCAGCACGGACAGATGATGGGAAATCTGCATCACCGGCAGGGACAGGAGATCCTCCGTGATCCGCAGCCGGTAGAGCAGCTCAGGTGTAGCTGCGGACAGCAGCAGAATCAGACCGCTGGCCAGCACCAGCTTGCCGAGTGCCCAGACCCCCAGGTCGCTGAGGAAAGTGTACTGGCCGGGCCAGCCCCATATCCTCTGCCATACGGTAACGGGAGTTTCAACTCTGTCTCCGCTGCGTTCAGTCCCCTTCTTACCCGGCAGCCCGATCTCCAGCGCCGCCAGCACCAGTCCGATCAGCCAGGGCACAATGTAATAGAATAGTCTGTAGATGACGAGCACAGCCATGGCCTGATCGCTCCGGATTCCCAGCTGGGTAAGTCCAAGCAGGGCAATCAGGTCGAAGGCACCGATGCCTCCGGGAGCCATACTTAGAATGCCGGCAATGGCAGCAACGACATAGATGCTGAAGACCGTTACAAACGGAGCACCGCCGAGCAGCTGAACGGCAATTATCCAGAAGGTCAGTCCGGCAAAGGTCCACTCCAGAAGGGAAGCTCCGACAGAAGCCGCTACCGTCAGCCAGGATGTCCTGCCCTGCCCCCGGTTAATCCACTTGGCGAATAGTGAGGAACGCTGGAGAATCACAAAAAACGGCAAATAAAGCGCCATTCCCCACACCGCGAATACCAGCCAGCGATGTTCATGCAGAAGGGCATCCGCCGGAAGGATTCCGGTAAGGGTGCACCAGGAGAGCAGCGACAGCCCTGTAATCATCAGCGGTGACAGAAATACGATTGCCGGTGCCAGCACGGACGAGGGCACACCGCTTTTTTTGTAGAGCAGCGTCCGGAGGCCCGCGCCAGCCAGACCGGCAAAGCCGATCAGGTTATTGAACGTATTAGCGATCCAGGCATAGCGGAAGGTGCTTAAGTAGCTGGTCTGCAAGCGGAAATGCCCGCGGATTAAATAATCATAAGTGCTCATGACCGCAACGGAGAGCAGGGAAATGCCCAGCATCTGCAGAATGGCCGGCGCGGGGACTGCTTTTAATTCATGAATGATCATCCCCAAATGAATCTGCTTCAGCTCATTCTGCCCTTCCCAATAGACAAGACCGATGATCAGCAGCGGAACAAGCGCCCTTACCGCCTTAATCCGGTAGATGGACAGAAGCAGCCTCACGAATCTGAAGCGTTCCAATCTTTGTTTCATTGAATGCATGACTTTGAATGCATGACTTCACCTGCCCTTACTGCTGAACTCACCCTTGGCTAAACAATATTCAGCATTTTCCATAGAACCTATTATAGCAATATCAGCAGCAGATGACCCGTATAACGGTTGTATGTTCACCAGAGTTAGACAGCCGGCAAAGTGTAAATCACTGCAGAGTCCGCAGTAACCGGAGAATTGCTTGAGTTTCAGCAGAAAACCGAAGGTTGATTGATCCTGTGATACAAAATACTGGGATACAAAAAATAGGCACCCGGACTGCGATCGGTCCGGACGCCTATTTCTTGCTGCACAAGGGTTACCATACCGCAATAGAGAACCAGTCACCACGGCAATGGCGGTTCTCTACTCAGGCATGCTGTTCACCCGAGTTATACCCGAATGTCAAATCTTCCTTCGCTATCTGTAGTTGCGTTCGCGATTTCCTGTGCAGACGCCGCCGTCAGCCTGCTGCTGTCAGCAGGCTTCTCTGGTGGTGCAGCTGCGCTTCCAGCCGAAGAGGAGCTGCTGGCGCTCTGTGACTTTTGGGCAATTTGCGCTTCGATCTGCTTGATCTGCTGCTCAAGCTGTTTGGTCTTGGTTTCTTTGGTCTTCTCGTCGTCTTTACTTGAACTTACCTTCTCAAGATCAGCTTCCAGCTTTGCCTTCTGCTTCTCAAGCGCGGCTGTGTCCGTTGCACTGGAGGACGTATACGAGGTGGACGTTGATGCGGATACGGATGAAATATTCATGCCTATCCCTCCTTTCACCTCTTCAATATAGCCCCTTCACCCCAGAAGAACGTTAAAATGCGCTGAAAGTTTGCTGAATGTCTGTTGTCCTAAGACTTGCGGGGCTTCCGGTTAACCAGTGTTACGCTCAGCAGGATGATGACCAGTCCGGCAAGGGTATTGGCATAGACCGGCTCATGCAGGAAGATGGCTCCCCACATCAGGCCGAATACAGGCACGAGAAATGTGACGCTGACGGTCTTGACCGGGCCGACGCTGGCGATCAGGCGGAAGTACAGCAGGTAAGCCACCGAGGTACAGATCAGCGACAAACCAAGTACGGAGTATACCGCAGCGGCCGAGGGCAGATGATCCGGGGCAAAAATAACCGCCAGCGGCAGCAGCACCACGCTTGCACCCAGCTGTTGTCCGGCAGCAAGCGCCAGCGGAGTGAGGCCGGAGCCTACACGGGAAGCATATAATCCTCCAAATGCATAGCACAATGCGGCGCAGAGCGAGTACCCTACTGACAAGAGAACTGTACTTGTGAGCGGTACCGGACTCCAGCCGACCAGAACAGCTACGCCAATTAGACCAATGACCAGGCCGGCCGACTTGGCCAGGCCCGGCTTCTCCTGCCGGGTTCCCCAGGCGGCCAGGGCCGCAAACATCGGGGTCGTGGCATTAAGGATTGCCGCCAGCGAAGCACTCAGATGCAGCTCAGCCATGCAGATCAGGGTGAACGGAAGCGCGGCATTAATGGCACCGAGCAGCAGGAACTGCTTCCAGTGCTTCAGGATACCCAGCTTGCGCCGGGTCACAAATGCATAGAGCAGCAGGGCTGCTCCGGCAAGCGTAACACGCAGCTCGGTCGTGAAGACCGGCCCCAATTCAGGAGAGGCGATCCGCATGAACAGGAAGGAGGCTCCCCAGGCGAAGGCAAGCAGCAGCAGGGTGGTGAGATCCTTGCGGCTCATGGCTTGTCCGCCCTTTTACAGAGCAGCAGGTAAGATAAAATGGACAGGATGCCTGCTCCCGCGATGACCAGCGCCATCGGCACAGCAGAGTCACTGCCGCCAAGTCCGACTAACGGAGCCGCACAGCTGCCCAGCAGCAAGGGAAGCAGACCCAGGAGTGCAGAGGCGCTGCCTGCGGTTTCTCCCTGATCCTGCATGGCAAGCGAGAAGCTGGTTGTACTCACCAGACCCACACTGGAGACCACGGCGAACAGGCAGACCAGAATCGGCAGCAGTCCGCCTCCGGCAAGGAGGGTAACCAGCAGCAGGACACCGCCGAAAGTACAGAGCAGAAGTCCGCTAATCAGCAGCTTGCGCTCCCCTACTCTTGCGGACAACCGGCCGGCAATCTGCCCGGAGATAATAATGCCGAGCCCGTTAACAGCGAAGATCAGGCTGTACATTTGCGGGGATACCCCGTAAATAATCTGCAATACGAAGGAAGAACCGGAAATATAAGCGAACATGGCTGCTGTAACGAAACCCTGGGAGAGGGCATAGCCCATAAACTTGGCATTGCCGAGCAGGATACGGAAGGTGAGCAGCGTTCCTTTGAGCCCGCTTTTGATCCGGCGTTCTTTGGGCAATGTCTCCGGCAGACGCAGCAGAATGATGGCCGCAAAGAGCAGTCCGAACACAAACAAAACTACAAACACACCCTGCCAGGTCGTTACTCTCAGCAGCTGTCCCCCGATGACAGGAGCGAAGATTGGCCCCAGCCCGTTGACAATCATCAGCAGCGAGAAGAACTTGGTTAATTCCGAGCCGCTGTACATATCACGGACCGCCGCCCGGGAGATGACCACGCCTACTGATCCGGCCAGGCCCTGGATGAAACGCAGAAACACCAGCAGGCCGATAGAAGGACTGAACGCACAGAGCAGTGAAGAAACCGCATAAATCACCATACCGATAAAGAGCGGAACACGGCGTCCATGCACATCGCTGAGCGGTCCGGCCACCAGCTGGCCCGAGGCCAGCCCCAGCAGGAAGAAGGTCAGGCTGAGCTGCACCATGGCCGGACTGGTGGCGAAATGGGTGCTAAGCGCAGGCAGAGCCGGCAGATACATATCAATCGACAGAGGGCCAATCGTGGCGATGGCTCCCAGAATGACCGCCAGCTGCAGCCGCTGTTTCTTCGAAGGCCCGCCCTCCGCAAGGCTTGAAATATGGTTTTGCTTAATCATAAATAGTGACGCAACCTTTCTTATGGTACCTCTTTAAAAGACGGCAAATCCGTTTTTGCTCAGGTCCGTTTTTTTATTCTTCATACTACCCGATCACAACCTGAATGTTCAATGCTTTTGTGCATTAACGGGGAATAGAACGGGGGAGCAATATATCTTGGACCTATAACCTATATATCGCAAAGAACCGCCTGCAGGAGCCGGCCGGCCGATCATATCACTGATCAGCAGCTACCGCAGGCGGTTGTCTGTATAGTTATATCATTCTCCGGAAGCTGTGAGTCCGGCCAGCCAATCCCTGGCCGCTTCAGCTTCGGCTGTGCTCAGGCGGTGTCCCTGATTGCCCCAGTGCGAGGTGACTTCGGCCCCCGCGCCGCTCAGCAGGGATTCCAGCTCACGTGTCTCTTCGGAGCGGATGATCGGATCATTGGTTCCTGCCCCGATAAAGACCGGAACCCCCTGCAGCGACGGAATCGCAAGGCCGCGCAGCGGCACCATCGGATGCAGCAGCACTGCCGCGCGGAAGATGCCTCCGTAATGGAAGAGCAGGCTGCCGGCGATGTTCGCACCGTTGGAGTAGCCTACTGCAACCAGATTGCCGGCATCAAATCCGTACTTCGCTGCAGCCTCGTCCAGGAACTGCTTCACCTCATGGGTGCGGAAGATCAGATCCTCCTCGTCGAATATTCCTTCAGCCAACCGCCGGAAAAAGCGCGGCATGCCATTCTCGAGTACATTCCCGCGGATGCCCAGTACCGAAGCGCCGGGAGCCAGCAGCCCGGCCAGCGGCAGCAGGTCATGCTCGTTGCCGCCTGTGCCGTGGAATAATACCAGCGTCGGCTGAGTTACATCCGTACCTTGATGGAATACATGCGTCATATTCATTTCTGCTTCACCCCGATTTCGCGGATTTCAAATGGGCTTAAGTTATCTTCTATTGCCGCACGCTGCGGTTCAAACCATGCCGGAAGCATCAGCTTCTGTCCCAGCGCGTCCGGCGCTTCATCACGGGCAAAGCCGGGAGGATCGGTCGCAATCTCGAACAGGATTCCGCCTTCTTCACGGAAGTAGATGGCATTGAAGTACTGGCGGTCCTGCACCGGAGTCGGCTGGTAGCCGTGGCTCTGTACGCGGCGGCCCCATTCCAGCTGCTCGGCATCATCTTTGGCGCGCCAGGCGATGTGGTGGACGGTACCTGTGCCGCCAGCCCCCTGCGGAACCGGAGTAGCCTTCAGATCGATGATATTCCCGATATCACCGGCAGCTCTGTACCGGATGTAGCCGTCACCTTCAGCAATCCGCTCCATTCCCAGCGTACGGGAGAGAGTGTCTGCTGTTTTGTCCGGGGCAGCGCTGTAGAGAACAGCACCTCCGAAGCCTTTGATCGCATGTTCTACAGGTACTCCGGCGAAGGACCAGGTGCTCAAGGAACCCTCTTCACGTTCCACCAGCTCAATCCGCAAACCGTCGAAGTCCGCGAAGGAGAGATAAGACTCGCCGATCCGGCTTACCTTGGTAGCCGGAATCTGATAAGCGGCCAGCCGCTGCTCCCAGAACCCGATGGAGCCTGCCGGCACAGCATAAGTGGTTACGCCAACCTGACCGCCGCCGATTCTGCCCTTGCGTCCGGTAGACCAGGGGAAGAAGGTAATAATGGTGCCCGGTGCACCCTGCTCATTGCCGAAGTAGAGATGATAGACGTCGGGTGCGTCGAAGTTGATGGTTTTTTTGACAAGGCGCAGTCCGAGAATTCCGGCATAGAAATCAGCGTTACGCTGAGCGTCTCCTACAAAAGCGGTGATATGATGAATTCCTGCAGTTTGCATAGTCATGATTATTACCTCCTGAAATTGGGTGTGTTGTACAATCTGTTCTTTTGTAAAATGAGGATGCTATCTTGACGTCCGCCCTGGGCAGCCGCCCGCTGTCTGTGGAGCAGGCCGCCTGGCGTACCGGCTATTATTTAAAGAAAAGTGCATCAAGTGAAATCGAACCCGGACCCGCCAGAGCCACCCCGACCGCAACCACCAGTACCGTTAATGGAAACTCGATCCCGTTAGCCGTAGACCAGAACCCGTTAGGAGCATGGACTTTGACTATTGCGCCAAGCATGGTTGCGGCAATCAGCACAGCAGCTACCGGAGTCAACAGACCGAGTGTGAACAGCAGTCCTCCGACCAGCTCCATCAGTCCTGCCAGCACCGCCATACGTACGCCGGGCTTAATGCCGATCGACTCCATCCAGCCGCCTGTGCCTTTGGGGCCGTAGCCGCCGAACCAGCCGAACAGCTTCTGTGCACCATGCCCGATAAACGCTACACCAATTACCAATCTCATCAACAATAAACCTACACTAACCATTTTAAACACTCTCCATTCTCTCGATTTTAATTATCTTAACGTTAAGATATTAGGTAAAAATTTTTGGTCCTGCTGATCTATATATAATTACCGGTTACATCCGGGGACTTAGCTTGATCATCAATGCCTCATCCCGCTGCTAAAGCTGACTGTCATCTATCGGGCTCCGACCTGCTGTTCAGGTACCTGCTGTGCTATTCCCGGTCTTCTATACACCCTTGCCCAGCTTCTTCAGCAGTTGAGTGGCCTGAGCCTTCTCTTCACTGTCCAGCCCGCCCATCAGGCTGTGTATGGAACTGACATGACGGGGGAAAATATCATCGAACAGCTCGCGCCCCGCTTCCGTAATCTCGGCATAAGTCACACGGCGGTCGTCCTCGCATGGAACGCGCTTCAGTAGTCCGCGCTTCTCCAGCTTATCGATATTGTAGGTGATGCTGCCGCTGGTGACCAGAATCTTCTCGCCAATCTGCTGCAGTGGAATCCGCGTTCTATGATACAGGACTTCCAGCACCATGAACTCCGCCGATGCCAGCCCATGGCTCTTCATATCCTTCACCGCCTGATCCATCAGGCTCTTGTAAGCCTTGGACAGAACAACGAATAATTTCAGTGATGCCGCCTGCTCCTGATCGATTGTACTGTCAGCTGCTGTACCTGCTGTGTCATTATTGCCGCTCATTATGTGCACCTCCTGTCGTGTTCGCGTTTATCTTTAAGTTAATTATCTTTAAGTTAAGATAAATATACAGCATGACGATTTCATTGTCAACTGATTAGGGGAAGATTTTTTATATACCAGAGTATATGGTGACTATATAGGAAGTTGTGTGAAAATACTCAGGGATTAACGGGGGATTACTGAGGGAAGGGATTGATGGAGTAACTTGGTGAGCGCTGGGGGAGTATTGATTGGAGTGCTGATGGAGTGCTGATGTAAGTATAGAGCGAGGTACTAAGGAAGGCTTAGGGGATTAATTTTCGATTAATAGCTTTCGGTCTCCCACCAGACGTCTTGGTTGAACTCCGAATTGCTGGTTGTATAGAGTGAGGCTATCGCTCAAATTTTAACTGTAGTTTGTACAACTAAAAAGACCTATTTCTGCGCAGGAGCAGTTTTAATTGCACTTTGTACACTTATAAAACGCTACTATGCCGTATAAGAGCAGTTTTCCTAATTATAATTGTACGGAATACAGTTATCCTTGCTGATATGGCTTTTCGCTGTCTTTTAACTGCACAAAATACAATTATCCGCTATGCGCTCCGCATTGCCTTCCCCAGATAACCCTCTGGCGCAATGGTCTGTCCCACATGCCAAGTACATTTAAAAGTTCCATCGGTAAAGTCTGTTGTATTTCATACAATTGATTTCCAGATTCCTGCTCAAAGCCGCCGGTTCCACAGTATTCTGCTGTACAGAGTGCTATAGATTCTAATTTCCGGCGGATTTTAGAGCCATCTGCTGTACATAGTGCAATAGGGAATAGAATCCAATCAGGATTGAGCTTAGGATGATTCAATTACAGTTGGATTAAACATCTGTTTCGGAAATTCCTTCAGATCAATCTAGATACAGCTTGAGTTCACTTGATAATGAAAGATTACAGCAAGGACTCGGTTTGACCTCACTCCCAAAACGGCGTATCCTTTTGGGTGCGAATGTAAGGAAGCAGTTCATTACATATAAAGGAGGCAACACCTGGATGGATTCAACGGAACTACCGGAATGGGATGCCCGGGGCCGCGATATAGCGGAAGGGAATTCTGCTGAACTGGGTACAGCTGAGCAGGATTTAGCAGTGCGGGATTCTGCGGAACGGGGTACAGCAGTGCGGGATGGAGCGGTGCGGGATTTTGTTGAGCGGGATTCAGGCGTGCAGGACGGAACAATGCGGGACGCGTCCGGCAATGCTGCCCGGCTTATTCCGCTGGGCGCTAACGTGCTGATCGTGACCGCTGTCGCAGCCGAGCGGGATGCCGTCCTGCGCGGCCTGCAGGGCAGCCGCAGGTGCCATGTCATCGCAGCGGGCGCCGGCACCGCTGCGGCTGCGGCGGGCACCGCCGCCGCTCTGGCAGCCGGCTCCTACGGCTGTGTCATCAGCGCCGGGATCGGCGGCGGCTTCCCCGGCCGTGCACCCGTAGGCTCGCTGGTCGTCGCCAGCGAGATGCTTGACGCGGCCCTCGGCGCAGAGACGCCGGAGGGCTTCCGCAGCGCTGCCGAGCTTGGCTTCGGCAGCGTGTCCGTGCCTGCGCCGGGCGGCACGGTCCAGGCCCTTGCGGCCGCGCTGGCAGCGGCCGGGCTTGCGGTAAGCACGGGCACCGTGCTTACCGTGTCGACCGCGACCGGCACCGCCGGGACGGCCGCGGAGCTTGCCGCGCGCCATCCGCAGGCGGCGGCGGAAGCGATGGAAGGCCACGGGGTCGCCGTGGCCGCACAGGCTCTGGGGATCGCAGCGCTGGAGCTGCGCGCGATCTCGAACCCGGTCGGCCCGCGCGACCGGGCCGCGTGGAAGATCAAAGAAGCCCTGGACGCCCTCACAGCGGCAGCGGCTATTCTACTGGAGGTGCTGTAATGACAACCGAACTTCATATTGCTTTTTCTCCATGTCCGAATGATACCTTCGTATTTCATGCCTGGGCGCACGGGCTGGTACCGGATGCACCCAAGCTGGAGGTGACCTTTGCCGATATTGATATCACCAACGGACTCGCGGCAGACGGCGCCGGTCCGGAAGTGCTTAAGATCTCCTACGCCGCGCTTCCCTGGGTGCTGGATAAGTACAAGCTGCTGCCTTGCGGCGGTGCACTTGGACGGGGCTGCGGCCCGCTCGTACTGACGCGCAAAGGTGCAGGCGCCATCAAACATCCGCGTCAGCTATCCGGCCGCAGAATAGCCGTGCCAAGCGAGCGCTCCACCGCCTATCTGCTCTTCCGGCTATGGGCTGCGCAGCAGGTGCCGGACGGCCCGGCCGAGATCGTCGTCATGCCCTTCGATGAAATCATGCCTGCTGTACAGAATGGCACGATTGATGCCGGGCTGGTCATTCATGAAGCCCGCTTCACCTACCCGTCCTATAATCTTAACCTGCTGACTGACCTCGGCAGCTGGTGGGAAAGCGACACCGGCCTGCCTATTCCGCTCGGCGCGATCATCGCCCGCCGGGATCTGGACCACGAGTCCATTACCGGCTGGATCCGCAGCTCTTTGCAGTATGCCTGGGATCATCCCCTGGACTGCCAGGAATATGTCCTGAGCCACGCCCAGGAGCTCTCCCCGGAAGTAGCCAAATCGCATATCGATCTTTATGTCAACGAGTTCACGATGAACCTGGGCGAAGACGGCTACGCAGCAATCTCTGCCCTGCTGACCCGTGCCGCTGCCGAGGGTCTCGTGCCTGTCATTGATCCGGAGCTGTTGCGCTAGCTTGGACTAATTAGATTAAGGAACAAACAAAACTCATATGGAGGCTGATTCCTATGATTCCTGCAGGCAACAGCAAGCCTAATATTGACCGCTTCTTGGGATATCAGGACGAATACGACCGTTACCGGCCCGAAGCGCCGCCGCTGGTTATTGAGCTGCTGAGTAATTACCTGGGCCGCCGTCCGGCCGTGGTCGCTGATATAGGCTGCGGCACCGGTCTGTCCACCTTCCTGTGGAAAGATGCCGCCGACTCCGTAACCGGAGTGGAGCCTAACCCGGATATGCTGGGCAAAGCGCAGGAGAAGCTGGACCGCCTGCACAGCGGGACTGAATCCGTATCTTTTGTCCAAGGCTACTCCAATCAGCTTCCCTTCGCCTCAGAGGGCGTCGACATCATCACCTGCTCGCAGTCATTCCACTGGATGGACCCGGCCAGCACACTTCAGGAAATCTCCCGCTGCCTGAGTCCCGGCGGAGTGTTCGCTGCCTATGACTGCGATTGGCCTCTGGTACTGAACCCTGCTATTGAAGCCCGTTACAATGGGCTGATCGCCACTTCGGATGACCTGCTCGCCGGGCTTCAGCCAGATGCCGAACAGGCCCGTAAATGGGACAAGGAAGGGCATCTCGGCCGGATCAAAGCCAGCGGATGTTTCACTTACGCGCGAGAAATTGTTTTTCACAACACAGAAGCCTGCGATGCAGAGCGCTATATCGGCCTGGCCCTCAGCCAAGGTGGAATGCAATCGGTTCTGAAGCTTAGCCCGGCCTCACTTGAGCAAGATATTGCCGAGTTCTCGGCAGAGGTTAAGAACTACTTCCGAGGCCGGACATTGCAGGTGCTGATTAGCTACCGGATGCGGATCGGCGTGAAATAGAAACTTTTCCTGCTATATTCTAGTTATAATCAAGCTTGTAGACTATACTTAATAACAGCGAGACGAAGAACGTCCCGGTTGCCCTCAGCGAGGGAGCCGGGGCGTTTTCTATTTTCACGGGGAGGTTGGAGCGTAATGATATTTGAAGAAGCACATCTGCAGTTTATCAACGGACATCTGGGCAGCAGGCCTGAGGGAGAACGGCGGGCACGATTGGATCGGGGGCACCGGCATGCCGAGATTCTGTTCCTGAGGAACATCTGGTGGCCTCTGCGGGGCCACTTTGGCGGACTTCATCCGGAGTATGAAGTCATGGACTGGCGGGGAAGATCTTATTTTACAGATTTCGCCTGGTTACCGGGATACGTGAAGCTGCTCATCGAGATCAAAGGCTATGCCTCACATGTACGCGATATGGACCGGACTAAATACTGCGGCGAACTTAACCGGGAAACGTTCCTGTACGCCATGGGCTATCATGTGATTTCATTCGCGTACGATGATGTTGAGCAGCGCCCTGAGCTTTGTATGACCCTGCTGCGGCTCGTACTGGGCAGATATCAGCCTGCCGAGGCACCTGTGTCACGTGTACAGCTAATGGAGCAGGAGGTAATCCGGCTGATTATCCAGCTGGCCCGGCCCATCCGCCCGCAGGATGTGAAGGAACATTTCTCTGTCGATTACAGAACCGCAGTCCGGACGTTACACAATCTGGTTGACAAAGGCTGGCTCCTTCCCGTCCCCACCAGTAATCAGGAACGGACCGCACGGTATGAGCTGAAACGCAGTGTGCTTGAATATTTTAATTAGTCTCATAAGGAGCAATCTACTTGCGGTTCCGCAGCAGACCAAATTTAATGTAACGGACCAGCATTAATGCGATCCGTTGCGAGGCCGTAGACTGACGTAGATGAACATTGCAACATCAAGTGGATCACCACTATACTTTGTCCGCTCGACGTTTGCCCAGTAACATGTATCCGAAAAGTACGCTGAGCTTTAACCAGAACCGCCAGCAACGTTCAGGCGGATCGTTGAACCCGCTGCTGGCTGTAGGCTATAGTACCGCGAATCAACTGCTGTAACAGTAAGTGGAAAAAGGTATCTTAATTTATCGCTTTCGTAGGATCGTGGCCAAGCAAGTGGAAAAACAGCAACTAATTTGGGTGATTTCAGCTACTTGGGGTGAAATGTAATAATTTAAGTGCTGTTTATCCAACTGCTGTATTCGCAGGGTTTATTTGTTCATCAGCAAGTGGAGAAAATCCAACTAACACTGCCTATTCACTCAGTAGCCGGTGAGGGAGCCATGCAATTCTCCAACAAGTCATGTCCCTCACCTGTGCTCTGACCCTAACCTTCAGCTTCGCCCTTCTAGGCAACCCCTCTGACCCTCGCCTTTCAGCTTCATCCTTCTCCCCTTCCTCTAGCCTCAGCCCTCCAGCTAACTCTTTCTCTTCAATCCCTCTAGCCTTAGCCTCCCCCCTTTCTCTCCCTCCAACTTCACCCTTCTAGCCCAATCCCTCTAGCCTTATCCCTCCAGCTTCCCCCTTCTCTCCCTCAAGCCCTAGCCCCCAGCTTCACCCCTCTAGCCTTAGCCTTCCAGCCTCCCCCTTCTAGCCCAATCCCTCTAACCTTATCCCTCCAGCCTCTCCTTCTCTCCCTCCTTCTCACCTCCCCCTCCAGCCCCATCCTTCTAGCCCCTCCCTCCAGCAAAAAAACACCCGCATGCGAAACCTCCGCATGCGGGCACTCAATGACCGGCAACCTACTTCTTATTCATCTTAAACTTCAGGAACAGCTCGTTATAATGGGCAAGCATCCGCTTGCCAAGGTTGTCGTAGACCTCCAGCCGGTCCGTGATCTCGGCGGGCGGGTAGAAGCGCTCGTCGCCGGAGATGTCCTCCGGCAGCAGCTCCAGGGCAGGAACGTTCGGCGTGGAGTAGCCGACGTATTCCGTATTCTGCGCCGCCACATCCGGGCGGAGCATGAAGTTGATGAACTTATGTGCCCCTTCGATATTGGCTGCTCCGCGCGGAATGACCATGTTGTCGAACCAGATGTTTGAGCCTTCCTCCGGCACCACGTAATCCAGCTTGTCGTTCTCATCCATAATCTCCGAAGCATCACCGGACCAGACGATTCCGACAGCCGCCTCTTCGTTCGCCAGCAGCATCTTGATCTCGTCGCCGACGATCGCCTTCACATTCGGCGACAGCCGGTTCAGCTTGGTCAGCGCTTCCTGCAGATGCTCTTCATTCCTGTCATTGACGGAATAGTGCAGACTGTTCAGCGCCATGCCCATCACCTCGCGCGCTCCATCGACCAGGAAGATATTATTGTCCAGCCGCTTATCCCACAATGAATCCCAACTGCTGAAATCGATGCCCTCCGTCATCTCGGGGTTGTAGATGATACCTACCGTTCCCCAGAAATAAGGCACCGAATACAGGTTGCCGGGATCAAAGGACAGATCCATGAATTCGGACCCGATATTGGCCAGATTCGGAAGCTTACTGTGATCCAGCGGCAGCAGCAGCTTCTCTTCCCGCATCTTAGCAATGGCATAGTCGGAAGGGACCACGACATCGAAGACCGTACCGCCCTGCTCAACCTTGGTCAGCATCGCCTCATTGGAGTCAAAGGTCTGGTAGATCACTGTAATGCCCGTTTCCTCCTGGAACTGCTCCAGCAGCTCGGGATCGATGTAATCGCCCCAGTTGTAGATCGTCAGCGTATTGCCGCCGGAATAGCCTTCGGCCGAGTTCAGCCTGGAGGCCAGGAACATCAGCCCGAATGCTACGATCAGAATCGCCAGAAATGTATTTACGAGCTGTTTCATCTAGGCACCCCCGCTTCAGCAACCGGTTCTGCAATATGCATAGCCGGGCGGCTCTTCCGCTGGTTAAGGTAGTAGTAGCCTATTACCAGCAGGATGGTGAAGAGGAAGATCAGTGTCGACAGTGCGTTAATCGACAATGAGACCCCTTGGCGCGCCCTCGAATAGATCTCAACCGACAAGGTGGAATATCCGTTGCCTGTTACGAAGAAGGTTACCGCGAAATCATCCAGGGAATAGGTCAGGGCCATGAAGAATCCGCTGAAGATCCCCGGCTTGATGATCGGCAGAATCACCTTCGTCAGCACATCGCGGCGCGTGGCCCCAAGATCCCGGGCGGCGTCGGTCAGTGTCGGACTCATCTCCTGGAGATGCGGCAGGATCATGATAACGGCAATCGGAATGCTGAACGCCACATGCGAGAGCAGAACGGAGGTGAAGCCCAGCTTGATCCCTACAATCGTGAACAGGATCAGGAAGGAGGCTCCGATAATGACATCCGGGCTGACAATCAGCACGTTATTCAGCGAGAGCAGCGTGTTCTTGGCCCGGCGGCTGCGGACATGCTGAATCGCCAGTGCCCCGATGATTGCAATCAGCGTTGCAATCGCCGAGGACAGCAGCGCAATGACCAGTGTGTTAATCATAATAATCATCAGCCGGGTATCGGCCACGACTTCGCGGTAATAATCCAGAGTGAAGCCCTCGAATTCATGCATGGTTCCGCCGCTGTTGAACGAGTAGTACATCAGATAGAAAATCGGCGCGTACAGAACCAGGAAGACCAGCACCAGATAGATATTCGCGATCCCGTTTTTGTTTTTGATTTTGTTTCTATTCTTGCTCTTCACGCGCGCCCTCCTTTCCGCGAGCTGCCCGTAAGTATCATGAACAGCGCCATAATGGCGATCAGGAATACCGCTACCGTGGAGCCCATGCCCCAATCCTGTGTGACCAGGAAATGCTGCTCAATAGCGGTGCCGAGTGTAATCACCCGGTTGCCGGCAATCAGACGCGTAATCATAAACAGCGACAGCGCGGGAATGAATACCGCCATACAGCCGGAGCGGACCCCGGAGATCGTGAGCGGGAATACAACCCGCCGGAACGTCGTCCAGCCGGAGGCGCCCAAATCACGCGCAGCATCCACCAGCGACAGATTCATCTCATCCAGTGCACTGAAGATCGGCAGAATCATGAATGGAATGAAAATATAGACCGATACAAACACAAAGCTGAAGCCTGTGAACAGGATCTGCTGCTCCCCGAGCCCCACCAGATCAAAGAAATTATTGACTGGGCCGAAGGTGCCGAAGATACCGATGAAGGCATATGTCTTCAGCAGCAGATTGATCCATGTCGGCAGAATAATCAGCAGCAGCCACAGCTGCTTGTGCTTCGTGCGCGTTAGCAGATAAGCAGCCGGGTACGCCACCAAGAGCGAGAACAGTGTGATCAGAAAAGCATACCAGAAGGAATTCAGCATCATTCTCATATATACCGGCGTGAAGAAATTGACGTAGTTGTCCAGCGTCAGCTTCCCGTCCAGATCGAACAGGGAATAATAGACAACCAGCAGCACCGGTGCAATAACAAACAACGCAATCCACAGGTAATACGGGATGAGATAGTACGACTTGCCCTTACTCTTCATCGCTCTCCACCTCGCCGTAAGCCTCCAGACGTTTGTCGAACTCTTCCTCCGTTTCGCCGAAACGCATAACATGGATCGCTTCCGGATCAAAATACAGCCCGATTTCGCTGCCTACCTCCGCCTTGCGGGTGGAATGGACCAGCCATTCGTGGCCGGAGCCGTCATAGCAGCTGATCTCATAATGCACACCGCGGAACAGCTGGGAATCCACGCGCACCTTCAGTTTGCCCGCTTCTACGGTGGCAATCTCCAGATCCTCAGGGCGGATCACAATTTCCACGGCTTCATTCGGCTTCAGGCCGGCATCGACACACTCGAACCGGTGGCCGTTAAATTCAACCACATAGTCCTCAATCATTACGCCCGGCACGATATTCGACTCGCCGATGAAATCCGCCACGAAGCGGTTGATCGGTTCATCGTAGATATCATTAGGCGTACCACTCTGCTCAATCTTTCCGCCGTTCATGACGAAGATCCAGTCGGACATCGCCAGCGCCTCTTCCTGGTCATGGGTAACGAAAATGAAGGTGATGCCCAGCCGCTGCTGCATTTCCCGCAGAATATACTGCATCTCCGTGCGCAGCTTAAGGTCCAGTGCCGATAACGGCTCGTCCAGCAGCAGAACCTGCGGCTCGTTGACAATCGCGCGTGCAATTGCGACCCGCTGTCTTTGTCCTCCGGACATTTCATTAATGGCCCGCTGGTCATACCCGACCAGGTTGACGAAGCGCAGCGCTTCCTGCACCTTTTGATTAATAACATCCTTCTTAAGCTTCTTAATCCGCAGTCCGAAAGCCACATTCTCGAATACGTTCAGGTGCGGAAACAGCGCATAGTCCTGGAATACCGTATTAACCTGCCGCTCGTTGGCGGGAATGTGGTTGATGATTTTACCATTCAGATAAATAGAACCTTCAGTCGGCTCGGCGAAGCCGGCGATGAGTCGCAGAATGGTCGTTTTCCCGCAGCCCGAGGGGCCCAGCAGAGTATAGAATTTACCGCGTTCAATTTCGAAACTCACGCCTTTGAGTACAGCCTCTTCGTCGTCATATTGCTTAATAACCTGATCAAATGAAATAATAGTGCCTTCCGGGGTAGCTATAGCTAACAACCTCCCTTACCTTATGTAGTACAACCTATTTTACCCGCTTCTTGCGGGAGACAATCCAGAAACAGCATGCTCAGCGCGGATAAGCGACAATTCCTCCCTATGTTCGACAGACTTCAATATATATAGCATATAGGAATAATCCTATATATGCGATAGCTTACATTATTAAATGCATTGCAGAAACTTAACAAGTTCGTAAAAAATGGACCCGGCGGGGCCTGTTTTGAGGTGCTATAATGAAAACGGCTGAAAAACATAAAATTTTTCTTACATTTGCGAAAGAAGATGACTACCATGAACGAGGGGTTACAAGACCGCCTTGAGAAGTTCGGATTATCCCTTTATATGATACGTGTTACCCTTGCTGCATCACTATCCTGGCTCGCGGTACACAGCCTGTATGGCGACCGTTATCTGTACTTTGCGCCGCTGGCGGCGATTCTTATCACCCAGAGCAGTGTCAAAGCCTCCCTCGAAAAAGGGGTGTACCGGCTGCTCGGTATTGTGCTAGGCGGAATCGCCAGCCTGGTTGTGGGCCGCTTCTTCGATGTTGGTGCGCTCTCGATTCTGCTGATGCTGCTGCTCGGCATAGGCGTAGCCACCGCCTGCCGGATTAATATCCAGGCCGTTTCACAGGTTGGTGTCACTTCCGTCCTGGCGCTCACCTTCTATCATGACCAATATATCGTCTGGAGAGTCGCTGAGACCTTAATCGGTGTACTGATTGCCTTAATCATAAATATGATTATCGTTCCGCCCAAGGGGTTCGTCAAGGTCAAAGACTTGGCACTGAGGGGCAGCCTGACACTGTCCGATGCCTTAACCGGTCTAACTTCCGGGGGACGGGATGCCGCACAGGCGCTGACCGCACTTAAGCTTTCCGGTGAACTGCTGGGCAAGAGCAAGCAGCTGCAGAAGGAGCTGCACTTCACGCTCTCCCATTACCAGTGCCGCAAAGAGCTCGGTACGCTGTCACAGGCAACCTCCCATCTCAGCAGGGTGCATTCCTACGTCAAAGGAATTTCCGAAGAGCTCTCGCTGCTCCCTGCCCACTATGCCGCAGCCGACTGGATGACAGAGGTGGTAACGGCAACGGCAGACTGCATTGCCTTATATGGCACCCGGACACTGTCGGATGCGGAATGCGGGCGTTCGCTCCCCGAGAGCCTGCGCCGCGCCCGTGATGTACAGCTGGCCTGGTTCTCTGAGCTGCAGGGCCAATGCCCGCTCGCCGCATTCCGTGATCTTGGCGCGGTGTTCTCGCATCTGAACCGGATTCTTGAAGAGATTGAACGTGCCGATTATGCGGCAATCTCAGCCGCAGCACAACCAGCCAAGGCTGTACCGGCGCGCGCTATACGTTTCATACAAAAAGGACTCTCCCATAAGCTATAAGCTGGGGAGCGTCCTTTTTTTTGGGGGGTGGGGGCTAGTACAAGTGATCCATTCAACAATTTAACAATTCATCAATTATGTGAAGTTTAGACCGAAGTGAGCATTCCGTGATAGTTGTATTCTGTACAATTAAAAACAGCAAAAAGGATGGCTTTCCTCTGATAACTGTATTCTGTACAACTAAATTTGCCCGAATGAGTGAAACCCAATCTATATAGAGCAGTTTAATTGTATGAAATACAACTAAACAGATGATCGGTTATAAATCAGAGGATTTAGTTGTACAAAGTGCAATAAAGTATACCGCATGTACCATAAGGCGGGGCACTGCGTAATTATTATCTTGCCTTCTTCCGGAATATCAAAAAAACCCATGAGCAGCCTGGAATCTACACCGCTTGTCAGGCATATCAAATCGCCCCGCAAGCAATACTTCTGCTTGCGGGGCGTTCGCGCGCTCCAACAGGACATTATTCAATTCACAGGAAGATATCTCCAGCCCCCGTACGCCGTAATGTTCTCGGCTCCGGCGGCAGCATAGCCTTCGCATATGAAGCCTGTCACTTCCCGGCCGTCTTCGAGCACCACCCGCCCCAGGCCCAGCGGAGCGGGTATGAGCGACGCGAATGCGCCCAGCGATGCCGCCGGCATCTGCCACAGCTCCAGCCCGACAGAGCCTCCGCCTGCCGCTTGTCTGAGCAAGCCTGGCTTCGGCGGCACCGTCTGGAGCTTGACCAGCTCATAGCACGGGGCCGTCCGCGCCTCCTGCCAGAACCGGGCACCATGCTCCAGCATCTGCTTCTCCAGCGGGAAGCCGCGCATATGAAGACCGCAGACAGCCAGTGTCATCATACCCGGAGATGCCGTCTCATCAGCAGCACCTTCCGGCGGACCGCTCTCTCCGAGAAGCTGTGCGCCCGCTCCGGCCAGCAGATGCTCGCTGTCCGCCAGAGCGAACATCGTGATGCCGAACGGCAGGCCCTCCGCCGCATCCCCGGCAGGAACCGCCACGGCTGACAGATCAAGCAGGTTGCAGTGGTTGGTATAGCGCCCCATATCGGAGTTGGCCCCTACCGGATTACCGGCAACCTGCTCCCGGGTCCAGGTTCCGCCGCAGGTCGGGAGCACCAGCACGGCATCCTTCAGCAGCAGCTCCGCTTCCCGCTTATAGCGCTGCAGCCGGTGCATGGCCTGGAACAGGCTTGCGGCCGTATGGCTCCCGGCCGACCCGGAAGACAAGATGGACTCCGTCACCGGCAGCACAGCTTCACGGTGATTCTCCACGAACTCACCCAGACCGGCCCAGCGCTCGGCTACCCATGGACCCTCGTACAAGATAGCTGCCGCTTCGGAGAACAGCGTACAGTCCACCCGTTCAACCGGCAGCCCCAATGCCTGCACGGCTGCTTCGGCCCGTCCCCAGGCCTCCCGGTATTCTTCGGCATGGGGGCCATAGAACTCCGGCGGAGCCTCCGGAAGCAGCAGCTTCGCCGGAAGAGCGGCGGGCCCCAGCTTCACGGAACGCGACCAGGGGTCGGCTTCATCGAAGCCGCGCGCTGCGCGGTCCACCGCGAGGGCATCCTCCAGATTGTGCGCAAACACGGTGACGCAGTCCAGGCTGGCACAAGCGGGCACTACCCCGCGCGCCGGCCAGGCGCCGAGGCTGGGCTTATAGCCGACCAGCCCGTTCAGCGAGGCAGGCACGCGGCCCGAGCCGGCGGTATCGGTGCCCAGGCTGAACACGGCCTGGCCACGGGCAACAGCCACGGCGGATCCGGCGCTGGAGCCTCCGCTGATATATTCCGGGCGCAGGGCGTTATGCGTCTCGCCGTAAGGGCTGCGTACACCGACGAGACCGGTGGCGAACTGGTCCAGATTGCTTTTGCCGAGAGGAATGGCTCCCGCAGCAACCAATCTTGCGACAACCGAAGAGTCATGATCCGGCTGATAAGCATATTCAGGACAAGCTGCCGTTGTGGGCAGTCCCTTAACATCGATGTTATCCTTAACGGCGAACGGAATGCCCCACAGCGGATGGCTCTGCGGGTCCAGCTCCCTGAGTCTCTCAAGAAAGGGACGGATATGCGCCTCGGCAGGCGGCTCAATCCAGATGTTCATTTCCTTGTCGCGTGCAGCGCGGCGGATGATCTCCCGGACCACCTCCTCCGGGTCCAGCACACCGCTTAAATATTGCCCGCGCAGCCAGCCTGCGGTCAGCTTGGCGGGAAATTCAGTTATTGCCGTCATGATGCTTCATCTCCTTCTCTGCGGATCCGTACGTACCCTGCGGCCGCTGCTCATCTCGTGCAGCTTAAGCGCAAGCTGCAGCTCCAGCATATCGTCACCGTCATTCTGGCTGAGTCCCAGCAGCTCGCAGGCCCGTTCTATCCGGTAAGTCACCGTATTATAATGGGTGAACAGCTCGGCTGAGGTCCGTTTGATGTTGCGGTTGCATTTGAAATACAGCTGGAGTGTCTGCACGAGAGACACGCCATGCTTGCTGTCATACTCCAGCAGCGGAACGATGTACTGGTCCCTGTACGCGCTGATCTCCGCAAGCTCCGGCAAATGGTACAGCAGCCTGAAGACACCCAGCTTCCGGTAATCCACATAAGCCCCGCTGTAACCGCTGACCTCGCAGATACGGGCGATTTTGCGGGCGGACTCATAGCTGAAGCGCACCTGGTCGGGACCTTCCGCAAGATCTCCGATGCAGAAGGCGCAGCTCTCCTTGGCAAACACCCGGTTCATCTCAGCCAGCAGTCGTCCCAGCGTTTCCTCCAATGGAATATCCGGCTGCTCCGGAACCGTCAGAACCAATTCTCCTTCAAGGATCGTAAGCTTCACATGCTGAAGATCTCCCCGGGCCCGCACCCGCTTCACCGCTTGCTGCAGCTGCTTAAGCTCCGGCTTCTCCTCCAGCCAGCCGACGGTTACGGCGCGCAGCGGACGCTCAGGAAGCGGGCAGCCGCAGGCCTCGGCCCGCAGCTTCAAATCCTCGGCTGCGGCAATCCGGCCGCTGATCCAGTCCTGCAGGAACTGGTCGACATACTTCAGTTCAACCTCCCGGCGGGCACCGGCGTTGATCATCTCCAGCCCGACCAGTACCCCCACCCGGTCAATGGTTAACTGATCTACAACCGCCAGCTCGCGGTTCCACTCCAGCAGCACCAGCAGGCATTGATCCACTCCCTTGTCATGGACGGACGATACATAGGCGCGGATCCGCCGCTCTCCGACCGTCAGGAAGGTTATCCCGAGACTGCCCTCCTGGCGCAGCTGCATCCATAACGGAAGCTGCTCTGCCAGCTCCAGCGCCTCTGCCTGCGGGGAACAGAGGACCTGATCGGTATCATCCAGCAGCACGACCGGATTATGCAGCATACCATCCAGCGTCAGCAGGAAATCCTCGATGCCGTCGCCATGCAGAAGCTGCTTGGACAGCTTCTGGAAGCGGCTCTGCAGCTGGGAGAGCTCCCTGGCCTCCTGCACGAGCACCCGTTCCATAATGTCACGTACAACGTCGGAGAAGGAGATAGCCGCCGGCAGCTCGAAGATCGGGAAATTAAGCTGATCCGCCAGCTCCAGCGCCCGTGCCGGAATTTCGTCAATATAACGTTTTGTCTTGATCCCAAGCGCGGATACGCCCTTCTGGTTCAGCTGGGGAATAATCTCGGTGATGAGCTCCGGCTGACCGTGGAAGGGGAAACCGCTGGTAATCAGAAATTCTCCCGGACGGACCCAGTCAATCACATCGGGAACCTCCATCACATTGACACGGTTAATGTAACGCCCAAGACCTCCGGCTCCCGCCAGGACCACCGCTTCCTTCAGATCGGGAATCAGCAGGATATCGCTGCAGTTCAATCCGGTGATTACATTGCTGCCCATAGCTCCGCCGCCTTTACTTTAGCTTGGAAGAATACACATCCTCGATCAGAGTGGTGCCAAAAAAATGGTTCGCAGGTACATTCGCCTCGGCCGGTACAAAAATACTGATCTGCTCAGACGGCGAATCCCCCGCATTCGCAACGGAGTGGACTACACCCGCAGGTACATGGAAGGTATCCCCGGCCCGGTAGCTGTACCATTCACCCTCGCACAGCAGCTTGACCTCCCCCACAGTGATATGAATAATCTCCACCACATCATGATAGTGTGGTAATACCTGACCGCCAACACCCAGCTTCTCCCACAGAATCGAGCTCATCCGGATGCCCAGACGGTCCGCCTGCGCTGCCGAGACGATCTCCCGGTGGTACAGCTCAATATGATTCGGCATTAACTCCCATGTCATGTCCGCCGCTGTCAGCACTTCCGTTTCCTGTGTATGCATAATCCATTCCTCCATGATGTATAAGTTATAGGTATAGGTTGAAAAAAGCCCGCTATCTGCGGCGGAATACAGCCGCTACCGGCCCTCCGCCCTTCGGGCCCTGGTGCTCGCCTCCGCCGGATACGTAGATCATCGGATCGCCGCCGACATAGGCCAGTACACCGCCGACCACAGCCCGCGCATGCCGGGTATGATTGATATCCGAATCATCCAGCATGATATGGCGCCGTCCGCGGATGACTCCGTCCGGATCAGCTTCAGCTTTGGCCAGCACCTGCACCAGCTCCTCACCGGGATACCGGTCCAGCAGGCCCTGCAGCGCTGCGCCGTCAATAGCATCCTTCATGACTGCATGGTCGATGTGATACGGGCCTTCCGCAGACAGCGAATTGCCGAACACAATCACTTCGCAGTAGGCAAGCTCACTTCCGGCCGAAGTAGACGCCACAGCGCTGAATTTATCCCAGTTCACGCATATATCTTCTTCACTTAAGGTCGAGCGCTCCACTTCACCCAGGGCAACGGCAGTCCCCAGTGCGGATGCACCTCTGGAATATCCCATGGATTTATAGGTATCCTCTGTAACGAGCGATACCTGACGGCTGTGCGCGTCATACATCTGCTCTGCAGTGAGCAGCGGGCATTTAATCTGCACATAATGCACATCCGCTTTCGAGGTGATTCCGGCATCCAGGACCGCCCGGGCCACGGCATCCGCCACAGCGTCCACCTGGCTGAGCCGGCCCAGCTCCTCCGGCCGGAAGGTCCGTGTTCTGGCCGTACCGACCGCAAGTGACTTTAGACCATCAGCATTTACGCCCGTCTCTGCCTGGCCGCTGCGGCTAATTACCGTGAAATGCGGGCTGAGCACACCTTCCGTCCCTCCGGACATCACATAGGATATTTCTGCAGGCCGCTGTTCCTGGGATACCCCGGCGAAGAACGCCTTCAGCGCCATAACGGCATAGCCCCGCGTGAAATCATTGACACAGCCGTTCCCCTCGGTCTTTCCCAGTACAGCTGCAACCTCTTCGGGCCGGAACAGCCCCTCTTCTATCGCCGCCTGCAGGCCGGACATGTCATTCGGCGCACCAGCAGGGATTTTGATCACCGAGCATTTCATCACAGATCATCGCTCCTTGTCCAGAAAATAACCTTCTTCTCCAGCAGCCCGATACACCAGAACAGCAGCAGACCGCACAGCGCCGAAGCAATAATGGCCGAGAACATCACCGGAGTATCCATATGATAGGAAGAGACGAGCACCACATAACCCAGCCCCTTATTGGCCCCGACAAATTCGCCGACAATCGCTCCAACAATGGCAAGCGAGGTCGAGATTTTCAGTGCGGAGAAGATATAAGGCAGACTGGTCGGCAGCCGCAGCTTCCAGAAGATTTCGCTTTTGGTTCCTTTATAGGTGGAGAACAGCTCCCAGGCCTCGTATTCAATCGCCTTAAGACCTTTGACACTGTTCACCAGAATCGGGAAAAAGCAGATCAGCATCGAAGCGATGACCTTCGAGGTATATCCGGTCCCCAGCCACACGACAAGCAGCGGCGCCAGCGCAACCAGCGGTGTAGTCTTAAGGGCAATAGCGAGCGGGAACATCCCCTTCTCAATCGGCTTGGAATGAACAAAAATAACTGCAGTAATCAGGCCGAGTATGTTAGCGAGCATGAATCCGGTCAGGGATTCACCCAGGGTAACCAGCGTATGGGACCACAGCGAACCGTCGATGGCCGAGACCACCTGGGTTGGAGAAGGCAGCAAATACATCGGAACCGACAGGAGCCGTACGGCCAGCTCCCACAAGATCAGGAAGCCGAGCGCAAAGGTGACCGGGTACAGGCTGTCCTTGAGTTTGGCTGTCATAGATGCTTCACCCGCTTTCTCAATTCCTTGACGGTCCGGTGGAATTCCGGCAGCTCTTCCATTCCCGCTTGACGCGGTGAAGGCAGCGGTACCGGAATAATATCTGTCACCCCGGCCGGCCGGGGTGACATCATCACCACCCGGTCCGACAAAAGCACGGATTCTTGAATAGAATGGGTAACCATTACAATGCTGCTTAGACTTGTCTCCGGACTCTCCCACAGACGCAGCAGCTCAAAGTTCAGCTTCTCGCGGGTCAGTTCATCCAGCGCACCGAACGGCTCATCCATCAGCAGCACGGTCGGATCGGCGGCCAAGGCTCTGGCAATCGCCGCCCTCTGCTGCATTCCGCCGCTCAGCTGATGCGGGAAGTGGTTCTGGAAATCCTGCAGGCCGACCAGCCGCAGGGCACTTTCCGCCTTTTCACGCGCTTCCTTTTTGCTGAATTTCTTCTTCGGGCCCAGCTCAAGGGGCAGCATGACATTCTGCAGGGCACTGAGCCATGGCATCAGTACAGGCTTTTGAAAGACCATGCCCAGCGACAGGTCCGGGGAGGAATAGGCAACCTCCCCGCCTCCTTCCGGGCTTAACAGCCGCAGCATCAGCCGCAGTGTCGTTGATTTCCCGCAGCCGCTCGGTCCGAGAATGGAGATGAATTCATTGCGGTATACGTCAAGACTGACATTATCAAGCACAGGCACATTGCCGAAGGAAAGAGAGCAATTGCGCAAGGAGAGCATCGTGTCCCGGGTACCGGGATTCTTCACAGGGGCGGAATCCATCTGTTCTTTCATCGCTGTTGTCATACCGGTTCCCTCCTTAATTCAAGTACTCATTGGTGAACAATGAGCCAATGTCCTGCTGCTTTTTCACAAAGTCCAGATCGATAAGATTCTGCTGCAGCGTCTCCCACGCCGCCTCATCCATCGAGCCGAGCGGAAGCTTCTCCGGCTCCAGCAGCGGAATGCTGGCCTTCATCATGCTGATTTCATGCGCAAGATCAAGCTTTTCTCCGTATTTCAGGCCGAATTCTGCCGCTTCCTCAGGATGCTCCATCGCATAATCCCAGCCCTTCATGGAGGCCTGTACGAAACTCCGGACCATTTCCGGATCCTTCTCAATCACGGACTCCGTGGTAAACAGGGTGTCGGCATAGAAATTGATGCCATAGTCGTTCGGGTCGATAATATTGACTTCCTTGCCCTGCTCCTGCACAGCCAGCACCTCATTAATTACATATCCGGGCCATGCCTTGACCTGGCCGGTCAATAAGGGGCTGAGATCATATTTGATCGGCAT
Source organism: Paenibacillus sp. FSL P4-0081 (assembly GCF_000758565.1). Taxonomy (NCBI): domain Bacteria; kingdom Bacillati; phylum Bacillota; class Bacilli; order Caryophanales; family Paenibacillaceae; genus Paenibacillus; species Paenibacillus sp. FSL P4-0081. Next base: position 8,084,336 of record NZ_CP009280.1, read on the forward strand.
CTCTTCGATTTGCGAGGTTTCGATGCCCGCGCTTTTCTCCATAGCACGGAAGGTCAGCTCTTCATTGCCGCCGAGCTTGATGCCCACCTTTTGGCCGACAAGATCTTCCATTGTGGTGATACCGGATTCTTTAAGCGTGAACATTACGAACGGGGTTTTGCGGTATATCGCAGATAACGCCTTAACCGGTACGCCTTTTTCTCTGGCAATAATGATCTGGTCAGCACCGGTTACCCCGAACTCCTCACTGCCCGAAGCGACCATCTGTACCGCCGGAAAATCCGAGCCTCCCGGCCGAATCTCCACATCCAGCCCCGCTTCCTTATAGAAGCCCTTTTCAACTGCGGTATAGAACCCGGCAAACTGCGCCTGATGAATCCACTTCAACCTCAGAACAACCTTCTTAAGCTCACCGGAGCCTTCCGCCCCCTGTCCCTCAGCCTTGCCGGTATCCGAATTGTTGCCGCAGGCTGTAATGAGCAGCATTAGTGAAGTGAGCAGGATAAGCGCTTTGGTTCTGGACTTGTTCCACATGGTGATTCCCCCGTTATGATGTTATTTGGAATACTGGTCATTCGTAATTCGTATTTAGAATTGCTCCAGCGCCTTCAGCACCGCTTGCGAATCACTCACACTGCCGAAGACACCGCCCTGCATTTTGACCATATTGAGCGCTGCCAGGTGATTGGCATAATCCGTAGCACCCGTGCAATCCTCCAGGATCAGACATTCATAACCGCGGTCATTGGCTTCGCGCATCGTCGTGTGTACACAGACATCCGTCGTGATTCCGGTCAGAATCAGATGGGTAATCCCTTTATTCTTCAATATTAAATCCAGGTCCGTAGCATAAAAGCTGCCTTTACCCGGCTTGTCAATAATGTGCTCTCCCGGTATAGGTGCCAGTTCATCAATGATCTGCCAGCCGCGCTCGCCCCGTACGAGAATCCGTCCCGCCGGTCCTTCCGAGCCGATCTCAGCACCGGTCTGTCTGCTCCGCCACCGTTTATTCGCCGGCAGATCGGACAGATCCGGCTTATGGCCTTCCCGGGTATGGATAACGGTGAATCCGTTAATTTCCCGGATGCGTGCCAGCAGCCGCCCAATCGGCTGAATCGCTCTGGATGTTAATGAGAGGTCGTAGCCCATTCGCTCCACGTAACCGCCTTTGCCGCAAAAATCCGTCTGCATATCGATAATCATCAGTGCCGTCTTCGCCGGATCAAGGACGCCGTCATAGGGCCAGGTGTAAGGTGCTGCTGTAATCTGCATGGTTCATGCTCCCCTTCCAGAATTCAATGCATGTATTTAATGTTATGTTTATTAACATTAATTTTATATTTCCTGCTGTTTGTTAGATTATATTACAACAAATTTGCAATGTCTTCGTTTTTATTACGAAATAATGCGCTAATTGTTTGTGTTATTCTACATATATAACATAAACATTACATATAAACCCCGGATTAACCCTATTCATATATTAAAAAAAGCCGCCCAACGCAGGCAGCCTCAGCAGCAGTCCGTTCTCCAGCTCAAAGATCCGGCTGTTCTTGCAGAGCAGACTCCTCCCATAAGCTGTAAGCGCTGGGAAACCAGTTTTTCAAGCAATATAGAGCTGCACATTTCAAGATTATTAATAAATTGGCAGAATACAGTTGAAAAATAGCTCCTTAAGTACTAGAATTAAGCTTGTTTGCAGAAGTTCCTGCAGCGCAGGAACCAGTTATGACCTTTTTTGTCGATTACAGTCGATTGAAATCGCCTCATGCTGAGTGTATATCATTGATCTATTTCTAAAGGCAAACTTCCTGAAAGGGTAGGACGCAAAGCAATGGGCCTAAGAATGCTGAGAATCCGCGTTTATGGTCGCCAGGCTGCCAATAGAGACCACGTAAGCCATCAGTCACCGGGAGATCCCCCAGGCTTTATGATGCTCTTTTCTGTACGAATGCCATTGATTATACGAAAAAGCGAGGTTAAGATAATGCCGCAGCAATTCATCGAACCAACCCGATATGATTTCGTGGAATCCTTGATGCTTGAACGGACCGGATTCCTGGATTCTTTCTCTGTGGAGGGCCGGACTTCCGGCGGGATGAATGGAGATAAGGATGGAATTATCCTTGTGCAGAATAATCAGATCTTCATTACTCCCCCGCTCTCTGGCGGCAAGCCCGCCCGGATCTCCGCTGTTCATCCTGTAGTGCTGAAGATCAACTGGAAGACCGTTACAGAGCCTACTGAGGTAACCTCAGCGGATCATATTACCTGGGAAATTTGCGAGAAGCCACAGTATCAGATTACGGTTTCACCTGACAAGCTCAAAGTGCATTTCACCTTGTACCGTGCAGAGAAGTACGCCTGGAATCTGGTCAATTGCCCGGCTTCCTTCGAAGCCGCAGTCCGGGCTGAGCCTAACCGGGCGATGCTGCTGTCCACGCTCACCATAGAACAGATTCTTTCTTCGCTGGATAACCGCTCCATTCTGCGGAATCTGAATATCCCGGCCCTATACGCCGAACTGAACAACCCTACATATCTCCCTGTCTGTATCGCAGAAGGGAGAGCCCCGCTGCCCGGCAAGAAATCAAGGCTGCAGCTATCCCTCCCGGAGCATACGCTCACAGGCAATGGAATGCTCCGGGAGGGACGAACTGCGGAAGCTGCAGATTCCTTAGATTATCTGCGGTTTCCGGGAGCCCCCTTCGCCAGAGAGGGAGAGGTATTCGCCCGCAAGCTGCCGCCCGAAGAGGGAATTCCCGGATTCGACGTAGAAGGAGGCATCTTGCCTCCACCTCCACCGCAGGATATTTATTTCGCAGCCGGAGACAATGCACGGCTGCTTCCAAACGGGGAGATCGCGGCTCTGCGTACGGGCAGACCCCGCATCTGCGGAGACTCCGGCAGCGTCACAACCTGCGATTTCCCGGACCTATGCCTCATCACCAAGGAAATGGCGGCAACAGCCCGTGAGATTATGTTTGCAGGTGACATCGTCGTACCCTCAGATATTGAAGGCCCTATGTGTATTGAGGCGTTAGGGAATGTGTATATCTACGGCAACGTCTGCCAATCTACAATTACGGCTACAGGCAGTATCTATATAAGCGGTCAAGTAACCGGCTGCAGCCTGCACACCGGACTTGCCGGGGTACACCAGCACCGCCTGCACCGCTTCTCCAGTCTTCTGCTGACTGAAGTTGGCGGACTGCGGGAAGCCGCCCGGCTGCTGGCCAAGAATGTAGAATCCCGCCAGCAATCCGTGAAATACGGTCTGGTGGTTATGCTGCTGCTGGAGGATAAGTACAGCCATATAGAGTGCCTGATTAGCGATCTTAAATCCGCACTGCTGTGCATGGAAGGGGCCCCCCAGCCCGGTACGGATCAGCTCAAGCAGATGCTGGAGGTTTTTACCCATCCGGGGCAGTTCACCGAGTTTATCACTGACAGTGTTCTGAACAGCTTCTCCCGGCTGCTGCGTAATCTGTGTGAAGACATTGAACTGCTCCAGGAGGAGCATGTCTTCATTAATATCGCCCGTTCCCATAACAGTATCCTGGAGTCCGGCGGAGAACTGATCCTGCGGGACGCGGACGCAGAAACGGTCTAAGCCTGCTGTAATGTAACCCCTGACAAACATAAACGGCTGCCCCTCTTCTGAGGGAGCAGCCGTTTGTTTATTCCTTACCCAGACCGGGTACCGGGGTCTGCAGGACACTCCCGGCATTCCGGCCCAGCCTGACATTCACCAGAATAATGCTGCTCACAATCAGCAGCATACCGATGACCAGATTCAACGTAATCTGTTCATGCAATAAGACTACACTGGAGCCGATGGAAATCAGCGGAATCAGAAAGGTGAACGAGCCTACCTTGCCGGCCTCTCCTTCATTGATCAGCTTGAAGTATACCAACCAGCCCAGCGCAATCACGAAGACCGCGATGAACAATGTATTTATTATAAAAGTACTACTCCAGCTAATATCCGCCCAGCTCTCCGAAGCTGAGCCTGCCGCCAGCAGGATTACCCCGCCGATCATGATCTGCATCGCGGTCATCCACAGCATATCTACTCTGGCTGCATTGCGTTTGGTATAGACCGTAGCCAGCGCCCAGCTGAGTGCACTGGCCAAGGCCAGCAGTACGCCTATAGGCGAGATACTTCCGGTTAATCCCCCAAGGCTTAACGAGGCTACCCCGAGGAAGCCGATTACGAGGCCGGCGATCTTAAGCCCGTACATCCGCTCGCCCAGCCAGATCCAGGCAAAGATTCCGAGCAGCACCGGCTGCAGGAATACAATGGCCGAGAATAATCCGGACGGCACATACTGCAGGCCAATCGTCTGGAAGCCATAGTAGAAGACGATACTGAGGAATGCTGACACCAGATAGACGGGCCAGAGCTGGCGCAAATGCAGCTGCTTCCGCTTCGGCAGCGCCGCGATGATTAGTATAATACCGGCAATGACCGTTCGGATTCCGGCGAACAGCAAGGGCGGGGCATACGTTAAGGCAATTTTGGAGAGCGGCCAGTTGATGCCCCAGACAATAACCAGGAACACTAATAAGCCAATGGTTTGCTTCCGCTTCTGCATGAGTTCACCTCTTGTTCTGATTTCTTCCCAAATGATACAATAGATTCAGTCATAATTGAAATGAATTATAATCATGAGGGGCATACCAGATTAGATATGAATAACACTCAAATTCGCCTATTTGTCTTAATCGCTGAGAGCCGCAGCTTCACCAAGGCAGGTCTTGAGCTGAATATGACCCAGCCCGCAGTCAGCCGCGCCATCTCCGCACTCGAAGCCGAGCTGGACGTGAAGCTGCTGCTGCGCGACCGGCGCAGCGGATTGATGCTGACGGATATCGGCAAGCGGATTCTGGTTATCTGCCGCGGAATCCTCAGCGGCCTCGATAAGATAGATCAGGAGCTTGCCGCCGAGAAAGGCCTGGAGAAGGGCCTCATCCGCATCGGCGCCTTTCCGGTTGCCGCTGCCTATTTTGTCCCGAAGATTATCAGTGCCATCACTGCCAAATACCCCGGAATTGAGATCAGATTATATGAAGGTTCCGTCGCCGAGGTGAAGGACTGGCTGGCATCACGGTTCATTGACGCAGGCCTGATGATTCCGCCGGTCGAAGGTTTCGCCTCCCTGCCGCTGTTCCAGGAGAAGCTCTACGCCGTATTGCCCGGGGATCACGAGCTTCGGCACAAGCAGATCATCTGTGTGAAGGATCTGGAAGCTCAGCCTATGCTGCTCTGCCGGTCGGGCTATGAGCCTCCGGTAGTGGACTTATTCAACCGGGCCGGAAGCAGGCTGAATGTGAAATACGAGGTCAACAGCTACATTACCGCACTGAATATGATCAGGGAGGGGCTCGCCGTCGGTGTGATGTCTCAGCTCTCCCTCTTGTCGCTGCCGCTGAATGTCGTGGTCCGGGAGCTGGCGCCTGATGCTTACCGCGACATTCATATCGCCGTCCATTCCCTGGAGGAGACCTCTATTGCCGTTCAATTATTTATTGATACTGCACTGCAGCTGTTCTCCGGCAATGAAGCCGCTCCGCCGTCTCCGGCCGCAGCCGGCCTGATTAACGATACCGATAAGGAGTGATTAATATGGAATATAATCGTCTCGGAAATAGCGGCCTGCAGGTATCTGCGCTGGGCCTTGGAACTAACTCATTTGGCAAAAGGGCGGATCAGGAGACCTCGATCCGTATCATTCATGCCGCAATGGATCAGGGAATCAACTTCATCGATACCGCCAACATCTATGCCGGCTCCGAGTCGGAGAGGATTATCGGCCTCGCGCTTGAGGGCAGACGCCATGAGGCCGTCCTGGCTACCAAAGCCGGCCTTCCGAAGCATGACGGGCCTGACGGAAGCGGCTCTTCCCGCCGCCATCTGATGCAGGAGCTGGAAGGCAGCCTGCGGCGGCTGAAGACGGATCATGTAGATCTGTATCAGATTCACACCTTCGACCCCTACACCCCGCTGGAGGAGACGTTGCGCACCCTCGATGATATGATCTCTGCGGGCAAAGTACGTTATGTCGGGGCCTCCAATTATGCTGCCTGGGAGCTGATGAAGGCGCTGGGCATCAGCGAAGCGCGCAGCTGGGCCAAATACGTCTCGATCCAGTGCAGCTATTCGCTTGCCGACCGCACACCTGAAGCAGAGCTGCTTCCGCTGTGTCTGGACCAGGGACTGGGCATCATCCCGTACTTCCCGCTGGCCGGCGGCATTCTCACCGGCAAATATGCCGGCAGTGCCCCTGCCGGTTCCAGAGCGGAAACCGACCCGAATTTCCGCCGCTTCCTTACCCCGGAACGCATCTCGCTCGGGGAGCAGGTTAGCAGTATAGCGGAAGAGCTGGACACTTCACCGGCGGCGCTCTCTCTGGCCTGGCTGATGAGCAGGCCGGCCGTCTCCACGGTGATTGTCGGTGCCACCCGGGTGGAGCAGGTGGAGCATAACCTGCAGAGTCTCTCCGTCCGGCCGGATGCGGCAACGCTTGAGCAGCTGGATCAGGCCAGCGCCGCCTTCCGCAGCGGGGAGCCGTTCGCCGTCTACCGGCTGCCGTAACCGCAGCCGGCTCATACCAAAAAAGCGGGTCCCCGGTATACCGTGGGCCCGCTTTTTTGTGCGTTACATAGACAAACCCCGCTTAAGTCACCACCAGACAAGTTACCGGCCCGCGGTGGGACTTGCAGAATACGGCATACATCAGATCCTCACACTTGTCTTGTTGCCGGCAGAATGAAGACTATGAAGTAAGCATTGCAGACATAAGTGTTGTACGTTCTACAACTTTGATTCATAGATAGCCGGTTGTGGCGGAGGATTGTTGTAGGAAATACAAGAATTGATCCGCTAAGCCGCCTGAAGCAGGAGAATTCATGCCTTTTATACAACAATTTTGGATTTAGGCCGGTTTAACGGGCAAAATGTTGTATTCCGTGCAGGATTTTAGAATATTACCGGATCTCTGTCACGGATAATGGATGAATCAGGAAATTCCCTGCAAAAGCGGCCATCCGATAGTCTTGTGAGACATAGCGCCGCAGGTTAGACGATCAGCATTCTGTGTTACACCGCTGCTATAAACCGCTCCATGTCTTCCTGTACGGTGGTAATGCCGCCGATGCCAAAGCTGTCTACCAGCACCTTAGCTACATTAGGTGACAGGAATGCCGGAAGTGTAGGGCCGAGGTGAATGTTCTTCACGCCCAGATGCAGCAGCGCCAGCAGCACAATTACCGCCTTTTGTTCATACCAGGCAATATTGTAGGAGATCGGAAGATCGTTGATGTCGTCCAGGCCGAAGACTTCCTTCAGCTTCAGCGCTATGACCACAAGGGAGTAGGAATCATTGCACTGGCCGGCATCCAGCACGCGGGGAATTCCGCCGATATCGCCAAGCGCCAGCTTATTATATTTGTATTTGGCACAGCCTGCGGTGAGAATCACTGTATCCTCAGGCAGCTCCGCCGCGAAGTCTGTATAATAGCTTCGGCTCTTCATCCGTCCGTCGCAGCCCGCCATCACGAAGAATTGTTTGATTGCGCCGCTCTGGACGGCCCCGACTACCTGATCTGCCAGATTCATGACCGCCGCATGGGCAAAGCCGCCGATAATCTCACCCGTCTCGATTTCTACCGGAGCGCTGCAGCCTTTGGCCTGCTCAATCAGAGCGGAGAAATCCTTCACCCCGTCTGCTCCTGCTGCAATATGCTGAACTCCCGGATAACCTGTGTTGCCTGTGGTGTACAGCCGGTTCTTATAGCTTTCTTTTGGCGGTACGATACAGTTCGTAGTCATCAGAACCGGGCCGCCAAAGCTGTCAAATTCTTCAGTCTGCTTCCACCAGGCGTTGCCGTAGTTGCCCACGAAGTGGCTGTATTTCTTGAAGGCCGGGTAATAGTGGGCGGGCAGCATCTCACTATGCGTGTACACATCGACTCCTGTCCCCTCCGTCTGCTTCAGCAGTTCCTCCATATCCTTGAGGTCATGTCCGCTGATCAGAATGCCGGGGTTCGTGCCCACACCTATATTCACTTTGGTAATCTCCGGACTGCCGTAAGCTGCCGTATTCGCACGGTCAAGCAGTGCCATTACATCCACACCGAACTTGCCGCATTCCAGGACCAGGGCAGTCAGATCGCCCCCGCTCAGGGTATCATCCAGCACGGCCGTCAGGCCTTTTTCCATAAAAGCATGTGCGCCTGCTTCATAGAATCCCAGCACCGCCGCATGCTCCATGTAAGCAGCCATTCCCTTCAGACCATAGGTGAGCAGCTCACGCAGAGAGCGGATATCCTCATGCTCTGTAGCAAGCACACCCACGGTTGCCGCCTTGTCCGTCAGTTCCCCGTCCGTACTGGCGCTCCATAGCGCTGCGTCATGTTCTGACAAATATGCGATCACTCCGGCATCCGCAATTCTGCTGCGCCAGTTATCCCGCAGGGCAAGCCCCTCCCGGATCTTCGCAGTGAAGTATTCCGGAACAAAGTTAGCATTGGTAATCGTAGCGAACAGGCTCTCTATAATAAATTTCTCTGTCACCGGATCGGTAATGCCCAGCTCACGGCCGCTGCGTGCGAACACCGCAATGCCTTTGAGCGTGTACACCAGAAGATCCTGCAGATTGGCTACATCACTGGTCTTGCCGCATACCCCCTGAATCGTACAACCCGTCCCCTTGGCCGCCTCCTGGCACTGAAAACAAAACATGTCGCTCATTACACATTCACTCCTTATTATGAATTGGATAGCTGGACAGGACAGCGCTGCGTCCCGCCTTTACAGTTACCAGTAATTGTAGTAGACTTTCGTCTATCAATCGGTAACGGATGTTACCGATTATTATGAATTCGGAGGAAATGTATGAAACCGGAGCCTGCCGCGCTGCAAGCCTGCCTGTTATTCCGCGGGAAATCCGCAGAAGAGATCGAACTGCTGCTGCATACGCTGGCCTATACCGTCAGCACTTACCGCAGGAATGCCATCATCCTCGCCGAAGGCGATCCGGCTGACCGGCTGGGAATTCTGCTCTCCGGCCGGGTCGAGGTGCAGAAGACGCATTCCACCGGCAGCAGCGTTACCATCGCCCACCTCAAGGAAGGACAGACCATCGGGGAGGCTGTGTTATTCCGCAGGGATAATGTAGCCCCCGCCACGGTAACAGCAACGGGACCCTGCAAGGTGATGTTCATCGGCAAGCAGGAGCTGCTGCGAATATTCGCTGCGGACACAGATATCCTCACCCGCTTCATTGAGAATCTGTCCGAACGGCTGGTGCTTGTTAACCGGAAAATCGAGAACCTGTCCGCCGGGCCGCTGCGGCGCCGGATCATAGACTTCCTGCTGGAGCAGGGCACGCAGCAGGCCTCCGATACGCTGAAGCTTCCCTTCAGCCGCAAAGAATGGGCCGGGCATTTGAATACCGCCCGTCCTTCATTGTCCCGGGAGCTTGGATTCCTGCGCGATCAGGGCTGGATTGACTTCAAGGGCAGTGAAATCACACTGCTGGACCGCAGCCGGATGAATGATTACCTCCTGAGCCTGCCCTCTTCAGCAGGCAACCTGTGAAGAACGTCCCCGGTGCAGAGCAGACCGGGCTAGACTAGACGAACCCTATAGATTCACCCGAGGAGGATGCAAGCATGTTGCAGTTAACCGCCCCCCATATCGACCAGCTGCTGGCAGAGCATAGACAATGGTTCAGCAGCGGAATCACGAGAACCCCCGGCTTCCGGCTGGAGCAGCTGCAGAAGCTGAAGGACGCTATCAAGCGCAGCGAGCCCCGGATTATCGCCGCCTTGAATAAAGATCTGCGTAAGAGTGAATTCGAGGCGTACGCCACCGAAATCGGATTTACGCTGGACAGCATCGGCTATATGATGAAGCATCTCCGGCGCTGGATGAAGCCGGTTAAGGTAAGATCACCGCTGCACATGTTCCCGGCGAAGAGCAGCATTCTAGCAGAGCCTTATGGGACTGCACTCATCATCGGACCTTTCAATTATCCGTTCCAGCTGCTGATTGAGCCGCTGATCGGGGCCATTGCCGCCGGCAATTGCGCGGTATTGAAGCCTTCCGAGAGTACCCCTGCTACTTCGGCAGTCATTGAAGACATGATCCGGGAGACCTTTGACCCCGCATATATCCGGGTGGTGCAGGGTGAGAAAGAAACGACAAATCTGCTTATTCACGCGAAATTCGATTATATATTCTTCACCGGCAGCGTGCCTGTAGGCAGAATTGTCATGGAGGCGGCAGCGAAGAATCTGGTGCCTGTAACCCTTGAGCTGGGCGGTAAAAGTCCGGTCATTGTCGACAAGACCGCCAATCTGGAGGCCGCGGCCAAACGGATCGTATGGGGCAAGCTGATTAATGTCGGGCAGACCTGTATCGCCCCGGATTACCTGCTGGTCCATAGCGATGTTGCAGCTGAGCTGATCGGGCGGATCAAACACAACATCACCGCATTCTACGGAACGGATATCCGGCATAACACAGACTACGGACGGATTGTGAATGAACGCCAGCTGCGGCGGATTGAAAAGATGCTTGAGCAGGACCGCGATAAGCTGATCCTGGGCGGCAGCGTTGTGCCGGAGGATCTCTACATCGAGCCGTCCCTGATCTACCCGGCTTCCTGGAGCGATGCCTTGATGGAGGATGAAATCTTCGGACCTGTGCTGCCGATTATGGAATACAGCCAGATTAGCGAAGCTATCCGGAGTATCAACGATCACCCCAAGCCGCTCGCCCTCTATCTGTTCACTGAGGATAAGCAGGTCGAGGAACAGGTGATGGGCAGCGTTTCCTTCGGGGGAGGTTGTGTGAATGATACAATCTCCCATGTAGCCAGCACTCATCTGCCGTTCGGCGGTGTGGGGAATTCCGGGATAGGCGGCTATCACGGTAAGCATAGCTTTGAGCTTTTCTCCCACCGCAAGAGCATTGTTAAGCGAAGCACGAGACTGGATTTCGGGATTGTCTATCCGCCATACGGCAATAAGGTCAAGCTGGCCCGGAAGCTGCTGAAGTAGAGGATTAAGGAGACCGGATAGCCCTCTACCCCACTTTTGCGCAAAAGAAAAAACAAAAAGGAAGCCTCCCCTGCTAAAAGGAGCTTCCCTTTTTGTTGTTATATTACATACCCAGACTATCAACGGAGTACATTCCGTATACTTATTGCTTCAGCCCGCACGCCGTCCGGCAACCCAGCCCGCAACCTCTTTCTCCGGGATAGGCCTGCTGATATAATAGCCCTGAATCTTGTCACAGCTCGTCCGCTCCAGAAAAGCCAGCTGCTCCGGGGTCTCCACCCCTTCTGCGGTAACATTCAGGCCCATATCGTGGCCGATGGTCACAATGGAGCTGGCCAGCGACATGTTGTTCGGGGTATCGATACTGTCAATGAAGGACTTATCAATCTTCAGTGTGGTAATCGGCAGCTGCTTCAGATAGCTCAGTGAAGAATAACCCGTACCGAAGTCGTCCAGCGCGATGCCGATCCCCTTTTCCTTGAGCGCTTCCAGCTTGGAGCTGATGGCCTCGAAGGATTCCATGAAGATCGACTCTGTAATCTCCAGCTCCAGATATTCCGGGGCAAGTCCGGTATCCCGCAGCACCGTAAGCACCATGTTCGTGAAATCATCCAGCATCAGCTGAATGACCGAGATGTTAACCGAGATATGGTAGCCCGCATACCCCTGGCTCTGCAGATCCTTGATGAACTGACAGGCGGTGCGCAGCACCCATTCACCGATAGGCACAATCAGCCGGCAATCCTCAGCAATCTTAATGAAGGACAACGGCGATACGAAGCCCAGTACGGGATTGTTCCAGCGGATCAAGGCCTCGAAGCCCCAAATCTCGTTCGAACCGATATCCACCAGCGGCTGATAATGCAGCGAGAGCTCATTATTGGAGATGGCGTTTCTTAGATGCATCTCAATAATCATCCGCTCATCAAAATGCTGCTGCATCTCACGCCCGTAGATCACATAAATGCCTTTGCCCGCTTCCTTCGCTTTATACATGGCAATGTCGGCATTCTTCAGCAGTTCCTCCGCGTTCACGCCATTCTCCGGATATTGGGCAATCCCGATACTGGCCGAGATATGCACGACACTGGCACTCAGCTGAAACGGCTCCTTGAAGCCCTGAACCAACGAGTCCGCATAGCGGATCACTTCACTATACCCGTCTACATCCTTGAAAAGAATCACAAACTCATCGCCGCCGAAGCGGAAATGCTTACTGCGCCCGTCGGACAGCTCCAGCAGCCGTTCGCCGACCTTCACCAGCAGCTCATCGCCGAAGGTATGGCCCATCGAATCATTGATATACTTGAAATTATCAATGTCCAGGAAGAACAGTGCCGCATGGCCGCCGGAGTGCTCCTGAATAAATTTCTTCAGCTCTTCGGACAGCGACAGCCGGTTCGGCAGGCCGCTCAGTACATCATTATAGGCAAGCAGGCGGTACTTCTCTTCACTGGTCTGCAGCAGCGCCTGGTTCTCCACCACCTTGTTATACTGCTCCAGCAGCTCATCCTGCAGTGCTGTCAGCTCCTCATAAGTAGACTCCAGCTCCTGATAGCTCATCTGCAGCTTGCTCTCATACCCTTTGCGGTCGGTGACATCGACCATCGACCCGGCAAACCGGATATATCCGCCGCCTGCATTACGCAGCACCTTGCCCCGGGCCTGGAACCACTTGTATTCCCCCGACTTGCTGCGCATCCGGTATTCAGCGTAGTAATACGAAGAACGACCCTCCAGATGCTGGGTCCGCAGCCGGTCCTCCTGCTCGGCATCCTCAGGATGCAGGAGGTCTCTCCAGCCGCCGCGGGTCTCATTGACCTCATCCCGTTCATACCCCAGCAGCTCGTACCAGCTGTCCGAGAAGTAATAGATCATCGTGGACATGTCCACGTCCCAGATGACCGCGTCCGCGCCATAGGTGGCCAGGCTGAAGCGTTCATTGCTTTTTTCCAGATTGCTTCTGATCCGTTTCACCAGCTGTACATAGAATAATAATACAAAGATAAAGGTAAGCAGCACGGCAAAAGCGGCAATAATGCTCAGTACCAGCACTTTGTAGGTCTGATAGAAGGAGAACGGCTTGTTAATGATTTCGCTGCCCTCCGGCAGCTTGTCCAGGGGTACGCTGAAATGCTGAAGCTCGTTGTAGTCAAATACATTGCGGACATTGCTGTCAGTCACAACAGGGATATTATCCGCACTCTCCCCCTGCAGGATGCGCAGCGCCAGCTCCGCTGAGGTCTGGCCCTGAATTCTGCCGCTGATCAGACTGCCGCCGAAGGCACCGTGGTTTAGTCCAAAATCATAAATATGGTACACCGGAACACTGCTGCTCTTGCCCAGTTCACTTGAGAACCTGTCAAACTCAACAATCCTTCCGGTCGAGTCACTATAGTATGTAGTCATCAGCACAATACTGTCCGGAGATAGGGCGGATGCCGTTGCTTTAATTTGTTCAATAGAAAAGCGGTTCATAGGGAGGATCTCCAGCCCCAGGTTCAGCGCGTCAATCTGATCCATGACCATTTTGCCGGTCGACAATCCGCTCTCCGAATTATCAAAAACAACATAAACCTTCTTCACGGAAGGGTTGATCTCCAGCGCCATTTGGATCGTACGCGTAGGATCAATCTTCTCGATAACACCTGTGATGTTGTGAGTGTCCGGGATGCCGGCCACACCCAGCTCATTGACACCGCTGAAGATGATCGGAGCATTATCCAGAATCTCCCCTCGGTATTTCATGGCAAAGCTCAGGGCTGCATCATCTGTGGTGAGAACCGCATCAATACGGATATTCTGATACTTGAATTTGATCGTTTCGTAGAAGTGTTCGAGGTTCTCCTGATTGGGATACCGTTTCCAATCCATATACTCGGTATAGATTACGGGCAGAGCGGCTGCGCTTTTGAGGCGTTCTTCAATTCCGGCACTCTGTTCATCGCTCCAGGCAAAGCCTTTCTGATAGGAATGCAGCACCAGCACATTCTGAGCGGGAAGTTCTTCGGCGTAGGCGTGTGTGCCTTCTGTCGTACACAGTAAGATAAACAGCGGCAAGAGCAAGCTTTTTAACAACCTGAGATGAATTTTATCTACACCCATTCGCACACTCCCGTTCATCTATCTCAAAGTCAGATTTCGATTATAAAACGAGGAATTTCGACATTATACTAAATACTAATTCGTTATACCCATTTCCCATCCCTCTTTTGAGTGAAAAAAGCACCCCATTCTGCACCGGCCGGTATCAGCGTAAAAGATAAGGATAATTTATTGCATAAAGCAAATGAATTCTTATCTTTTAAATTTGCCGCTTTCTTATAATTATAGGGGGAAACGATATTTTAATAAACAACAAATAGAGCGGAGCGGCGGCCTTTGTGGACAGAGAACAGCGCTCACGTTAGAATGAATTTGCAGTTGACTGCTTAGACAGGAGGCCAGGCCATGCCGACCATCAAGGACGTTGCGCTGAAGGCTGGCGTATCGGCAACTACCGTATCCCGGGTATTGAACAACAGGGGTTACTTAAGTGAAGAATTGAAGCAGAAGGTGCACCAGGCGATGGACGAGCTCAATTACCGCCCGAATGAACTGGCCCGCTCGCTCAGCCGCTCAAAATCAAACATTATCGGACTGATTATTCCGCATGTTTCCCTGCCCTTTTTCGGGGAATTGACCAGTCATATTGAAGAACATGCCTACCGGAAAGGCTACAAGCTGCTGCTGTGCAACTCGTGGCAGGACAAGCAGAAGGAGCAGGAGTATATCAACATGCTGCGCGCAAGCCGGGTGGATGGCATTATTATGGGCAGCCACACGCTTGAAGTAGAGGATTACCGGCAGATGAACCTGCCTCTGGTTACCTTTGACCGGCAGATTTCGCCGGATATTCCGTATGTATGCTCGGATAATTACGCGGGAGGACGGCTGGCCACGACCCTGCTGATTCAAAAAGGCTGCCGCCGCCTGGCCCATATCGGCGGGCATCCCAAGCTGAATATCTTATCGCATCTGCGCTGCGTCGCCTTCGAAGAAACTGCGAAGCAGCACGGCGCCCAGTACGTTTCGCTGCATACGGACAACAACAGCTTCGACTTCGAAGCCTATGAGCTGCTGCTGGCCCAGCTGTTCCGCGAGCATCCTGAGGTGGACGGCATCTTCGCCGGCAGTGACATCATTGCCGCCTATGCCCTGAAGGCCTGCCAGATCAGAGGGCGGCGCGTTCCCGAAGATGTGCGGATTATCGGCTATGACGGCATCTCCCTCCGCAGCCTGCTGTATCCGGCCATCAGCTCTATCCGCCAGCCGATGGAGGCGATGGGCAAGCTGGCCGTCGATCTAATCCTGCGGCAGGTGCAGGGTGAGCATGTCGAATCAGCATACATCCTGCCCGTGGAGCTGGAGGAGGGCGCTACGACTTAGGGATAGATATAGATATAGGCAGAGGCATAGATATAGGCATTTCCTCCTTGGGTGCGTAACTGGTGAAACCAAGGGCACTTTTGCCCCTCATTTCCTCCTTTGGGCCACATCTGGTGGAATCAAGGGCACTTTTGCCCCTCATTTCCTCCTTGGGCCCGCAACTGGAGAAATCAAGGGCACTTTTGCCCCTCATTTCCTCCTTTGGGCCACAGCTGGCGGAATCAAGGGCACTTTTGCCCCTCATTTCCTCCTTGGGCCCACTTCAAGCGGGGATTAGAGGGATTTATCCCCTTCTTTTCCCCATTCCACCCGCTTCCGGCGGGATTAGTGGGATTAATCCCTTTCTTTTCCCCATTTCGGCCACTTCCGGCGGGAATAGAGGGAATTATCCCTTTCTTTTCCCCATTTCGCCCACTTCCGGCGAGATTAGTGGGATTAATCCCTTTCTTTTCCCCATTCCACCCGCTTCCGGCGGGATTAGTGGGATTAATCCCTTTCTTTTCCCCATTCCCCCCACTTTCGGCGGGGATTAGAGGGATTTATCCCTTTCATTTCTCCATTCCGCCCACTTCCGGCGGAATTAGTGGGATTTATCCCTTTCATTTCTCCATTCCGCCCACTTCCGGCGGAATTAGTGGGATTTTTCCCTTTCTTTTCCCCATTCCGCCCACTTCCGGCGGAATCAGAAATACAGCAATAGTTTCTCAATAGTTTCTATATAGTTTTTATATAGTTTTTATATAGTTTCTATATTTGAATTCAGGGATAAACTCCTTATCCAATCCTATTCACACTTTATAGTTGAAAGGCAGGGATGGTTCGATGCTAACGCCTACGATTGCTGAGCTGCAGCAGCTGCTGGCAGCAGTACCCGCTGCGTATAACCGTTTCACTCCAGAGGAAGCCGCCGCACCGCGTCCGGGAGGCAAATGGTCCTGTTTGCAACTACTTGGACATTTATGCGATTCGGCGATCAACAATCTCACCCGGTTTATCAAGGTCCAGTACGAACCGCAGCCTCTTCAGCTGGCTTATTACGACCCAGAATGAATGGATGTCTGCCCAGCAGTATGCCTCGGCTCCGCATGATGAAATACTGACCCTGTGGATCAGCCTGAATCAGTCGGTCCTACGCGCAGTTTCACGCATGTCTGCTGAGCAGCTGGCACTCCTCTTCCTGCGGAATGATGGCACTACGGTCACCCTGCAATGGCTGGTTGAGGACTACGTGGATCACATGAAGCATCACTTGCGGCAAATGCTCCCGGACCAGGACTGGGATAGCCCAGCGAAAAATAACCCTGACCAGTAAGAAATAGCTTTGCCGTCCTTTAATAAAGACGGTCCATTCCAGCGGGAAATAGAAGGAGAAGCAACCGTGTGTACCTTATACATTCCTGAATTTCAACAAAGACGCCCGTGTTCCCCCACCTACTGAGGAGAACACGGGCGTCTAATATCTCACTTAAATGAAAAGCGGAGCACTACAGCATACTACGCCTCCCTTTTCTTGCCGTACTTCCGTACTTCCGTACTTCCATCCTTTCCACCACCGCAGCCAAGCCTATCTGCCACTTATCTCGCACACAGCTCCAGCAGCTTCCCGGCATCCAGCGCCGAGGTAGACGGCAGCAGCAGGTCAGCCGCACCCAGCTGCGCCGCGTTGCCAATGCCTACGGCCTTCATGCCCGCCGCTTTGATCGCGGCGACCCCTGCGGCCGCATCCTCCACGCCGATGCAGTTGCCCGGCGCGGCCCCAAGCAGCTCCGCCGCCTTGAGGAAGATCTCCGGGTCGGGCTTGCCCTTCCGGAGCTCAGCCGGGTCGGCGACCGCCTGGAACCAATGGGCTGCGCCGAGGCGCTCCAGAATCAGCGGCGCATTCAGGCTGGCCGAGGCCAGCCCTGCAGAGATCCCCCGCTCGCGCAGGGAATCCAGCAGCTCAGGAATCCCCGGCAGCAGGTCAGCCGGGGTGATACGGCCGATCATCTGCTTGTAATGATCGTTCTTCTTCTCCGCCAGCCGGAGCTTCTCGGCTTCTGGCAGCAGCGCAAGTCCGCTGCCCTCCAGCACTATCTCCAGCGATTCCATCCGGCTGACCCCTTTCAGCCGTTCATTCTTCTCGCGGCTGAAGGGAATGCCCAGCTCATCGGCGAGTGCCTGCCAGGCCAGATAATGATATTCAGCCGAATCGGTAATGACGCCGTCCAGATCGAAGATTACCGCCTGAAGCCGGCCCGCAAGCGAAATCTTCACCGGCTCCTGCGGAAGCAGCCTCAGCGGCTGGTCCTTATGCAAGATCTCGAGACCTGTGCCGGCCAGTAGCGTATATACGGCATCCTCACGATCAATGAATATATCCAGAAGCTGCCCGCGCACGGTGATCTTGAAGCGGTAGCTCTCCCACTGCTCCGGCAGGGCCGGATCAAAGCTCAGCTTCCCTTCATACAGCCGCAACCCTCCAAAACCGTTCACGATCGACATCCACGAGCCGGCCATCGCCGCCATATGCAGCCCGTCCTTGGCGTTGCGGTTAATGTCATCAAGATCCATCCGCACGGTGCGGTCGAAATAGGCATATGCCCCGGTTAAATCGCCGATCTCAGCAGACATGATGCTGTGAATACAAGGCGACAAGGAGGAGTCGTGGGTGGTTAGCGGCTCATAATAATGATAGTTGCGGATTTTATCCGCCAGGCTGAACTTGTTCCCGAGCAGGAACATAGCCATCACGAGATCCGCCTGTTTCAGCACCTGGTGGCGGTAGATCACCAGCGGATGATAATTCAGCAGCAGCGGATATTTATCCGGCGGTGTGTGCTCGAAATCCCATTTCTGCTTCGCCAGGAACGTATCATCCTGGGCATAGATGCCGAGATCATTGTCAAAAGGAATAAACATCCTCTCGGCGGCTTCCCTCCAGCCCTCTGCCTCTTCCATGGACAGTCCTATAGCCAGCTGCAGGCGTTCATAGTCAGCAGGATATTCCTCCTGAAGAAGCAGGGCGGTCTCATAGGCATACATGAATTGGTCCTGAACCATGAGATTGGTATAGGCATTGTTATTCACAATCGCCGTATATTCGTCCGGTCCAGTCACAGCATCAATGCAGAAGGCGCCTCTGCGCGCCGGGTTGTAGTGACCGAGATCGGCCCAGAAGCGCGAGGTCTCAAACAGAATCTCCGCCCCTTGGGCAACCAGAAATTCCGTGTCGCCCGTTGCCAGCACGTATTGCTTCAGCCCGTAGGCAATATCGGCATTGATATGGGCCTGGGCGGTCCCGGCAGGGAAGTAGGCGGAGTTCTCCTCGCCGTCTATCGTCCGCCATGGATACAGCGCCCCCTTCTGGGACATGACCGCCGCACGCTCCCGCGCCTTGCCGAGCGTAGCATAGCGGAATTCCAGCAGCGCCCGGCTGACTTCAGGCTGGGTGAAGGTGAAGAACGGCAGCATGTACATTTCCGTATCCCAGAAATAATGGCCTTCATAGCCTTCTCCGGTTAAGCCTTTGGCTCCGATATTGGTCGCGCCGTCCCGGCCTGCCGATTGCAGCAGCTGAAAAGCATTGAAGCGTATACCCTGCTGCAGCGCCGGGTCGCCCTTGATTTCGACATCCGTATGCGCCCAGAAGGTATCCAGATATTCCTGCTGCTCCCCGGCCAGACCGGTGAATCCAAGTTCTCCGGCCATCTCCAGCACCCTGTCACTCCGGCCCTGCAGCTCCTCCTCCACGTAATCCTTGGAGGTGTGATAGGTTATATATTTGGTGAGTCTTACGGTCTCACCGCTGCGCACTGCAGCAGCATAACACACCGATATCCGCTGTCCGATCAGCTGGTTGCTCATCTCGCGGCCGGACTTTGCCTGCAGCGCATGGCTGACTGCGGTCAGCAGCGCAAACCGCGTATGCCGTGTCCGCTGCTTCATCCACAGCTTTCGGGTGGCAGCATCGTAGCCGGTATCTTCCAGCAGCAGGCTGGGCTCGGCACTGCCTGCGCCCAGCCGCGGATCATCCGTGGCCTCCGGCCGCCGGATCTCGCCGTCCACGGCAGACTCAAACTTCAGCGTGCCGGAGAAGTTCAGCGCGGTCACTGCATAGTCGATTGCGGCCAGATGCTTGTGCGCAAGCGACACCATCCGGCGGATCTCCAGCAGCACCCGGTGGCCGGCAGGAGATTCCCACTCCACCTCCCGGTGCAGAATACCACTCTGCATATCCAGACGGCGTTCATACCGGTGAACCTTCCCTTGGTCCAGCCGGAAATCATGTCCTTCAATACTGAGTTCGATCATACGCGCATCAGTCACATTCAGCATCGCCTGATTCCGGGAAGGGAACCCGAAGGCCCCTTCGGGATAGACAATCGGCTCAGAATCATAGAATCCGTTCAGATAGTTCCCGGCTACGGAAGTGCCCGCCTTGCCGTGGTAGCCTTCCTCGAAATTACCGCGCATACCTATATATCCGTTGCCGAGCGCGAATACGCTCTCGCTCCGCTGATTATACTCATCCTCGTAGTGTTCCTCACCGAGACTCCACTCGCGGTAAGGATATAATGCCGGCGGATGTTCATAGGGCTTCATCTTCATCTCTATATTCTCCTCCTGATTGCGAATTTCTCCTGACCGCCGCATCGGATCTCCGGGGGACAGACCTCCGCTCTTTACATTGCCGCCGGAAATGGCGGTACTCATGCACACCCGGTACCTGCTCTGAGCCACAGGCTCAGCCTTTCACCGAGCCGCCCATCAGACCTCTGACGAAATACTTTTGCAGCAGGAAGAAGATTGCCAGCGGCATCAGCATTGAGATAAACGCAGCCGAAGTCAGCAGATGCCAGTCATTACCGCGTGAGCCGACCAGATCGGCGATCTTCATGGACATTACCTGCACCGACGGCTGGTTGCCGATGAAGATCAGCGACACCAGATAATCATTCCACACCCAGAGGAACTGGAAGATTCCGATGGAGGCGAGCGCAGGTACAGAGAGCGGCAGAATCAGCCTGCTGAAAATGGTAAAGTGGCTGGCCCCGTCAATGAAGGCTGATTCAAACAGATCCTTCGGCAGCTGGCTGATGAAGTTATACATAAAGTACGTAACCAGCGGCAGGCCGAAGGCCGTGTGCGCCAGCCAGATTCCGAGATAACTGCCGTTGAGTCCCAGCGACGTGTAATCCTTCAGTACCGGAATCAGCGCAACCTGTATCGGAATGACCAGCATCGCGATAATGATGACGAACAGTGTTTTGCGTCCAGGGAAGCGTAGCCAGGCGAAGGCGTATGCGGCAAAAGAGGCGATCAGCACCGGAATCACCGTAGCCGGTACAGCAATCGTCAGCGTATTCCAGAACGCCTGCGATAATCCGCTGCCCTTCTGCACCGTCTCACTGCCATCGGCTTCCTTAAGCTTGTATTCCTTGCCGGACAGTACATTCTTATAATTATCAAGCGTCAGGTCAGGCGTAGTCTTCCAGCCCTGTTCCTGCATATTGACCGTGCGCGCTCTGCGGTTCTCCCACATCAGGCGGCTGTCATCCGCCTTTACACCTGCTTTGAGCTGATCATCACTGTAGGTTTTACCGTTCACCTCAATCGGCTGCCGCAGATCCACATCCTTGGACAGCTGCAGCGTTTCGCCGGCCTTCCACTCCTGATGGGGGAAGACCTTCCACCAGCCGGTGTGCAGAATATCCGCAGCCGGACGGAAGGAGGAGGCAAAGAGCCCGAACGTCGGCAGAATCCAGATGAAGCAGATGACGCCCAGTATCAGGTTAACAACGGTTTTGCTGCTTTTTCTCTTCTTTTTGCCGACCATTAGAATCCCCCCTGCTTGCGGAACTGACGCAGATTAATAAGAATAACAGGCAATACCGCGATCAGGAGTACGATAGCCAGTGTTGAGCCGTAACCGAAGTTGCGGTACATGAAGAATTGCCGGTAGAACTGTGTCGCTACTACTTCTGTATCGTATTGACCTCCCGTCATCACCATGACGACGTCAAATATTTTCAATGTAAAGACAATAATGGTTGTGGTTACCGTCAGAATGGTCGAGGAGATAAACGGAATCATGATACCGAAAAAAATCTTCACCTCACCGGCGCCATCCACCCGTGCGGCTTCCAGAATATCGTCAGGAACACCTTTGATCGCTGCAGAGAAGATGACCATGGCAAACCCCGTCTGCATCCAGATCAGGATAATAATGAGGAAGAAATTATTCCAGGGCTGCAGCATACTCGTCCAGGCCTGCGGTTCGCCGCCGAAATAGGTTACGATCGCATTCAGCAGTCCGATCTGCTCATCGCCCGGCTGATAATAATAGACAAACTTCCAGATCACGCCTGCGGCAACAAAGGATATGGCCATCGGCATGAAAATAATCGATTTGGCGATACGTTCATAACTGCTGCGGTCGGCAAGGATGGCAATGAGCAGCCCGAAGCATACACAGGCCAGCGTCCCCACAAACACCCAGAGCAGATTGTTGCGCAGTGCGGTTGCCATCAGATGGTCGCTGAAGATTGCAGCATAGTTGCTGAGTCCGACGAACTTCTCCGAAGAAGCATTGAAGAAGCTTAAGTACAGGGTCCGCAGCGCAGGCAGGATTAGCAGCCAGCCGAGGATAATAACCGCGGGTCCGACGAATACGTAGGGCAGCACTTTCCTGCGGATACGGTCGGGATATTGCTCAACCGCCCAGGTCAGAGTGTAATAGATCAGATATACACCCAGTACACCCCATAGCACGGCAAGCACCGCAGTTAGCAGCGGATTAAGCGTAGAATCGCGGAAAAACAAGAAGATCAGCCCGTTGATCACAATGTTAGCGAGCAGCACCCCCAGCGATAAAAGCACCGCCCGGCCGCTGATTCTCTGCTTGACCTGCGTACCTGGGGCACCGGCCTCCGGCTTTATTTGTGCATCCATATCAGTTCCTCCTAATAAGTTTTGCGCAGCAAAACTCTCTACATAAGCATTCTTTAACAAGTGGAAACGGCTTTGCCGTCCTTATAAGGACGGTATCGTTTCAGCGAGAAATAGAAGGATAAATTATGGTGTGAAACATATAAATTCTTATATTTCAAGAAAAAGAGGGGCAGGATTCATCACTGCTGCCCTGCCCCTCTTCATCATTTGCGTCCCCCTAAGTCCCGCTTACACGCTCCTTAGTTGTTCCAGCCGGACTGGATCTGCTCCAGTGCCTGATCCAGAGTAGCCGTTCCGCTCACATAGTCGGTCATGCCTTTCCAGAACGTGCCTGCACCCACCTTGCCCGGCATCAGGTCAGAGCCGTCAAACCGCAGGGTTGAAGCATCCTGCACCAGCTGCGCCATCCGGCGGTCGGATTCGGACTGGTACCAGTCCAGCGGGGCATCATTCATTGGCGCCACTACACCGCCGGATTGTACCCAGCTCTTGATCGATTCACCGGTGGTGAAAAATTCCATGACTGCACGTACTTCAGGACGGTCATTGAACATCGCGTAGATATCGCCTGCTACAAGAACCGGCTTGCCGTATTGCTCATCAATCGGCGGGAGGTAGAACCAGTCATAATCTACATCAACCTTGGCGGTTTCCGGGAAGAAGCTCGTAATGAAGTTCCCCATCAGGTTGAACCAGGCTTTGGGAGGATTCTCGAACATTGGTTTCGGAGCATCCCCGAAAGCCGTGGTTACGATGGATTTAGCGCCGCCGTATACATAATCCTTGTTCAGCCAGATTTTGGACATCACATCTACTGCATTCTTCACTTCAGGAGAAGTGAACGGCAGTTCTCCGGCTACCCACTTGTCATAGTTCTCAGGAGTTGTGGTACGCAGCATAATGTTCTCTACCCAGTCGGTGGCTGCCCAGCCGGTAGCCGCGCCGCTCTCAATACCGATAGCCCAGGCAGGATCACCGTCTTTGGCAATTTGCTCTGTCAGCGCCATCATCTCATCCCAAGTCTGCGGAACCGTGTATCCGGCATCATCGAATTGCTTCTTCGGATACCAGACCAGACTCTTCACATTGCTGCGGTTCCAGATCCCGGCCATAATCTTGCCGTCTTTACCGTCCATGGTGGACATATCCAGCCAGCTCTTATTGTAATTGGCTGTCAGCTTCTCCTGATCCAGCACACCGGTCAGATCGACTACCTTGCCGGTCTTCGCAATGGAAGCCAGGAGACCCGGCTGCGGGAAGTCAGCGATATCCGGAGCATTGCCGCCGTCAACACGGATATTAATCGTAGCTTCGAATTCCTTGGAGCCTTCATATTGAATATCAATGCCGGTTTTTTCTTCAAACTCTTTGATGCTGCTCTCAAATTTCACCTGGTCGGCGTCCACAAACGGGCCGAACATCGTTACCTTAGTCCCTTTATATTCACCTTTCATCGCTAAGTCCAGCGGGCTGCCGTCAGCTGTAGCCTCTGCATTATTTGTCGATTCCTGGTTGTTATCAGCTGCTGTTGCTGCCGGAGCTTCTGTTGCCGCCGGTGCATCCGTCGGTGCCGCATTATTGTTATTCCCGCCGCATCCGCTGAGCATCATGGTGAAGGATAAACACAGCACCATAGCGAGTGACAGTTTACGTCCTGGAGCTTTCTTCATTGTTTCATACATCCCCTTTAATTGTTTTTAGAGACTGCATTAGGTCAGCTTAATTCCCGGAATGACTACCGGCTGAGCACTGGACCACCTCCTTGCAAAGCTTTTCAGAGTATGATAATTTGTACAGTTTAATGTCAGGGATTCCTGAGTCAGCAACATTAATATAGCGCTTACATTTCCATAATATCACATAATGAATGCGTTTCCAATACTGCAAATTCATCTTTTCCTATGTTTTATTTTTAATTTGTGATATTCCTGCACCTTTCTACCTCTGGCAACCGTATTTATAGCGGATTCCCGTGTAAACTAACCATAATAACTTGCATTAATCTGCTGAACCCCTGTGAAAAGCTTTTCAAATTTAGAAAAAGAGACCGCTCTGCCCCTCCACAATCCAGGCAGCAGCGCTTCAACCCTGCCCGCAAGCAGATTTCATTTCTCACGTGAGGATTCTCTTACAACCAGCTTATGCTCCATCTTTTCTTTCATGACAGCCACAGAGCCGGTCGTTAATAACTCATGCAGCTTCTCTGCAGCCCGGTAACCCAGCTGATAAATCGGCTGGGCGATCGTCGTCAGCTTCGGAATGAACATGCCGGACATCCGCAGATTGTCGAAACCGATTACCGACACCTGACCCGGCACCAGAATATTGCGGTCCTTCAGATAAGAGATCGTTCCCATGGCGAACTCATCGGCTACGCAGAATACAGCAGTCAGCTCCGGATACTCACTGAACAGCTCATGCGATGCCTGATACGCCTGTTCAAAGCGGTGATTGGCGTATTTGACCTTCTCCACATTGCGCTCCAGACCGAATTCCTTGAGCGCTCTGACGAATCCGGCAACACGCGGCGGCCCGGACACCGAGTTATCATGATTGAAGCCGATCATTCCGATCTCCTGGTGACCCAGCTCAATCAGGAATTTCACCGCATCATACGCTGCCTTCTCATCATCGACCTCCACCGAAGCCACCTCATACTCATCGGAATGGGAGGAGACCAGCACGAAGGGAATTCTGCAGCCTACCAGCTTCTCATAATACTCCGGGTACAGCACATCACTGGCGAACACGACTCCGTCCACCTGCTTCTCATGGAAGGTATCGATATAAGACAGCGTCCGCTCCTTGTCACGGTCTGTATTGCAGATCATCAGACTGTAGCCGAGCTTAATGCAGGCATCCTGCATCCCCCGGATCACCCCTGCGAAATACAGGTTCTCAATATCGGGAATAAGCAGGCCCAGTGTAAAAGACTTCTTGTAAATCAAACCGCGCGCAAACGCATTAGGCTGATACTTCAGAGCTTCTATGGCTTCTATCACCCGGCTGCGTTTACTCTCAACTACTGTGTCCGGCGCATTCATTACACGGGAAACCGTGCTGATGGATACACCGGCCATTCTGGCTACATCTCTGATTGTTGGCTTCATAGCTCTGACTTCCTTTTTATAAAGATAAGAGTTTATATGCTTACGCAATAAATGTTCCTTATCTTCCTCGCTGAAACGGATACCTGCGCCGATATGTAATAGCGCTGCTCCGGAAGCATCGGCTTCCTGAAGCACAGCGTAGCCGTTTTTATTTAGAAAAGCTTTTCAAAGCGATTATAGCAAGGCTCCCGTAAATTGGCAAGACCTTTGTTATGCGCTTACATTACGCTTTCCCCGGAAGGAATTTCTGATAATTAATCCCCATCATGCTATTCACCGGCTGCGGATTTTGCCTGTTTGGCTATTGGACAACGCCTCTTTTTTAATCACCTCCGTCCATCTGAAAAGCTTCTCAATACACTTTTGCACCTTACTCCTAACTCTGCAGAACATATGTAGCTATAACACATTAATCGCTGTACCTATATGGAGTGAACTTATGTATATGGATCTAACTTGCTGAACAACGCCTGCATATCTGTTGAGAGTAGCGAGTGTGGAATGCAGCACCGCAATGAGTGTTCGCTTTAGTTGCACAAAATACAGTTAGATAAACCGCACTTGATACAAGAACCATTCAAATTACCGGTCAGTCACTGCGGGACTGGCGGAGTACGTCAATGCCTTACACTTGATTCTCCAGCGGCAGAGTGGAGACTTCTTAGGAAGCACTGTAAATACTGTAGAACTGCAGACACTGCAGAACTGCAGACAGAAATGTTGTACGTTTTACAACTTTGATTGATGGATAGCCGGGTGATCGGGCGGATTGTTGTAGGAAATACAACAATAATCCTGCTGAGCCGCTTGAACAAGGTGAAATGTTGCCTTTTGTACAACAATTTTGGATTAGGACCGATAGGAGAGGAGAAATGTTGTATTTGGTGCAGGATTTTGCAGGATTTTATAAAAAGTTACTGGATCTCTGCCCCAGAAAGCGGATAAAATCGGGAGATTCCTGCGTCATCAGTTGCCGCCTAGAAGTTCAATTCACAGAATAACGGATTAGCCAGGATTGGTTTTATGTTGGAGTTTTATGTTGGAGTTTTATGGTGAAATCTTGAGTTCAATCTAGACAATGCTTAGGATAAGGGGCCGTCGCAGCCAGCCTGCAGATCAAGCAATGAGCCCGGTGCTAATCCTGTGCTGATCCTGTACTGATCCGGAAGAATACCGGATCAAGCGATATAGATTCTTCATCCGTAATATCCCTCTATCCGTAATATCCCTTCATCCGTAATATCCCCTCTTCCTCCATACCGCTTACTTAAAGTGTGTAAATAATATTATTTCATGTTATAATTGGCGGGTAGATCAATCTATAGCTGCAAATACTGCTTACTGATGCTGAAGCATCCATTATGGGAGGGATTATGGTGAAGCAATTGCACGACATTCCGTTCTCCGTGCTGGATTTAGCCCCTATTCGCGAGGGCGGAACAGCGGCGGATTCATTTCATAACACACTTGATTTAGCACGTCATGCCGAAGAATGGGGATACCACCGTTACTGGCTGGCGGAGCATCATAATATGCCCGGCATTGCCAGCTCTGCCACGTCCCTTGTGATTGGACATGTAGCTGGAGGAACCAAGCGTATCCGCGTCGGCTCGGGAGGCATCATGCTCTCCAACCATGCACCGCTTGTTATCGCCGAGCAGTTCGGCACGCTGGAGTCCTTATATCCCGGACGCATCGATCTTGGCCTCGGCCGGGCCCCCGGCTCCGACCAGGCGGCTGCCAGAGCGCTGCGCCGTGGTCTTGGCAGCGACGGCAGCGAATTCCCCGAGCAGCTCAGCGAGCTCCGGGCTTATTTCGACGCTAACGGGGCAGGCGGCCGCCCGCTCGGTGTACGCGCCGTTCCCGGCGAAGGACTGAATATTCCGATCTGGCTGCTGGGCTCCAGCGGCTTCAGTGCCCAGCTTGCGGGCCAGCTCGGTCTTCCGTTTGCTTTTGCCAGCCACTTTGCACCGGATTACCTGCTGCCGGCACTGCATTTGTACCGCAGCAGCTTCAAGCCTTCCGCAGTGCTCGATAAGCCCCATGTCATGATCGGACTGGGAATAACCGCCGCAGATACGGTGGAGGAAGCGCGCAGACTGGCTACCTCACAGCAGCAGCAATTCCTGAATATCATCCGCGGCCGTACCGGCAAGCTCCAGCCTCCGGTGGACAGCCTGGATGGAATCTGGACACCGCAGGAGAAAGCCATGCTGCTAAGCAAACAACAATATTCCATTGCCGGCGATCCTTCGCTAATCAAAGAACGGCTGCTGGAGATTCTCGAGGAGACGGCTGCCGACGAGTGGATTATTGCATCACAGATTTATGATCACTCCGCACGCCTGCACTCTTATAAGCTGGTATCCGAGCTGCTGCAGGAGCAATAAACCGATACCGCCCATCAAATACCCGGCCCATTTAACTACACACGGAGAGATCCGTGCCTGTAGCTTAAATGGGCTATTTGTATGCAAGAAATACCGCTAGTCTCTTCATTTACATATTAACAATGAACCGTTCTCTATAAAATACTACGTATTTATTAATATACGGAGAAATAATGAGTGAACAGCAGTAAACTGTAGAAAACAAATTATAATGTGAATCAAACCTCCATTTATACCTCATTTAGACCGATTTGAATGTTTTTATTTATCTTTAAATTTGATTATACTGTAGTTATTCGTTATAACGAACAAATGCGCAATTGCATTCTTCAGGTTCGTTCTTTCGGGTACTATCGCCCTGTTTCGTAGTAGTTCTATTAAAAACCACTTTATTCGACATGACATGCGTAATAAGCATGAATTGCGGCGAATCGCGGCTGGAAACTGCAGAATTAGGCGGTTATAGGCTAGGAAATACGGGTTGTAGGCGGGCGAGTGAACTAGAAATAGAGTAAAGATGACTTCCCAGAAGAGAGGGGCGGGAATGTGAAAAAGAGCTATCGCGCGTCCTTGCTAGGCGCTTATATTCTAGTTGTTCTGGCTGGTGTCGTATGGCATGCCGGTGGGGCCAGCGCCGAGGACACGATTAAGCTGACCGTGAATTCGCATACGACCAGCACTGCGACCATGAACAACATGCAGCCGGGAGATACTATGGCTTCAGACTATACGGTGATCAACGACGGAAATGACCCGTTTGATTATTCTGTAGACTTCAAATTCCTCTCCGGGGACGCAGAATTGTACAAAATCCTGCAAATGACCCTGCAAAAAGAGGGAGTAATCATCTATACAGGGGTAATGAGCGAGGCAGAAGGCCGGGTGACTATCGGCTCGCTTGAGGGCGCTGCGCAAGAGGACATCCAGATGGATGTGTTATTCCCGCCTGAAGCCGGCAATGAATTTCAGGGGAAGACGGTGAGCGTAGCCTTTGAATTCACCGCCACGGCAGATCCTGCGCCGACAGCTGAGCCAACAGCAACGCCGATACCAACCGCTACACCAGACCCTACAGCTGAGCCAACAGCAACGCCGATACCGACTGCTACACCAGACCCTACAGCTGAGCCTACGGCAGCACCGACTGCAACGGCAACACCAGAGGGACCAGGCAGCACACCAACAGCAACACCGGCTCCGACGGATCTGCCATCCAGCAGCACGGCACCTGCCCTAACGCCATCTCCTTCACCAACCGCTGCGGCAACACCGGCAGTAGATGAGGTAGCTGTAAGTGAAGCACCGGTACCGCTGGGCGGCGGGGATAACAATGGAGGCAGCGGCCCGTCTGCTACACCAGATGCCGGAGCTGTCACCGCCGGCAGTACACCAGCGCCTTCACCGGATAACGGGGAAACCCTTACCGATGACGAGCTTCCGCTCGCCGGACCGGATGAGGACGGCAAGCTGCCGGATACGGCCGAACCTTGGTACAATCTGATTCTGGGCAGCATGGCCGTAGCCATTCTCAGTCTGATCGCCATCCGCAAGCTCGGATCGAAGAAATAATATTTCACACAAGGCTGGAGGAGAGAGTATGAAGAAGCGTTCCGGTATATCTTTAGCCGTGAAGCTGATCTTCATACTCTCTTTATGCGTCATGCTGTATTCGGCCGTCCAGATCTTCAAAGCGCCAGCAGAAGCCCGGAAAGCCCTGCAAACCTGGGAGAAAAAGAGGGAGGAAGCCCAGCCATCCCCCGCAACAGAGGAAGAGACTCCGCTGCCTGACGGCATGATCAGCCCCCCAGCAGAACAAGGCAGCGTCAACCCCGAATATACGGAGGGGGAGGTTATTGGAGAGATCTATTTTCCAAAGCTGGACAAACGGGCGGCTATTCTGGAGGGGACGGGACGGACAGCCCTAAAAAAAGGGGCAGGGCATGACGAAGGGAGTGCAGCCATAGGCTCCCCCGGCAACAGCGTACTGGCAGGACATCGCGACACAGTGTTCCGGAGCCTTGGGGATCTGGAGGTGTCCGATATCATTGAACTCGAAACGGCGGAGGGGAAGTTCACCTATGAGATCACAGGGAGCAGGATTGTAGACGCAGAAGCACGGGGAGCGATTAAGCCAAGCGAAGAAGCTGTCCTTACCCTGATCACCTGTTATCCCTTCTCCTACGTTGGTTCAGCTCCTGACCGCTATCTGCTCTCGGCCAGGCTGATTGCAAGCAAGCCGCTGGTACGGCAGCCGTAAGCAGACATTTCTCTCTTCGGAAGTCCGCACGGGGATGAGACCTCTGGCGGATCGTGATAATATAGACATACGAAGATGAAGAGGAGATGACCTGAATTGAAACAAGAGCTGATCAAGCGTTTTATTTCTTATGCTGAAATGGATACCCAATCGAATGAGGACAGCGAGACCTGCCCTTCCACACCCGGCCAAATGGTGCTTGCCCATAAGCTGGTAGAGGAGCTGCAGGAGATCGGGATGACGGAAGTCACAGTGGACGAGCACGGGTATGTTATGGCTTCACTGCCGGCGAACACGGACAAGGATGTTCCGGTAATAGGCTTCCTGGCCCATTTGGATACGGCGACTGATTTCACCGGCACGGATGTGAAGCCGCAGATTGTCGAGAACTATGACGGGAATGATATTGTGCTGAATAAGGCGCTTAACATTGTTCTGACTACGAAGAGCTTCCCGGAGCTGAGCGGCTACAAGGGGCATACCCTGATTACCACCGACGGCACTACCCTGCTGGGGGCAGATAACAAGGCTGGTATTGCGGAGATCGTTACGGCGATGGTGTATCTGCTCGCGCATCCGGAGATCAAACACGGCAAGATCAGAGTTGCTTTTACCCCGGATGAAGAAATCGGACGCGGCCCGCATAAGTTCGACGTTGCAGCATTCGGCGCTTCCTATGCCTATACCGTTGATGGCGGCCCGCTCGGAGAGCTGGAGTATGAGAGCTTCAATGCCGCTGCCGCCAAAATCAGCTTCCATGGGGTCAACGTACATCCCGGTACAGCCAAGGGCAAGATGATCCACTCTTCCAAAATCGCCATGGCCTTCCATCTCCGGCTTCCTGCCGGTGAAGCGCCTGAATTCACGGATGGGTACGAGGGCTTTTACCACCTGATCTCCATGCAGGGCAATGCCGAGCACAGCAAGCTGCAGTATATTATCCGTGACTTTGACCGCGAGAATTTCGAGAACCGCAAAGCCCATATCGCTGCCATTGTGGATGAATTCAAGTCTACTTACGGAGCAGACAATGTAGTGCTGGAGATGAATGACCAGTACTATAATATGCGTGAAAAAATCGAGCCGGTGCGCCACATCGTTGATATTGCCCGGGAAGCGATGGAGGGTCTGGGAATAGCTCCGGTGATCCGCCCGATCCGCGGAGGGACTGACGGCTCACAGCTGTCCTATATGGGCCTGCCGACACCGAATATCTTCACCGGCGGCGAGAATTTCCACGGCAAATTCGAATACGCCTCTGTAGACGTAATGCTGATGGCTGTTAAGGTTATCGTAGAGATTGCCCGTCTGGCTGAGCAAAAAGCTTAACGCCTCCTGCATAGCACAAATACCCCCGGATAAAGCGCATCCCGCTTATCCGGGGGTATTTGTGCTGCGCGGAGCTGCTTCCACGGAGTCTTCTCCGGCCCGGCCGCCGGCAGCCTGCAGCTCAGGTTCACTCTGGGCCAGCACCTCCCTGTATCCTTCTCCCCAGTGTTTAATACTAAGCAGGCCGGATTCCAGGCCCCGGGCCCACTCGGTCAGAGAATACTCTACCTTCTGGGGCACCTGCGGGTACACCTCACGATGAACCAGACCGTCACGCTCCAGCTCCCGCAGCTGCATGGCCAGCATCCGCTGGGTAATTCCCGGACATAATCTGCGCAGTTCATTGAACCGCTTTGTACCGCTGATTAGATGGTAGAGCAGGACTCCTTTCCATTTACCGCCGATGACCTCGAGCGTCCGCTGAAAAGAATCCATTTCTTCATCACGCCTCATCTCTTCCGCATCGCCGGAACTATCGTTTCTCCCCTGTACATTCATATCTGCAAACTCCTCATTGTAGGATGTTCCGTTAATTAATACGATTGTATCATATATACATTTCCACGTTTATGCCAATATGGCAAAAAACCTCTGGAAGCCTTAAATATAGGCACCCAGAGGTCATGAATAGGTTACAGGCGCAGGACAGACGCCCTCCTGCTATTTACTGCTTCACCGGCAGCCAGCCCGGCGTATGAATCAGTGCATTCCAGAGCGGGTCCGGGATTACAAGCTCAGCTTGGGCGGAAGGGTCCAGCTCAGTCTTAATCTCAGCTGCACGCCCTTCGGCAACCTTCTGAACCCAGTCCGGTTCAATCAGGAGCGGACGGCCCAGAGCGACCAGGCTGATCCCGCTGTCCAGACCCTTCAGGGCATCAGCGGCGGTATAGAGCGAGCCTACTCCAATTACCGGAGCCTTGCCTCCCACGCGGTCTACAATCTGCTCGATCCGCGGACGGCTGTCCTCGGTACCCCGGCGCGGCTGCGACCACAGCTCCATCAGGGAAGCATGCAGATAATCAAGCCCTTCCCCTGTCAGTGCATCGATTAGCGCAAAGGTATCAGCCATCGTAATTCCCGGTGTTTCCGGCTCTTCAGGCGAGAAGCGGTACCCTACAAGGAATTCCCCCTGTGCATGCTGCTTCACCGCATCCTTGACACTGCGCAGAACAGCCAGCGGGAAGGTCAGACGCTTCTGCAGATCGCCGCCCCAGCGGTCTTCGCGCCGGTTCGAATGCGGGGAGAAGAACTGCTGCAGCAGATAGCCGTTGGCACCGTGAATTTCCACACCATCGAATCCGGCTTCGATCGCCCGGCGTGTAGCTTCTCCGAAATCAGCGATAATTCCGGTAATTTCTTCATCCGTCAGTGCGCGCGGAACCGGTCCTTGCCCGCCGCCCGGAAGCTCCGACGGCACATCACTTGCGCTGACCGTCTGTCCGTCAGGCAGCTGTGCCGGGGGGCATTGGCGCCCGCCATGGAAGATCTGCAGAACCGCCTTCGCCCCTTCACCCTTAATGGCCTCGGCCAGCCCGCGCAGGCTCGGAATCAGCCCGTCATGGTCAGCACCGAATTCACCCGGGAAGCCTTTCCCGCCGCGTGATACATATACACAGGCGGTAATAACCATTCCTGCCCCTTTGGATCGGCGGATGTAGTAATCAAGCTCCGGCTCTGAGACGGTTCCATCCTCATTCGAGGAGAAATTAGTCATCGGCGCCATCACCACACGGTTCTTCAGTTCAATGCCGTTCGCGAACTTAAACGTCTCCAGCAGCGGGCTATATTCTGTCTTCAGCAGCATAATTATCAATCTCCTCCATTTGTCTAAATCTATATGAATTTCATTTCATCGATCTGTCGCGGTCAGGGTCATCTTTCCAAATGACGTTCTCCCCGTAATTCTTGCCCCAGTCATACATCATGCGCAGCACAGGCATCAGCGTATGCCCATACTCCGTCATAGAGTATTCTACTCTCGGCGGGACTTCAGCATACACCCGCCTGAATACCAGCTGATCTTCCTCCAGCTCACGCAGCTGATTGGTCAGCATTTTCTGCGTAATATGCGGAATCAGCTTCTTCAGCTCGCTGAAGCGTTTGGTCCCTTCCAGACCCAGGTGCCACAATATGATAAGCTTCCATTTGCCGCCGATGACAGCAAGCGTAAGCTCCTTCTCGCAGTTGATTTCCTTCAGATTGATACGGTCTTTAATCTCAGTCGCCAATATAAGTCCCTCCTTTCGTTCTTTAATATCATACTACAATACACCCGGGGGCTGCACATCGCCAGCAGACGCCCTGGGGCAGACCCATATAACGTAACAGACCGCAGGCCTATGGCCTGCGGTCTGTATGCTGCATGTGGTATTATTCTTCCCTTGTTATTCCTTGACCAGGCTTCCCTGCAGGCTGGCTGCACTGAAGTCCGGCTGGGCTTCAATCGTAGTGTCGCCTGCAGCTTTGGCTTTGTCCAGGGCGGCGTTATAACGCGTGTTCAGATCCTGAAGATCCTTGTCCAAATCTCCGCCGGTAAAGATATATCTGTTGAACACATCCATCTTCTTCGTTCCTTCCAGACGTCCTTCGGTAGCAGTGAACGGAGTTGCCGGATAGATTCCGTCATACTTGGTCGGCAGGAAGTCCTCAATTCCCGGGATATCCGGAGCTTTCGCTGCGGCAGCAACAGAAGGAATAACAGAAACCCCGTATCCGCCTTCCTGGTAAGCGATCTGCACCTCATCGCTGTACATCCACTCGATAAACTTCCAGGCGGCCTCTTTCTGCCCGGAGTCTTTGCTCATCGCCAGATAGCTGCCGGAGATGACCTGGCTGGCGCCGTTCTGCTGGCCGTCCACGGTTGGCGGCAGTGCTGCCGCCCAGCGGATTTCGGTCGGGAATTGAGTTTTGTACACACTAGGCTCAACAGAATGGTTGAAATACATCCCGATTTTACCTTGAGCGAACTGTGCCCGCAGCGGGTCAATATCAAGCGATTCCGAACCCGGCATCATACTGCCGTCCACTACGATCTGCCGCAGGGCTTCAAGCGTCTCCTTGTACATGCCGAAGTCGAACTTAGCGGTCTGGAAGTTGAAGCCTTCCGTTCCTTCTGTCTTACTGAGGGTTGTGATCGGATGGGCAATGCGTTCAAACCCGCTTCCGCTCTTGAAATTACCGGCGAAGCCGTAAGCACCGCTGTCTTTACCCGCCTCAGTAATCTTCTTGGCATCCTCCACCATTTCGGCAAGTGTAGCTGGCGGCTCTGTAATCCCGGCCTTCTCGAACAGATCCACGTTATAGATCAGGCGCCAGAATTGGCCAATATTCGGCAGGGTGTAGATTTTGCCGTCAACCATATTCTTCTCATTAATGAGCACGCTCTCGAACCGGCTCTTCATTTCCGGTGTGATGTAGCTGTCGAACGATTCCAGATACCCTTTCTTGACCCAGGCCGGTACATTGCCTGTATCCACGCGCAGAATATCCGGCGCCTGTTTACTGGAGAAGGCGATATCCACTGACTGGGCGTAGTTGTCAGCCATCACTTTGAATTCAATATCCACATTAGGGTTAAGCCCCTCGTACTCACTGATCTTCTGCTCAATAAAATCTGAATCATGACGGTCGATGGACCAGTAGACCAGCTTGGTTTGCTCAGCGGAGGTATCCCCGCCCTCCGCCTTTGTATTATTTGAAGCAGTTGACGAGGAGCATGCAGCCAGCGATCCTGCCAGCAGCAGCGAAGCTCCTGCCAGCATCCATTGATTTCTTTTCATCTTGAAACCCTCCCTTTTCTTTGTGTAATCGCATTCATTTCATATAAAAATTATAGAATGACTGCGCGTTTGTAAGTGAAGGAGAAAACAACTATTCAGGGGAGACGAAATCACTGTTTCCGCGCTGCACCTCCGAAGTGTATTTGGAGCGGAAGTCGGTCGGCGTCATGCCGGTATATTTCTTGAACAGTTCAGTGAAATAAGGACGGTCCTCGTAGCCCAGCGAGATGGCGATATCCTGAACCTGCATGCCCTCAAGCACCCGTTCCTTGGCCTTCTCCATTCTGCGGCTGATAATGTACTGGGCGAGTGTCATCCCCATTTCTTTCTTGAACAGATTGGAGAAATAACTGGGGCTCAGATGAACCTCCCTCGCACAATCAGCAACCGCAAGGTTGCGGTGCAGATTCTCATTGATGTAGGCGATGGCACGCTCCACCAGCACACGCGCTTCACTGAACTGGCGTATCTGCACGTAGGAGCAGCCCTGGCGGCAGAATTCCCGGATCTGACCCCGCAGCTCCTCGAATGAGGCGGAGGTATTCATATCGGCCAGCTTCTTCTCCAGCAGCTTGACCTCTGCGTCTGAAGCTTTGTCGGAGAAGACACGGTGGACCGAATGGGCCAGCTCCAGACACATCGTCTTGACGATCGCCGGATCGGGCAGCACGGGGGCACTTAGCCACTCATTCCAAATATTGTCCAGTTGCTCTTCCGCCTTAGCCAGATTAGCCGAACGCAAGCAATAGAGCAGTTCTTTCTCCTTGTCAAAAGAGTATCTAGGCAGCGCAGCATCCCTCTCCGGCGATTCCACATAGCGGTATACACTGTTCCCGCCGGTCAGGAACGTATTGGTCAGCGCAGACAGCGCCTGGGCGTAGGATACCGACAGCTGGCCTGCCTCCTCCACTTCCCCGCCGAGTCCGATTGACACGGTCTGGTACGTATGCCGGCAGACATTCTCCCGGCATTGCTCGGCCAGCTGCTCCGCATCAAGCTCCGCCGGGGGATTCATCACGATAATGAACTGATTAACACGCTCGCGGAACACGAGACCCTGCGTGTACCCGCCAATCGTCTCCTCCAGAATGTTCTGCACCGCGAATCGGATCAGCTCAACCTCAGAGACCGCCAGCGCGGCCGTACGCTCGGCAAAAAAGTCGATCTCCGCCACCATCACACAAAAGTCGCGGCTGTTCATTGTAATCGCATAGAAATCCCACTGCTGGCTGCGGTGCTGCTGCCTGCTGCCGTAACGGATCAGGAGACGCATATACTCCTGACGCAGATAAGGCATACTCTCCCGCAGCTTCTGCTCCATCCCCCGCATCTGTTCAGCCTGCGAGCGTTCACGCTCCAGCACCTCTTTGGCCTTCAGGACGGATTCAAGCACCTGCGGCTTGGTAAAGGGCTTGACGATCAGGTCAAAGGCCCCGAGCTTCACCGCCTCCTGGGCATAAGAGAAATCGGAATAACCCGTCAGGAAGATCAGCTTGATCCCCGGCTGCTCCGCCAGAATCAGCCTCATCATCTCCAGCCCGCCTACGAACGGCATCCGGATATCCGTCAGTACAATATCCGGACGGTGTTTGCGGATCTGCATCAGCCCTTCTTCCCCGTTGGCCGCCGTTGCAGCGACGGCGATCCCGTGCTCCTCCCAGGGAATCCGCTGGGACAAGCCGCGGACCACAGCCGGAATATCATCTACAATGCATATTTTTACAGGTTCAGCGTGGCTCAGGATAAACTCCACCTTCCATTGGAATTGAGAGGACCGCTTCAGTCTCTATGTGCGGACGGCTGCGGAAGGTTAACGAGGCTTCCTTGCCGTAATATAACTGCAGACGGCTGCAGATATTGGTCAGGGCATAGCCCCCGCTGCCGGCCGGCTCTTTCAGCCGGGCATTCAGCTGCTCCGCATCCATGCCCGAGCCGTTATCAGCCGCCCGGATTACGAGATGCTGCGCCTCTATGGCCACAGAGATCGTAATCATGCCTTCGCCCCGAAGCTCCTTCAGCCCGTGCAGAATGGAATTCTCCACAAGAGGCTGAATGATAATTTTCAGGACAGGCAGCTCCAGCAGCTCCGCTCCTGCGGTTATCGTATATTCGAACAGTCCCTCATAACATTGCTGCTGGAGGTTCAGGTACTGGCGGACATGCTCCAGCTCCTTGCCCAGCGTTGTAATCTCCTGCCCGTTGTTCAGGCCCAGCTGGAACAGCGCGGACAGGGAAATCACCATCTGCTTCACATCTTCATATTCGTCCATTTCGCATTTCCATAAGATTGTATTGAGCGTGTTATATAAAAAATGGGGTTCAATCTGCGCCTGCAGCGCTTTGATCTCCGCTTTGCGTTTTTCCTTCTCCGTATCCCTGACCTCAAGAATCAGCCCGCCGATCCGGTCCAGCATCTGGTTGAATTTGCGGCCCGCTTCCCCGATCTCATCCTGGAACGGACTCTCGAAGCGGGCATCCAGATCCTCATGCTCCACCCGCGACATCGTCTTCTGCAGCTTCAGCAGCGGTCCGAGCAGCAGTGCCGAGAGGTATCTCGCCAGCAGCAGCGCGATGACAATGCACACGGCCATAATCATCAGCACCAGCCACTGAATGCTGCGTACAGGCTGAAGAAGCTCCTCCTTCGACTGGTAGCTGACCAGCAGCCAGTCCCCCGCATACCGCGAGTCTGCATAGCTGACCAGCATCGTCCCGCCGCCGGCAGCATATTCGAAATTGCCGCTGTCCGCCTGAAGCAGCTTGTTCATAAATAGCGCCGAGCGGGACCAATCCGGCCGTTCCTTATCTCCGAAGACACTGGCTCCGCCCTTGTTGATCAGCAGAAACTTCGCACTGCCGAGACTCGCGCCTCCGCTGACGGTATCCTCCAGAATGTCCTCCTTCACATTAACGGTCAGGAAGACATCGGGCACATAGCTCTCCGTCAGCGGCTGCAGCAGCAGAGAAATTACATAATGCTTGCCCGCGAACAGCTCGTCCTCATGGCTCTCCACCCAGTTCGATTCCGGATTATCCTTGATCCGCTGATACAGCAAAGACTCCATAAATGGAGTCGCTGTTCTGCGCAGATTGCCGGCGGAGTAGAAATCCCCGTCCGGTGTACTGACCAGGATCGATTCAATGGAGTTCTCTGTCAGCTCCGCCTGGGTGAAGGGGCCCTGCAATAAGGAGAAGTTCGCAAAGAACCGGTCGGTATTATCCGCTTGTATATCCCGCATCGTCTGCTTATACGCTTCACTCAGCATCATGGTGGAGGACGCCACAATGATCTGCTTCAGCTTCTGATCCAGCACGTTAACGGACTGGTTCAGCACATTGCGGTTCAGGTCGATGGAGTTGCGTTCCATGGCCCGCGAAGCAATCGAATAGGCCCACAGGCCGGTGACCGAGATACAAAAGACGGTCAGCCCGGTGAATGTCAGCCATATTCTTTTCTTCAGCGAGGTCCGGTACAGCCAGGCCTTCAGCATGATTCCACATCCTTCGTTAAGACTGGCTGCCGGTGGACCGCCGCGTTAGCCTTAGCCCGTTTAGCCCTTCACGGAGCCAGCTGTCATCTGCATGAATGATTTGTTGGCAAAAATATAGACAATGATCATCGGCAGCATCGACAGGCATGCGCCGGCAAGCATTAATTGGGGCTGTGCCGCATCACCAACACCATATTTCAATCCGGCCAGGCCTACGGTGAGCGTCTGTAATCCAGGCTGCGTCATCGTAAATACCAGCGGCAGAATGTATTCATTCCAGGCGCCGCGGAAGGTCCAGAGCGCTGTGACCCCAAGGGCCGGTGTCAGGAGCGGCAAGATAACACGAAAGTATACGCTATAGAAGTTGCAGCCGTCAATAAACGCTGCCTCGTCCAGTTCCTTCGGGATTGCCCGCACAAACCCGATCAGCATGAAGAATGCTGTGGCATGACCGCTGATCAGGATGATGATGACGCCCCAGAGCGATTTTTGCAGATTCAGTGAGACCATGAGATCAAACTGTGGGCGCAGCACAACGGCACCGATGGAGATGAACAGGGTGCAGGACTGAATGACCACATACAGGCGTTTCCCGTAGAAATCCACCCTCGCTACCGCATAGGCAGCCATCGTTCCTATCAATAAAGTCCCTAACGTCGTAAAGGTGCTTATAAATACGCTGTTCCAGGTAAACCTTGCGAAATTGGCGGATGTCCAGGCCTGGGCATAGTTATCGAAGATCCATTCCTTCGGCAGCAGAGTAGTTCCTGTAGTCAGCTCCAGATTTGATTTAAGCGATCCGAAGAACGCCAATATGATGGGGAATAACGCAAACGCTGCTACGATCAGCAGGAAAATCCACAACAGTACCCGGGACAGCAGCGCCTTGTTCTTTAAGGAACGGCTGGTCTGCGCCGAAGCCATTTTCGTTTCCGCATGCATTGTGCTCACTGTTCATTCTCCTCTCTTTTAGTAGATATCATTCAGTTTCTTGGAGACATAGAAGTAAATCAGGGTAATGATGCCGACGATAACCGCCGTAGCAAATCCGACCGCGCTGCCGTAACCGAACTGCTGGATGCTTGATCCTCCGCTGGATACCGGGAAGAACAATTTATAGAGATAGAGATACATGACTTCCGTCTTGCCGTAAGGACCGCCCTCGGTAAGCACCATAATGCTCTCGTAGCCCTTAAGCGATACAGTAATCGCCAGCATGATGATCATCTGCAGCACAGGTCCCAGCATCGGGACGGTAATACTCCACATTTTGCGCAGCGGCCCGGCACCGTCCAGGGAAGCGGCTTCATACAGATCCTCCGGAATATTCTGCAGCCCCGCGATAAAGAGCAGCATATAGTTGCCGACTGCGCCCCAGATCGCGATAATAATTGCCGTGACCAGGGCATGCTTGGCGCCCAGCCAGTCTATGGGAGCGGATACAATTCCGGCGCCCATCAGCAGCTGATTCACCATTCCGTTGTAGGAGTTGAAAATAACGTAGAACACAATCGCCATTACCGAAGCACTGATTACGGTAGGCAGGAAATAAATGGCCCGCAGCAGCTGGCGCCCCTTCAAGGCGCGGTTGAGCACTACAGCCAGCACAAAGGACAGCGGGATCGTAATGATCAGCTTGCCGCCTGCGTAAACGAAGGTGTTCACCACTGACTGCCAGAAATCCTTATCCCGGAACAACCGCTCGAAGTTATCGAGGCCGATGAAGAGCGGTGTACCGAAACCCTGATAATCATAGAACATGTACTTCAATGCCCAAAAGACGGGATACACTCCAAAAATCAGCGTCAGAATCAAACTGGGTGCTACAAAGGTCCAGGCGTTTATTTGCCGTTTCGTTCCATTCATTGATTGTTCCTCCTGTCTATTCGGCTCGCGTTTCTTTCCTTAATCATAAATCCCGCTGTGCAGACACAGTTAGGGAGAAAGCAACTGCTCTAAGGGGGAGAAATTCACTTTTTCATGAAATCCGGCTTCAAAGCCGGGGGCCCTGCCTTGAAGGGTGATTTCAGTTGCTTTGTCCCCTCTCCTCCCTCCGTTTACCCATCCCGGGTCCCGTCCCCGGGCAGCTATACTTATGGTAGAAAGAAATTAAGTTAGTTTAATTAATGAACTCGCATTCACAGGGAGGCCGCAAATTTGCCTATGCATTCATCTAATCATGGCACCGCCGGTACCGGCCCCTTCGGCGGCAAGGACCAGGAGCAGCAGAAGGGGCTCCGCGCCAGAATAGAGCAGTATCCGGCGATCTCGCAGGAATATGTAAGACAGCAGCAGCTGTCCGCACAATTCGCCGCACGCGAAGAAGCGGTTCCGCTTAGCCGTCTCGGTGTATTCCGGGTGGAGCCGTTCGTCTTCAAGGTGCCCGCCCAGGCCGCTTGTCTGCAGCTGTCCG
Organism: Paenibacillus sp. FSL P4-0081; assembly: GCF_000758565.1. Taxonomy (NCBI): domain Bacteria; kingdom Bacillati; phylum Bacillota; class Bacilli; order Caryophanales; family Paenibacillaceae; genus Paenibacillus; species Paenibacillus sp. FSL P4-0081. The sequence goes on from NZ_CP009280.1 coordinate 8,125,533, forward strand.
TACAGGTCCGGGGGCAGGGCGTTGCCCGGATCGGCGGTGTACAGCTGACGCATTCCCAGCTCGGCTTGCCGGTGACGCTGATTAATGGAAGCTTCCGCCAGTCGCTGAAAGGCTGGACGCAGGAGCCGGGAAGCGGCAGCAGAGTGGCGCTTGAACGGCTGGCCGGGGGCGGAAGCGGACTGCAGCCTTCCGGCGTCACTCCGGCTGGAGGTGCGCAGGAGGAGGATGTGCTCTGTGTACGCATCAGCAATGAAGCGGAGGAAGGCATTACCGTGCTGCGTTACGAAGAACGCCTGCCGGTAACCGCAGGCGATTATTACGGCATCCAGACGGAGCTCAGCCTGGAAGCTCCGCTTGGCAGCGGCGGCGTATGCACTGGAGTTACGTTCCTGGACGAAGACGGACAGCCGCTCGGGCCGGAGCAGTCCGGAGCGCTTTTCAACCGGCCCACGCTGACCAACTGGGCTTATCTGCTGGAGGCTGCCGGTGCTGACGCCAACCTGTATAGGGTGAGCGGTGAAGATCATTATGCCGCCCGGGCGGGGCGCAAGCTGCAGTACATGCTGGCCGATATGCGGCAGGGCATGGATATCTTCCGCCGGGACGGCTGGCATGATGATGATACTTATGGCGCTGTGCATATCGGACGCGGTCTGGCCGCCGTCTCGGTCATCTATGACCAGATTGCCGGAAGCGGAGTGTTAACTGCCGGGGAAATAGAGGCGCTGCTCTCCGATCTACGCTATATTGCGGCGATGATGATGGACACTGCCTACTACCGGTTCGATCTGGAGACCTTCCCTGATGAGAAGGGCGGCAAACGCAGCAACTGGAATGCGGACCGGGCGACCGGGCTTGGTGTCTATGCGCTGCTCTTCCCGCAGGAGCCTGAGAGTGCTGGCTATCTGAAGCATGCCTGCTCCGTAATTGACTGGCAGCTGACAGAGGTAGTGGATCAGGAGGGGGCCTGGCCGGAGAATGTACGTTATCACGGCGCCGTGCTGCACCGGTATTTCCTGTTCTTCGTGCTGCTGAAGCGGCTGCAGGGAGCGGATTACTTCAGGCACCCTAAGGTAAAAGCAATGTACCGCTTCCTGAATGGCATCGTCACCGCAGAGGACATCATCCAGGGCGGTCACGATGCCGGACCTATTCTGCTGACTCCTGCCGTCGGCGATGCCAATGTACAGGAGAAGTGGTTCCGCCTGCTCGGCTACGCGGCCCCGTTCTATGCAGAGGAAGATCCTCAGTTGTCGGCGGAAATGGTCTGGACCTGGAAGCACGGCGGCGCACCGGTCCAGGATACCGGGGCTTTCCCGCTGCCGCTGGTCGCCCTGCTGTATCCGCGGCCGGATCTGCCGGAGCAGCAGCCCGCCCTCCGCTCCGTGCATTATCCCGGCATCGGCTACGTCATCTTCCGCAGCGGGGAGCAGAACCTGCGGAACTATGCCATCTACGAGGCTTCGCCGCTGACCTATCACGCCCATCATGACGAAGGCCATTTCTCCATCTGGGCAGACGGGGTTCCGCTGACGCTTGATGCCGGAACCGGCGGGTACTACAACGGGGACCGGCACTGGTATGTATCAGGCGCGGCGCATAATATCGTCCAATTTGCTGATGGTTCAGGCGGCTATGCTGACGGTCCGCTGCAAAGCGTCTGCCGGGAGGTTATCTTCACAGAAGAGCTGGATTATGTCAGAAGCCTGATCCCGGATATACGTGCCGGTGAGTATGAGCGGAATTTCCTGTATATCAAGGCAGGCTTTGACGCTTATCTGGTATGGGACCGGATTGAGGGCGGAGCAGACAGCGTATGGAATCTGCATACACTGAGTACAGAGGCTGAGATCACGGGGCAGAATATTGAGGTAGCAGCCTTAGGCGGCATGAGGCTGAGTGCGCATATTGCAGAGCCGTCCAGTCCGGTCATCACTGCCGGAGAAGGTGCCGTAGGCGGAGCCTACCCGCTGGCGGCGCAGCAGCATTTCCGTGCGCACGGCAAGGCGGGCGAAGACTATGTGGTGCTGCTGCATCCGCGCACAGCAGCAGCTCCCCCGCTGCGGCTGGAGCCGCTGCTGTGCGAAGACGCCGGCGGAGGCGTGCGGGTATACAAGATTTCCCGCGCAGACGGTGCATGGTTCGTTGCCGCCATCAACGGCTCAGGGCAAAGCCGCCGCGTCCGTATTCCCGGCGGCGTCCCGCTCCGGGTACTCGGCACGGAGGGTGCGGAAGCAGAGGGCGGCGGCCACGCGGCGGACGATACCCTGATTCTTAAGCCGGGAATGATTCAGATTGCCGTTCCGCAATAAGGAATTTCCCGATTCATCTGCTATTCACGGCAGAGCTCCAGTACCTTCTATAAAATCCTGCACGGAATACAACATTTTCCTGATAATATCTGCCCAAATCCAAAATTGTTGTATAAAAGGCAGTATTTCGTCCCGTTCACGCGGCTTGGCAGAATTATTCTTGCAGTTTCTACAACAATTGTCCCGAACACCCGGCCTATCAAGGAAGCATTATTGCAAAACGTACAACATTTATGCCTATAACACTTACAAGGAGGAAATAAAGTATGAGTAATCTAGGAGTATGGGAACCGGCGGAGCCGGGCGTCAAACGCTGCATTCTGAATGCGGCAGCCAGTCTGATGATGATGGAGGTTCATTTCGAGGAAGGCGCCGAGGGCTACGAGCACAGCCATGTGCATGAGCAGATGAGCTACTGTCTGCGCGGCAGCTTCGTCTTCCGCATCGACGGCAAGGAATACGCCTTGTCCGCAGGCCAGAGCATAGCTATTCCGTCTAACGCCAAGCATGGGGTAACCGCACTTGAAGCCAATTCGGCGCTGCTGGATGTGTTCACACCGATCCGTGAGGATCTGCTTAAGCGTTAAGCTGAGTGCAGGGGCAAGGACAGGCACATCCCGCCTGCACCTGTCATAATAGACAGTGCTGCTGCCAATTCCGGCAGCAGCATTAGCATCAGCAGCGCCATCGCCTGGCACCCTTACAATGCAGACAGCCTGCCCGGAAGTTCCGGACAGGCTGTCTTTACGTTACGTTATTCCAGATTCGCATGTTTGCCGAACATCTTGCCGGTGGTCTGCCCCGTCTGCTCCATCATCCGCAGGATGACGGCATCGTAGAATACCAGCAGCGTCTGCTCAAACAAGGAGGCCATCGGCTGGATCGTAGCATAGCTCCCGCCTGTCTGATCCTTGGGCGAACCCGGCAGCTTGACGATATAATCAGCGAGACGCCCCAGTGACGAATCAGGGCTGATGGTCACGAGCACCACAGCTGCCCCGATCGCCTTGGCTTTCTCCGCCATGGATACCAGCCCCTTGGTCTCGCCGGAGCCGGAGCCCAGCACAAGCACATCACCGGGGCCGATCCCCGGGGTGACCGTCTCTCCGACGACAAACGCAGCCTGCCCCGCTTGCATCAGCCGCATTGCGAACGCCCGGCCCATCAGGCCGGAGCGGCCGGCACCGGCTACAAAGATCTGCCCGGAGCGCAGCAGCAGCTCCGCCATGGCTTCACCTTCTGCGGCGTTCAGCCCGGTGACTGAGCCCTGCAGCTCCTTCACAATTTCACGTGCGTAATCCAGCGTATCCATAGCTGCTTAGGCCTGGCTTACAAGGCGCTTCATTTCCGCCGCAGCCGCTCTCTGATCCGCTTCGCCGGTAATGCCGCCGCCCACGATTACCAGATCAGGATTCGCAGCAATCACTTCAGGCAGCGTGCCCAGTTTAATCCCGCCGGCAATCGCTGTTTTTGCTTTTGTAACCACACTCTTAATCGCTCTCAGATCCTCGAAGGAATTCTTGCCTTCTGCCTGATGATCATATCCCGAATGTACACAGACATAATCAACGCCAAGTGCGTCCACTTCCGCGGCTCTGGCCTTCAGATCCTTCACGTTGATCAGATCAACCAGGATTTCTGCACCGGTCTTCTTGGCCTCTTCCACCGCACCGCGGATCGTTGAATCATCGGACACGCCAAGCACGGTAACGATTCCCGCTCCCGCTTCTACAGCTTTCATCACTTCATAGCCGCCGGCATCCATGATTTTGAGATCGGCCAGGACCGTAAGTGCCGGAAAAGCGTCCTTGATCGCTTTTACCGCATGCAAACCTTCATTAATAACAACCGGTGTTCCAATCTCCACAATATCTATAAATTCGGCCACTTCCGCAACAATGGCCTTGGCTCCCGCAATATCCACCAGATCGAGTGCTAGCTGTAATTTCATAGGTTTAGAATCTCCTCGTCATTAATATATTTTAGTAAGTGATGTACTAAGTTTAGGGATATACTGCCGATAAGGGAAGTAGGCACTTTATTGTGATGTAGTTACCTGAAGGATACTATTGGGCGGGGGCCGGGCTGTCTGGTGCGTCTTTTTGAAAAGGAAGGTTGAATTTATTCAGGATTTTCTTAAATTTACTGCATTTTCACAAAAGCTGTGCTACCATACATTAGATTTACAAATTCTCCGGCGGCAATCCTATTTCAACAACAAGAAGGTGTACAGTTTATTATGGAAGCAAGCAAACCCAAAGAGTTCAATTTAATTAAGCTGACCTGGCCGATTTTCCTCGAGCTGTTCCTGTTTATGCTCATGGGGAGTGTAGATACATTCATGATCAGCTCCGTATCGGATGATGCAGTCTCCGGTGTCGGGGCGGCCAATCAGATTATTGCCATAGCCATTCTCGTGCTCAGTGTTATCGGGAACGGCGCGGCCATTGTCGTGTCGCAGTATCTCGGTTCCAGGCAGCCCAAAGAAGCAGCTAAGGTAACGGGCAATGCCATAACGCTCAATCTTGCGGTCGGAATTATTCTGAGTACAATTCTGCTGCTGTTCGGAGGCAGTCTGCTGAGCGCGCTGAACGTGACGGGCGAAATTCTCGTCTACGCCAAATCGTATATGCATATTGTCGGGGGCGGAATCTTCCTCCAGGCACTGCTGAACGCCCTGGCCACCACCATCCGGACGCACGGGTTCACGAAACAGACGATGGTAGTCTCTCTGCTGATGAACGTGATCCACGTCGGGGGCAATTATCTGCTGATCTTCGGACATTTCGGACTGCCGGCACTCGGTGTCGAAGGCGCAGCCATTTCAACGGTTGCCAGCCGCCTGATCTGTCTGGTCCTGTTCTTCCTGCTACTCTACCGGATCATGGATGTGCGGGTTAAATGGACCTATTACACTCATCTCTCCAAAAAATATGTGCTGCAGATTCTCAAAATCGGTATCCCGTCCGCTTTTGAATCGGTGATCTATCAGTGCTGCCAGCTGGTCTTCACTTTATACATCACTTATCTGGGTGCTGAAGCCATGGCTACCCGCCAATACGCGCTGAATATCTCCAGCTACATCTTCCTCTTCAGCGTAGCCGTATCCATGGGCACCTCGATCATTGTCGGCCATCTCGTGGGCGCAAGGCGGCCGAAGGAAGCTTACACGCGGGTATTCTCCAGTGTGAAATGGGCGCTGCTGGTCACCGTAATTATGGACGCGGTTGTTATTCTGTTCCGCGCACCGCTAATGGGCCTGTTCACGGATAATCAAACGATTATAACTATGGGCGCACAAGTGATCCTGCTCAGCTTCTTCCTTGAGACCGGACGCACCTGCAACCTGGTCATTATCAACTCGCTGCGCGCTTCCGGCGATGCCAAGTTCCCGGTCTACATGGGCCTGATCTCCATGGTCTGCATGAGTCTGCCGCTGGGCTATTTCCTTGTGTTCACGCTTGATCTCGGTCTGGCCGGAGTCTGGCTGGCCACTGCATTCGATGAATGGGTGCGGGCGGTCATTATGTACTTCCGCTGGAAGAGCAGAGCCTGGGAGAAGCACGGCTTGATCCAGCATGAACCTGCAGAACCGCTGAGCGCTGCGCCGGCGCATTAATCTGCAGCAACAAACAGGCGGTTCACCTTGATCTCTGCGACTCAGGCGGGCCGCCTTTTGAATACATAATCCTATTCATTTGGCAGGAAGGATGAGGAAGACAATGACAACGCGTCACGTCTGCCCCCCTTAATCATCCGCCTCCGCAAATAAGGGATGCCCCGGCCGTGTAATCCGGCCAATTGGCATCCCTTTGTGATAAGGATGTACGCTTATCAGGTTCCTTTGGCTACTGCTTCTTTATGCTTGGCGGCGAACTGCTCTGGTGTAATCGCTTTGCCGAACAGCGCCTGAATCATATCCAGATGGACCTGGGCGGCGTTCGGCTTCATCTGGATATCAGCAAACAGGGTGATGCTGCTCGCATGGTTTAATTCATTCAGCAGTTCGACATACAGCTGCGGCAGCTCTTCATTCGTGGTATCCACTTTGGTCGCCGGAATTACACCTGCACTGGTTACTGAGGCCTCTCCCCATTTGTATACGAAATATTCGACAAATGCTTTCGCTTCTTCCTTAACCTCGGAAGCTTCGGCTACGAACAGTCCGACACCGGGACCGCCAACCCAGCTGTTGATATTGCCCTTTCCGCCTTCCACAGTCGGGAACTTGAAGAACCCTACCTTATCCTTGAAGTCTTGCGGAATCTCCGGATTCGTTGTGAAGTTGGGAAGCTCCCAGGTACCCGTCAGATACATTGCCGCCTTCTCATTCAAGAATTCCGATTTGCCCTCATCATTGGATAGCCCGTTGAAACCGCTGTTGAAGGTGTTCATATCCACCAGCGTCTGCACTTCAGCCGCAGCCCGGACCAGGCCGGGATTATCGAAGTAGCTTGTCCCCTTCGTTGCGCGCTTCAGTGTATCACTGCCGGCGATACGGTCAGCAAGGTACATATACCATAACGAGCCGGTCCAGCGGTCCTTGTTGCCAAGGGCAGCCGGAGCCACGCCATGATGGGATAACGTTCTTACCACTTGCTTGAACTCCTCGTATGTAGCAGGCACCTGGAGATTATATTTCGCAAAAATATCCTTATTATAGTATATCGGTGAAATGTTCAGCTCAATCGGCAGTGCGTAGGTCTTATTATCGACCACGTAGGCTTCGGTAGTGCCTGTTACGAATTTACCCTTTAACCGCGTACCATTCAGGATGTCATCCAGCGGAGCGAATAATCCGCCCTTTACATAAGGCTCCATGAAGCCCGCTGCCCAGGTGATTCCTACATCCGGCAGGTCATTCGAGGCAGAGAGCACCTTCAGCTTATTCTTGTACTGTTCATTCTCCAGCACGCCCTGCTGGATTATAATATTAGGATTCTCTTTCTCGTATTCCCCGATGATCTGGCTAACCAGCTTATTCTGCTGGGCGGAGAGGCCGGCCGGCCATAAGTGCATCATATGAATCGTTATTTTTGGGGCCGAAGCATTGGTGGCTGCCGCCGCACTACTATTATCCTGTGTGAAGCTGCAGCCTGTCAGAACAAGGGCCAATGTAATTGTCAGGAACAGTCCCTTGATTATGTTATTCCTCAACATTGCTATAGCCTCCCATTTCACATTACGCGGCCTGATGTAATCGCTACCAATCAAATTTTAGCATCGTACCCGGAGGGATATAAGACTACACTTATTGGCTAAAATTCCACATTTAATGGATTTCCTGCGATCCGCCCTTCATCTTATGCCTATAGCGGCTTGGGCTTAACTGTTCCAGCGATTTAAACACCTTAATGAAGTACTTATCCGTCCTATAGCCTACACGCTCCCCGATCTCCCCTATAGACAGTGTGGTCTGCAGCAGTAATTCCTTAGCCCGCTGAATTCGCAGACGTGCCAAATATTCGCTGAAGGATACTCCGGCCTGCTCCTTGAACAATACGCTGAAGTAGCTGGCATTCAGATGGATGAGGCCCGCTACCTCTGCCATTGTCAGCTGTTCATGCAGGTGCTGCTCCACATAGGCGATCGCTTCTTTGACCGGCTGCCCCATTCGCGCCTGATCCGGGTCAATCTCCATCAGCTTATGATCCACCAGCTTCTCCAGCTTCACGTGGCGCTGCTGCTCTTCCTCCCGCTTCAGCGCATCCTCAACCACGGACAGCAGCTCGGACTTGTCCAGCGGCTTAAGCAGGTAGTTGACCGCCCCCAGCCGCATAGCCTGCTGCACATAATCAAATTCGGCATAGCCGGATATGACAATAATAACGGGCTTCCAGGCTGACTCCTGCAGGGAACGGATCAGATCCAGTCCGCTTACTTCGGGCATGCGCACATCTGTAATCAGCAGATGGACCCGCTCCTGCCGCAGCCGCTCGCGCGCCTCAACCCCGTTGTCACAGGTCTCCACGGCATACCGGCCGGCTGCCCATACTTCCAGCGTCTGCTTGATGCCCTGTCGTGTTCTCGGTTCATCATCCACGATTAGAATCGTCCTATTGCTCAGACTCATAGGTATATCCTCCATTGCTTGGAATTTCAAAAGTAATAACGGTCCCTTCCGATAATCTGCTCTCAATGATCAGACCCTCCGACTTGATGCCCTCTTGCCCGTAATACAGCTGGAGCCGCCGCTGCACATTCACCAGGCCGACCCCGTTGCCTTTGGCGGAGATCGGCGGGCCGCCCTCCAGTGTATTGCGCAGCGCCCGCAGAGTATCCTCATCCATGCCGGGACCATTGTCGGATACCTTCACCGAGGTCCAGCCGTCGCGTGGCGATGGGGTGATCGTAACCTCCACACTGCCGCTGCCGACACGGCTCTCCACTCCATGAAGAATGGCATTCTCCACAATCGGCTGAATCAGCAGCTTGGGTACCGGAACAGCCGCCTCGCGCGGGTCCAGCACAATATCCCAGGACAGGCGCTCGCCCATCCGCATCTCCATGATCTTCAGATAACGCCTGATCTGTTCAACCTCTTCACTAAGCGCAACCCACTCGTCTTTATTATTGGGACGGCCAATAATATAGCGGAACAGCCTGGACATTACTACGACCAATCCGGCCAATTCCTCCTCCCCCTTCTCCTCAAGCGACCAGTTAAAGGCTTCCAGGGTGTTGAACAGAAAATGAGGGTTGATCTGCGCCTGCAACGCCTTGAGCTCGGTCCGGCTCTGTAATACTTCCTTCTCGTAGACGACCCGGATCAAATCATTCATATTGGCCACCATGCCGTTATAGGTATAATTCAGCTCCCGCAGCTCCATCGTAGATACCTTCTGCGAGTTGGGCGTCAGCACGCCTAAGCGCGATTTGCGCATAGCCCGGATCAGATGAATAATCGGCCTCGTGATCATCGTTGACAATAGAAACGACATGATCAGGAAAAGCAGGGCTCCCAGCCCCCCTGACAGCAGCAGAACCGTCCGCAGCACAGATAACCCCTTGGTGACATAGCTGACAGGGGTCAGCACAAGCAGTGTCCAGCCGGTCTTGTCCGAGCGCAGCTTAACCTGTACATACTCCTTGCCGTGAAAGCTGACCGTCTGGTCCACACTTTCCAGCAGCGGCAGCAGGTCCGCCTCCGGTGTTCCGCTGCTGCCCAGGAGCCGGCCTTCATCATTCACCAGCAGCACAGACTCGCCTCCTTCACTGCCGGAGATCGGATCATCCAGCTGGAAGTAGCTGCGCTGGATGCGCGCCATCAGATACCCTCCCCGCGAGAACCAGCGGTCCATGAGGCTAACCTGGCGGATGGCCAACAGGCTCTGGCTGTCATGCGGATCGACGCCGATCCAGACCAGCCGCCCTTTCTGGATATTAGCCTCGCTGATATATGGCTCGTTGATTCTCGTCCCCAGACTGCCGTCCTTAATCGGGAAGAGCAGCCGGTAATCGGCGGTATACAGCTCAAGAGACCCTACGCTCGGCATATACGCCTGATAGCTGGAGATAATCTGCAGCAGCGACTGCCGCTGATTGAATGACACTTCATTGCCGTTCAGCTCCTCCAGCAGCAGCTGCTGCACCGTAGGATGATTAGCCACCTGCTCCATCAGGCTGTCAATCTGGCCAATCAGCGCATTCAGCCGTCCGTTCGCCTGAACCGCCGTCTGCTGGATATGCCGCTCGGCATTATTTTTGAGCAGAATAGATACCCGGTCATATACAAACGCCCCTGAAACCAGAAGAATGATTAGCATAACCAGCACAAAGCCGATAAATATTTGATTGCGCAGCGTGTTGAGTTCTTTGAATCTCTGGAACATCGGAATTCCTTCTTTCCTTGGCAGCGTTTCCAACTCTATTCTCCAAAAGTCCCGGGGTTTGTCAAGAGAAATTAGTTGCCCGGCACAGGGCAGCAAAGAGCCCTTAAGCAGTGCTCCTTGTTCCAGGAGCTGTTTAAGGGCTGCAGCAGAAGGGACTAGATGAACATTAGCGGAGTGATCCACTCCCGGTCCAGGGCTATCCACAGTAAGGCCAGCAGGACGGCGCCGATGCTGTACATCAGTACCTTCCGGCGGGTGGGCTCCAGGTAAATATCCAGAATAAAGATTATAATTGCTATAGCAGGTACGGCAACAAGCAAAACCGGATTGCGATATTTAATATTTACTGTATTCAAGATAACCATAATCAGAAGAAGAAGCCTAAGATATTTGTTCATAGCCATACCACAACCTCCTTGCCGTTGAGACCATTTTCCAATTATGTATTCTTCATCCTCATCTCTAATATCCCTTGATTCCCCGCTATTGTCAACCCCGGACACCCATCCGCTGCCAAGACAAAAAAAATAGCCCGTTCCCCACAGGGAACTGACTGCTATGGTGTTACTGCTATAATCTGATTCTGTACAGAGCGTTCAGGAATTGGCAGATTACCGGATGGTAATGCCCTTCTTGATCGCCTTCATGTCAAAATTCGTATTCACAAGCATAGGCAGTATCTTCATGCTTCTGGTCATCGGCGAGTTGCATTGCCAGCAGGTAGGGACATATTGGAAAGCGAAGTTGTCGCGCATCCACCCGGAGCAATCTTCCTTAGTGCAGGACCAAATGGCTGTGTCTTCTTGGGGAAGATCCTCCAGCGCTTTTTTACGAAAATACATAAGTACCCCTCCTAATAGCTTTGTTAGCATATACTTCCTGAATCGGTTCGTACAAAGCCCGCTTCGGAAGCATACCCTTCGAATAAAGACATATTTCCAGCCCAACCGGACTGTTATGGCAGGATGGTAGCTTGTTCTGGCCTGTTCAAAAAAAAAGCTGCCCTCAACTTGTGTTAAGGGCAGTCTATTTTTAATACTACAGTTTTACAACGTTTTCGGCTTGTGGTCCACGAGCGCCTTGAGTTACGTTGAACTCAACGCGTTGGCCTTCGTCCAAAGATTTGAAGCCGTCGCCAGTGATTGCGGAGAAGTGTACGAATACGTCGCTTCCGCCTTCAACCTCGATAAAACCGAAACCTTTGTCTGCGTTGAACCATTTTACTGTACCTGTTTGCATGATATTACCTCCAAGTTTTATTTAACACATGTCCTTTTATTCCTACGTATTGTACGAACAAATAAAAATTCACACATTGGAAAAGGATTCATACGCACAAATGATAACCTTTTACAATATGTGAATTAAGGGTTAAATTTATGATTGACTTCATTGTAGCACACTATTTCTCTAAAAGCAAAGGATTACTTAAAATTACTTAAAATTACTTAAAAACAAGTGGAATTATATCGTACCCGGCGCACGGTGCTCCATGAACAACCGCACCGCGCACCCGGCAGCTGCAGGGTTTAGTCGATATATCCGGCCAGTCCCTTGTCCATCAGATAGTCCATTTCCGCATCGAGAATAGTCTCTACAGTCAGCTCATCCAGCTTAACATCGCGCTGCGCAGTAACATAATCGACCAGATCATCATTATCAATATCAATCTCGCCCTTGGCATTGGCCTTGGCTTTGTTGATGAAGGCCTGCTCATGCTTCAGCACCAGCCGGATCACGGCTGCATCCACCTTCGTCTGTGCAGACAATACTTCCACCAGTTCCTGCTCGTTCACTTCGTTACTCATATTCGTTAGTCAGCTCCTTGGCATTTATGCACAATGATTGTACCACAAGTCCCTTCCGGCCGCGCAGCCTCATCTCCACCAGGGAAGAGCAGGATACTCCGCAGCTCCGGCCACTACAGTCTCCCCTATTCTTGGTGTAGCCAGCCGTACCCCTTTAGCTGCAGCCGCAGCTGCAATGCGCTCCACCGGATCGGTCCAGTCATGCATCGACAGGGTGAACGCCCCCCAATGAACCGGAATAAGCAGACCTCCCCGCACATCTATATGTGCTTCAACCGTCTGTTCCGGCAGCATATGGATATCGGCCCAGCGCGGATCGTATTGGCCGCATTCCATCAGCGTGAGATCGAATGGGCCATACTTGCGTCCAATCTCGGCAAAATGCGGCCCGTAGCCGCTGTCCCCGCTGAAGAAGAGCTTCGTATCCGCTCCTTGGATTATCCATGAACACCACAGTGTGGTGTTGCGGTCCAGCAGACTCCGGCCGGAGAAATGCCGGGCCGGCGCGCTGGTAAAGGTCAGGCCTGCATACGCAAGCTCGTCTCCCCAGTCATGCTCGCGGATCTTCTCTCCGCTTACCCCCCAGCGGCGCAGATGGGCGCCGACACCGAGCGGCACAATGAACAGGCCTACCTTATCCTTAAGCTTGCGGATGGTGCCGTAGTCCAGATGATCATAATGATCATGGGAGAGCACAACCGCATCAATCTGCGGAAGCTGGGAAATCTCCAGCGGCAGCTGCTTGCTGTAACGGCGGCCGCCGATGAACGGAAACGGAGACGGGGCGTTACCCAGCATAGGGTCCAGGAACAGTGTAACCCCGTCCATCTCCAGCAATACCGCAGAGTGGCCGAACCAGGTAACGCGGGTGCCCGGGCCTTGGCCGATGGATGCAGGCGGCAGCGGCAGCGGCTGCAGGGGCTCGGCCGGTCTGGACCGGGGATTGCCTTTAATGAAATCCTTCAGAATGGACAGGCCGCTACCGCCAGCTCTCTCGCCGATGAGTTCAGCCGTCTGCGGATAAGCGAATTTGCCCTTGCTATAATTAAGCGAGCGGCTGTTCAGCGCCTTTTCCTGCTTCCCCGCCCTCCGTCCAAACGCCGGATAGAGGGTCATAAGCAGATACGCCGCTGCAACAAGTATCACCAGTGAAGCTGCAATATCTAAAATAATCAGAGTCATGCGGTAAACCTTCTTTCTGCCAGTTCATTTCTACAGGCTCCAGCCCGGAATTTTGCGCAGATCCCCATCCCAGATCTGCACCGTGCTCTTCACCGGAACGTTATCCGGAGAGGAAGCTGTATGAATATAACACGAATCCATGCCGATCGTGTCCGCTCCGGCCATATCCGTACGCGGATCGTTACCGATCATAATTGCCGAACTTAGCTCGGCACCATAGTTATCTGCTAAATACCGGTAAAATAGCGGGTCCGGCTTGCTTACGCCGGCTTCGGAGGAAATGGCTATCCCATGGAATAAATGCAGAATGTTCAGCATGGTTAATTCTGCCTCAATGAAGGTCTTCTGGCCATTCGAGAGCAGATAGACCTTCTTGCCGTGCGACCGCAAGGTCCGGAGAATCTCCGGGACTCCGTCATAGAGCGCGATATGGTTCATGGATAAGGTCCGCAGCCAGCGGACAGTCTCATGCAGCCAGGCCTGCCCGGGATTCCCGCCTAAGTCACGGGCCACGGCACGGAAGACCTCTTCCATGACGAAATCGGGAAACTGGCATTTCTGTGCAGCAGCTTGAAGCTGACGATCACGCTCGGCAAGGAAACGGGACTGCAGCTCCGCCCCTGCCGTGCGCAGCCCGTGATAGCTGAAATGAAGCGCCAGCCGCTCCCATACCTCCGGATGCTCTTCATCTGTCTCAATATCAATTAAGGTTCCGTATAGGTCAAAAATATAAGTCTGGTACATAGATCCGGCATCCCTTCCTATTTAGTCCGGCCCAGCTTACGGGCCACGATGAGAATAAGCAGCAGGGAGACCGCGATAATAATAAGGTTGAATCCCCATTCACTCTGAAACCATCCGCCTTGTGCCGGAGACTCTGACGGTGCTTCGGGTATCATATTCTCTGCACCAAGCGTAGCTGTAACCCGCTTGTCCCCGGCAATCTGGTCTTTGAAATTAATAATATCATACTGCGGAGCAAGTGCCAGGGCATTGCCGTAGATCAGCGAATACGTTCCCTGCTCCTGCTCTCCTCCTGCAAAGACAAGGCGGTCCACCAGATATTCTATTTTCAGGCCGGTAATTGATATCGGGGTATCATCCAGATTATAGATTATAATCCGCAGGGCAGCCGAAGAGGAGGCCTGAAGCGGCTGGATGTCCGTCCGCGAAATCCGGGTATCCTTGAAATCGAGCCGGTACAGCTCCCCGCTGCCCGCCACCGGCAGCCTTATACCGTCACTGTCATACAGCTCATACCGCCGCGAGAAGTTCCCGGTGCTGCCGAGTGTCAGCCTGGCAATCTTCAGCCGGTCCTTGTTGCTGATGACGATCTCGGTGCGGTTCTCCACCTGGCGGATCTCATACTCCGGCGTCTTCTGCCTCATGAATCCGGCCATCTTCACCTCCCGGCTACTGTCCACCAGGGTCAGGCCGGGAAAATCCAGCCTCTCCGGATTACTCTTTACCACGAGCCGGTAAAAGCTGAACTTGTAGCTGCCTTCCAGCTCAATGCTGTCCGCACTTAACCCGTTCGTAGCGTACAAATCCCCTGTGGCCAGCGGCTCCCAGGCATTCCCGTCATAACCTCCCCACACCTCCACATGCTTCAGGAAAGACTCATCCGGAAGCTCAAACACCAGCTTGTTCCCCTGAATATCCACATGCTCGGCAAGCGGTGTAATCCGGTAATCCAGCAGGGTGTCCGGCCCTTGATCCGCGTGGCGGATCAGGATCGATGAATAGGCGGTGCTGCGCTCCTCTACCGTTCCCTCTCCGCTCTCCAGATAATAAGGAACCGGCTTGCCGGCGCTGCCGGTAATACGCAGATCGCGCAAATCCTCTGCTGCCGAGCCATACACGCCTTCATCCAGATATACCTCATAATAAGGGGCCGGCTCCGGAATTCCGATGGCCCGCGAGAACTTCCACTGCCCGCTGTCAGCCTTCTCCGCCAAGCCACCTGCTGCCGCTGCCGTGCCCTCCGCCGGATAAGCGGAGGTGAACAGCAGAAATCCTCCCAGCCCCGCGAGCAGCACTGCCGCCCTAGCTCTCCGGCTGGTCTTTCTCTGCGAGCGCATAGGCTTCCTCCATTCTGGCCGATATCCGCTGATAGAGATACGAAATCCCCAGCAGGCAGAGTCCGAAGCTGAAATAAGCGATGATCTTGCTGCCCGTGTTCAGCAGGGTCAGATCATAGAGCAGCAGCTTGCCGGTTGCCAGCAGTGACAGACCCAGTCCGAAACGGCGGATGTACAGGTACCGCTTGCGGAAGCCGTATATAATGAACAGCACCGAGAGCAGCAGGTAGACCAGACTGAAAGCCAGCCCGCCATCATGCAGCCGGATCTGCACACCCAGGAATGCAGTAATCATCACCAGCAGATAGATGCCCATAGCGACCGGGACCAGCTCCATATTCTTGTAGTCGCGCAGGAGCGTTGTCCGCAGCAGTCTTCCGCCGCTGAACCACACGAACAGATTGAAGAGGATAAGCAGACCCAGCACCAGAAGATCTGCCCCGGAGCTTCCGGACAATCCGCCTTGCAGGCTGGGCATCCCGAGCGTGATGCCGATGCAGATAGCATAAGTGATCCCGTACATCAGCATAACCACGTAGCCGACCACCGCATCATAGAGCACCTTAACCTTCGGCAGCACATAGGCAAGGCCGGCCGTGAGCAAGGCTGCCAGCAGCAGCTTGTAGAATGTACTGTGTGCCATATCTTCCGGGACTGCACGGTCGTACAGACGTAAGGCTTCATACACCAGATATACATAGAAATTCAGGATCGCCGCATATTTGAACCAGACTACACCCTGCACCTCGGCAGGTGAGCTGCGGAGCAGAATCTCCTCCCGGGAATGGCGGACCGCATAGAACAAGGCTACAGTAGCCATCCCCGCAGTAATAAAGGTATATTTCAGCTCAAAATACGGATTGCTGTAGTTGACCACAGGATTAAGCTCGGACACGCGCAGCAGCCCGTCGATGCCGAAGAACGTCCCCAGGCAGAGCAGGAGAATCCCCCAGCCCGAGCGTTCCACTGCCTTGAAGCGGTACAGCTGGCCGTAGACCGTCAGAAGCACTCCCTCAATCAGCCAGCCGATGGACCACCAGGCCGTTCCTAACTGGAACGGGATCATCAGTACAGCAAAGGTCAAAGAGGTGGCGTAGAAGAGCAGTCTGCTCTCCCGTTCCTGCGGCATCCGCTTCTCCAGCAGAACGCCAAGCCCCAGGTACATCAGACAGAAGAACAAGGCAAGCGCGCCTTTGAACTCGCCCAGACCTGCATCCAGGAAAAGAATATACAAGGTTGCGCAGCTGATGGCCGTATTGCAGCCCAGCAGGCAGAAATCCAGCCAGGCGAGCTTCGACTTGTATTTGAACGGGTACCAGAGTGTGATGCCCAGATACATGACAAAGGTTAATATAGCGCAGAGCATGCCCGCTGCACTGCTGTCCGACAGATTAATCAGCAGCAGCATGGAGGGTATATTAAACAGGAAGCTGATGTAATTGACAATCACCCAGCGCTTGCGCAGGGAGACCAGCAGAATGAGCAGGTTCAGCACGAACAGATAGCCCATAGCCGCGTACACTGCGCTGCCTTCCAGCCCGAACGCCCCTATATAAGAGAACAGCGGCAGATAACCGCCGACAAGCCCCATGGAACAGATCGTCCGCGACTCATAGCGCAGCGATAACAGCACAGCGGATAGAGTGACCAGTACGGATAGACCGATCCCGGCCCATAAACCGATAATCTCCAATAAAAAATAGCTGTAAAAGACCGAGCCGTAGAGTACGGATACCCCGCCTCCGATCAGACCCAGGGCAAAGGCTCCCCTGCCTTTGCGGAACAGCCACTCGCCGCCGCCCAGCATGATAGCGCCAAGCAGAAAGAAGGCGCTGCCCTTCATATAGTCATTGAACCAGGTGGAATAACTGTATCTGAACCCGGCCCCCACTGCCAGAATCAGCAGCAGAATCCCCAGGCGGTTGATCCAGTTCAGACCGATCTTCATTTCAATCCGGTTCTGCTTGCGGCGGCGCAGCAGCGTTTCCTCGCTGACCCCCTCAGCGGCAAAGACATCCATACGGCTGTCAAGCGCCCCTGTCAGTGACTGCTCCACCTCACGCTGCCGCTTTCTGCGCAGGAGAATACTCTCATTCAGCCTCCCTTGCACTTCTCCCAGCATGGCGGCTATCTGCGCCTGGTCTTGCCCCAGCTCAGCTTTGGCACGTCTGAACGTGACATCAATACGCTGCCTGGTCTCCAGCTCGAAGGAAGTCAGCCTGTCGAGGTAGGCATTATTCTGCGAGCCAAAGTAGGTCTGCAGCTTCTGCCGCGATACCCGCAGAATACCCAGCTTCTCATCCAGAATCTGCTCCGTCAGTGCCGTCCGCAGCTCGGAGTTATCCTGCCGCAATATTGAAGCCTGAATTTTCAGTTCCCTGAGGATCAGCTTGTTCTCTTCATTCTCCTTCTTCAGCGCTTCATTCTCATGAACCAGATCGCTGCTCTCATATTCCTCAATCAAAGCCTGGTATTCTTTCAAAAGCCCGTCCTGCTGCTGCTGTACAGCCCTCAGCCGATCTCTGAAATCCTCCATAGCGCCCCCCAGTGCCTGCTATCAGCAATTGTTAATATTTTCATTTTACTATATCTGCCCAGGTATTCCAGTGCAACATAATGGGTCCAACCGGCGTTAGAGAAATAACACATACTTACCTACTAACATAACCAAAGGAGCTGTCCCATGAAAACTTCTCTCAGAACAAGCGCAGCGCTCCTGACGCTGTCGCTGGCCCTCACTACCGGAGTGGTCTCCGCTGCCCCTGCAGCAACCAGTTCAAACCAGACCAAGGCTGCCCAGAAAAAAGCCGGCGCCTCACTAAGCACGTACGCCATTGCCATTAACGGTACAGCCATCACAGAGACCGGCTTTCTGCCTTCCGGCACCAAGGAGCCGCTGATTCCGCTGCGTACCGTCGCTGAGTCACTGGGCTTCAAGATAACCTGGAACACGGCAACCAAAGCTGTCGACTTGAATAAAGGAAATATATACACAGCTGTGAAGAGCGGCGAAGACCGCTATGTGATCAATAAAATGTACACCTCACTCGGAACGGCTCCGCTGACTAAGGCAGACAAAATGTATGTCCCCGCATCCTTCGTAAGTGAGGTACTGCATCAGACCGTTAGTGTGGAGGGGAAGAATATCGTGATCACTTCAGCCGCAGAGCATGTCCTTGAGACCGGCGTCATCACCGCCATCCGGAATTCCGGCGGCACTTCCTCCATTCAGATCAAGGGTACCGGAACCGCAGGGCTCGTACTGAATGTCAGCGGAGATACGGTATATGAGAAGACCGACGGCACCAGGCTGGCCTTAGCCGATCTTCAGATCGGTATGACGGTAGAGGCCGAGCACGCAGTGTTCTCCACCCGCAGCCTGCCGCCGCAGACGCCCGCTTACCGGATAACGGTCCAGGATACCAAGGCTCAGGCTGATATGCTGGGTACGGAAGGCACTCTTGAAGAGATCATCAAGGCCGAAGACGGCTCACTCAGCCTCCGTATCAAGGGCAGCGCCCTCAGCGATCTGTCGCAAAGCGAGATCGTGCTTCGCCTGACGGAGGATACTCTGCTGGTGAACGCGAGCGGAGAAGCTGTAGAACAGTCTGCTCTGGTGCAGGGCGCTACGGTTATGGGCTTCTACTCCCCTGTAATGACCCGGAGTCTGCCGCCAATCGGAACCGCGCTCAAAGTTGTTGTGGAGACCGTTCAGCCTTAACTCAGCCACCGCACCTGTAAAACTAAGTGGATTTATGACATCTATTGCTCTCGCCGCAGCATCTTTTTGGATAACAAGTGGATTTATGGCACCTAATTCACCCCAAATGTCCACCTTAAGCTGATTAGGGCAGAATTAAATGTTCTTTTTCCAACTAAACCACCCAAATCAGACATTTCACATGAAATAGATGTCATTTATCCATCTGCTGCTTAACTGTATGGCAGAGGAACAGGCCTCTCGGGAGTGCGATCCATCGCAGTGACTAATCACAACAACAGAGCATCCCTCCAGCCTACGGAGAGATGCTCTGTTTGTATTTATCCCGAACTAACCCTTGGCCGCCTGCCGCACGACAGGCTGCCGGCCGAGGGTTACTCTGTTCTTGCCCTTAGCCTTGGACTGATACAGGGCTTCGTCCGCCTCGCGGTATAGATCCTCGAAGGTCACATCGCTGCGCTCAGTGAAGGCGATGCCAATGCTGACGGTCAGCTGGATGCTGTGCCCCCCGTCCAGCAGGACGATGTGCTCGCCCAGGGAAGCGCGGAAACTCTCCGCTTCTCTCAAGGCCTCGGCCTCGCTGCCGGCAAAGAAGCAGACCGCGAACTCCTCGCCCCCCACCCGGCCGGAAATCCCGTTATGTTCGTACACCTTCATAATCTTCCGGGACAAATCTACCAGCGCCTGATCACCGGCCAGATGTCCGTATGTATCATTAATTAACTTGAAATCATCGATATCGAACAGCAGCAGCGCCATTCCCGCCCCGTGCTGCGCAGAATAATTCTGCACCAGCCGCATGAAATGCCTGCGGTTGTACAGGCCGGTCAGATCATCAACGGTAGCCTGATGCAGCAGCTCGCGTTCATACCTCTTCTTCTCACTAAGATCACTGAAGACCATCAGCATGCCTGTGTTCTCTGTGCGGGTCCGCTCCGTGGCAATAAGTGCGACGCCGAAACAGGCACCGTCCTTGCCGGAAGGCTCGATCTCGAACTGGCCTTCCAACCGCTTGGCATAATGGTCCGAAATCTGCCCGTACTGCTTCAGCAGCAGATGTATGCTTCGGCCCCTCCAGGTGTCCGCCTTCTCTTCCAGCAGCCCGGAGAGCATCGCATCCGCAGCTTCATTGACATCAATGATATGGTCATAGCGGTCCGTCAGTACAATGCCGTCTTTCATATTCTCGAAGATTTTATTCTTGGCAAGCGGATACAAGGAGAGCCGTGGATCACGGAACAAGGAGAGGTACGCCACGATGATGGGCGGAAGATAGGTAAACGCTGTGAACCCGGTAATCGTAATTTTGAGCAGCGGAAGCAGAAGGACCGTCAGTACCGGAATTACCAGCCCGAGCAGCAGCATCAGATTACGGCGGAAATAATATGCAGGAGCATTCAGGAGGGAGATCGCCAGTAAATAGACTGCATACAACCCGAACAGCTGGTCATATGCAATAAGGATCATGCTTAACACTGTAGGCTTCACTGCAATTCCGGTAACATCTGCCACTGTTGCGAGCCCAACCTCACTGCGCATCAGATGATGATAGGAATCGGTGAAGATCAGCACAACATCGAGCACGACCGGAATACAAAAGAAAATAAGCCTCTTGGCCAAACCCTCAGAGGAACGGGAAACATACTCTTTAATAACGGCATAGGTAAAGATAGCACTCAAAAAAAGCGGGCCCTGCTGCAAGTTCTTCCACCATAGCTTGGCTTGAAAGGAATCCGACAGAATCTCTCCGGCCGTAGCCGCGAATATCAGGCTGACCAGCAGCATCAATATCCATAAATAGCATCTTCCCGGTGTGTGGCGGTGCTTGAAAGAACCGATGCCCATGTAGAGACTTAGAACGCTGCCCATTACTAAATAATAAGGATAACCCTGCATCCACGGCATGTCATATTTCTCCTATTTTTGAGATAACTTTGCCTTATTATATCCTACTCTTTCGTACAAATGAATCTTTCTTCCAAAAATACTATCTGTACCCAAGGTATAGGCGTCCGCCCGCCGTTCCATGGAGATGCCTGAACATACACGAAGACCCTACGGGCAGCCCGTAGAGTCTTCAAAAGGTGAGAAGCGAATTTATAGTTATGCAGGATTCCAGTTGCTAGGGTGCTAAACCGGAGTAGAATCGGCGTAATCTCGATCTTCTCCGTCTTTTCAAGTAGTACATGGGTTAATCAACTACCTTTCGGAAAACACGCAGGCATGCCCTTCCAAACGTCTAATTGATACCTTCCACTTCCCACCTAAGCATTAATACCCCCTACGCAGGCCGCTTAAACAGGCGTGCATAAACAAAACAAAGAGGATACTCCTTCACCATCTGCATGGATGCGGGAATATCCTCTATAGTAGGAATACCATTATTTCTTCTGTGCCAACCGTTGTTTGAACTTGTCAACACGGCCGCCAGTTTCGGTATCTCTTTGTTTACCTGTGTAGAACGGGTGGGATGCGGAGCTGGAGTCTACACGGATCACTGGATAAGTGTTGCCGTCTTCCCATTCCATCGTTTCACCGGAAGACTTGGTGGACGAGCTCAGGAATTTGTAGCCTACGCTTGCATCGAAGAAGATAACCTGGTTGAACTTAGGGTGTATGCCTTCTTTCATTGTAATAACCTCCTTTCCGTACTAATACAACTTCTATGGTATTATGAAGCCATCTCTTGGTCTATTTAATAATTCCGGTTAGACGAAGGGAGATGCGTAAATCTTCCGATTTTTACACGCCATACTATCATACGTGAAAGCGGGCCTGGAGTCAACCTTTTGAGCCGGAAAAAAGGGGGTTTGTCACCCTGCAATCAGGCACCGCGGACCGGGTTGTCCTGCAACCGGCTTAGGGATGAACGTTAGAGCGATTTCACCATTCCGCCGTCGATAAGCAGGGATTGGCCGGTAATATAAGTATTGGCAAAAGAACCGAGAAATACTGCCGCTTTACCGAACTCCTCCGGGGTTCCCGTTCTGCCGAGCGGAATCCCCTTCAGCGCCTCCGCCTGGACTTGCTCAAGCGAAGTCCCCAACGCTTCCGCCCGTTTGCCGTCGAGCTGGAGAATCCGGTCTGTACCGATGCGTCCGGGCGCCAGACTGTTGATCAGAATGCCTTCGGGTGCAAGCTCCGTGGCCAGGCTCTTGTTCAGCGCGTTCACCCCTGCGCGGAACACATTCGAGAGAATCAGCCCCTGGATCGGCTGCTTGATCGAGACCGAGCTGATGCTGACAATCCGCCCTCCGCCAGCGCTGCGCATATGCGGCAGCGCTTCGCGGATCAGGCGGACCGTGCTCATCAGCGTAAGCTCGAAGCCGCCGCTCCAGTCCGCGTCGGCCATATCCCCGAAGCTGCCGCCCGGAGGCCCGCCGGCGTTCGTGACAAGCACATCGAGGCCGCCTCCATATTCGGCGGCCGTCCGGACCGCCCGTTCAATATCCTCCGGGCGGGTCACATCCATCTCCGCCACGGCAACCTCTTGCCCCGTGGCCTCCAGAATCGCCTGCCGCGCCGCCTCCAGCTGCGGCAGGCTCCGGCTCGCGATCGTCACGCGCGCGCCTTCACGCGCATATTCCAGTGCGGTTGCCAGCCCCAGCCCTTTGCTGGCGGCGGCTACGAGCACTGACTTTCCTCCAAGACCCATATCCATGATAATGTCCTCCTGTCAGATTGGATTGAAGCAAGAACCCTAATCTGCATTATACATCGTATTCAAGCTGATTTTTGGCTTGAACAATGAAATCGAGCGGATTCTCAATCTTGTCCGCCTCATACTCCACTGCCCCAATCTTCAGCCCCAGGTTCACTTTATACTTGCCGGAGAACTCGGTATCATTCAATTCCTGCAGCCGGAGCTTGATCCGCTCAATGACAATCTTAGCCCCTTCACGGTCCGTGAAGAGCAGGAGCCCCCAGGTAGCGTCCTCCTTGTCCAGCAGATACAGCGCATCATTGGTGCGGATACTGGACTGGCTGAGCTGGGAGACATCATAGATCGCTTCGGACAGCTGCTCTTCCGGAATCAGACGGCGGATCTCATTCCAGTATTTCACCTTGACGACAAGCAGTGTAAGCGGAATGTGATACCGTGTCGATATCCCGGTGAACAGGCTGGCATCCTTCTGAAAAGAGATACTGTTGCGCAGATCCGTATTCTCATCCACCGTGGCGAGATTGGCCGTCCGCTTCTGCAGGCGCTCATTCTCGGCCTGCAGCTCACGGCTGCTGGACGTGAACACCCAGAGGACGACTGTAATCAGCGGAGTCATAATCAGCCAGAAGTACGTATTAACGCCAATAGATGCCCCTTCGGACACCGTTTGATAGACCACGAAGAAGCCGTAGCCGAAGATAAACGCCAGATTCAGCGTCAGTCCCGCAGTTACCGTGGTGAAATACGTGACCAGCGCCAGCAGGAAGGCCACATTCAGAATAATGATGTTCTGGATATAGTGATCCGGAGAGCCGGCAATGAATACGGTGCAGGCAAACATCAGGACCAGGAAGGCCAGAAACCCGAGATCAGAGATTAGGCTGCTGCGGTTACGTCTCACGCTTATCACCACGTTTCTTCATATGTTTGCGGAGCAGGAGCAGCAGCGATACAATGACCAGCGTGATCATAAGAACAGCCGCAACCACAAAGCCCAGCACATCTGAACGCTCAATAATCTGCGCCACTGTTGATTCTTTCGCCGCGCCTGAGAGGGTTTTGAAGCGGTACGCGTTAACCTGGCCGTCTTTGTCTGCAACCACACCGTCCCCATAGACCTTCCAGCGGTCTTTCTCGCTGGCAATCAGCTTCGAGACCAGGTAGTAGCTCTCCGAGCTGACCGCTGTAACCGCAAGCAGGCCCCGTCCGCTCTCATAGGGTGAGTCCAGCAGCTGCAGCGTACCGATGCCGGCACCGTACTGCTCCTCAATCGCTATTTTCTCATTGGACAGCAGGGTCGAGCCGTCTTTGTTGTATTTGAAGAAAAGCTTATCGTTGTTGTCGCGGATCACCTTGTTGTTCTTATAAGTACCGATGGCAATGATATTGTTGTCCTTCAGATTATCCGCAGCTACATCATCGCTGTAATAATGGACATCCCCGGTGTTGCCTCCGGCATATTGGCCAAGCATGTTGAAGATATTGCCCAGACTCTGATAGGCATAGTCATCCATCTCCTGCGGGAGAACGACCGCCACACGGTTGAAGATGCCGTCGCGCAGGAACGGGTACGGATAGTTGCTCAGCAGCAGCTCTGTGCGGTCCTTCGTGTTCAGGCGCATCATCGATTCCTTGCTGACATAGGCCCAGGGCATCTGCTCCGTATTAGGGGTACAGATGGCATTCGCCATCTCCAGATCAAACGCCACCGTGATCGAGAAGTTGCCGGAGATGTTCAGGCTCTGCGGCACATCCAGAGTCAGCACATCACCGTTAGCCAGCTCCTTCGTCAGCTTCTTGCTGCCGACCGGCGTATTATTGATGCTCACCGTCACCAGTGAACGCTCAAAATCCAGATTCCCCGCATAGCGGAAATCGAGGCTGATTTTGCCGTCATCCGCAATCGAGCGGTTGGACGGCAGCGAAACGAAATAAGTCTGCTCCTGATGATTCGGTCCGGTCAGCTTATCCCCGGTCTCCGTGAACGTAACATTGGAGCTGATGGGCGGCGCCGGGTCTGCTACATCGGTAGCATCATCCACAAGCTTCAGGTCTTCGCGGATCTGGCTCAGCAGCTCCCCGCTGGCCATGAAGCGTCCGGCCTTGATCAGCAGGCTCTCATCCCTGGAGGTAACCACCAGCACCGGTGAGGAATCCTTGTTCACCAGCTGGATCACGGCATGGGTGCTGAGATCAGCTGTAGTGCTTACCAGATTCTTCAAGGTGGCCGGAAGATGGTCATACATCGCTACAAGCACCACTGCACGCTTGTCCTTCAGGGTATCCTCACGGTAGGGCAGCAGCGGAATCGTCTTATCGTTCAGCGTATTGCCTTTGGCGAAGCCCGACAGGGCGTAGGTCGCGCTCTCCAGTTCAGAGCCGGTGGCATTCTCCGGCACGGCCAGCAGGCTTTGTCCTCTTTTCACCGTATCCATTCCCGAGAATCTGGCACTGAAATCCGCAATCCCGCCCGTAATCGCCTTAGGCGCGTACTTCACGGATATATTGGAGGTATTGAACAGATGCAGCCAGCTGTCCTGCGTATTGTCTACACTGCAGAGCTGATAACCCTCCGTATCGGTCTTCAGATTCCCCTGGATACTCAGCGTGTTGCTGCCTTCCTTAAGGAAGCCCTTAGGCGCCGGAACGCTCAGGCTCTGCTCCCCGTTATTCTCAGCGGACGGTCTGAAGGAGTAGAACGGAATGCCGTTAAGCGACAGTGTCACACTTGACTGCTGTTCCGCATTAATCTGTGACACCTGAAAATGCAGCCTGATGTTCACCGCATCGACGTTCCAGTAATCCATGACTGTGAAATACTGCTGCTGGGAGCTTGTCCCCGTTAGAGAGATCTCGCTGCCCGTAAATGAAGTCTCGTAAGTCATCGTGGCGTCACCGGGAAGCACTGCTGCTGCCAGTGCCGCAGGAATTTGAACCAGGAAAAGGGAGAGGCAAATCAGCCCTATCATTATCTGTTTTTTCATCATGTTCCGTATCTCCTGTATCGCTTATTTCTTCTCCTCCGGCGCTTCAGTAGCGCTCGGTTTTGTACCATTTGGCTTCCCGTTTGAAAATGACGTCTTTGAGATAGTTATACAGTCCATAAGCGGCGACCACCATCCACAGCTGGCAGTACGAAACATACATCAGCAGAATGATCCACAGGTTCGACAGGCTCATCTCGCCTTTCTCCGTAGTCAGCGTAACGAAGATTCCGACCACGAACAGAACAATGGCGAGCAGCCACAGGAAGCTGCTGAGCCCGGCAATGGTCGTATGGACATACCCCATCGCATGGAGGACAAGCAGAACATCAGAGGTGACCAGCGAGATCAGGAGCAGGAAATAGATCGACACATAATACAGGATATCGAAGCGGATCTTCGCCGCCTTCCGGTCGAAGAGGAGCGGAAGATTCTTCACAATGACATAGATATTCCCCTTCGCCCAGCGTGTCCGCTGCTTGAACCAGACCTTCACCGTCTGCGGCTCCTGCTCCCAGGTGACCGATTTCGGCTGGAACTTGATCCGGTACCCCATCATATAAATGCGGAAGCTAATCTCCGTATCCTCGGCAATTGCCTTGACATCCCAGCCGCCGATACTCTCTACAATAGACCTGCGCATAATGAAATTCGTTCCCGGAATCGTACAGAGCTTAAACAGCTTCCAGCGGCCGGCCTGCGCCATCCATTGAAACGACAGGGTCTCAATATTAATAAACCGGGTCAGCAGGCTTGCATCGCGGTTGCGGGTTCTGAACTTGCCGATCACTGCTCCCAGGGTGGAGTCATTCATGATCTCAGCCACAAGATAGCGCAAAGCGGTACGTTCCGGTGTATTGTCGGCATCATAGATGGCAATGAGCTCCCCCTTGCTGCGGGTGAAGCCGATGTTCAGCGCATTGGATTTTCCTTTGCCGCCGGTAATAGCATCCGTATTAATGATGATCAGATTGCGCTGCGGATTCCTCCGCTGGATATCGCCCAGCAGCTCCGCGCTGTTATCCGAGGAATTATCGTTGATGACGATGATCTCATACCGGTCATGCGGGTAATCCAGCGCCAGCAGGGATTCCACGGTTTTGCTGATGACCACGCCCTCGTTATGCGCAGGGACCATAATCGTCACCATCGGATACTCACCCCTGATCTCCGGCACTGCCTTATTTTCAGTTTCAATATAGTACAGGTAGCCCGCTATAATCAGCGCTACATTCACCAGCAGCAGTGACCAGATGCAGATCACCGCAATGACCATCAGCACGTCTGAGACCGTCATATTATTCTCCTAATGTTGTTTGATTTTTCCGGGTTCCTTATTTCAAATATTTCCTCCGGTAGAGCCTGTAGCCGATCGTAAGCAGCCCTCCGAACAAGAGCAGTGCAATCAGGATCACAATAATAAAAAACCGGTTCTGCACGCTGAACAGCCTGTTGAAGCTTGTAGCCTGCTTCTCCTGGTACTGGTAATCGGCTGCGACTGTCTGCGGGGTATAGTCAACATTCAGATTGTTGCCGTTAATGTAAATTACCCCATCCGCTGATTCGATGGTATTGATGTCTGTAACAACGTTATGGGCCTCTCGTTTATAGTCGGCGAACGTATACCACTCTTCCCCCAGATTCTGCATCAGACTGTCCAGTGCAGCCTCATCCTCAGGCAAGTCGACAGTAACTGCCGCATTCAGCGGAAGCTCCGGCATCGCCTTGCCGGTCCTGCTGATCCCTTGCAGGAATTCCAGCGGCAGACTGTACAGGGTGGACGGGAAGGTCACCGAGGTGTCCGTCTGTTCCATATATCTGGCTTCTTCATCCGCGTAGAGTACCGCCGAGTCGAAGAAGCCCATACCCGCCGTAGAATACTCCTTGTCATACGTCCAGTAGCCTTCTGCAGCCATACCCAGCGGAGCTACACCGCCCTCTGCCAGCACATTGATGAAGCTGTTCATCTTGTCATGCAGCGACCGGTCACTAAGGCTAATCGGCGGTCTGACCGCCGGAGCATTGACTACAATGCTGCCGTTGCGGGACTGCACCGTTCTCAGGGCTTCCAGATACCGCTTCATCGCCGGAAAATCAGTATTTCCGAATACCGGCCGGACACTGGCGATGAATGGAATTCCGCTCTGGTACAGCCTGTCTGCCGTTTGCTCAAGCAGCTCGAGATCAGAGAAGGGATAGATCTCCTTGAGCACCAGATACGTACGGGGCCGGGCGGAGGATTTCAGCCAATCCTTCAATACATAAGCCGCGGCCATGCTGCTTAAATCGCCCTGCTTCAGATAGGGCATATAAGTAAATTCGCCGCGGCTTACCGCGTAGGGCATTTGCACCCCGCCATCTTCAAAAGACCACCCGCCGTACGTACGGCCGCCCTGTGAAGCAGTAATATAAGGCATTTCTTCCACTTCCAGCGGAATGCCGGTGAACCCGCCGATGGAGAGGCTTGCGCTGGCTCCATGCCAGATGTCTGTCTTCAGCTGCAAGGCTTGCTGCACGCGGTCCAGCGGCCGGTATCCGACATACATCACAGATCCTTTATAGCCCGCTGCGTCCTGCAGATAAGCGCTATTCGTAATCTTCAGCTCCGCACTGTTAATGACGGTGATCATTCCGGAGTAGGCAGTCAGGCTGCCTTGCTCATAATCGGATATATTCTTAAGCGTAACCTGTGCACTGTAGGCGGCAAGCAGCCGCTGCAGCTCTGCCACATTCCCTTCCTTCCCCGTGCCTTTCGCCAGGCTGTCATAGAGCAGCAGAATATGCTGCGCAGCGGCAGGTGACGCGGCGGCGGCAGGTGACGCGGCGGCGGCAGGTGACGCGGCGGCGGAAGCCGCCGGGGCGGGCAGCAGGAGGTTCCCTGCCAGGAGCAGCAGCAGAACGATAATTCCTCCGCGTTTCAAATACTCACCCCATTATTCAGGGCAGCGTATTCTGGGGCCGGCACGGAAGGCGGTGCAGCCGGCATGGATTTCCGGGAGGAGATTCCGCGGCCAATGACGCTCGATATAACCTGGAAAGTGATCAGGTCAAAGGCTAAGGTAAACAGGAATTCATGCTTCGCAATATCGGCATCGCCTGCTCCGATAATGGAGACTACAATGCCGGACAATCCGACTAGCATTGTAGCCAGAATCACGAACAACCGCTGCATTCCCCGGTAGTCCCGCGCCCGGACCGCGCTCACGAAGGAAGGCATATAGACACCTGTAATCACAGCCATCCAGAGGAGGATGAAGGCAAAGGTGCGGGGAGCCAGCTTCTCCTTCAGCGTACTGTACACGTTGAAGAAATGACTCTGCGCCCGAAACTCCTTGCCAGCAGATTTCTCATAATTCCCCATCGCCGCCGGCTTGATCGTATAGGCGCTTTCGGCAGCCGTATCGAGAATCGAGCCCAGCTGGTCCGGATGCGTAACATAATATTTCAGAATCGAGACAAAACCGTATTGGCTGTAGAAATCCTTTTCCAGCAGATCCGATTTCACATCCACGGTCCCGTATTGGTCATAATAGGTATTCTCTTTGAGGATTGCGTACTGTTCATTAATCCCGAAGGATTGAAGCGCGGTCTCCGGATTCTCTGATTCCATCAGTACTCCGCGGGTCATGGCATGATACTGGTTAATATTCACGAATTCTTTGGAGATATTAAGATAGGTGGCAATACCGGCGAACATCATCAGGGCTGCGGACAGGAGAGTGACCCAGCGGAACAATTTATCCCGGCGGATCCAGACAAGTGAGATAGAGAGCAGGGAAATCACCATGCCCACAGGAGCATTTTGCTGCTTGGAGGTCGTTAGGATCAGCGTGCTGACCAGAAGTACCGCCAGCATGGCGTAATCGTTGTATCGTTTGCGGTACAGCAGCAGCCATGAAGCGAACACCAGAATCATCGTGACCATTACCAGGCTTTCGCCGAAGAACGAATTGAAGTAGGCGGTATATCCCGTGTCCCCGAAGATAAAAACTGCCAGAGCCGCAACAATCATCCCCCGCTTCCGGGACATCTTGAACGTAACGGCTTCAATGAGCAGGTAGACAGCAGCCACATACAGGAGCGTATAGATCGCGGCCTGAAACCGGATATCGAACACTTCCTTGCTGAATACCAGCTTATTGACGAACAGCGCCAGCTTGATAAACAGGGACTGGGAGGAGACCAGCATCGAGCTGTTCTCGTTATAGTATTGGTAGATTCCAAACTGCTTGATGAAATACCCGAAATACTGGCTGTCATAATCCGGGAGGTTGAAGTACAGTCCATTGCTATATATAATCCGGAAAAAGTCACCGTTATCTGCCATTCCCACATAGGGAGCGGTAAAGAGCGCGATGACTGTTACGAGCAAGACGCCAAAAGCCGCGGCAAACGCCGGGGTAATCCGAAGGCTGGCAAGGGTTATGCCGGGCCGGGTTGATGTTTTCACTGGGTTGTCTATCATACCGATTCACCTTCGTTACTATAGTTGTTGGTTGGAATAGGAATAAGCGAGGAGCGCCATCAGATTGTCAAAAGAATATGCCTGCCCGGCAGCCTCATCACCGAATCCGCCATACAGCGGACTTGCAGCATTCACGGCTCTGAATTCATTCATCCGTTCAATACTGGCCGTATAGAGAGACTGATCGCCCAGCACAGCACCGATCATGGCCGTGAGCGCATAAATCGCCGTAGAATGGATATCATTCGTCCGCTGGCCGTCACGTGTATACTGCCCGTACAGTGTGCCCGCCGTAACCTGCTCTTTGATATAACGGATGCTCGCCGGCTTCTGCCGGTTGCTCTCGGCCAAATGAAGAATGGTCAGCAGCGACTCTACGGTGTTGATGTGTTCGGAGCTGTACTGGCCAGTCTTGTAATCGAACCTTGTCTCATAGAACGGGAAGGAGTCAGACAAATATCCGTCTTCCAGAATCCCGCCCATATTATTCAACAATATCCCGCTTAATTCGCTAGATATCGACAATTTTCGCAACACACTCAGATCAATATAACACAAAGTTACGAACCCGTTGGTGGTTTTGAAAATATTGTCATAAAAATCATACATGTATCCATCTTTTACATTATTATCATAGAATCTCCGGCTATATTTATCGGCTGCTTCCGTGTACTCCGGCTGATGAAATGCCTGTCCTGCTTCATACAGCGCGCCGATCAGCCGCAGGTCGTCTACCGCTGCGTTCACAGTGTATTGCTTCTGCTGCTTGGGACTGAACCGGTAGCTGAAACCGCCCTCCATATCGAAGGTATCGCGGGCCAGCGTCCACTGCTGGTCAAATCTCTCCTGATCGCCGTTAAGCACGGCCGCCCTCATCAGAAGCGAGGCCGATTCGCTCAGAACCTCATGGCCTGTAGCCATCTCCGCCGCTTCACCGGTTTCCTGCAAATTCGTATATACCCCATAGGGTCCCGTGAGCTGCGTATCTATGAATTTCAGTAATTGCTGTTCTTCGTCCGCTGTGTCAAGCAGCGGCTCCTCCGGCACGTTCGTTCCCGCAGGAGTAACTGCCGGAGAAGAAGTAGCCGCGGAAGGTACGGGCCGGGCCTGATTACTGCTGCATGAGGTGATTAGAAGCAGCGATATACCCACTGCAGCCGCCTTGCTGAGTGTACTCCCCAATTCATCACATCCTTAAAAGACAAGTCCTTATATTGGCCATAATAATATAACGGTAATTTATGTCACATTGTTTACTGTTTCTGCGAACATTATGTGTCTAATTCATAAATTATGCCATTTCTTCAAAAAAAGCAGAGCTGCCCGGATCATTCCGATCCGGGCAGCTCTGCTTATGGTATATAGTTCAGCCTCTTGTGATCCTGCGGTAAGTCTCCTCATCGGCGACGATATAAAGCCTGGCATCATCCGGGATCGGCTGCCCCAGCTTACGGTTAATGCCAAGGTCACCGCGGTCGGACAGCAGGGTAGCCCCCTGCCGCAGCAGATCCTGAAAGGCATCTCCATAGGTATTCCACGCACGGCTGCGCGGAATCTCATAGATATCATCACCATGCTGGCGGCTGAGCAGCTGGGTAATCACTTCAGAATTGCCTTCCTGCAGGGCAGATCTTACCGCGAGTCTGGAGATGGCATCATGGGAGAGTACGAACTCGTTCACCTGAACATGCTTGAAGTTCTGAATGTTCTTCTCCTGCATGATTTCTACGGTGGTATGTACTTGCGGGGCGATCCGCTCAATACTGGAGGCGATCAGCAGCGTCTTGCCGTCGCTCAGCGAGGCCTCGTCTATACGGGTATCGCCGAACACAATTGCCGCTCTGGCGCTCCCGATATTCGCCTTCAGCAGGATATCATCACTGGAGGCATCACCGTTAATAAAGTGGACCTGCTCCAGCTGTTCCAGCGGATGACGGCCGTTCTCATCGATAATTACGATCTTGCAGTTCCCGTCATAACACAGAATTTCATCCACAGCCGCCTGTGTTTTGCGGTTCCAGTTAATCAGTACGACATGATTATGCCCGTGAAAGCTCAAGGTTCCGGCTCCTCTCCTGCGCTGCATCTCTCCCATGGCATCGATAATCTTACCGATAACCAAACTGAGCAGACCGATGCCAAAGATATATAAAAATATCGTAAACACCTTGCCGGTGACTGTAGTAGCGAAATAATCACCGTAGCCTACGGTTGCCATGGTGGTCATCACCCAATAAAAGGCGTTGAACCAGCTATGAAAAGTATCCGGCTCCAGCAGGAAGGCAGTGGATGCACTCAGAATGACAAAGGCCAGGATGATCAGACCTATAGACTTCTTTTTTAGATGAAGCAGCTTACCGGAAATTCGGATTAGAAAGTGCAACGCTCATCCCTGCTTTCGGGTAGTTAGCTTAAACCGGCCGGGCAGCTGCTGCCAGAACATCCGAGGCACGGCAGCTGCCCTGCTGTCTGGCCGGTCCTTTTAAATAATCAGGCTGCTGACCGCAAACGCTGTTCCAATGAATACCATGCAGAGTGTTACGCCTACTGCAACATTCCCCTTCTGTAGCTGTTCCGAAATCCGGAAGCCCGGAGTGAACAGCTCAAAAATCCAGTAAGAGGCAACTAGACAGACATAGCCTACCGCAAACCAGAGCATCATGAACCAGATGGAGGTATTGGTATATGCCGCTACGCCGAGAATGATCGCCGTGGCCAGGAACTTGCCGCCAAAGGCCAGCGATACAGCGACATTCCCCTTCTTCAGCTCTTCCATATCCTTAAAAGGAGTCATCAGGGTGAATATAACCATACCCAGCACCTGAAGCAGAACAATGGTCAGAATACTAACCACCAGATTAATAACGATCGTCAATTAGCCCACCCCCGGAATTTCGCATAGGCCGAATCATAGTCGGCGAAATCATGTACTTCCTCCAGCACCACGGAGGCTGTTTTTTGTTTCTCCAGCGCGGTATAGCGCTTGTCATCAATCGGCTGCTTAATCCGGTTGCCGGAAGGCAGCTCGAGTACGGCAAAGTTTCTGGTTTTGTCCTGATACTGGGTTTTGTACACCCCGACAAGATCCACATCCGTTGTGATGGACACCTTCAGATTCGCCAGATCCTCCGTTGCCGTCTTCTGGTCACCGTATGATTTCAGCGTGGTCCAGGAGGACAGCCGGATCTCATTCTTCTGATCAGCATCTGTTACCAGCTCCGCATCCATGAACTGCAGTGTCCATACGGTGTCGCCTGTAGCATAATTGCCGTCGTTCGGCAGCAGCTCGTTATCCGGCAGTACGGTCATGTCGCTGCCGATCAGATCACCCACCTTGCCTTCGACTACCCGGTAATCCCACGGCACCCGCGACACGCTGTCCGTTGTTTCGGTATCGGTGTGGAACACACTGTTACTGTTTCCCGAGCATGCGCTTAGCAGCATGACTGCCAGAAGCAGCATTGCAGTCAGCGCCCCGGCCCGGAATCTGCGTCCGGCGGCACGTCCCTCTCTACCCTTGTTCATCTTCAAGCCCCCTCACTCCTAGCGCGATAAAATGACTGGCATTGCCTGTAATCGGTCCGCCAGCCCGGCCGAGCAGCCCGCAGGGCTTCCCGTTAATCACGAACATACCGGTCAGCAGGTGAAGCTCCCCTTCGCTGGTCTGAATCCGGGCCATTTCGGCTCTTTTTTGATAGACCACCGGGAACAGCTGACTGCTGTCATACCCTTCCTCATCCTCTATTTCAAGCGTTCCGCTATCATCAAAAATCCGCACGGACCCGCCTTCCCGGCCGAAGACAGACTTGGACACAAAGCTTTCGGAGAATACCGCCTTATTGTACGTAGGCAGTATGTAACGGGAGATGACCTGGCGTTCCTCTTCGCTGAACAGCAGACCCAGCTCATACATCCCCCATACCGCAGCAATCAGCCCCTTGGATTGCAGGATAATACTATGCGGCCCGTTGAACAGCTGTAGCTTCCCGGTCTCGATGGCGTAAGCCAGGGCGTCGCCGCCTTCATCCACTGCCATCCACTCCTTCGGATAGAGCGCGAACATCCGCTCAATGATCCGGTCCTCTGCGTCCTTCACTACACCTTCATCAATCCACAGGTCCAGACAATCGACGCAGCGGATATCCAGTCCGCTATGCGCTGCAAGGGCATCTATCGTTCCGGTATCCTCCTGATGGCTGCCATAGGCAACACAGGCTGCCGTATCCGGACGTTCAGCGCCCCAGGCTGCTGCAAGCTGCTGCTTCATTGCGGCATTCGGATTCCCGATACCCGCCTCTGCGCAGATCCACGGCGTGGCGATAGAGGCCTCCACATAGCCGGTCGGTGTATCCGCATTCAGCTCCAGCAGCTTAATGGTTCCGTCGCCGGCTACAGCAAAGTCAAATCGGGCATACCGGCTGATCAGCCCCGGCTCCGGCACAGGACAGTCGTCGAGCATCTGCCACAGCACCGGGGGAATTCCCAGCAGATCATACAGGTCATGCTTAAGATGGACGTAGCGGACCGCCTTATCCAGAATCATCCACAGTCCTGATGAGGCATCCTTCAGTTCCCGGTAGGTCTCACCGCGCATCACAGCTATAGCATCCAGCCAATATTCCTCTTCCTCCAGGTCAGCCCAGGTGAAGCCCAGCTCATGCAGCTGCTGTACCCGGGGTGCCCGCTCCAGAGCGGACTGGTCCAGATATTCGAAGACGCTCTCTGCCGGGATCATCCGCCGAAGCCGCTCTTGCTTGAGCTTTTGCCGGAGCTTTTACTGGAGCTGGATTTGGACGTGGATGAGCTTGATTTGCCCGAGCCCAGCCCGCTGGAGGTGCCGCCGATTCCGCCTGATTTCGAAGAGGTTTTCCTTCTGGTGATGGAGCCGGTCGATGAAGTCGAGGTCTTCGGTTTCACCACTGATCCGGCTACAGGCTTGTTCTGGAAGCTGCCGCTGCTGTAGGTTGGCGGCTTATAGGCAGTGCGTGTGCCTCCGTAATAAGTCGGCCGGTCATTGTACCACCCTCTTGAAGAGTAGAAAGAGCCGCTGTTGAACAGCATGTGGTACAGAAGCACATCATCCCAGCCGAATCCCGAGTTATAACCGCCATAGTTGTTGATTACTGTTGTCCCGCCTGATGTTACCGCTCCCTGTCCTTCCTGGACAGTCTCTTCCTGATTCTCATCCGGATAGGGAATATTCCAGTCAACATTTTTGTCGAAATAATTCTTAACTTCCTCGGTAGACCAGGACACCAGCTTCGGTTCATCCCCTGTACCGCCGGTACTCCCGCTGGCACCAGCGCCTCCGGGAATAAATAACGCATTGGCCAGCAGGGCAATGCCGAGCGAGGTCGACAATACGCGGATCGGCTTGCCGTCAGGGGTGAACAGCCTGCTTACAGCAGGTTCTTTAACATTTTCGTCTTTTGCCAACTTGGGCCCTCCTTTCCTGATAATGTTCTTTAACCTTCGGTACGCATCGGAACCAGCAGAAGCTCAAGCTTCCCTTCGTCCACATTCAGCCGGCCCTCTACCGCCTCGAACTCACGGCCGCCTACGACTATATAATTCACATGCTCCAGGGCCGTAATCATGTTCATGCTCCAGACGCGCTCCTCAATAATCTGCAGCTCGCCTTCGGGCATCTTCTCAAACAGGATGACATTCATTCCATTATCCACTCCATACCAATCCCTTCTGAACGATCTTATGCTTCTGATACGCTGCCGCTATTATTTCGTTTCAACTCGCGCAGCCTGGAATATCTGTACCACAGCACCAGGCTTAATGAACATAAACTCACCACAAACAGCAGAATGTAAACATGCTTGTAGGCGGCGGCAGGCTCCAGGTTCCGCTTAGCATGCAGCAGCAAGCCGAGGGCGGCGACAGAAACGGAGCCGCCGAAGAACTGGATCAGCTGCAGCAGCCCCATGCCGGAGCCGATCCAGCTGCGGGGAAGAATGCCCGACGCCTCATTGTTCAGGGAAGCCATGGTCGCCGAGAATGACGGCGAGAAGCACAGATAACCCGCGAGCAGAATGAACGGGGAAACGGACAGCTTCATGGCAAAGACGGCCAGGACAGCGGCAAGCACCCCGTGGCCGATAACCAGGAACCGGAGGTTGCCGTAGCGGTCTATCCAGTGGCCGACGTAGCGGGTCAGAATCGCGGACAGAATCGCTCCGGGCGCAATGAACAAGCCGATGCTCAGCGCCGATTCATGGAATAGGCCCGCCAGGGCAAGCGGCATGAGGAACAGATTGCCGAGGTTCAGCACCAGAATGCAGAACCCGATCGCAGTCAGCTTCAGATACCCGGGCATGCGCAGCAGCTGAGGGTTAATGAAGGAGTTCTCCGCTTGGGCCAGATGGCGGGCATGAATAAGCAGCGACACTACACTGGCCGCAAGCCACAGGTAGGACTGGCTGGTGACCGCCAGCAGCAGGCTGCCTGCGTTAAGAACCGTCAGGGCCGCCCCCGTCACGTCAAAAGCGGCAGGCTGGGGCTGTTCCTTCGGCAGCAGATGCAGCAGCACAGGCAGAACGATCAGCACGAGGCAGGTGATGCCGAACAGGCCGTTCCAGCCGAAATACTGGCTGATCAGACCGCCGATAATCGGCCCGAGCCCGAATGCCATCGCGCTGCCTGCGGAGATCATGGCGATAGCTGCGCCGCGTCTCCCGACAGGAACATAGCGGCTGGCCAGCACAAGTCCGAGGCCTGCCATAACTCCTGCTCCTGCAGACTGCAGGATACGGGTCAACAGCAGGATGCTGAAGCTGTGCGCGAATAATCCGCAGACGGAGGCCAGACCCAGCGTAGTCAGGCCGATGGTCAGCAGTCTGCGGATCGGCACCAGGTCAGATAGCCTGCTGTAGATTACAGTTGACAGGGCATAACCGATGGAATAGCTCGATATGATCCACGAGCCCAGGTCCGCTGATATCTGCAGATCCTGAATAATTGTGGGCAGCGATACATTAAACATAGTGGTGTTCATAACAACGATAAACAGGCAAAAGGTCCATAGGGGCATTACAACTTTGTCGTTCATTACTCCATCCCTATCTATATTATCTGTTCAGGCTCAACTAAATTCTATGCCTAACAAATAATAATGGCAATGTCCTTAGGATGAATGCCCCCGGCTGATTTATAGCACCTTCTGGACCCAGCTGTCTATGACATGATCCGGCCGGATGCCTAAATCCCGCTGCAGCAGTTCCTTATATTTATCATAGTGTTTCCTAAACCCGATGAAATCTCCCAGGTCGGCGTAACTTCTCAGCACCAGCCGGCAGATTTGATCGGAATACGGGTCCAGTGCCTGCAGAACCAGCAGCCTGTCCAGTGCCTGCCGGGGACGTACGGAGGATAATTCATATTCGGCCGAATGCAGCGACATGCGGATGAAGCGGACCTGCAATTCCTTGCGCCGCGTTTCTGCCCAGTCATAATGATGTTCTTCCAGATAATCTCCGCGGTACAGACTCAGCACCGCTTCTCTGCGCACCCATTCCTCTTCCGATTCCACAGAGGTACTGCAGTATCCCTGCTCGAACTCTTCCAGATCAAGCAGCACATTCTCCTTGGTCAGCCTGTACCGCTCCTGCGAGAACTCAACCTGCACGTCCATATCCCAGGCCTTAAGCAGTTTACGGATATGGTACACCGTTGTATGCAGGTTGGTTACTGCCTTCTCCGGTTGGAAGTCCGGCCAGACCCAATCCACAATGGTATCCTTAAGAATCCATTGGCCGCGGTTATGGAGCAGCAGGGCGAACACTTCCTGCGCTTTGCTGGTTCTCCACTGCATCTTGCGCCCGGGCTCCGTGCTGTCCATGAACTCGAGACGTTTGAAGCAGAGAATCGAGAGCTGCTTGACGGCAGCTGCAGGCTCCGGGAGCGTCTCCACACGCGCTTCATTCTGCTCTATGCGAACCTCCAGGCGTTCGAGCGTCTTGCTAAGGCGCTGGGAGGTTACCGGCTTCAGCAGATAGTCGGCGGCGTTCAGTTCAAAAGCCTCAATAGCATACTCACTGTATGCTGTGATATAGACAATCCGCGTGCTCCGGTCCAGACCGGCAATATATTCGCCGGCTTCCAGCCCGTTCATCTCCGGCATGCCTATATCCAGGAAGACGATATCCGCCTTCTCCTGCTCCAGATGCTCCAGTCCCCGTCTAGCCGACGTATACTTGCCGGTAATCTCCAGACGTCCGTCTTTCAGGAGCAGGCGCTCCAGATGCTGCAATGCAGGCTTTTCATCATCGATTAGTATCGCTTTCATTGAAAGGACTCACCTCATGTCATCGTTCTCGAGTTGTCAATTACCTGGGAATTGTATAAGATATCGCTGTCCCCTGGCCGGGCACACTGTGAATACTAAGGCCTGTTCCGTACATTTTGAGCAGCCGGCGCTGAATATTCCGCAATCCGATGCCGCCCTCTGTCCGCTCTTCTGACAGAACCTCCGCTATCCGCTGCGGAGACATCCCGACACCATCATCTTTGACGGCAACTACAAGCTGGCCGGGCAGCAGCTGAATCGACAGCCGCACTGTCCCTCCAGCCTCCTTCTGCATCAGCCCGTGGTTGACGGCATTCTCTACAATCGGCTGAATGCTGAGCGGCGGAACCAGCCCCATAATATCGTCCGGGACATCGAACTCGATATTCAGCCGCTCGTCAAACCGCGCCTGCTCGAGGGCAAGATAGGACTGAACCAGCCCCAGCTCCTTCTCAACAGGAACGGTCTGTCCCCGGTTCTGGAAGTCAAAGCTGCTCCGCAGGTACTGGCTGAGATCCAGCAGCAGATCAGTGGCCTTATCCGGGTCTACCGGACATACGGAGATGATCGCATTGAGCGCATTATACAAGAAATGCGGTTTGATCTGGGCCTGCAGGAAGGCAATCTCCGCCTGAACGGATATCCGGACAGACTTGCGCATATCGAGCAGTGTCTGCACACGCGCCCTGAACTCGCGCAGCTCCACCGGCTTACTCAGATAATCATTGGCTCCGGCCTCGAACGCAGCCTGGATATCCTCGGGACGGCTGCTCGCCATCAGCACCAGAATCGGCAGCTCCGACAGAACAAACCGTTCACGGATCGTTTTGCATAATAACAATCCGGGTATTTCCGGCATCACCCAGTCTGCAATGACAAGATCGAGTTCAGGGTACTGCTGTATTTTACTTATAGCTTCGGCCCCGCTGCTGGCCGTAATCACCGAATGATTCTCCAGCTGCAGCACATTAACCAGCACCTGAAGATTGACAGGATCATCATCCACAACCAGAATGAAGCAGCATTCCGCAGGCGGCGGAAGGACCGGCTCTTCTCCCGGCAGCTGGACTGCCGCTGCCGTCTCCCAGCCGGTAATTTCCAGATACTCCTGCTCCAGCAGAGCTTGGCTTCTCCGCAGGATGGGTTGCGTGAAGCGGAAGACAGAGCCTTGCCCCAGCTCCGAATGCACCTCTATCTCTCCTCCGGCCAGCTCAACCAGCCTCTGGGTAATGCTGAGACCGAGGCCGTTTTCCCGGTAGGCCTTCTGGGCTGCGGGTCCGCTTGGATCATAGGCATCAAAGATGGAATGCAAACGCTCAGGAGCAATCCCCTGCCCCGTATCCGTGATAAGAATGGCAACATACTCTTCTTTAACCTCTGCAGACAGCGTTATCACGCCCTGAGGCGTATAATTGACGGCATTTGCCAATAAATTATGCAGAATTTGAGCAAGGCGCTGTTCATCCGTCTCCAGCAGGGGAAGATTGCCGGGCAGGTCCAGGCGGAATTCAAGATTGTCCTTTCCGTATACCTGGCGCGTCACCTCCATAATGGAGACAGCCGCGGTGCGGAGATCCACCGCCTGCCGGCGCAGAAACAGCGAACCGTGATTCAGCTTCGCGAAGTCAGACATATCATTGATTAAGGCAGACAGCCGCTTGCCCGTCGAGACAATCATGAGCAACTGCTCACTCTGGGCACTGCTCACGGAACCTGCCGCACCCTGCGCCAGTGTCTGGGCCATGTTGACCATTCCCTGCAGCGGCTTGCGGAGCTCATGGGAAGTATCGGAGATGAAGTCGTCCTTCAAGCCATCCAGTGTCTGCAGCCTGCGTGACAGCTGCCCCACCTCAAGGAAAGACGACGCATATTGCCGGGTCATAACAATCGCCTGAACGAATCCGAACAGGACAATTTCATAAGAGATTATAAAATAGCTGAATGACAGGTTCATAAAACTGACCAGATAGCAGATAATAACGACGCTGAGACTCTCAATGCTGACCATCATCAGGAACATATTTTTCGGATTCCGTCTTGTCCCCTGAACCATAGAGTAGAGCACAAAGCCGATACTTACCGAGCCCCAGGTCAGCAGCAGGCCCTCCAGATAGCTGAACAGATAGGCCGGCATGAATATAGAGATCAGCAGCAGCACGCTCGTAATCATTTTAGAGGCCTTAATGACTGCAATAGACATCGGGTAATTCACGGAATTGGCGACATAGCGCAGCAGATAATAGTAGACCAGCGTGGAAGAAGCCAGCTGCAGCTTGAGCACAACTTCATACGGAAGCCCGGGAAGCCCAGCCGCGATCAGCTTCTCGCCGTGGGTCAGAATGTAGACAAAGGCCGCCATGCAGAATAGACCCAGATAGAGGGTGACCCCCCGGCTCTCTCTTACCTTGGAGAACATCAGCAGGAATAAAGAAAGAATAATAAATCCGAACAGCGCTCCGCCGTCTACAAACAGCGCAAATTCGCGGTGCTTCAGAATAGAGGCCTGATCGCCGATGACAATCGGCAGAACGATACCGCCGGAGGAGTAACTGTAATTCGCCACCTGTACAATAATCTCCATGGTATCTCCGGTCACCGAAGCAAACCCCGTATAGGGTATATTATTCTGCCTCCCCTCAGAAGCCATGGGGGCGGGGCTGCCGCTGCTGCCAATCTCCTGCCCGTTCACGAAGACCCGGCTTGCCGTACGGATGTTGCTGGTGCGCAGACCGTATATTACGGCTTCCCCATAGGCAATCCTGGCCTGCAGACGGTAAGTGCCGTACCCTTTGGCTGCGGGTTCACCGGTGACGGATATATAAGGATTCCATTTCCCGGGAACATGAACCATTCCGGACACGGCAGGCATGACCGGGTTCCTCCGCTCCGGGGAGAACGCCTCAGGCATAAGCAGCGCACCGCGGTACAGCTCCCATTCCCCGTTCAGCTTCACAACACCGTCTTTGCGGAAGTCCCAGCTGCGCAGATCGATCATCCCTTGCCGGGCTTGCGGCATTCCGCGGTTTATATGGAGAGTCTGGAGGATAGAGAGCAATGGAATGATCAACACCAGCACCAGACTGCCTAGAATACTAAGCCAATATTTTTTCATGCCCCATGCCATTCCCTTCTAGCTGTCATTGTATAAATTATACATTAAATTCTGTTTATTTAAGTGCAATAAAAAAAGCCGATTCCCATTTATTTCGGAATCGGCTGCTTATCTTATTAGGTTAAAATTTTAGGAATATTTTACTTTACCTCCGGAGCGGCGACTGCGGAAGCTGTGCTCTCCTGGGTTTTGGACAGAAAGATATTAAGAATAATTGCTGTCAGAGATCCGGAGACGATCCCGTTCTGCAGCAGCATTCTGGCGAACTCCGGCAGCTGGTCGAACATAGACGGCAGCACAGCAGAGCCGAGACCGACAGCAATACTGCAGGCGGCAATCAGCAGATTGCCGTCCTTACGCAGGTCAACATCCGAGAGAATCGACATGCCGGATGCAGCAACCGATCCGAACATGACAATCATCGCCCCGCCAAGCACCGCGTTTGGCACGACTGTAGTCAGCGCTGCCAGCTTCGGCAGCAGCCCGAGCACGATCATAATTCCGCCGGCGGCAAAAATAACATTGCGCGTCTTCACCCGGGTCAGCGACAGCAAGCCGACATTCTGGGAGAACGCCGTATAAGGGAACGCATTAAACAATCCGCCGAGCATGATGGCAAGCCCTTCAGAACGCAGGCCGTTCACGATCTGCTTCTGTTCTACCTGCTGATCCGTTGCCTTGCCCACGGCAAAGTACACACCCGTCGATTCCACCATGGACACAATATTAACGATAATCATCGTGAAGATCGCCGTAATACTGAACTGCGGCCAGCCGAAGTAGAATGGCTGGGCCACACTCACCCAAGAGGCCGTAGTCACTGTAGAGAAATGTACGATGCCCATGGCATAGCCGATTACGGTTCCGACAACCAGACCTACCAGTACAGATACGGAACGCAGGAAACCTGTAGTCAGGCGGTTCACCGCCAGAATTACGAGCAGTGTAATCAGGGCCAGCAGCAGATTGCGGGGCTGGCCGAAATCAGCGCTGCCCTGTCCTCCGGCCACATTATTCATCGCTACCGGGATCAGCGAGAGCCCGATGATAGTTACTACGGAGCCGGTTACTACTGTAGGGAAGAATTTCAGCAGCTTCCCGTATATCGGGGCTGCCAGTACAACGAACAGACCGGAGATAATAATAGCCCCGTACGCTGTCGGGAGATTGGAGCCTGAAGCGATAGCGATAATCGGGCTGACTGCGGTAAAGGTACAGCCGAGTACAACGGGAAGGCCGCTTCCGAAATACTTGCTGCCCATAATCTGCAGCAGCGTTGCCAGTCCGCAGGTGAACAGATCCGCTGCGATCAGATACGCCATCTGCGTTCCGTTCAAATTCAGTGCCCCGCCGACCACCAGCGGCACAATCACAGCTCCGGCATACATAGCCAGCACATGCTGAAGCCCGAGGGCGAATATCTTCTGTTTGCTTAGCATCCTGCACTCTCCTTAATTAATTCTTCCGCACGGGCAGTGCCGGTGCAGGGATTATCTATAAAGTGAATTTCCCCCGGAGACATCGAAGCAATCCGCGCCAGGGCATGTACCGGAATTCCGCGCTGCTCCAGCAGGCTGCGTCCTTCCTGGAAGCTCTTCTCAATGACACAGCCGACTCCCATCAGCTGCGCCCCGGACTCCTCCACGATATCGCAAAGTCCTACAAGCGCTGCGCCGGTAGCCAGAAAGTCATCGACAATCAGCACGTTGTCGCCAGGTCCGAGATACTTCTGCGAGATGCTGATCAGGTAGTCTTCCTGACGGGTGAAGGAATGCACCGGTGCGGAATAGACTGCCTCGGAGAGGGTAACAGCCTTCTTTTTCTTGGCATAAATAAACGGCACACCCAGCGCAATGCCTGCAGCCATGGCGAACTGGATGCCGCTGGCCTCTACAGTCAGCACCTTGGTGATGGGCTGGTCTCCGAAGATAGCTTTGAATTCCTGCCCGATTTGCAGCGCAAGCTCCGTGTCCACCTGATGGTTCAGAAACGAATCTACCTTCAGCACAGTCTCCGATAGAATTAAGCCTTCTTGTCTAATGCGTTCCTCCAGTACTTTCATTACAGCGATTCTTCCTCCTTTAAAATAAAAAAGACAGATCCCCTTGAGTGTTTCTCTCAAGTGAATCTGTCCTTCTGGGTTTTTGTCCCTTAGTGGTGTAACACATAAGCGTGTCCGCATCGCTTGGACCAGTCCTTCCCCTGCCGCAGCACAAGAAACGGAACCCTAGATGCGCTATTTCACTCATAGTCGGATAATTACAGTGGTCATCCGGTAGAAACTTATGGGCCATATTCCCAAGATTATATGAGGTATTATGATAAGTCTGTTTTTAAAAACCTTCGTATATCTTACACGCTCTGTATGATCCTTACAAGCAAAATTTTAAGTATATTTGCTGTGAATTTCAAAGTGTTTCATGAAATACACGCGTATTTCATCATCGATTCTCCCTGCTCACTAGGCAACCGTTTGTTTATGGGGGGACAGCGCCTGTATTCCTCACCCTTCCTTCCTCTGCGCATTAATGATAAGGAAAACCTGTGCAGGGAGGCATGATACGAATGGCTAAGCAAAAAGACCGGATAACTGTCATTATTCAAAAAGGGAAGCAGCGGATTGTTACCCGCACCCCGCTGGCCGGCATCAGCCGGCTGGTGTTTGTTATCAATAACCAATATACCAACGCAGCCAATACCACACAGATTGCCAGCGGCGCCGGCCGGAGCAGCGCAGCGGGCAGCAATGCTGCCATTGCTTCGCCCTATACCCGCCAGCAGGAGAGTGTCGGAGCCGGGGGGACGGCGGCGAACATAGGCAGCAGGGGCAGTAAGGGCAATAAAGGCTGTAAGGGACAGCGTGGCAGACGACATCACGCCCCCCTGATTCATCCGCACGGCTGGGGGAAGGAGATTGTCATCGTCGTGAACAACCAGACCGTGAAGCTTCCGGGGGGCAGCAGAAGCTCCTCGGCCACACAGGTCGGCAGCGGCAGCGGAACCTACAGCTCGGGCGGAACCAATGCCGCCATCGAGAGTCCCGGATCCAAGCAGCAGCAGGCGGTCGGCGGCGGTGCAGGCGGCCTTGCTTCGAACCGGGCTGCTGCCCGGCGGCGTCAGGGCGGCAGGCGGCGGCGCTGACGCCGCCGCCTGCCGGGAAATGCAATCACGCTTAAACTGGCAAATAACACCGGAAACCTTGTAAAAACCAGGTTTTCCGGTGTTTTCTCTGTGTCCTCTATATCGCCGGGCGTCTATTAAAAGTATACTTATATATATTTAGTAGTATTAACTGAACAAAGGCGGCGAACTATGAGGATTAAACAACAGGTTTGGTTAGCAACATCGGTTACTATACTGCTGCTGGGCAGTATGATTATTATATCTTCACTCTATTTGGAAGGCATTCCGCGTATCTTCATTAATGGATTAAGCGGGGGCGGGATTCTGATTGGAATAG
The DNA here is from genome assembly GCF_000758565.1 of Paenibacillus sp. FSL P4-0081. NCBI lineage: Bacteria > Bacillati > Bacillota > Bacilli > Caryophanales > Paenibacillaceae > Paenibacillus > Paenibacillus sp. FSL P4-0081. Next base: position 8,170,450 of record NZ_CP009280.1, read on the forward strand.
GCCTCATCTTCAGCATTCACCGGAATATTGACCACGGGCTGGACCGGATTACGAACATCTCCCGGGATATCGCCGACGGGACAATTAATCCTGCAGCCGCGGCAACCGTACGCAAGGATGAATTCGGACTGCTCGCAGCTTCTTACTACAAGCTGGCAGCCGATCTTCACCACAGGTCCGCTGAAGAACGCGAACTGCGCATGAAAGCGGAGGAGCAGGCCTGGATTAATACGCAAGTGTCAGAGATGGCAATGCAGCTTCAGGGATCGGTGCATCTGCAGACGGCAGCGCGTGTATTTATCGGCAGGCTGGCTGCCGCTGTCGGCGGAAGCTATGGAGCCGTATATTTGAAGCAGGGCGGTCAGCTAAACTTCGCAGCCGGCTATGCCTTTGACGAATCGGCAGGCCGCCGCGAACCCATTCAGCTGGGCAGCGGACTGGTCGGACAATGCGCGGTGGATCAGCAGACCATCGTGCTGGAGGATCTTCCGGAGCATTATATCAAAGTCCATTCCGCGCTGGGTGAAGCTTCCCCATCTTCGCTTATCGTAGTTCCGATCATGCATGAGCGGGAAGTGGTCGCCGTAATGGAGCTGGCCGCTTTGCACCCGTTCGGTTATAAGGAGCATCAGCTGATCGAGCGGGCGGGTCAAAACATGGGGGTGCTGATCAATACTTTGGCCGGCGTGGCCAGAATTGAAGAGCTGCTGAGCGAAACCCGGCTGCAGAAGGACGAGCTGGAAGCGCAGACCGAGGAACTGACGGCACAGACCCAAGAGCTGGAGGCACAGACCGAAGAGCTTATGGCCCAAACCGAGGAGCTGCGGCTGCAGACGGATCAGCTGCAGGATCAGGGAGAAGAGCTGAAGATGCAGGCCGAGAGCCTGCTGTCCTCCAATGAAGAGCTTCAGGCGCAAATGGAGCTGACAGAGGAACAAAAAGCCGAGATTGAAGCCCAGGCCGATGAGCTGAGGCAGCAGACGGAAGAACTGTACGCCTCCAATCTGGAGCTCCAGCAGCAAATGGAGATTACCAGCCGGCAATCGACAGAGATCAAGGCACAAGCCGATGAATTATCGGCCGCGAACCGCGATATGCAGAAGCAGCTCCAGCTTACAGAACGCCAAAAAGCCGAGATTGCCGATCAGGCTGAAGAGCTTCAGGCCCAAACGAATGAACTTCTGGATCAGAAGGAAGAACTCCAGGCACAGACTGAGGAGCTTCAAGCTCAAACGGAAGAACTCCAGGCCCAGACCGACGAGCTCCAGGCCCAGACCGACGAGCTCCAGGCTCAGGCCGACGAGCTTCTGACCCAGAAAGAAGAGCTAGCGGCCTCCAATGATCAGCTGCTGCTCCAAGTCCGGCTTACCGAGCAGCAGAAGGAAGAAATTCAGGCGCAGGCCCAGGAAATCTTCATGGCTGCCCAGTATAAATCGGAATTCCTCGCCAACGTATCGCATGAACTGCGCACACCGCTGAACAGCCTGCTGATTCTCTCGCAGATCCTCGCCGAGAACAAGGAAGGCAATCTTGAGAAGAAACAGCTGGAATATGTGCATACCATCTTCTCAGCAGGCAAGGATCTGCTGCAGCTGATCGATGAGATTCTCGATCTGGCCAAGCTGGAGGTCGGCAAAATGACTCCTGTTCTTGAACCGGTCTCTTTACAGGACCTCAGCAACCATATTTTCCGCCATTTTGAACAGCAGGCCAAGAAAAAGAATCTCCGGTTCGATGTCCATTCAGACAACAGGCTGCCTGACCATCTGATGACCGACGGCCACAGACTGCAGCAGATTATGAATAATCTGTTGTCCAATGCTATTAAGTTCACCCCGGAGCAAGGCTCCGTTTCCCTGTCCATCCGCACCAGCGGCGAAGAAGTAGTCTTCGCTGTCAGCGATACCGGCATCGGCATTGCCGCCTCCAAGCTGGGGAGCATCTTCGAAGCGTTCCAGCAGGCGGACGGCACCACCAGCCGCAAATACGGCGGCACCGGTCTTGGACTTACGATCTGCCGCGAGCTGGCTACCCTGCTGGGGGGAAGAATTGAAGTGGATTCCGTTGAAGGCAAAGGCAGTACCTTCTCGCTGATCATTCCTGCAGTTGAGCCGGGAGAGGACGCACAGGCGCTGGCTGCCGCTACCTTTGCAGCCGCAGCCACTGCGGATATGCCGGGTTCCGAGACCGGCAGCCGGGAGAATCCGGCTTTCCGGGAATCGTTCGTTCCCGATATTTCCATCACCAATCCGAAGCTGCTGCAATATGCCGAGATGGAGGATGACCGCGGCAATCTGCTCCCCGGCGACACTCTCCTGCTGATCATAGAGGAGGATGCGGAATTCGCCACTATGCTGCTTGAACTGGCGCGCAGCCGGGGCTTCAAGGCGATCGTTGCCTTCCAGGGCGATCAGGGTCTGGCGCTGGCACATGCCTACAAGCCCGATGCCATCCTGCTGGATCTGCATCTTCCCGTTCTGGACGGCTGGTCGATTATCAGCCGGCTGAAGAGCCGGCCGGAGCTGCGCCATATTCCGGTGCATGTCATCTCGACAGCCGAGGAGAATCAGCAGAGCCTGGCGATGGGCGCCTTGTCCTTCTGGAAGAAGCCAAGTGATTATGCCGAACTGGAGGCAGCCTTCCTGCAGATTGAGACGTATATCCGCCGTCCGGTGAAGAGCCTGCTGATTGTTGAAGACAACAAGATTCTGCGCAGCAGCCTTGTCGAATTCATCGCGCATCCCGATGTGAACATTATTGCGGTCGGCACAGGCAGGGAAGCTATGGAGCATCTGGCCAGTCATCATTTTGACTGCATGGTGCTGGACTTAGGCCTGTCGGATATTTCCGGCTTCGATCTGCTGGAGCAGGTCAAAACCAACCGTAAGCTGCAAACCCTGCCGGTCATTATCTATACAGGCAAGGATCTCAGCAAGACCGATGAGCAGCGCCTCAAGCACTACGCCGAGAGCATTGTTATCAAGAATGTACGGTCTATGGAACGGCTCTACGATGATACAGCCTTATACCTCCACCGCAAGCATGCTGACCTGCCGCTGGATAAGCAGCAGCTGATCGAGAATCTGCACAATCCGGAGTCGGCCTTTGCCGGAAAAAGCATTCTGCTTGTGGATGATGATATGCGTAATATTTTTGCGTTATCCAGTGTGCTCGAAGGTTATAATATGGAGATCAGCTTTGCCCAGAACGGTAAAGAAGCCCTGGAGCATCTGGAGACACACCCGGGCGTTGAGCTCGTATTCATGGATATTATGATGCCTGAGATGGATGGTTACGAGACCATGAAGCATATCCGGCTCAGACCGGAGTATGACCAGCTGGTAATTATCGCGCTGACCGCCCGCGCCCTGGAGGAAGACCGGGTCAAATGCCTGCAGGCCGGAGCGAACGATTATATATCCAAACCGATCAATACGACACAGCTGGTGAGTGTGCTGAAATTATGGTTGATTCAGTAGGAGGAATTATGGAGTACCCTATTAATATTTTACTTGTCGATGACCGGCCGGATGAGCTCCTGTCTATGCAGGCTTTGCTGGCCGACACACCTTATCAGCTGATTGGTGCAACCTCCGGCATGGAGGCCCTGAAATGTCTGCTGGAGCAGGAGTTCGCCCTGATTATTATGGATGTGCTCATGCCGGACATGGATGGATTCGAAACGGCGAAGCGGATCAAAGCGCGTCAAAAGTCACGTGACATCCCGATTATATTCCTCACCGCGCTGACTTCAGAGCTGGAGAACTATATGATGGCCTATTCAGCCGGAGCTATAGATTTCCTGACCAAGCCTTTCCATCCGATCGTGCTTAAGAGCAAAATTGACGGCTTCGTCCGCCTCTATCGGACCCGCAAAGAGCTGCAGCTTAAATCCCAGGAGCTGGAGGCGGCGAATAGTGTTCTGACCGAGCTGAAGGACACTGCCGAAGTCGCTCTAAGGATCAAAAGCGGCTTCCTCGCCATGATGAGCCATGAAATCCGCACACCGCTGAACGGAATTATTGCCATGTCGGATGTGCTGCGGACCTCTGAGCTGGCGGCGGATGATCTGGAAATGGCCGAAATCATTCATACAAGCGGCCACGCGCTGGTGTCTGTCATTAATCATATCCTGGACTTCACCAAGATCGAATCCGGCAAAATGGAGCTGGACTATGAGCTGTTCAACCTCCACTCCTGCATCAAGGAAACCGTTGATCTCTTCCGGGCACTCGCCAAGGAACGCAATCTGGTCCTGGAGACCTTCATTGATCCAGCCATTCCCGCACTGCTCATAGGCGATCCCAACCGTCTGCGCCAGGTACTGAACAACCTGATCGGCAATGCAATCAAATTCACCTACTCGGGCGGCGTTAAGGTAGGGGTTCATCTCCGGCAAGCGATGGATAGGGTAATGGAGCTTGAGTTCATTATTGAAGATACCGGCATCGGCATTCCTGCGGACAAAATGAAATACCTGTTCCAGCCGTTCACCCAGATCGGCGCTACGATCAACCGTAAGTTCGGGGGTACCGGACTCGGGCTGTCCATCTGCAAAATGCTGGTCGATCTGATGGGCGGAACAATCTACGCTAAGCCGGATGTTGAGCAAGGGGCCGTCTTTATCTTCACGATTCAGGTCAGTGAAGGACAACCGGATTAGCGCCTTGTCCAGCTGTTTATCTCGGCAGCTGGCCGGACACCAGGCATATCAAAGAACCGCAAGCCTTCGGGGCTTGCGGTTCTTTGTGTACGGTCATAGGTCTGCTGCGCCTTATTCCACGCCGCCGGGCAGCAGCTCCACCTTCTTGTTATTCAGCACATTGTCCTCAAGCACGGCGAATTTATCGCCATACTCTTTAATAATATGCTGCTCTCCCCATGCGCACAGGGAGTCCAGAATGGAGCCGAGTGTCTGTCCGTATTCACTCAGCTCATATTCCACTTTGGGCGGAACCTGATTATAGCTGATCCGGTTGACAATGCCGTCCTGCTCCAGCTCGCGGAGCTGCTGGGTCAGCATTTTCTGCGTAATATTCGGCATATGGCGCTTCAGATCACTCGTCCGCAGCTTGCCATGCGTCAGATGGCAGAGAATAACGCATTTCCACTTCCCCCCGATGACCTCAAGCGTAGCCTCGACTGAAATATTATATTTTTTAGCCATTATAATGCCTCCTGTATGCTCACTTTACATCCCTGTATGTGTCTCCCAGCGGGTAGTTATGGGTACTTTTTGGTACCTATAGTACTTTAAAGTACGTACTATCCATTTGCGTATCTGTACTCCATAATAGCACTTACCGGCCGGTGATTACCATAGTAGGAGTGAAGAACATGTCTCTGGACACAAAAAGAAGTACCCTCGCGCTGCTGGCTCTGGCGATCAGCGCCTTTGCGATAGGAACAACCGAGTTTATCAGTGTCGGGCTGCTGCCGCTCATAGCTGATGACCTGAATATATCCGTGACCACCGCCGGATTAACCGTAACTCTGTATGCGCTCGGCGTAACCTTCGGTGCGCCTGTGCTAACCTCGCTGACCACAAGAGTCTCCCGCAAAACACTGCTGCTCCTGCTGATGCTCGTATTCATCGCCGGTAACAGTCTTGCAGCCGCTGCTGGCGGAATCGGCACCCTGCTGGCCGCCCGGGTAATATCCGCCCTCTCGCATGGCCTGTTCATGTCGATCGCCTCCACCATCGCCGCCGACCTGGTGCCTGAGAACCGCAGGGCCAGCGCCATCTCCATTATGTTCACCGGCCTTACCGTAGCCACGGTCACTGGCGTGCCGCTCGGCACCTTCCTCGGACAGCAGCTGGGCTGGCGGGCTGCCTTCACCGCCATTGTGGTGATCGGCATTCTAGCGCTGATCGCCAATCTGATTCTAGTGCCCGCCGGACTCCGCAAGGGGACCCGCACGCCGCTGCGCGAGCAGGTCAAGCTGGTGACGAACGGCCGGCTGCTGCTGGCTTTTGCCATTACAGCCCTGGGCTACGGCGGAACGTTCGTCGTCTTCACTTATCTCTCCCCGCTGCTGCATGAGATCAGCGGCTTCCAGGAGAAGACGGTCGCTGTGATCCTGCTCGTCTATGGCATCGCCATTGCCATCGGCAATGTGATCGGCGGCAGAGCAGCGAACCGCAAGCCGATGAACGCCTTATTCTATATGTTCGCCCTGCAGGCCGCCGTGCTGCTGATCCTCACCTTCACGGCTCCGTTCAAAACCGCCGCCCTGATCACCATCTTCTTCATGGGGCTGCTCGCCTTTATGAACGTCCCCGGGCTGCAGGTCTATGTAGTAATGCTGGCTGACCGGTTCGCGCCCGGCGCCAGAGATGTCGCCTCTGCTGTCAACATTGCCGCGTTCAACGCAGGCATTGCCATCGGAGCCTACCTCGGCGGCCTGGTCACCGATCATATGGGACTGATTCACACCGCCTGGTTAGGCGCTGTCATGGTGTTCGGGGCCGTTCTGCTCACGGCTTGGAGCCGGGCGCTGGAGAACAGAGACGAACGTATGCAGCGGGCGGAAGCTGCTTAAGCCTAAGTGCTGTGTATGCCGCAAAAGGCAGTGTGCGCAGTCAAGCGGTATGCATGGTCTGATTATAGGCTATAGCTGCCGCAATCCCTTTCTCGTAATACCTCGCTGGCTGTGACGGGGAGAGCATCTTGCTTCTTAAATTCCTGCCCATAATACAACATTTCCCTCTTTATTCCGGGCAAATTTTAGGATTGTTGTATGAAATGCAGCATTTCTTGTCTTCTAAGCGGCTTATCGAAGAAATTATTGTATTTAATACAACAATCCTTTAGTAAATCCGGATATCAAGGAATCAAAGCTGCACTACGTACAACATTTTGCCCGTAACTACACTATTCCTTCAGGAGGTCATTCGATATGGCACAGCATTTACAAGATAGAACAATACTTCAGGGCGGCGTGAGTATGCCGTGGGTCGGACTCGGAGTTTTTCAGGTAGAGGACGGCGACGGGCTGGTGCAGGCGGTGAAGTCCGCAATTGCCCACGGCTACCGCAGTATTGATACAGCCGCAGTCTATGCCAACGAGCGCGGGGTCGGGCAAGCAGTCAAGGAAGCTATGGCCGGAAACAAGCTGGCCCGCGAAGAGCTGTTCATAACCTCCAAGGTCTGGAATGCAGACCTTGGTTATGAAGAGACCCTTGCTGCTTACGAGGCCAGTCTTGAGAAGCTGGGTTTAGAATATTTGGATCTGTATCTCATTCACTGGCCGGTGAAGGGCAAATACAAGGAGTCCTGGAGAGCGCTCGAAGCCCTCTATAAAGCAGGCCGCGTCAAAGCCATCGGCGTCAGCAATTTCCAGATTCATCATCTGGAGGATATCCTGCAGGATGCGGAGATCAAGCCGATGGTCAATCAGGTTGAGCTGCATCCTTATCTGTCCCAGCAGCCGCTGCGGAGCTTCGCTAAGACGCATGGCATCCAGATCGAAGCATGGGCTCCGCTGATGCAGGGCCAGTTGCTGGATCAGCCGGTGCTAACGGAAATCGCCGCCAGCCACGGCAAGTCCGTTGCCCAGATCATCCTGCGCTGGGATCTGCAGCATGGGATCGTCACCATTCCGAAATCAACCAGAGAGCAGCGGATCATCGAGAATGCCTCCCTATTCGATTTCGAGTTGAGTGACGCCGAAATGGACCGCATTGACAGCCTCAATCGTGATCAGCGGACCGGTCCCGATCCGGACAATTTCGATTTCTAAGCGGTTGGCGTTCCGCCTGGTGTCCAGCTTGCGATATATCTGTCAATAGAAGAAGCTCCAGCCTTCACACTCTGAAGACGGGAGCTTCTTTTGCTCTTTGTACTTTACTCTTACTCCTTACTCCTTACTCTTTACTCTTTACTCTTACTCTTTACTCTTTACTCTTACTCTTTACTCTTACTCCCACTCTTACTCCTACTCTTACTCCTACTCTTACTCCTACTCCTTACTGTCACTCTTTACTCTCAATCTTTACTCTTACTCCTTACTCTCACTCCTTGCCCCGTTTTCCCCTTCGTTGCCGTCTCTGCAACCCTAACCGCCCACCATAGCAATAAGCACAGGTAGAGCCAGGAAGGATGCCAGCGTAGTCCAGACAATACAGCGCGAGACCAGTGATGGCGAGCTGCCGAAGCGTTCGGCCAGCACCACGGAATTGACGGCTACCGGCATCGAGGCCAGAATCAGCAGCACCGAGAATAAGGTGCCCGTAATGTTCAGCGCGAGCAGCACCAGTGCGGCCAGCAGCGGAGCCAGAAGCAGCCGGACGGTCAGCCCCGTCCAGAATGCAAGCTGCACGTTGCGCTCCGTATGCGCAGCCCGGACCTTCACCATCTGCGAGCCGAGGATCGCCAGCACTACCGGCGAGTAGGCTCCTGCAGCCATCGATACGCCCGAAGCCAGCTCATGCGGCATATGCAGGCCGAGCGCCCGCAGCAGCAGGGCCAGAATGGCCGCATAGATGGCCGGCAGTGAGAAGACTGACTTCACGGCGCTGCGCACCGAGAACTGTGATCTGGCGGCAAAATACACGCCGATCGTATTCACAATCACCATCTGGGCGATGACATAGACCGATGCCTTGTCCAGGCCCAGCTGGCCGAAGGCCAGCAGCACTAGCGGCAGACCGTAATTGACGCTGTTCGTGAAGGTGGAGATGAGCGTCAGGCCGGCGGCTTCCGGCGGAGCCAGCTTCAGGATTTTACCGATCAGGGTAGCCAGCCCCCATAAGAGAAACAGATTCAGCAGCGAGAATGCGAGCGTCTTATAGACATCATCGAAGGAGATTTCAGCCGTAGCAAGCGTATCCAGGATAATTGCCGGACTGAGAAAATACAGGTACAGCGTCAGCAGGGGCTTCGTGTCAAGATTCTTATAACGTCCGAGCAGCGCCCCGGCGGCCACCGGAATGGACAGCGGCACAATAACCTCTACAAGTGTCGATAGTACAGTCTGAATCACAAGCCAGGACCCCTCTGTTCCTTAGTTACTCCCTACTATAACCTTTGGGGCAAAGAGCGTCTAAGACCGGGAATCAATATCCTTAATAGAAACTGCCTATGGCAGCCCGCCGCTTGCAGTCTTTGCAACAAATGCCGCCCGAAGGGCAGAGTCGGCACCTTACCAAGGGATAGATTAGACCTCACTACCCTGCTCTGCCAAGGTGCATGACATTCACCTGGAATTGACGGCATAGGCATCCCACTCTGAGATAATAGTTGGAAAAACGTATCTTAATTCGGCTTTTTATGATCCTTTGCCGCAATTAAGTGGATTAACGTCATTTAATTTCCTGCCTTTTCTCTTTTCTGATTTATATGCAGCCTATTAAGTGCTGATTTTACAACTATTGTCCGGCAGGTAATCTTCCGCTCATAAGCAAGTGGAGAAATTCCATATATTTCGATCCACTGGCTCTACCTCCACCACCGGTTATCAGGCGCAGCGTATAAATTCTTATCTTTAGACAAAAAATCCTGTACCCTTATCAAAGCAGGGTACAGGATTTAAGAATTACAGGATTTAAGATTTATAGCATTTTAATCTCAAGCAGCTCATATTTGATGACGCCCATTGGGGCATTAACGCTGATAATGTCGCCCACTTTTTTGCCGATCAGCTCTTTGCCGAGCGGACTTTCGTAAGAAATCTTGTTGTCCAGCACATCAGCCTCTGCGGGACCAACCACTCTATATTCAATCTTTTCGGAGTATTCCACATCATTCAGAATGACGATGCAGCCTACGCTGACTGTGCTCAGATCCATATTGCTTGAATCCACAATCTGCGCCTTGATCAGCATCTTCTCCAGAATCATGATCCGTGTCTCCATGAAGGATTGATCCTCCTTCGCGGAGTGGTATTCGCTGTTCTCCTTCAAATCGCCGTAGCTGATCGCCAGCTTAAGCCGGGCTGCAAGCTCCTTGCGCCCTGCTCCCTTAAGTTCTCTCAGCTCATCCTCGAGTTTGGCCAAGCCTTCTTTCGTCAAAAACACTTCGTCATTGTTGGACATGTATACAACTCCTATTATTTGCTCGCTTTATTGTATTCTAACTCATATTCGCCCAACATGCGAAGAGAAAGCGCTACAGCGGCAAATCGCCACAATTCCAGCACAGCAAAAATAACCCATTATCATTTACAATAGGGACAGATTCCAAATCCAACCACAGTCAGGAGCACTTAGAATTGATGTTTATGCAATCCTCTAAAGTATACCGCTTTACAATCTGCTTGGCCGCCGCACTGATTCTGCTCTCGGGTTCGAGCCTGTCCATTACAGCTGCAGCAAAGCCATCGTCCTCTTCACCAGCGGCTCCAAGCTATGATATCGTTGTTATCGGAAGTGAAATTCAAGGTGTACTGCTCGCCAAGGAAGCCGTTAAGGCGGGCCTGAAGGTGCTGATGCTTGATCCCCGCAGCAAACCGGGCGGTGAATTGATCCAAGGACAAATGTTCTTCCTCGATGACGTGAACGACAATAAGCAGCGAAGTCTTGTTCAAGGCGAAATCAAGAACCTGTTCAACGGATACAAAGCCGGAACCATCCGCAAGGCAGCGGATTTCCAGACGTATTTTGACAAGATCATTCAAGGAATTCCGCTGAAAAGCGGGGTCGTTCTGGATCATGTAGACATTAAGACAGCAGGCAGCGGCAAAACTCTTAGCTCGCTTACGTACCACGGCAAAGACGGCAACAAAGTTACAATTCAATCCCGTTACTGGGTGGAGAATACGGATTACAACGCCCTAAGCAGTCAGCTGAAGGAAGCCCGGATTCCGGGAATGGAAACTATATATAACGGTAAGAAACCGGATTATATGGCCGCTACCTATATGCTCAATTTCAAAAATGTAGATTGGAATCTGCTGCACCAGCGTATTCTGGAGGATTATCCGCTTACGAATGTGCGCAAGAAATATGGCCCCAATACCTATGTGGACTGGCATTTCGCTACCGGGTTCAGCAATATTACCAATACCTACATCACTAAGGACAAGCAGCTGAGGCTACGAGGATTGAATGCCACCTACCAAAAAAACGGCCAGGTAATCATCAACGGGCTGCTCATTTACGATGTAAACCCCTCAGACCCCAAATCCGTAGCGTCCGCAGTTCAGAGGGGGCAAGCTGAAGCACCTTTCATTCTAAGCTTCTTGCGCAAGAATATTCCCGGCTTCGCCAAAGCAGAGCTGAATGGCTTTCCGGAGTACCTCTATATTCGTGACTATAACCGGTATGAGACTAAATATGTCCTGGATTACCCGGATCTGATGAATAGCCGGATGTTCTGGGATAATGTAAGTATCGGCGGCTACTCCATAGATTTGCAGGGGACCCGGGCGATTCCGACCGGTATTGGCTACGGCAAGCCGGACCGTTATGGACTGCCGCTGCGCTCCTTCGAGTTGAAGTCTTATGACAATGTGCTGGTGACCGGAAAAAATGTCGGTGCCAGCATCAAGGCCTACGGCAGTGCACGAATCATGCCGACCACCGCACTGGCAGCACAGACCATCGGCATCATTCTTGGGCGGGAACGCAACAAGCCGCTGGCTAACCTTACGGAGGCGGATTTCAAGCGGATTCGAGCCTATCTGAAACAAGATTATCAGATTGTCCTACAGTAGAAATTTTCTATCTATATTATGTATACACAGCAAACCGCCATTCTGATCCGCGAGAATCTGGAGTGACGGTTGTTTGTATATCCAGCGGCAGCCCTTTTACCTGTTCGCCCTCTGCTTCCCGGCCCCGGCCTGCAACACAGGAGCTGCCGCTGCCTTGCCGTTTCCGCTTCTCAGCAGAAAGGTCAGCGGAATCGCCAGCAGTCCAACCACCGTAGCGATCAGGAAAATATCCTGTACGCCCAGGGTCATTCCCTGCGCCTTGATCAGCGCACCTGCCGCAGAAGCTCCGCCGCTGAGTTCCTGCTGATGGGCGAGTGATCTGGAGGCGAGCAAGGAGCTGAACACCGCAATGGACAACGCGCCTGTAGCCTGGCGGACCCAGTTCGTCACAGAAGAAGCATGCCCTGTGATCTGCTTGGGTACGGCTGACATCCCGGCATTCGTCACCGGCATGAAGGCCAGGGCAATGCCAACATTGCGCAGGGCCATCAGCATCGCCACACGGGTATGTGTAACGGCCAGCGTAATATGGCTAAGCTCCCAGGTTGAAGCGCTCAGCAGCAGAATACCGCTGAGAATGAGCCAGAACGGGCCGATCCGGGAATACAGCTTGCCGACGACCGGCGACATGACCGCCATCACGATTGAGCCCGGCAGCAGCACCAGCGCCGTCTTCAGCGGAGTGGACTGCTGGATATCCTGCAGGAAGACCGGAATTAGGAAGGTCCCCGAGTATAACGCAACGGTAATAATACAGTTGATGATCAGACTGTAGGTGAACCGGCTCTGCTTGAATACCTTAAGGTTCAGCAGCGGCTCCTGCAGAGACAGCTCCCGGCGGATGAAGTAGGTTAAGGCCGCTGCACCAATCAGCAGCAGGGATAAGGTCTTCCATGAGGTCCAGCCCCAGGCATTCCCCTTATTGAAGGCGAGAATAATAAAGGCGCTGCTCAGAATCACGGTTACGAATCCCGGCAGATCGAAGCTTCTGCTGCTGGCGGTTTGACGCTGGTACGGCAGGCATTTCAGCGCTACCACAATCGCGATGATGCCGATCGGCAGATTGATCATGAACAGCGATTTCCAGCCGAAGTAGCCGGTAAGCCAGCCGCCGAGCGTTGGCCCGAAGGCAGGAGCCAGCATGGAGGACAGGCTCCAGAGGCTCATGGCGAAAGCCTGCTTCTCTTTCTCGATAAATTGATAAATCATCGTCATCGTCGTCGGGATAATCAGCCCGCCGAATATTCCCTGCACAATCCGGAAAATAATCAGGGAATGAATACTCCAGGCCACGGTACACAGCCCGGAGAACAAGGTGAAGCCCGACAGGGCAAACACATAGAGATATTTATAGCTCCACTTGTCGCCGAAATATCCTACGACCGGAGCAATTACGCCGGTAGCCAGCAGATAACCCGTAATCATCCATTGCACCGTGCTGATCTCTGCATGGAAGTCTTTCAGAAACACCGGGAACGCAACGTTAATCGTTGTTGTACTGAGAATGGCCATGAAATTACCGAAAAAGATGGCCAGAATAATAAGCCAGAATGATGAATTTTTTGCCGTCTGATTACCCAAGTATGCTCTCTCCTCTGCACTGCCACCACTATAAACATTAGCTTCACACTAATATAGGTGTATGATACAATCATTTCAATATACGTGTATTATACAACTATCATCCTGGAAGTCAATATGACTTATTTCATTAGAGTTTCATTATGCTTTCATAAATAACCGCAGCTTTCGCTTAGGGCTGCATTATCACTTATAATATGGAGACATATAAGGCTGGACCTTAAGAATTACTCAATCATAAAGGACGGATACTAACTATGGCTGATGAACAGACTGATAAAAACCTCGAAACCCTGAACCATGAGCTGATTACGCTAATCCGCCTCGGTTCGCTCGATAAAAAACATGGCGGCCTGGACCGCTCCTCCTACACCCTGCTCCACCATCTGTCGAACCACGATAAGGTAGGCGTTAAAGCGCTCGCCGAAGAATTCGGCCTCGATACCTCTACCATCAGCAGGCAGACGAGCGTCCTTGAGGCGAAGGACTATGTGGTAAAGGTGCCTGATCCGCAGGATGGAAGATCAAGCTATTTTCAGATTACCGCGCTGGGTACGCATACGTTTGCCGAGGCCCGGGACATCCGGCTGCAGCGCTATGAGCAGATTTTTGAAGACTGGTCTCCCGGGGACTGCCAGACCTTCAGCGGACTGCTGGCCAGGCTCAACCGGAAACTGCAGCAAAAGCCAGACTAAGGATTGACGAATAATGACGAAACTGGTAGATTGAATTAATCATACAATTTAACTCGGAATTATATTTTAGCCAAAGGGGCTGGTTCTGCATGAATTTTATCTTCTTTTCCCCGCATTTCCCTAAGAACAGCGCTGATTTCTGTACCCAGCTGCAGCAGCAGGGGGCGACGGTGCTCGGGATTGGCGATGCCGAATATGACCAGCTGGAGGACAAGCTGAAGTCGGCACTGACGGAGTATTATAAAGTAAGCAATCTGGAGAGCTACGAGGAGATCCTGCGGGCCGTTGCTTTTTTCACCTATAAATACGGTAAGATTGACCGCTTCGAGTCGCTGAACGAATACTGGCTGGAGCAGGATGCCGCTATCCGCACGGATTTCAACATTTACGGCACCAAGTCCGATTTCGTCTCCAACCTGAAGCAGAAATCCAAGATGAAAGAATTCTTCCATAAAAGCGGTGTAAGCACCGTTCAGTTCTCCACCGGGACTACGCGTGAAAGCGTGGAGAGCTTCATCCAAAGCGCCGGCTTCCCGCTGGTGGTTAAGCCCGATCTCGGCTCCGGTGCCAGCAATACGTACAAGATTAATAACGAAGAGGAGCTGCAGCACTTTTTTGACACCAAGCCGGAGGATGTAGCCTTTATTATTGAGGAATTCATCGATGGCGTTATCCTCACCTATGACGGGCTGGTGGATATTGACGGTAATGTGCGGTTCGCGGTCAGCCACCTGTTCGAGAATAGTGTCATGGAGGTCGTCAACACGGATAACCACCTCTACTATTTCTGTCTGAGAGATATCAGCCCCGAGGTAGAAGAGGCCGGGAAGAATATTCTGAAGGCTTTTGACATCCGGGAACGGTTCTTCCATATCGAGCTGTTCAAATCACACAAGGATGGCCGGATCATTGCCCTGGAAGTGAATATGCGTCCCCCGGGCGCCTGGATGACCGATGCCATTAACTTCGCATACGATGTGGATGTCTATAAAGAATGGGCCAGCATGATCGTACACAATGAGGTCGGCGGTCCTTACGAAGGCAAATATTACACCGGCTATGCCAGCCGCAAGAATCATAAGCATTACGCTCACAGCCACGAGGACATCTACCGCACATTCGGCGGGCAGATTGTGAATTATGCCGAGATCGAAGAGGTATTCAGCAGAGCGATGGGTAACAGCGCTTATCAGTTCCGTTCTCCCGAGCTTTCGGAGGTCAGGGACATCAGAGGTTATATTCACCAAGAAGAGGGATAGGATGTGTTAACGGATGAGGATAAGCTACCATAAGGAGTACAGCCACAACCTGGGCAGAGACATGGAATATAAAATATACGGCCACGCCGGCAAACCGATGCTCGTCTTCCCCACGTCGCTTGGACGCTTTTATCAATATGAGGATTCGGGCATGATTGACACGCTCTCCTCCTTCATTGAAGCGGGCAAGCTGCAGATATGGGCCTGCGACAGTATTGATGAAGAGACCTTCTTCTCCACTCACTGGAATAACGAGGACCGGGTGCACCGCCATGAGCAGTATGATAAATATATCGCGCATGAGCTGATTCCCGGCATCCTCCACCAGAGCAAGCAGAACAACGGCGGGACCGATCAGCGCATTCTGATCTCAGGCTGCTCTATGGGCGCTTATTACAGTGCCAGCTTCTTTTTCCGTTATCCGCAATATTTCGATACCTTAATCGCCCTGAGCGGCGTCTATTCCACCTATTATTTCTTCGGCGACTATATGAGCGAGCAGATCTACCTGAATTCACCGCTGCATTATCTGCCGGGACTGACGGATGATTATTATCTGAACCAGTACCGCAGCAGCAACATCATCGTCTGCGTCGGACAAGGCGCGTATGAGGATGAAATGCTGCATGAGACCCGGCTGCTTCAGGATGTGCTCGGACGCAAAGGCATTCCCGCACGGATCGACTACTGGGGGCATGATGCCGGTCATGACTGGCCGTGGTGGAACAAGCAGATTCATTATTATGTGGAAGGCTGCCTATAGCACGTTTATAGATAAAAAGAACGGGACTGTCCAGCCATCATTGCAGATGACTGCGGCAGCCCCGTTTTTGGCATGCGTTCACCCGGTTCACGGCAATAAAAAAGGAAACCGCCAGGTTCAGCAGTTTCCTTCCAGCACTTACAGCCGAGTCTTATTCAGGCAAATGCTCTGAACAGAACAGAACCAGTGCTGCTTCCTCGTCCTCTTCCATATCGAAATCGAGCAGCTGGCCTGACGAGGTTTCCTGCAGATCGTAGCTGACAATGCTTGTCTGCTCTTCTTCCACTTTCACAATTACGCGGGCCGAAACACCGTTCTCTACGTATAGCTCATCATCTTCCGGCACATCCAGGTTAATGACGAACTCATATCGCTTGCCGCTTAGTATTCCAAAAGGATCTCTTACGTTCTCCACGGTGTAGCTTGTAAATGTCAACACGTCGCATTCCTCATTTCTCAAATCACTGCCAGATTATTGTAACACAAGTAGAAACGCCTTTGCTTCCTTTTACAAGACAGCATCGTACTTATGATGACAAACTGCTGCCTAATTTATCCGGGAAACTGCGCTGCCGGCACCTCTGCCTTGCCTTTGGTCTTCTTGATCTGCTTGCTGCGAAGCTGTCCGCAGGCCGCATCAATATCGACTCCGTGCTCCAGCCGGGTGCTGACGCTGACGCCCTGCTTCTTCAGCGTGTCGAAGAACGCACGTACGGATTCCCGCTCGCTCCGCTGATACTGGCTATGCTCATCTACCGGATTATAAGGGATCAGATTCACATTCGCCAGCTGACGCCGGTCTCCGATTAACTCGGCCAGCTCCAGGGCATGCTCCTCACGGTCATTGATATCCTTCAGCAGGATATACTCCAGGGTAATTCTCCGGTTGGTCTTCTCCAGGTAGTAATCAATCGCCGGCATTAGCTTCTCTATAGGAATGGCACGGTTGATCTTCATGATCTGTGTCCGCAGCTCATTATTCGGCGCATGCAGGGAGATCGCCAGATTGACCTGCATATTGGCGTCGGCGAATTCTCTGATTTTGTCAGCCAGACCGCTGGTGGATACGGTAATGCCTTTGCCGGCAATGGCCAGACCCTTGTGATCCTTGATCGTAATCAGGAAATTCAGCAGATGCCGGAAATTATCGAACGGCTCACCGATGCCCATTACGACTACATGGCTGACCTTTTGCCCAAGACCGGCCTGATCCAGATCAAGCTGAACCTTCATAATCTGCTCGACAATCTCGCCGCTGGTGAGATCGCGGCTCTTCGCCAGCAGCCCGCTTGCGCAGAAGCTGCAGCCGATATTGCAGCCGACCTGAGTGGTGACGCAGACGGACAGACCGTACTTTTGCCGCATAAGCACCGTTTCAATCAGGTTGCCGTCTTGTAAGCGGAACAGGAATTTGACAGTGCCGTCAGCCGATTCCTGCTTCACATGCTCTTCCATCGTCTGAAAGACATAATGCTCTTCCAGCAGCTGTACACAGTCCGGGTTCATCCCCGTCATTTCTGCAAAGCTGGTAACCCGCTTGCGGTATAGCCATTCCCAGACAGCGGATGCACGGGATTTCTTGTGCCCATGCTCCAGCAGCCAGGCGGTCAGTTGTTCCAAAGTCAATCCATAAATGGATTCTTTATTCATTTCATATCCTCTTTTCAAAACTTTAAAGTTCAATCAATCTATTCTACCTTGCGGGGGACATTAGCAACAACAATAACTTATTGTCTCAAATTTTGTTTATTAAAACAAGGGGAAACGCTGCCGATTCCGGGTCATTTCCGTGCACATACGCAGAAAAGCGCACCCCGCGATCCGGGATACGCTTCCTGTTTTTATTTGAAGACGGCGAACTTCAGTCCCTGTGCCTGAAGATACTCAATAATCTCAGGAAGTGCCTGGACCGTAACTGCTTTTTCGTGCAGCAGGTAGATGCCGCCGGACGGGTCCGTTGTATGGAAATAACGGAGGACCTGCGGGGCATTATCGGCTTTCCAATCCTCGGGGTCCCGGTTCCAGAGCAGCAGCTTCATATGCTGCCGCTTCGCCTCAGCGGCCAGCTCATCATTAACTGCACCATAAGGCGGACGGAAGATAGTTACCGCCGAGTTCATGTTCGACTCCAATTCCCGGCTGGCCCGCTCCAGATTCTTGCGGTTCTCCTCAGGGCTGTTCCGTGTCATATCACTGTGATCCCAGGAGTGGCTGCCTACTGGCATGCCATGCTCATTAGCATAGCTGACCTCTGCCGGGCGGCTGCTGGCGTTCTGTCCAATAAAAAGGAAGTTCGCCGCCACACCATACTCGTCCAGAATATCTACAATCTGCCTTGTGTACTGCGAGGGCCCATCATCGAAGGATAAGGCCACATACCCCTGAGGCAGGCTGTATTCATAGCTGTTCCCGTCCAGTTCAATCTCTTCAACCGAAGTCTCCGGAGCCGCTGCAGACGTATCTTCCGGGGTATCTTCCAGGGGATCTTCCGGAGCCTCTTCCGGGACTGCCTGGACTTCGCTGCTCTGGTAGGCCGCCGTCTGGATCACCGGTATAACATTAATAAGGGGACTACTGCTGACGTCCGCAGCTACGGCCGCCTGCAACGGGTCCTCATGGGCTTCTGCGCTGTTGCTGAACAGCTTGCCGTCCATGCGCAGCAGGAACAATGCGATGAGGCAGCTGAACAGAATACCGCGCAGCAGTATGGCCCGGACAGGCCGCAGGCTGCGGCTGCGCTTCAGATGTCCAGGTCTGTGCTGCGGCAATTCAAGTGACGGTACCTGAGCAGCAGGCCCGGGCCCGGCTGGACGTTCTTCCTCCTGCCGCGCCTTTACAAGCTGCGAGGCATACTCCTCAGAGCAGGCATAATACAGCGTTTCGCTAAACGTCTGGTTCATTTTGATCAGGGAGCTGAAAAAGCTGCGGCGGAAGGGGTCCCATTTGGGATAGAGAGACAGACGCACACGCTGACCCGCGAAGGGGCCAAGCATACTCAATTGCACATATGTATATTCATCGATGATTAGTATATGGCGGGCGGAACCGCTGCTGTGGGTTAAACCTACCTCCATCTGATAGACGCCCTGCCTCTGCTCAAGGGACAGCAGCTCTACCATCCGAGCAGTGTTCGCCGGGTGTACTGGCATAAGTCCTATGTATCTCCGTTGCTGTCGTTACGCTCTGCCGGCGGAGTGCTTCCGCCAAAGGGTACGGTCATGCGGTTGGTGAAATCGCTGATCATGCTGGAGAGGTAGGTTTTCTCCTGCCGGACCGTATCGTATTTCTGTTTCAGGTGACTGTTCTCTGTCTCCAGGCGCCCGATCTTCTCTTCGAGCTCATTCATCCGCTTCAGCTTCTCCGAGATGGCATCATTATGTTTTTGTACAAGATTGGCATATTTCTGCTGCTCCAGATCAATGGTGCTCTTGAGCTCATCCATTTCTCCTGACAGGGTCGTGTGCAGCTCACGGTAATCCTCCAGTACCTGGTCCACCTTCAGATTCTTCTCCACCAGCTTATGCTCTAGCTCCAGGATGCTCTTCTCCCGCTCTTCAATTACCTTGTTCAGGTTCCTCAGATCCCGTCCCAGCCTCTCCACATGACTGCTGGAATGATTCAGCCGGTCCTGCAGCTCATGGTTGTTCGTTTCAGCATGCGCTCTGGCCTGAATCATCTGCTCTACTGCGAAGACCAGATCCAGCGACTTTTTATCCAGCTGCGCTTTGCCGACGGACACGAGGCCGGGGGCACTTTCAGCCTTCTCATAATTATCGCTATCTTCGGGCGGAGGTTCGGCCAGTTGAACCTTTTGAACCATACCCGGTTTGGCCGTTTTGTCCACAGCTTCTTTCTTCTTAAAAAACGGAGCCGCCATCTATATAATCACCTCATTATAAATGTCAAAATATGTCGAGCATGTACGAGTTTATTATAGTTGATTTAGCGGATGCGTTAGTGAGCCTTAGTATCTAACTTTACTAAATGTATCCAAAGGCCCAAGTTGCGCCAGCAAGCTGCTGCCTGGCCCATTTCAGGATGAATTACCCCTGCCATTTGTACTGGGCGTTCCCGAAAAACAAGGACCACAACGCGCCTGAAAATCCCGGATTACTCCTGCGTGTTGTCATAGCATCCTAAGGCCAGAGTAATACATCTCCCGGTTCAAATCCGGGATTTAACGCTTAACTGTACAGCAAACAGGCACCATCCTGACCGGACGGCACCTTCATGCATCATTATCCAAGTTACATCGGGAACCCCGCCTGCAAAAGGTCAAACAGCATAATTTCCTGAACAACAAAAAAACGCAGTCCGCAGAAGCAGGGACCACGCTTTTCATCCAAACCATTATTTATACAGTACTTTCTCCACATTGTATTTCGCCTTAAGCTTGTTCACAATGTAAGTCTCATAAATTTCTCTGTCGACCGGGTCTTCCACGAGGCAGACTTCAATCTTGGTAACTTCATCACGGTGAGGCTTCATGACCGATACGTTATCTTCGAAGTGCTTCTTGATCCGCGGTCTAAGCTTGCGTGCCTTGCCTACAAACAGCAGCTCATCCTTGTCATTGTAGAACATGAAGATGCCGCCGGCTTCGCGGGTAATCAGGTGAAAATCCGTAAATCCGTAAATATGGCTGAGCACAGGGTTCTCCTGCTTAAAAATAGTAACTTCCGGTGCCGGAATGGTAATGCTGATCATTAAGCTTCACTTCCTCATTGTATATAGAAATAAATAGTATCACAGATTGGGAAACCTGACTATTTCTATCTTCTGCAGATTACTCCTGTTTTATGAGGGGATTTGCACATTTTCAGCTGCACGGTTCTGGAGGGAATGGATCGTCGCTGTTATCCCCTGTTCAAAAGGCGTGGCCGGAACCGGCCCGGCTACCCGTTCGTACTTCGCACCGCTGAGCCGCAGCGGCTCCTTCGTCAGATACAGCATCTCGACAATCTCTTTCATTACCGGTACAAACAGGCCGAGCAGTGACAAGCCTGCTGCGCCTAAGGGGATAACCAGTTTCGAGCTTCCGGCGGCTTCGCGGGCAATCCGGACGATCTCTTTGCCGGAGATCACGCCGGCTCCAGGAATATTCCAGTTCTGCCCGTAGGCCTCCTCGCGGAGGGCAAGCTCCACCATCATCACTGCCGCATCCGGCAGATAGACGTATTCGCGCGGAACGTTCATATTGCCGATGAACACCGCAGGTCTACCGGCAGCTATGGCTTCCAGCGTCGATCCGAGGTAAGAGGCTTCATTGGCCGTGGGGCCGTAATAATCCGGCAGGCGGACAATCATTCCCTTCATGCCGCTCCAGCGCGGGCTGAAGAACATCCGCTCGAATTCCAGCTTTATTTTCCCCTTGCGGGTATGCGGATTCTTCGGATAGTTCTCGGCAATCGGCTGCTCATTCACTCTTCTGCCATACGGATAAATCCCGTCCACAGCCACTACCTTCGCCCCCAGCCGGTTCGCGGCCTCCATCACAGCTTCACCCATCGGCAGCAGCTTCGCGTCCATTTCGTGATAAGGCACCGATGCACTGTGAAAAATAACATCAGCCCCGCGCGCGGCCTTGAATACATCATCCGCACGGAACACATCTCCGGTCTGCAGGCTCAGCCCTGCCGGATTCCCGAGCTTGGCCGCGAGCTGTTCCAGCTTCGGCATGGAGCGCCCAAAGGCTACAGTCCCGATCCCTCTTCGAAGCAGCTCGGCAATAATCACCGTTCCTGTCCCTCCGGTTGCTCCCAGTACCATCGCTTTGTTTATCATTTGAAATTCCTCCTGGTATAATGAATTTTTATTTATTGTTAATTTTTATTAGTGATTGATCACTAACTAAATAATAAAAATAAAAATAAATGGTATATAGCCGAACTAAATTTAAGCTGTTAACTGAAATCCTGTACGAAATACAACATTCTACCCATGAAATCGGGCTAAATTGAAAATTGTTGCACAAAAGGCAGCATTTCCATCTGATTCAAGCCGCTAAGCGGAACAATTCATGTATTTCGTACAACAATAATTACGAATCCCACCATATTCATGAGCTCAAGTTGTAATACGTACAACATTATCTATTCATGGCCGATTACCTGCGTTCATAATGAAAATGATGGACACGTACCACTATTTCGTTTCGTTCAAGCTTTGCTTGTTCTTTGCTTAATTCTTTGCTAGTTATCCATTGCATTACTAAGTTATTGATCAGTCACTACTCGAAAACTGAAAAAATGATGATCCGGCTGGATCGGGAATTATGCAGCTGACTCTTGCCTGTGGCTGTAAATTTTGCTTAATCCTCCTCCCGCGCTTGTTGCACCGTTACTCCCGATCATCCTCCTGCCCGCACCGGTGCTTACAGATGCTTCGGTTTCAGCTCCGGCATTCCCAGCGTGAGGGCGATATTGCAGAGCATACCGTTAGCCATGAAGGTGCTCACCTCCACCTCCGGGTGCGCAAACCCTGCTGCCGAGAACTTGCTCTCCATCAGACGGGTTACCTCCAGAATACCAGCCTGCATCGACTGGCGGATAGCTTCATCCCGGATGCCGATGGCCTGCACCTGCAGAATAATCTCATTCGGATGGGTCTCCATCAGTTGCTCGTATAGCTGAATGGCCTCTGCAAGCAGCTGGTCTGCGGGAGCCTGAAGCCCTGAGAAGGTGCGGAGAATCCGTTCAAAAGCCCGCTCCAGCGCAGCAATGAACAGCTCTTCCTTATTCTTAAACAGCTTGAAGATATACGGCTGGGATATCCCCACCTTCTCGGCCACCTGCGCGGTTGTAGCCCGGTAATAGCCATGTTCTGCAAACACAACCACAGCCGACTCCAGAATCTGCTCCCTGCGGTTTACCGGAATGGTCTCCTCTCCTTTGGAACGGATAGTGCCCGATTGCTTGTTCATATAGGTCTCCCTTTCTGCCGGAATGTTAGGTGATCGTCTGGCTGTCTTTAGGTTATTGATCAATCACTCTCTTGTTTAGCAGTATATACTTCTATCTTTAAATAATCAACCACAGCCTGAAAAATAATAATTACTGAACAAAATCTCCCGGAAGGCGAATCAGCACGAATCAGCACCAATCAGCACCTCCCTAAGGTTAATTTAGACCTCACTCACCATTCCGGCTAAATTTCACTTTGGATTAGCAGCTGCAAAAATGAAAACAAAAGCAACTATTGCCGGCCGCCATACTGCCAAGCCCTTTCGCCTAGACAGCCGTGCCGCCTGAATCAAATCGCGCATCGCCGCACCAGCCCCCCTTTCAACCGCGTGCAGAGAGATTGCACGCGGCGCTAAGCCAATTATTTCCCATATAATTATTTATTTTGCCGGACCGGACGCCGGACCGGAGTTAGTGGAGGTGATGGAAAGGACATGTCATCGCTTCGGCAGCGCCCTGTTGCTCAGACTCTGCTGCCGGATCATCCGTCCCCGCATGCAACGAGGCAGAGCCGCCAGCTTCACTGGATGGACCGGCTGCTGCATCTAACCTGTCCGCGTACGCCTTCTGCTGGTACATGAAGCGCGGACTTAGATGCAAATCTCTCAAGGTGTTATCGTTCCAGATCGGCGTGGACGAAGGCGACATCGGGGGGATCAGCCAGCCCCATTTGCCTGATACTTCACGCCCCTGCCGCTTCTCCTGTTCCTGGAAGCGGACGAACTGATCTGCCGCTGTATGGTGATCGACAATACTGACCCCGGCCTGCTTGAAGGAATGCAGTACCGCGCGGTTCAGCTCCAGCAGCGCACGGTCCTTCCACAGCGAGGTATTAGTCGAACGGTCCAGGCCCAGCAGATCGGCCACTGCCGGCAGGCGGTTATAACGTTCTGTATCCCCCAGATTCCGGGAGCCGATCTCCGTTTCCATATACCAGCCGTTGAAGGGCGCCGCCGGGTAACGGATGCCGCCGATCTCCAGGCACATATCCGAGACAACCGGAACGGGGTACCAGCGCAGGCCCAGCTCTGGGAACCGTCCGATCTCCGGATGAGTGAGCGGAATCTCCTGCACAAGTCCCGGCGGGACGGGGAACCAGCGGGGTTCCTCCCCGCCGATGCTGATGACAAGCGGCAGAATATCGAAATCCCCGCCTGTCCCCTGCCAGCCCAGCTCCCGGCAGACCGCAGTGAACTCATCTGAAGCCGGATCACCGGCACGCGGCTGCTCCCCGTCCCCGGGATAGCCGGCATAACGGATCAGTTGGTGATTCCAGATCCGGATAGCTCTATCCGGCTGCTCTCCGCTGCGGAATACGGTTATGACCGGCCGGATCCTGCCGCCGTTATTCGCATGCTCCACATGCCGGAATAGCGCCTCGGCCACCTCCTCCGCAGTCTCTGCCCCGCGCGCGTCAAGCACTGTAAGCGAATGCCAGAACAGCCTTCCGATACAGCGGCTGTTATGACGCCAGGCCATCCTCGCCCCATGGGTTAGTTCTTCCTCCGTATGTATATAGGTGCCCGTAAGAATCACTTCTTCGCGTATATTTGCAAGACGCCGCTCCCGCTCACTCTCTGACTTGTCCAGCTCCTGGTAACATGCAGTGATGAAGGCTTCCGCCTGCCCGATTAATTCATCAATGTTAGGCTGCTGATCTATTCGATTCATTCTTTCCCTCCTTGTTTCTGGTAAAATAATGTTGATCAACTCCGCTATTGGAGCGGATAACTACATGCTGGGGTGATGAGGTTGAGCAAATTCGGAATGTACGCGAAATTCACCGCTAAACCGGGTGAACGGGAGGCATTGGCTGCCATTCTGCTGGAAGCCGCAGCGGCGGCTGAGCCTGTCCAAGAATGCGAGCTGTATATCGTGAACCTCTCGGAATCCGAGGCGGATATCCTCTGGGTCACAGAAGTATGGAGCAGTGCGGAAGCCCATGCTGCTTCCCTTGCCCTGGAGGCCACCCGTGCCACGATCCAGCGGGCCATGCCGCTGATTGCCGGAGTCGAGCCGGTCAAGCTAATACCTGTGGGCGGAAAAGGGCTGGCGTTCGGTTCAACTGCCCCATAGGCGGCTGAACCCTTATACCTTTCCTGAAATAGAGGCAAGGAATGCAGCCCCAGGGCAGTAATCCTTGCCTCTATCTCATGATGCCCGCCTTGCCGGCAGCCCCGCTGCCATCCATGCGCAGTTCCGCTTCAATCAGAGCACTTATTTCAGCTCCAGCTCAGCCAGCCTGGCGATAATCCGTCTTTTGCGGTATAGCATACGGGCAGCCTCCGTCACATCCTCCAGCGTCTTCCGGTTGAGATACGCGCCAAAGAACATGCCTGCAACCGGAACAGTCTGGAGCAGCTTTTTCCAGCCCCAATTGTCACGGTATACCATAACAACCTCTTTCCAGCCCTGAATCTTCGAGACTGCCGCGTTCGTTCCGGCAATGATGTTGCCATCCCCGCCGGCCTGCAAATTCAGCTCCCGCAGAATCGTCCGCTTGCCGACAATATCGGAGGATGCGAATTGCATCACCTTCACAGTGAATATCCGTTCCGCCTTATCTGTCGGATCGTAGCCATAGCATAGGCCAATCTCCTGGATGGCCTTCAATGAAAGGCCGAGCACAGCCGGAATATCGGCAGCAAGGGTGAAGATTCCGCCGAAGCCGGTAGTTGCCCCTTGGGCAGTTGCCGTATTCCGGCTCCTCTCTGAGAGCCGGAGCGCTGCCGCATCCATTACAGCCAGCGGATACGGCCCGTTGCCCGTCCCCCCGGCTGCCACGCTTGCCTCCCCGATCAGCGTGCCTACCTTGCGCCCGGCAACCAGATAGTTGCCGCCATTCTGGATGTAGCTGCCCAGCTCATCCAGCAGCTTGCCTACCTTCTCATGAATAATCTTCGGTGTGATTTTATCAAGCAGCTTGAACGGCAGACGGGTAATCCGGTCCCAGATCATCAGCTTATTCTGCTCTTTCTCCCACTTGGCAATCCGGGCAAGCTCGGCATGCAGTATCTCCGGTGTCTCCAGCGGTACCCGTGAATCATTAGCTTCCGGCATATTTATGCCTCCCTTAAATGATGGTCTTGTCATGTTTGTTGCGTCTGCGTCTTAGTGGTATTACTACGTAGCCTTCCCCTGATCCGGTTCACGTAAATTATAGATGTGCCTGATACCTTATAACCTTATTCACTCCGAATGATTGCACAAGTTTGTATATGCTGGCCCCGAATTAGATAAATATATAAGACGCACTTAAGATTTGAACGTGAAGCTTAGTCGTCACTGCGTGAACATTTGGACTTCCGGCCGCTGTTGTCCCCAGATTTCTTGATTATTACCGCTGTTCGCAGTGGAAATCCGGTGACTGGGTATGCTTCCGTAGCGAGCTTTCCTGCGGAAAGCTTTCAGGCGGGCGCTATCGCTCCTACAGTTCCAAATTTCCCCTCCGCTTCTTTCGCTTTTTGTTATTTTTTTAGTGCTTCTTATATAGCAAACAGGCATTCCCGGAGTAAATCCGGAAATGCCTGTTGCAGCAGTAACGCAGGTGCTTAATAGCCTGCCGAATTCAGGCCGGCTTCAGACTCGGTGCAGATCACGCTGGGCTATTGCTCAGGCTTTAGCTCTGGCTTTAGCTGCGGGCCTTGGCGCCAGGTTCGTCCAGTGAAGCGAGTCTGCGTTTCTCTTCGGCCAGCCTGTCTTCAGTCAAGTCTACACCGTGTCCGCCGACCGATCCTTCGGGAGCATGGCGAACGGCTTCCTCGGCATGCTCCAGGCTATTCTCCGCCTGGTCAATCATCTGCTCCGTTGGATGGCTTAACGCCTGAGTTACAGCGTTGTGCAGCTTGGTCACAGAATCCTGTGCCTGATCCACCGTGCTGTTCGTCCGCAGACTGGATTCGTAATGCTTCATAAGAATACTTCCCCCTCAATCACGGTTTCTGTTCTTCTCTAGGATGGATTGGGGGCGTGGATCTTATGCAGACATCTCCTACACCAGAAACATGGCGGTGAGAGTCATCGCCGCCAGACCCAGCAGGACCGGCTTCAGATTGCGCCGGGCCAGCTCGAAGGGGCTGACGCCGCAGATCGCCGCGGCGGGAATGAGCGCCCACGGGATCAGGGTGCCGCCGCCGACCCAGATGGCGGCTACCTGCCCAAGGGCAGTGAGGGTCGCCGCGCCGGAATGGATCGCGGCGGCGAACAGCCCGGCAATCGAGCCGGCCAGCGAGATGCCGGAGAAGCCGGAGCCGTCGAGACCGGTGATCGCGCCGATCACCGTCAGCGTCACGGCTCCCACGGCGCCATTAAGCGGCACGTGATCCGCCAGGGCAACGCCCAGGTCGTTCACGATGCCATGCGAGCCGTCCGGCAACACCTGGCCGAACAGTTCGGTGAAGGCCGAGTCGCCAAGATAGAAGAAGGCTGCGATCGGGATGACCGGTCCAAAGACCTTGAAGCCGAATATGAATCCTTCAATGAGATAGGCCGTGATTTTCTCCAGCCCCTGTCCCTGGCTGCGGTGGGCCAGCAGGGTAACGACAATCAGGATCAGCACGGCGGTTCCGCCGACCAGAGCTGTAGCATCACCACCCTGCAGGTGCAGCATGAACATGGCTATCACATCCAGAAGGAAGAGCAGCGGGATGGCGATGGCCAGCGCTTTTCGAAGCCCGGCGCTCATGAGTACCGTCCCGTCATCGCCCGTCCCGGCTGCAGACAACGGCCCTGCTGTGCCTTGGGCAGTGACCACCAGGCCGTCTCTCCACGTTCCATTCTTCTGGTCTCTGCGCATCATCCAGAAGGCAGTGACAGTAGTTACAACCCCCATCACGATAACCAGCGGAATACTAGCCTGCATGACGCTGGATACCGGAAGACCCGCTGCATCCGCAGTCAGCTTCGGCGCTCCCTGGATAATATAGTCGCCGGAGAGGGCGATCCCGTGCCCGAACAGATTCATTGCCACCGCTGCACCAAGTGCAGGCAGGCCGACCCGGACAGCGACAGGCAGCAGGACTGCACCGACCAGTGCCACCGCAGGGGAAGGCCAGAAGAAGAAAGAGGTCACCATCATGATCAGCCCGATCCCCCAATAGGCCATCGCTGGTGTGCGCAGAATCCGGGTGAGCGGGGATACCATCGTCTCGTTGATGCCTGTAATAATCAGAATCCGGCTCATCGCCACAATAATGGAGATAATCATAATGGTGCCGAGCAGCTCTTTGGTAGCATATACGAAGGAGTTGAAGATTCCCGATACCGACCCGCTGAGCGTAGCCGTTGCCAGCAGACCCAGCGCCAAAATCCCGGTCACGCAGATCATTGTCGTATCACGCCGCCGGATCAGCAGCGCCAGAATGAACACAATAAACACTAAGTACACCCAATGAATCGCCGTAAGCTGGATACCCATTATCCTGCGCGCCCCCTTTCCACTTCCTTATAGCAAGCTCAGTGCTATATGCTATGCAGGGGCATAGGCTGGTGTTCGTACAACCGGGCACGGCTGCGCCATCTTATAAAAAAAAGATCCCGGAATCCACGCAAACCAAGGATTCCGAGATCAATATACAGGTGTTTCCTATTAAGGCTGCCGGTTTGCCCTCCGCGCCCGGATGAAGGCCAGCTGCTGCAGCCGGTCCTGGGTGGAGATTCCGCTCCACAGGCCAGGTTGCCCGGCAGGGCCCCCGCTGCTCTTCCCTGCTTCTTCCGGTGAAGGGGCAGAAAGGGACAGGGTACAAGTACCGTCCCTGTAGATGATTAGGCTATGATCAGCAGAGAGGTGATCTTTGGCGACATACTCATCAATGTAGCCGTATATTTTTCTTAAGGTCACAGGATCTTTGCTCATCTGCTGCAGGATATTCGGGGCAATCACAATCTCCCGCACATCATCCCTGGCTCCCTTGCCGGCACTGTCCGCACCCTTGCTCCCGTCCTTGGACACCGCTGTGATCCGGACAGGCAGGCCGTATTTCTTCCTGATTCTGCGTGCCTGATCTTCAATGGCCGCAGCAACAGCTGCCAAAGTCTCCGAGAAACTAAGCACAGACGACTCTGCCGGAGCATGGGCCTCCTGATGCGGTGAACGGGTCAGTGAAGCGGCTTGAATCCGGGAAATGGGAATATACATCGAACATTCCTCTTCTCGATAAAAGTTCAGGACAACTCTTTATCGGTGAAAAGAAGAAGATTGCTTAAACCGTTCTATTTTGTGCCCAGTGCCCCGGCTGCTGCATCCTCGCCGCCAAGCCGCCCGGAGGTGAAGGAATACCCCAGTCCGACGCCATTTCCTACATAAGTATCGTTAAAGAGTACACCTTCGGACTCCACGCCCACGGCATATAATCCCTTGATGGGCACACGCTTGTCATTCAGCACCTGAAACTTGGTATTTACAAGCAGGCCGCCCACCGAGCAGAGATTATTGATCTCGGAAATAATTGCATAATACGGGCCGCTCTCACCCATCGGAAGCAGATATTCCTTCGCTTTGCCGAACTCGGTATCGATGCCGGTCTTCGCCGCTTCCTGATACAGCTTAAAGTCAGCAGCGAATACCGCAGCATCCATACCCGCATTTTTTGCCAATTCCTCAATGGTATTACCCTTGAAGCCGTCACCGTTGGCAACCATGGACTCGAAGACTTTATCCGCATCCTTCCAAGGCTGGTCCAGCGTGAATTTATCGGCAAAAGAAGCATAGAATTCCGGCGGCATTCCCGGCAGTCCGGGTGCTTTCAAGCCATGCATTCCCTTGGTCTTGAGGGCATCAATCTGCGCCTGCGA
This sequence comes from Paenibacillus sp. FSL P4-0081, assembly GCF_000758565.1. Taxonomy (NCBI): domain Bacteria; kingdom Bacillati; phylum Bacillota; class Bacilli; order Caryophanales; family Paenibacillaceae; genus Paenibacillus; species Paenibacillus sp. FSL P4-0081. The sequence goes on from NZ_CP009280.1 coordinate 8,200,157, forward strand.
GAGAATGACCAGATGATAGGCTCCGTTAAAAGCACTCGTGTTCGCCGCTGCTACTGCGGTTAGTGTTGCCGCCTCATCCCGGAATCTCGCCCCGGAAGGGCCGACATTCATCAGCGTTGGCAGGTAGGAGAGCATCAGCGGATAGCTGGCTTCGAACGGCTCATACTCCGCCTTCAGCTTGTCCGTTGCTCTGGCCAGGGTCTGGTGAAGCATTTGTCCCCCGAAGTTATCGGGAACCTTCGCCCCAATATCCCAGGACATTTGCAGCCCTTCGCCGATATTCTGTCCTAGTCCGCCATTGACGCCTTCGAAGCCGAAGGCTTCCTTGACCATCTCTTTGTTGCCGGCATAACCGCCGGTAGCCATGACAATGCTTTTGCCGGTGATCTCAAGCACAGTTCCATCCGCCTTCCCGGCAACCACTCCGGTAACCTCACCATTGCTGCCTGTAATCAGCTTCTGGGCTGTTGTTTCGGTGATTACCTGTCCGCCGCCCTTTTCCACGGATTCTGAAAGCATCGCCTTCAGCAGATCCTGGCGGGTGTCATAGGCCGGTAACATATGCAGCTGTTCTCCGCCAAAGTTAAGGAAGGTAGTGGTGTAGCCCTTGCCTGTCAGCCAGTCATAGGTTTCACCCGACTTGGTCACGTACTGGCGGATTGCCGCTGCGTCTACTCTCCAGTGATTATTAACGATCCAGTCGGCAATCTCCTTCTCTACTTCCACTTTAAGTCCGCTGCTGACAGCGGCTGAAGAGTTGTAGAACTTACCTGCCCAGGACAGATTGCTTGCTCCGCCAATCGTAGCTGTTTTCTCAATAAGAATGACCTTTGCGCCTTTATCGGCTGCTGAGACTGCTGCAGATACGCCGGATGCGCCTGCACCCACGACAACGACATCCGCAGACAGCTGCTCCGTCTTGCCTTCTCCCGATTTCACTACAGCCCTCGATTTAAAAGCCTCCACGTTGCCGCCCGCCTGCTTCACCGCATCTTCAACGGCTGTCAGGATCGCCGTGCTCGACTCCGAAGCACCGCTGACTGCATCTATGGCCAGAGTCTGGCCGGCAATAATCTCTTCCTTAATCTTATTAATGGCCTCCACGCCGATGCCGGCCGTTTCGTTCTGGCTGACCACCTGGATATCCGTGATTACGGATTCGGCGTCGAGTGTAACCTCAACCTGAATCTTGCCGTCTTTGCCGTCAGCTTCCGCTTTATAGGTTCCCGCTTTAAAAGCATCCGGTACCGCACTTGTATCCGCCGGCTGCGTAGCCTCCGGTGATGCTGAAGGCTGCTCCGATGCTGCCGGTCCGGCTGAATTATTGCCGCTGCAGCCGCTGATGAGCGACAGAACCAGGATCAGACATACGCTTACTTTTAACAACGGCCGTACTGCTTGCTTATGCATTATTTCTCCCCCTGTGTGGTTAGTGCAGCCCCGCCTCTCTCTCTCTCTAAGAACTGCTGACTACGCACAGAGTGTAAACCTTGGTACAGCACCAAGGTCAATGAAATATATGTGAAATATTTCTCAAAGTATAAAAGCGGGCGGCTCCGTTTCTGTTTGTTTTGCCGGAATATTGATCTCCAGATAGGTTTTGTTGCAGCTGTTCGTGCGCTCTGTAAACAGGATTTTACCGCTGATATCCCCGCTGACTGTATACTTCTGCGCCTTCGCATAATCCAGCATGAATCCGAAGGACTCCCGTTCGAGGTATTCCTCATAGGTGCTGACAATCACTGCAGAGATGCAGGTTGCCGGCTCCAGATACTCCACACTGTCATTCAGGCAAACCTCAAGCTTCTGCTGATCCTCTTCCAGCAGGGCAAGCCCCCAGCTGTAATCCAGCTCTTCGGCTCCATAGATGCATTCTGTATTCTCAATACGGAAGGAATAGAAGGTGAACGGCAGCAGCTCCATCCAGGACTGGACGGTTCTTTTGAGACCATCCTTCTGCAGCAAATGGTTCTTGTTCGTCTGCTGAATCCGGTACATACCCGGCACTTGCTTGATTCTGCAGGTATAAAAGGATTCGCTGATCCCCCCAAGCTCGGCATGAATCTCCTGAATCTTATTCAGCAGCAGCGTGCTGCGGCGTATCTCTTCTTCCAGCTGCATTCCGGCAGCCGCTATCGACTCTACCACTTGCTCGGAAGGTGCGTCTTTAATCAGTCCGGCCACATCCTGAAGCGGAATCTGCATGCTCCGGTACCATCTGCTCGACAGTAAATTGCGCGCGTCCAGATCATTGAAATACCGGTAATTGTTATGCTGATCCTTCACCGGCCGGACAATATCATGTTTCTCATATAAGCGCAGTGTATCTGCCGTCACCCCTAGAATTGACGCGAATTCACCGATAGAATATTTCATCAGCAGCCCCCCAGCTTACTTGATCCCATTCTTTCATCAGTTCAATGATAGAGGGTTTGGCCGGGAGACTTTGTGGATTATGTCACACGGGTGCTACTGCGCCTTGCCTTCGCTCAGGCTTGCCATCGTCTTATTGAGCCGCCGCTGCCGCGTTTCTGCCGTCTTGGCATCCTCAATCGAGAGGACAAACCGCCGTTTATTCGTGTAGGATAATCCGTCCCAGAACTGCTTCGCTCCGGCATGCTGCTCCAGCTCCGCAGCCAGATCAGCCGGTACCTCCACTTCACGCGGCCGGGTATCCAGCGCAAGCTCTACTTCGATCTCATCACCGGCACTGACACCGGCGCCCTTGCGGTGCTCCGCGCTGAGCGGAATCATGAACTGTCCGCCCATCGTCGCTACCGTGCTGGAATAGCTATATTCCCCGATCGTTACCTTCACCGCCGGCTTCTTGCTTGTCCCGAGCTCTGCTACCGCCTCCGCAGGAACAGGGATCCCCGTGGCCGTCTTGCCGCCCAGTATAACGGTTGTCCGGAATTTCATATTTATTACCTCCTGGATAGGCGCTTAGCCATTTTTATTCCCATTGTAGTGCAGGGAATGGGGCTTTTCCAGTCGCCGGTGAGGGCGGCATGGTTTATACTTAAAGGTACTGAAGAATGTGACGAACGGAGGCGGCTGCCATGCCCGCGAATCTAACAGAAAAGGTAGCAGACCTCCCTTTATCGCCTGGCGTGTATCTGATGAAGGACAGTCTGGGACATATCATCTATGTCGGCAAAGCGAAGCAGCTGAAGAAGCGGGTCCAGTCCTATTTCTACAATAACAAAGGACACTCGCCCAAGGTGAAGCAGCTCGTCAAGCATATCCGCGATCTCGAATACAGGCTGACCGATACGGAATTCGAAGCCTTCATGCTGGAATGCCAGCTGATCAAAGAGATCAAGCCGATGTACAACCGCAAAATGAAAAATCCGCTCGCCTACAGCTATATTTCCATCGTGGGTACTGCGCCGTACCGGCAGATCGAAATCGGCTATGAGCCCAGCACACAGGCAAATAGTCTCTCCTATGGTCCTTACACCAGCCGCAGCACTGTGGAGCGGGCTGTACAGGGCATTAAGGAATCGCAGAGAATTCTCTGCAGCAGCCCCCATTCCCGGACCACCCGCTGTCTCAACCATTCGCTGGGCTTATGCATCGGCATGTGCGGGGGCGGTGAGGCTCTGAAGCGGTATGAGGAGATTATCGGGCAGATCATTGCACTGCTGAACGGGAGCGGCAATTCAATCGTAAGCGGACTGGAAGCCCGGATGGAGGAGGCTGCGCTGCGGTTTGACTTCGAAGCAGCTGCCAAGTACCGTGATTACCTCGGGGCGGTCCACTCGCTGCTGCACAAGGAGCAGGTGATCGGCTTCACCGGGGAGAACAAGAATATTATCGTGCTGGAGCCGGTGGACGGGCAGTCCCACAAGCTGATTCTCATCAAGGGCAGCGTGATTCTCTACCGCACCCGGCTGGCGACTGAAGCGCTGGACAGCGGACAGCTTACCAAGATGATTACCACTGCCGCATTGGAGCATTTCCGCAGCAGCAGCCTGATTGCGGCTACAGAAGAAATGAGCCGTCATAAGATCGATGAGGCCCAGATCATCTACAGCTATCTTAAGAGCAGCTCCGGCAATTATCTGCTGGTTCCGCAGGAATGGCTGGAGGATAAGGATACCGCCGGGCTGGAGGAAGGGATTAACGGGCTGATCGGGAGCGCATTATAATCAGCGCTGATACCGGCTCTCCAGGTGATTCAGGAATGGACCGTTAACCTACTCGCGGTAACAATAAATCGCTGCAACAATAAACCAGGACCTCTGCATGCAAGCAGCGGTCCTGGTTTCTAATATAGAGGAGCATTCGGCTGCAGCCTTCCTCTGCTCGAGGGCCGCAGGCAGTCCTGACTAATAGGTTACACTTGCGCAGTAGGACGGATCACGATCTCGTTCACATCGATATTATCCGGCTGTTCAATCGCGTAGGCAATGGCACGCGCTACTGCATCCGGTGTCATCGCCAGCTTATCGCGGACGGCGGCAAGCTGATCTCTCACTGCCGGGTCTGTCACACTGTCCGTGAAGCCGGTCTTGACGATACCGGGCGAAATGATGGTGACGCGCAGCTTGTCGCCCGCCTCCTGGCGCAGTCCCTCCGAGATGGCACGCACGGCGAATTTCGTTCCAGAGTAGACCGACTGGTTAGGAACCGTCTTGTGTCCCGCTGTAGACGCAGTGTTCACGAAATGTCCGAAGCCCTGCTCACGGAAGACCGGCAGCGCTGCGGCAATACCATACAGAACACCTTTGATATTAACGTCAATCATGTCCTCCCAATCCTCGACGCGCAGGTCGTCGAGCGGGGAAATAGGCATCACTCCGGCATTGCTGACGAGCACATCTATCTTCCCGTACCGCTCACAGGCAAGTGCAACGAGTCTGCTTAGATCCTCCCGCTGTCTCACGTCCGTGCTTGCATAAACGGCTTCGCCGCCATTGTTCACAATGCGTGCTGCCAGCGCCTCCAGGCGGTCTGCTCCGCGCGCTCCAAGCACTACCTTTGCCCCGCGCTCCGCAAGGAGCAGCGCTGCCGCTTCCCCGATCCCGCTGCTCGCACCCGTAATGACGACAACTTTATTCTCAATGCTCATACTGCATCCTTCTCTCTACGGTCTAATGGCCTTGCCTGTTCATTGTAAGTAAACAGCGGCCCAATCAGGTAGACAGATCGCCTCCGATCCTTGCCTAATCCTCTCCGGTGTATATATAATTAGCCATTAGACCTACGTGTAAAGGAGCAGTGAAGCATGAACGACATCTCCTCCCTCTCTACTCTCCCTGCTCATTTACAAGAACTGATTCTGCTTATTCAGCGTCATGCGCCTTCAGAAGGAACACATGCTTCAGACGTGCCGGAGCTATGCTTCAGACGCGCAAGCCAGGTGTCCGAGCCGAGACATTCGGTCAATACGCCTTCGTTATACGTGATTGTACAAGGCTCCAAGACAGCTTCGCTGGCGGGAGATACTTACAGATGCAGTCCGGGCAGCTACATGGTCAGCCCGGTGCATCTGCCTGTAGTCGGGATGATTACGGAAGCCACGCCGGAGCTTCCCTATCTGAGCCTGCAGTTATCTATTCGTCCGGAGGTCATACTGGACATCATCCACAGCAGTGGTCCGCAGCGGGAAGCAAAGACGGAACGCGGGATCCTGCTTGGCCAATCCGATACACCGCTGCTGGAGGGGCTGGTCCGCCTGGTCCGTCTTCTGGATACCCCTGAGGATATTGAGTTCCTCGCACCGATGATGATCCGCGAGATTCTGTACCGTGTGATGAAAGGGGATCATGGGGCTATCCTCAGCCAATTCTCCATTGCCGGCAGCTATTCGTATAACATTTCCAAAGCTATACATCTGATTAACCGCGATTACTCCAAGCCCCTTGTGATTGAAGAATTGGCGAAGGAAGCCAATATGAGCCCTTCCTCCTTGCATAAGCATTTCAAAAAGGTCACAGCAATCAGCCCCCTGCAGTATCAGAAGTCCATCCGGCTGCAGAACGCACGCCGTTTGCTGCTGTCAGAGGGATTAGAAGCCGCTGACGCGGGCTTTCGCGTGGGCTATGAGAGCCCTTCCCAGTTTAGCCGGGAGTATGTCCGCATGTTCGGGCGTCCGCCCATGAACGATGTTAAGCATCTGCGCAATACCTTAAGTGTTCACGCGGATGAATAGGCGAACTGCCGCAGGACAGAAGCCGCTGAATTCATTATGAGTTTTGGAAGCAAGAATCAGAGATTCTGCAGGACAGCCGTTACGAGAAGACGAGCTATCTGGCGCCGGTTCTTCAGATACACATTATTTCAGCAGATTGTTTAAGAAATATGAGGGCTTGAGTAACCTTATTACGGTATATGCGGTAGGCTTAATTGCACTTTGTACAACTAAATCGGCTGATTTATAAGCGATTATCCGTTTAGTTGTATTTCGTACAATTAAACTGCCATTTTAACCTTGATTCTCCCCTTTAGGGCAGATTTAGTTGTACAGACTGCAGTTATATGAGGCAAGCAACCCTTTTCGCTGTTTATAATTGTACAAAATACAACTATCATTAAGCGGACTTTTTAACAACGGGAATCCAGACTTCCATTTCATACATGTTATTGCCCCGGTCATACGTCATTTCAAACTCAGGACCCTCTGTGGCTTCATAATTCGAGCCCGGGAACCATTCCCCCCAAATACGCTTCCATAAATCATGAATATCGCTTTCACCATCAGGATAAACGCCGGTCGTGAAAATTGCGTAGGTTTGCGGAGGGATATGCAGCTGTTCAAAGCCTTCCGGCAAGCCGCTTTCGGGTACAAAATATCCGATCATGTATGAAGATTTCTCACCCTGCTTGTTATACATTACCGCATGAATTTGGCCGTTCTCCCCCAGTCCTGCCGCAGCCCGAATCCGGCCCACATCTCCGCCAGCAATACACCGGGTCCAAAAGGCAGGGATTTCAATAAACGGATTCTCGCCATCGGCATTAATTACAGTAGATACGCCAAACATTTCAACAGCTTGTTTTTCTTCGATTTTATAGTTCACTTCTACATCTCCCCGAATTGAAAGTTGAAAGGATAACCGGGGGATAAGCCTTAAGTGAGACGCCCTTGTCGCGCGCTGACATTGGCATTACACCATGCATTTTTTTGAACGCTCTGGAGAAGGCTTCGGGCGATTCGTAACCATACTTCATAGCGATGTCGATAATCCGGGTTCCGCCTTGCTGCAGCTCAAAGGCTGCAAGGGTCATCCTTCTGCGCCTGATATACTCCGAGAGCGGCACATCAGTTATGAACGAGAACATCCGCTGAAAATGGTACGTTGAGCAGCAGGCAATCCTGGCCGCCTGATTGAAATCAATCACATCCGCCAGATGTTTTTCTACATATTCCATTGCGTTATTCATGCGGTCCAGCCAATCCATACCGGTCCCTCCTTTCAAGTCTGATTATAGGGGAGGATGAGACAGGAAACCTTGCAATCCATGCACCGAAATATCATGTTCGATATTGCTTCTATAGAATCCTCTAACCGGGACGTTTATTCCAGCCGCAAGGCTAGGGCGTTATTTTGTCGTATCTTTTTCAAAAATTTAGCCGGCAATGTCACAATATGAACAGATGGTTCGTTGTACAGAGCATAAAGGGGGTGAGAAGCTTGGAGAACGCCGATCTGCAGGAACGGATTGCAGCCGTGCTGGCAGGGGATATCCAGAAATTCGAGGCCATTATGAAGGCTTATCAGCGGCCGATTTTCTTCTATTGCTATCATATGCTGGGCCAATATAACGAGGCTGAGGACTGCGGACAGGAAGTATTCCTGAAGGCATACCGCTCTTTGGGACAATATGATCCTAATCTCCCCTTCGGCGCCTGGCTGTACACCATTGCCTATAACCAGTGTATTGATGTGATCCGCAAGCGCAAGCTGACGAAATACTTGAGTCTGTTCTACCGTGATGACCAGGAGAACCGGCCGGTCGATCAGTATATGGAGGCTAATTACCCGGACGCTGCGGTGCAGCAGGCGATGGCTATGTTAACGGCTGAGGAGCGTAACTTACTGCTGCTGCGCACCGTGGAGGAGCTGAGCTATCAGGAAATCAGCCGGATGCTTCACCAGAATACCGCGCGGCTGCGCAAACGGTATGAACGTTCCGCCAGGAAATTCAGGAAGTATTACGCTCAGGCGAAAGGAGTGAAGCATTATGGATACGGACAAGGATCAGGAGCTGAAGGAACTTCTTCATAATCCGCGCTTTTCCCATCCGGATATATCCGGGGAAGTGATGAAGAGGTTAGAGACAGGACATCAAGTGAAGGGGGTCTTCTGGATGAAACATAAAATTAGCTTATTGGTGGTTGCGGGCATGCTGCTCACAGCTTCCACCGGATTTGCAGCCGTTCAATATCAGTCGCTGAAGAACAAGCAGGGTGAGGTTGTATATCAGGTCAAGCCCGCGAAGGCGTTCCCTGCCTATGAGGAGGAGGAGCTGCAGCGCTTGAACCTCAGCCATGAATTAGGCGAAGCTATGCTTGAGAAGGGTACCGCTGCTATCTTCTACGTCTTGGACCATAATCCGGACGGGAAGCTGGATACGGAGTACAAACCGTTAGTCTATACCGACCTGTCTTCGCTCCGCAATAAGTTATCGGCTCAATCTTTGACCGTAGCCGACAAGCTTCCGGGAGGTTATGAATTCCAGACAGCCACCGCTTACTTCAAACCGGTCACCCTGCTCCACCCGCCTACCCCGGACGAAGAAAAGGCTATCGCTGATCAGCTGCGCAAGCAGGCCGAGGCAGCGGGCAGAAACTACGGGATAATGCCGGTAGAGCTGTCGGACCAAATCCTTAATTTAACTGCGGTCTATAGGCAGGGAGAACAGGAAATTACGGTGACAACAACAAGAAGCGAAGGCGAATTCACGGCTTATGTAGATGAACAAGTAGATTTCACCGCAGAAAAAGCCGTTGTCAACGGCACTGAAATGATCTACACCAAGTATAAAGGCGGCAATAGCCTAACGTGGTCAGCCGCGGTTCCGGGAAGTAGGGACACCTACCAGTACCAGATTGACGAGATGAGCGGACAATTCTTAAGCAAAGAAGCACTGATCGCCATCGCGAAGCCGCTTCTGCATTGAAAGAATACGAATTCTTTTCCCGGATGAACCTCCAGGTTTCCGCAAACTATTTAAGAAATACTCTACCTCCAGCCTCCGGCCGAATCATGTCATAATACGTATAGGGGCTGCCTCTTGGGGTAGCTCCACACGATATATAGGAGGGCGCTAGATGAATATTGAAATAATCAATCCGGAAGAAGACCAGTACGGCAACTGCAGAGAGAATATATTTATTGCATTCGGTGAACATGGGGACTACTTAGGGAGCGCCTTTACGTATCCGGCAATCAATCATCATCAGACACCCGATACCCCTTATCTGATTTATATAAGTGTGAATCCCGCTGATCATTTAGCCGAATCACAGAATAATGAGGTTAGCCAGCGGCTATTTGACGGAGTGCTTACAAGGGCTAAAGAGCTGCGGAGGCTGCGGCCGGATCTAACCGCCAGAATATACGCCGGATTTGAACCGGATCAGGAGAAACTGCGCTTCTATATGGGCAACGGGTTGGAGGCCAATTACAGCGTTGTTATGGAGGCTTCCATTCAAGATGGCTTCACCTATACCTTGCCGGAAGATATAGAGGTTACACCGGTGAACCTTAATTCTGACCAAGAGCTTACGGAGTATAAAGAGCGGTATGATGAGATCTTTGTTACGCCGCTGAATCTGGACGCACTTGCGGAACAAGGCAGCTCCCCCCATTTCCACAACCTCTCGTTTCTAAAAGAAGGCAAACTGCTGGGAGGCTGCACCTTTTTCGCGAAGGATGGCTGCGGTCATATTGAAACGGTATATGTGTCGCCCGACGTCCGCGGAACCGGGATCGCCAAAGTGATTTTGAATTACATATTCAGATATTTTTTAGCTTACGATTTGAACATAGCCCGGCTTGAGGTCTGGGAATTAAATACCCGCGCAGCCGGGCTATACAGATCCTTGGGATTCACCGAGGTGGAGCAACGGACAATGTTCCCGGGGTTCACCTTATAGCCGCCGCTGCATTACCATCAATACACCGCCTGCGGCTCAAAGCGGCCGGTATCTTTTAACGTATAATCAAAAAACTGCAGAATCAGCGCATTCATCGTCTCAATGCAGTAATACTTATCGATATCTGCTTGCCCGCGTTGCAGCTTATTCGCCAGGATCGGCGAGAACAGCGGAAGATCGGTCAGGCTTAAGTGCTTGGCGCCTTGAAAATGAACGGCATACGCATCCTTAAAGTTTGGATTATCGGTCTTGTTCGCCGCGTAAGCCGAGTTCTTCCCGAGCTGTCTCCATACATCGTCCGTGTAAATGTTCAGCAGCGGTACGTGATACGGTTCATTTTTTGCCGCCAGATCCTTAATCTCAGGGTCATACACAAGCTCGCTGAAGAATGGGGCATCGAGATTCACGACGGCATCCACATCGCTGCGCTCCCGGCCGAGCGCCACGCTTGCCGCACCACCCATGGAGTGGCCGAATACGCCAATGTGCTCAGTGTCGATCCGTTGGTACACAGGGTCCTGCTCACTTACTGCCTTCTCCAGGATCGTATCGATCACGAAATTCATATCCCCGGTCCGCAGTTTCATCCATTTTTGCGTAAAGCCGTACAGCTCTTCCATGGTGTAAATCCCGTCTTTGTTGGAGTCGTTAAACTCCCGCAGATAATCTGCATTAATCATAGTGATCTTCCCGTCCACGCTCTGTGTATAAAAGGAATGGTAAGGATGATCAATGGAAACCACTACATAGCCGTGACTGGCCAGCTCCGTAAAGGTTGAATTGTTGCTCTCCCTGATTCCGAAGGCCCCATGGGAAAAGACCACCAGCGGATAGGTTCCCCCGGCATTGCCCGGATACCAGAATTCCACATTCACAAACCGGTTGTCCCCGGTATCCGTGAATTCTTCAATCCGGTTAGGGTCCGTATATGTGTAAACAGCCGTTCTGACCTCATATTCCCCGGTCACTTCAGGTGCCCGGTACTGCGGGAATAGAATGGGCGGTATAAGTGCGATTAGCAGTGCCACAGCGGTTATAATGATTTTCAATACCCTGAATGAACGTTTGGGCGTACTTGGATTCGCCTTCCTTCGGATAAGATCAATTGAACCCTTCAGTGCAAAAATGAACAGCAGTGCCGCCAGCAGTACCCAGCTGAAGCTCCAATCGATAACGGGAGACAGTGTCAGTATAACGAATACGATAAAAAGGGTGATTCTAATCCAGCTTTTGAGCTTGCCAAGGCTGTGCATAGGGGGATTCTCCTCTTCCAGTTAAGTTATGAACTCATCATAAAAAACTGCGAAAAGGGTGTATATAGATTTACGGTAAGCTGTAGCTACAGGGCAATAAGATGCAGAATAACCCCACAAAGTGGGGCACTGGCTCCGGGATTATTCGTGAATTTCTTGCTTAACAGCCTTAAGTCTCTCGTTAATTTGCTCTGCTTCCTTCTTATCCTTCCCATAAGACAGCACGCGGACTACGGCATATACCACGGCAATTTGGAGTGCAAGAAGGAGTGCGCCGGGCACACCAGTCACAACTCCGATCAGGCTGGCAAGGGAGATCAACAGAATCTCCAGGGTGAGAAAATGAACAACGATTCTAACACGCATGGCCCGCTCGCTTATCTCATGTGGAGTGTACCAGATGATTCCCGTTAATGCCCCAAGCAGGGAAAAGCCCATAATCGTATAGATCGATATCAGGTCAAATGCGAGCTCCGGGATATACATCTGCCGCAGCACTGTAATGATAATCATGATGGATGCGAAGGTGATCAGAAAATCGCGGATGATGTCTTTGACAAATTCAGATAACTTCATGCTGTGATCCCTCCCCCTATAATCCAAGTCTTTGTTTGAGTGCCGGCACATACTGTCTTGATATCACTACACGTTCCCCGTTATCAAGCAAAGCTGTGAACCGGCCGCTGAGGGACGGACGCACACTGGCAATCTTGGCGATGTTTAGAATCGTAGATTTGGAGGCGCGGAAGCAGTTCTTGTCTCTGCATAGCTCCTCCAGTTCATACAGCTTCTGCTTCACTTCATGGACCTGGTTCTCGCTGTAGACAAATACTTTGCCGTCCACGGCTTCAAAATAATAGATATCACTGAGCTTGATACGGCTGAGCCGGTCCTCCCGATATCCCAGGATGATCAGGGTTTCTGTCTTCAGCTTATTTACGATTTCAGAAATCTCTTCATCGACTTCATGGCACCGGATGCGGATCTCCTCTTCTTGCTCCCTGCTGATTTGCTCGATGGAAATTTTGATAGGATCACCTACAATAGTTCAGATTCAATTCCCGTTGCCTGTTTCATTCTCATGATAAGGGAACGGTCTTACGGCTACAAGGGGAAGGATACACAAAAAGCTGTCCTCCGGTTTGACCGGTCGGACAGCTTGGTATGAAACGGGGACCTGCCAGGGATGTGAGGCCTGCCAGTCCCTTACTTTAGAGCATTCGCCTGCTTATCATGATACCGTCCTCTGGGTACGACCAGCGGAGAGCCCGAGACAGGGTCTGCGATTACCGTGCAATCCAGCCCGAAGATCTCTTTGACCCGCGTGCTTGTAATCACCTCTGCAGGCGTACCGGCAGCGACAAGCTTACCCGTGTGAAGCGCAAAAATATGGTCGGCATACCGCGCGGACAGGTTGATATCATGCAGCACCATTACAATTGTCGTTCCGTGCTTGCGGTTCAGGTCGGTGAGCAGATCGAGAATCTCAACCTGATAGGTAATATCCAGGAAGGTCGTCGGTTCATCGAGAAACAGGATGTCTGTCTGCTGGGCCAGCGCCATGGCGATCCAGACGCGCTGCTGCTGTCCGCCGGAGAGCTCATCAATATTATGATTGGCGAACTCGGTGATATTCATAATCTCCATCGCTTCGGCAACGGCCTCATAATCCTTCCTGGACCATCCGCCAAGCAGGGACTGATGCGGAAATCTGCCCCGTCCCACCAAGTCGGCGACAGAGATTCCTTCCGGAACAATCGGAGACTGCGGCAGGAGCCCAATTACGCGGGCCAATGGTTTGGCGGGCATTTTGGAGATCGGCTTGCCGTCGAGGGTAACCTTACCCGAGGCAGGCTTGATAAGTCTGGCCATTGTTTTGAGCAGCGTGGACTTGCCGCAGCCGTTCGAGCCGATAATCACACTTATTTTATGATCAGGAATCACCAGGTCTATACCGTGGATAACCGTCTTATTCTCATAGCCCGCTACGAGCTGCTCGGCCCCGAAATGATGTGCCTTGTTCATTATAACTCTCCCTTTCGATTCATCCGGATTAACAGGAAGATCAGATATGGCGCTCCGAGTAATCCGGTAATGATGCCTACAGGGAATCTGTACTCAAAAGCAAATTGTCCGATGAGATCGGACGCCAGCACCAAATTAACTCCGACAAGACCCGCCGGAAGGATATTCGAGGAGCCTGTTCCAACCAGTCTTTTGGCAATCGGCCCCGACAGGAAGGAGACAAAGGCAATCGGTCCTGTAGTAGCCGTAGCAATCGCAACCATACAGACAGAACTGACAATCAGCGCAATTCTTGTCTTATCTGTGCTTACGCCGAGCGAGGTGGCCGATTGTTCTCCAAGCTCCAATATACTCAGATGCTTACCCAGCAGGATGATGATTGGCGTACAGATGATTACGATGATCACCAGCGGCGGAAGCTCGCGCATTTGCGAGCCGTTGAGACTGCCGGTCAGCCATCTGATGGCTGAGGGAACGTCTTTCTCGGAGCTGATCAGCAGCAGATAGGAGATTACAGCATCCAGCATAGCCTGCAAGCCGATCCCGATCAGGATCAGCCGCCCGATGGAGAAGGTCTTCCCTCTGGATAGTACATAAATCAGCAGCACCGTGGCCAGACCGGCAATTACCGAAGCAAGGGATATCACTGCTCCGCTTGCGTGAAGTATGACGATGCAGTACACCGCAGCTGCGCTTGAGCCGGACGTAATGCCAATCACATTCGGGTTCGCAAGCGGGTTACGCAGCATGGTCTGGAAGGTGTACCCGGCAATGCCAAAGGCAAATCCGGCGAACAGTCCCGCCAGCATCCGCGGCAGCCGGATAATATTCACCGCGAAAGAGACTCCCTTGAGCTCCTCTCCGGAGAGCGCCCGGATGACATCTGTCACCGGATAGATCGTGTTCCCGAGCAGAAGCATCGCGCAGCACAGAATAAGTGCAAGTACTGCGAGGAGGCTGGTCACCAGTATGCCCCGGCGGTGTCTGCGGCGTCTGCCTGCAATAATATATTCAATCGCCTGATTTGTCATAATGACCGCACTTTCGATTTCATCGCTAATAGAATTAGGATCGGTGCCCCTACAAACGCTGTAACTACACCGACTTCAAGCTCCCCGGGGCTTCCAATAAGCCTGCCGCCTACATCCGATATCGTCAGAATAATGGCTCCGGTAACCGCTGACATAGGGATAACGAAACGCAGGTCTGATCCAAGGATAAGACGTATGACGTGAGTTGATAACAAGCCGATGAAGCCGATCGGCCCGGCCAGGGCCGTAACGGCACCGCATAACAGAACACCTGCAAGCGCCGCAATGAGCCGCAGTGTGCCTGTCCGCACACCCAGACCCGTCGCCACATCATCGCCCAGTGCCAGCGCATTCAGGGCCGGGGCCGTAATGAACGCGATCAGCATACCTGCGAGCAGGAACGGGATAAATGTCGTAATGCTGCTCCAGGTTCCCGAGCCGACGCTCCCCACCTGCCAGAACCGGAACTGGTCCATAACATAAGAACGCGGAATCATGATGGCTGTGACCAGAGAAGATAAGGCAGCGCTTATGGCAGCACCCGCCAGAACGAGCTTAATGGGCGTGGCTCCGCCACGTCCCATTGAGCCGATTCCGAATACGAATACAGCAGTAATCGCAGCTCCGGCCAGAGCTAACCATATATATTGGTTCGCGGAGCTTATGTTCAAGAATGCAATTCCGCAAACCACAAACAAGGATGCCCCCGTGTTCACTCCCAGTATGCTCGGGTCGGCAATCGGATTGCGGGTAACCGCCTGCATCAGCGCTCCCGATACTCCGAGTGCCCCGCCGCACATTAAACTGAATACCGTCCGGGAAATCCGCTTGCGGACTACGTTTGCCCCATAGCTGTCCACCTCCGGATGAAATAAACCATCGATCAGTTCATTCCACCCCACGTGACGCGCTCCCAGTACAAGGGAGGCTATCACGCACAAGACAAGCAATACCAGGCAACTCATCAGGACCGGGGTAAAGTTCTTCGGGATATGCAATTTTAGCTGTTTATCGTCCGAAAGCGGTGAACTATTCATTTATTTTATCAATAGCTCCTCCAATTAAGGCAAGGTATTCATCAATCGTGTATGCAATAGACAGCGGGTTAGGCGTTCCGGCAGCTACCAGCGGTGTATCACTGTCGATGAAGGCAACCGAACCTCTTTCAATGGCAGGGATTTTGCCCAGCAGCGAATCTGCCTGAAGTGTCTTGAGCAATTCGTCATTCCCATATCCGACGATAAGATCAGCATCGTACAGGGCTTCCACATTCTCTGCGCTTAAGCTCAAAGAGTAGCTGGTAGGGTCCGTAATCTGGGAGGTAATGCTTTCCGGATAAACCATTCCCAGCTCATACAGGAACGAGACACGGGAATCCACAGGCGTATAAATATGCAGTTTGGACAGGTCCTCAGCGGAGAAGTTAACCCAAACCACTTTTTTACCGTTAATCTGCGGATATTTGCCCGCCTTTTCGTTAACCAGGGCTTCGGTGTCCTTGATCAGCTGCTCCCCTTCTGCCTTCATGCCCATCCCTTCTGCATTTAACAGGACCTGCTCGCGCCAGGTGGTTGCCCAAGGAGCCGTCGGATAAGCGACTACCGGAGCGATCTGGCTAAGCGTATCATAGTCTTCCTGTGTAATTCCGGAGTATGCGGCCAGAATGACATCCGGGTCTGCATCCGAGATGGCCTCGAAATCAAGACCGTCGGTATCCTGGAACACATTCGGATCGGTTACATTAAGCTCCTTCAGCTTATCTGCTGTCCAGGGCAACAGTCCGCTGTCATCCTGAACGCCGAAGTTCGCTGCCGAGAAGCCTACAGGTACAACGCCAAGCGCGAGAGCCACGTCATGGTTCGCCCATTGAATGGTCACTACGCGTTCAGGCTTGCTCTCAAGTACAGCTTCACCAAGCGCATGCTTGATGGTAATCGGATACTGCGTAGCATCCTGGGAGGCTGGTGCTTCTGTAGCAGCCGCTTCAGCAGATGCCGCAGCAGTTGCAGCCGGAGATGGTGAAGCGGCTGAATTAGACTCCTGATTCGAGCATCCAACCAGCGCTATAGTAAGTGCAAATGGAATTAATAATGTTTTCAAAGAGAACCTTCTTGTTGTGTTCATGCGTGTGGACCCTTCCTTATCTTATAATGTATTTTTGTTGTTCTGCTGCTGACTAAACGGCGGAGTGACCCCTCATCCCAAATAACATTGTGCAACTTTATACGATAATGAGAATCATTATCGATAAATATATAGTTGCCTGGACAGGTTGTCAATGTAAAAAATGGATTTCGCACGAAAAAAAACCGCAAGCGGGCACTGTTCAAGTGCTCCGTTTGCGGGGATTCTACGGTTAGGCTGAAGGGTTTATGGCCTCACCCTACATGCTTTTAGTTAGCGTGATGGATTTATCTCCACCCCATTGTACATCCCAGCCAAGCAGCTCCGTAATAAAGCGGAGAGGTACGACTGTTCTGTTGTCGTCGTTCACAAATACTTTGGCGCCAACAGATTGTCTCATCCCGTTGACCTCCATGAAGTCCTTGTTCATCCAGAATACCAGTGTGTCGCTGCCTGCCTTAATCGTGACCTGCTGCGCCCCTTTATCCCATTTCACTTCAGCCCCGATGCCTTCGCTCAGGTAACGAAGCGGAATGTAGGTCATGCCGCTCCAGATGAAGGGCTCTGTATCCATTTGCGTTACGGTGCCATTAATGTTCAGGACGCTGCTGCCTACCTGCATCCAGACCTGCATCATCGCTGTAGGATCAGCTGGTGCTGCGGGCACTGCTGCTTCCTGGAACTTGCCGTTATACTGCGTTACAATCGCATTGCCCAGCGCTTGTCCGACACTGAACATGGTCTTGTAGCCCTCGCGGCTCGTCTGGTAAGAAGCGGTGTAATCGCCCGCTGCATACTGCGTAAGCACCTGCTGTACCTGATTCTCGTGGGTTGTCAGTGCGGCTTGGCCTGCTGCCTTAGGCAGGTTGCCTGCGGTTGCCGAATCAAGGAACGCGGCGAATTCAGCAGTGAATCCGGCGATACGTGCCTCTACTGCGGCTTTGGCTGCTGCATCTTTAATTTTGACTGCCGATACAAAATCAGCTTGCGCGTTGACATGGTTCGTTACCCAGATTTGCTCGAATGCCGCTGCACCCTCTGCCCCATAGATGGAGGCAATGGCTGCTTTGAAGTCAGCCGTGTTCATGGCTTCCGCGCGGATCAGCGCATCTGAAGCGGCTCTTCCCTCATACTGCTCCTGCATTTGCAGAACCGACAGGGCGAAATGCTCGCCGGCCAATTGATTGAGTGCGGATCTCAGATCAGCTGCTTTGGTATCGGCCTTGGTGCTTTCAAATTTGGCAGGCATCTGGACAACGATTGCGCTCGACAATGCCTTACTGATGCCGAACATTTCAGCGTAGCCTTTACGGTAAGCCTCATAGGCGCCCTGGTAATCACCCGCTGCATAATCCTCGAATACCTCCTGGACATGATCCTCGTGACTGCGGATGACCTGCTTCGCTGCGGCTGCCGGAAGCTTGCCCTCTGTCGCCGCGCCGAGGAAATTGCCGAATTCGTCTACAAAGCCGCTTACTTTATCTTCTGCCATTTGAATTGCGGCTGCATCCTTGTTCTTCGTTGCCTTCACAAGCTCATCTGTGTACTGATTATGGGCGCGGAAGATTCTTTCGAATTCAGCTGCGCCTGCATCGCCATACAGCGAAGCAATAGCCGGCTGCATATCGAGTGCGTTCTGATCAAGCGCCTTGTAGGCGGCCGCCGCATCCGGTGTTCCGTCATAGGCTTTGGTCATGGCCGTTACCGCCAGGGTGAAATGCTCGGAGAGCAAATAATCCAGTCCGGCTCTCAGTTCAGCTGCCGGTGTGTTGACCGATGCCTTCACTGCTGTAGCAGCCGGCGACGCTGCACCCGCCATTGTCGGCATCAGCAAGGTCATGCTTAACATGGGAACGATCCATTTCTTCATTGTCATCTCGCTTCACTCCTTAGGTTAGTGTTATGAGTGTTACGCGGACAGTTCAGGTATGGATCACCCATAGATCAAAAAAAATCCCCACACGCTAAATTTAGCAAGTGGGGAATTTTTTGAAAATAGGCATCATAGGCTGCTATGCCGGGATAGGAGATTAGGCCAAAAGCTGGCGTACACCTTCACTAAGCGGTGTAAGCGGACGGTTCAGCAGCTTCTCCAGGTCACCGCTCTCGATATTCAGTGCACCGTCGCGGATCGCGCCTTGGATGGCAACTACAATCGGCAGCGCAGCTTCCGGTACGCCTGCACCGGCCATGATCTTCGCATAAGTAGCGTCATCTACTTGCTGTACGTTAACCTCTTGCCCGAGCACCTCACCAATCACGGCTGCCAGTTCAGCCTGGGTGAGCGGCTTGCCGGACAATTCGTAAATGACATTCTCACGGCCTTCACCGGCCAGAACCGCAGCAGCCGCCTGGGCATAATCGCTGCGTGTGGCCCAGCCCACCTTGCCGTCTTCCGCGGAGGTCAACCAAGGTGCGCCGGCTTTCACGGCCTGAATGGAGCTGGCTTCATTCTCCAGATACCAGTTATTGCGCAGGAAGGCATAAGGAATGCCGGATTCACGGATGAACTCTTCGGTAGCACGGTGTACCGGTGCCAGGAACAGGGAGCTGTTATCGGCATCGCCTACGCTGGTATAGACGATGAAGCCTACACCCGCACGGACAGCGGCATCCACAGCGGCCTTATGCTGGCGGATACGTGTATCATTGTCACCGTCTGCCGAGACAATCAGCAGACGCTCTACTCCGGCAAAGGCTGCATCCAGCGTCTCCGGCTGATCAAAATCGCCATGACGGACATCGACTCCGCGTGCTTGCAGCTCAGCTGCCTTCTCCGGGTTTCTGACACTGGCTACAATATTCTCAGCCGGTACGGTCTTGAGTAAGGTCTCTGCTGCGATGGAACCAAATTGACCCGTTGCTCCTGTTAATGCGATTTTCATTTCAATTCCTCCATTATGAGTATCTTTTATTTGAATAGCAGTTGTTATTTCCCGTAAACATAGGTGATTCGCTCTCCTGTAACCATTGTAGTTACATGTTGACGGAATGTCAAATGGATTGTTTCATCAGCTGATGACAGGTATGGGATGCGCATAACGCTGAATGGTTAGCATTCCCTTATCATGCTATTCTTAATAGACAAATTCCCTTTCAGAAAGGTTCTGCATAATGGAGAAACAGAGAGAAAGCATCTATACACGCTATGTTCCGGGATTGACTCCGGAATCTGAATTCACCGGCGAGGCCTGCCAGTTCATCTTCCAATCCGGCAAGCTGCTTGTTACGGAGCCTTCCTCCCCTCCCGGCATCCCTATGGCCCGCTCCCTTGAACAGCTGGCGGTTACGCCGCTGCGCATACTCTACCTTGGCACCTTCGCGGGTCTCCCCTGCTACGCCTCAGAGGTAAGCGCGGAAGCTCCCGAGCCGCCGGGCCTCGCTTTCCGTCCGCTGCGCTCCTTATATGAGGTGCTGGAGGAAGACCTGTTCCATCTTGCCGGGAAAGCGCTCCAGCTGCTGGTCTGGGACGGCAATCACCGGTTCTGCGGCCGTTGCGGAACCGAGACCGCCCACTCTCTGACGGAACGGTCCCGGATCTGCCCGCAGTGCGGGCTGGTTAGTTACCCGCAGCTTGCGCCTGCCGTCATTACAGCAATTCTGAAAGATAATCAGCTTCTGCTCGCCCATGCTCCGCATTTCCAGAACGGGATGTACGGGCTGATTGCCGGCTTTGTCGAGCCGGGTGAGACTCTGGAGGATTGTGTGCGGCGTGAGACTATGGAAGAGGTCGGCCTGAAGGTCAAGAATATAACCTATTTCGGCAGCCAGCAGTGGCCTTTTCCCAATTCCCTGATGGTCGGCTTCCTTGCAGAGTATGAGAGCGGGGAAATAACGGTCGACGGCGAAGAGCTTGATCATGCCGCATGGTTCCCTACAGATCAATTACCCGTTATTCCGCCGCCGGTCAGCATCGCCCGCAAAATCATCGACTGGGTCGTAGAGCAGCAATCTGAGTCAGGTGCAGCTGCGGACAAGGAAATTATAGACGGGACCCCATTCAGCCTACCGTCTTGAAATAGCGGTAAATCTGCTCCAGCTTACGGCTCTGCTTGCCCTTCGGACTCTCCATGCTGCCGAACTCGAAGAACTTCACCTTGCGGATGCCCACAAAATTAAATAGGGCTTTGCGCATCAGCGCCTTGTGGGAGTTATTCAGCCACAGCAGCGGATAGTGGGCCGGCCCCTTCATGCTGGAGATGCAGATAACGCTCTTCCCCTTGAGCAGCCCTTCCGGCAATAGTCCTCCCTTATCGCGGTACGCGAAGCCTGAAGCGAACATGCGGTCAATGTACCCCATCAGCATCGCCGGCGGTCTTCCCCACCAGATCGGATAGACCAGCACAATCTGATCGGCCCACAGCAGCTGTTCCCTGTATTCCTCAAGCTCCGGATCACGGTACATATCGCGTCTGCGCTTATTCTCATTAAACACCAGCACCGGATCAAATCCGGCCTCATACAAATCAAGCACTTTGACTTCGTTAATCTTCGTATTCTCCTTGCTGCCGCGCAGCACTTCCTGCAGAAAGGCATAGCTGAGACTGCGGTGGTTCGGATGTGTATAAATAACGAGTGTGTTCATCAGTGTATCCCCTTTAGTTATCATTTGATAACAAAAACATAGCATAGTTTTAATTTAGTTGTCAAATGATAATTGTTTTTTGATAATTAATTTGGTATGTTTTCCTCTGAGGTGATCTTATGGACAACAACCAGCTGTTCCAGAAATTCGTAGCCTTCAGTGCTGCCGTCCATCAAATAACAAACGATATTACCAAAGATGTGAAATCAGAGGCCTTAACGCCGCTGCAATATAAAATTCTCGAATACATCGCCGTCAGCCAGCCGGTAACACTCAGCGAGGTCAGTGACTGTATGCAGATGTCGATGCCCAATACGAGCCGTGAAGTGAAAAAGCTCAGCCAAAAGGGCGTCTGTACCCGGATCACCGACCCGGATGACCGGCGCAAGCAGGGTATTATGCTCTCTGCCGCAGGCGAAGCGCTGATGAACGAAGCCTTTCAGCAGATCGCCGTCCGGTTCGAGCAGCGTATTGCGGGTATAACGGCTGCAGAACGCAAAGAGATCGAGCAGGCGCTCGATCTCTTGCAGCAGAAAGTATTTTATTAAGCCTAGACTATCCTATCCCTATTACACCATTGGTTATTTCACAGCAACGCCCTTCGCCGGAATCTCGGCAGGGGCTTCCTTGCGTTTGATGAAGAAGGCCAGGATCAGCGCAGCTACTGCGGCTCCTGTCGTTACCATAGAAGCCACATTCATCCCGTGAATTAAGCTGTGGACATCTCCCGTTTGTTTCTGGCCGCCACCGCTATGGGTCATTATGGTGACAAGCAGCGCTGTTCCGATGGAACCGGCGACGGTCCGCAGCGTGGTATTCACGGGAATCCCATGCCGGATCAGGGCAGGCGGGAGGGAATTCATCCCGCTGGTGATGACCGGCAGCAAGGTCAGGCTGACGCCGACCATCCGCAGAGAGTAGCCGACCATCAGGAACGTATAGGTCGTATGCTCTGTCAGATTCGAGAACAGCAAGGCAGAGAGGACCGTCAAGCCGAGTCCGGTGATAACCATCGTCCGGGCACCAATTTTATCGAATAGCCTGCCCGCTATGGGCGACATAATACAGATGAGAATCGCACCGGGAAGCAGCATGAGACCTGACTTGAGCGCGGTATAACCAAGCATGGTCTGCATGTAAATAGGCAGCAGCAGCTGGGCACTCAGCATGATAATCATCAGAATCATACTGATCACTGTAGCCATAGTAAAAGCAGGACTGGTGAATACCCGCAGCTCCAGCAGAGGATTCTCCATGGTCAATTGCCGCCAGACGAACAGGCCCAGCGCAATGAACCCGGCCGCCAGGGAGATCAGCACCTCCGTGCTTCCCCAACCTCTGCTGCCGGAGACGCTGAATCCGTATAATACGCCGCCGAAGCCAAGCGAGGATAACGTCATGGATAACGCATCCACCTTGCTTTTCACCTGCGGGGTAACATTCTTAACGAGAAAGACTCCAATGACGGTGATTAGCAGCGAGTATGGAGCCAGAATATAGAACAGCAAACGCCAGGAATGATCCTCTACCAGCCACCCGTTCAATACAGGTCCGATGGCCGGGGCGAAATTAACTGCAAGCCCGATCATCCCCATCGTGAACCCCCGCTTGGCAACCGGGATCAGGATGAACGTTAACGTCTGCACCAGGGGAAGCATGATGCCCACTCCGACGGCCTGCACGATTCTTCCGGTGAGCAGCAGTCCGAAATTCGGCGAGACCGCACACAGGAGCGTTCCCGCAGTCAGCATACCCATGGCAAAGACGAAGACCTGCTTGGTTGTAAACCTCTGAATCAGAAAAGCCGTAATTGGAACCACAATGCCTGTAACCAGTGCAAAAGCCGTTGTCAGCCATTGGGCAGTACTCGTGGACACCTGGAAATCGCCCATAATGTTCGGCAGTGCTGTATTCAGTGAAGATTGATTCAGCAGCCCGAGCATAGTCCCGATAATTAGAATAGCCATGATTAGTACGGTTCCCTTTGGTATTTTCTCCATATTAATTCCCCTCCATTGATACGTATTGATAACCTTCTAAAAGTCCGCCTGATCTATGTCTGGTCGGCATAACGCCACCAGGCAAGAGTACCTATTACGCCAATGCCGCCGGTGAGATACGGAAGTATACGGCTAATCGCCTCCAGATGGGAGCTCTCCTCCCCCGAAGCGCCGCTGAACAATCCGGGAATGGCCCATGGAATATATTCCACAATGCCGAGCGCCCCGCCGAACTGGGCAACTACAATGGTCAGCAGAACCACACCTAGCGGAGTCATATAACCACGGCCGATACAAGCCATCCACGCCACAGGTATGCTCAGGCAGATCACCATGAGACTGACCTCCGCGTAACGTCCGAAGCCATGAAGAATGACCTCCAGGCTCCATCCATCCAAGCCGACAATCCTTGCTGTTAGGCAGCCGACGATGAACACCATTAGCGCCAGCCCCATGCTGAGGACAGCGGCAACAAGCAGCTTGGCGGCGGCCACCCCGTATCTGGACAGCGGCAGGGCCAGCAGATCCTTGAGCGTGCGGTCGGAATATTCCCGGCCGAAGATCCAGCTGAACACAAATCCGAATCCGATGAGGCCCCCCATAGAGATCACAATACCCAGCTCCTTCAGGAGTCCCGCCATATTGATCTCACCCTCGAAGCTGCTCTGGGAGCCAATCGTTCCCGAGAAGACCAGCCCGATCATGACCGGCACCATCATACTGGCGGCAAGCGAGATCCAGAACAGCCTGGAACGGCGAAGCTTCAGCACCTCTACCCCCAAGGCTGATATCCATTGATTCATCCTTTCTTTCCTCCTTCAGCCTCAATCATTCTTAGAAAATAAGCCTCCAAATCCTCTTCCTCCACCTGAATCAGCGTGGGCGGCATATCCGCATACACAAGCAGCTTGGAGATATGGTCCGGGTTCGCGATAGCACGTTCATCGGCAAGCAGCAGCGTTCCCTCTCCGGCTTCCTGCACAGCATATCCGGCCTGAATCAGCCTCTTCCGGGCACTGGCCGTGTCCCGGGTCTGCACAAGCAGGCGCTTGCGGAGCAGATGCTGCAGCTCCTTCACATCCGCCTCCTGCAGCAGCCGGCCCTGATGCACGATGCCAATCCGCGTCGTCAGCCTGGAGACCTCACCGAGAATATGGCTGGAGATAAAAATCGTTACACCGTGCTGAAGTGCAAGCTCCCGGAGCAGCTCCCGCACCTCTACAATCCCGGCCGGATCAAGCCCGTTCGTCGGCTCATCCAGTATCAGCACCTGCGGATGATGCAGCATGGCCTTGGCGAGACCCAGCCGCTGCCCGTTGCCGAGGGAGAGCGTCCCTGCCTTGCGGTCCCGGTAAGCGGTAAGCTGAAGCTTATCGATGATGCTGTCAATGGCCTTGCGGTCAGGAATACTCCGCAGCCTGCGGATAATCTCCAGATTCTCGCGGACGGTCAGCTCAGGGTAGGAGTAGGGCGTCTCGACCATGTACCCTACATTCGCCCACAGCTTATGGCTGCCCGCATCCACCCGCTGTCCGAATACATAGGAGGACCCCGAATCAGGGCGGATCATGCCCAGCAGCATGCGGATGGTTGTTGTTTTGCCGGCACCGTTCAGTCCCAGGAAGCCGTAGATTTCGCCCTGGTTCACCTCCAGCGACAGTCCATTCACAGCATGATTGCTGCCAAAATGCTTCGTTAACCGTTCCGTCTGAATCATTGCGGTCATAACATCACTCCTGCCTTTCTTTAAAACTAACTAGTTGTTTATATTTTGTCCAAAAGAACAGCCGCCTCTTACAGCAAAGACGGCTCCATAACGCCATGGATAATAAATTGCACGATCTGCCGGGTGGTCTCTTCTCTCATCTTTGGGGAATCGAGTGTCCCTAGCAAATGTTCAAACCGTGAAGACGACTGCAGGGTAGCTGTAGTCACATTCATAATCATAATCGGAAACAATGCCGGGTCCAGATCCTGGCGGAGGATTCCGTTCTTCTGTGCAGCTAAGGCCAATTCATGCATTTGTGTAGCATCGTCCGGACGATAGGTGATCTGATTCCAGGTCTTCCAGTCTTCAGCGGCCTCCCAGAATAGAATTCTCAGGTAACTCCGGTGCTCCAGGAGGAAGGACACCGTCTCCCGGGTCATAGATTCCAGGAAGCTCCTGAACGCCTCAGGGTCCGATGCAAGCTTCTCATTCTTCAATAATCCGCTAACGAACGTGCCTGTAATCTGTTCGCCAATCTGGTCCGCGCGTTTGACCACTTCTGTATATAGACCCAGTTTGTCGCCAAAATACTGATAAATCAGACTTTTATTGTACCCGGACGCCTTCGCAATGACATCAATCCTTGCCGCTGAATAGCCAAGTTCGGCAAAGATATTCTCGGCAGCATCAAGAATAATCCCTCTGGTTCGGGCAGCATCGTAAATTTTGGGGCTTCGTTTACTTTCTGCTGATGCTATACTTGCCACCTCCATTTATAACTAACTGGTTAGATTTTATGATGAATTCCTGCAGAAGTCAAGTGCAGCTCAATTAGGCCTGGCCCATTCCTCTTGGGTCGGCCTCCCCTTCCAACAATTGGCACAGAACCATTTCTTCCCCGCAACGTCCAATGTATAGAGTTAAATCTATCCATAAGGTGATGAATCCATGACAACAAGAAGAACTGCGCTGCTCTCCCTGCTCGGGCTGACCCTGTTAGCTCCAGCCTCTGTCCATGCAGAAGCAGCCACTACGATTAAGCCTATCTCCATCTATCTGGACGGGCAGCAGCTTCAGCCCGAAGCCCGGCCGCTGAATATCAGCGGTACTGTGCTCGTACCCATGCGTAACCTGTTTGAAGCCCAGGGCGCCGGGCTCTCCTGGAATAATACCAGCAAGACCGTGACGGCCACCAAAGGCGGCACTACCCTGACCTACACCCTTGGTTCAGCCACTGCCCGGCTGAACGGGCAACCGTTCACCCTGAGCGTACCGGGGCAGCTGTCGCAGGGCTACAGCATGATTCCTCTGCGCTTCGTCAGTGAGGCCCTGGGCAGCACCGTCACCTGGGAAGCATCCACAGGTTCCGTTTCCATCTCTTCGGCTGCTAACTATCATACCTCGGTCACTTGGGGCGTGAATCTGCGCAGCTCCCCGGACTCGGACAGTGAAGCCAACACGCTTGCCCTGCTACCCGCAGGCAGCAAAATCAAGGTCATCCGCGAAGTGAATGCCCTTTGGCTGGAGGTGCAGACGGAAGATCATGTGACCGGATATCTGTCCTCCAAGCCGAAATATACAGATTACAGAAGTACCTCTCTGCTGCAGAAGCAAGGGGACGCACTGATTGCCTACGGGAAGAAATATTTGAATGCGCCTTATGTATTCGGGGCTTCGCCCGATCAGACCGATACGTTCGACTGCTCGTCTTTTGTGAAACGGGTATTTGCGGACACGCTGTCGGTCGAGCTTCCCCGTGTGTCTTATGATCAGGCGCTGGAAGGCACTGAGGTTGGAGTGGACGAGCTGCGCACGGGAGATCTGCTGTTCTTCAGCGCCCGCGGGCTTGATATTGGACATGTGGCTATCTATGCCGGAAATAATCAGATGCTGCATACCTATTCCAAAGACCTCGGTGTACATATCGAGGCGTTCGGCAGCCAGTGGAAGAAACGTTTCGTTACCGCACGCAGAATTTTATAACATCAAGTACATTCTTACTCCTCTACCAAGGCAGGGCGCTGGAATCCATGCAATGCGTGACACGGTTCCGGCCCTGCTCTTTGGAGGTGTAGAGCGCCTGATCCGCTTGCCGCAGCAGGGTTGTCTCATTACCCGTGCCTGCGAATGTAGCAATACCCACGCTCGCTGTAATGCCGCCTGGGATATTTGATCCCCATGCCGCCCGGGCAATTTCATGACGCAGGTTATCGGCAATTAGTATCGACTCCTGGGCATTGATGTCCGGAAGAATAAGCACGAACTCTTCGCCGCCATATCTGGCAGCCATATCCTGCTCCCGGCAATGATAGCGGAGGATGCTCCCCACCTGCTTCAGCACATAGTCACCTGCCTGATGCCCCAGCGTATCATTTACTTGTTTGAAGTGGTCTATATCAAGGATCAGCAGCGAGAATAAACGTCCCTGCTCCCTATACCGTGCGATATGCTCCTCCAGTGCTTCCTGAAAATACCGTCTATTCTTCAGTCCTGTAAGCTTGTCCGTAGTGGAGCGTTCCACCAGAATGGCATTCAGCTCCAGCAGCTCCGCCTGCTTCTGCTCAATCTCGGCATGGAGCTGCTTCAGCTCGGCGAGCGTCTGCTCCTTCTCCCAGTAAGCTTCCTCTATCTGCTTCTTGGCAGACCGCAGCTCCCGCTCATAATCCATGCGCTTGCTCATCTGAACCAAGGCACAATCAATAACCTCTACGCCCTCATGCTCATACCGCCTGCCGTTCAGGATGTACGGAATGGACTGGCCGCCGCTGTGCTTCAAGCTGATGAACAGCTCATCCACCTGCCCGTGCAAATTGATATTAGGATAAAAGTACGAATGGAAAACAAGCCGGTTCGCTTTTGACATAATCGATTCCAAATGCTTGTGCTCCAGCCCTTCCCGCTTATAGCCCGTCATATCGAGGAAGGTCTGGTTCATCTCCGTGATTATACCCTCGTGTGTAATGGAAATATACCCGCAAGGGGCATATTCCAGCCGTTTATCCATGTTCCTATACCCTCTCCATACCTCTTAATGGCTTCAATCGCATTGCAGATATTCCCCGGCCTCTATCGGCACAATACTGTCATCAGAGCACTGCAGAATCAGTGCGGGAACGGTTGACTTGGCCAGCTCCGCCCGGTGATCAGACAGGAAGGTAACCTCGGCGAATTCTCTGGCAATGACCGGGTCCCCGGAAATGAAGGTCCGCTCCAGCTCCCTCGTGAGCTCAGGCAGCTCGGGATTCTTCATCGCCAGCGGCGCCATAAATCCGGCCCAGCCGGAGAAATTCATCTCCATCATTTCCAGCAGCTCGGCGATATCACTCCGCTCAAACCCGCCGATATAGTCTGCTCCCCTTCTCCAATAACCCTTACCTTGTTGCGTGCCATAACACTACTCATGCTCACTTGCTCCCTTTATTCATCACATTCCCTCCATTCTGGGGCGCACCTATGCAAAGTTCAAGCAATCATTATGTGTCTGCATGTATCTGCGCGTCTCATGGTGTCCATTGATCGTGAATAATACCAACCAGCGCATGATCATCACCGTTTGTCTCAAAAACAAGATAGAGGCTGCGCCAGTCCATCCCTTCCTCAGCCAAATCCAGCCCGCCGATGTAATATTCGACGAAATCATGGTTCGCTTCCGGATAGACTTCATTGAGATTTCCGGAGGTCTGCTCCTTACGCAGTTCCTTATTCACTGCAATCCCGGCATCCTGCTCAAAGTCAGCATCATAGATATACCACTTATAATAATCCGCAAAATTCAGCTCAATTACCTCACCCGTACCTTCGAACAACCGCCACACGCGTTTTGCAGGATCCTCCAACAAGGTGTCCACCTCATCTTTGGTGAATACAAGATCATTAGCTGTATCGACATAGGCGAAGGGTGAAAAACGGATTCCCCGCTCAGGATGTACCCAGTCGGCAAGCTGATCCATATCCTTCTCTTTAAGTGCGGTGATCACGGTTGCTGCTGCCTCCAGAATATCGGGCGGCTGTCCTTCTTCGGTTGATGGGGCTGATGGGGTTGATGATGCTGGCGATTGGACCGTTGTTGGATTGGGTGTCTGTAGCGGTGTCTGCTGCGGTGGGTCTACGGGGGCTGTCCCGGGAGTTGACTGCGGTGCTTCCTGTGTGTGCTGCGGCTCCTGCGAAGGCGCTGGTGCTCCCTCCGGTGTCCCGCTGCAGGCGGTAAGCCATAACATAGCTGCCATAAAGGCAGCGCATCCGATGTACCTTTTCATTGGGCAAGTTCCCTCCTACAAAGTTTGTGCGCATCAGCTTTTGGACAATGGGGGCCCGCCTGCTCCGGACGTCTGTACTACATCCTTCCCCTTTCAATAGAGGAATGAATCCCGAACTGCTGGTTATATGCTGAACGTGGGTAAATAACCATTATTATTAATAATTCGGGAGGGATTAGGATGCCAAGTTATGCAAAAAAGCCTGTGATTGTTCCCGTTGACCTGGACCAGCAGCCGTACCCGCTCATGTTCCGGCTGCCCGGATGGCATTATGTACTGGCAGGTGCCGGGGCAGTTATATCCAGCCTGTTTATTGCTGCCGGTTTTTATTTCACTTGGGAGGCCCGGGCTGCCGTGTGGATCTTTGCAGGCTTCGGCCTTTTGATGCTGGCAGGCAGTCTATGGTACTTATTCACAATCAAAGGCACCTTTATTGAACTGACCAAGGACCATATGCGCTACCGGGATTACCGCAAGGTGAAGGAAATCGACCTTAGCCGGATTTATGTGGAAATTATGAATAACACCTTTGTGCTCTATACCCCTGAACAGTCCCAGAAGGTTATCCCTTCAATCTATGATAATAACTCGCTGCTGCATTCCCTTCTCTTCAAACACAGTGAAAAAAATACCGCCCGCTCCGACTGGGAGAGGACCGGGGAAGACGGCGAATACCGCTCCTTTACCGATAAGATCTCCCGGCGCAACAGCAAGAGCTACAAGCTTAATACTGTATTTCTTATCCTCTGCTTCATCGCCGCCAATGTGCTGAATTATATCGGTAAGCCGGAGAAAAGCCTGAATTATCACCTGCTGTTCTTCCTGCTCATGACTGTTTTATTCGGATATGCCCTCTATTCCAGCCGCCGCAGGGCTGCCCGGAGCGGAAACAGCAATGGAAACGGAAGAAATACGGGGCGATGATTCTTTAGCAGCAGGAAATAGAAGGACCGGAATCTGCTGTCCGCTGGGGTTCAGATACCGGTCCTTCTGTTTTATGCTTTGCGGACAAACTCCGACTTCAGCTTCATCGCACCAAATCCGTCGATTTTGCAGTCGATATCATGGTCGCCTTCCACCAGCCGGATGTTCTTCACCTTAGTGCCTATCTTCAGAACGGATGAGCTGCCTTTTACCTTGAGGTCCTTAATCACCGTTACGGTGTCCCCGTCAGCCAGAACATTGCCGTTCGAATCCTTAACCACCTTCTGGTCCACGTTGCTTGCATTCTCTGTGTTCAAAGACCACTCATGTCCGCATTCCGGGCATACCAGAAGCGCTCCGTCCTCATAGGTGTACACGGAACTGCACTGCGGGCAGTTTGGTAATTCATTCATTATTTCTTTTCTCCATTTCTGCTTAAGCACTTTTTTTGGGATAATCCTGCTTAATTTTAGCATATAGCTTGCTAGCCAGCGACAATTATATTATCATCTAATTAGATATTCATCTAATAGAAAGCTGGTGGTTATCATCATCCAATTAGAAGAAGTTTCCGACCCCTTGTCTCCGGAAAGCCTTCAGATTCAAGCCTCAATCCTTAATTCCCAGCCTGCCTTCAACCTTATGGTGGAGCATAAAGCGTACCTCGATCCGCTGGAGATCCGCGAAGACAACAGGAAGAACCTCGAAATGGGAGAAAAGATGCTGTACATCAAGGCCCATAGCGGTTACGCCGGGCTAATTACCTACCTTCCCGATTACGGACAGGATCATCATCCATGGATCGGGCTTCTGGTAATTCACCAGCAGTATAGCCGGCAGGGTATCGGGAAGACTGCGGTTCATAAGCTGGAGCAGATATTTAAGCAGCAGGGCTTACCTGCGGCCAGGCTGGCGGTTCAGCTCGAGAATAAGGCCGGTGAAGCATTCTGGACTGCGAACGGTTTTGTCCGGATCAGAAGTGCCATGGATAACCACAATAATGAAGTGGATGTCTACGAGAAGCAGTTTAAGTAAAATGCCGGTGTGGTAATAACTATGATCCAGCTGATGCAGCTTGTCCGGGTACAAATAATCTTACGAGGAGTGAGTATGGCATGAATACATCTGATCGGATCAGCCATCTTCCCGCAAGCGGGGAGGAATATTCCAGCCTGGCCGCTGAGGCCGTAGACGCGATCGAGGAGCTGTCCGGGGTGCATCCCGGATACCGCCGCGCGCATGCCAAGGGAATCTGCTGCCGCGCTTTCTTCCGGCCAAGCGGCCTGGGCATGGAATTCACTACCGCAGCACATCTTCAGGAGCAGCAGGTGGACGCAGTGGTCCGTTTCTCGGGCAGCTCCACCGATCCGGCGCTGGCGGACCTTCTCTCGCCCGCCAAGGGTATGGCAGTCCAGTTCAGCCTGCCGGATGGAGGGATTACCAATCTGGTCGGAGTGACGATACCTGTCTTTTTTGCCCGCACCCCTGAGTCATTCATAGATATTGTCCGTACGGCCCACCGCGCACAGGCCGGCACACTCGGGACCCTGGAGCTGATCAAGGAGATCACGGTCCACTTCAGTGAGAGCAAGACGAGTCTGCTGGCCGTGAAACGGCTGAAGCCGCCTGCCAGCTATGCGGAGAGTCATTATCACTGCATTCATGCTTATTATATGGTGAATTCAGAGGGAAAGCAGCAGCCCGTGCGGTTCGAGTGGATTCCCGAGACGGGAGTGCGTACCTTATCGGCTGAGGATGCGGCTCAGCAGCCGGAGCATTACCTGGAGGATGAACTTGAGCTTCGCTTCAAAGATGAGTCGGCCATCTTCCAGCTTGTGGCTGTTCTCGGTGAAGAAGGGGACCCGACGGATGACCCTACCCGTGCCTGGCCTGAGGACCGCCGGAGAATCGATCTCGGCCGGCTGCATATCTCGGAGATCATTCCGGAACCGGAGGGGCTGGTAATGGACCCCACCGCCATCACGTCCGGGATACAGCTGTCGGACGATCCGATTCTTAACTTCCGCAGTGCAGCCTATGCCGATTCTCATCATAGACGGAGTGAAGGAAGATAATCCCGGCCGGAGCTGCGGTGAAGGCTGTCCGGATACAAATTAAGCGCCAAAGGGACTTTTTGCTGCCCTTTGGCGCTTTTGATTCAATCGCTAGGCCTGGTTGGGTAATGGATAATAATCCAGACACAAAGAGAGGAGTGCAGTATGCAGCAGGCTATGATTATCATCAACCCCGCGTCCGGCAAAGCAGACGCGCGGGACTATATCCGCAGTGCGGAAGAGATTCTGCAAAGCGCAGGATATCAGGTTACCATCCATGAAACCGCCGGGGAGGGGGATGCAACTGCGTTCTGCGTGCAGGCATGCAGCGGGGGCTATGATCTGGTGGTGGCCATCGGCGGAGACGGCACCCTTCACGAGACCATGAACGGGCTTGCCGATCAGGAGCACCGCCCTACGCTGGGGATTGTGCCCATGGGAACGGTGAATGACTTCGCCCGTGCCCTGCAGATTCCGCTAAGTCCTGCGGATGCCATCCGGACGCTCTCTTCCTCCCGTACGCAAAGAGTCGACATGGGCCGGCTGAACGACCGGCTGTTCGTAAATGTGGTTGCTGCGGGCTCACTGGCCGGCTCACTCTCTTCTGTTACCACCGAAGACAAAACCCGGCTGGGTTTCCTGGCTTATCTGAAAGAAGGCATTAAGGAGCTGGCCAGCAACAGCGCACACGCTCTGACCATTACGCATGACGGGGAGATCTGGGAAGGCTCTTCGCCGCTGTTTATCGCGGCGCTTACGAATTCAGTAGGCGGCTTCGAGAAGCTTGCGCCCGGTGCTGCTGTAGATGACGGGCTGCTTCACTGCTTCATCGTCAAGGATCTTAATCTGCTGAACACCGTTACAGTCAGCATCTCTTTGCTGCTCGGCAACCTGAGAAATCATAAAGATGTTATCTACTTCACGGCCAGAGAAGTCGCGGTGCACTCTCCAGAGCCGGTGAAGACCAATGTCGATGGTGAAGAAGGCCCGCCGCTCCCAATCCGGCTAAGCACGATTCCGCGTCACATCCGGGTTATTGTTCCGGAGCAGTGACTGGCCAGCCGGTTATGAATGGCTACTCCCGTGCAGATCGCTGAAATCCTCATTCAGCGTCCACTCCAGACGCCGAACCCACTCACGCTGCACCTCTTTGGGAGCAATCCGCAGCCGGTGCAGCACATTCCATACTTTATATAGGCTGGATGCCTTCAACTGCTGCGGTGTGAACGACAGCGGATTCCCGGACAGGTAGCCCCGGATGAAGGCTGCATTCAGCTTCTGGGCTTGCCCGGGGTAATGCAGCTTCGTGAACCAGCAGACCCAGGCCACGTCATTAAGCGGACCGCCCCATTCTGCCCATTCCCAGTCCAGCACATGAAGTGTACCTTCCGGTTCACAAAGTATATTATGTACCCCGTAATCCCCATGCGTCAGAACCCAAGGCTGGTCCTGGGCATCGGCAGCCGACAGGAGCTGGAGCGAATCCCTGCTCAGGGGACTCGGTACGAATTCTAACCTCTTAATCATCTGACTAAGTGCGGACCTGTTGCTGAGGCGCAGACCTTGCTCCAGCAGTTGATACGGCTGCGAATGAATCTGGGAAGCCAGCAGCTGGCCCATTCTGCTGTATATTTGTTCCGCTCTTGCCCAGTCTCCTGCATCTAGGACGGATTGTGCACTTACGCCCGGCATGCAGTCCATCACGAGTATCCGCATCCCGTCCATCTCTGACACCTCATGTATGGCGGGTGTATCACAGCTTCCCTGCACCAGCTTCATTGCCTGGATCTCATTGAGCGTGTCTTCGTTGGACAGATTCGTTACTTTGGCTACAAGCGGAGGCTCCGCCCCCGCCATCAGATAGGCGAAATTTGTATACCCTCCTGTAAGCCGCTCCAACCGGCAGGCATATCTTATTTCCAGCGCTCTGATGATATTAGCATTCATGATATGAAATCCCTCTCTTTTTCCTTCAGTAGACAATAATCCAAGAATATCACATGCTCCAGTTTATTACAGATTAAGGCTTTCTGCACAAGCAGCCCGGCGGTCAACTTCAGGTATCAAGCTTCAGGGGAAATTGTGTGCAACATATACATTCTTATATTTGCAGCATAAACAGACCCGCAAGTAACTTTACGGGTCTGTTCGGGATGCTTCTTATCGTTCCGGCAGTATTTACGCAGATAGGTTACTGCCGAAGCGTGATGTATAGCTTGTGTAACACAACCATTTGGCCGATATGGTAGGCATTATGCGTAGCCGCATTGCTGATGATTTCCCACCAGGCAGCCGGTTCAGGGAATCCTTCCACCTGCCCCTCCAGTCCCTCTTCGGACAACAGGGTCTGCCATTGCAGCAAGACCTGCAGCAGGCTTCCCCGCAGCTCGCTGAATGCAGTACCCTCCGGAACCACAAAGCTGCGGTTGTTATCACCAACCGGAGGGACAGCATCCACCCGCCCCGCCCGGTACCTGCTCTGCCAGGTCTCATTCCAGTACAGCAAATGCCCGGTGAGTTCAGCAATACTGTTCAAGCCCGCTCCGGGCTTCCAGAAAGCTTCTTCCTCTGTAACCGCCTCTACCGCCTGAATGAACGGAAGATGCCAGCTGGGGTCATTGGCATTCGCCAATAATTGATTGGCAAGCACATCCTTGGCATGAACCATACTTCCACTCTCCTTTTCTTACTGAAAATACCACAATCCGGACATCCTAAGCCAGGCAGGGTTCAACTATAATTAAAGTCCTCTTCCCTTAACGGGAACGAGGACTTTCTCTACATCCCAGAAGGCTGATAATCGCTTAACTTACCGTAATAAACCAGCTCCAGCCGGTCGCTCTGCCGGAAATCATCCGGGGTCACGAGTGCAGGCAGCTTATTCCACAGCTTAATTCCTGAGCGCTCCAGAATCTCGGCAACAAACTGCGAGCAGAAGTAGGAGTTGCTGAATTCAACCGGTTCCTTCAGCGCTATGCCGATGACACCGAGAATATTATAGAGATACTTCTGGCGGCTGCGGATGAAGACATGCAGAACCCGCTTCATTTTCTCCACCTCACGGTCTGTAACCTGAAGCCTGTAGATGACGCATGTTGTACCCGGATACTTGCTGTATGTACCTGTACGGATATCCTCCTTCACGAACCCGCCGTTCAGCGGATTGGCCGGATGCTTCCGCCCGAAGCTGTACAGCTCTGACAGCTCCCGGTTAAACGAGATGGAGGCATGATTATACGGAGCCTTGGTGTAGCCCTGGATCAGCTTCGTAAAAAGCGTACCTGTATTGGTGAGCAGAATATAGACCGAAGAATCAGCTGACATTACAATTTTCCCCTTATAGTCTGGTATATAGGCCTTATGTGGCAGTGATCCGGTAACTCGCCAGAATCCTGCACATAATACAACATTTCCCTCATTAAATCGGCTCAAACTCAAAATTGTTGTACAAAAGGCAGCATTTCGCCTCTTCCAAGCGGCTTAGCGGGACTTATTCTTGTATTTCATACAACAATTCTCCCGTACACCCGGCTATTAATGATTCTGAGTTGTAGAACGTACAACATTCATGCCTGCAGTGCCTACTAAGAAGGCTACAGACTGCCGGAAACGAATCAGATCAAGTGTAAGCTTCAAAATAAGCTGGACACTCTGTTTATTCTAACATAAAATTCCTTTATTGAAATTCCACCCATAGATAAGTTGGTGATTGCTGATGAACCGCTCGTTATTTACGCTCGTACTTATTTTCGCAGCTTTATCGGTTATACACTTATTGTATCTTGCTGTCAGCAGACTGCAGAAGGACAAGGACTATACCGGAATCGGCTTCCGGATCAAAACCTGGTGGGGCATGCTGTTCATCTTCTGCCTGGCTACCCTGTCCAATTCCGTCGTTTCCCTGCTGTCCCTGATGGTACTGGCCTTCTTCGCGCTCAAAGAGTATTTCTCCATGATCCGGACAAGAAAGGCGGACCGCAGGCTGTTCCTCTGGGCGTACCTGTCTATTCCGCTGCAATTCTACTGGGTCTATATCGAGTGGTACGGGATGTTCATTGTCTTCATTCCGGTCTATGTGTTCCTGCTGCTGCCGCTGCCCAGGCTGATTAACAAAGGAACGCTGGGCTTCCTGCGCAGTGTCAGCGCCACCCAGTGGGGGCTGATGCTGATGGTCTTCGGGCTAAGCCACCTGGCCTACTTCCAGTTTGCGTCGCCGGAATATGGGGCTGGTCTTGTCCTGTTTCTGGTCGTGCTGACCCAGCTTAATGATGCCGTTCACTATCTGGCCTCGATCTATTTCGGCAAACACAAAATCGTCCCTACCTCCAACCCCTACCTGACCTGGGAAGGATTCGCCTGCGCGTTCGTTGTGACTACAGCGGTGTCCTATCTGATCTATCCGCACCTCACACCGCTGAACCCGGCCTTCGGGTATCTCTCCGGCATGCTGATCAGCCTCAGCGGCTTCTTCGGCAGCCTGACCGTATCTGTGCTCAAGCGCGATCTGCTGATCGGCGATGATGATAAATTCGCTGCGCTGAAGAAAAGCTACCTCAGCCGCATCGACAGTCTTACCTATACCGCTCCGGTATTCTTCCATGTGATCCGTTACTTCTTCGACTTCATGTAGCCGTCCGGCAGGCCTGCTGCCGCCCGGGAACACAGAAACAGAGACTATCCGCTAAAGGATAGTCTCTGTTGTGCTGTCAGGCTACAAATGCTCAGCCTGCTTATTTAGTGCTGGCCGCTGCATCTGCAGGAGCTGTGGTGCCTGCATCCGCCGGCTTGGTAGTCCCTGCGTCTACTGGCTTCGTGGTGCCTGCATCCGCAGGAGCTGTGGTGCCTGCATCCGCTGACTTGGTAGTCCCTGCGTCAGCTGGCTTGGTAGTTCCTGCATCCGCTGGTTTCGTTGTCCCTGCGTCTGCTGGCTTGGTCGTGCCGGCGTCAGCTGGCGGTGTGCCGCCTTGGCCGCCTTGACCGCTGCCTCTGCCGCCTCCACCGCCGAATCCGCCTCCGCCGCCAGGGCCGCCCATGCCGCTTGGGGCAGTGGTTATACCGGATTCATTGACCCAGGTTACACTGCCGGTGATATCAAAGGTCACGAATTCGTTGCCTCCGCTGTACTCGCCATCCGTATACAATCCGTCTACGGCTGTTCCGGTAGAGCTGCCTCCGGTATAGACAGTGTATGAGCCTTCTTTCAGCTCAGGGGAGCTCACAACTACCGTCTGGAAGCTCTTCGATGGAGTAAAGATCAGGATGGTAGTTCCGTCAGCGTCTTCCAGGTGAACCATTGTACCCGCTTGCTGGGTTTCCGAAAAGGTCATGCCCACCGAATACTGGCTGGAGTCTTCACCAGGGGCCTGTGCCATACCGGAGGCACCTGCTGCTACCAGATATCCGCCCGTCATGTTGAAGGTTCCGTCATAATCCAGTGCGCCGTTGCCCGAGTTCTCAGGTCCATTCACAATTGCGGTTCCGCCGGTCATCGTGATTGAGCCGTTCGAATCCAGACCGTCGCCTGCTGCATCCACGGTCAGGGTTCCGCCGCTGATGGTCAGCAGGTTGCTTCCGGTGCCGGCAGTGAATTGATCTTGTGCCTGCGTTCCCCCAGCAGCCGCATTATCATCGTTGCCGCCGGCCACATTCACGCCGTCATCCGTCGCGACTACATGAATCTCACCGCCGGATACGGTAATATTTCCTCCTTCAATCCCTTCATAGCTCTTCGTAATGTTGATCGTTCCGCCGGACAGGGAGGTCAGGGAATCGGCATGGATACCGTCATCGCCTGCGGCAATCCCGAATTGGCCGTCCGTGATGGAGACATTGCTGTTGCTGTGCACCGCATCATCTGCGGAATCAATCTTGAAGCTTCCTCCGTTCACGGTGAGGTCTCCGCCTGCTTTCAGCCCCTTGGCACTGGTCGATTCAGTCTCCGTGGTGGTAGCGGCACCGGTGCTGGCAGCTGCAGCCTGGTCTGTTGTTGCCGCTGCATCCATCGCAGGCGGAGTTCCTCCTGCTGCTGCCTGATCCCCGGAAGTCTCTGCTCCCGGACGTTGGCCGCCGAAGCCACCGCCGCCCATGCCCATTCCGCCTTCACCAGCCTTCACTTCCGCATTTACACTGCCGCCGCCGGTTACCAGGGTGTAGGTTCCGCCGTCAATTACAGCCGCCGTCTCGGCCTGAATGCCGTCATTGCCTGCGATAATATCAAAGGTTCCTGCTGCAATCGCGATGAAGCCTTTGTCCGCTTCTTCGTCGTTGGTCGATTTAATGCCATCGCCCTCTGCGTTGATCGTAATCGTACCGTCTTGTACGGCGATCAGGTCTTTGCCGACGATGCCATCATCTGCTGCCTTCACTTCAATCGTGCCGGACATGATCTTCAGATCGTCTTTGCTTGAAATACCATCGTTGTAATTACCGGTTACCGTCAGCTTGCCGGTACCGTTAATGGTCAGATCAGCTTTACTGAAGATGGCCGCGCCTGGTTCATCGGTAGCCGCATCTGCGAACACATAAGCCGCTCCGTCAGTCACGCTATTCTCTGTGCCTTCCTGCAGGGTAATCACTACTTTACCCGCTTCCTTAATATAGATGGGTGCACTGTCGCTCTCCGTCAGCTGTGCACCGTTCATTATCAGCCGTACGGTTCCCTTCGCCTGCTCGTCTACAATAATCTGTCCGTCACTGAGCGTGCCGCTGAGTACATAAGTCCCTGCTTCCGTAATCGTTACTGTTCCGCCTGCAGCTGTGGCACCGGCGCCGTCGACAGCAGCGCTCGTTCCGGCCAGTGTAACCGCGGTCGAAACCGCCTCCGTCCAGGCCGTCTCAGCATCGTCTTCATCAAAAGCTACCAGATCCGTCAGCTTCACACTTGCCAGCTGCACTGCGGCAGACGTACTGCTCTGCTCAGCCGTTACTGCAGTACCTGCGTTGTTACTTGCAGTATTTTGCGTAGCGGCGTTTGTGCTGCAAGCCGACATGACTGCGGCGCATAACAGTACCAGTCCTATTTTACTGCCTAAGATTAAGTTCTTCATCTGTCATCGTTCCCTTCTAGTCCAGCATTAATAGTCATTCATGACCGGAGCCATGGTCAGTGAGAGGTCAAGGTTACCGTTGCGTGTGCGGATAGCATCTAGCAGTTCCTTCTGGCTGGTGTGCTCATCAATCGTTACGGCATAGACCAGTTCATACAGGCTGCCTAGTTCGGTGGTTCTGATTTTCTTAAGCTCGTAAGCCACACCAAACTTGTTGAAGACTTCCGCGAAAGCTTCCTCATACCCCAGATTCTCGGGAATGGTCACTTTCAGTGTCTTTTGCATCGACTTTCTGAGGCCAAAGCCTGTGCGGTTCAGCACGACCATCAGGATACAGAGAATAATGGTGAAGAGTACCGCATATCCGAATGATCCAACCCCGCAGGCCAGGCCGGAGGCCATAGTGAACAGGACGAAGGTGATATCCTTCGGATCGCCGGGTGCGCTTCTGAACCGGATGATAGAGAAGGCGCCGGCAAGGCTGAAGGCCCGGGCCACGTTGCTGCCGATGAGCAGAATGATGATGGCTACAATGACCGGCAGCAGGACCATCGTAAGCGTGAAGCTCTGTGAATATCCGGCAGGGTTCGTCTTCATGTAGGTGAAGCTGATGAGTCCGCCAAGTACAATCGAGATCAATATGGTTAGAATTGCATTAGTGAAGGTTAGCTCCGTAGTGGTCAGGGCTGCGGAAAAAATCGAATCAAGCATATAGGGCACTCTCTCTTTCTGCTTTGCTGTTCTTCAGCATTTTTTTATATTCGTTGCCGTATTTGGAGAAGCTGGTGCGGTACATCTGGTGCTCCGAGAGCATTTTGGCCAGCCAGACCGGAATCGTCTTCTCCGCCTTCACTTCCATCAGCCATTGGCCCGGCTCCAGCAGCTCTTCGCCGTATACGCCGTGCTCCATCTTCAGATCGTACCGCCGGCAGCGGATGTTCGTATCGAAGGTGATGCGCAGGTCGCGGTTGTTTTTGCAGAACATCGCCTTGCGGTCATAGGACAGGTACAGCTTCGGCTGCAGGTCATAGCGGGTCAGCATGTACTTGATTTCTTCAATCACCTGCTTGTTCATGTAGCTCTTGAATTCAGGCTCGATCCCGCTGGCGACAAACTCATAGGCTTCATTCAGCTTGAGCGGGGTTCTTCTCTTGTTCACCAGGCCGAACACCTTTTTCTTAATTTCCAGATAGACCTTGGTCTCGCCGGTAGGAATGCCATATGCTCTGATGCGAAGCTTCTCCTTATATTTCGGCTTGGCCAGGCTGCTGCGGATCAGGGAATCATGGGGTGTGTCATAATATAGATTGGTGATGGAGTAGTACTCATGCTGTTTGTTGTACTCATCGGGTTCCATGTATTCGAGCAGTTCGTTATAGAGCTTCATGTAGGATTCAGTGCCAAGCAGATATTTGTTCTCGTAACGGTTGAACACTTCGATCGCCATATGGGTTCAGATCCTTTCGGGTTGTGTAATGGAGACTGCCTTTATCTGCACTTTCGTGTGTGCCTCGCTTGCTTATGAATGTATCTTAGCCCCCGAACCTTTAATGAATCTTAAATGGTTTTACACTGCGCTGACTTTTTAACACAGGGATAACACTTCCGGATATATCTTCTATATAAGTGCCCTGGAACGATTGGAATTTCATCCGATGATTTCGCCCTGAATACCTCCGGCAGCACCTGAACAGCAGTACAGTTAAGGTTGATTAAAGGTAATCTTGCTATAATGGCTTCAGCAGCAAGTACATTACTTATGAAGAGGATGAGTCATCCCATGAGAATATTAATTGTAGAAGACGAGATTCATCTGGCGGAAGCCCTGACCCAAATATTGAAGAAGCACAATTATTCGGTGGACGCCGTCCATGACGGCAGATCAGGTCTCGATTATGCGCAGAGCGGGATCTATGACCTGCTGCTGCTCGATATTATGATGCCGGAGATGGATGGAATCAGCGTGCTGAAGGCCCTGCGGAAGGACGGCATCTCCACGCCGGTGATCATGCTGACAGCCAAAGGGGAGATCACCGATATGGTCACCGGACTCGATCACGGAGCAGACGACTATATCGCCAAGCCGTTCTCTTCGGAGGAGCTGCTGGCCAGAATCCGGGCCGCCCTGCGGCGCAAAGGGGAAGTGATTCCTGAGGATGGCCTGAAGTTCGGAGATATTGAGCTGAATACGGCGAATCCGAAGCTGACCGTGAAGGGCAAGGAAATCAAGCTGAACCTTAAGGAAACCGAGCTGCTGGAGCTGCTGATCTTAAGGAAGCAGGCCGTAACCTCGAAGGAGCAGATCATTGAGAAGCTGTGGGGCTTCGATTCCGAAGCGGAGCATAATAACGTGGAGGTCTACATCTCTTTTTTGCGCAAAAAGCTTACCTTCCTGAATTCAGAGGTACGCATCAGCACGATTAGAGGCGTGGGTTATGTATTAGAGGTGAATACTTAATGTTCAATAAACTCAGAAACCGGTTCCTGATTGTCAATCTCGCTACCATCTCCATCATGATGCTGCTCGCCTTTGCCACGATCTATATCATCATGTACGTCAATGTGCAGAGCGATATTAATATGGCGCTGCACCGGATTGCGGACAATGAGCAGAAGGGACCCGGCGGCGCACAAGGAGGGC
This sequence comes from Paenibacillus sp. FSL P4-0081, assembly GCF_000758565.1. Classification (NCBI taxonomy): domain Bacteria; kingdom Bacillati; phylum Bacillota; class Bacilli; order Caryophanales; family Paenibacillaceae; genus Paenibacillus; species Paenibacillus sp. FSL P4-0081. The sequence continues at coordinate 8,241,912 of NZ_CP009280.1, forward strand.
CCCGCGGTGCAGCAGACGGCGGCATGCCCATGGATAAAGGGCCAATTGATGCTTACCAGCCTGACCGTTCCGTCTCGTTCACCATACAGACCGATGCAAGCGGCACGCTGATCAGCAAGGACTCCAAATTCACGATGGATGATGACTTCTATACCGCTGCACTTAAGGAAGCCCTAAGCTCAGGCAAGGACATCGGCCGCTTCACGCTGGACGGCAGCCGCTGGATCTTCATGGTTAAGCATACGGGGGATAAGGAGCAGATCGTCTTCATGGACATCTCTTCCCAGCAGAAGATCCTGACCAACCTGATTTACACCTTCACAGCTGTCGGCCTGCTGATGCTGATCATTCTCTATTTCACCAGCCGGTTCTTCGCGAACCGCTCGATCGCGCCGGTCCGGGAGGCCTTCGACAAGCAAAAGCAGTTCATCGCCGATGCCTCGCATGAGCTGAAGACGCCGCTGACGATCATCAACACCAACGCGGATGTGCTGCTCTCGAACAGCGACGATACGATCCGCAATCAGGCGAAGTGGCTGCAGTATATCAAGTCGGAAACCGAGCGCATGACCCGGCTGACCAACGACCTGCTGTACCTGACAGAGATGGACGATTCCCGGACTGGAATGATCCACAGCAAGTTCAATATGAGCGATGCGGTAGAGAATATTATTCTGACCATGGAGGCTGTTATCTTCGAGAAGAATATCTCCTTCGACTACAACATCGAACCGGAGCTTACCGTACTGGGGAACAGCGAACAGATTAAGCAAGTGGTGATGATTCTGCTGGACAACGCAGTGAAATATACGAATCCTAAGGGCGCTGTAACCATCTTACTCAAAAAGCAAAATAACGATGTCCTCCTCTCCGTCTCGAATACCGGGGAAGGCATCGCTACCGAGCATCTGACGCGGATCTTTGACCGCTTTTACCGTACGGACACTTCCAGAGCGCGCAAGCAGGGCGGCTACGGCCTGGGTCTGGCTATCGCGAGGTCGATCGTCGATCAGCACAAAGGGAAGATTTACGCGAAGAGTGTGATAGGAGAGTCAACGACGTTCTATGTGCAGCTGCCTTGAGGGTTGCGACAAGCATACCCATCTTATATTCCCAGTAAATGAGCCTCTCCCTTACCGGAAGAGGCTCATTTACTGATTATCTCTAAAGATAAGGGTTCCTTGTTAATCCCGCTGCCGGCATTATACGTTCATCTGCTTCAGCCCCGCTGCTGCGGCCCGGATCTTCAGCCATGCGTTCCTCTTTCTTCTGCAATACAATCGTGAATTCACCTAATCCGGGAACGTAGATCCGGGCTTCAGAATTCACTTGGTCCATGCCAGACAGCTGGATCATAATGTCTTCTGCCGAGTTTATTTCTATCATATCCTTCACCCCCTGCGGTAAGATGATGAACGCCTACGGATTGACACCGACGGAGAACGGACGCGCACCAACCGGAATAACGCTTATTACAGCCTGGGTGACCCCATCAATAACCGATACCGTGTTATCATCCTGATTAGTAATATAGATACGGTTCGTCAATGGATTAGCGCCTGCACCATTAGGGTTATTCCCCACCGGAATGGTAGTAATCACCGTATTGGTTAATCCGCCAATCACCGATACATTGTCGTCATCCCGGTTCGGTACATAGATGGCATTGGTAGAGATGTTCACTCCCAATTCACCCGGAGTCGTACCGACGGGTACGTTAGTTATCACCGTATTGGTTGCTCCATCAATCACGGAAACGGTGTTGCTGGTTAGGTTCGAGACATAAATCCGGTTCGTCAAGGGATCAACACCCACCCGGAACGGGTTCACCTGCACGGGAATCTGTGTAATAACCGTATTCGTAGCCCCGTCAATGACGGTAACAATATCCGAGTTGAATTCAGCTACATAAATAGTATTGGTTAATGAATTCACGCCGATTCCCGTTGGAAAAGGAGAACCGCCAGCGGGAATAATGGTAGTCACCACAGTGTTGGTTAATCCGTCAATGACAGTGACCGTATTATCATTAAAATTCGCAACATAGATGGCATTGGTAGCCGTATTGACCGCAACTCCGCCTGCTCCGTCCCCCGCAGGAACGGTGGCCAGCACCATATTGGTTACTCCGTCGATAACGGATACGTTATCGCTGTTCAAATTAGCAACATAGATGCGGTTGGTTAACGGGTTCACCGCGACTCCTGCAGGACTCACACCTACAGGGATGACTGCGATCACCGCATTTGTTGCGCCGTTGATCACAGAAACATCATTGCTGTTGAAATTGGCAACATAGATACGGTTGACGGAGCCTGTGACTCCCCCCTCTTCAGCACCCAGCAGCTCGGCTGAGACAAGACGGTGGGCGGTAACCAGCTGCCCGGCTGAATTTTTACCCCACACTGAGGTTTCCGTCTGCAATTCGGCAAGACCTTCCGTTGTAAAGACAAATTCATAGGCATCCAGATCGGCAAAATAATTTCTTGTAATCACCTCGTCCGGGGAAACCGTAATAAGCTCGCTCACATATAGCGTCCTTGTGAGGATTAGATTGTACCCTTGGATCAGAATAGCGGACGGATTCACCGCGTTCCGGTTATCGATCTTAACCGTCACCTGCACAGTAGGCCTGACACCGCTCACTTCATTATTTTCAATAGGTCCTGTTGACAGAATAGCCATTCTAGCGAATCCTCCCTTGTAATCAGAGATTAAAAACTACCAGTCTCTCATAAGGTATGTAAGAACTGGAGTCCGGATTGGACTATACTATAGCTAGAATTAAATTATGGCTCGACTGCCCATTTATCCAAGAAAGGTGTGACTCTATGCATTCTATTGGCCCTAACCCGAACGAGGTCCATCCCAATCCCCATATCAGGCAAGTCCGTTTCATCAAAAATACAATCACACGTCCCAACATTATTGCGGGAGATTTCTCCTACTATGATGACCCTGACGAATCGGTATCCTTCGAGAGCCGGGTTACCCATCATTATGAGTTCATCGGGGACAAGCTGATCATCGGCAAATTCTGCGCCATCGCCCGCGGTACCGAATTCATTATGAATGGGGCCAACCACCGGATGGGCTCGGTGACCACCTACCCGTTCAATATTATGGGCGGCGGCTGGGAGCAGGCGACGCCTGAGCTGGCGGATCTGCCCTACAAAGGCGATACCGTTATCGGAAGCGATGTCTGGATCGGCCAGAATGCTACAATCATGCCGGGCGTGACGATTGGCGACGGGGCGATCATCGCCGCTAATGCTACTGTCACCAAGGACGTTCCCGCGTACCATATCGCCGGGGGCAATCCGGCCCGGATTCTGCGGCAGCGCTTCAGCGATGAACTGATCCGGCTGCTGCTGGAGCTGAAATGGTGGGACTGGAGCCCGGAGAAGATTACGGCGAATCTTGAGGTGCTGTGCAGCAGTGATCTGGAGCGGATCAGAAGTCTTGCGGCTGGCAGCTAAACTCGCAGCACCGGACTACAGTTAAATACAAAAACGGCTGTCCAAGGGTATTACTACCTTCCCGGACAGCCTTTTTTCTGCTATTAAGTTCAGTAAGATGCCTTATCCCCGCCCGCGCCCAGTCTGGCCCGCATCTCCGCATACGCCTCCGGGGTGCCGACATCATCGATCGTCCCCTCCGTATAATAGGCCCGCATCTCCTGGCGGGAATGCAGCCACTCCGGGAAATAACTCGGCGCATCCGGGTTGCCTCCCTCGGCAAGATAGCGGGAGATCAGCGGCAGGGTAGTCCGCTTGTAGATATAGAGGGCAAACACGCCGATGTTGGAACGCGGCTCCTGCGGCTTCTCCTCCAGCGACAGGACCCGCATCTCTGCGTCCAGCTCAGCTACACCGACACTGCGAAGCTCTTCTATATTGTCGACGGTACGGACCAGAATACAGTCCCTATCTATTTTATGAAAATAGTTCAAATACCCTTCCAGGCCGAATCCGAGCACATTATCGCCTGCCAGTACCAGCAGATCATCCTGCAGCTGCTCCCGCTCCAGCACATATTGGATATCGCCAATTGCACCTAAACGTCCTTCCGGGGAGGAAGTACCGTCATTCAGAATACGGATCGGCTTCGATCCCCGATACTGCTGATGCCACTGCCCAAAAGCATGAACGAAACGGTCATTCGTCACAATGAGAATCTCCGTGATGTCCTCCAGCACCTCCAGGCGACCTATCAGCAGATCCAGAATCGTCCGGTTCCCTTGAACAGGGAGCAGCGGCTTGGGTGTGTCCCGGGTTAACGGATAGAGGCGGGTCGCGTACCCCGCAGCCAAGATTAGTGCAATCATCCCTTGTTCGCTCCTCTACCCCGGCTTGATGACGCAAACAAGGACTCAGACAGCAAACCCATTGTTTGTCTGTATATGGTATGGGCTGCCTCTACATCACCAAGGAACCCGCCCATATACAGGTGGATTACACCATGCAGCGATGCCCATATCGTGCTGACCAGGGTCCCCGTCTCTTCCTGATCCGAAATCTGTCCTTGTTCCTGGGCAGTGCTGATTAGAACCAGCAGACGGTGTATGGCTGTCATCGTGCCCTGCATACTCTCCGCATCCGGCTTGAACTCGGCAAAAGCCCCCCCAAACATCAGCTTATAGTAGCTGGCGTAGTCCTGTCCGAACTGCCAGAAGGCTTCGCCCAGATCCAGCAAATGCTGCAGCAAATCCGATGATGGCGGCACTTCTTCAAAACGCTGGGCCAGCAGTTTGCAGCCCTCCAGATACAATTGCTGGGCCAGTCCCTCTTTATTGACAAACAAACTGTAAATGATCTTGGTGGAGCAGCCCATCTTCTGCGATACTCTGCGCACAGTGACGGCCTCCGGCCCCTCTTCCTGCAGAATGGCAGCGGCGGCATCCACCACAAGCTTACGGAGATTCTCCGTATTTTGCAGACGGGCTTCCTGATATGTTTTTAATACCCGCCCCGTGGAGGGTGTGGGTTTGTCTTCGGTACTGATAAGAATCACCTTCATCCGGTTATCATGTTATTGACCAGCAACAGAGTTGCCGGGTTCTAACAGGAATTCTAAACATTTGAACATAGGTTGTCAATTGAACCTTCACGCTGAAAAAAATGAGTTGACACAGTTGTGTCATTTTGGTTACTATGATTCACATAGGAAACACCGTTACCAATTGTATTCATACCGCTGAGAACGGACTTATGCCATTGAGAACGGACATTACGGCCGCTAAGATCGGTCATATTTTTTTCGAATCCGGTAACGTTGTTTCCATAACAAAACATTGTAACAGAGGAGTAGAAACTATGAATACTAAAGGGAAATGGTCACTGATCACTGGAGCTTCTTCGGGAATCGGTGAACAGTTCGCAAGACAATTAGCCAAGGAAGGCAGTCATCTGGTGCTTGTAGCCAGAACCAAAAGCAAACTCGATGCGCTCGCAGCGGAATTGACGCGCAGCCATGGAGTCCAGTGCCGGGTCATTCCCCTGGATCTATCGCTCGAAGGCGCTGCCGGAGATCTGTACCAGCAATGCCAACAGCTTGGCCTGAGTATCGATCTGCTGGTTAACAATGCGGGGTTTGCTACCCATGGCCTGTTTGAGGAGGTCTCCGGCGAACGCCAGCATGAAGAAGTGATGCTCAACGTCACCGCTGTAGTCGATATGACTCATTTATTCCTTCCCGGAATGCTCCACAGAGGGGCAGGCGCTGTGATCAATGTATCGTCTACCGCAGGCTTTCAGCCGCTGCCTTATATGGCCGTCTACGGGGCGACCAAAGCTTTTGTCTTGTCCTTTACCGACGCCCTGTGGTGGGAGAATCGTAATCGCGGCGTACAATTCTTCGCCCTGTGTCCAGGCTCGACGGAGACCAATTTCTTCAACGTGGTGGGTACGGAGGATGCTTCTGTCGGCGGCGCGAAGGACTCACCGGAGCGGGTAGTGGCCCTTACACTGCGCGCTATGGCCAGAGGGAAACAGTACATTGTTCCGGGACTCCGCAATTACCTGAGTGCCCAGATTACCCGGTTCATGACCCGCAGACAAAGTCTGCGGCTGGTCGGTGGTATGCTTCGCCCCACACACCCTAAGGAGGATCTATAATGTCTACAGAAACCAATCCACGTAAACGTTCCACCGGTCAACACATTCGCAGATGGGGCTTGATCCTGCTCGGGGTAATTGTGCTGGGAATAGCCGGATTCCTGCTGATGCCTGCCCCGGTAGAGCCTGCTGAATGGTCTGCACCTGCCGCCCCTTCTTTTGAGAAGGAGGGTCCCTGGAAAGAGAACAGCAAGCTTAGCTCCGCAGAGCTTGTGACAGACCGCGCGAAGTTCCCGGAATTTATCACTTTTGATTCTACGGGGCGGCTGTATACAGGCGACTCTGACGGCACAATCTACAGAGTGGCCTTCGATGCGGAAGGCAAGGCGCAGCCAGCCGAAGTGTTCGCCGATACCCAGGGAACACCTAACGGGCTGAAATTCGATGCTGACGGAAATTTGATTGTGGCGGATATTCAGAAGGGGCTGCTGTCGATCGACCCGAATGGAAAGATTGAAGTATTGGCCACTGAAGTAGATGGAGGACCGATCTATCTGGCGAACGAGCTGGACATCGCGCAAGACGGATCGGTCTATTTCTCCGATACCTCTAACTATGGTAAGGTCATGTTCAAAGAAATTGCCGAGAACAAACCGCATGGACGGTTGTTGAAATATGATCCGCAGACCAAACAGACAACCGTTCTGCTGAAGGATTTATATTTCGCCAACGGAGTCGTATTGTCTGCTGAAGAAGATTTCGTGCTTGTTGCTGAATCGTACCATTACCAGCTGACAAGGTATTGGCTGAAGGGGCCCAAACAAGGCACCTCTGATATTTTTGCGGAGAACCTGGCGGGGTTTCCAGACAATATCACCCGCGATGCTCAGGGACATTTCTGGGTGGGGGTATTCACAACCCGTCTGGCTTTTGCCGATTACATGCATAGTCATCCCTGGGTAGCAGCGACGATGTCCAAAGTTCCGCAGGCCTTGTTAAATGGAGCAAGTGCGCCGGTGAAGCACGGACTTGTCGCAGAATATGGACCCGAAGGAGAGCTTGTGAACAGCTGGCATGATCCTGAAGGAACCTTGTATGGCATCACCACTGCCGTAAGCCAGGGAGGATATTTATATCTCGGAACCGCACCGGGAGGAAGCCAGGGTGTTCATCGGGTGCTTCTGAAACCATAGGGATTGGATTGCTGCATTCATCTATCCACTGCCGCTTGTAGTATCCCAAACAGCAGCTCACTCTGACAGGAGGGGCTGCTATTTGGCTTGAGGCATCTTCTTCTTAACCTCCAAGCACTACGCGCGTGAACGATACGCCACACCGTCGATCTGAACCTTAAGTCCATCCGGGCCGCCAATATGCGCGAACTCGGTGGATATGGTTTTGCGTGCCGGATAATTGCCTTGGAATCTGCGCTTGAACACCTCTTCCATGACCGGAATATCCCATACATCCCGCAGCAGAATATCCATCTTCACCACATCTGTTAGCGTAAGACCCACCTGCCCCAGACGGTCCCTCATATCATTCAGCGCACCTTCTACCTGCTCTTCCACCGTTCCGCCTACATTGCCCACACAAAAGCTGAGGAAGATGAAATCCCCCGCTTCAACAAAACCTGAATACGCATAGTCCTTGTTCACATCATGTCTGATGATTTCGCTCATATTCGCTTGTTCGCCCCTTGTCATCTGAGATAAGCCCAGTATAACGTTGGAAACCGGACAGCTGTGTGTCGTGGTTTTGTAGGATAATTATGGTAATATTAAACTGATTGAAAAGGATTGCACCTGAAACGGAGGAGAACCATGAAACGATTTCTTACCTCAAAATCTTTCCTGATTACATCTGTTCTGTTTAGCCTGCTGTTTATTGTGAATCTGACGGCAACTCCTGACAGCACGGCTACAGATATTGTAATCAGTATCCTTAAATCCATATTAGCCGGGGTAATCAGCGGGTTTTTGGTTGGCGGGCTGATCTTTCTTGTGCAGAAGAAGAAGACGGTCTGATTCTAGACTCCCGCATGCGGAAGTTCTGGAAGCTCCATAACAACCTGTCCCAGACACGCTGCCAGTACCTCATGATACCGCCGCTCCTCTTCTATCGTCACTTCCTCACGCAGTGATTCGAACAACGCCAGACAGCGTTTGAAGTTGCCGTCATGCCTGGACTGGTGGGCCAGCCTTAAAGAATGCATCGTCCAGTCCAGCGCCTCCGGCGCTCTGTTCCGCGAATCTATACAGCAGATCATCGACATCAAGCCCATACTGAACCGCAGCCTGTAAAATTACACCGAGACCTGGCAGCAGCTCCTCTGGATTAAAAATGATACAAAGATTATAACTCCCCGCTTAATATCGATAATGGGTTTCTTCTCCGCTAGTAGTATTTTGCCCTCTTAACCTTTGGAAAAGGTGATTACTATGACAGACTTACGGAATACTGTCGGAGCTCGAATTCGAGCTATAAGAAAAGCGAAGGGACTTACACAACAACAGTTAGCGGAATTATCCAACTTGGATGATGCATACATGGGGGCCGTAGAAAGCGGCGAACGGAATTTCTCGATTGATACACTGGAGAAAATCGTGACAGCACTAAAAATCCAACCCGCAGAATTATTTCAGAATAAGGATGACTTGAGCGAGCCGGAAGCTGCGCAGCGGAGAGCCATTGATGAGTATGCGGTTACTGTTGGTGAGTTAAGTGTTAAGCAAATAAGTACTTTGAATAGGATTGTTAGAGAGGTACGGAGAGCTTTTGTGGATTGAGCATACCCTGAGGTGAGCCCGTTAATTTACCAGAAAGTGTAGGAAATCAGATACGTGAGCTTCGAAAAGCAAAAGAATGGACCCAGGAACAACTGGCGGAAGCAGCATCACTTCATTACAGTTATATCGGCGGGGTTGAACGAGGGGACCGCAACTATCGTTAGAGGAATCATTCCGCTACATCGGTCCCCTGAAACACAGAGAAACACTCCGGTATGCTTGTTTATAATTGCTTTCTAGAAAAGAGGAAAACTATGGGCTCACCTGATGGAATGATTATTTTCTCAGCAATATCCACTATATTTCTGGCATTATGGGTTATTGGCACTCTATTTATAACCATATTTCCCAAGAGGTCGTGGAAGTTCTTACAGGGGTGGAAGTCGGACCGGGAACCTTCGGGCTCGTATTTTATAATGGTAAGAGTCCTTGCCGCCATTCTGTTCATAATTGGAGTTACTCTGCTCTTGATAAGCAAGTTTAATCATTGACCCTTCAGCCCTGATTATTCCGCGCTGCGTGTAAATCAAACACATCAAACATCCCCAAATAATCTCCCGATTATCTGGGGGCAGTACTCTCAAGCTCTATTGAACTACCATTTTCTGTAATATTATCCTCTTCTATTTTGGAGGCCTTTTCCTTTTCCCACCTACCAGTTATTCCCGCCCCCGACACTGTGAAGCCCGTTGAAGTATTCAGGAACTTCCCGGAAGGCGCGCCGTTCACGGTATTGCTGTTGAACAGCGAAGTACCGGTAGCGGAGCCTTGGATGTACACGCCATAAGTCCCGTCGTTAATGATGTTGTTCGAAGCATAGGTCACCGAGATATTCGGTGCCGGTTCTTCGATGAAGATTCCGGAGTAGGTGCTGTCCTGGATGGTGTTGCCGGACACGGTGACATTAAGGTTCTGGGCTTTGCCGCTGTTGTTCAGCCAATAGGCCCAGATCGCGCCGATCTGGTAGCCGTAGTCACGGTGAGCCGATCCTGTACGCAGCAGCATGTTGTTCTGAATATTCAAGGTTCCGGTCATCGACGGAGAATTGAAGTTGGTCCCGAAGGAGATGCCGGTAAAATAAAACGGGAACTGTCCTATAAAACGGCATTCCCCGTTTCTATATGCCAATCAAGCGACCCGCTTAATCCAGCTCCGCACGCGAGAATAGATCCCGGATCAATACATCGTCCTCACAAGCCCGCTTGAATGCGGAGGCGAAGGCTATGACCGCAGCTCCATCGGAGGAGTACGCGCAGAACATACCGGCCTCCGGGTCAAACCGGATGATTCCGGCCAGTTCAGACATCTGTTCCTCCAGGAATACCGCAGCCAAAGAGCCCCAGTCATATCCATTGCCTTCGAATCCCTCTTCTTCCCGCACAGCAAACACTTCGGCCTTGTAGCTGCCTACGTTCAGAATCACAGACTTCCCGCCATTCTCCTGCTCTACTATAATAAAAGGCTCAACATCCACAGCTTCCGTGGCTTCCGCCTCCCTCAGCTTTTCAAGCAATTGTTCCTCTGCTATATCCGTGAACCGCAGTGCTCCCTCACTCTCCACGATCATTCCCTGCCGCACCCGTTCATCCAGCCAGTCGGAGATGAAGCCCGGGGCGTATCCGCCTGTGCTGAATTCTCCGCCGAACGCGATTATTTTCGAATAGTCCTCAAGATATTGGTCACGGTTCGTCTGCGGATAGGCGCTGGTGTACAGCCAGAACTGCAGATCATACATCAAGGTCGAGCGTTCGTCTGCATGAAGAGAGAAATGACCCTTCTCTTCAACGATGGCGGTGCAGTTGCTGCGGATGATCCCCTCTATGTTGTCCACTCCGGTGACTTTATCGCATAGCTCCTGAAGCAGAGGAGAGAATTGCCCGGCCGCTACCTTCCGCAGATCGTCCTGCTTATCTTCCTCCGATGTGTCATAGACCTCCTCGCTCACCAGCCCGCGGATGAAGGTCTCATAATCCTTGGCCAGGAACGTAATTTCATAGTTGTTCTCCTGGTCCACATGAATGACCTCGGGTTCTCCCTCCGGCCCGCAGTAGCGGTAATCCAGCATCACCACATCGTGGCCTGCAGACGGACAGTCCCCAATAACCACTCCAATATCGGGGTATCCCCACTCCTCGATCATGAACTGGCTGCCGAGATCGCCGCAGAGGGCATAACTTTGGTCCCGGCCGATACCGGCAATTCCCGAGATTGCGATATGATCTTCAGCCCAGGAGGTGGATTCCTCCACCGGGAAGCAGGTGTTGCGGGGAATCCCGCCGTTCTGCTGCTTCATCATCGCGATGTAAGAAGACGGCAGCTTATAGCCCAGCTCCTGCTCCACAGAAGCAATCAGTTCGTCACTAGGCGGCGCCGACACATACTCCTTCCGGGCATAGTCGCTGTCCTCCCAGAAATCCGCGCAGTATTCGATGAAAGAGTTCAGCTCTCTTCCGTCCGCATCCCCCTGTGCATTAGAGGCACGCAGCGCTGCGGCACGCCTTGCCTGCTCCCGCTTCTCCCGCTGCGCGCCGCTCCGGCTCCACTTCAGCAGCATGTGGGTATCCCCATCCCCGGGAGCCAGTTGGTCCGCCTGTTCAAATGCGCTTATAGCCTGTTCATACTGCTTCAGATAATAATAGGAATACCCTATGCGAAAATGCCACAGCGGATCATTCCCGCCCTCCCCCGCAATACTGAGCAGCTGCTCCAATGCCTCCCCGTAATATTCCAGGTTGTTGTAGGCTCTGGCTAACTGGCTGATAGTCTCATAATCTCTTGCATCCGGCGGAATCTCCTGAATGCGGTCCACAATCTGCTGATACTCATTATCTTCATGCCAGCGTTTCAGCTGTGCCAGCAACTCCTCATCCATGCCTTCGGCCTCCCCATTGTGACACTGCAAATAAGCCCGTACCCGATCGCTGCCGGACTGCTTGCAGTCAGTTAAATCGCTATTACCCATTCACCCTGAATGGACAGGTCTAAACATAGGTTTGGGATATACCCCCAATATATAAATCTGTATTTTCAAAAAAGAGACCATCCCCCGCCGACATCCGGCAAGGAAACAGCCTCTTCGTATTATCGCTCTTACTACATTTATCTGCTCCGCTGCCCGTCCGGTTACTGAATCGCTTGCAGATGCTCCTCGAGGCGGTCCCAGGTTTCGGTAATCCCCTGCTCCATCCCCATATCCATCACCGTCTTGAGCGCTTCCGCGGAATCGTATTTCGACCGGCTCACCAGCTTCGTCTTCCCATCGTATTCTTCAAAGAACATGCTGACCAGCGTGGAAGGCATGCCTTCGGTTTCGTTGCCTTCGGCATCCGAGAAGTAATCGGTATAGACAAAACTTTCGCCGTCGGTGATCTCATGGTAGACCCCTTTGCCCCAGGATTCCATGCCGAAGAAGTCACCCTGCTTCTCATCCACACATTTCATACAGTAGTGCCAGACGCCGCCCGGACGAAAATCAACGCTGCAGAAGGGAACGATCCAGCCGCGCGGGCCCCACCACTGCTTCAGATGCTCAGCCTCGGAGAATACTTTGAATACAAGCTCACGCGGTGCATCGAATACACGTTCAAGAACCAGTTCAAGACCTTCTACTCTCGAAATCATTTTGCTGGACATTGCTAATCCCTCCTGATAATCATGAATTGTCTTTGGATTGCAGCTTCCGGAGATACTCATCCAGATTGTCGAAGCGTTCACTCCACAGCTTACGGTAGGCCTCCAGCCAAGCATCCATAGCCTCCAGCGGCTCTGTACGCAGCCTGTAATTCCGGCGGTTCGCTGCCGCCTCTACCTCAACCAGCCCGGCTTCCAGCAGTACGCGCAAATGCTTCGAAGCCTGAGGCTGCCGCAGCTCCAGCCGCTCAGCGATATCGCCTACGCTCAGCGGCCCCTCCTTCAGAATCTCTACCATCCGCAGGCGGGTCGGTTCGGCAAGTGCGCTAAATGTCGTTGTGTCCATTTCAGATGTTCCTTTAGTAAAGCTTGTATTATTTATTGGTGGTGTACAATTACAATATACCCGAACAGGAATATTCCCGTAAAGGAATATTATAATTTATTCTGCTAAACCAGGTTATTGATTCGTTGAATAGACCTTACTCATACCGCCACCCGCTTACACTCCTGCAAACGTCAGCGTTACGGTTGTACCTTGTCCCGGCGTGCTGTCGATGGCGATGGAGCCGCCATACCGCTCCATGATTGCTTTGGCAATGGCCAGACCCAGGCCCGAGCCGCCCTGCGAGCGGTTGCGTGAAGCCTCCGTACGGTAGAAGCGCTCGAAGATATGCGGCAGCTGCTCAGCGGATATTCCGATGCCTGTATCGGCTATGGTCAGGATCACCTTCCCGTCGTCTGAACGGGAATGCCCGATCATTACCGCCCCGCCTTCAGGCGTATATTTCAGCGCATTCTCCACGATGTTCCGGAGCACCTGATAGCAGGCGCTGCCAGGCATCCGTATGGGTAACGCCCGTTCACCGGGGCCGCCGTCATAATCAAGCCGCACCCCCGGATTGACATGAACAGTCTGAGGCAGCAGTTCGTTCAGCACAGACTTCAGATCGCAGGTTTCTTCTCCGTCCTCCGGGGCCAGGGCCTCCGCCTCTGCTTCCGCAAGCAGAAGTAGCTGGGAGATCAACTGCTTCATCCTCCGCGTCTCATCCATCATGAACGCCAGCGACTCATCCAGCACCTCCGGCGATTGCTTGCCCCAGCGCTGGATCATATGCGTATGGCCTTCAATAATGGCCAGCGGTGTCTTAAGCTCATGGGAAGCATCGGCAATGAAGCGGCGCTGCTGGTCGAAGGAAACCTCCAGCTTATGCAGGAACCCGTTGAAGGTCTCGCCCAACTGCTGGAGCTCATCCTGGGCAGCAGGGACATGCAGCCGCCGGGACAGACTGTTCGTCCCGATGCTGCGCACTTCGCCAATCATGCTGCGAATCGGCTTCAGCGCTGAACGGGAGACGATGCCCCCTGCAAGCACAGCCATTCCGGCAGCCAGCAGCAGCCCCAGCAGCAGCAGTCTGCCCACCTCCTTCTCGGCGGTGGCGCTGCGTGATTGCCCGCTGTCCGTAAGCTGCAGCCGGACAAGGCCATATACGGGCAAGGACAGCTCCTTCTCTGCGCTGTAGACATCAGAGCCGGGCGCCGGTTCGCCTTCGCCCGCTTCTGCGAGCACACGCCCGCGTGCATCCAGCATTTGCAGAACCTGGCCTTTATCCAGCTCAGGGGCAAAGACAGAGAAATCCGGCTTCAGAAAAGCCGCTGCACCGCTACCCTTGCCCAATCCGGGCTGAAGCAGGGACGGCAGAAATTCCACCTCACCGACCCGCAGCTCAAACTGTCTAAGCTTGGCATCCAGCAGCCGGGTCTCCTGGCTGTCTGTCCAATGTTTGAAGGTAATATAGACAAATCCGCTGACCACCGCCGCAACGGCCAGTGCAGTGAGCGCAATCGAAGCGCTGACTTTACGGGAGAACGTCCATGGCTTCATTCGCTCACCTCAGTCTCTCAGAATATAGCCGCTGCCCCGGACCGTATGAATCAGCTTCTCGCTGAAGCCTTCATCCACCTTCATACGCACATACCGGATATAGACATCCACCACATTCGTCTCGCCTTCATACGAGTAGCCCCAGACCAGGTTCAGCAGTGCCTCACGGTTCATCAGCCGGTTCTTATGGACCAGCAGGCAGTGCAGCAGCTCGAATTCGCGCTGTGAGCATTCAATCTCGCGCCCGGCTCGGCTGACCCGGTGCGAAGCCCTGTCCAGTATCAGATCCTTGGCATGCAGGACTTCATCCCCGGCTTCTGCGGCGTGCAGCCTGCGCTGCAGGGAACGCATGCGGGCCAGCAGCTCTTCGATGGCGAAGGGCTTCGGCACATAATCATCCGCCCCGGTGTCCAGTCCCCGTACCCGGTCACTGACCGTATCCCTGGCAGTCAGCATAATGATTGGAGTCTGCTTCACCGCGCGTACCCTCTTGCATACTTCTATTCCGCTGATGCCCGGCAGATTCAAATCGAGCAGAATGATGTCAAAATGCTCTCCCAGCGCTTGCCCGGCACCCGTAAGACCATCGCACGCAACCGTAATGTCATAACCTTCATAGGACAGCTCCAGCTCCAGCAGGCGGATCATGGCAGGCTCATCCTCAATAACCAATACGCGTTCCTTCAACCTCTCGTCCACCTCTTCGCAAGATCAGTTCTGCATTAGCGACAACCCGGCCATAGATTTGGCGCGGATCTGATACGTACCTGCGCCCAGCTTCCCGCTGGCCCGGTGATTCTTCACTGTCAGCGGGAAGTCCGTTTCAATCTCTTCAAAAGCGGATTCCGCATCGACCACGACTCCCGCATTCCCCGGCCAGGCCAGCTCTGCGTCCCCTACCGCTGTAGTTACCTGCCAGTCTCCGCCAACCTTCCGGCTCTTCATATGAATGTTCCCGGCTACGGTAACCGCTTCTACAGCAGCCAATGCGTCCTTCACCGACAAATTGCCGTTTGTGGCCTTCAGGGTCAAGGCTCCGGCAATTTGCTCCGCCTTCACGTTGCCGTTGGTAACTGTGACTTCTACGCGGTCCTTCGCTTCAGAGACCTGCACATTGCCATTCACCGTATGTAATTTGAGCGCATTGCCTATGCCTGAAGCAGATATATTTCCGTTCACAGCCGCTAACTCAATTCTACCTGTACTAGAAACTTTTGACAAAGAAAGATTGCCGTTCTCCGTCTCTGCCTGAAGCTCGGCCTTCATGCCTTGCGGCAGTGTAACCGTCAGATCAAGGCTTGGATATCGCCAATTGCCATAAGACTCGCTGTAGGTTCTAATCTCCAGATCAGCCCCTTTGCTTACCTTCATCCCCGCCTTGTCCGCTACGGCCTTCGCCTCTTCCGCGGTTGCCTGATGGACGGTCACTGTCATATGGACCTCCATTTCCTTGACATCGCCCTGCTTAATTTCGATGGTTCCGTTCGTGTTGGCAATAGAGACACTTTGCGTGCCGGCCGGCAGGCTGACGCGGGTAATGCCTTTGTCAAAAGAGTACCCCGTCCCCGTCTTCTTCCCCGCTGTCTGCAGAGAGACTGCAGCCGCCGGAGCTGACACCGAGGCCTGTGCTGGCGCGGATTCAAAGTCCGCCTCGGACAGCGGCCGCGCACCGGCGCTCCCTCCATCCGCTATGCCCATGTACATTAATACCGCCGCCAGCGAGGCGCTTGTGATTAGCCGTTTCCACGTCATTCTCATATTCTCTCTCCTCCAGTTCATGTGATTACCCTTAGGGTAAACCATCCTTGATGAGAAAGACTTTGCAGGGAGATTAGAGTTTGATGAGAATATCTGGGGACTCCGCCCCAAGTTCTAAAGAGCCCTATTGTTTATTTTCTATTTAAGCAGGTTTACACTTGCTTCCTCCAGCGAAGGAATGAGATTTTTAGGCTCAATAGGGGAGGACATGACGATTAGAATCGTATAATTCCCGTATTTATCACACTGATTTCCAAACTCCTCAAGACCCTGAGTGGAGTCTGACATGACTTTTAACAGATAATTGTGTTCTCCGCTGATGCGATAGCATTCAACGACATCGGGATGGATACGGCAGAAGTCCAGAAAGGCATGACACTCTCTGGAGTGGAAAAGGATATAGGCAGCTGCCTGTTTCCCGATTTTCTCCGGAGAAATGATCGTCCGGTACTCCTTGATCACCCCACTTTCCTCCATCCGCTTCACTCTTTCCGTTACTGCGGGCTGAGACAAGCCCACGCTTTTCCCCAGCTCTGTCATGGAAATTCTCGCCTGACTTTGAAGATGAAACAGAATTTGCTTATCAATAGAGTCCATTTTTGACCACTCCTTTAATTTTAAGATTATCGGTATAAAATGCCTTTATTTTAAATGTTATATGTGGGTTTTACCTTTATCGGCTCATGTATTCAAGTTAATTTATTTTATATACTTTACTTACAATAGTAAAGCGAAGACAGTTGCTGCTTTAACTATGCGAAAGGATGTTGAGTATGCCCTATTCGAACACAATCAACCCTAACCGTATTCCGGAGCGGATCGACAAGGTCATTGATGAGACACTAACCGACAAACGCCTGGCAGGTGTTGTCATAAAGGTAGCGTTAGATGGACAACTCATCTATAGCCGTGCTGCTGGTTATGCTAGCCGTGAGCTAAACCACCCTATGCGGGAGGACGCGTTGTTCCGGCTTGCCTCGGTTTCCAAACCGATTACCTCTACGGCAGCCCTGATTCTGGTGGCGCAAGATCGCCTGAAGCTGGATGACCGTGTAGACCGGTGGCTGCCGGACTTTAAGCCACGGCTGGAGAATGGAGAGACTGCAGCAATGACTGTCCGTCACTTAATGACGCACACTGCTGGTCTGACCTACCGCTTCTTTCAGGAAGAGGGCGGTTCCTATGAGCAGGCAGGTGTATCTGATGGCATGGATCAGTCTGGTATCACGCTTGAAGAGAACCTGAAGCGCCTCGCGTCTGTCCCACTTCTCTATAAACCAGGCACCCAGTGGAGGTATTCTATTGCCACAGATGTGCTGGGGGCAGTAATTGCTAACGTTAGCGGGAACACACTCAGTGAAACGATCCGCTCACTTATTACTCAACCCCTCGATATGACGGATACCAGTTTCATAGCCGTGGACCCGAAGCGCCTGACCACAGCTTATGCCGATGACATTCCGGGACTGCGGCCTATGAAGAATCCCGATAGGCTGGCCTTTGTAGAAGGAACTGCGGGCTTCCGGCTCGCCCCGGGCAGGGCGTTAGACAGTACTGCCTACGCTTCCGGGGGAGCCGGTATGGTAGGCAGCGCCGGAGATTTTCTGCAGCTGCTGGAAACGTTGCGGAAAGGAGGAGCGCCCCTGCTGCCGGAATCCCTGGTCCGCGAAATGACCACCAACCAGATTGGTGACCTGCCCATGCCCTTCTGGCCGGGACGGGGTTTCGGCCTGGGGATCACAGTCCTTAAAGATCCTGCTGCCGCAGACACAGCGGAGTCCCTTGGTACATGGCGCATGGGCGGCACCTATGGCCATTCGTGGTTCGTCGATACCAGGCAGCGTCTAAGCGTGGTAGCCTTCACCAATACCGCACTAGAGGGCATGTCGGGTCCGTTCACGGTTGATCTTTGCAATGCTATCTATGGCAGATTGGACCCGTCATGAACAACATAAAAGAGAACGCCGGGAGGAGCAGCACAATTGCTTCCCCGCAGCAAAGCTCCAGTGCCCCTGCTTCCGTACGCCTTCCCTGGACCGGATTACTTGCTCTGGCAATGACCGGGTTTATCTGTATTCTGACTGAAACGATTCCCGCCGGACTCCTGCTTCAGATCAGTAAGGGGCTTGGAGTAACAGAGGCCATGGCGGGTCAGCTTGTTACCCTCTATGCCCTGGGTTCTTTACTCGCCGCCATTCCATTGACCACGGTAACACGCGGCTGGAGGCGGAGACCCTTGCTACTCATTTGCATCCTTGGTTTTCTCATATTCAATACCGTTACTGCCTTATCTTCGAGCTATCCCCTGACGCTTGCGGCCCGTTTCTTCGCGGGTGTGTCCGCTGGTGTCCTGTGGGGAATGATCGCAGGCTATGCACGGCGCATGGTACCGGAGCAGCTTAAGGGACGGGCTATGGCTATTGCAATGGCGGGAACGCCGCTTGCTCTGGCTCTCGGTGTCCCTGCCGGAACGTTTTTGGGTGATCTTGCAGGCTGGCGTAATATCTTTGGAGTCTTGTCGCTGTTCGCTCTGCTGCTGACCAGTTGGATACTCTGGAAGCTGCCGGACTATCCGGGAGAAGCTGCAGATAAGCGGCTCCCTCTAAATAAGGTCTTCACAAGCCCCGGAGTGCGGCCGATCCTGTTTGTCGTGCTGGCCTGGGTACTGGCCCACAATATCCTGTATACCTATATAGCACCGTACCTTACTCAGGCCGGGCTAACCGGACGCGTGGACCTGGTGCTTCTTATTTTCGGTATTACAGCACTTCTTGGCATCTGGTTAACAGGTATCTGGATAGATCGTCACCTGAGGCTGCTGGTTCTGATTAGCCTCACTGCATTTGCATTGGCATCTGTTCTGCTCAGCATAGGCAGCGGCAAGCCTGTTGTAATCTATCTAGTAGCTGCTGTATGGGGCTTAACGTTCGGGGGAGCAGCCACGCTGCTGCAAACAGCAATGGCTGCAGCAGGTGGAGAGAGTGCAGATGTAGCGCAATCCATGCTTGTAACCGCATGGAATCTGGCCATTGGCGGAGGCGGTATAATCGGTGGAATTCTTCTTGAAACAACGGGTGTCATGTCATTCCCATGGGCGTTGTTTGTCTTGCTGGCCCTCTCTGTATGGATAGTCCGGCGCAGCAGAACGCATGGATTCCCTCCAGGAACCATGGACATCCATCGCGATAAATAACTTCACGACCTCGTTATTCCTCATTTGCAGGTGCTGTATAATCTTTCTGTCCACAAGTGGAAACGAGAAAATAGAAGGATAAGTTATCATGTGAAACCTATAAATTCTTATATTTGTGCAAAAACAGCCGGGAACCCTCCCGGCTGTTCTTCAATATACATTAGGTTCCCGCCAATATCGGCATTGCGGAATTCAGCTGCTACCCCTGCTTAATCGGCGCTGCCAGAATGATCTGTCCCCGCGGGGCGTCTCCCCCGTCATCCGGCTCCAGCGTAATTGCCACGGTATCGTAGGCCTTCGGATCAAACGAATAATAGAGTGCCCCGTTTCCGTCCTGTGAGATGAAGGTGCCCGCATTCTGCGGCGTATCCCCTTTGATCAGCCATACCTGATAGACCTCTGTGCCTGTAAGCTCCGGCAGATCCTCCGCCTGGATTACGAGGTGGGTCCCGGATGTATCAGTGACAATGGTCGCTACACCCTTGGCCGAAACAGCCTCTCCCGCCGGGCTAAGCGCCACCGTCTCATTCACCTTAAGCCCCTGCAAGGGCCCGGTGCCGGAGGCAATCTGCCGCTGCAGCTGGTCTACATCGCCGCGCAGCTGGCCGGTATAGACAATCAGCAGCAGCACGGCCACAGCCAGTCCGAGGCTTAAGTACCCCCAGAAGCGGGTCTTTCTAGGCTCCGGGATTCTCGCCTTGGGCAGGCCCTGTTCTATAGGTGCCACCTTAACGGACTCACGCTCAATGGTGCGTTCTGCCGCAGGCTGAATATTAGGGCTGGCTTTCGGCGGAGCAGCCGGTGTACTCAACTTTTCCGACTCTAATACCCGTGATAATATCCGATCCTTCATTCCGGAAGGCGGCTCTGCGGGCTCGGAAGCAAGGGGAAGATGGTCCAGTACCTGCCGGTATTCACTTACCAGCTCCTTGCATTCACTGCAGGCTTCTGCATGGGCAGCGAACTGCGCTGTCTCTTCTGGCGTCAGTGCGCCCAGAACATATAATTCGGCCAGTTCACAGAGATCATCCTTATGTTCACTCATGCGCATGATCCCTCCTTCCCCAGTGCCGTAATGATTTGTGCAGCTGCTTCATTGCCAATCGGACCCTTCCTTTGACCGTCCCCAGCGGAATTGCCGCAAGGTTCGCTACTTCCTGCTGGGTATAGCCCTGATAATAAATCATATCCATCACCTGCTGCTGATCCCGGCTGAGCCCCAGCAGCGCGTCCCTGATCTGTTCCCCGGCCATCTGCAGCTCAACGAGATCCTCGGTCAGCTTTGTATGGTCCTGAATCATATCCAGATTCCCGGAGTCTGCAGATTGCTGCGGCAGCCGGGAGCTGCGTTTGCGGAGATCATCAATCGCCAGATTGCGGGTAACTGCGAACATCCAGGTAAGCAGCTTGCCCCTGCCGAAATCAATCTGCTCCGCATTCTTCCATACCCGCAGGAACAGTTCCTGCATTACTTCTTCAGCGGCCATCGAATCCTTCACGATCTGGTAAGCGAAACTATAGATTACCCGTTCATATCGGTCATAGAGCAGTTCGAGGGCATTCGAGTCTTTCTGTGCAATAAGCAGAATTAACTGCTTATCGTCAGCTGTGTCATTCAATTGCCATCCCCCATTCAACAAAAATTTAGTACCCCGGCACTCCAGCGCTGAACTTCCTGCGTTTCACTGAGTATAACCGCTTTGCACAAGCGGCTCAACTTTGAATCAAAGATCATGCCCTCCGGAATTGAAGCCAGGCCGGCTTCCATATATGATAGCTATATCATATCCGCAAAGGGAGGATTCATTTCCGTGGACGTACTTATTAATGAACAGATTAGAGCAGCTGAGGTCGAGCTTACCGGGCTGAAGGGCCAGAAGCTCGGCACCGTATCCAGAGACGAGGCGCTGGCTATGGCCAGATCCGCAGGAGCCGATCTGGTCTGCACCTCGCTGATGAGCAGTCCGCCGCCCTGCAGCCTGGTCGCCAAGGGCAAAGGCAAAGCCGCTGCGCAAGCGGCCCGCAAGGGCGATACCAGCCGTCCGCAAGGCGGCGGAGGCAGCCATGAGAAGGTGAAGGAGCTGCGCTTCACCGCCCATATTGAAGAGCATGACTACGACACGAAGCTGCGTCAGGCGGACAAGCATCTGCGCTCCGGCAAGCCGGTGCAGCTGGTTGTGAAGTCTTCCGGTGCGAAGGAAGCGGCTGCCGCGAAGACAGTCCTGGAGCGTCTGCTTGCAGATCTGAAAGAGGCCGGAAGCAAAACCACCGGAATTCAGACCAGCGGCAAAGGTGCACAGGTACGGGTAAATCCGCGTACGTAATATTGCTGTGAGAGCAACAAGTGGAAAAAGGTATCTTAATTCACCTATTTCTGAGGGATGGACCGAAGCAAGTGGAAAAACAACATCTAATATTGTTAGGTTTAGCTACTGTGAGTGAAAAGGGAGGATTTAAGTGCTGTTTTTCCAACTATTATTGGAGCAGGGTTCTATCGTTCATCAGCAAGTGGACAATATCCATAACTGCTTCCGGCCCTCATAGCATCCGAGCTTGTCCGTTCGTTCTCTCTAGTTCGGAGCATATACATTCTTATCTATGAAGTGGAAACGGCTTTGCCGTCCTATTACAGGAAGGCAAAGCCGTTATTCTTGAACCCCATCTTCTTCCACTCATCTTGCCCCGCCTGGCCGCTCATCTTCTACTCGTCTTTCATACATCTCCCGCTCATCCTAGGGTTATCTTCAACTGCCAAGCCGCCCAGCAAACCGCAACCTTTCCAGCACATGCAGCAGCTCACCGTTGCAGTCCTCATAATCGCCGGTTAGTCCGGCCAGCTCACGTTTAAACCGGAAGCCCAGCTTCTGGAATACTCCGAGCGACGCTGTGTTCCGCGGATCTGCCTTGGCATATAACCGGTCCAGCCCGATTACATTGAAGGCATAAGCCGTGAGCGCCCGGGCGGCCTCGGTGGCATACCCCCGGCCCCAATGCTCACGCCCGATCAGATAATACAGCTCGGTATCCGGTGCGCTGAAATCCAGTACGCCGAGGCCGCACCAGCCGATCAGCTGTCCGGTTGCCTTGCTGCACACCGCGAACGAATATTTGAACGGCAGCTCAAACGGCGTATGATAGCTGAACATCAGCCAGCGGAACATTCCTTCATATTCATGCCGCTGCATGACCTCCATATGCATGAAGGTTAGCACCTCCGGATTCTGCATCAGCGCGAAGGAGGCGCCAAGATCACTTTCAATATAAGGACGGATGATCAGACGCTCTGTTTCGAGCCTCATCGCAGCTAACGTTATATTCATTTAGGTGGCCCCGCTTTCAAGTCCTGTCTGTAACCCAGCATAGTACAAGCGAAAGAAGGTCCACAAGGTAAAAGATGATTTAATCCGTTTGCCCCCTGCCGTTATTCCACAGCGTTCTGAAGGCATCACAGCTGCGGATCAGGGAATCGAAATCCCCCTCCCCTACCAGCCTTCCCTGCTCCATCACCAGAATCTGATCTACTCCGCTGATGAAATTCAGCCGGTGCGCAATAATAATAACCGTCTTGTTCCTGAACTCTGCAAACACCGTTTCCATCAGGCTTTTCTCCGTAATATTATCCAGCGCCGAGACCGGTTCATCGAGGATGATCAGATTCCGCTTCTGCAGGAGCGCCCGGGCAAAAGCCAGCCGCTGCCGCTCACCCCCCGACAACTTCAGGCCCCGCTCACCCACCATCGTCTCCAGCCTCTCCGGCAGCTCCAGCACCTTCTCCTTCAGATGGACCTTATCCAGAACCGCATACAGCTCCTCATCCGGCACATCCTGGTCAAACACCATATTGCCCCTGATCGTAGTATCGAATACCGGACTGTCCTGCGACAGATAAGAGATATGATCATAGTAGCTGTTCAGGCTCAGCTCATCGATATCCGTGCCGTCCACCAGCAGCTTGCCGCCGCTTTTCTTCAGCAGGCCCGTAATCAGCTTAATGACCGTCGACTTTCCGCTTCCGCTTAAGCCAACCAGTGCAACCGAGGTTCCGTGCGTGATGGAGAAGGACAACCGGTCCAGCACCTGAACCTCCCCGTAGCCGAAGGACACGTCCCTGAATTCAAGATCGCCCTGCAGCCCGGCCACCGCCTTCCCCTTCTCCAGGTTGGCGTCCTCCGGAGCGTTCAGAAATTCACCGAACCGCTGATAGGTCACCCTGTTCAGCTTGTAGCCGACGAATAACACGTTGAAGATGGCAATCGGTGTATATATTTTCTCAATGAACATGAACAAGGCCACTATCACCCCGACCGAGGCCTGCCCGGACACCACATTCTTCACTCCATAGAGCAGGACAATCACTTTAATGACCGTAATGAACAACTCGAATAAGGCAAAAAAAGACTCATGGATCATCTGCAGCTGAGCGCTTTTGCTGATAATCTGCCGTGCGGTCTCGTTCAATCTGCCGATCTCCTGCGCATACTTCTTATTGGTCCGGAACACAACCAGCTCCATGAATCCGCGGATTGAATAGCGGGACATGGACTCCTGCTCCTTAAGCACAGCCGCTTTAATCCGGTAGAGGTATTTCAGCAGCACATTCGTGATCACGAAGATCACCACATACCCGCCCGCAATCACCAGCATGATTCTGAGGTCATAATAGCTGATGAAGAACAAGCTGAAGAGGATGGTAGGCAGCAGCTCGTGCAGTGTCCCCAGAATAAAAGTAAACAGAATGCTGTTCCCGGCCGCCGCGCCGTTCTCAATTACCTTGATCATCTGGCCTGTGCCCATATTCTGATAGGCGGTATAATCCATTCTGGAGATTTTGGACAAGGCCAGGATCTTCAGCCTTTCCGTGATGCTGTTTGACAGATGGGTGCCCGGATATTCATCCGCATAATTCAGAAGTACATTCGCGCCCAGCAGCACCCCGTATATGACAATCCAATGTGTGATTTCGCTGAAGCCCGTTCCATCCACCGCCTGATCGAGAATCTTCTGAAAGACCACTATGCCCAGACTGCTTATGAACTGAATGATGAAACCAAGAAGGATATACAGAGCAATCCACCCTTTGAGGTGGACAAGACATTTCCGCAGCATAATTACAATCTCCAATCTTGAAATGAGTATGAAAAAGCCGGGACCACGCTTCGCCACCCCACGCTAATGAACCACCTGCATATGCGGTGTGGTCTGTACGTTGAATAACTCAGTGTCCCGGCTCTAAAAATGAATGCCTGGCACCGTCCAAGGTTATAGTTATCATGTGATCAAAAAGGCAGACTGCCCCCTTGATGGCTGGTACGCGTTCAACCCAGCCTGATAACTAGTTCCTTGCGACGGTACGGTATGGCATCCATTTCACCCCGATTGTAAGATTGTCTTGTTCCTAATCCAGCATGGAGCGCAGCCAAGCCGCCGATTGCTCCATATAACCCAGCTGGTCTACAGCATCGAAATGCTCGATGGCCAGCGTATCTGCGTATCCCTCTGCCTTCAGCAGCCGGAGCACCTCGGCGATCCGGATGCAGCCTGAGCCTACAGGGGACGGATACAGCGGAATCCCGCTTGCGCTGATTCTGGGCTCCCCGCCGCTGTCTTCCAGCGACCGGTCCTTGCAGTGGACATGGATTATCCGGTCCTTCAGCTTCGTGAACGCTTCCAGTTCATCCTCGCCGCGGTAGATGAAGTTCCCGGTATCGAACGTGATCGCCAGCTTAGGCACCTGCTCCAGGAACCAGAGCAGCTCGTCCGCCGACGAGAACGGCGCCCGGATATCGTCGAAGTCCTCCATCGTTACACGGATGCCCTTACGCTCCGCGTAATCACAAATGGTATTCAGCGCAGCAGCCATGCTCTGAAGAGCCTGGCCCCGCGCCTCCGGGGTGGCCGTCTCTTCCATGAAGCCCGGAATGACAAGTACCTTACCGGCCCCGAGGTAGGCTGCCGTATCAATAAATACATACCCCGGCTCCGGTGCAGGCTGATTGCCGAAGTCAAAAAAAGCATACATCGACGCCACGGAGATCGACGCTGCATCCAGCCTTTTTTTCATCGCCTCTGTACCGGTCAGCGCCTCTTCCAGATCAAGCTCTACCGCCTCAATGCCATAGGCATACACTTTGTCCAGTACATCCGTAAGCGGCAGGCCGCTCTGCTCGCTTGCCTTCACAATATGATTGTAAAATACCGATAGCTTCAAGCTCTCCAGCCCCTCTCAGCCTAGCGCTTAGTATCCTCAGCATCCTTAGAATCCGAGTTACCGTCCGCTTCTTCGGCCGAATCCTCAGCATCCCCAGAATCCTCAGAATCGTCAGGACTCTCCTGCACGCCCGCTTCATTCCGGCTCCATTCCAGGAACTCAATAATGTCCTGATCCTCAGGGTCCAGCTTATGAGCCTTTTCAAAAGCCTTGATCGCCTCATCATACTGGTCCAGATAATAATGCGCGTAACCGACGCGGAAATGCCACAGCGGATCTTTTTTGCCTTTGTCGGCAGTCTTGTTGAACCATTTAAGCGCTTCCTTATAACGTCCCAGATTATTGAGCGCCCGGCCCAGATGAACCGCCAGCTCATCATCGATCAGCGGGGTAGGAACCTCTTTGATGCGGGATACGATTTGTTCGAATTCATCTTCCTCATGCCAAGCATTCAATTGTGCAATTAACTCTTGTCTCATTACAAACAGCCTCCCGGTTAATATATCCATTCCTCTAAGAGTTACTTTATCATTTTCACGGAGAGTTTCCCACTGTTGCCCTGTCCGTCCTAAGCCGGGATGGCGATCTCAAAGGTGGTCCCCTTTCCTTTTTCGCTTCTAACCTCGATAACTCCCTTAACTTTGTTGATCGCACTGTAAGCCATGAGCATTCCCAGACCCGTACCTTCTTCTTTGGTGGAATAGTAGGGTTTGCCCAGACGTGAGATTTCATCCTTCGTCATCCCGATACCGGTGTCGCGGATGCTAATAATAATATTCTGTTTTCTTTCGGAGATATCAATGGTCAGAACGCCGTCATCCATTCCCTTCATCGCTTCGATTCCGTTTTTGTACAGATTAATCAGACATTGCTGCATCAGATTCCGGTCATAATGGGCGCAGAGTGAGTTGTTGAAGCTGAACTCGACCGCTACTTTGTGGATTGTGGCATACGGCATGATGACATTCTTGGTGTACTCACACTCGGCCTGGAGGTTGGAGTAGACCATATTCTCCGACTGCGGCTTGGCAAAAGAGAGATAATCGCTGATGATCTTCTCCGCCCGGTTCAGCTCCAGCAGCGACAGTTCAATATATCCCTTCTCTTCGGGCGTAAGCGTCTTCGATTTGTTCAGCAGCTGAAGGAACCCGCTCGTCACGGTTAACGGATTCCGCATCTCATGGGAGACGCTGGCCGCCAGCTCGCTAACCACATTAAGCCGCTCCGACTGCATAATCCGGTCACGATTCTTAAGATTGGTAATGATCTGCTCCAGCAGAATCATTAAGACCGCCATCACCGCTGCATGAGTGGTCAAAGCATAGAAGGTGAGCATCCAGAACTGCATATCCAGCGACTCCATAACCATGCTCAGCACAATCAGATAACAGCCCATCGTAAGCACGGCAATGACGGTTGCCCAGCTGATCCGTGTCCTTGGCTTCGAACGGATAAATCTTGAACTTAATAACGGCACAACGATCAGAACTGCTGTTGAAAAAAGAAACGAGTGAATCGTTCCCTCTCCGCCTATATAGAAACGGTATACGTTTAGTATCAGATAGAGCGGAAGAACATTTTTGTACCCTCCATACAAAGCTGCGATAAGAAACGGAACATACCGCAGGTCAAAGATAAACCCCGTCTCCAGCCGGATCGGCTTGGCGATACACAGGATCATGGTTATAGCTGTGAGCAGCACAAGAATCTTCCGGTTATAGGCGTGCGGCCTATTCTCAAAGAAGATCAGAAAGATAAGTACCGGAAACAGCATAAACAAGAAATTAAGAAGCAACGTCTCAAACAAGGTTAACTTCCTTTCGGCTCCAATACTGGTATGGTATCTGCATTTGTGTTCTGTGCACTATACTAAGAACATTACGCTAATCTATTATTATAAGTAAAGCTAAACCAGATTACTATTATAATCTTCTATGATTTTCCATTATTTTACCACATGTTATGGACTCTGCTATAATCAATGGACATGCCTAAATAACTGCATCTCAGGGGAGGAAGCATTATGGCTTTTACCATTAATAATCTGAAGGATAACCCTAATGTTGTGATTAAAGAACAGCTTGGCGGATTCTCGGTCATTGAATACAAGGAGGATCTTAGCAGCACCTCCATGCTGGAAGCCCAGGCCAACTTCTTCATGAGCAAGAGCAATATGCGCAACAAGCAGCTGATGATTGAGCTTACGAATAGCGAGGTTATGCTGAGCGCAGGCGCTATGCAGTATATGATCGGCAATATCGAGATGACGTCGGGTGTCAAAGGTGTCGGCGGCCTGATGCGCAATATAATATCCAGTGCAGCAACCGGCACGAGTGCCATCAAACCGCTCTATAAAGGAACTGGGACGATTATGCTCGAAACCACCTACAAATATCTCTGGCTGATTGATGTCGACAACGACCATATCGTGATTGATGACGGCATGTTCCTGGCCTGCGAGACTACGCTGGATATTGCTGTCGCTGCACGCAAGAATGTATCCTCAGCCGTCCTCGGCGGAGAAGGGCTGTTCAACCTGAGCGCACGGGGTAAAGGGATTATCGCCCTTGAGGCTCCTATTCCTTCCGAGGAAGCCGTGGTGGTCGAGCTGCAGAATGACGTGCTGAAGGTAGATGGCAATTTCGCGTTGATGTGGTCGAACTCGCTTGACTTTACCGTAGAGAAATCAGGGAAGACCCGCATGGGCTCTGCCGTTTCCGGCGAAGGCCTGGTCAATGTCTACCGGGGAACCGGTATGGTCTGGCTGGCACCGCTCATGAATTACAAGAACAGCCTGTTTCAGGCTGCACCTACCTCCTGATTCTGACGCCACTTGAGGCAATGCTCCATCCAACCTAAATTCATCTAAAGGACGGGCCATCCGTATGTCTATTCAAGCTGTACTATTTGATTTCGACGGAACACTCGCAGATACGCTGCCGTTATCCTTCCATGCGTTCCAGGCCGTATTTCAGCAATATGATCATAGAGAAGTCACCCGCGATGAACTTGTCGCCATGTTTGGCCCCACCGAGGAGGACATCATTGGCGGCAATTTCGCTGACCCGTCTTCCGTTCCGCAAGCTATAGAGGATTATTATTCGTTATATGAGCAGGGGCATTTCGGAGAATTCCAGAATGATGGGCACATTGTAGAATTACTTCAAGCGTTGAAGTCGCAAGGCATGAAGCTTGGAGTCATTACCGGCAAAAGCAGACGGGCCTATCAGATATCGGCCGGGGCGCTGGATCTGGAGCGCTTCTTCGATATCTCCATCACCGGAGATGATGTCGTTAAGCCTAAGCCTGATCCCGAAGGCATTCTCTCCGCGCTGCGTACACTTGGCATTGATTCATCCAATGCTGTATTCGTAGGGGACAGTAATGCGGATATTCTCGCGGGCAAGGCTGCCGGACTGCCGACCTACGGTGTCCGCTGGCTGTCCACCTTCCAGAGCCAGGCTTACGATGTCCCGCCGGATGGTGTGTTTGACAGTGTTGATGAGTTCCGGAAGCTTCTCAAGTTAAATAACATCATTGCAATGACGTACCATTCCAAGCAGCAAGCGGCGGACATTACTGTACTGGAGCAGCAGTGCAGCCACGCGGACTCGCTCCAATTAAGCTCAGATCTTGAGCATCTCGTCAAAGAGGATGGCGACCATGCCCTGCTCTGCTATCGCGGAAACCAGCTCATAGGTTTGCTGAGCTGGTTTGCTACCGAAGGCGATTATGCGCAGATTAATGCCATGGTCCATCCGGAATACCGCCGTGAGGGCGTATTCCGCAGTCTTGTGCAGCGGGCCAAGGAAGATATTGCGCCTCTCGCCGTACACAGGCTCAGCTACAGGGTTCCGAGCCGCTCACAGGCAGGACTCCGCGCGGCCCAGGCTATCGGTGCTGATTATGACCGCTCTGAATACTCGATGTCATATGCCCATACAGAGTCCGGCAGAGAACAGGCTCCGGCAGATTTGCGTCTGCTGCCTTCCTTGCCGGAGGACCTCGAATTCATGGTCTCCTGCTCGGCCCGGGCCTTCGGAGACTCCGAAGACGCCACCCGGGAGTATTTCCTGCAGACGAATGAACCGGAGCGTATCACCTATATTGCCTGGGCGGGCAACCAGCGGATCGGCCTGATCCGGGTGAATTACGTGAATGAGGCAACAGCGTTTATCCATAATTTCTGCATATTGCCCGCTTGCCAGGGCCAAGGGTATGGCGGGAAGGTGCTCCGGCAGACTGTTGATCTCCTGCTGCAGAAGAACTATTCTTCGATCCGTCTAGGTGTTGTGACCGAGAATGAGCGGGCTTTGACCCTCTACCTCAATGCCGGCTTCAAGATCAATTTCGAGTATAAATATTACAGCGGCAGCCTGGAGTAAGCACAGATTAAGAAGGAGCGATATATGCCCGTTACCGAGAGTATTCCCTGGATTGCCGCATTTCTCATTCTGCTATCCGTAGTCTGGATTGTGCTCGTAAGCTGGAAGAACGGAATATCGCCGATGCCCGCGTCTAGGGCTGCAAGAGCGGCAGTAGCCGGGGAGGTGAACCGTATCCCGGGATATGCCAATGTTCTGGAGGCAGGGTCGGGCTGGGGAACGCTGGGCCTGGAAGTGATCCGCCGCTGCCCCGGCAAACGGCTGACCGGCATAGAGAACTCAAGGCTTCCCCTATGGTTCTCACAGCTGTTTGCGGTAGTATGCACACGATTCCTGCCAGTGAAGGGCGAACGGGAGCGGCTGCGGGGCAAGGTCATTTTTAGGCGGGGCGATATATATAGAAGCTCTTATAGCGATGCCGATATTGTGCTCTGTTATCTGTTCCCCGGTGCCATGGAACGGCTTGCTCCCAAGTTCAGGCAGGAGCTGCCGCCGGGCGCAGCCGTGATCAGTGTCTGTTTCGCTCTGCCGGACAAGCAGCCGGTCCGCATCATCACCTGCCCGGACCGGCTCCGGACGAAGGTGTATGTCTACATTTTCTGAATATCAGCTGCGTAGAAACTGCAAATAGCCCAAAAGCATGCCGCTGCCTTGGGCCAATGGAGGGACCGCGTATTTCTAGGATTTGCCCTTATCCGCTAACTGCTCCTGTGCCAGGCGGACCATCTCCCGGACCATGGAGCCTCCGATTCTGCCGCCAATCTGCCCCGCAGATTCCGTGGTCAAATTGCCGTTATTGCCCGCCTGCAGCGGGATACCGAGCTCCTTAGCCACCTCGTATTTCACATCGTCCGGATGATTCGGATCCACATGGTATCCTTCCTGCTTCATGACCTCTGCTTTGAAGGTCTGCATGCCCTGGGCTGACCCGGGCACCGCATATTTCCTGTTTCTTCTCGCCATTTCGGATACACTCCTCTGCTGTCTTTTATCTAAGTTGCCCTGGAGTGTATGGGATTATCCCGCCTTAAGACTGCATCCCGTCTTCAATCCGCTTCATGAAGTCTTCTACCGCGCTGTATCCAAGCTGCTTGAGATACCAATTATTCGCAGCAGCTTCGATCAGGCCGGCCACATCGCGCCCCGGCTGAAGCTGAACCTCGATATGCGGGATTTGAACGCCGAGATATTCCGTGAACTGGGGAACCAGCTCCAGGTCATTGTTGAGTGAATTCTCCTGCCACGGTGCCAGCTCGATATCTAATACAATCCGCGTCTCATCCTGGAAGGCCCTGCGCCCGTACTGGCGTACGACATTGATCAGGCCGATGCTGCGCAGCGCCAGGAATTCGCGGGTCGTCTCATTATGCGTCCCGAGCAGCGTTGCCGGCCCCAGCTTCTTGAGCACTACAATATCATCGGCCACGAACCGGTGGCCCCGCCGGATGAGCGTATGCGCCGTTTCGCTTTTACCGATCCCGGACTTGCCCCGAAGCAGAATCCCGATGCCCGACACATTGACACATACCCCGTGAATCGACAGCTCCGGCGCCAGCGTTTTTACCAGATAGCTGTCCAGCTTGGCAATAAACTCCGTGGTCACCTCTGGTGTCCGCAGCAGCGGAATGCCCTCCTGATTACAGTATAAGGTGAGGTAAGGGATCTCTTGCTGGCCGCTCGTTACAATGAAACAAGGCGGATGATATTTGACGATATTGCCGATGTGCAGCATGCGTTCCTCTACACTCAGCGTCAATAAATAGTTGATCTCCTTGCGGCCGAGTACCTGCACCCGCGCCATCGGAAAGAAATCGAAATAACCGACGAACTCAAGCCCGGGTCTGTGCGTCCGTGGACGGGTAATGACGCGGTCCATGCGTTCCGCCCCTGCCAGCACTTCCAAATGAAACTTGTCCGTAAGATTCTGAACGGTGATAGATTTCATATTGTTCTCCTCCCAACCATATTCTTCCGATAGAATCACTTAAAAATCTTGTAATCTGCACACGCTAATTATATATTAAAATCAATATATAAGACCTTTGACCCAGAAAAATCAATAAAACACTAAATATATCAAGAAGGTGTAGTATATTGGCCTTGGAGTCTTGGATTGATCTGATGATGTGCTTTGTCTTGTTCCTTTTGTTTATATACATATTTGCTTCTGTAGGTACGATAACCAATTTGCACAAAGTCTACCTTGGTTTTCATTTCTCCATGATGATCTGGCCTTACTGCCAGTTTGCCATCCGGACCGTTGATGATCCAATCTATCAGCTATTCTATGTGAAGCTTGCCTTTATCGATGCCTCCCTGCTGACTACGGGCTGGATCTTCTTCACCATTCTGCTCTCTGGCCAATCGCAATTTCTTAACCGCAAAATATTAATCGCCCTGCTCGTTCCGGCATTCCTGTCGTCGCTGGGTGTGGTGCTGAATCCGAACGGCTGGTTTGTTCTTCCGGTAAACGGCGGATATGTTGAGCGGATCTACGGACCTATTTTCTGGATCAACATGTCTATTGTTATTCTACACGCCATCGTATCGCTGTATATCATTTATGTAGCTCTGGTCTCCGATCAGGCGCCGCGAATCAAGAATCAGATCATGTATATGCTAAAAGGGATTCTTGCCGTCTGTGTCTTCCTGATGATCGATGTGTTCCTGAACGTAGTGCTGGACAATTATCTGCCGGTCATTCCGGGCTTTACTTCGCTAGGCATTGTCGTGTCAGCTACCTTCTTCGTGATTACCATTCACCAGGACAAAGTGTTTGATATTGTAACTATCGCCCACCAGGATATTATCAATACGATGGAATACGGAATTCTTGTCCTCGACGATCAAGAACAGGTGGTCGAGATCAACCAGGCTCTGCTTCCCCAGATCCGGCTGAATCCCGGGCAGAGGTTCGATATGGCCCGCCACCTGCCCGGCGCCAATATCGTGAAGACTGAACAGTTCCTGCAAACCTACCATGACCATCCGCTTGAGGTAGCCGAGACAGAACTAATGTATCCCGCACTCCAAATGTACATCAGCATTCATGCCGCACCGATTATGGTGAGCGGTGTGAGGGTGGGCCGGATTGTCACCTTCCAGAATATAACCGAGCTTCGGCGCCTCATTGATGAGACGAACCAGCAGAACACCATTCTGCAGGAGCGCAATTCCGCCTTAATCAAAGTCCAGGAAGAGCTATTCCAGACGAACGCCAAGCTCCGGAAGATGGCCATCACCGACAGCCTGACCGGCTGCTACAACCGCCATTATCTCATGCAGCAGCTGGAGAATGAATTAATGAAGGACCGGGATCCCAGGGTCCCTTCGACCATTATACTGATCGACATCGATTATTTCAAAATGGTCAATGACCGCTACGGCCACCTGGCCGGAGATGAGGTCATTTGCAGTACGGTAGAGGTCCTGCAGCGTAATCTGCGCCACTCTGATATTCTGTCCCGTTATGGCGGCGAGGAGTTCCTTATCTACCTGCCCGATACGGAAGAGGATGAGGCGTATGTGCTGGCAGAGCAGCTTAAATCAAGCATTGAGTCCAACCAGATCAGAATTGATCATATAGACGAGCCTATATCCATCACCATCAGCATAGGAATGCTCAGCATCGGGGAATTCAAGGTCACACCGCCCATGAGCACAACAACTTACTTGAACGATTTGTTCAGATCGGCAGACAAAGCCTTGTACGCAGCCAAGCATCAGGGCCGCAATCAGATTGTTTCCGTGAAAAGATAGCGAATGCACATAAGCCACCCGGCTCAGGAAACGGGTGGCTTAACTTTTGTCCGCGGGGCTGTTCCCTACTGTAACTTTAATTATAGCTAAGCTTTCTCTATACATCCGGTTTCGCCAAGCAGGATAATGAATAACAGTTAGAACAATTCGTTAAAAGGGGATACAGCCGATGGATTATGATCATCTTATCCGCGAGATTAACCGCTCCTACCCGCTCCATATTGAGCAGATCCGGCTTCACCGGGAGATGATCGGCGGGGTGTATTTCGCAGAGGGCGAAGGTAAGCGTTATGTACTCAAAATATACCGCAGCTTCAAGACAGCCGATGCCCTGCAGTCCGTTCGTATTCTTGATTATTTAGAGGCTCATTCTTATCCTGCCGTTACTGTTCTGCGGACGGCGGGGCAGGAGAGTCATATCCTTCTTGAAGCTCAGGATGGCTTGCAGGCAGCGGTGCTCTTCCGCTATGCCGAGGGGGCTACGCCCGATGGGATAGCCGAAGCAGAGGTTATCGGTCAACAAACCGGAGAATTGCATCAGCTCATGCAGGGCTACCCGGATGAACTGATCCACCGGACAAAAACCGACTACATCGGTGACTATCTCTCCATTATGCGCGAACTGGACTGTGCTTCCGAGTCCGTTGCTGCGCTCGAACACTATGGCAATGAACTATGGAGCCGTATGTCAGATTTGCCTAGACACTTTTGTCATGGCGATCTGCATACAGGCAACATGCTCAGGGACAGCCGCGGGCAATACGTGCTTATGGACTTCGATGACGCTTCAGGTGATTATCCGGCCATGGATGTTGCCTATATGTCTGATAACACTCACTTTAATCTATTTCACGAGTCCATGTATGATGATACCCGGCGTCTGTTTGAGCAGTTCTATTCCGGATATAGTAAGGTACGGACCTTGAGTGACAAGGAGTACTCAGCCGTATTCGATTTCATTGCGGTCAGGCATTATCAGATCATCTCCAGAATTGTCCGCTGCCAGGGTTTGCAGTCGGTATCCAAGGCGTTCTGCGATGAGCAGTATGGCTGGCTTATGAAATGGCGGGAGCTTTGTCTGAGCAAACCCTAATAAACCGGAATTCCGGATAATTCAAACCTGCTGTAACCTTTTTGCAGGACGGCACGTCTAAGATCACAAATAAACCACAAACTACTCTATGAGGTGACTGACAATGAAGAATACATTCAAGATCATTACTATATCTGCTGCTGCTGCTCTGGCGCTCAGCTTCGCGGGACAACAGTTCGCTTCCGCGGCAGCCTTCAAGGATATTAACAATGTGCAGGACAAAGACAAGATCATCGCTCTGCAGAATAGCGGCCTGATCAAAGGGATCAGCCAAGACCTGTTCGGTCCGAATATCAGTATCTCGGAGGCTGAAGGAGTGCAGATGATCGTAAATGCACTAGACCTGAACCTTGATCTGATCCGGTTTGTGAAGGAGCCGCATGCTACCGACTATTTCAAGAATGCCAATGATTCCGCTTGGTACGCTGAAGCGCTCATTATTGCCGGTGTCCACGGGCTGGATCTGCCCGCCGACCTGAAGCCCAACCAGAAGCTGACGCGTGAAGAATTCACGCACCAGCTCATTGATGCGATTGAAGCCAGCGGCCAGCTGCCGATGATCAAGCCGGTTGTTATTGATTATAAGGACCAGGATCAAGTTAAGGCAGAGTATTCCGGTTCGATCCAGCGCGCCCTGAACTACGGTGTCCTGAAGCTGGATGAAAGTAGCAAGCTTAAGCCTAAGCAGGAAATCACCCGGGCTGAAGCAGCTGTAGCGATCAGCAATGCGCTGGCGTATCTGAAGGCACATCCGGCACCGGCTGCGCTGAGTGAGACG
Organism: Paenibacillus sp. FSL P4-0081; assembly: GCF_000758565.1. Lineage (NCBI taxonomy): Bacteria > Bacillati > Bacillota > Bacilli > Caryophanales > Paenibacillaceae > Paenibacillus > Paenibacillus sp. FSL P4-0081. The sequence continues at coordinate 8,277,446 of NZ_CP009280.1, forward strand.
CTTACTGCCGAAGAGGCCGTTCAATTGATTAAGGAGGCTGTAGGTCCGGAAGCAGACCTGCAGATCAAGATCGACCCGGCTGCCAGCATGTCCCGCGAATCATTCACCTACCTGCTGGTGCATACCCTCCAGACCAGCGGCCAGCTGCCGATGTTCAAGCTTATTCCAGTTGAAGTTGCAGATGAGAGTCAGATGGATATCTCCAATTCAGGCGCTATTCAAACCGCACTGGCGCTTGGCTTCGTTACACTGGATGAGTCCGGCAATTTCAATCCGAAGGGTGATATTACACGTACCGCCGGTACGGATATCGTGAATAAAGCGCTGGAATACTTGAAGGCTCATCAAGCACCCGCAGCAGAGAGCGAAGTTCTTACGGCTGAGCAAGCTGTTCAGTTGATCAAGGAAGCCGCAGGACCGAAGGCTGATCTGCAGATCAAGATTGATCCGGCAGCCAGCATGACCCGCGAATCTTTCACCTACCTGCTGGTGCATACCCTCCAGACCAGCGGCCAGCTGCCGCTGCTTAATCTGATTCCGGTAGAGATCAAGGATAATGACAAGATCAATATCCTGAACTCGGGAGCCATTCAGACGGCCATCGCCTTGAAGATCGTGAAGCTGGATGCTGACGGCAAGTTCAATCCGCAGGCTGGAATCACCCGTACAGACGCGGCCGCTATGGTTAGCCAGGTTCAGGAGATCCTGAAGCGGGCTGCTGCGAATCAATAATACCCGGAACATTCCAATTTTCCGCAAGCAATTATCAGCTCAAAAAGCACATGTCAGCGGCTTGTGCTTTTTGGCATGTTCTATGATCGCCGCCGGGAAGCTTGTCAACACGATAGAGCTACAGCATCAGAATCATCAGAGCCTCATCCAGATATTCATCCCCAAGCTTCATCGCCTTCGGCTCTGTGCCATAGCAGATGAATCCAAGAGATTCGTATAGTCTTTTGGCAGCTACATTATTCGAGGTTACCGTTAAATTTAGAATTTCGAGCCCCGGCAACAGCCTCGCCCGGGCAATCAGCTCCACCATCAAGCGGCGGCCCACTCCTTGTTTACGGACATCTGAATCCACATATACTGAATATATATTAGCTTTATGATCAATTTTGGGCCGGCTCTCCCGGAAAAAAGTGACGATGCCCACCAGCCTCTCCTCACCATCAAAAGCTCCCAGCGTGAAATTATTCTCCGAGGGCTCCAGCCTGATGCGTGTGGTGACTATAGACAGCTTCTTTTCCGATTCATAGGAGCTGAGATAGGCTTCCGGATGCAGCCGCAGCGACTGTAGCCGAAGCTCGCGGTAAGCCTCCGCATCCACGGATGTCAGCATTCTTAGGTACAACAGGTTTGCCTCCTCAAGGAATTTAGGGATTCCAAATTGACAAAATTGCAGAATTTGGCTATATTATACAGTGTAAAATTATATTTTGAACAATTTAATTTCTCTGTTAATCAATCTTACATAATTATGAAAAGAGGGATTTACTATGATGATCGTGAGTTTAATACTCGTGGCCTTGGTTGCAATGGAGCATGTGTATATTCTAGTGCTGGAAATGTTCCTGTGGACTACCCCGCGGGCGCAAAAATCGTTCGGCACCACTCCGCAGTTCGCCCGGGAAACGAAATCGCTGGCGGCCAACCAGGGATTATATAACGGCTTTCTGGCGGCCGGTCTAGTCTGGAGCCTGCTGCATCCGAATGATACCTTCAGTGTTCAGCTTCAATTGTTCTTCCTGATCTGCGTTGCGGTTGCAGCCATCTATGGCGGCATCACGGCCAAGAAATCCATTCTATTGGTTCAGGGCCTCCCGGCCTTCATTGCTCTGCTTGCCGTTATTCTGGCGAATCTGTAATTATGAGAATAGCCGCTCTTCCCTCACAGCTTCTGCGCGAACTGGTTCAGCTGCTCGGACATCGTCCGGATCTCCTCAATGAAGCTGGAGATTTCATTCGTTGAAGCAGCCTGCTCCTGCCCGACTGACGCAATCTGATGGATGGATTGGCTGATCTGCTTCATCGCGGCTTGGATCTCCCCCAGGGTATCCCGGATCCGCTGCGCAGACTGCTCGGTTTCCTTCGAGAATTTGCGGATTTCTTTCGCTACAACATCGAATCCCCGCCCCTTCTCTCCTGCGTGGGCAGCCTCAATGGCTGCATTAATCCCGAGCAGATTCGTCTGGTCGGCGACCTTTCTGAGGACAGCCAGCACTTCATCGCTTTTTTTGACACTTTCGGCGGTCGTTTCTGACTGGAGCAGCAGCTTCTGCGAGAAATCGGCAAGCAGCCCCGAGCCCTCTGCCACATGCCCAATCCGGGCGTTAGCCTGATTTAGGGAGACCGAGATCTGATCAGCGATTTCGCGCAGCTCGGTCTGTCTGCGGACCTGGATGCAGACCGCCCCGCAGACGCTTCCATCCTCTCCGTGTACCGGAAGAACCGTACCGACGAATTCATACCCATAGTAGTCCTTAGGGACATTAGCTTTCGAGAATTCATCATTTCTCAGCGCATGATACAGAGGTTCGTCCGCAAGAATTATCTGTCCTGCCCGAATTCCCAGATCAATGGACGTTCCAGGGAAATAAGCGATGAACTTCTCCACATCACAGACAGCAATAGATACATCATAGGGAAAAGCAGCTTTCAGGACCGGTGCCAGGTTCACTATATCTTCAAGGGAGCGGATAATGTTCTTCATGGATGTGGGTTCTCCTTCATTAAATCACTTCATTAAATCGCTTCATTGCACAGTACAGAAATATCTAGATTAAGGTTCGACATTTTTCAATGACTATCCTTTATTCAAAAACTTAATATTTAAAATTTAATCATGTCCTCTTAACTTAAGTCAATGAAGCCCTGCAGGCGCCTTAGTACAATATAACCACAATCAATAATCAATCAGGGGGTTATGCTAATGTCTGCTGCAGTGGCTCGAACCGGGGGAATATCGCTCATTGTAATGGCGGTTGCCGCCGCGCTCTCGTACGGATATGTCCAAGGGAGTCTGGTAGTGGATGGAGATGCCGCTGGTACCTTCGCCAATCTTCAGGCCTCTCCGTCGCTGTTCAGGGCCGGGATTCTGGGCTGGGTACTGATTATGGCCTGTGATGCGGCAGCTGCCTGGGCCTTATATCTGGTGCTGAAGCCTGTGCATCCGGGCCTGTCCCTGCTGGGAGCATGGCTGCGCCTGGCTTATACGGCAGTGTTGGGGGTTGCTGTCTCCAGTCTGATCGTGGTATCACTTCTTACCGGTAACAGGGAGGTTGCGCTTTCCGGCTTCACACGAGGGGAGCTGCAGGCGGAGGTCATGCTTCATCTTCATGCTTTTGAAGCGGTATGGTCGGCTGGTTTGATTCTGTTCGGGGGGCATCTGCTGATTATAGGTGTGCTGGCGGTATGTTCGGAGAATATTCCGAAGCCCGTCAGTGTGCTGCTGCTGCTGGCAGGCTTCGGCTATATTATGGTTCATCTGTGCGGCACACTTGTGCCCGGGTATGGAGAATTCCTCCAAATCATCAAATGGGTGTTCATGCTGCCGATGACCGCAGGGGAGCTGGGGCTTGGCATCTGGCTGCTGTTCAAAGTCCCGGCTGCGCGTGTTCGCGCTCAAGCCGCTTCTTAATCCGGCTGAGCGACTCCGGTGTCATCCCGAGATAGCTGGCCAGCTGATGCTGGGGGACGCGGCTGATCAGGCCGGGCCTCCGATGCAGCAGTGCCTTGAGGCGGTCTTCGGGGGATGCCGCAATGAAGGCGGCGAATTCCGCCTGCACCTGTCCGAAATTCTCCTCGATCATCCGGCGTGTCATCAGCTCCAGCTGCGTGTGTCTGGCGTACATTTCCCTCTCGGTATTCAGCGCACCGACAACCAGTACGCAGTCCTCCAGACAAGTCAGGCTGTATTCCGACGAGGCATCCTCTTTATGCGCATTGAAGATAGCGATCGCCTGCTCCTCTGTGTAGAAATTCGAGGTGATGTCGCGGCCTGTGACGTCAACACTATGCTGCCGTACGCATCCTTTTAACACGAAATAGCAATGACCGGGAACCTCCCCCTGCCTAAGCAGCGTGGCTCCCTTGCTGTATTCCTCAACAAGAATCTCCTCCAGAATGGCCTGCTGCTGCTCTTCACTGAGGGAGGTCAGCCGGGTCATATATTGGAGTAATCTATGCTTCATGTTTCGGATTCCTCCTTATAACGCTACTGACAACATGTCAGTAGCGTTTGAACATTCTTGCACTCATGTATTGATTATACTAACATCGGCATCACTTTTCTCCTTCTTGCTCCGCATGGAGTACAGGACGAACAACAGAATGAACCATAGGGGCGTAAACAGCAGCGCCGGACGGGTATCATCTGCGAACAGCATAATGATCAGAATAGCAGCAAACAACGTTAATACCGCATAATTAATGACCGGTGTGAACGGTGCTTTGAATTTGGACGAGGCATGTAAGTCCGGGCGGTTCCTCTTATATTTGATATGACATACGAGCACAACCCCCCACACCCAGATGAAGCAAATGGCACTGATCGTTGTAACGATGCCGAAGGCCTGGCCCGGAATAAGCTTGCTAAGCAGCGCCCCGGCCGATATAACTATTGTAGAAATAAATAAAGAGTTAGCAGGCACATGATTTCGGTTCAGCTTGCCGAGCTGCGGGGAGGCCTGATTCCTTCTGCTCAGATTATACAGAATCCGGCTGGTTGAGAACATCCCGCTGTTGCAGGCGGAAGCTGCTGAGGTTAAGACGACGAAATTGATAATGCCCGCAGCAACCGGAATCCCGACCAGGCTGAAGGTTCGCACAAAAGGACTTTCAGCTGCACTGAGCTGGGTCCACGGGTTAATGCACAGCAGGACGAAGAGCGCGCCCACATAGAAGAAGAGAATCCGCAGAGGAATCTTGTTAATCGCCGAGGGGATATTTTTCTCCGGATCTGCTGTTTCTGCGGCTGATACACCCACAAGCTCCACACCGACATAAGCGAACACAACCATCTGGAAGGAAAATAAGAAGCCCTTGACACCATTCGGGAACACACCCCCGTGCTCCCAGAGATTGCGGACGCTCACCGATCCCGCATCCGTCTTGAACCCGATGACCAGCAGAATGATTCCCAGGCCAATTAAGGCAAGAATCGTGACGACTTTGATTAGCGCAAACCAGAATTCGAGTTCGCCGAAGCTTTTGACCGTTAACAAATTGAGTCCTAACAGGATAATCAGGCAGATGACAGCCGGCACCCACTGCGGGATATCGAACCAGTACTGCACATAGACGCCCACTGCAATCACATCCGCCATCGCCGTCATAATCCAGCAGAACCAGTAGGTCCAGCCTGTAATGAACGCAGCCCGCGGCCCCAGATAGTCTTCAGCAATGTCCGTAAAAGATTGATATCCCGCTTTGGAGAGCAGCAGCTCACCCAGCGCCCTCATCACAAAAAACACGGCAATTCCCACGAGTAAATACGTGATCATAATGGACGGGCCGGCCTGCTGAATCGCTCTGCCTGATCCCAGGAATAACCCCGTACCAATCGTGCCGCCGATAGCGATCAGCTGTACATGACGGTTCGCCAAATCTCTCTTTAATTCTGTCTGTGCCATTGCCTTTTTCCCCCTTAATGTGTACAACGCTATGCTGCCAAATAACATAAAAAAGAGATTGGATATCATCCAATCTCCCGGTTCATAAGAATATCAAAATAAGCTACCTGCGCCGCTGACCGTAATTAATCAGCATAACAAATACAAATTCCGTACTCTTCTGTCCTTTTGCCTGAGATTGTGAACCCTTCGGCGCTGCGGTCTCCCGCAGTCTCTCCAGAAGCTGCTCCTGCTATAGTGTGATCCATAGCAATCATAGCCCGTGTGATGTATTAAATTGGTGAAGCGTTAATGCATTCTGATATTCTAACATATTACTCGGCATGTGAGTATTGAACAGTGATAAAAGTCTCCTACCTATGGCTAGATGTCTAGGGTGCGCTCCTGCACTACAGCGGCATAAATGTTGTACGTTTTGCAACTTGGATGCGCAGATACCCGGTTGTTTAGATAGATTGTTGTATGAAATACAACAATTTCCACGCTAAACCGTATGAAGGAGGAGAAATGCTGCCTTTTGTACAACAATTTTCGATTTAGTCCAATTTAATGAAGCGAATGTTGTATTTTGTACAGGATTTTAGAAAATCACGGGCACGGAGGATGAGTTTGCCGGTAATACCTTGGCTCTGCATTAAAAAAAAGCAGACAGGCAAAAGCCCATCCGCTCATTTGATCCAACATTATTCCGCTATTTATTTAATGATTACATAATCCAGGCCAACCAGCTTGGCGTAGGTTACGATCTGATCTGTAGTCAAGTTGAGCGACACCACGGTATGGTGACCGCCGCCGTTCTCGATCCATGCCTTAATTCCATCCTGGAAGTTAGGCTTCACCTGCCAGAGCACGCGGGCCACCGGAAGATTCGGAGCCGGAACCGTCGGCTCGAAGGCAGTAACTTCATTGATCAGCAGCTTGTAATGAGTGCCGAAGTCAGCCATCGATACCACGACGCCTTCGCCAGCCTTGCCGTCGAATACGAGACGGGCCGGATCTTCGCGGTCGCCGATACCCAGCGGAGACACAAGCACCTTCGGCTTGTTGCTGGCCAGGCTCGGGTCAACCTCAAGCATGTGGGACTGCAGAATCGCTTCCTGTCCGGCAGCCATTTCGTAGGTGTAATCTTCCATGAATCCGGTGTTCAGGTTGTGGCTCATCACCTTCATCAGGCGGTCCAGGGCCGCTGTCTTCCAGTCCCCTTCGCCGGCGAAGCCGTAGCCTTGTGCCATCAGACGCTGAACGGCAAGACCCGGAAGCTGCTTCATGCCGTGCAGGTCTTCGAAGTTCGAAGTGAACGCATTGTAGTTGCCGGCATCCAGGAAGCGTTTGAGGGCAATTTCATAGCTGGCCTGTACCTTCACGCTGGCTTCCCATGCTTCTTTGCTGTATGAACCGTAATCGAAATCATATTGCTCTGCATATTCAGCGAACAGCGCATCAATTTCTTCTTCCTTCACTTCGTTTACATACGCAACCAGGTCGCCGATCCCGAAGTAATCCACGGTCCAGCCGAACTGAATCTGGGCTTCTACCTTGTCGCCTTCGGTAACGCCCACGTTACGCATGTTGTCGCCGAAGCGGGCCACTTTGATGTTGAAGCTTTCGTTATACGCAACGGCAACGTCCATCCATTCGGCAATTTGCTTCTGGACTTCGGCGCGTTCCCAGTACCCTACCACCACTTTGTTCTGTTTCTTCAGGCGGGCATTGATGAACCCGTATTCACGGTCGCCATGGGCAGCCTGGTTCAGGTTCATGAAGTCCATATCCAGTGTAGCCCAAGGAATGCTCTCATTGTACTGTGTAGCCAGGTGCAGAAGCGGCTTCTGCAGCAGCTTCGTGCCGCGGATCCACATTTTGGCCGGGGAGAAGGTATGCATCCAGGTAATCACACCGGCAACCTCGTCACGGTAGTTGACTTCTTTCATGATCGAAGTGATTTTGTCTGCACTGACCGCCAGATCCTGCAGCACCAGCGGATAAGGCAGCACACCGCTGTTATTGAGGGCATCCGTCATCTCCTGTGCATGAGCTTTAACTTCACCGAGGGCTTCTTCTCCGTACAGATGCTGTGATCCTACAACAAACCAGAATTGCTTAGCGCTTACTGTTGACATATTATTTCATCCTCTTCTCTTGGATAATATATAAATCAGATTATTTCTGACCGTAATAAGCGCCTTTACCATGCTTGCGCAGATAGTGTTTATCCAGAATCCGCTGCGGCAATTCTTCAGCGAAATGGTTCAGCTCGCGGGCAAAATGGTTCAGCTTGGACACTTCCTCCAGCACCACGCTGTTCATCACTGCATCATGGGCATTCTTCCCCCAGGTGAACGGGCCATGGCCTTTCAGCAAGACGCCGGGAACTGCCATAATATCAAGGCCCCGCTGTTCAAAAGTCTCAATGATCACGCGTCCGGTCTCCGCTTCATACCCGCGGTCAACCTCCTCCTGCGTCAGGAAGCGTGCGCAGGGTACCGCGCCATAGAAGGTGTCGGCATGTGTCGTGCCCATTACAGCAACATCCAGCCCGGCCTGCGCCCAGATGGTCGCCCAGGTCGAATGCGTGTGCACGATGCCGCCGATTTCTGCATAATGCTTGTAGAGTACGGCATGGGTCGGTGTATCCGAGGATGGTCTCATCTCCCCTTCAACCACGTTACCGTCGAAATCCACTACGACCATATCGCTAGGCTTCATTTTGTCATAGCTGACGCCGCTTGGTTTGATGACGAATACGCCTTTCTCACGGTCAACTGCGCTCACATTGCCCCAGGTGTATTTGACGAGTCCATGCTTAGGCAGGTCCAGATTGGCCTCGAATACCTCTTCTTTCAGTTGCTCCAACATAGGTTAACCCCTCCCGTTTTCTACCAGATGATCTACAGCAGCCTGCTCGATCGCGATCCCTGCAGTATAACGTTCCATGAACAGCTCGAAGCCCTTCACATCAGCCGCATCCGGATGGATGATTTGTCCTTCCACATCCTTAAATACCTTGTGGTCAAGGAAGTCATCAAGACGCTCCTGCTGTGCTTTGTTCTGCATGTAAGAGGCCAGAATCGCCATCCCCCATGCGCCGCCTTCTCCGGCTGTTGCCATGACCGAGACAGGGACGTTCATTGCAGCGGCCACGATTTTTTGCCCGACAACAGGAGTTTTGAATAATCCGCCGTGAGCCAGAATGCTGTCGATCGACACTTGCTCCTGCTTGGTCAGAATATCCATTCCGATCTTCAGCGCGCCAAAAGCGGAGAATAAATGCGTCCGCATGAAGTTGGCCAGATTGAAGCGGCTCTCCGGTGAGCGTACAAACAACGGCCGGCCTTTCTCAATCCCGGTAATATTCTCCCCGGAGAAATACCCGTAGCTCAGCAGACCGCCGCCATCGGCATCCGCCTCCAGTGCCTTATTGAACAGGACACTGAACAGCTGGCCGGGATCAGACTTAAAGCCCATTGCCTCCGAGAATTCACGGAACAACCCGATCCAGGCGTTGAGATCACTGGAACAGTTGTTGGCATGAACCATGCCGACCGGACTGCCGTCTGGAGTAGTAACCATATCAATCTCCGGATATACGGCTGTAAGATCCTTCTCCAGCACGATCATTGCAAACACGGAAGTGCCTACGGAGATGTTACCGGTCCGTTTGCGGACACTGTTCGTAGCAACCATACCTGTTCCGGCGTCGCCTTCCGGAGGACACAGCGGAATACCCGGCTGCAGCTCCCCGGACGTATCCAGAATTAACGCACCCGTTTCTGTTAATAGCCCCGCCTGCTCGCCCGCAGTATACACTTTAGGGAGAATATCTTTCAGCTTCCAAGGGTAGCCCTTATCTGCAATAAGTTCATCGAACTGTGCAACCATCGCTGCATTGTAATCCTGCGTGGCCTCATCTATCGGGAAAACCCCCGAAGCATCGCCGATCCCGATCGCCTTGCTGCCGGTCAGCAGCCAGTGAATATACCCGCCCAGCGTTGTTACGAACTCCGCCTGAGGCACATGCTCTTCCCCGTTCAGTATCGCCTGATACAGGTGCGCTATGGTCCAGCGTTCAGGGATGTTGAACTGGAAGACCTCCGTTAATTCTTTGGCCGCAGCACCGGTTGTTGCATTACGCCAGGTCCGGAACGGAACCAGCAGCTCACCTGCGCTGTCAAAAGCCATATATCCGTGCATCATTGCCGAGAACCCGATAGAACCGACGATCTTAAGCGTAATACCGTATTTCTGCTGGACTACCTGCTTCAGTTCACGGTAAGCCTCCTGCAGGCCCTTGATAATGTCTGTCAAATGATACGTCCAGTACCCGCCCTCAAGCAGATTCTCCCACTCGAAGCTTCCGGATGCGATGGTCTCGAAACGCTGATCAATCAGTACTGCCTTGATACGTGTGGATCCAAATTCGATACCCAGTGAAGTTTCTCCCTTAAGTATCGCTTGCCCGATGTTCTGATCCATGCCCACGTTACTCCTCTCTGAACCAAACTGTTATAATAGAAATGGAAAGAAGGCGCTTCCTTTATTAACAGACTTAGTATATTTTTTGTTCGTACATTTGTCAACACAACACACAAGATATACATACAAATTTTACAGTGAGAAATCCATATTTCCCTTGAAACGCTTATACATAGTAGACATTGGATTATAATAACGATATATTCATACTATAATGTGTACGTACAACTATCGCAGATATACCGATTCGTATATGAACAACCATGAAAGAAGTGAGCCGGGTGAAAACCAAATACCAGATTATTTTTGATGATATAAAAAGCAATATACTGTCAGGAACCTATAGTGTGGGCGAGCAGATTCCTACAGAATTAGCCTTGCAGGACACCTATGGTGTGAGCCGGCAAACCGTCCGGAAGGCTATCCTGGAGCTATCCAATGAGGGCTTTCTAAGAAGCGAGAAGGGATCAGGCACCTATGTGAGCAACCAGTTCCGGTCCAAATCGGGGGGCAATCAGAGCAATAAAACCATCGGTGTCATCACGACCTATCTCTCAGATTACATCTTCCCTTCCATCATCCGCGGGATCGAGAGCAGACTGAATGAGGATAATTATTCGCTACTGCTCGCCAGTACCAATAATGATGTCGCCCAGGAGAAGAAAGCGCTGGAGATGATGCTGTCCTTTGGCGTCGAAGGTCTCATTATTGAGCCTACGAAGAGCAATCTGTACAACCCTAATATTGCATACTATCTGTCGTTCAAAGAACAGGATGTCCCGTTTATCATGATTAATGCTTATTATGAAGAACTGGAGGTACCTTTCTTCTGCCTTGATGATGTGCAGTCCAGTTACCTGGCGACCAGAGAGCTGATCTCCAAGGGCCATACCCAGATCGGTATTATTGCCAAAATGGATGACCTGCAAGGCAAATACCGCATGAAGGGTTATATCAAAGCGCTTGGAGAAGCCAAATTACGCTTTCACCCTGAGCAGGTGCTGTCCTTCGATACTGAGTCCAAGCAAGCCCTGTCCGAGAACCTGAAGCAGTTCCTGACCGATAACAAAGAGGTATTAACAGCTATTGTCTGCTATAACGATGAGGTTGGCCTGGAAGTCGTAAATGTGTGCAGACAGCTGGAGATTTCGATTCCGGGGGATTTATCAATTATTGGCCAGGATAATTCTTATATCGCCAAGAATGCGGGCATCAAGCTCACGACCTTAACCCATCCGCAGGAGCAGATGGGCCGTGATGCCGCTGAGTGGGTTATTAAAAAGCTGCAGGGGAAGAAGGATTTGCGGAACAGCACCTATTATCAGCCTGTGCTGATTGAGGGGGAGACGGTAAGGGCGCTGGAGTGAGTTCAGTCCAGAAGTGTGGAGATGAGGATACTCTCAATCTTTGCGTCCTTGATGTGAAATGACATGAAATCCACATAGTTAGCCGGTGCAAACCGGTAGTCATCCTCTTCATTGGGTGCTCCATCTCCGACCAGCTTGCCCTCGGGATAAGCTTTTTTAAGAGTCTCTACACTGTCGCCAACCTTGATATTGCGGACCGTGGCATATTTGGGATCGGTAATTTTAATACTGAAGATATAGAACCGCTTGCCTTCAGCCGCTTCATCAATCGTTTTGATCTCAAGCCCCGGGAATTTGTACTGCTTCTCCGTGAAGCCGAGCAGTGTATCCATATTCAACCCGTCATCTGCGGAATAGGTATGGGATTTCTTCTCCGCCGCCTTCCCCAGCATGCTTTCCAGCTTGGTATCGTCCACGAAGTCGGAAATGGCAATGGTATGGTCTTTATGGACAAAAGCCAGCTCTTTTAATATCACATTCCCGTCCTTTTGAATGGTGCCCTCCTTGATTACCCCGGAACCGGAGTTGTTACCGGCTGAAGCAGCGGGTGAAGGTTCAACCGGAGCCGGAGTTGCAGCTTCTTCAGTAGCCTTGGTACTTGCAGCAGGCGCCGTTGCAGGTGCTGCCGATGGTGAATCCGCCTCATTTGCCTGGCATCCTGCCAGAAGTGTCATAAGCAATATTGCGGACAGCATTAGGGCTGCCGGTTTTTTTAATGCGTTCATTATTAACCCTCCATAATTAAGTTATTTATCTTATGAGGTTAGTATAGGGAAACAATTTATTAGTGTAATAACAGACTTGTATCATTCATGTAACATCACATTAGCGGCAAAACGATGGACACTTGGGTTCCCGCGTCAATTTCGCTCTCAATGCTCAAATACCCGCCAAATTTCTCGGCGATTTCTTTACATATGGATAACCCCAGTCCGGATCCTTTGGCAGCATTTGAATTACTGGCCCGGTAGAATCTTTCCTGAACCCGTACAATCTCATCCTCGCCGATCCCGATCCCCTGATCCCTTATTTGCACGACTGCTTCATTCTGTCTGATATAGGCTTCAATGCTTATCTTCGTACGGGGATTGGAATACTTGATGGCGTTGTCCAGAATATTGGCGATGGCGTGTGACATCAGGATTTGATTTACATATACGAAGGCCGGTTTCCCCTGCCTGATGTCCAGCTCTATTTCTTTATTATCGGCTTTGGCTCTCATCCCTGCTGCCACTTGAACGGCTAATTGCGTTAAATCGGTCTTCTCAGTACCCATATCCTCCGGACCCGCCTTGTCAAACCGGGATAACATCAATAACTCATTGATCAGCAGGGTCAGGCGGTCTGATTCATTTACAAGATGAAAATATATCTTTTGCAAATCCTCATCCTCATTCTCACCCTCATATAAATATTGGGAGAATCCCCGGATAGCAGCGAGCGGTGTTTTCAGTTCATGGGATACGTTGGAGACAAACTGCTTCTGATACTGTATATAGTCGCTGAGCTGGATACCCATCCGGTTCAATCCTTCAGCCAGCATCCCCAGCTCATCCTTCCTGTTCAAGTGCACCTGCTGGAACTGCTGTTTGGAGAAGCTCTCCGTGGCACCAAGCAGATATTTGATCGGCTTGGTTGTATTACGGGCAATGAATAGACTGGAGAGCGTGATCAGTACAATAAATCCTCCTGCACCGGCAAACAGAATATACCTAATTTTTCCCATAATATCATAGAAATATGAAATGTCCTCCACGAACTCGAACACATAACTATTCTGATAATACTTATCCTGAATGGGTATGGCGAAATACAGCAGATGATTATCAGTAATCGTGTAAGAATAATTCCCCTTTAGCGCGTTCTGGATATTCCCCGCGAAGATCAGGGGCGTCTTGTTATTTATTATGATCCCATCCACAGCTAGTCCCAGCAGCTTCTGATTGCTGTCATAGATCCGCACTTCCTTACCTGAAGTCTTTAACGTTTCCAGAGCACTTCTCGGCACATCCGTGGGCTGGCCTTCCTCCGCTGCTTTATCATGCTTCGTGAGAATTTCCCTGAAGGACAGCTCACATAAATCCGCCTTTTCCATCATTTTCTTCTCTATGGTTACGAAGCTGAAGTATTCGATCGCTTTGTTGACTGAAATAATAATAACGGCAAAGGACAACACCGAGAACAATAAATAATTCAACAAAAGCCGGGTTGCATATTTCAGGCGGAGCCACCTCCAAGCTGATAACCAAATCCGTAAATCGTTCTAACGTATTTCGGATTCTCGGCATCATCCTCCAGCTTCTTCCTTAACCGCATAATGGTCATATCTACGCTGCGGCTGTCCCCCAAGAAATCATATCCCCACACGAGCTCCAGCAGTTCATCCCTTGTATAAATTTTCTCCGGCCTTTTCAGCAGCATTTCGAGAATTTTAAATTCTTTTGCCGTCAGCGAAATTGGCACACCGTTTTTCTGCACCACTCGGGTCTCCAGATCAAACGCCAGTTCTTCATGCTTCATCCGGGTATTCTCATCACTTTGCTTCGGATCACTATTGTCATATCTTCTAAGCACAACTTTGATCCGGGCAAGGAGTTCCCGGTTATCAAAAGGCTTGGTGACGTAGTCCTCTGCCCCCAGCTCAAGTCCTAATACCTTATCTATAATCTCATTCTTAGCCGATAACATAATCACAGGCATCGCCTGCTTCTTAGTGATTTCTTTGCATAGGTCATAGCCCGAGCAATCCGGCAGCATCAAATCCAGCAACACCAGGTCCGGCTGAAAAGAATCCAGGATCTGTAGTCCCGTGCTTCCGTTCTCTGCCGTCTTCACCTGGTAGTTTTCTCTCCTGAGTACAAGCTCAATCAAGTCTCTAAGGGCCGCCTCATCATCAATCACGAGAATTTTTTTCAATCGATCCTTCCTCCTCCAGTAGAAGCATTCACAGGTAGCTTCCCGCCAATAGTCAGGTTGGTGGCTTTCCCTTCTAATATTAACACTACATTATAGGGTTAACCGCACAAGCTATGAAGTTCATAGTCAGGGCGAAAACCAAAAAAATTATTCAATAAGCAGTTCACCTATTCCCTTTCCTAACATACCTTGAATAAACCACTGAAAAGGGGACAAATCAATGTATCTGCTCTGGGTGTTGATTATCGGCGGAATTATCGGCTGGCTAAGCGGCAATCTGATTGGACGCGATGTTCCAGGAGGCGTGCTGGGAAATATCATTGCCGGCTTTGTCGGCTCCTGGCTGGGTACCGAGCTGCTGGGGCCGAGGGGGCCCGTTGTTGGTGGATTCCATATCATTCCAGCCATTGTTGGTTCAATTATCGCCTTACTGATATTCTTTGCACTGGCCCGCGGGGGCGCATTCCGGAAACGTTAGAATCCCGCCGGCTCTAGCTTCAGCTTCATAACAGAGACCCTCCTGCAGTACCGGGGAGGGTCTCTGTCATGCATAACCCTTCATTCTTGCGGGGGAACCCTCCGTTATCCTTATAGAATCCTTAGAATCTCCTCTTAGACTGTGGAGATAGAAAGGATGATATACTATGCAAGACATTATTCTGGAAACCGAGAATCTGTGCAAAAGCTTCAAGCATCAAACCGTTGTGAGCAATGTATCACTTGCGGTACCGCGCAACTCGATCTATGGACTGCTTGGTCCGAATGGCGCCGGCAAATCAACAACACTCAAAATGTTCGCAGGCATGCTGCGCCCCAATTCCGGCAGCATCCGCATTCAAGGGCATGATTGGACCCGGAAGGACTTACGCAGAATTGGTGTACTGATTGAGGCGCCGCCGTTATATGAGAACCTGACCGCCCGTGAGAATCTCAAGGTACGTACACTTGCCCTCGGATTGCCGCAGTCCCGGATCGAAGAGGTGCTCACGACCGTGGATTTGGCCCGGACGGGGAAGAAGCGTGCCGGACAGTTCTCCATGGGGATGAAGCAGCGGCTCGGCATCGCGATTGCACTCCTGAACCAGCCGGAGCTGCTCATTCTGGACGAACCGACCAACGGGCTTGACCCTATCGGGATTCAGGAGCTGCGGGAGCTGATCCGTTCCTTCCCCGGGCAGGGAATCACTGTCATTCTCTCAAGTCATATGCTCTCCGAGGTCGAACAGGTAGCGGATCAGATCGGGATTATCGCCGGCGGAGTGCTGGGATATCAGGGTGCCATTCCCCACGGCCAAGAGCTGGAAGCCTTGTTCATGCAGGTGGCAGCAGCAGGCCGGAGGGAGGTTGCGCCTCATGCTCAATCATATTAGGGCTGAACGTTTAAAATGGCGGCGCACCTTCATCCCCAGTCTGGTCTGGATCGCCCCTGTATTCACGATGCTGCTGTGTGCCATTCTAATGGGCGGAAGCTATTTTCAGACCGGGGCTTATAACTGGTGGTACACCATGCTCTTGCCGGGGGCGTTGACACTCACTTGTTCACTGGCTCTGCATAAGGATGCCAAGATGAAATACCGCGGACTGCTGGCACTTCCCGTCGATCCGAAGATCCTCTGGGCCGGGAAAATCATCGCCTGTGCGCAGTGGCTGTCCGCTGCTCTCCTCCTGTTCCTGATTGGCATTACAGCAGGGGGAATGCTGTTTGGCCAGACCATTCCATTGCTGAACAGCCTGGCCGGCAGCGCGCTGATCTTCATTACGTTTCTGTGGCAGATTCCACTGTGTCTGTTCCTGGCCGCACGGCTCGGATTATTCGCCGCTGTTCTGCTTAATATGTTCGGTACTGTCGTGGGCGTGGTTACCTTCGATGCCGGAGGACTGTGGGATTACATCCCCTATACGATTACTTTCAGACTCATGTGCCCGGTGCTGTCCATTCTGCCGAATGGCCTCCCGGTACCGGCGGACAGTCCGCTGAGAAGCACAGACATGATTCTGGATGATGTGCTGGTCTCCCTGGTCTGGTTCGGATTACTGTTCCTGCTTACTGCACTATGGTTCCATAAGCAGGAGGCGAAGTAACATGGCCACACTACTGGGATTGCTGCGGGCGGATCTGCTCAAAACCCGGCACACACCGTTTCTGCTGATTCATCTGCTGGCCCCCTTAACCGGAGCTGCCGTGTTCCTGGCCTACTATTCTTACTCCCCATGGAGCGCCTCAGACAAGGCATTGGCATTCATGCAGTCTCTGGGCTGTGCCCTTCCTGCCCTGATCGGGCTCGTCTGCTCCATGGCGGCGGAACAGGAAGCGAATGCAGGACAGTATCAAAGAATGCTTGCTATGCCTGCGGCCAGAATCACAACCTATATAAGTAAGCTGCTGCTCCTATTGTGTTTTGGCTTCGGAGCCGTCCTGTTCGCTTACAGCCTCTTTGGCCTGGGCTTTAGCAGGATTCTGCAGCAGGACAGACTGGGATTACCTTTTTACCTCACCGGGGCAGTTATTCTGTTCGGGAGCAATATATTTCTATACCTGCTTCATCTGACAGCCAGCCTGCAATTTGGCCGGGGGGCTTCTATTGGAACGGGGCTGGCGGGAAGTCTGGTGTCCGCCTTAATGCTCACAGGACTGGGCGATTCGATCTGGCCCTATATCCCCTTCGCCTGGGGTGTCCGCTTCATCTCTTTATGGACAATCCACGCTTCCGGTATCACGTTATCCCCTGCCGTATCCGGCCTGAATACCGGAATTGCGGTCTGCATACCGGGAACAATCACCGCTTCCCTGCTATGCCTCTTATGGTTCAGGCGCTGGGAAGGACGATCAACGGAGAATTAGACCTACAACTTATAATTGAGGGAATGAATATGGCCAAAATACTCGTAGTAGACGATGAGCCCGCCATCCTGTCGCTGATTCGCAATGCACTCCGTACGGATCAGCATCTGGTGACGGTGATCTCTGATTCCACCCAGGTACGCCAGTCCGACCTTGGCGCGTATGATCTTATTATGCTGGATGTCATGATGCCGGGGGTGGACGGCTTTACCCTTTGCCGGGAGATCCGCGCGGCAGTGGACTGCCCCATTCTTTTTTTAACGGCCAAAACACAGGAAAGCGATCTGATGTACGGCCTGGGCCTCGGGGCAGATGACTATATTGTGAAGCCCTTTGGTATAGGGGCGCTGCGGGCACGGATTGATGCCCACCTCAGGCGGGAGGGCAGGGAGAAGCGGAAGGTGCTGTATCTGGAGAACATACATTTCAATCTCTCCGGCAAAGAGCTGTTTGTCCAGGCGGACAAGGTGCCTCTGACCAAAAGCGAATATGAAATCTGCGAATTCCTGGCCCGCAGCCGCGGACAGGTCTTCTCCAAGGAAAATATCTATGAAGCGGTCTTCGGGTATGACGGGGAAAGCGACAGCAGCGCTATTACGGAGCATATTAAGAATATCCGGGCCAAGCTGAGCAAATATGGAATGGATGTCATTGAGACCATCTGGGGGATCGGATATAAGTGGAAGCTGTAAAATTAACCAAAACTGTACGCCTTCGCACCTTTTTCCTGCAATACCTTCTGTTCTTAAGCCTGGGAACGATCTTGCTGCTGGGCGTGCTGCTCGGCCTGTTCACACTGGCTTTTGTCTGGGATGCCGTGCTGCCTGCAAACTATGCCGAGAAGGAGATTGCAGCGTTCAAGGAACGGCTGGCCTCAAGCGAAGCAGTAACGCCGCAGATGGTTCCGGACAGGGTGGATTATACCGTATTCACCGGAGATGGAGAGCTGCTCGCCGGTAACCTGAAACGCCAGGAAGCAATACATGCCTGGGAGATCGTGCAGCATGGGGATAGCCAGGGCTCTCATTTCTATACAACCGCCCGGCACGGGCAGGAAATCTGGATATTCCGGTATAGCTTAACGCCGCAGTACGCCTCTTCCCTGCTGCGCAGCTATCTGCCGAATCCCCAGCTGCTGGCCATCCTCCTCTTCATCTTCGGTGTTTTGCTCCAGGCCGCCCTGCTCGCCGCTCTGTTCGGCAGCAGACTGTCGAAGAAAATGGCCGGGCTGCAGGAAGCGACCGGGCACATCCAGCGTGAGAATCTGGAGTTCACCATTAAGCCCTCCGGAATCCGCGAGATCGATGAGGTGCTGGCCTCCCTGGACCGGATGAAGGAAGCCCTGAATACCTCGCTTATGCGGCAGTGGGAGCTGGAACGTTCCCGCAGAGAACAGATTTCCGCGCTGGCCCACGACATTAAGACACCGCTCACCATCATCCGGGGAAACGCAGAGCTGCTGCAGGAGACCTCACAGGATGATGCCCAGCAGGAGTATAACAGCTATATTCTCCGCAGCGCCGGGGACATCGAAGCCTTCGTACAGGAGGTTATTGATCTGTCCAGCCTGCAGGCTGGGGCGGAGCGCCGGGAATCTCTTGTGCCAACAGGGGAAATTATTGAAGAATTGGAGCTGCAGCTGAAGGCCCTCTCCTCCGGGAAGAATCTGCATACCTCTGTCCAGAAGAAGAACCTGCCCGAGTTCCTCTTCATTAATAAAGAGCTGCTGCTGCGGGGGATTGTTAACGTGCTCGCGAATGCGGCAGAGCATACACCTCCGCAGGGAAGCATCGGTCTGCTCGTGCAGGGCGGTGCTGATGCTGTTCATTTCATGATTACTGATACCGGCCGCGGCTTCTCGCAGGCCGATCTGAAAGAAGCAACCCATCAGTTCTACAGGGGCGACGGGAGCCGAAGCTCCGGCAACCATCACGGGATGGGGCTCTACATCGCCCGGTCTGTGGCCGAGCAGCACGGGGGCAGCCTTAGTCTGGATAATGTATCTCCCGCCGGCGGAGGGAAGGTGACCCTGAGCATTTCACAAACCAAGCGGCCCTGATTCTCCTTGAGAGAATTAGGGTTGCTTGGTTTAACCCCCTTTTTAGCCGCCAGCCGCCCGTCAAATATACCTTCTCTTATACACCAGAGTAATCTGCCCCGCTATGTACTCCGCGCTATACTCTGTACCCTCCTTAATCCACCACATGATAATCCCCAGCAAAGAAGCTGTAATAATATCAACGGAAGCCACTTCCCTGGCGGCGCTTATATTTCTGGCGTTCCGCCGTTTCTCGATCGTATTCTTGAGCAGGCTGCTCAAGTGGTTGGCGAAGCCCTTATGCTCCACCAATACAGCAAGAACCTTCCGGTACTCATAGAAATAATTCAAAAAGATAACCAGCTGCTGCTGTTCGTTGCTGCCTTTCACCTGTAATAACGGCTCCACCTTCTTGGACAGCTCATCAAAGATCTCATGAACCAGCTGGCGCAGCAGATCATTAATATCCTCATAATGCAAATAAAACGTTGCCCGGTTCAATTCGGCGCGGCTGGCGATTCTTTTGACAGTCAATTGAGATATCTCCACATTATCGGCCAACAATGAAAAAACAGCATCCTTCAGCATCTTTTTCGAACGGATGGTTCTTGGATCAACCCTTTTGTGTTCTGGCATTTCATCCCTCTAACTCGTTTATTTGGCACTTCATCAACGCATTCGCCCAGACTGTCGATTAGTCGACACTTCTATGGAAACTGCAAATAGGATTAACGCCTAAATCCTGATATGATTCATTTTATTGACACTGTGTTGAAAAAGCAATGAAGAGAGGCCTACACTATGCAAGAAGAATCCAAGACCATAAATAAAGGGATTTTACTGACCATCTTAATCTTTGGCTGTTTCTTATCTACCCTTAATCAGACGTTATTGAATGTCGCTTTAAGCAGTCTGATGGATGTATTCGATGTCACGGCAACCACCGTACAATGGATTTCAACAGGCTTCATGCTGGTCAACGGGATATTGATTCCGGCCACAGCCTATTTAATGAAACGTTTCACAACACGGCAATTATTTCTGAGTGCCATGTTGTTTCTGCTGATGGGCTCTATAACTTGTGCAGCAGCACCAAGCTTCAGTGTGCTCTTGATCGGCCGGATGATTCAGGCAGCCGGTGCTGGGATTATCATGCCGCTCCTGATGAGTGTTGTGCTCGCCATCTTCCCGGTTGAGAAGCGCGGCAGTGCGATGGGACTGCTCGGGCTGGCGATGATCTTCGCTCCTGCGATTGGTCCGACGCTCTCGGGATTTGTTGTAGAATATCACTCCTGGCGCTGGTTATTTATCGGTCTCATCCCGCTTGTCCTCATTGTTATCGTGCTGGCCTTCAAGTATCTGGTGAATGTATCCGATACGGCCAAGTCGAAGCTTGACGTAGTAAGTGTTCTTTTATCGACGATCGGGTTCGGTCTTATTCTATACGGCTTCAGCAGTGCAGGCAGTAAAGGCTGGGGCGATGCGGTGGTGATCCTGACTTTGGCGGTTGGAGTCGCTGTAACGGCCCTATTCTGTGTCCGGCAAATCAAGTCGGATGATCCGCTGCTGAACCTGTCGGTCTTCAAGAATAAAGTCTTTACCTTAACTTCCCTCATTAACGTATTAATTACCATGATGATGTACGCGGATATGATCCTGCTGCCTATTTATCTGCAGAAGGGACGCGGCTTCACCCCCTTTGATGCAGGACTGTTATTATTGCCGGGCGCGCTTGTCAATGCGTTCATGTCCCCCGTTACCGGCAAATTATATGACCGGTTCGGCGCGAAGCCGCTGTTCATCATTGGTTTACTGTTTATTATTCCGGCAATGTGGGCGGTAACCGATTTATCGGAATCTACAACATATACGTATCTGATGATTCGTACCATTGGACTGCGGATTGGCCTAAGCTTCATTACCATGCCGCTCAATACAGCCGGACTCAACGCACTGCCGAGGCAGCTGGGTACGCATGGCACCGCCGTGAATAATACCGTGCGCCAGATCGCCGGGGCCATTGGTACGGCTGTCGTCATTACGATCTATACCGCGCAGACTACAAGTCATGCAGCAACAGTCCTGCGCAGCAACCCTTCTACTACAGCTGAGCACCTTAAATCCCTGGCCTCGATGCTGGGGGCAAGTGACGCCTATTACTTCATGATGATTCTAGCTGCCGCCGCGTTTGTAATCACCTTATTCATGCCGGTGAAAAGCAAGCTGCTGCCCGATAAAAAAGCGAATGCAGCCAGCAAGGAAGATCCTCTGCTGTAACCGGGCTTGTGATCACAACGAATAGAGAAGCACCTCTTCAGTACGTTGAAGAAGTGCTTCTCTATCAGTCCTCTTCCCAATTCCTGTGGTACAAGCGGGAAGCATGCTGCAGCGTATTGTCCGTATAGTGGTCAGTCTCAGCCACCAGACCCGCCAGCTTGTCCCGGAGGACAGCCTCCGGCAGTTCTTTGTCCAGAATCACCTCATAAACCTGCTGCAGCTCCGTTAAGGTAAACAGCTTAGGCATTAAGTGCAGCGCGATGCCGGTCTGCTCCGTTTCTTGGCGCAGCCGTTCGATGGCGCGGGCAATAATTTTCCCGTGATCAAAAGCGAGCCCCTCATTGGACTGGATAGAGTAAGTGACTGATCTGGAGGCCGGCTTGGCTGTCACCCTCCGGTCTATAACCGCTGTCAGCTCTCCTTCTCCGGCACCCAGCTTAAGCTCGTAAGTAAAGGTTCTGACGTATCCTTCTTCCAGCAGCTCTTTGTGTTCTCCTAGAAGCCGGTAGCTTACCGTGAACCAGGCCGCGTCTTCGGCATCATCTCCCGCCTGCAGCTGGAACCGGCTGCTGTCAATCAAGGCCATATAGCTGCTGCTCATCACCCAGGTACGGGGGTCGCGGCCGGGATCGGTAACGGTATAGAGCTGCTCCAGGTATACATCAGCAACGCCGGTCTCCTCATACAGTTCACGCGCAGCCGCCTGCTCCCCGGTCTCATCCGGCTGGATGAAGCCGCCCGGCAGCGCCCAACATCCCAGGCAGGGATGCCCTCCCCGGCGGATGAGCAGAATGCGCAGCTCTTTGTCCGGGAGCTTGAGAGAGTCGTCTGCCTCCTTGTCCGTGACCGTAAAAACCACCATATCCGCCGCCACCGAAGGCCGCTCATAATCCTCCGCCCGGTATTGCTCCAGAAATTCACGTTCTGTAAGTCCATTACGATCTAACAATTCCAAGCGTCTCCGCCTCCCCGATTCTTTGTTCTAGTGCTGCAGCTCTCCGAAGTAGTTCCCATAAGGCTTGAACTTCGCAAGTACATCGTCTACCTTACGCATGCGTTCTTCCAGCGTCCCCCTAAGCGTAATGTAGGGAATCCGCCGCTCCTTCAAATCTGCTATGATCTGCTTGTGAAAAACATGCCGTTTCTGGTCCCCGCTGCGGTCCCAAGTATCGTCATAAGGAATATCGTCGTCACACAGGAAAAACAGATCGTACCGCTGTGCATTCTCCAGCGCCAGCCGGGTTAGCAGCTCCGGAGCCCGGCCGTGGTAATCCAGGGCGTACATGTAAGTGGTAATCGCATTCGTATCAACAAACAGATACCGGTCTGCTGTAAGCAGCGCCTGTTCCTCCCGCTTGATATGGCCCACGGCAATGTCGTCAAAAGCCTCTATGCCGATCCGGCGGTCCACCTGATGCTCCGTCCAATAATCCCGCCCGTACTCGCTGGCAAAAGCCGTCCTATACTGTTCCGCCAGCGCTTCAGTAATCGTCGATTTGCCGGTAGACATCGCTCCTACAAACACAACCTTCGTAATTAGATCCCGGTATACAATGCCGCTTACATATTGCCGGTATTTAAAAGGATCAGAGCGGATCATGGTGGCCGATACCGGCACCTGCTGACGTGCTTCATCCACCCGCCGGTCTATGGCGCCCAGGGCAATGCTCATATGCCTGCCATAGAACTCGCTGGAGTAAAAGTGAGTCACCTGCTCGCCCTTCAGCAGCCCGAGAATATACTGTTCTTCCCGGATCTCATGCTCACGGTCATCGGAGTACCCGTCCGGACCATCCCACGCTTCAATTACCCGCACCGATGAGGGATACAGCCTGCGTATCCAGTTCGCCCGGATATGCAGCGGGACCGGAGAGACGGACGTTTCATAGATCACCACGATCAATTCATCGACCTCCTGCAGCGCCGTTTCGATCATGAGCTGGTGCCCTTTATGCAGCGGAGCGAACTTCCCCAGGGTTAATCCAAGTGTCTTCATGCCAGCGCCTCCTTAACCCCTTTGTTCCAGTTATAGTAGCCGTATACCGCGTTAACCAGATAGGCACTCCACATGACGATCATCAGCAGACCTTCACCACTGCCCTCCACCGTCCGGATCACCCAGAGCAGCACCGTGAACAGATTCAGCACAATATAGACCAGCCACTGCTCCTTGAATCTCCGCACCATCAGAATCGTGGCCACTACGGATAACACGGTCGTGATGGCATCAATATAAGGCGAGTTCTGCGCCGGGATCAACGACAGGCTATACCCCAGCAGCAGCGCCCCGGAAATACAGACTGCCATCGTGAGGAGCATGCCTTTGGCCTCCATCTGACGCATGGACAGCTTGCCGCTCTGCATATTCTTCTTCCACATATAGAAGCCTACGACATTCATCGGCACGAAGAATAGCAGATTCAGCATAACCTCTCCGAATAATCCGTTAATATAAGCCAGGTAGGCGTAGCCGAAGGTGTTATACATCCCAAAGGCATAGCTCATCAGCTTTCCCTTCGCCGTAAGCACCACGCACAGCACCCCGGTAATAAAGACCGTGAACCCAAGAAACGAATCCTTGGAAACAATTGTAAAACCGATTGCAATCAAAGTAAATATAACCAGCCAGACGATTTCGAACCCATTCCAGTTCCCTGCAATCCTCTTCACGCTGCATCCCTCCGCTTTCTGCACCTATTCTTGATGGGATTAACTTATTAACATTTTGATAATTACATTTTGTTAATATCAAGATAACAGAAACTGCGGCAGGATGCAAGCCCGATTCTCCTCTCGCCAAAAAATAGAAATAGACCGCCCTCCTGTTTGGATAGCGGTCTGCTGTGCTATGGTTCTCCAAGCCGGGTCTCTCATGTATTCTCTGCTCTAACGGGGTTAACCGCAAAGAGGGAATGAATATTGCCTTCCGGATCTGCAAAGAATCCCGTAGTGTGCCCCCAGGACATCACCTTCGGTGCAGTTATCCCTGTAGCCCCTTTTGCAACAAATTCATCATACTTTACGCGGACCGTCTCGGGAGAATCACATTCGAAATTGAGCTCGAAGGCTTGTCCCTTTCGCTCTTCCAAGAAAGAATGATGGCCATTCGTGTTGTCTGCCATTAGGGGTGCCGAGAAGACCGCCAGACGAACTCCCTCATTCTCAAATTCAGCATAATGCTCCTCTTCCACAACAATCTTAAACCCCAGCACATCCCGATAAAAGCCGGTTAATACGGCAACATCCAGCGCCAATACAGTAATCCCCTCTAATTTCATCCTCATGCCATAATCCCACCTTTTCGTTTTATCCGGGAATATTAATAACTCTTACAGCAAAACCCTGTTCTCCAGTATATTCTTCAGACTGATATGCGACTTGGAAGGGCCGAACTTAATCAGCGAATCCTGAAATTCAGCAAGCTCTTCAATCGATGCAGTCTGCACCTTCATGAGATAATTATATTCTCCGCTGATACGGAATAAGTCCGTTACTTCAATAGCCTCCCGGCAAAAGTCAGTGAGCTCGTGGCAATGCTCCGTCTTTAATAGGATAAAGGTTGTCGTCCCCCGGTGCAGCTCCCGCAGACTAAACGTAGTGACATAGCCGGAAATGATATTCTTTTCCTCCAGCTTCATCATTCTTTCTTTCACCGAAGGTTGCGACATGGCCACCTCTTTACTGATTTGAGCTACTGACATTCGTGCGTTGTACTGCAGTAAGGTCATGATTTTTGTATCAATGTCATCCATAAGATTATCTATCCTGAACACCCCCTTAGTTAATAAACCAAATTATCTGAAATACCTCATAATATAAGCCCATATTACTATAAATCCCTTGTTATTTACATGTATTTCAAGCTTTGTTTTACCTATAATTAACCTATATCAGATAAGGGGGCGGTAATGAGATGGGCGTAAAAGGTCTGGCACATGTAGCGATCCAAGCTAGAGATTATACAGCGACTATTGCATTTTATACCGGAGTTCTGGGGTTTAAGCGGGGCCATCACTGGAGTCTGCCCTCATTTCACATCCAGGAAGCTTCGATGCTGATTTCACCGGACGGCAGAACCTGCCTTGAAATTTTTGATAACGATGCCGTGATTCCTGCTCAGGGAAAGAAAGCTTCATCCGAAGAAGAGATAGCTCACGGAGCGTTATTGCATTTTGCCTTTTATGTAGATAATGTGGAGGAAATATATCAAAAAGCCCTTGCTCACGGAGCAAGGACTTTCGTAGAACCGGATACCCTGTCACTTGGCGAACCGCCGTTGCTGGTGAAGAACGCGCTCGTTCACAGCCCTAACGGGGAAATTATCGAATTTATTGAAGAGGTTGATTTTGACAGGTCCGGATTTAACCCTACCCAGAGCAAGATCACTTGATCTCTATCCCGTACCAGCCATCCGCCAGTTGATCCAGCTTGTAGTTAGCAGGCTCCTCATTGTAAGCCTTCTCGACCAGATCCTGACTGTCACAATACACGATATGATAGGTGTTGCCGTTCTCGCCTTCCCAGTCAAACACGAACCTTAGGAGGCTCTTCCCATCCTGTCTGCTGTACCTAAGAAAGTTCAGCTTGTCCTCTGATACCGCAATAATCTGTCCTACCTTGTCCTGCAGATCCGCATTCGCACCATCCAGGAACTGATGGCCCACAGCATTTCCGTTATTCGAATAGATAAAGGTATTTCCTATATCACTCCGGTTATCCAGGCTGGTCATAAGAAGCTCAGTCTCATCTTTTACAGCCGCAAACAGCTCGCGATGATCCTGGTAAATCTCATACTTTGCCTTGGGGTTATTGTAGCTGATGATCAACCCTGCCGCCACAAGCATCAGTATAACTGCAATGCCAACAAAGACGTTTTTAGTGCGGCCCATAACTCCACCCGCCTGACCCTTCAGAATGAGACGCTTATGAATCTATACTATTTGCAAAAAGAGGAGTGGACAAGTCTTCTCTGCATATAACCCCACGCTTCAGCCATAATAATACAAGCCATTTCATTCGCACACATAAAGGAGCAGATGAATTTGAAAAACAAATGGCTGCTGGCGTTAACATTGGTGCTCATGCTCACCTTGACGCAAGCAGCAGGACCCCTACAGGCACAGGCTGGCGACAAGAAAGAAGCGGTTTGCTTCAGCCCCAAGATGGTTCAGCTGAAAAGCGATATGCAGAAGGTATGGATTGACCATACCATATGGACGCGAAGCTATATTGTCAGTGCCATCTCTAATAACCCGGACCAGAAGGACGTACTGAACCGGCTGCTGAGAAACCAGCAGGACATTGGCGATGTATTCAAACCGTATTACGGGGAGGCTGCCGGCAACAAGCTTGCGGAGCTGCTGAAAGAGCATATTGGGATTGCAGGCAAGATTGTAGCAGCCGCCAAAGCAGGCAATCAGGCTGATGTGAAGAAGCTGCAGGACGATTGGCATAAGAATGCCGATGAGATTGCAACTTTTTTAAGCGCATTGAATCCAAACTGGCCGTTTAAAGCGGTGCAAGAGATGCTGTATACACACCTTCAGTTAGTTACAGACATTGTGCTGAGCTGCCTCAAGGGAGACTGGCAAGCAGATATTGCCGCAACCGACAAGAATGAGGTCCATATGATTCATTTAGCGGATGTTCTATCATCAGGCATTATCAAGCAGTTCCCGGAGAAATTCTAGGGGAGTGTAATAAACACCGTATGTAAGACAGCTTTTCATAATCGCCCGGGAGGGGGTTGTGGAAAGCTTTTTTAATGGGGATGAAGGTCTGGCGTCAAATATGTCCTCCCCATATCAGACGAATGCAGCAGGCTAAATATCCCCAAGAAGTGTATCAAGCTGATCCCAATGCTCCGCAGTATGAATCATTTCTTCGGCAAAGCGGGCAGGGACCCTGCTCGATGAATCGAGCGGCGGCTTGATCCACCAGAGCGACTCGATGCACCAGACATACTTGACTGCCCGCAAAAGAGCGCCCGGCGGCAGCGGGTGTACACTACGGTAGCCTTCAGCGAAAGCAGCAACCGCATCCCTGCGGAATCCGCTCCCGCTGAGTGTGCCGGAGAGGACCGCCCGCCCGAGGTCCAGCGCCGGAAACGAGTAGCGTGCCCGGTCGAAGTCAACGATGGCTGTCAGCGCATCCCCTTCGAACAGCAGGTTGTCCGCCCACAGATCAAGGTGGGCCCAGCCCGCTGTCAGAGGCATAAAGTCATGATCTCCAAGTGAATCAGTAACCGCCTTCTGTAATTGCAGCGCGTCCCGGA
The DNA here is from genome assembly GCF_000758565.1 of Paenibacillus sp. FSL P4-0081. Lineage (NCBI taxonomy): Bacteria > Bacillati > Bacillota > Bacilli > Caryophanales > Paenibacillaceae > Paenibacillus > Paenibacillus sp. FSL P4-0081. The sequence goes on from NZ_CP009280.1 coordinate 8,305,266, forward strand.
CACGCCCGGACGAGCCGCGGGCTGCCTCCCAGCTTACCTCCCAGGCGAGCTCCATCTCCTCGCGCGACAACTGCCAGGCCGGTTTACCCGCCGGCACTGCTGCCCCGACCCCCGATGCCGCCGCGGCACCCCAGACGGTATGCATATCCGCAGCAGCCCGTCCGAGTGAATGCATTCCCTGCTCACCGATTCTGCCGGCGGGTACCATAGCACCCGGACAGCATGTCATGACGGTCATGTATCTTCCGCAGGGCAGGATGTGCATGCAGCGCCCTTCCAGCGTTAACGGCTCGGGACACGGTCCTCCCGACTGATACCACAGGAGCTGCAGCTGCAGCGCATTCTCAATCTTGCCGCGAAACTCCGGATCCTCCATCTTGAACCGCCCGGGGTGATAGCTTTTGGCGAATAGCCGTCCCTTATTCGTCCCGATGATCCACTTCTCGTTCAATAGTCCGCGATTCACACGCCCGGCAGACAGCAGCTCAGCCTCAAAATGCTTCCTCAGCCAGCCTGCGATCTCGCCAATTAATTGGTCCTCAGTCGTCAGCAGCATTCTAAGCCAACCCCTCTAATCAGATTCCCCTATTCATGATTCTATCTCAACAATGTCAATATTTCTCTGACAGAATTATCAACAAAGGCCCGCTCAGGCCGGGATTTCATGAACACAGTCAGTCCGATTAATGATATGACCAGTGTCTGCGCCAGACTCTTTGCGTTAATGCCGGGATCAAGCTCACCTGAACGCAACCCCCGTTCAACCGTTTCCTGGAAGATTACCGAGAGATACATCTGATGTTCTCTGGTCAGGATCGCAAATTTCTCATCATGAGGCGCAAGCTCCACCATCGAGTTGAGGCAAAAGCATCCCCAGTTCGGATCTTTCCCATATTCCTTTGCCACCAGATTCTCAAAAAAACTGCGGAATGCCTCTTTAACAGAAGAATTAGTCTGGAGTTTACCCCGGATAGAGGCAGCGTGAGCACTCGTATATTTGCGCAGCGCAGCTTCGAATAGTCCTTTTTTATCTCCAAAGGCGGAGTATAGGCTGGGGCGCTGAATGCCCATTCTTGAAGTCAAATCGCTCAAAGAGGTAGCTTCGAATCCTTTCTCCCAGAATAGCTGCATCGCTGCATCCAACACCTTGTCTTCATCAAATTCACGTTGCCGGGCCAATATAACCCCTCTTTTCATATCGTTCAGTATATTATAATTCTATTGTTCACAGATTGCATTGTCAATCTAATTGAGATTATGCAATAGATCTTGACAGTTATCATTTATCAGAGTTACATTTATCAGGGATTATTTTATACCGTTCAGTATGAAATCTCTTGCCCACATAGAATTTAAGGAGGTGTCTCTTTGGAAAAGGTAGTCGAACAACCGCATGCAGCATCCGAATCTGCTCCAGTATCTCCAATGTCCCGGAGTGTTGCGCTCTTATTTGCCATCGCCTGCGGACTGGCAGTCGCCAATATTTATTATGCGCAGCCCCTGCTGGACGCTATCTCACAAGAATTCGGGATTACTCCTTCCTCCGTTGGCCTTGTTATTACCATTACTCAAGTCTGTTACGCGCTTGGACTGCTATTGCTGGTGCCCCTCGGTGATTTGTTGAACCGGCGCTGGCTGATCGCCGGACAGATGCTAATATCCGTCCTGGCTCTGATTGTGGTTGGCACCGCCCCTACCAGCAGGGTGTTATTCATAAGCATAGCTGCGGTTGGATTGCTTGCCGTAGTCACACAGACACTGGTTGCCTTCGCGGCAACTTTGGCAGACCCGGCTGAGCGCGGACGTACCGTGGGCGTGGTAACCAGCGGAATCGTTATTGGAATTCTGCTTGCACGGACGTTCGCCGGTGTATTGACGGATGTAGCCGGTTGGCGCTCTGTCTACCTGGTCTCTGCGGGATTAACACTAATCATGGCTGGCGTATTGTTTCGGGTGCTGCCCAAGGATGAGCCCTCAAGAGAAGCCTTGTCCTATCTGCAGCTGCTGCGTTCGCTGTTCACGTTATTCGCACAGGAGCGAATTCTGCGCATCCGCGCTGTACTGGCTCTGCTGATTTTTACCGCGTTCAGCATATTATGGACTTCCCTGGTGCTGCCGCTCAGCGCTCCGCCGCTGTCTCTATCCCACACTGCAATTGGCGCGTTTGGACTCGCCGGAGTGGCTGGAGCATTGGCAGCAGCGCGGGCAGGCCGTCTTGCCGATCGGGGTTTAGGGCAGAGGACTACTGGCGCTGCATTGATTCTGCTGCTTCTGTCATGGCTGCCCATAAGTTATACGGAGCATTCGCTTCCCTCATTAGTCGCAGGTATTATCCTTCTTGATCTGGCAGTACAAGCTGTGCATGTCACCAACCAGAGCATGATTCTTAATTTGCACCCGGAGGCACGCAGCAGGCTTACTGCCGGTTACATGATTTTCTATTCCATTGGCAGCGCCACCGGGTCCATCGCATCTACCAGCATCTATGCTTACTCAGGCTGGAACGGAGTATGCTTGTTAGGTGCAATGGTCAGTGCCCTGGCTTTGCTGTTCTGGGCATTAACCCGCCGCCTTAAATAGATAAATATAAGGCCGCCCTTACAGGCGGCTCACGGCTCTCTTATATTCAGTGCATTGCGCAGACTAGTTAAGTTTGGTCACTTCCATTACCTTGCTGCTAAACTGGTACGTTACACTGACATTCTCTATAATCTCCGTATCCTGATAGGCCAGGGAACCCTTGAACTCCAAGGTATCATTGTCCTTCCAGACGATGTTACTGGCATCACTATAATTTTCATAATCCGGGCGGATCCATGTGTCTATTTCTTGCTCCGCCCCATATTTGACTCTTGCGGATTCTATTAATTCCGGACTGGTTCTTCCTGCTTCCACATTAATAATCTGCACAAATTCACTTTTATTAGAGCAGGTGACGACCGCAACTAACCTCTTATCGGGGGAAGGAATCATCTCTGTGATATACATAGAGGGTGCAGAGAAGCTTGAATATTCCTCCAGCTTATTGTCTTTGATCCTCCATAGGACATTCTGGCTTCCATAATCCGAATAATGATTAAATAACGTAAATAACATACTGCCGTCTGCCAGTTTAACAATATACGGACTCCGGTAACTTTGTGAGAGAATATCTATGGCAAAAGCAGCCGCATCGGCGATTTTGGGATTCTCATTTCGTGCAAACGGCTGAAGTTTATTCAACGCCTTTGCTCTTAAGCTTGGATCATTGAAGCCTTCCACCAGCCGGTTGATAGCAATATATACATGTTCTTCATTATCACTTGTGAGGGCCTGCAGAAATTTCATCCCATCATACTTGGGAGCGGGCAGTAACTCCATGTCTTCAGCTCTCAGATAACGGATATACGGCTCTGCGTTCTGCTTCTTATAATATTCGGTTGCTAATAACGCAGAAGCGGTTGAACTATAGAGTACAAGACAGGCAACCAGAGCCACCCATTTTTTAGAAAAGCCCTTCTTCCTTTTCTCCGCTCCGCCCGATCCGGCTGCTTCGATTAAATCTTCATCAATGAGTCCGATCTCGCGGTATAACTCTTCTCTTTTCACAGGTGAACTCCCCCCTTGGCTAAATGAACTCTAAGCCTATTTCTTGTTCTGAAAAGAATGGACTTCACCTTACTGCTGCTCATCTGAAATCTCATAGCAAGTTCCTCTATGGAATCTGAATACCAGTACCGCCTAATAAATATATTTCTGGCTTGCTCCTCTATGCCATATAGAAATTCATTGATCAGGCTTGCGGTTTCACCCGCTTCATATTCACCTTCAACCGTATCCGGGGAAGCTATGCATCCTTCCAGTTCGGTTAGAATGGCATCAAACTGACGGTTGCGTTTCTTGGCTGTATTATAACTATATCTATCAAGCGCTATATTACGGGTGATTCTTCCTAGAAATACAGATAGCTTCCTGGGCATCGTTGGCGGAATTGCATTCCACGCAGCCAAATATGTATCATTCTCACATTCATCAATATCTGAGAGATTCGAAAGGATGTTTCGGGCAATTACTCTGCAGTAAGCCCCGTATTTATTCTTGGTCTCTACAATGGCCTGCTGTGAACGCTGTAAGTATAGGTGGACTATTGCCTGATCTTCCATCTGCTATTCTCCTTATAAAAGCTCTTATCTATATAGTAGACAGTTCGTAAAATGGGTTGCACGAATACTATAATTCTCTCATAAAAAACCCTGGCATATAAGAAGTGATAAGCTTCTTACTGTCCAGGATTGTGAAGTTATCTATAGGTTGCAGCCTCTTTAGAGCAATTTAAAAGGTGATCATTCGGCGTCCAGCGCCTGCCACAGAGGGAAGGTACTCGGCCTCATATCCCACATCAGTAATGGTAAACGTTCCCGGCTTGCCCGCCTCCGTGGAGCTCCACGCTAACGGTTGATACCGCTCGTCGCTGATGATTGGCGGGATGTTGCTCTCTGGAGAGCAGGAAAAGTCGTAATAACACTTTGCTTAGCGAATCAGCACTTCCTTTGTCACCTGTGCAGGGGGCCGCCAAAGAACAACGAATTACTCATAGAAGGACTACTAAACTGGAGGGATTGAAATGGAAATTCTGAAAACAAAGGAAGCTGCGGAGCTGCTGTCCGTTAGCCAGACTACGATCAAACGCTGGGCGGCCATGTTCCCCGATTTCTTTCCAAAGGACCGTCTTGGACACTATACCTTCTCGAAGCGGGAGATCAGCCAGCTCAATCATATTAAAGACCGTATTAATCAGGGGGAAGCGCTGGAAGGCATCCATCTGGATCTCACGAAGGACAACCTGCCAAGGGGTCCGCTGCAAGAGAAGCTAAGCCCGGATACAGACGATGACCCTATGAATAAAATATGGTCCCGGATCGGGTATATTGAACACGCACTGGATCAGAAAGCAAACGAGGTGGTTTCGATTCAGTTGCTCCAGCAGCGTGCTGAACTTGAAGATATGCGTGTAATGATTAAGCAATTATCCGCAACGCTGGAAACGATGCAGAAGCCCGGCAGTAAATCCCTCTCCACGTATGAAGAGCTTCATCCGGTTGCCGCCGGCAGGCTGACGTCTCCGCCAAGGAAGCGCGGTCTATTGCGCTCTTTTTTCCCATTCCTATAGGCCCGCCTCTTCACACAAAAAAGGTGCGACAAGCCCGGTTCATCACCAGACGCTCGCCGCACCTTCACTCTCTAGCTTAAATTAAGGCGTTGAAATGGCCATCCGCATCCACCGTCGCTGTCCGGGGATCGGTGAGACCGATACCCTTGAAGCCTCCCGTTCCTTCATTGCGCCAGAGGGGGAGGTGATCCTGAAGCGGAGATGCCGGTACGAAATTGGCAGGGGTGCTGCTTCCGCTCTTCAGTACGAGCTGGGACTCCAGCAGCCGGATTTGCCGCTGCAGCTGCTCCCGCCGGTACGGAGTCTGCATCTGACTTCCCTGTGCCGCATTCACTTTATCCAGTTCCATCATCAGCTGGTTGCGCTGTTTCTCCAGGGAACTGACATCACTCTGTGTACCGCCATAGGCCGCTATGGGCTGTACGGAGCTAATGCCTGATACTGTCTGTGCCGCCATGATCTTTCCCTCCGTTTCCTTGGCTCTTGCTCCAAATTCAGCCAAATTCGTAAGTTCTAATCATCTTTATTACCCAGCGTGCCCCGTTATGACAACATCAGAACTGCAACTGGACAATAATCGTCGTATAGTCTCAGCCGGCCGCTTGTTTCGGCCCTACCAAAGACCCACCGGAGGCTGGCTAAAGTCCCTTCAGAGCTCCCTTACTCGTCCTTCAACCGCCGCACATACAGAACAACCGACACAACCGTTAATACAACCGTCCATGCCAAAATAATGAGAAGGGGTTTCAAGACATCTCCCGTTGTATATCCTGTATCGCTTAGACCCAGCAAATGCACAAGCTGGCTGCTTGGCATGTAATCCAGCACCTTGAAGACCGGGTAATCCTTGGCCAGTACTGCTCCCCAGGGTGCACCGGTGAATATGAACGCCACCGGGAGTACAGATAATGAGGCTTCAAGCACCGTCTTGGAGAATAAACCGCAGATTGTACCGGCTGCTGTGTATAGAATAATCGAAAGAATGATTGCTGCCGTAAACGTTCCTATATTAGCTGGCTCATAGCCCAATATATACGTTGAAATAGCCAGAACAACAGCGGACATGACAAAAACCAGGCTGCTTTTTCCGATCAGAACATCCATGGTCGTGGCCGGAGTCAGCATTAATGACCTTAAAGTGTTACGCTCCTTCTCCTCTGCGATCAGGCAGGCTTGTGCCAGACTCGTCAGGATCACTAACGATGTATTCAGAAGAAAACCGATCGCTCCAGGTAAGGCTGAGCCTGCACTTCGAAAAAGAAATGCGAAGACTATGGGAAATACCAGAATAATGGAGATCGCATAATTGCGCGAGAACTCTTTGTAATCCTTCACAAATATCGCCCGGGCCCGTTTCAATGAGATACTCATAGCAGCTCACTTCCTGTCATTTTAATGAAAATATCACCCAGACTGGGCTCTTTCGTCTCGATCCGGTCAATGAGCCCCCGCTTCATCCAATCCGCGATCCGATCAGCTGTTTCCCCACCGATTGGAAGCTCATAAGCTTCCCCGTTGGTTAAGTCAACACTAACTGCATGCTTCCGGTGCTGCCGTTTAAGCTCCTTCGGTGAGCCGATAACCTGAATTTGTCCCTGATACAGAATGGCTACACGGTTGCACATCAATTCTGCTTCCGCCATATCATGCGTAGTCAGAAAAATCGTTGTCCCTTTCTCATTCAGGTAGCGCAAGCCTTTATAAATATGCGCGGAGTTCACCGGGTCCAACGCCGAGGTAGGTTCATCTAAGAATAATAATTCCGGCTCATGGATAATCGCGCAGGCCAGCATAACACGCTGACGCATCCCCTTCGATAGGAGATTAACTTTCTTTTTGCGCTCCCCGCTTAAGTTCACAAACTGCAGTACCTTATCGACCGCAGCTTTGGGAAGATCGTATAACTTACGGTACAGCTCCAGATTCTCCTCAACCGATAACCGCTCATAGAGGCCGCTGTTATCCGTCAGAATGCCGAAGCGCATCTTCTGGGCAGACTGCCGCATCTTCTCCGCCGGCTGGTTAAATACACTTGCCTGTCCGCTTGTCGGATTTAGCTGTGCCGTGAGAATCTTGATTAATGTTGTTTTGCCTGCGCCACTCGGACCGAGAAACCCAAAAATTTCTCCCTTAGGAATAGAAAAGGATACATCTGCTAACGCATCCTTTGGTCCAAAGCTCTTGCGGACACGTTCTACCTGGATAACCTCCATGAACTCCACATCCTTAGCGTTGATGGCATAAATATATAAAGAATGCACGCTTCCTGCCATCAAAACCCGCCGAAATGTAGCTGTAACCGGCTGAATGGTACCATTTAAATGTTCAGCAGTGCCTTTAATTCCTGCAATTTCGAGCGGGATAACGGAACTACGGCATCCTGGCTTGTGTTTAACCGCAGGCTGTAGCTATTCTTCGTCCAGGTAATAATCTCTCTTACCTTTTGCAGATTAACGATGTAGGAGCGGTGACACCTGAAGAACCCGAAATTCAATAACCTCTGCTCCAGCTCGGTCAGCGTCAGCGCACAATCGTAATTCTCCCCGCCCACATGAACAAGAATCGAACCCTCTACACTTTCTATAAAATCAATTTCAGGCGGATTAAATAAAATCACCTTGTCATTGCGTTTGGTAGAGATCTTCTGCAAGGTGATATTAGGCTCGTCCTGTTTATGTACATCCTGCTTGTCCTCTTCGGAGTCCCGGATATCGAGCGGATGGAATCCGGACTCATTCAACCGGTAAATGACATCACAGGAAATCAGAGCATCCTCTAAATTCGAAGTTAGGATTATAATCTGCTTGTCTGCCGATAGGTCATCCAGAACCCGTTTGAATTGACGGCGGTCCTGCTCTTCCAGATAAAAGTACGGTTCCTCCAGGACAAGTGCAGGCTGATGTGCAAAAAAGACGCGCAGCAAGGTCACATACATCCTTTTGGATGAGCTTAGATCCTTGATCTTTACCTTCCGTTCTTCTTTTAATGCAAAATACTCCATGAGCGAAGCGGCATGCTCCTGCCTCTCCGACACATGAATTAAAAATGTGATTAGCTCCTCTACCGTTAAACGCATGTACTCGCCTTGCTGCACCCGAAATAAATAAAACCCGGCATGCTCCGCTAATTGATTCATTACAAGCTGCTTCCGCTTCAAGTCCGTTATAATGCCAACCGGCTGGCCCGGTGTCATATTGAATTCGATCTCCGGCAGGAATAATTCCCCGCCTTCATACATGGGTTGAAATTGCATACCGTCCTCCTGGTCAGTGCTGCTATAGATATATATGCCAATTATATAAGTACCGCAACAAAGAGAACAGCCCTTATGCTGTTCTCTTCCGCTGTCTGCCTTATTAGAAGCAGGTGAACGAGCTGACCCGGTTCAGATCAATGCCGAAGTACGTCCAGAAGAAACCGGTCCATCGGAACCCTGCAATTGAACTGCGCCCGACGAATATCGGGAAGAACCAGAATTGCTCGCCATTGTTCAGCCAAATGTATGTGTTGCGGAACAGGCATCGTCTGATTCCTCCGGGGTCGATGGCGAATGTGGTAACCGGCATTTGCGGCACGAATTGCGGCGGAGGGGACGTCGGCGCCTGAACGCCTCCCGGTCCGCCTCCCGGAGGTCCCGGAGTGCCCGGAAATCCGCCGGGACCTCCACCTGGAAACCCAGGTCCTCCTGGTCCTCCCGGAATCCCCGGAAATCCGCCGCCGGTTCCCGGTGTTGGAAAAAATCCCATATGTGATCGCTCCTTTCAAGTGAGTAGGCATAATCATCATATGCATTCGCGGAGAAGGCGCTTGGGCGGATGCCCAGTGTACATGCGCCTGACGTAAATTCAGACTTCACAAAGAATAACCCCACAACTATCAAAAAAGAGCCGCACCCTCATCGGGTGCAGCTCATTATCCGTAATTTAATCTTCAAGCTCCGTATATATTTGAAAGGTCACGCCGAATTTATCCGTTACATCACCAAACCCCGGGCTGAAGGGTTCTTCTTTAAACGGCATATTGACCTCGCCCTCCTGCCGTAAGGCTTCATAGATCCGCTTGGATTCTTCTACATCATTCGTTGTAATGCAGATGGTAACCCGTTTTCCGTTTCCAGCAGGCGAACCGCCTGGAGCATCGGATAACATAAGCTCCGTACCTCCAACCTTGAGCTTGGCGTGTGCTACAAGACTCCTCAGATCGTCTGTGAACGTGCCGGGTATGTCCGGCATGTCACCGTAAGTCATCATAGAGAGGACTTGTGCGCCGATGGCTTGTTCATAGAACTGAATGGCTTCCTTTACCCGGCCCTCCAAAGTAATGTAAGGGGTAAGTTTTACCGTCATAAGATTATTCCTCCTTGAGTTTGGATTGAACCCGCATTTGTGATTCATTAGTATAGACGATCCGGCCGCCGCAAACTCATCGGCCGATTGAAAAATTCTGCCTCGCGTCCAAATCTGCCGGTAATCCAAATCGCACAAATAACTCAGGATCAATGAAATGATGGATATGAGCGATCTTCCCCTGTTTCAGCTCCGGAATATGAATGCTCCACGGAACCAGCCGTCCATCCGGACCGGCGGGTACATACTGGGCAAAAGCAGGGCAATCCCCGTTAGCCCGGACCGGCAGCAATCTGGAGCCCAAACAATGGCTGCGTGTAATAGTGTAGAATGACGACAAATTAGAGGTGCCGCGAACCCACATCGTAAATGGCGGCATCGACAAGCTGCCGTTCTCGTGGAATAAAACCAACAATGCATCAATATCATACTGTTCGAAGGCTTCCATATAACTTGCAAGCACTTGTTGATCTGCCTGGGCATCTCCCCCTTGTAACTCCTCGGACCGGAGATTGGACCGGGCGATACCCGACCGGGCCCGTTGCACAGCACTGTTGACGGCTGCCGTGGTCATTCCCATCGCATGTGCTGCCTCGTTAGCCGACCACCGGAAGACATCAAGCAGGATCAGTACAGCGCGTTGCCGGGGCGGAAGTATTTGCAGGATCGCAATAAAAGATAACCGGACGGTTTCCCTGCTGACCACGATGTTGGCCGGGTCGGTAGCGTTATCGGGGGCCGGCCATATCCAGGAATTCCGGGGCAAGCTGTCACTGGGCTCCCTAATAATAGCCGCGGGTTCAGAGAGATCCATCGGAAGTGCCCGCCGCTTGGCATTCCTCAGCCTGTCCAAGCAAACATTAGTGGCAATCCGGTACACCCAGGACTTACGCGAAGAATCCTGCCGGATCTGGTCCCAGCTCTGCCAGGCGCGGAGCAAGGTATCCTGCACTGCATCCTCCGCTTCAAAGATGGACCCCATCATCCGGTAACAATATCCGGTTAGTTCGGAGCGCAGCTCCTCAAGCATGTCTATTCCATGCTTTTGGCTCATATCATGTTTCCTCCTTTGGGATCGGCTAGAGTTGCCGGAAGCGGATGCTGCTACTCGGCGGCTTCCGCCAGCCAGGCTTGTATAGCCGGAGAATCCGCATGGTTCAAGCGCAGGGCGATTTCAGTATTGATCTTATCCGGCGGCATGACCTCGACAAGGACGCATATGGACTCCCGCGGTTGATTCAAGGTAAAAACACCTTGATCATCGAGCATTTTCATAGCCAGCTCCATCGCCTTCAGCCTCATATCAAACTCGCGGTTACCTTCGTCCTCTTCAAGCTCCCAGATGGAAGGGCGCTCCATAAACAATTGTTTGACGCCGACAAAGTTCTCATCCCCGTAGCTGCAATAGGGTGAATCGGCGTAGGACCATTTGATGAGCTCCGCAATCGTTGCTTCCGGCGCGCCGCTTTCTTCTCCTTGTCTGGCTGCTTCCCGCTCCAAAGCCTCCCATGACCAGGCGGAGAGGCTTGGCGCATGTCCCTCGCCGGTAGTATATAGCGTACAGTAATAGTAACGTTCACCATTTTCAAAAAGAGTCCGAAAAGACGTTCTGGCAGCATCGGCAATCGCTAACGCCAGCGACTCCATTTCTTGCATCGGCTTCATGACATGACTCTCCTTTCCGTTAGCCGGGCAGCACCCGGATGATCAGTTATTGTCTGAAACCGCTTCGCATCCATTCGACAAGAGCCACTGCTCCATAACGGCAAACGCCTGCTCTGCATCCTGTTCATAGAAGACGGCCACCTCTTGCTGGTAGGCATAATTTAATCGTACATAGCCGCCCAGCTGCCGGTAGAACAGGAAGCAGGCATAGGCATTCTCAATGGACAGATCCGGCGGAAATTCCTTTTGGCATAATCCGGCCAGTCCGGGCAGCGTAAGCAGTCCCTGCCCTTGCGGTAAACGCAGAAAGTGATGGCTCCGGGTACCCGTCCACGGTTCATAATAGACGGGCTCCTCCTGGCTTCTCCCATACACCTGACGATATATTTCGTCCAGCACCAAGACGTACATCGCTTCATCTTCCGGCCCCCGTGCCTGCAGGGAAATCGCCTCTACGCGCTCCGCATGCCGGGGCAGCCAGAGCAGACCGGCCATCCGGGGATGCACGGCCAGAAAATCACCATCCACCGTTGTGCCTATAACAATACACTCGCCAATCTGCTCTTCAGTAATAGGACTGTCATCGTCATGCTCCCATAACCCGTACTCCGCAAAAGGCTTAAGCACCTCCGCATCCGGAAACTGGACATTCATCCACCCTCTATAAGTCCCTTCACCGAATCGCTGCAAGAACCGAAGGTAGGCTGGTGGATACACATTAGCAGCTTCCTTTGCAAGCACCTGGTTCTGGCCCTCAGACAGCGGTTTAGGCCGGGATACGATGTACATAAATACTTCCCCCTTTATTGATAACCCAGTGCCGCTAGGGATTGCTGTATTTCCCGGTCTGCTTTACTTTTGAACGTTGCAAACTCCACTGAAGATAAAGAATTCGGAAGTTTCTGTTGGATAAAGGAATCATAATTGATCGCTGTTCCGAGAATGCGAAGGGTGTGCAGCGAAGGTAGCTGGTCCATTCCCGTCAGACGGGTTAAGCCTTTACAATTCCTGATCGACAGCTCCTCCAGTTCATTCATTTGCCGGTCAAAGCTGATTGTCTGCAGCTGAATTTGATCCTCAATCACAAGTCTCTCCAGCCCCTGAAAGGCTGCAATATTAGTCAGATCATGAAATCCCCGGACCCGGGTGATCTCCAGGTTCCCGATGGTATTCTCTTCGATTTCCTGAATATTCTCCCGGCCTCCAAGCAGAATGCGCAGATGCTCCAGCTTCCTCAGCCGGTTAACGAAATGCAAGGGCTGCTTGCTGACTGAATGCAGCGCGAGATAATTCAAGTCCTCCAGATCACCTATAGCCTCAAGGTTTTTAACCTTGCCCCCTACATGAAGCTCCTCCAGATCGGAGTACTCTTTGAAATGCTGGAGGTTGAGCGTTTTTTTATCTGACATAATGGTTAATTTATTCAGAGTGCGCAACGTATCAAGCCCCAGAATTTCCGGGTTCTCCAGCTCGTATATGCCTATACTTAGACTGCGCAGGTGCTCCAAGTGGTCCAAGGCATCGGTGTGATGGGCCTGAGTGAGGCTATCGAGGTGCAGCATTTTGACATTAGGGACCCGCAAGAGCGTATGACAATCAAAAGACAGCGAATAGTGGGCATAGAAGCGAACTCCGAAATTCTCATCCCAGCGCGCACAAAGCTCATCCACTTCTTCCAATATAGTGCCATAGAACTCGGGGTGTGAGAACTGTACAATGACCTGATTGCCACTGCGCAAATCCTGCTCCATCTGTATCCGGTCCAGCGTAGCCGGATTATTGATCAGAATCCGTTTTTTCCATATTTTCCGCACACGTGATCCTCCTATTTATATAATCCGCTATGCTTTCATTTGTCCATATCTGATTCACCGGCACTCCTTCAAAATTCATATTTCTTGAAGCGTTCTCCGAGCGTTTCTTCGTACGGGACCCACTCCCAATCGCACCACAAAGACATGCCTACAAGCTCTGACAGCTTATCTACGGCTTGTTCCGGGCTGGTAATCCCAATAAAGCCGTCAAAATCCTCATGGCGGATATCCAGCGCCCGCTGCAAGTAGTCATCATCGATGCGCTCTTCCTGAAGTTGTTCATATTCATCCCTCGTCCACTGCTCACAAAAGATTCTTTCAGCCTGAATGTCTCCATTCTCGAACAACGACAACTCGAATATCTCCTCATTTATATATCCGGCAGTCATTACTGGCTCTCGGGTAAGCCGGGACAGCGTTCTGCCGATCTCCTTGACCGTACCCCATACAAAATAGTCATGGAGCACGCTGATCCAGTTCTCATTACTTTTGCTTACATACATGACAACTTTGCTCTCTGGAGCCTCGTCCTTTGACTTGCCTAACACTGAAGCATGCCCTTCGCTTAGCTCCCTTAAAGCCTCGACAGTCTTCTCAAGATTGTTCGACTTGATATGCAAATTTGCAAATGATCTCCCCACGGGGTGAACCCCTCCTTCATTTCCTCATTCTTCAGTAATCGCGCGCTGCATCGAACCAGCGCTGGGCCATCTCCTCTGTTACAGGCTGGCCAATTTGATGTTCAGACTGGCTGAGTTGCCATACCGCTTCGCTAAGGTCTTCGCGTTCTGTAGTTTCGATACCCTTGAGGGTATTGAAGCGTACGGTAAAAGCAGTAATGGCAGCCTCTGCATCGTGGAAGCTGCGGGCCTTCGCCAACGCTGCCTGGGCAGTGCTGTAAGCTTCGTTAGCCAGCTTGGCCAGACGTTTAGGCCAGGACGAGAACGGGCGGCCATACTCGGCCGTCCACCACTCCGGCTTTCGCAATTGGCTCACCGAAGCATGCTCGGTCCACGGGCGGGTGTTAGCGCGTGCTTTCATTTGCTGCTTGAGGCGCTTGCCCGTAATCTCTTCCACATTGTAGGCTATAAACCTGCTAAGCTGCGGCCAGGCACTCAAGGGCGGCAAATCCCCCAAATCCGGCATGAAACGCAGCTCCAGATTTCTTAACCGGACATGACGGGCCAACAGGTCCAGGCCGCAGAAGTTCCCCCACAAACTCAGTGAGTCAAGGCCCGGGAACCGGTCCAGACACTCCAGCGAGATGGGCTGTCCCAGCGGCGCATTCTGTAGCGTCAGGCTTGTCACTTGGTGCAATTCACCCAGGCCGGGCAGCAAGAATGGAGCATCATTCTTGCGCCTGCTAGTGCGTGGCGCCAGTGTCAGAGAAGATGGCACACCGCCCGTAGCCGACAAGTGTGATAGATTACCGGACACACTCAGGCGGAAATCACGCTCCGGAAGCCGCAGGGTCAGGTGCCCCCCGGACGGTTTCAGCACGATATGCAAGCCGTGAATAGAGGATTTGCTGGCGTCTGCTGCCATGTCTGCAGACAGGATGGGTGTCCATGTCAGCTCTTCAACGGGACGTTCCTGCGCCCAGTCAAAGAAGCCCGTATTATCTCCTGTATAGTGTAGAAATCGCGGCCAGGGCGAGCCGGCCGGTGTGGCGAAGGCATCGAATACGGTCCAATCGATCTGCGCGTCAGGCTCAACATGAAGCTCGGCCTTCTTCCCCAATTCCGCAGGTCCGATGGAAAGACTGCCCACCCCAGGCTGAATGGCGAGAGTGTGACTGCGGGGGCCTGTCAGGTCGATGGGATAACTGCCAGCTTCTCTAACCGAACCAGCAGGAGGACGAGCTTGGTTATCACCATTCATAGAAATTATCCTCGATCAATTCCTCGAAAGAGTCTGCTAATAGCTTGCTCTCCCCGCTATCGTGATAACAGATAGTAACCTGTCCTGCCGGGTCAATGAGTATCGGATCGCCGGAGCCATCCATGGAAATAACATAACAGGTTGCTAGAAGCTCTGCAAAAGGATGGTTCTTAAATTGCTCCCGGAACCCCAGCGTCAAATCAACAACTGTTTCGTTCCCGAGGCTAGAGCCATTCGAAAATGCATGTATTGCAAGACCTGCATATGCTCCCCCAAACATTTTGATAAAGTCTATGTAGTCCTCATGAAAGCTTACATTCAGCTGCTGCTGTGCTTTAACGATTTCCTCTGGGCTCGCCGGAATACCTAGTAATGATCTGTTATCCTCCCGGTGGAGAAAAACTTCCAATCGCTTCATTAACGCATCCTTCATAGATAATCTCCTTCCAGCCACAGGTAATCCTGCGCCTCTGGCTACAGTCATACTAATTATATAAACTGTATGGCGCTCTTTTTACCTTTTTTGGCAAAGTCAGCATTATTACGTATAATCGCCATAAGAGCTATGCATCAGAGGAGGATCTATGTTGAACAAGAAGTCACTCATTGCAAGATGGAACGATGACCAGCTTAATGAAGTGAACCGGTTGCTCTCCGCTGTTACAGGCAAACCTAATCTGCATCAAAAAGACCGCTCTTTTCCATCCTCCCCCTATGGACAAAATGAGGCAGGGCTTGATGATTACCGGGGAGTTACCCTGACTGAGACCATACAATACCTTACAGTACAGGATGCCGATCT
Organism: Paenibacillus sp. FSL P4-0081; assembly: GCF_000758565.1. NCBI lineage: Bacteria > Bacillati > Bacillota > Bacilli > Caryophanales > Paenibacillaceae > Paenibacillus > Paenibacillus sp. FSL P4-0081. The sequence goes on from NZ_CP009280.1 coordinate 8,320,923, forward strand.
GTCTTATGCACGTTTCGATGATTCTGCAAGCTTGAACACCTCAACCTTTACAAATTGTTGCTTTGACGGGGTTAAACTGGATAGCAGATATGTGACTCATACCTTCAGCCACTGTTCTTTCCGGGGAGCCAAGCTGAATAATGCCAGGATCAGCAAGGAGTTTAACAATTGCGATTTTACAGGCTGCAACTTAAGTAAAGTGATAGCGAACGATGTATCCTTTACACGCTGCCGTTTTGCCAACGCTAATTTTCGCGGTGCCTTATTGTTGTATTGCCGGTTCGAGGAATGCAGCTTTGATGGAGCTTTCTTTCAGGACGGCTCGGTAGCCGGAAGCCGCTTTACGGGAGAGGCAGGCCTGCTCCCTGTTTGGGGAAATACGATACTGGACAATGTCAAAATCCATGAATGATGTCTGCTTGAAGCAATGAGCAGCCTGCTATTTCAGCGTCATCCCATACCAGTTACCCTTCAGCTTATCCAGCACGTAATCAGTAGAATAACTGTGAATTCACCTCCGTTACAATAGCTCCAGCCTACAGCAAAACGCACAAGCGAATGGCTTGTGCGTTTGCTTATACCGGCTTTAGCTGTCAATAAATCTTCTTCAGCAGCCCCATCACTTCATCCAGGGTGAGGCCGAAGGACTTGTAGTAGGAGGTGTCGCTCTCCATTTGCTTCAGGATCATTTCGTTGCGTATCCGCAGCATCTCCTCCTGCGAGAATTCGGCTACAAAACATCCTTTACCTGTTACCGTGTTGATCAGACTGCTTCGCTCAAGCTCTTCCCAGGCTTTCTTAACGGTGATCACACTAACATGCAGCTCCAGGGCTGCCTGCCGGATGGGCGGCAGACAATAGCCGCTTTCCAGCTCTCCCTTCAGAATTTGTGCGCTAATCTGTTCGTACAGCTGCTGATAAATCGGTTTCTCCGATGTGTTCGAAATTGTTACATTCATAATATCTCCACTTTCAGAAATCTCTTTACCGCTATCTTATAGGCAATCAGCGTGAATGCAATGAAAATGATAATACCCGCGATCAGAATGGATAATTGCAGCGCCGTATTATCAGTCCCTGAGCCATAGAAAATGTCATTTACCCAGGGACTTTGGATTCCGGCCCATTGGGCCAATCCGGCAAATAGTATGGCAGCCGTGGTGGATGCGGTCGTTGCCGCGCCATACTTATACGCCGTCTTGTAATACATGGATATAAATAGGATGTTGAAGATCGCCAGCATGATGAAACATAAGCCCCAAAAACCCATATGCGGCGGATAGAAAATATAAGTCAGATGAGGGTACAAGCGAAACGTAAATATACTGAAGACCATGGCAGCGAGAAGATGCATGAGTTCAAGAATGACGACAACGATTATCCGGGAACTCACGATGTCTGTTTTGGTCACGGGCATCATCGTGCTGAACATCAGATCATTCTGGCTTTTGAATCCGCCAAACATGTTCGGTATCGTTATGAAGCAGAAATACAATGGGACGATAAAGTAGACCCAACCCGGAATAAGCATCAATCCCCCCATAATTAAGGGTAATACGAAGAACCACGGGTTTACGCCTAATTTCAAATCCTTCATCACCAAATTATACATATACATTCTCCTTTTTCGCAAAGTAGATCATGATTTCATCAAGACTCGGCGTGGTTGCCCTCAGGCTGGAGGATGGATCAATGTCTTTGGTATGAATCAGTCCGGTAAAGCCGAACGAGTTGATTTTGTAGGAAATCAACTGCTCCTTCACTTCGCTTAATTGGGCTTCACTGCCGCTGAGCAAACGGTAGGACTCCTTTAATTCATTTTTCTCGGAGCTGGCAATAATTTGTCCTTGTTCAATGAAGGTTATATAATCCGCACATCGTTCTAAGTCGGAGGTAATATGAGTAGAGAAAAGAATGCTGATCTCGCCGCCGATGATGAGCTCCTGAAAGATATCAAGCAGATCGTCTCTGGAGACCGGATCGAGTCCGCTGGTCGGTTCATCCAGGATGAGCAGCTTTGCGCCATGCGATAAAGCAAGGGCCAAGCTGTACTTCACCTTCATTCCCCGGGACAGCTCCGCTATTTTTTTGTTCTCATCCAGCTTGAACCGCTTGAGATAATTGTAGTACGTTTCATCATTCCAATTCTTATAGAACTTCCTGGTAATATCGGTCAGCGTCTTGATCTTGCTGCGTGTATAGAAATCGATATCACCGAATGCGCATCCGATTTCCTGCTTCAATTCAATCTCGTGATCAGCGATATTCTTGCCAAGAATGTATATCTCGCCGCTATCGACATGAACCATGTTCAAGATCGATTTGATCGTGGTCGTTTTACCGGCGCCATTGGCCCCGATGAACCCCATAATGTAGCCCTTCTCCAATTGAAAAGATACATCCTTGATCTGAAAGTGCGGATATTTTTTATTTAAATTGCGAATATCTAATGCCAGCATACCCTACCTCCTCAATAAATTGTGTATTCCGTACATACACAATGTATCACGAGGCTTCGACAAAAGTCAACGGGCACAATAAGCAGCACAGCATGAGAGCTGACTTATGCTGCACTAACCGATGGTGCATCCTTGGGCTTGCGCCGGAAGAACGGCATGCCTTTGGACCAATGGATGAACGGCCGCTCTATGACATAATAAGAGACTGCCGCCGCCGCATACGAGATGACGAGTACGGTTACACTGATGCCGAGCCAGCGCCACACATCCCTAATCCCGGAATAGTGATAATCGGCTATGCCGTACTTCTCGATTAGTGTGATGAACAAGTAATGCCAAATATACAGGCCGAACGAAATCTTCGCGGTAAACCGGAAAAAGCGGTTATCCAGCAAACGCCCTACGATCACGCTGAACGGTGCTGACAGCAGTACGATTCCGAACAAAATGGCATAAGCCGGGAAGTAATAGGGCTGGTGCTGGAGGCTGAAGTCAAATTCGCCCTGGTGGCGCATACGCCAGATCAACAGACCGGCAAGACCCAAAGCGGCGGCTCCGGCTGCGTCGAACACCCCAAGCTTGCGTAGCCGCTCCACCTTAACACCAAGCTGCATGAACGCGGTCGTTATACCAGCAGCCAGGATGCCGATAGCGAAGTGGCCGAAGAATCCGACCGGATTGTAATTCGGCATCCAGTATTTTGCACCGCCAATCTGGCCATAATCCCAGCCCCGGCCCTGCCCGCTTGGCGTAAACCACTGATGGACGAGGGAGTTTATGGCAAGCACCAACCCAAACGCGGCTACCCAGAACAAGATCGCTTTTCCGAACGAACGCCGCTTGCCGAGCACAAACAATACAGCCATAAACACAGGCATAAGCAAGTAGCTAAACACCTCGAAGCTGATCGACCAGAACGGCCCATTCAAGTCAGACGGGAAAAAGGTTGTATAGTGGAAGCCTGACGTAAATGTGAACCCCGTTATGATTCTCCGCCACAGGTACTCCGTAGGAATGTCCAGCCTCCATACGAGCAACAGACAAACCAGGAATGATACATAGAAGCCGGGCATAATTCTTGCAGCGCGGCGTACGGCATACGTCCGGATGGACGGATACGGCTTATTTTCCAGGTAAGCGCTCCAAAAGGGGAACGACAGCAAAAATCCGCTTAACAGGAAAAACAAGCTGACCCCGCTGTTCCCAAGCAAGAGAACCGACTGTACTTCTTGAAGCCAGGGCTTTTGTGCGGGCATCGCCAGCTTTTGTGACAGATGATGCAGGATGACGGACAGGCAGGCGATCGCACGAATGCCATCCGCTCCTGCTAACCGGGTACGGCCTAACTGAATCTTGGACATCAGCTACATTCCCTCTTTCCCTCAATAACTTGATTCCAGGCACTCACATATTTCCATAAATAATAGAAAAACCCTGCAACGCTTCGAGGGAATAATTCCGCGCACAAAAAAAGAACCTTCCGCACCGGGAAAGTTCTCACCTGCTCCTATGAATGCTTTACCTTAATCTGCTGCACAGACTCCCCTGGTCCATTCGTCAGCCCTAGCGACTCTGCTGCTAAAGTATTGATTTTGTTCAAGAGCTCTGTGTTGCCCTGCAGAGACAGGCCGTAGGAAGGGATCATTCGTTTGATCTTCGGCTCCCAGGCTTCAATATGCTGCGGGAAACATTTGCTGATGACCTCCAGCATGACAGAAACGGCGGTAGAGGCCCCAGGAGAAGCGCCCAGCAATGCGGCTATCGAGCCATCGGCACTGCTGATCACCTCCGTACCGAATTGAAGCGTACCTTTGCCGGCAGCCGTATCTTTAATAATCTGCACACGCTGGCCTGCCACGACCAGATCCCAATCCCCGCTTTTGGCGTTCGGGACAAATTCCCGTAAGGCTTCCATCCGCTGCTCTTTCGACAGCATGACTTGCCCGATTAAATATTTGGTCAATTGCATATTCTTGGCGCCTGCCGCCAGCATCGTGACGAGATTACCCGGCTTAACGGAGGTGACCAGATCAAACATCGAGCCGTACTTCAGAAACTTGGGCGAGAAGCCGGCAAACGGTCCGAAAAACAACGATTCTTGCTTGTCGATCACCCTTGTATCCAGATGCGGAACAGACATTGGGGGCGCACCAACCGCTGCTTTACCATATACCTTGGCATGATGCTGCGCCACAACTTCCGGCTTCCGGCACACCATAAACAGTCCGCTTACCGGGAATCCGCCAATCCCTCTGCCTTCCGGGATACCGGATTTCTGCAGCAGATGCAGGCTTCCTCCCCCGCCCCCGATGAAGACGAATTTCGCCGTATGCCGCTCAGCAGCGCCGTTGCCGGCATTCCGCACCTTAAGCTCCCAAGAGCCGTCCTTCGTGCGCTTAAGGTCCTCAACCTGATGGTTGAACCGGATATCGACGTTGTTGCTCTGCAAGTGGCCGAACAGGATGCGTGTCAGCGCGCCGAAGTTAACATCCGTTCCCGACTCCATCCGGGTTGCCGCCACCGGCTGGCCGAGTGTCCGGTTCTTCATCATCAGCGGAATCCATTTCATCAGCTGCACCGGATCAGCGGAGAATTCCATGCCTTGAAACAGCGGATGTCCTGAAAGCGCTTCAAATCTTTTTTGTAAAAAGGTTACGTCTGTCTGTCCTTCGACAAAGCTCATATGTGGTACGGGTACGATAAATTCCTGCGGATCTTGTATGCGTCTGCTGTTCACCAGATAAGACCAAAATTGCTTCGAGAACTGAAACTCCTCATTCACCTTGATAGCCTTGCTAATGTCGATAGATCCATCCGGCTGCTCCGTGGTGTAGTTAAGCTCGCACAATGAAGAATGCCCTGTTCCCGCATTGTTCCATTCATTGGAGCTTTCCTCCCCGGCACCCGCACGCCGCTCAAACACAGTGATTCTCCAATCAGGCACTAATTCCTTAAGCAGTGAACCCAGTGTTGCACTCATGATTCCGGCACCAATTAAAATCACGTCTGTTTTGGTCTGTTGGTTGCTCATATTCTACCGTCCTTCTACCCTACGATTTGCAGGAAGGATGCAGGCACTCCTGCTCTGGCACGCATAACTTGGCCACACACCTGCTTGGGATCAATCCTGATCTTAGTGTATCACTATTGAATATAAATTTTAAGATTTATCTAATATTTTATGAAAACAATGTTTATGGAAAAGCTATGAAAACCGCTCAGTCTGCAATGAATTGTTGTGTTGAACGCATGCCTTCCCAAATCTTTCCGTTAGACAGATGGTATTCAGTCTCCACTGAACCGTCTGTTCTGGTGTAGCTGATCACAAAGACCTGGCCTGTCTCAATCAGCATTGGGTATTGATCGTAAGGAAGGACATTTTCCTCCAGTGGCAGGTCTTTGACATCTCCATACGCATCCTCCAACCGCCAAAACTCCCGATAGGCGTAATCCTTGAACCCGCTCAAGTCCTCCTTTCCAAAATACGATGCCGTATACTTCTTGCCCTGTAAGGTGATGGATTCTACTCTGGTAGGTTCAATATCTTTAGCAATCCAGCTGAGGTCCTCGGAATGAAGGTTGCCGCCATAGTGCTTCTGTAACTGATTGGCCATACAAGGGATGGATTGGGTACTATAGTCCACTCCATCAAGATTGGTATGTGCTGATCCGTAAATGCCCATGACGCTCTCACTGCCCAGCTTTTCAAATTCACGGATAAAGTTTGCCGTCATCATGTTTTCCCGGTATATGCCGTCCTCCTTGCTGTAGAATAACTGCCCTTGCTGGATCGCTTCTTTTGTTAAAGTATAGCTCTCCGATCCTGTCAGATCGTTTGCCTCAAGATAAGATAAGAACCGACTGCCGGTCGAATCATACTGATGCCCGATATCTGTGCCGTGGAAAATCGTCTCAGGACACTCGCTTTTTATTTTCTGAAAGAACGTCTTAGTATATGGAGTGTGACCCGCTGTCCCCTCCCAATCGTCATAGATTTCCTCCAGAAGTTCGTCATTATCAGATTGCATCCATAGGTTCAAGTATTCAGCGGTGAAATAGGACTGCTCGACAAACAAGTGTCTCATGCCCTCGTTATGATAATGTTCAGACCACAATTCATACTCCTTGTCCATAATCTTGGCATTGCCATGTGCTTCACCGTACAGATAGATGCTGCCGGAGGCTTGCGTCACCACAGGCGTTTTCTGAGTCGGCTGCGCAGACACGCTCGCTGTCTCACCTACGGTGGAATTGTTACAGGCTGCAAGGCTGCTGGCCACCATTGCAACGATCAAGGCAACCAGCAAAGAGCGTACAAGCCTTATTGTCGTTTGGGCTAAGCGGGTGATGTTGTTGTCATTCATAAGTAGGATCAACCTTTCATGTTTAAGAATTTCATAAATATCAATTTCAAATCATTACCATTAATCATAAAATAAGAGAGACATTAATGCTGCAGCAAAACGCACAAAGCCAGTGTCCCCATTCGAATACAAAATAAGTGCCTGATTTTCGGCTACGGCTATCGTTAGCAAGGGGTATACTAATCTCATCCTTAAATATGTAGGTGTGATCATGATCCATAATGAGGAACGTAAAGCCGAATATTATCAAGCTCTGCTCGAGAAAAAATCTGACTACGAAGGTGTCTTCTATGTGGGCGTCACTTCCACCGGGGTATTTTGCCGTCCGACTTGTCCAGCCAGGAAACCAAAGTATGATAACTGTGAGTTCTACGAGACCGCGCAGCAGGCACTGCTGGCCTCCTTCCGCCCCTGTCAGCGCTGCCGTCCCTTGTCGCATCCGAATCATGTCTCTGATATCGTCCGGCTGCTTGTCGAGGCCGTTGAGCAGAACCCGGAGAAGCGCTGGAAGGGACAAGACTTCAAAGAGCTATCCATTGATGAATCCACTGCCCGCCGTCAATTTAAAAAGCGCTTTGGTATGACCTTCGTTGAGTACGCCAGGTCCCGTCGAATGGGACTCGCTTTGAAGAGCATCCGGTCGGGAGGGAAGATTATCGATACACAATTAGCCTCCGGCTATGATTCCAGCAGCGGATTCCGGGATGCCTTCTCCCGCATTATGGGCGCAGCGCCTACTCGGTTAGAGGATAGCCTTATTCTTAGAGCATCGTGGCTGGACACGCCGCTCGGCCCCATGATGGCAGTAGCGGACGACAGTGGGCTGTATCTCCTGGAGTTCGTAGACCGCCGGGGTCTGGAACGCGAGGTTGAACGGTTAAGGACAAGATTGAAGGCGGCGATTATACCCGGACAGACACCCCATATTCAGTCGATTGAGAGAGAACTGAGTCAATTTTTTGAGGGAACGTTAACCGAATTTAAGACGCCTCTCCATCTGGTGGGATCGCCTTTTCAGAAGAGCGTGTGGGAACAGCTAAAGAAAATCCCACCGGGCGATACCCGTTCTTACGCAGATATCGCACTGGCGCTTGGCAAGCCCGCCGCCTATCGTGCGGTAGCACAAGCGAATGGAGCCAATCAAATAGCCATCGTCATTCCCTGTCATCGCGTAATTAACACCAGCGGCGAACTCGGCGGGTATGGCGGCGGAGTCGCACGCAAAGAATGGCTGCTAAATCATGAGAAAATCGGAGGTCAATACAATGAAAAGTCAACTTGAACAGGCACGGAAGCTTCACGAATTGCACAGAAGCGGCAGCCCGCTAGTCCTCGTCAATGCCTGGGATGCCGGAAGTGCACAAATTATTCAAGGAGCGGGGGGCCAGGTTATTGCTACCGGCAGTTGGTCTGTAGCTGCAGCGCATGGATACGATGATGGGGAGAAGCTTCCTTTCGAGCTCGTTCTATCCAATCTTCAGCGGATTAGCAATAGTGTAGATCTGCCCATTACCATTGATATAGAAGGCGGTTATGGACCTTCTCCGGAGATTATCAAGAACAATGTGTTGAAAATCATCGGGTGCGGAGCCGTAGGCGTCAATCTTGAAGATCGGAAGATCCATGAACCGGGACTACACTCCATAGAGGAGCAAGTCTTGCGTATCGCAGCTGTGCGGGAAGCCGCTGAGGAGGCATCGATTCCTCTTTTTATTAATGCTCGTACCGATATCTTCTTACAGACCGCCGCCCACGAGCATGATGAGACTCACCTGGAAGCTACCCTTCAAAGGGCACACGCCTATGCCGAAGCCGGCGCTCACGGATTCTTCGTGCCGGGCTTGTGTAATGAAATGCTGATCGAGAAATTATGCCAGGAGTCTTCACTACCTGTTAACGTTATGATCTCCCCGGATTCACCCCCTCTCCAGAAACTGGCATCGTTAGGCGTTGCCCGCATCAGCTACGGTCCGCGTCCCTATTTGATTTTGATGGATGCCTTAAAACAAGCTACTGTGAGAGCCCTGGATTTACAGGAATAGTCATCATCCTAACCTAGGAGATTCCAAAAAAAAACGGCTGGTCAGGTTTCCCTGAGCCAGCCGTTTTTTGATTATTTTAATAAATATTCTACAGATCAACAAGCGAACTATATTACTATCCTTCGCACGACTTCTCGAAAAAATCCCTTACGGTGAAATAGAACCTGGTCCGTATACCTCAAACTCAAAGATTCTGGCCGCAGGGTTCGTGGTTTGTGTAGGCGCCGTTACGTTCAGCTTAATATACCGGGCTGATACTACTGTTATATTGTCTACCGTAATACCAAGCGTATTATTGGTTACGTTGACCACCGTGCTCCAGTTCGTACCATCGGTGCTGACCTGAATATTGTAGGCCTTCGTATTATAGGAGGCGGTCTCTCCGCCTTCCGATGCATGCTTGATGACAAATTGATTGACTTGCTTCACGGAGCCGAGATCGATCTGCAGCCAGCGGTTGCCGGACTTGGAGCACCATTTGCTGTCATTGATGACGCTGCCTTCCACAGCTTTGTCCGCAGTTTGCGAGGCATTGCACGTACTGTCAACCGTCGCGGGTTTATTTAATGCCATATTTGGAGGCCCGTATACCTCAAACTCATAGATTCTTGCCGCAGGGTTCGTGGTTTGCGTAGGCGTTGTAACGTTTAACTTGATATATCTTGCTGATACTGAAGCGATATTATCTACTGTCACGCTTTTCAGATTATTGGTCACTTTGACTACTGTACTCCAGTTCGTACCATCGGTGCTGACCTGAATATTGTAAGCTTTCGTGTTATAGGAAGGGGTCTCCCCGCCTTCTGCTGCATGCTTGATGACGAATTGGTTCACTTGCTTCACGGAGCCAAGATCGATCTGCAGCCAGCGGTTGCCGGACTTGGAGCACCATTTGCTATCATTGATGACGCTGCCTTCCACGGCTTTGGCCGCAGTCTGCGAGGCGTTGCACGTACTGTCAACCGTCGCGGGTCTGTTCAATGCCAAATTCGGAGTCAATGTAGCCGCACTGCACAGCATATTTTCTCCCGTAGCCGCCCATTTTGCATACAGCGTTAGATTTCTGGTGATTAGATCTGATCCACTATAGGCTTGCGTCAGCGCACTGTCGTAGTACCAGCCTGCGAAGCTGTAGCACTCCTTCACCGGAGTATACTGAAACACCAATTTACCTCCGGACGCCGATACAAGTTGCGGGGCAATCGTTGAGCCTCCGTTCGTCTCATAAGTCACGACTAGTTGCGTGGGAGTCCCCCCTTGATCGCCTCCGGCAATTACAGGAGACCCTAACGTCATTAACGAAACGATGATAGCTACCACCATCAAGTAACCTCTTATTTTCGCCGTAATCCTTTTCTTTCCCTCACTAATTCCTGAGCCTTCCATCATTCGAGCCCCTTTCTCCTACCTTAATGATTACGGATTTTCGCACCATTCATAAGGGTATTCACAGTAACGCGGAAGAATGCTTGTTTATCGCCGAGCTAGAACAGTATTTTTAGACAAATTTCAGACAAATAACGGATTGTAGACTTTAGCAAACAACATTCATTGATGATATGATTAGTATGAAACATCATACTGGTGCAGATTCATCATCTAAGGAGAGATTAGAATGCAGCAAAAAAAAGAAAATAGTCACGGATTCGGGCATGGCAAAGTGCTGGGAACAACCTCAATGGGCGAGCGGGGACAAGTAGTTATTCCTAGAGAAGCAAGGGAAGAGCTTGATATCAAGCCAGGTGAGAAATTCATCGTTTTCGGAAATAAGCGCAAGGGCGCTGTCATTCTGGTCAAAGCCGAAATGTTCAACAAATTTGCCGATTTCTTCATGAGCGCTTCGAAAAAGTTTGAAAGCATGGCCCAAGCGATCTTTGATAAAAGCACTACGATTCCAGAAGATGAAGATGATGATCAGGAGCCGGCAGCCGCTGAAAAAAGACCTGAGGTAGATGAAAAAGAATGAGCGAATTCTTTAAATTAATGAAGGATGTCCGGTTCAGAAGAACCATGCGGATGATTTTTAAGTTCGCCTGGGATTTCTGGTGGCTGGGCAAGCAAAAGTATTTTATTCCGGGACGGCGCTTAGAGGCGAAAACAAAAGCCTTATATCGAAAACAGGCAGCGTATTTTACGAAGACCGCGATGGATATGGGTGGCTTAATTATCAAGCTTGGGCAGCATGTTAGTGCACAGGTGGATATTTTGCCGAAGGAAGTTATTGATGAACTGTCCAAGCTGCAGGATTCCGTAGAATTCGTAGATTATTCCGAGATTAAGCACAAGGTAGAGAGCGAACTCGGAGTATCTATTAGTGAGATTTTTGCTGAGTTTAATACAATTCCTATCGCAGCGGCTTCCTTAGGACAGGTACATCGGGCGACCTTACGAACAGGTGAAGAAGTCGCAGTGAAAGTGATGCGTCCCGGGGTCGAGGACATTATCGCCATTGATTGGAGATCCATACAGGTTGCTATTTCGTTATTGAAACGCCAGACGAAGATTGCAGACTTCATGGACCTGGATGCGGTGTATGATGAGTTTCACGACACCGTTATGGACGAGCTCGATTATGAGCAAGAGGGGCGAAATGCAGAAGAATTCCAGATGCAGTTTATCCATCGGGATGATATCGTGGTTCCAGGCATTCATTGGTCCTATACCACTTCGAAAGTTCTAACCATGGAGTTTTTGGAGGGTGTAAAAATCAATGATTTTGCCCAGCTGGATGCCTGGGGTGTGGACCGGACCCAATTAGCGACATCGCTGATAGAAATTTTCGTAGAGCAGATTCTATTAGAAGGCTTCTTTCACGCAGACCCGCACCCGGGCAATGTTCTCGTCCAGCCTGACGGCACCATAGCCTTAATTGATTATGGAATGGTCGGACGAATTGCCGAGGATATGAAGACGCAAATGGTAGCACTTCTGATGGCGGTGTATTTAAAAGATGCTCACGGCGCAATCGACGCCCTCACCCGTTTGAGATTTTTAAGACGGAATGTAGATTTAGAGGTATTCGCAAGGAACCTTACGTTACTATTTGAACAAATCAACGGGGATACGTTTGACCTTAGCTTCGTGACATCAGGCGATAATGCTGAAGAGTTACGTGATTTCCTCTATTCTCAGCCTTTTCAGTTACCGGCAAACACAACATTTTTGGGAAAAGCCATAGGCACGGTGTATGGACTTTGTACCGGACTGGACCCCGGACTTGATTTGATTGGGACCGTTAAGCCTTATGTCGAAGAGGTTGTGCGCAGGGATCTGCGGGGAAATGTCTTCTCTAACGTTGTAGATGAAGGCAAGAGCATTCTCAAAGGAATCCTTCCTACGACCAAGAAGTTCATATCTGCGGTAGATAAAATGGATAGCGGAAATTTACGGGTAAAGCTATCGAGCTCCTTCGAGCAAAAATTGATCGATACGCAAAATAAAAATACACAGCGGATTATTGCAACAATCATCGGGGCGGTATCCCTTCTGACTGCGGCAAACCTGTGGAATGAAGTGAGTCATCTTGTTTCTTATGGGTTGGGGGTTTTGGGGCTACTCATTATGCTTAGCCAACTCAAAACAAGAGGACGCCGCCGTGCCGAAAGACACGCCAGGCAGATGAACGCCATGCGTGAGCGTAGCAGATTGGAAACGCCGAAGTCTAAGCACTAGCAAAACGGGGGTTATTTTTCTTGAGCGAAGAGGATCTGGCGCATGAAAACGAGTGAACGTAAATAAGAGCGGGGCATAAAGCTGTTAGCTTATGCTCCGCTCTTATCTTTATTTATTACTTAGTTGTTCCGCCAAACCGACCAGAATTCCTTCGGTTCCACGAATGTAGCAGAGCTTATACGAGTCCTCGTACTGAACCACCTCGCCAACGAGCTGAGCACCATACTTAGTGAGTCTGGATACCATTTCGTCAATGTCTTCAACGGTGAACATGACACGTAGATAACCGAGAGCATTTACAGGAGCAGTCCGGTGATCTGATATAGCAGGCGGGTTGATAAATCGCGAAAGTTCAATTCGGCTGTGGCCATCCGGGGTAACCATCATAGCAATCTCTACGTATTGAGAACCCAGTCCGGTTACGCGGCCTGCCCATTCACCTTCGACGGTGGCTCGCCCCTCGAGCTTCAGGCCAATCTCCTCGAAAAAAGAAATTGCGTCGTCCAAAGACTCGACAACGATACCGACGTTGTCCATTCTTAGTAATTTATTTTCTGCCATAGTTTCATCTCCTTATGTGTACAAATTTATTAGCCGATCCTCTTAATAATTTATTCTATTTAATAATTACTGATTTCTCAACAAATAGTAGTAGCAGGATTGCCGGATATGCATTACTGCAAAGACAATTTTCCATCCTCCATCCGGTAGACCTTGTCGCAATATTCAAGCATACGCTCATCATGAGTAACCATAATCGCCGCTTTCTGTCCCGAATTCACTTCTTGCGCGATTAGACTGACCACTTCATGTGCACGTTTGGTATCCAGACTTGCTGTCGGCTCATCCGCCAAGATGATGCTGGGATTATTAATTAGGGCACGGGCAATCGCTGTCCGCTGCTTCTCCCCGCCTGAGAGCTCTTCCGGAAAGCTATTTAATTTCGAGCCCAGACCCAGCTCTGCCAGCAGTTTAGTGGCGAACTCCTTGTCCTCTCTTTTAACCTTTCCCGACATCTTTTTTATGATCAGCAATTGATCAAGAACATTTAGATAAGGAACCAAATTCGATGATTGCATAATGAATCCGATTTCTTGTAGTCTTATATTCGCCAGTTCTTGTGCAGTAAGCCTAGAAATAGGATGTCCATTCAGCTTTGCTTCTCCTTCTGAAGCTTTGAGCAGTGCTCCAGCAATAGACAAAAAGGTACTTTTACCTGAACCCGACGGTCCAACTACAGCAACAAACTCCCCCGGGTCCACTGAAATGGAAACATGGTCGAGTGCCGCGATCCGATTGCTTCCTTCGGCATAATACTTGGTAACTTCACTCATTTGTAATCCCTTATTCATTATTCAACCCTCCCGAGCGCCTTGAGCGGATCAATCTTTGTAATCTTTCGTACTGATACCAGCGAACTTAACATAGCGATAATAAGCAAGATAACAGAATACGAGACGACAAGACCAGGCTCCAGCTTAAATGGCATACCCTTCGGCATTATGGCAGCTGTTCCATAAGTCAGTAAGACTCCGACTACAATACTAGTCATCGAAAGCACAAACACTTGCGATACAATGGCTTTGCTCAAGAACCTGTTACTGGCACCTATAGCCTTCATAATGCCGAACTGGTTAGTTTTCTGCATCGTCATTACATAAAAGAATACCCCAAGCACGAATGCGGCGATTGCGAGCAGAAATGCCAGCATCATTAAGATAGTACCGTTCTCTTCCTTGTACCCTGGCATTCCTTGAACTGCGGCCGCCCGGGTAACCGTGTCCGTATTTGTCAGCTTGCTATTCATTACATCAGGATCGATATCTTTGCCTTGTAACATAATCGCATTAACGGGCCCTGCAACTCCTTTATCCGAACCCGGAGCCGCGAAGGTAATCTTCCGCCATTCCGCCATCGGAGTGAATACGGATGCAACGTGGTTATAGGTCTGGTTCTCGGCAAAGCCTATAATCGTCAGTGATTCCATCGTGCCATCTAATTGAAAAGTGTCACCAATGTTATAGCCCTCATCCTTCATGGTCGAATTCACTACAACACCGGTAGGGTTATCAGAAGATAGGCCTTCCCCTTCCACGACAGCCGGTTCCAAGAAGCTTCCCGGGTTGATTCCTATAATTGCGATATCCAGCTTATCTTCACTCTTGGTGCTTGGTTCCTTCAACGCCGTTGCCATCGTACTTCCCATAGGTGCGGCAGCACTAACATTGGGTAGTAGCTCCACCTCCGCCAGTAATTGATCAGACAGTAGTGACTTGCTCATGGAGGACTGCGATCCTTCTTCAAAAATGACATAATCCGCCTTCATCGTCTTAAAGGTTGACGCAGCTAACGTAGACAGGCCATTCCCTAACCCGGATAAGATAAATACCAGCCAGGCTAGCAGTACAAAAATAATGATGATCATCAAAAATCTCATTTTGCTGTGCATCAATTCTTTCATAGCTAAAAACATTCCTTTTCCAACTCCTCGACCTTTTTTCGACACAAGTGTCAATTTAGACTCGCCATCACGCCACAACATTAATTAAACAGTATAAATGACACCTGTGTCAAATTAAATCCAAGACTGAGGTTAGCTCTTGGCTCCTCCGGTCCACATCTGAAACAACAGCTTTCCCCAAGCGGGTACTGGGATTTCCAGCATATTAGGTGTATCAATTAAGTTAAAGAATACACCAATAAGTACAGGAAGTGGGATATCCTGCCGCAGGTCATTATTCTGTTGTGCGCGTTCAAATAAGCGTGATAATTGAACTTTCAGGGTCATATGTGCTTCCTCAATAAATTCAAGATCTCTGGCGGCTGCAGATGAATTAGCAGTATTAATTTTACTGGCATTTCCTAAAAGCTGATGTAGTGCAGACTCTTCTACATAAACGAGAAGCAGCTGTTCGAGGGCGTCCATAGGATCAGCCTCATCAATGGCTAATGCATTTTCTAATACCGTTGCCATTACGCGCTTCATACAAGCAGCCACGATCTCTTCCTTATTGGAGTAATATTGATAAATCGTGCTTCGGGCTCCTGACAGATGCTGGGAGAGCAGCTTGAGGTGAAAACCGTCATACCCATGCTCAAGCACTAATTTTTTTGTCATATCCAGCAGCTCTGTCTCCGTGAAAGACTGTTTTCTTCCCATTGAATCTCTTCCTGTCCTATCTCTGATTTTATTTATTATCAGTTTAGCATATGTTTATAAGCATTTCCCAAAAACAAGACCACTGCTCTCCACAAGGTGGAGATGATCCGAGTGAACTACATACCACCTATGAGGCGGGTGCTTCTTGTCCAATAGAGTTAACACTCCAAGTTTACCAAAGCTTACTGGCTATTCCTTTATCCAAAAGACAAAACCAAGGCGACTAGCGCGAAGGAGAACGTAATCCAGAAGGAATGACCAAATGCCCGCCCCACATCCTCTATGGTGTGCTGTACAGGTAAATTCCGGATCTGCCTAGTGAGGTAAGCAGTCGTTATCGTGATTCCGAATGATGACATAATTTGCTGCGCGGAGGCTGTAATCGGCGTTACACGACTGACAAGCTCCTTGGGCGACGACTTGAGAACATGGGTGTTAATCTGCATCATTGTCGTTCATCACCGTACTATCCAGGATAACCAGGAACATGCCTGCGGCGACAGTCAATAATATGGTAATATCTTTCGCAATGAACAATCTGCCTGTGCATTCTCAGATTGCGCCTTCATGATTTTAGGCCTTCGCCAATTTTTGAATACCGCGCTGCCATACTTCGCGGATCGATAACGTATCCGAAATATGGGTCGTCGGATCGCCGTCAACCCACACCAGGTCAGCTCTTGCCCCTTCCACAATACGACCGCGGTCATCCAAGCCGAAGCGGCGGGCCGTCTTCGAAGTTGCTGACTGAAGGGCTTCTACAGGTGTGAATCCCGCTTCCACCAATAGCTGCATTTCATGGTGTACGCTTACTCCATGGGCAAGTCCGCCAAGCGTTGGTACCGGTACAGAGACATCCGTACCCACCAGAATGTCAACACCTGCATGGTGAAGGTCCATTACGTTCCGATAGTTGTCTTCCATACTGCCTTGCGGGTAGGTATTGAAGCTGGCATTCAGAGTATCGATCCATTCCGGACTAAGCTTGGAACTCACACGCGGATCTTCCGCCATTTCCGAAGCGGGTTTACCGATAATTGAGGAGTTCAAGACGAGACATGGCGTAACAAAAGCACCTGCCTCCGCAATCATTCTCACCAGTTCCGGAGTCGTTTCAGGGCGGTCGATGAATAAGTGAGCGAGTCCCTCGACACCAACCTCTATCGCTTGCCGAGAGGATTCCGCAGTCAATACATGGGCAATCGCAATCTTGTGTTGCCGATGCGCTTCCTCTACAGCCGCTCTCAGAATATCCTGGCTTAAGACCGGCAGTCCAGGCGCTGCTAATACGGTTCCTTCTTCGATCATAATCTTGATATAGTCAGCTCCATCTCTAACTTGATCACCCACGAATGTTATAGCCTCGTCCGGGGTTGATAACGAAGGAGCCTCTCCATGATCATGTGCATGAGCAGCCAGCAGGGCATTCCGATCTTCTTCGCTCATCTTCTCCAATTCCTTCAGTACAAAATCTGGAATTTCTCCGTCTCCAGGCATGAGTTCATCCGGATGACCACCGGGAGGTGTGACCCCCATCCCTGCAGATCGTACATCGGCAATATCCTCGATCCCTTTCAATTGTGTTTCACGGCCATTTTTCGTGAATCCGCCCATCATTTCCAGTTCTGTCGTTACTCCGAATTGCAGAGCGTCCCTCAGACCTTCCACGGAAGTATGAACATGCGCATCGATCAGACCGGGAAGCAAAGTCCCTCCTTCAGCATCGATAATGGTCGCATCTTCGGGAATTTCACCGCCCACCGATATAATCTTCTCGCCTTCGATCAGGACCGTTTCAGCTCCAATCACTTTCTCGCCGTCAAAAATCCTTGCATTGGTAATTGCAGTAATCATTGCGTTTCCCTCCAGTAATGATATGAATGTACTGTTTATAGATAGAACTATAATAGTTAGAGTTCTAATTGTCACGTGTTATCTGTTAGAGTGGAAACATTGTGTAATTGACAGTTAGATGAAAGGACATTATGATTTTCTTAAAGTTAGAATTCTAAGTATAGAAGGGGAACTGTGTGTATTATGACAGAACATGTTTCACTTACCCCGTATTCGGATTTAATCCGATCCATTGGAATGAAGATTAGAAGCATGGCGAACGCCCGATTGTCGGAGCTGGGCCTGAACGCCCAGCAGGGGCAAATGATGGGCTATATTTTTGAACATCAAGACAAAGGGGTAATCCAGAAGGATTTGGCTGAACATTTCAACCGGAAGGGTGCCACCATCACTAGTATGCTTCAAGGGCTGGAGAAAAAGGGATACATCAAGCGGGTGATTCCGGAAGATAATGAGCGCCAGAAAAAAATATATTTATTGAAAAAAGGGAGCGACCTCGTTGAAGAATTCAATACAATATTCATGGAAGTCGAGAAGAGCATTATCCAAGGCCTTACCGAAGCAGAAAGTGAGTCCCTCAGGAAATTACTAATTAAAGTAAAGGTCACCATGTAGTAGCGGTCATGGATGGTAACGTTTGCCTCCATTCGCAACCTACCCTTTTGTAAGATGGCTCTACCGCGATATTAACTCTGTAGTACAATTAAACTCACAAACGCCCGTATACACAGCATTCCAATCGGAGCGTAACATACCCTGCTCCTATCGTTGGAATGCTGCAAATACAGGCTCCTGCGAGCTTTTCTCCAAAAAACTTGCCCTACTTATAATACGGTTCTCCGTGCTGTCTGTAATGGCAAGTTTTTATATTATGAAATTGGTTGGGACAACTTAGGAATCAATCAGCGTTAAGCATTGTTCAATTGCCTTACGCTTGCGGGGCTTAGGTGTCCGGTCAAAATAGCCGAGATGTAGAATACCAGCAATCCGTTCGTCCGGCTTAACTCCGACAGCACGGTGAAAGGCCGGGTTCCAATTGCATTCGTTGGTTTTCCACACAACCCCTATTTCCCGTTCCCAAGCGAGCAGCTGAATATTCTGAATGAGAGCAGCCGCAGCAGACAGCGCGTCCTCCCAATATTTCTGGCGGGGATCTGCATCGTAGGTAACGATAAGGTGGGCTGGTATGAGATTGCAATACTGGTTGCGCGCCCATTCTCCCCAGCGGTCCCTTACTTCATCTGAATAGGTAAGGCCCACCGCTTCAGCGAATTTCAGCCTGCCTTCTCCCATAAAGAGAATAAATCGCCACGGTTCTTTACGGGAATGATAGGGAGCCCATTGTGCATCGCGCAGAATGTCCATGAGGACATCTTTATCCAGCGGTTGACCGTTAAAATCACGTATCGTCCTTCGTTCCCTTATAACTCTAACCAATTCGCTAGATTTAGGGGTATTCCCATCTGTCATCATTTTGCATTCCCGCTAACGAGCATCGTTACTGCTTCCTTCATTGTCTCGCGAATAGTAACGATATCGGATCCGTAATACTTTTCCGTCTCTAGCTTGTGAACGCGTCCATGTTTGACTGCGGGGAGACCCTTCCATAGGCCCAGCTTTTCAATTTCCTCCATTGCCTGTTTGTCGTCTTCCTCATTACGAACGATAAGCAGCATATGATCCGCGGCATATTCATGAAGCTGCTCAAGCGATATTTCGATTGCTGAGCTAAACGGGTTTTTCGCTATTTCCGCCGTCACCGCCTCAGGGGCGTTCGCCTGCAATCCGCTGTGAAGCATATAGCCGCCGAAGTTTCGGTTCAGATATATGCGCAATCTTCCCTTTTCCACACGAACAATCGAGACAGTCTCCTTCCCCAGCGATTGTTTTAATTGCGTTCTTGCTGCATCGGCTTCCTCTTCATAGCCCTTAATCCATGCATCGGCTTCCGGCTCCTTGTTTACGAGGCTGGCTATTTTGGTGAAAATGTCGTAAATCGGGTCCTGATCAAAAGAAAGATAATAGACCGGCGCAATTTTACTGATTTGTTCCATTTGCTCTTTATAGATCTCATTAAAAACGGTTGGCGCCAAGATGAGGTCAGGCTCAAGCTCCAATATCTTTTCTACGTTCGGCGGGTCTCCAATCCGCTCTACACCCTTCATCTGATCGAGCGTATATACAATTTTATAACTATTGTCACCTGCACCAACGGGTATTACGCCAAGCTCCAGCAGTTCACTTGCAAAATCACCCGCAATGATTCGCTGCGGAGCAACAGGTATTTCTACTTCCCGTCCCAAATCATCCGTTACAACCTTTGTCGCTACTGAGCCTGTCTGTTGCGGCGTATCCGGCGCTGCATGGTTACTCATGTTTTCTTTCCCGGCATTGCCGCATGCCGAAATCATCAATAGCATGAACAATGCAACACCCGCAACTAGTATTGTCTTAGAGCCTCTAACTAACTGGACCATGGTTATCCTCCTGCTAAGTCTTTGATAGTGATAATGATTATCACTACAGATTTTACCCTAGTCCTTTTGCCGCCTCCATAGACCCTTATTGCATCCGGGATGGATAATTATGATGCCGGTGCCTCCTCATTAACTTCTCTGCAGCTTCATGCATTTGCATCGTGATCGAGACCGGATCATTGCTGAGCCATTTGCCCACATCCAGATGATGTATGTTCCCCCTGCGAACTGCGGGAAAATTACGCCAAGCTTCTGTCTGAGTAATCCCCTGCCACTGTTTATTCGCTCCGTCATCTGGCTGAACAACAACAAAGAGATGCTCCGCCTCAAAGAACGGCAATTCCTCGATCGTGATGACACTAGAATGAAAATGAACGTTGCATATGCATTGCATTGATATTTTTTCCGGTGGTGTTAATTGCAAAGAATGATATAGAGGATAACCCATATTAAGCATACCGTATACTTGCAGAAGCTGCTCTCTCACACGCAAAATCGCAACCCGCTCACCGCCCATGAATCCAAATAAGTGTGATCGCAGCTCCGTACATTGCGTTTCATAACTCCCCACCCAAGCGAGAGCCTCCAGCTCCCGGTCAAGACCTTCAGCTACTGCAAACAATTGCTTATAAATGGGGTCTTCGAGAACATCAATCTTAATCACAGGAGCTACCTTAACCAACTGCTGCTCCAATAGGGGATTCGAGGTCACGATTGCATAAGGGGATAAGGCTAGAAGCTGGTTGATATCCAATTTCGGGGTTATATCAGGGCTAATGTTCAGGATCTGACTGGATTCAGGCACACGCAGATACCCATTTGTATGTTCCAGATTAACAGCAACCGGATCAACACCGAGTGCTTGGCAATGACCTAACCCTTCCAGTGCGATTACTCTGGGCCAAGCCTGCTTCTTAAAATGAGTGGGTGCGGCACCATACAATTGTTTGAAGCGGCGGCTAAAGTGATACGGATCCGAGTAACCCACCCTTCGGGCAATCTCGGCAATTGAATACTGCGAATGCTTTATAAGCTCCATGGCTTTCTCCATTCGTAATCCTGTTAAATAGCTAATGGGGCTTACTCCTTTGTATTTGCTAAACATTCTGGAATAGTGCTCTGGATTAAGCCCGGCAATGACCGCAAGCTGTTCACGTGAAATGGCCTCTTCAAAATGTTCTTCCATATGAACCACTGTTCTATTTATTTTATTCCTGGAATCCTGCACATGATGCGGATGAATACGTGGTTGCCCATGGGGCTTATCTGTAGATTCTTGTCCCGGCATGTTGGACCCCTCTCATATTAACTGAGAATTATTATCACCAATAAATTATAGCATATTTGCTTGCAAGCATTATTACGGCCGATGGTATCGGTGAAAACCTGGGCTGGGTATGTGACGAGAAAAACGCCGAGATGATGACAAAGAGCCTGTGGAATGACGCTCATAAAGGGATCAGAAATGAGATTGACTTCATCAATAAGACGGCAAATTAAGTGATCTATGTGATAGAACAGTCAGCAAAAAAGGTTCATCGCAGCAGTCAGCCGCGATGAACCTTTTCATAAGAACCAACTAAATGATAACAACTACATTAGAACTTTATAAAACCCGTAAGGCCTGGGAATTGACTTCCCGGAAATCCCGGAAAACCTGGAAATCCCGGATTTTCACCCTCTCCACCTTCTCCGCTTCCTTCGTCAGGCAAGATAAGCTCATAAGTCACATTTTGTGCCGGTACTAAGTTCATAGCATACTCATCAATTTCCGGTGCCCCGTTTAACGCCTTCCATCCAATTCCAGTCACTCCTAATCCCCAGACAGATTTACTTGGAATCGTGAATTGTACGCCGAAACGATAGGTTTCCTCATTGATTAGCTTTTCTTCTTGTGTAAATGGATCAATGTAGATAAATTTCACTTTATATACATTTCTATCATAATATAGATGGAGCGTCGTACTGCCATCTTCATCAACCACTCCACTGCTTATGGTTGCATAATCGGTACCTGTTCCTTCTAGAGCATAGAACCCAGAGTAGGTTTTATGGGTTGCAGTTACCGTGTCCCCTACTATTCCTTCTAGCTCTTCTGTATCCACTAATTCAAATGGAGCATCAATACCCGTACCTCTTTGATAATGCTCCACCGTATACTTTTGACGTTCTGCAGCCTCCGTCCACTGTGCAGTGTAGGTCAGATTTTCCGCTGGCATTTCACGATTCTCTGACGGAATTGCTGGTGACCAGCCTGTAAATGTATAACCTTCACGCGTTGGGTCAGATGGTATTTGATAAGGCATTCCTGCACTTAAATAGCTTTTTCCAGAAACACCATCAGCAAAAGTTCCTTCATTCGAATCAAACGTTAGCTCATATTTACGCTGTAGGTATTGCCTCACTACAAGCTCATTTTTAGGACGTTCCGGATCTACTACAATTGTATAATCTGTTGGAAGACCCCAATCATCTGCTAACTCGTACTCATTGGGACTGTTATAATAGCCTGCCGCTTGGGTACGTGCATTGAACACTTTGTATGCAGTTGCCAGATAAATTTCACTGCCCACTTTCGAGAATTCTCCTTCGTAGCTGTCTCTTGAATAATATTCTACAAGTACCCTCATATCCTTCTTCAAATCGAAATAGGCCGTGTAGGTTTTCGGTGTAGCCGGAACAATATTATCCATTGATTCCCATCCAAGGAAAGTAAGACCTTTAATATTCGTCACATAGCTCGGAACATCCAAACTGGCCCCATACTTCATATATTCAATATA
Source organism: Paenibacillus sp. FSL P4-0081 (assembly GCF_000758565.1). NCBI lineage: Bacteria > Bacillati > Bacillota > Bacilli > Caryophanales > Paenibacillaceae > Paenibacillus > Paenibacillus sp. FSL P4-0081. Next base: position 8,343,734 of record NZ_CP009280.1, read on the forward strand.
TTGCGTTGCGGCAATTGGTACATCATCTGTTGCCTTCGAATAGTCAAGCTGGAAGGTTAGCTCGATCATTTCGCGTTTATATGAGTACTTGATTACAGTTGATCCGTCTGCCTTAATAACCACTTGAGTCTTTTGAGGCGTAATGAATCCTGGGATGTCTTTCGGACCTACTGAAGGTACAGCATTCGTTTTTCCTCTTAATTTTTCTGTATCAACTAATGTGTAGCCATCATCATATGAATTTTCAGTATAGGTTTCTACCAGATACGGCGTATCCGTAGCAGGTTGAAATGCAGCATAGAAATTAAGATCTTTGGCATCCATTACAGTTGGAAGCGGAACCTTCCAACCTATCGTTCCCAGGCTCTCATTATACCAGCCTATGAATGTATACCCTAGCTTGGTAGGATCCGGGATCTGAGGAATCGCCGACAAATATTTACCACTAATTTGCCGCATAATTCTCATATCAGAAATTGGTAATTTTTCATCAAGTTCCTTTAATGTCATCGTATAGCTGTCTTTAAGATTATCATATGAGACTGTATAGGTACGAGTCAGAGGATCAGAACCTAATGATGCGCTTGGCCCGTCATAAGTGATATATAATTCTGTATCATATCCGGTTTCATCATCACGATCAGGTGTGATAGTACGGTTGCGGGGATCATACCTGAAGTTGTCCCTGTTCGAGAAACTGATTCTAAAGTAAGAAACATCTTGTGGAGAAGAAGTCAGTTCACCATCGTGTAAATCCATCTTATCCATCATAAAGTATTCAAGTGGTAATTGATAAGACGTCTTCCCAAACTCACCATGCATCTCTATCGGCTCAACATCATCCTGTTCGTAAGAGAAATCCAGGATCGCGCTACGTGTACCCATTTCAAATAGAGGCTTCTCATAGGTCGTCGAGTAAGGTACGACTGAGAAGGTTCCCTTAAACGCCTGCGCAATAATTTTTATTTCTAAATACAGCCCGATCTCTGCATGATAAGCCCCTTTCATACTAGAAATCGCAGGTTTCCCTTCAGTCCTCTCATAATGATAATAGAAGAAGCCCCATAATTTTATATACCCTCCTAGCTCTGCTTGCACTCCTATACTATTAAGCTCCGTGGATAAGGCACCGACCTCTACCGTAAGACGAATCCCGGCTCTTAACCCTAATTCACCCATCGCATAGAAGGTAAAGTTATACTTTTCAGGTACAAGCGTAGTTTGAGAGTTACTAACCTCAGCTGCAATGATGCGCATATTGAAACCATAGCGTTGACCATTTTCATACGTATATATAATTCCAACCGAGATATTAACCTTTGCACTAACTACGAACTCTGCCTTAAATACAATCTCAAAAATACCATTAACGACTCGCACTTGGGTCCTAAATATTTCTTGTGTAACGATATCAACCCAATCAATATCTTCATTGTCCAGGAAATCTGCATATAGATCCGGTAAGCTGTCTGAGATCTCATCAATTTCCGTATCTGTGTACTTTTCAGACTCTTCCATAACCTTCTTAATTTGTCTTGCGACGTTAATAACATCATCACTCTTCCAATCAATATCTTCCTCTTTCTCGAATAGACCGAGATTGGCATCGAATCTTACGGCCGTATACGTATATACATCAAGATTGGCATATACTGAATAATCGACGGGTATTGAGAAAAACCAGAATTCTTCCCAGTAAATATTCCCACCGGCGCTAAGGTTAACTGAAAATTCTTGCTCAAATGTCCCTGTTAATTTAATTTTAATTTCGTGATTTGCACTAACCTCGATGGTTACCTCTGCTTCAATTTGTAAAGCGGCGCGGATACCTGTTTTTCCTTCGAAGTGGTTTAGGTTCGGTGAAATATCTACCTTTACTTGTTCAACAGATACTTCCACCTTTGAGCCGGCTATCTTCATCAAGCTAGTACCTGCAGCTGCATTTTCACTGAGATACTGAATATCGCTGTCACTGAACTGGTTATCTACATTAAGCTCCTTAAAGCTGTCTGTTTGCAGTGCCATTGACGCAAGATAGCCTGAAGCGCGCTGTGCAAATCCGCTATCCATTGCTTCACTAGTCATCTCTGCTTCCAGTTGGGCAATGCTATCATCACTAAGCAGCTTTTCATTCTCTACTTTTTGATCTTTTTTATAATAATCGAATGAGCTGCGCATTGCTTCTTCACTAATAGCCTCATAAGTAATCGTATACGTATTATTAGCATGATTAACTGCTCTGATCTGTGCATAGTTGAGAAGCTGAGAGGCCTCACTCAATTCCCCTGTATAGAATGCGATGAAATCTCCTGGCTCGACGGTAAGATCTTCTTTGAAATTAAAGCCCGCATACTTGGCATCCGAGAAATCCATCGTTGATTCAGATACCGTGATCGAATTATTGTTCGGATCACCATCCGTATCCTCAGCAGCATTTACGGGTAAAACATCTGGTACAAAAATAATATCCGCTACATCTGGCGCGCCGTAATGATACTCATTGCCATTTTTGATTGAAAAAATTTGGACGTAAGAAATGTTTCCTTCATCCTCTAACGGCGCGCTTCCATTATGCTCACTTGGATTAGCACCGTCATAAATGGCAACGGTATCTCCTACTTCGATCCCGCCACCCTCATGAATGAAGTAGCCATCCTGAAAGTCGTTTACGGTTGTTTCCGTAGTTCCCTTATTGATCTCATACGTATATAACGGGTTCGCAATGAACTTAGCCTGCTGACCATCTTGACTCATCAAAGACACTTCAGCTGCACTTATAAATTTCAGGTCCGGATTGAATTTAAGATTGTTGACTTCAGCCTTAGCTGTCGTAAAATCAACTTCCCTTGTGGATGAATCATATTCCGTATCGCCTTCTTTGAATACTAAAGCATCTTCAGTCAATACGAGCTTGAATGTACCTCCCTCAGGAAATTGCTTACTCTTGTTATTGGCAGTAATAATGTATTCATTATCCACCTTAGTTATGGAAATACCTGAATACTTCACAAAATCAAGATGCGTAGATGCACTAAACCTAATCGCATTCTTAATCATAGATTCTGTTAATTCTCCAGAGCTATCAACGACTTTAATTGAAAATGTGCTTGGTTGATCCAGCTTACTAATCACAGGTATACTTTGAACTTCGAGTGCTTGATCCGATAATCTTTCGAATTTGGCATATAGTGTCATGTCGCTGGTTACAATTGCATCTGAAGAAACCTCCGTAGTAAACTCACTATCCGTATACCAGCCTAGGAACGTGTAATTTTCTTTTTGCGTAGTTGGTAATTCGCCTAGTGAATGACCTGCAACAACGTACCTATTCGCTATAGCGGTTCCGCCATTTGTATTAAATGTAATGGTGAAGGTTCCGCTAGTTGATGTTGGAGATGGAGTTGGTGTTGGTGTAGATACCGGTGTGGATGTTGATGTAGATGCAGATGTTGATGTTAATGTCGGTGTTAATGTCGGTGTTGATGTCGGTGTTGGTGTCGATGTGGATGTTGGGATCGCTGTGGATGCCGGTGAAGTGTTTTTCTTAATCACCTCATTACTGCGCATGACAAACGAAGCCGCTTCAGCACGAGTTGCATTGGAGTCTGGATTGAAATTACCGCTTCGGTCTCCATTGATTAGACCAGCTCTCCATAATGCTAATACAGCATCCTTTGCCCAGCTTGAAACATTACCAATATCGCTTGGCTCTGTATTAATAGGATTTCCTGTTTGATAGTCGATGTTAAATTCCTCGAAATATCTAACCATAATAGTAGCCATTTGCTCTTTAGTCACCGTATTGTTTGGTGCAAACTTACGATTGCCTACCCCTGTTACAATACCGTTCTTATTTGCCCATTCTACGTACGGTGCATAATAAGAACCCGCGGACACATCCGTGAATGAAGAGGCTGAGGTGTATTGGGAAGAATCAATTCCTGCTGCACGTCCAAGAACAGTAACGAACATTGCACGTGTCATTGTGCCTTGTGGTGAGAAAGTGTGCTCCCCTGTACCTTGGAACAGGCCATTCTGATACACATAATTTGCTGCTTCGAAGAACCAATTGCCTTGCTTCACATCATTGAAAGAACTTGCTGTATTCCCATTCGTCAAATTCGGTGCGTCGGCAACCGGATTGATATTTTGCGCGATATTACTCCAGCCACTTGATAGCTCATTGGATGGAGGTAATTCCAACGATTCTGTTCTAGTCTCACTAGGATTGCTGGAATCACTAAAACTACTTGACCCGCTGAAACCATTCAGATCACTAGAGCTGCTCGTTTGCGCCGATGTCAAGCCTGGCGATACTAGGGAGACCAACAATAACACTGCAAACATTAAACTAATAATCCGTTTGTACAAAGACTATTCCCCCTAATAAATGAATTACATGAAAAAAAACGACTGACACCCTATGCAATGTCCAGCCTCTTGTGCATCCAATTGTTATATTCATTTATGTTAGCATAGCAATTTAACCCTCATCTGAAACTTAAAGAAAACTTTAACTTTAGCTTAAATAATGGAAGTAGAAATAGAGCGGAAATGATGTTCATCTAAAAAAAATAGCGGCAGAAGAGAGTTTATCTCTTCGCCGCTTACCGGGATACTCTGGATACAGGTCCATATTGAGAGGTGACTAATTATTATTTGAGCATTTCATTTCGGTAGCCCCTCTCCCTAATTAGAGCGTCTCAATCAATTTCTGAATCTTTGAGCGGGAAATTAAATATAAAGGACCCATTGTCTCGATTTTGCCGTCCTTTACACGTATAGCGCTCTCCTGTTCTGCCGCATAAACATCAATCTCTTCAGACAAGGGGAACAGGTAGCCTTGAACAAACGTGGCGTAGCCACGCTTAGAATGGGATTCATAGGCAAAATGATCAAAGCCAATCCCCTCATAAATCGTACTCGTTTCAACTTCATGACCAGTGTCATTCAAGCTTAACCATTGAGCAGACATGTTTAGCGCACCAGCGCTGGCACCCAGTATAACGGCATTGCTGTTCTTAATAACATCCGATAATTCATAATCCGCCAAAAAATCCTTCTGCAAAACAGGATACCCGCCGCATAATAAAATGACAGAAGCGTTGTGAATGAACCTCTGGGCATCCTCCTTCTGCATACGGTAATCAATGAAATGATATTCATCAAAAATAATGTTAGCCTGATTCAGCCATGTCCATTCAGAAAGTTCATCAAAGTTAATTGGCTCATCTGTGTAACCAGACGGGTCAGCGCTAATCATAACAAGCGATTGTCTGTCTTGTATATCCTCCTGCAAACAATGGACCAGCTTCTCTGGAAAAAAATGATTAAACCAACTGAAATAGTAGTGAGTACTCAAACTTAATTACCTCCATATGTATCATTTCTAGCGCACTTCTTAATTAGCCTCTTTAAAGCAGTTTAATTTAGCTTCAGCCGTCAGCATGGCACCGGTAAGAATAAGATTATTTCCGTCACTCCGGACCCTTGATCTGAAATACAGGCTACGCACAAAATTTTTCCCGTTTACTCTGGCGACTCTCTGTGCGCGCGTATCCGGCCATTCCGTACATTGCGACAAGCTATGAATCCAGTCGGCAATCTCCTGCTGCGGAAGCAGCGCTTCGCTAATCATCGTGTCCACAATGCTGGCCATGCGCTCGTCTTCCTCCTCGTCAAAAATCCGGACACCGTTATGCAGCATCCCTGTAATCGCCCCCAGCACCTCGCGTTGCACTGCATTATCGCTTTCCGGACAGCGGATCAGCTCCTCCAGGGCATCCGCCCCGTGGGCCGCGGAATGAGCCCAGCCTTCAACTGCCAGATAACCGCGCAGGTCCTTCTCCTCCTGGTAGTAGCGAAGCAGCGAATGCTTTAGATGCCGGAACTCATCCGGAGTCAAGAATGAATTATTCCTGTGCCGCTGTACAATAAGAACGACAGGCAGAACCGCAAACGCCCTGGTGAGTACGCTATGGTCACCCTCGCTTCCAATCCGATAGAACAAATGCCGGTCATCCATCAGGACAGCCAAAAGATGCCGCATTTCCGCACAGGAGAACTTATTATCGCGCTTTAGCCATATGTGAAAAGTGGAATAGATATGCTCGCGGAGCTCTGACTCCGGATCGCCAATATGCCGCAGCATCAGACAGGTAAAGTCTTGTAACCTTTCTCCCTCACGCAGGATATAGCGTTCCTCCTCCAATCTTTGCAGCTTCCGTATCAGTTCTATTCGTGTGTCCTCCGTATCCCATTCATTGCAATCATTGTGCACAATGCCGGCGTTCATTTCGTCGTTTCACTCCTAGCCTAGTTATAGCGGGCGTTATGTATTTCTCCCGCCGATATCCCTACTATAGAACACAATGACTGACACCAGGGCGTCAGTCATTGTAGGATAGAAGCATATTCTGCATATATTGCTGCAGCTCCGCCCGTAATTCACGAGGCTCCAGCAGCTCGCACTCCTTGCCGAAGCTTAGAATGAATTTCAGCAGACCCTCCTCATAAGGATAAGTATCCCTCACGAGATAGAAGCCGGCTTCACCCCGGCTAATCTTCTCTTTCTCAAAATACTCGGTAAGCTGCGCACCAATTCGCGAAGTGAATCTGAGTACAACCTGTATGTCCCGCTGCGAATAGCTTTGCTTAATAACCTCGGCGATCTGGTCTTCCGGCAGCTCTCTTTTTGCAAAAGGCGGCCCCTGTCTGAGTTGCTTAATCCGCACGAGCTTGAATCTGCGGTAGTCCTCTCTGACCCGGCAAAAACCTATCACATACCAATGGCCATGGCGAAAGTCAATCCAGCTTGGCTCTACCGTTCGCTCCAGATATTCCATATCCCTGTTGATATAGTCGAACACCAGCAGTCTGTTATCCGTGATGGCTTTGCTTATGATCCCCATGTATTCTTTAATTTCCTGCTCCATGCTGAAATGGGACATATCCAGAGTCAGCTTGTGCTTCTCGGGCTCCCGCTTATAGGTATGCTCAACCTTTAGCATGATGTCATTAAAAGCTTCGTTCCTGCCAAACAAGCCGTGTAAATTCTTCATTACAGCTACAAACGTATGAGCTTCATCCCGGTTTAAAAAGAGGCCGCTTATATTATAGCTGTCCATAATATAGTATCCTCCGCCCTTGCCGCTGGAGGAGGCAATTGGTATGCCGGCTTCGCTTATTTTTTCGATATCCCGGTAGATCGTCCGCAAGGATACCTCGAAATGCTCGGCAAGCTCCTTGCCCGTTACCGTACCTTTACCGGAGATAATCAGCAGCATGGAGAGCAATCGGTCGACTCGCATGATTGTGTGTGACGTCGGGTGACGTCTCCTCCTCTGGGTGAAGTAAGTGAATCATATATTCTCTTGCTTTAATGCATCAATAATATTCTCCTTTTTTACTTTAGCTCCGGAATAAACAACCGCAGAGCTGACAATGACAAATACACACACAATGACAGACAGAATGCTCATCCAGGGCAGGGTGAACCCATAGCTGAATTTGTTCGCAAATGCTTTATAGATCAGAACCATCACGGCGAAACTGACAGGAAGCCCATACAAGAGCGACTTGACCCCATAAAAAACACTCTCATAGTTCAGCATTTTTGCAAACCCCTTTGGCGTCGCGCCTACGGATTTCAGCATCGCAAATTCCCGTTTGCGAAGAGCCAGCCCTGTTGAGATCGTATTAAAGATGTTCGCAACGGAAATCGCAGAGATTAATACGATAAAACCGTAAGAAAAGACGTTCATCAGCAGAATCTGTTGTTCTTCTCTTATTCTGGATTGATATACATTGTAGACATTCAGATTGGTCTCATTCATCGCTTCAATTTCCTGCTGCGTTTTCACCGGTTCCGTGCTTTTCAAATGGAGGTACATCGAAGCGTTAGCCAGCTCCTCGCCGTCTGCCAGCCGATTCATGACGCGTTCCGACACGATCATATTTAACCCGCCTACGCCTACCGGGCTCATCCCCATCGGTGCCTTATCCGTCAATGCGGCAAATATCACTTTATTTGCCTTCGTTTCTTCCCCGCTCTCATTAAAAAAACTCGTTAGCTCGATATGTTGACCGATATTCGCATATATGGACTTCGTCTGAATATATTTACCCGTATCTATATCTTTGTAATGAATCGTATCCATCACGATTGCGGCGGGATGATCCAGATCCGTAAGCTGTTCGTAATCTGCGCCGACCGCTCTGGCATAGGCTTGCAGGCTCGAATCATTCAGTGCATAGAGCTTAATTTCGTAAGGGTATTTCCCGTCTTGCAGCATACTCTTATCCTGCTTAACCTTCTCTTGCAACTCGTCGGCGATGCTTGCTGCATCGACCCAAGCGTTCCTGACTAACTCATGACTGACGCTGTATTCCGTGACACCATCCAGAGATACAAGCGATTGCATCAACCGGTCATCTAGTCTTTCGCCATTACTGGACGACACTTCAATATCGTAATTGATGCCTTCCAGCGACAATGCCAGAGATTGTGTCAGGCCAGTCGTGAAAAACGATATCGTCAAAAACAAAACGATGCTGATGACCAGAGAAAAAAGAATAACATGATATCTTCGTTTGTTCCTTTTTAAGTTTTTCAGCCCGATTTCTGCTTCGATTCCAAAGAGCTTACGAATGATCTTCGACGTCTTCACTGCTTTGGCCGTAAGCTTTACGTCGGTGGTTTGGCGAATCGCGTCCATGGGAGATACCCTGGATGCTTTAATCGCCGGGAGATACGCCGAAACGAAAATCGTCAGCATCGAAACAAGACAAGTAATCAAGAGCAATAACGGCGTGACGATAAGCCTCAGCTTTTCACTAGTCCATAATGCTCCTTCAATCATTGTGTTCATGAACGAAAAGGTGATTCCGATTCCGGCAAGACCGCATAAGATGCCAATGGGAATGCTGATCAAACCAATGACGATACCTTCAAAAAATACGGAATTTCGCTTCTGCCTTTTCGTCGCCCCCACGCTCGCGAGCATCCCTAAATGGCGGGAACGTTCCGAGACGGATATCGCAAAAGCGTTATAGATGAGCCCAACCGAGCCAATTATAATGGCCCCCATAATGATTGCCGATAATGAGAACATCATGCTGGATGAGGCTCCGCTGCTGGACAAGCCATAATAACGAAGCAAATCGTTATTATATTGGACAGTGTCAATTTGGTTTTTCTCAGCCAGCTTCTCTGCATGTGCGAACAAGAACGGATTGACCTGCTGCAAGACCACCGACGCATCGACCCGATCGTCCCCCCCGATGATATGATCATCGACATAGCTAATGATCGTATAACCCGGGGCTCGAGCCGGTTCCGACACCGGAGGTTTAATGAAGCCTACCACCGTATAATCCTTAATTATGCTATGCTGTAATGTCTCGGTCAATGTGCCGTCTTCCCTGCGCAGCGGTTCCGTCTGATCCAGGGGATGATCGCCCCCTTGTTCGAATCGGTCGCCGACGCGAAGCGTTAGACGGTCGCCGATTTCGTACTTCACTTTGCCATTTGTTGCAACAGACTCGGAGATCACAACCTCCTTGTCCGTGTGCGGAAGACGCCCCTTGCTTATTTCAATCTGAAATTGTGTGAACCCTTGCACATCATATTCCTTAATGAACAAGTACGGCTTATTGGAATTTTGTCCCCCTTCTAATGGGGCATATCCAAGGTCTCTTGTGATTGCAACCGTTTTGGTTGCATCATCGCCCTGTATCGCCGCAAGCTGTTCCTTGGTTATATCTTGATACTGAATATGCCACTCCCCTGTATCTGTGATCGTTTGTCTGATCATTAAATCCGCAAAGGAAAAAATTAGCGTAATGACAGCGGTCATCATGGATACCGAAATAATTACGCCAAGAATAGTCACAAGTGTTCGTCTCTTGTTCTGCTTCAGATGCCGGATGGTTAATGTATTGACAATATTCATCGCCTTATCACCTCGTCTTTGGCAATCCTCCCATCTTCAATTGAAATGATTCTGTCGGCTTGCAGGGCGATCCGTTCGTCATGAGTGATTACGAGCAGGGTCTGATGATAGGTCTTATTCAGCATTTTCAATAAATCGACGATCTCGTTGCTATTCCTGCTGTCCAGATTCCCGGTGGGTTCGTCGGCCAGCATGATCGCAGGATTGCCGATGATCGCCCTGCCAATCGAGACACGCTGCTGCTGTCCGCCGGATAGCTGATTCGGCAGATGGTTTAATCGATGCTGCAAATTCAACGTATTCACAAGATCAGCCAATTGCTTTTGATCTACCTTTTGTTGATCCAGCAAGAGCGGCAGCGTAATATTCTCTTCCACCGTCAGGACGGGAAGCAGATTGAAAAACTGGTAGATCAGCCCGATTTGCCTGCGTCTGAAGATGGCCAGCTGCGTTTCGTCCAAGGTATACATATCCGTATCCTGAACATACACTTTCCCGCCAGTCGGTCGATCCACACCGCCCAGCATATGAAGGAGTGTCGATTTCCCCGATCCGGAAGGTCCGATAATTGCGACGAATTCACCTTTATGGACCGAAAAGGAAACATCATCAAGCGCCTTCACCGCCGATTCGCCTGTGCCGTATATTTTGGACAAATTTTCAATTGTTAAAATCTCCATTGTCATCCCACTTCCCTAGATGCTCAATTCCAGGTATATACCATCTCTTTATATCCAACATCCCAAAGGGTTTCATTCCCCTCAATGGTTATCTTAAGCTCATTAGCCCCGGTGAGATGAAGGATCCTATTATCCGGCTCATGGAGCTGATCTTCTGCAGATACAGACAGGAGCTCATGCCCGTCAACGGTAACCTTAATGCTGCCCTGGAAATCCTTATGATCAGGAATTCCATAATTCAAGCTAAGATACAGCTCTCCCTTATTGCCTAGCGAATACGTATATGTTTCCTTCTTTTTACCTTCAATGCCATACACATTATATTGGGGTGTCACGTCTTGACCGCCAATCTTAAGACTGTCCTGTTTGGTTCCCGTTACTCGATTTCCGTTACTATCTTTCCATTCGTTTATCGCTACAAAAGGGCCCACCTCTTTGGTGAACACTTGATCAACTACTCCGAAGACCCCCCACACGCCGATCATTAAGACAGCACTGGCAATTCCCGTAGCAGCGATATTTCTCCAGTAGTTTTTTGTACGGAAGCCAATCTTGTACGCCCCGAATCCAATAGCAGCGCCCAATGAGTTCTGTATGACGTCGTTCATGTCAAAGCTGCCGAGGAATGTTAGTGCCTGGATGGTCTCCACCACAAGAATGGACAGGATAAACCCTGTCATGAAGCGAACAAAGCTGGTGCGGTATAACAACGGAAACAGTATGCCAAAAGGTATGAAGGCTGCAAAGTTTCCAATACCCACCAAGTCCATCAGTGTCGGATGTAGAAGATCGGAAAGACCCGGCACCCTAAAAAAACCGTCCGGCAAAAAAATAAAGGTGTACTGACTGATTTGATCTACCTTATCCGCTCTGCCGAAAGCAAAAAGCATAAAATAAAGAATAATCAGGGCGTAGCCTATCGTGATAATAAAAGTAATCTTGCGCTGCTGCTTCATTTGCATGGTTGTACCTCCATTGTTCATCTGATGAATATCATTTTATCTGTCCAAAATGACTTTACAGTGACGTTGGAGGTGACAGTTCAGTCACTTACGGAGTGCTGTTAAATCACATGCTTATAAAATTTGATCCGAAACTCTGTACCCCTCCCGCTGTCGCTCGTTACATCAATCACGCCGTTCTGGCTTGCAATGATGCTGTGAGCCATCGCAAGCCCTATACCGATGCTTCCTTCATTAGCATTTTTTCCTTTATAAAAACGTTTGAAAATATAAGGCAAATCCTCTTTCGGAATGCCCTCTCCGTTGTCAGCAATAACGATTTCCGTAAATAGCACGTTGTCGGAAAATGTGATGGTAATCGCACCGCCCTCAGGTGTATGCTCCACTCCATTTTTCAAAATATTGATAACCGCTTCAGCAGTCCAACGGAAATCGCCGGCAAAAGAGACGTTGTCATCCCCTGTGATGGAAACGGTCTGTCCCTTAATATCCATCGGAATCATAACCGGCTCCAGTGCCTTTTCGATTAGGGTTCCCATGTGTATTCGATCTTTTTTGAACGGGATAGTTCCCGCTTCCATTTTCGCTAGCTTTAATAAGGATGAAACAAGCCAATCGATCCGTTCAAGCTGAATGCGAATATGATGGGTGAACTCCGTTCTTTTGAGTGAAGGCAGATCAGGGGCACTTAACAGATCTGCCATGACTGTCATAGAGGTGATCGGTGTTTTGAGCTGATGTGAAATATCGGAGATGGCATCGGTCAGTTGAAGCTTATCCCGCTGCAATAGCGAACGATGCTCGGAGAGCATGCGTGTCACCTTGTAAATATCATTCTTTAAGATGCTAAGCTCACCTTCTTGATTATCGCGAGGGTCAAGGGAGGCCTGGCCGCTGCTAATTTCCCGCAAATAGACGGACAGCTTCTCTAGCTCGTAATATCTCCGTTTTGTGAATAATAAAGCTGTGCCGGTAAGCAGCACGGATACAATAATAACCAGGGCTGCGGTGACAGACGAAATGAAAGCAGCAATGACGATCGCCGATAAGCTGATCGAACCCATGACGAGTAATAATATTTGATTTTCCCGATTGCGCAGCATCTAATCACCAACCTTATAGCCTAAACCGCGTACCGTTTTGATCAGAGCCGGCTGCTCTGGATTATCCTCCAGCTTTTCCCTTAGCCTTTTGATATAGACCGTTAACGTGTTGTCATTCACGAAGTCCCCGGCCACGTCCCAGATTTGCTCCAAGAGCTGATTCCTGGTGAGGACCTGTCCAACGTGGTTGCCAAAGATCAGCAATAAGCGGTATTCCAAGGCGGTTAGCGAAATTTCGGCACCGTTTTTATATACTTTGCCTTCCAGCGTATGGATGCGCACATTGTCAATGTCAATGACCGCTCCGGCATGGGACAGCTTCTGGTATCTCCGCAAGACGGACTTGATCCGGGAGAGAAGCTCGCGAACCCGAAAAGGTTTGGTAATGTAATCATCGGCTCCCATATCGAGTCCCATCACGACATTGACCTCATCATCAATCACTGTTAAGAAAATGACCGGGATATCGCGTCGTTCCTTCACCATCTTGCATAATTCATAGCCAGTTCCGTCTGGAAGCTGTAAATCGAACAGGCACAAAGTGAACTGATCGATGTCTTCGGCGAGCACCTTTCGGGCTGAAGCGGCATCATGGCAGAGAACGGTCCAATAACCCTCTTGCTGCAGCGAATATTCCAGTCCCGACGCGATCGTCTTATCATCTTCAACTAATAATATTTTCATCTGAAGGTCATCCTTATGATTGATTTTAGAACATTTAATGAATTCCACGACTACACAATCTCTTTGAGTCATTTAATTTACCTGATGCCATATTAATGACTTTCACAACTCTGAAGGGGCAAGATAGGGACAAAAAACACCCCACAACGCTAAAGATATTCTTTGCTCAGATTTATATCGCTTTTGTCGCGGACAGTCATAACCTGAACTTTATTATGGTCAGCATAACATTTAGCCTGAACCGCTTCTTACGACCTCATTTGCCCTGTTGTCTGTTCAATCTATTCTTATTCCAATATTACCGAACTGCTCCCCCTTCTGCATTCTGTGAAATGCCTGAACTGTATCTTGTAAAGGATATACTCGATCAATGATAGGACGAAGCAAGTGGCGTTCCATAAATTGAAGCATAGCAGCAAATTCTTCACTACTTCCCATGGAGGTACCAATGATACTAATTTGGGGAAAAAATATGGACCGCATCGGGATCTCCATTCGATCTCCCGAGCTTGCCCCAAACGTGACAATACGGCCACCCGGTTTAATAATGTCAAAGTAATGTGGGAACGTCGCAGGTCCGATGCTGTCGAGGATGAGATCGACGGTGTCTCCATCCATACTTTCCCTCCAATCGCTATGACTGTCAAATGCATGGTCGGCCCCATTAATGAGTGCAGCTTGTCTTTTCGTTTCACTACGTGATGTCACACTAACACGCGCACCCACCGCTGAAGCCATCTTCATGGCATAAGTCGCAACACCACCACCAATGCCAGGAATAAGGACGTGTTCACCTTGCTGTAAGCGGCCTCTCGTGAACAGAGCTCGATAGGCCGTCAAGGCGGACAGGGGTAGCACACCCGCTTCTTCCCAGGACAGGTAAGCTGGCTTGCTGATGACATTTTGCGCAGGAATGATGATAGACTCGGCGAATGTACCATCTGAAGGACCTCCTACAATGGCTGGAACATACGGAACATTATCGGCGGATTCCCATCCGATACATGGATTAATGATGACATCGGCACCTAATGGATGGCTGAATACGCCTTCACCTACTGCTTCTATCCTGCCCGCGCCATCAGAACCAATAACCAGAGGGACATCCTGTTCTGTTCGATCTGCCATGATGAACAAGTCCCTATGGTTCAGCCCTGCAGCCTCTATCCTTACTTTTACTTCGCCAACCCCCGGCTTTTGGTCCCTAATATCTTTATATTTCAAGCCCTTCAGGCCACTTTGTCCAGCATGTACAATTGCTTTCATCTTGATTACTCCCTTAAGTCGTTATTAATGAATCTATATTGAATTGTACATAAAGGATATAATCCAGTAAAATGATCAAAACTGAAGGCGACTATCATAAAGAATTATACCAGGCAGGTGACATGGAAATGGAAAGTGGAGATTTAAAAATATTTCAAGCTGTTGCTCGCGAGGGCACCATAACGAAGGCCGCGCAAGTCTTGAACTATGTGCAGTCCAATGTGACGAACCGGATTCAGTACCTTGAGGCTGAGTTGAAGCTCCCTCTTTTTCGTCGATCCAATCGGGGGATGACGTTAACGCCGGCAGGTGAGAACTTGCTGGAGTATACGGATAAAATACTGACTCTGATGGACGAGGCTGTGAAATCCACACAATACTCGGAGCATCCTGCGGGCCTTCTCCGCTTAGGTTCCATTGAAACGACAGCAGTTATTCATCTGACTCCTCTTCTGACCAAGTATCACTTACGATATCCCGATGTCAAACTATCGCTCATCACTGGCGAAACGCATGGTCTCTTACAAAAGGTGCTTGATTACGAACTAGATGGAGCCTTTGTCTATGGACCCATTGACCAGCTTGATATAGAACATGTTGTGGCTTTCAACGAGGAGTTGGTGCTGATCTCGGAACCGGGTAAGAGTGACATGCGCGAATTGCTTACGAAGCCGATGTTGTTCTTCGACGTTGGATGTACACATCGCGCAAAAGCTGAGAAATTCCTAGGAGAAAGCGGGATGAGCTCTTATCAGATTATGGAGTTTGGAACGTTAGAAGTAATTCTAAGTGGTGTAGCCGCTGGATTCGGCGTGTCTATGCTGCCACAATCGTCAATTACCAAGGCGGAAGAGGCGGGTCAAATATCTTCCCATCGTCTTCCTGAAGGGTACCGGGACTTGCATGTATGGTTTGTACATCGCCGGAATTCCATTTTCTCCAGTGCGTTGTCAAGATTATTCCAAATGATTCAACAGCCATAGACATGCCTAACCTACTGAATAAGAAGTGGTGGTAGACCAACATCAGCAACTTCCATTACTTCGTTTTTTTCAAGATCTCTATTTCATGTTGTCTCATCTGTTGTTTTGAACAAGCATACTGTTAAAGAGCCAGCGAAAGTTCCAGCTGAAATACTGGGGCAGATGCCAATCCTCATAGCCTTTTAATACCCCTTGTTCCAGCCAGTAAGACTCTGATTTCCCGCTTTTTACAGCTCCAGAAACATAAGTGATCGTTTTCTCCAAAAATTGTATGACATCCGTGATTCGATCTGAATTAGATACATCTCCATGTCCCGGAACGACAGTATTGACCTTGAGGTCTTTTTGAATGCGTTTAAGGATGCGTATCCAAGCGTATGGATTACCGTAGGGTATGACCGGAATGGTCTTAGTCGATATTAAATCACCAGCGATCAAGGTTTGCTCTTCTGGAACGTACACAACACCATCACTTAAAGAATGACCGCCTCCGTAAGATAAAACTTCGATTGATCGCTTTGTTCCTTGAATAACGAGTTTATCGTCAAAAGTTATCGTGGGGATCACCCTGCATAGGGAAGGGATGGCATCATAAAGGGCCCGCTGTACCGAAAGATCATAGTCGATTTCAGTTAGCATGTGGGGATCTCTTTGCTTTGAACGTACATGATTTAGGCTAGTCATTAACTTTTGAATGTTTTGCTGCATGAAATCAACATTCACTTCACCCATATCTGATAGCAAATCTCTTGTCCATACAGTAGATATAAATTCGCTTTTCATAAATTCCTGATTGCCGTTGACATGATCTCCATGAAAATGTGTATTCACTACATATTTAACCGGTTTGTTTGTTAGTTGTTCAGCAGCATGACGTAACAAAGCACCAGAATGCGGCAGGTTGGTTGTATCCACTACAACGGTTAAATCCCCAAGATCAATAATTGCTGCATTCCCCAGAGAACCGCTGCCTGGAACCGAAATAGCACCCCAGATCCCTTCCGCTGCTTGTTGAATCGTGAAATATTCGTTGTTCATTGTTACACCCCTTAGTGTTTGTTCCTGTATTTCAATTCGTAAAGTTAACTTACAAGTTAGAGTCAACTAGAAGTCAAGAGAGTTTTCAGGGTATAATATTTTTCAATACCAGCATTAAAAAGGAGGGAAAGAAATCGGATGCTTACGATAAGTCAGGTGTCAGTACAAACGGGATTAACTCCTTATACGATTCGTTATTATGAAAAAATCGGGGTACTACATGAACCCAAGCGTAGTAGTGGAGGGGCACGTGTCTACAAAGAAAGCGAGGTATCCTACATTCAATGTCTAAATAAACTAAAAAAATTGGGCTTATCGCTTGAGGAGATTACGGAGTTTACTCGTGAGGGCTGTGTAATGGATAAAATTCAACAAGGGGAGAATCCCTCTAATTATAATCCTACCTTAAAAAAGCGGATTGAAATCCTTGAGAAACATCTGATGGGACTGGAATCCAGGCGGCAAGAAATTGATTACATGATTTCTCTCGCCGAAGAGAAACTTACCCTATACCAGGAACTTACGAAAGAAGACATAGTAAATACTAGATAATAGCGGCGTAATCCTGCGTGAACACTGCAGGGTGTCTGATGTAGAAAATCAGACACCCTGTGCCAGTTACTCGACATGACCCTCATGAGGATCAGTTAATCAATGCCTGCCACTAAACCGTTTAATCGCTTCCTCGGTCACCGGCTCGAAGAGGTTTACCAGGTTGCCGTCGGGATCACGGAACAGCATAGAACGGTTTCCCCATGGCATCGTGGTCGGTTCTTTTACCCAATCATGGACAATTGGCTTCAAGCGTGCGTATTCGGCTTCGACATCGTCGACGCGGAACTCGATGATGACAGTGTGATTGCTCGCTGCCACTACGGAACCAGTGCCGAATAGCTGCGCCGTTTGGGAGTGGCCGATTGCCAGGGTACATGCCGGCATAACGAGTTCGGCAAAAACAGGCGCGGGGTGCACCGCCGAAACACCCAGGACTTTTTCATAGAACTCGGCGAGACGATTAACATCGTCGGTAATGATGCGTACAGAAGCAAAATTCACAAAACACCCTCCTTCCTATACTCCTTTATGTTTACATACCTGATAATAAAACAACGCTACTGACAGCGTTATGTCAGTAGCGTTCTGAAATTTTTAGGGCTTCCTCACGAATCTTATTCCGGAATGATTTAGGCTCCAATACGATTACACCCGCTCCCCAGCCGAGCACCCATTGCAGCGAAGCTCGATAAAATCCGTCCCTATGAGTAAGGTCACGGCTTCCTCTATAGTGAAGCTGATCGGCGGCAGTAAATATCCCTCCAATAAGGAATAGGCTGGTACCTGTAGTGCCTATAATCGGTACACCTGCTTCGCTGATCGCCTGAATATCCCGATAAACGGTCTGTTTTATTCATTGCTGCCCCCTCGAAACAGTATGCTGTGCAACAGAATCTTGCCCCTACTTATGATAAGCGTAACCGCACTTTCACTAACGGCAAGTTTCACTTACAGTAATAACGACATTCCCCTTCTTATGTTTTTGTTCGACATAACGATGGGCATCCGGAATTTGTTCCAGCGAATAGCATCTATCGATAACTGGCTTAAGGGTACCGGCCTCAAGTTGCTCTTGGAGGAAGATAAGATCTTCAACGCGAGGCTTGTGTGACATATCCACACTCACATATTTCCCGTTCGTTCGCAGTGCTTTTTTGAATGTCGATTTTTTGATTTTCGATATCGTTCTCCCAACGGCATCAAAGATTAAATCATAGCTTTCTTCAAGCGCCATGAAATCCTGTTTCGTATAATCTATGACCCGGTCGGCTCCTATAGATCTTACCATCTCAAGATTAGCAGTACTGCATACCCCTGTTACATCTGCCCCGTAATATTTGGCAAGCTGCACCGCATAAGTCCCCACACTTCCAGAGGCTCCATAAATAAGAACCTTCATTCCGCTCGCGATATTCCCCTTCCTTAGAAAGTTCAACGCGGTTATCCCCCCGATGGGAACAGCGGCAGCCTCCTCATAGCTCACATTGACCGGTTTCATGACCACCAATCCATCTTCAGGCAGACATTTGTACTCGGCATATGCACCGAAGCCAAAACCACAAGACGCAAATATTGGATCACCGTTCTTAAATCGTGTTACATCTTTGCCTGCGGCTTCAACTTCCCCAGCTAACTCAAACCCCAATATCGTTATTTTTTTAGGCCTTAAGAGACCATTGTACAATCTTGCAAGGAATGGGTCGGCCTTTCGCATACGCCAGTCCCCCGCTGTTACCGTTGCCGCATATATTCTGACAAGGACTTCATTATCCTTCGGTGTAGGTTTCTCTAGCTCCTTCAGATGAAGCACATCAGGCGTTCCGTATTTGGCATATACCATTGCTCTCATCCTTTACCCCCTATCTATTTCCCTCATGGCTCCTGTGAGTTTTCCCCGTAAAAGAATACCTCTTCAAGCGGCAGGTTAAAGGCGTGAGCAATACGAAAGGCCAACTCCAGTGAAGGAGAGTAATTTCCTTTTTCAAGAGCTACGATCGTTTGTCTGGTTACACCTACCTTGTCGGCCAGCTGCTGCTGGGTCATTTCATTAAGATTGAATCGTAATTTTCTGATGTAATTGCCAACAGGAACTTTACCCATCTTAGACTCCTCTCCTGTAGTAATACAGTCTCGATATTGAACCGGTTACGTCTGAAAGAAATCCAGCGACGATTAGGACGATGAACATCACCCTCAAAGGCTGGTCTGTAACCAATGAGCCCATAGCCAGAAGGAAGCCACTGACAAACATAGCAAATGAATTTCGAAAGGCCAACAAGTCGATGCGCTTATCCAGTTCGTCCGCGAATGTAGGTTCCTTTTCACCCGTAGTCATACGGAAGATGATGTTAAAAACAATGCTGATCACGATATGTGCCGCGATGGAAACCAAGGTCAATACAAGAATGAAGGATCCCCAGTAATGGAAGGTTACTTTTGAATCCAACACCTCATTGGGATACTGTGGGTATCTGTACAGCAAATACACTGTAAAAATGAGTATGGTGCTGATTAGCGATACGATGCTCTTCTTTTCTTGATAAGTCATGTATGACACCGCCTTTAGTAAAGTGTACTAAACACAATGTATACCAAACTATACATCAAGTCAACTCTGTTATACAAAATTAAATTAAACCAACCTTCTCCACACCTATATAGAACGAAATTGAAGGCCTCACTATTCCTTCATACCTTAACCCATTCGCTATTCACTCTGCACTCGTCCCGCCATCATATAGCCAGAACCATCCCTTGGCTACCTACACAATCTCTTTATTAAAATGTCCTCTTGTGTCTGTTTCCTGATTAAAGACAGCATTATTCATTGAGCCATTTAATTTGCCTGACGCCATATTAATGACTTTCACAACCTGCTCTTTGGATTCAACTGTGAAGTTTAATCTGAGCGCCTCGATTCCTTTGATGTTTGGTAGCTCATCCAACAGATTAAGCGTCTTCCCATTAAGGAGAGTCGTTGTACAATCATTATGGGAAATGATAGGGAACGTTCCGTGCTCATCTTTTAACTCATAGCTCTTCGTTTTGCAAATTCTGCATTGATTCATTTTTTTCATCGGACAATATTTCGTAAACATCAAAGGAGCCCTGCCATATACAATCATTTCCAGTGCAGGATAGCCGTCATTTTCTTTAACATAGGCATTCATTAAATCTTCAATTTGGCTCTTATTCAATTCATAAGATAAAGTGACTCGTTTTGCACCTAATTTATATAATTCATAGCAGCTAGTCGCATTAATAACATTTAGAGAATAGTCCGTAACAAACGGGTTTGTTTCTCTATAGTGATTAATCCCCCCATATCCTCCAATTAGTAGCTGTCCTTCTTGTTCCTTATAATCATTCTGATTTCTTCTAACCACATTTTCGTAATAGATTTCCTTAATTCCACAGCTCACGCAAGCATCGTACTGCTCCTTAGTCGTTACAGAGGCCGTAAGGTATGGTTTTCCAGGGGCAAAGCTTATTTTTTCTTTTGCCTCCAAAGCCTTGGTTCTTTTCTGCTGGCTGTTAAGCTTTAAGTCATACAAGCCCAGTACAATATCTCTTCTTGCTGCATTTAACAGTTTAGCTGGAATAAATGCATTGCATTCCTCATAATCGACATGATGAAGTTCGAATATCGTATCATTTAATCTTGAGAATTGCTTGGTTACCTGGTCTTTTGTTGTTGGATTATTAATGGCTTCGCCCAGTATTTCCTCGCTTTCATAGGAATAATTAAAGCCTAAGCCTTCCGCATCTATGACAAGCTTTGAATCTGGACATGCATATACTCTAATATTGAGGTTAAACCGCTTAAATTCTTTTTCCAGTGATGCTTCTAATTCTTTGTTATAGAAATAATCCTTCGTTTTATATACTAAATCTCCCTTAGACATCTTTTCTTTGATTCTGATATAGCAGACATCCTCTGCTTTGTTGATTAATTCGCCCTCTTTATCGTACAGTTTGGCAACCGTTAGATTAATATCTTCATTGTTGTGACTGATTCGAATGGTATCGTTCTGATTTAAAGGACGTGTAAGTGTTATTTCATACATGTCTTTAACAATCCCGCTGATTGTTCCAATTTCATAACCAAAGTTATTAGGTTTTAAGATGTTTGTAATATTTCTCCTGTCTTCGTGAAACAAATACCCTTTAGTAAATGTTCTATTGAATGTTTTTTTCAGATTTTCTTTGTCTTCTTCGGTTATTTTATGATCTAAGGCCTTGCGATATTTGGATACAACATTAGCAACATACGTAGGCGCCTTCATTCGGCCTTCTATTTTTAAAGAATCGATTTCTTTTAAATCATGGATATAATCGATGGTGTTCAAGTCCTTAGTAGATAGAATATAGCTTTTCCCTAAAGATGTATCTGTTGTCTTATCGATTAGTTCATACTCCTTACGGCATGAACCCACACATCTTCCGCGATTTGCGCACCGATTGCCGAGCAATCCTGACATTAGACAATTCCCCGAATAAGATACACATAAAGCACCGTGAACGAAAATTTCTAAAGGGATTTCAGCTATTCTTTTGATCTCTTTTACTTTTTCAACCTTGACCTCACGGGACAGAACAACTCTTTTCGCACCAAGTTCTTTAAATAATAAAGTTCCGTCTAGATCGTCGATTCCCATTTGAGTTGAACAATGTGCTTCCATATCAACAAAGTTTTTAACGATATAATCGAAAGCAGTCAGGTCCTGGACGATAATGCCATCAACACCGATTTCATTTAATTCGTGTATCTGCTCTTTCATCTCTTCCACTTCGTTTTCAAAAACGATGGTATTCATGGCAACATAGATTTTAACGTTCCTCAGGTGCGCATACGTAACAGCCTCTTTTAACGATTCTAGATCAAAATTAGATGAGTATGCGCGTGCACCAAATTTTTGCATTCCTAAGTATATGGCATCACAACCATTAGATATTGCAGCTTTTAAAGCCTCCATATTGCCTGCTGGAGCTAGTAATTCAGTCATAAATTATCCTTACCTCCTACTTCTTTAACCGCTGAAACTCAGCACCATTAATCATAAAATAAGAACTACTCTTAAGCTACGGCAAAAAGCACAAACCAATGGCTTGCGCTTTGTTTTTAATCAACCTCATTCCCTCTGATAAGCTTGCTTCATAATTATTTTTTATAATAATTCCTTGAGTACATTTTTAGCCACACGTACCTTCTCATCATTAGCGTCACGAAGCATACCTACAATATCCTGAATATCGCTCTCAGCTGAGGTAACCATAAACTCTTCATTCTGATACGCAAACAGCTGAACTAAATTAACTTCAAGCGATTCCGCTATCTTATGTAAATTCAATAAAGAAACGTTCTTCTCACCACGCTCAATCTGCCCTATATATGAAAAATGAAATCCGCCTTTCTCCCCCAGCGCCTCCTGAGACAAGCCCCGCTCTTTCCGAAGAGCACGAATCCGGGTTCCGACGAGCTTCAGTATTTCCTTATCCATCACGGTATTCACCCCTTAATTAACGCCTGAACCTCGTTCACCTGCTCCACCGTTGCCCAATCGCGTAACGATTCAAAGAGCGCCAGACTTCTAGTAGAATGACTGTCGTTCCCCGACCGATAGGCCAGCCTCACTGCTTGCAGTATCTGCTCCAGTGCTTCCACCATTCTTCCCGCCCGCTTATAGTACAGCGCCAATTGATAACTGAAGCGATAAAAGTGTACTAGATTGCCCTCATCCTCATATGTGCAGAATTCAGCCGCATGCTCCGCGAACATTATCAGCAACTCGTCCACATCCAGCCCATACCGCAGCGCAGCCTGCAGAATCACATCCAATCCGGGCAGTACTTCTTCTGGATTCTCTTGCAGAAAGGCAGTATAAGAAGTCAGAACCCCCACCCGTCCAGACATAAGTTCAAGTGCATATCCGTTTGCTTGTGCCAGAAATCTGAATTCCTCTACAACTTCCAGCCCGTCCTCACCTAGATCCTCCAACCATCCCAACTCGGCATACTTATCTATGTATACCTGTGCTTCCTCATAGTTCTCTTTCGTTTGATAAGCCATCCCCCGAGTCAGATAACTGAATCCGTAATAATAAACCAGTGGATGCTCTAGCCCGATTGTTATCAATGGCGAAGACTTAGCCTTCCGATACTGCTGTTCCTGATACAAGTACTGCACACATTCATACAAAATCTCCGATGTCTCAATGACTTTGTCCCACTTCTCCAAGCGGCAAGCCATCTCTATCATCTCCACAATAACATCAAGGTTGAGTGATTTTAGAAAGGATGAGCGCACGGGTAGGGCCTCCTTTAGACTATAAGAATAATTTTTATTTTATGAAGGTACATTATCTGTGCGGTATGTTTTGGGCTGAGCAAATTTGAATCATAGAGAAACTACAGGGAAGTGCAGAACAGGGTCGAAATATGTATATATTTTACTTTTTGTTGAATACTTTATCTGTCACGACCATTATATCAGATTGATAATGGACTTAAAAGGGGTTAATTTCCTTGAGCGATCCGTCCAACATCATTAAGCAGATAATCGGAAAAACCTTTAAAGCTATACGTATCAAACAAGGTTTAAGCCAAGAAGATCTGGCCCATGAATGCAATGTCGACCGATCCTACATTTCCATGATTGAGGTTGGCAGAAATGAGCCTTCCGTCACGAAAATATTTGATCTCTGCAAGGGACTGAAAATCAAACCATCTGATTTTTTCAAGCTGATTGAGATAGAGTATGAGAAAGTGCAAGAGAACGAGTGAACAAAAATAAGAGCGGTGCATGAAGCTGTTTAGCTTATGTTCCGCTCTTACTGTTATTAAGGGAATTAAAGAGGCTTCATAGATATTGGCGTCCTACTTGTTTTAACGGTAAATACACATCGTTCCTGCCAGAGTGTGACATACCCTGCCCCTTTTAGTGATGATGTAGATAGAGGCTCCTGCAGGTTTCTCTTCAAAAACTTCCCCCTACTTATGATACGGTTCCCCCCGATTGATCTTCACCGCCCGGTAAACCTGCTCCACCAGCACCAGCCGCATGAGCTGATGGGGCAGCGTCATTCGGCCGAAGCTCATGCGCTGCTGGGCGCGGCGCATCACCTCATCGGAGAGCCCGTGGCTCCCTCCGATGACGAAGACGACATGGCTCGTCCCGTAGGTGCCGAGCCGGTCGATCTCGGCGGCAAGCTCTTCCGAGCTCCAGAGCTTGCCGTCGATCGCGAGCGCAATAACATGCGCCTCGCTCTTGATATGCGCGAGGATACGCTCGCCCTCGCGCACCTTCACCTGAACAACCTCCGCATCGCTGAGGTTGTCAGGTGCTTTCTCATCCGCCACCTCAATCATCTGGAACTTGAGGTATGGCGTCAGCCGCTTGGCATATTCTGCGATGCCGCTGACCAAATACTTTTCCTTCAATTTGCCTACGCCGATAATCTGAATGAACATGTCTTCCTCCTGTGGGTTATGCTTCTATATACACCTGACCATTCGCTGAGGTTCCAGAAGCCCCCTGAGTTTGCCTTCGCCGATCAAGAGGGCTCCATAATAGTGTTCCTCGGCTCAATCACCGTTATCTCATTATATAAACAGCAAAAGGACGTATCCGCTACGTCCTTTCTGCTTAAGGTTATCCTCTATGTTCTACCACATTTCCGGGTAAAAATAAACCGGAATCCGCCTTTACTATTCCTGTCTCCTAGCTCTTTCAGCTATCTTACTGCTCGCGCTACCCCTGCTCTTCCGTCACTTGCTCCTGCTCCCCGAATCCCTCACCGGGCTCCGTCTTTTCATACGCCAGCAATATTGAATCCAGAAGCCCAGGGAACCGCTCCTCCAGATCCTCTGTCCGCAGTGACAGAATACGCTGCGTGCCCTGCACCCGCGTATTCACTATGCCGGCTTCGCGCAGTGTCCGGGAATGATGGGTCAGGGTGGACTTGGCAATCGGCACCTTGAAGCTGTTGCAGGCCTGTGCGCCATGTTTGCGGATTTCCGACACGACATATAAACGGACCGGATCGCTAAGCGCATACAGCACAGAGGCGAGCTGAATATCCTTGCGTTCCGGATGATGAAGCTGCTTCATAAGAAAGACTCCTTTGAAATACAAATAGTTGTCATTCATTTATATATTTTAAATCCAGATGATTTGTTTATTTCCTAATTGCATTTTACATCAGCCCATGCTATATTTCAATTGTTCGTAAGTAATCGAACTATAAAATAAAAATGTTTAGTTTTTTATTTTAAATAAGTCCAATAACAAAGGAGTGGCCCTTAAATGACCTCAATACATACATCTGAGGACAGTACAAACGATTCAACCGCTGCTCCGCAGGCAACTCTTCCACGCGAAGGACTGCTGACTCTGCTATTCAGCGTTGCTGTTGTTCTCGTCATTATGAATACAGCGATGTTCAATCTGGCATTGCCTGATGTGACCGAGACCTTCGGCATCACAGCAGCATCCGCCTCCTGGATTGTTACCGGGTATTCCATCATGTTCTCTATTGCCTCAATCACATACAGCCGGCTCTCTGACTTCCTGCCGATCCGCCGGCTGCTGGTTATCGGGCTGCTCACACTAGGGCTTGCCGCGGTGGCCGGCTTCTTCAGCACCAACTTTATCTTCCTGCTTATTGTGCGCATTCTGCAGGCGTCGGGAGCAGGCGCTGTCATGTCCTTGTCGCTCGTCCTATTCACCCGTTATGTCCCGCAGGCCCGCCGCGGCAAAGCAATGGCAACGATCATGTCGGCCGTCTCGCTGGGCCTGGGACTCGGGCCGGTAGCCGGGGGTTCCATTGTTGAGTATCTCGGCTGGACCTGGCTGTTCGCGGTCACGGCAGCTATTCTGCTCCTGGTGCCGCTGTTCCTGATCCTTCTGCCTAAGGAAGTTCCCACCCGGGGCTCCTTCG
Source organism: Paenibacillus sp. FSL P4-0081 (assembly GCF_000758565.1). Lineage (NCBI taxonomy): Bacteria > Bacillati > Bacillota > Bacilli > Caryophanales > Paenibacillaceae > Paenibacillus > Paenibacillus sp. FSL P4-0081. The sequence goes on from NZ_CP009280.1 coordinate 8,369,897, forward strand.
ACATCCTGGGCGGAGTGTTCCTCGGTGTCGGCACCACCGGTCTACTGCTGTTCCTGACCAGCGGACTGTGGGTTGCCCTGATCGCCGGAATAGTAGCAATTATCTTGTTTGTCGGCCGCATCCGTACCACTCCTGATCCATTCGTGATGCCGGCGCTGTTCCGTAACCGGTCCTATCTCGTGCTGGCTCTGGTTGGTGTCGCCTCCTACCTGTGCAGCTTCGCCACCTTGTTCCTGCTGCCGCAGATTCTGGTTCACCGCTTCGGCTTCAGCGCCAGCCATGCCGGACTGGTAATCTTCCCCGGCTCGCTGCTGGCGATCTTCGTCTCCCGCACCGTGGGGCGGATCATTGACCGCTACGGCAATGCCGGAATTCTGCGCCTGGCACCGTTCCTGGTACTGGCCGCGACCGTACTGTTCGCCTTGTTCGCCGGGCGGTCGTGGGTTGCTGTCATGCTCGTCTATATGATTATGAGTCTCTCGTTCACCGTACTGTCCAGCAGCGTATCGAACGAAATCTCGCGCATTCTGCCTGCTTCGCAGATTGGCTCCGGAATGGGGCTGTTCCAGCTGCTGCAGTTCTTCAGCGGAGCCTTCAGCGTGGCGATGGCCGCAAGCGCCCTGGAATGGCAACGTGGTCTACCGCTCCAGACGGCTTACTCCAACATCTACTGGGGATTATCCATTGCGGCAATCGTCGCGATTGTATCAGCCTTTATATATGGGCGCAGCAGCCAGAGCAGCTCGCTGGCCGAAATGGCGGAAGCAGCAGACGCCTAACATTAAGTAATGTTTATGCCGGAAAGCCCAAACACCCCGCAGCCTTCACGGCTACAGGGTGTTTTTAATTACAGCAGTCCTCAGACCACCAGATATTCCGCATTCTGCTCGCATTCCGCACATTTCGCCGGCGGGTCCCAGTCCGAGAACTCCGTCTCCTTCAGATCCACTACATCGGGTGCATCCTCGTATTCGTCCACAAATTTGTCGATGGCCAGCTCTACGTGTTCCTTACACACTACATACATTCAATCAAGCATCCCTTTCTGTGCCGCTTCGGTGTATACTTCTACTACTGTTCTACCACATTTCCCGGCAAAAAGGAACCTTCCGCAGCGCAAAATCCCCGCCTTATTCCCGCCCTGTAAACTTATCAATATCTCCGGCAATCAGCCCGAGCGCATCCTGCCAGAATGCCAGTGAATGTACATCGATATCCATCAGCTTTGCGGCATCCGCAATACTCCGGGTACTGCTGGCTGAGAGGAACTGCTCATAGCGCTCTACGAAGGCTCCGCCCCGCTTCTTGTACTGCGCATACAGGCCTTTGGAAAATAATAATCCGAAGGAATACGGGAAGTTCAAGAACTCATTACCCGCCATATAATACCCGGCTTTGCTGATCCACTGGTAAGGATGAATCGAGTCCGGCAGCACACTTTCACCGTAAGCCGCATACATGGATTCCAGCATCAGCGAGTTCAGCTCCTCCACAGACAGAGCACCGGACTTCCTGCGGGCATATAACCCGCTCTCGAAGCCATACCGGGCATAGAAATCAACGATATAATACCCGGCATCCGAGAGACTCCGCTCCAGTATGGCAGCCGCTTCACCCGCAGGCAGAGACTGAAGCAGCTCCACATGAATCAGACTCTCACAAAAAATCGACGCCGTCTCGGCAATCGGAACCGGATATTCCGTGTTAACCATCGTTTCCCCAGCTAAGCGGCTGCTGTGGTACGCATGACCGATCTCGTGGGCCAGCACGCTCACATCTATATAATTGCCATTGAAGCTGGTAATGATCCGGCTCTCCCCAACCGGGAAAATATCAACGCACATCCCGAAGTTGCCTTTACCGCTCCGCGGCTCGGCATCGATCCAGCGCTGCTCAAACACCTTACGGGCGAACGCGCCAAGCTCCGGGCTGAACCTGCTGAAGCCGGCAATAATCATCGCCTGGGCCTCAGCATAAGTGATGCGTTCCGCAGCAGCTTCCGCCGTCCCGACAGGCGCAAAAACATCACAAAACGGCAGCCCTCCCGCATGCCCCAGCAATTCCGCCTTTTTGGCATAATAGCGCTGAAAGTCCGGCAGGCTCTCTTCGATGGCCTGAAGCATCACCTGAAGTGTCTCCTGATCCATCCGCGATGCTTCCAGCACTTTATGCAGTGGTGAAGCATATCCTCTCAGCTCATAGACGGCCGCAGCCTCCCCGGTTACGGCATTAATGCAGGCTGCACTCTGCTCAGCTACACTGCGGCAGGCCTCATGCTCCGCTTCTGCCGCCGCCCGGCGTACCGCAGGATCGGGATCATAGGCGAGATTGCGCAGCTCGGCAAGCGACACACTCCGGCTCATCCCGTCCAGCTCTGCATCGACCCGCAAGGTAGACAACGTCTGCATGTACAGCCGCTCCCAAGCCCTGGACCCCGTCGCCTGCATCCGGGCAATCACTGCTTCGCCTTCCTCGCTGAGTAAATGCTGCGATTGGCCCTGCAGCCTGCGCAAGTAGAAGCCGTGCTGCTCCAGATAAGCGCTCGACCCGATACTCCGCTCCAGTTCCTCTGCGCTTACCTTCGCCAGCCATTTACTGAAGCTGACTAAAGCTTCACCCGCACCGTAAGTAACCTCCTCCAGCTCATCCATCAGATTAACGGCTTCCGTATTACTGCTGTCTGCGCTGAATCTTAATTCCGCGTAGCTGAACAAGCGAAGATATATATGTTGATAAGCATTATATTGTCTAAGGAACTCTCCCATCACACTAGCAGCATCCTGAGCACTATTCATCTGCGAGGCTGACCATGTATTCAGCTCCCCGGCAAGTGTCTCCACCAGCCTGCGGTCCTGCTGAAATTGCTCCGACTGGAAGGAGGGATAGATTCGGTCCAGATCCCATGTTAATTGCATCTTCTAACATCCCCTTATCTATAGTCGCAGGAACAATTCATCCTCACATGCTTCCACCCCGTCCCGCCATAATCCTTGCTGCAAAATCCATTTCAGTATATCACGCCTGCCAAATTAGAAGTCCATGGAAATATTAGTTATAATCAACTATACCAAGCCATAACCGATTTCCGGAAAGGAGCACCGCATGGTTAACCAGTCTATTACCGAAGGAGTCATACGTACACGTTCAAAGCTGCGCAAGGATTTGCTGGTTTCTATTTTTGACGAGTTCGACGGCAGCATCATGGCCCTATCTCCTGACCGGAGAACGGAGAAATATACCAAAATGGCGCAAAATGCCTTTTCCTTCTACCGGGGCAGCGCCTATCTGTTTTATTTTGACACGACAAGGCAGTACTTCCCTTACCACAGCTCACCCGGGCGCCCTACATGGATTCAAGGGGACCTGCATTTCGAGAACTTCGGCGCTTTCCGCAGTGAAGACGGGGAGATTGTGTATGATGTGAATGATTTTGACGAGGGGTATGTCGGCTCTTATCTGTACGATCTGCTGCGGATGGCGGTCAGTATTGCGCTTGCCGGCAGGCAGCTCGGGCTGGGTCAGACAGAACAGCTTAAGCTGAGCCGGAGTTATGCGGAGGCGTATTACCGTCAAATTCACCGCTTTTGTGATGGTAAAGACAATCCCGGAAATTTCGTCCTGGATGAGGATACGGCCAAAGGCCCCGTCAAGAAGCTGCTCCGCAAGCTGGAGAAACGCCGGCAGAGTCATTTCCTGGAGAAGGTCACTGCCCAGATGCAGACTAGCCGGGTATTCCTCGAGACCTCGGAGCTGCTGATTCCCGGAGCTGCCGAGCAGGCACAGCTGGAGCTGGCCTGGAGCTTCTATACACAGACAGTGGTTACGCGCAGCCTGAACGAGGAGCATTTCCGGATCAAGGACATCGCGGTCAAACGCGGCTCGGGAACGGCTTCCATCGGACTGGACCGCTATTATATTCTCATTGAAGGCGGCATGGAGCAGGCCGGAACCGACGATACGGTACTTGAGGTCAAAGAAGTCCGTGTTCCCGTTCCCGCCTATTTTCTGCCCTACTCGGATTCGTTCTGGCAATCCTTTGCCCATCAGGGCAAACGTGTATCCGCGACCCAGCAGGCGATGCACCACAAGGCGGATCCCTACCTCGGCTTCTTAACGATGGACGGCCGGGAGTTCTATGTCAGAGAGCGTTCCCCGTACAAAAAAAGTCTGAAGCTGGAGAATATCGCTGACATGGACGAGCTGACCGCAGTTATCCAGCAGATGGGCAGCCTGACCGCCAAAATGCATGCCCGCGCCGACGCCGATGTCGACAAGGGTATTCTCGACTATCACAGTGAGCAGGAGATCGCCAAGGCCATGGGTCCCGATTCTGATGCCTTTGCCCGTTATATCGCAGAATGGGCTTACGGCTATGCCGGGCAGGTAGAGAAAGACTATGCCATGTTCGCGGATTGGGTGTCGGAGCGGTACGGTATATAACGGGCAGGTACTACCTCAGATTAATCGCAGTGAATTCTACTTTTGACAATCGCTTGTTGAAGCGCAGCAGAGATACAGCTATCCCGCTTTCTTTACATCTGTTGCGCTTTAACTGCACTTCGTACAACTAAAAAGTCTGTTTTCCGCCCCGGCATCCGTTTAATTGTATTCTGTACACTTAAGCGGCCTTATAATGACCGCATTAACGAATTCGGGCTAATTTAGTTGTATGAACTACAGTTATAGTCTGCAAGTAGACCTTATCGCTGTTTTTAATTGCATATTGTACAGCTATCCCGGAGATTCCGTTTGAATACCCTTCCTCCCAATGGAGGATTTACTTTAAAAAGATCAAAAAAGCTCTCTCTACCCGGCAACCGGGCGGAAAGAGCTTCTTGATCTATCCATATTTATTTGCCGTCCGCAACATTTATGAATTGAGTTGACTCGGCCGGTCCAGCTCATACAGCTTGCGGTAACGCGGTTCCCGCTCCATCAGCTCCGCATGGGTGCCGCGCATCTCCACCAGGCCATTCTCCATGAAAATAACCTCGTCCATCTGCTCCGCACCCACCAGATGATGGGTAACCCAGATCAGCGTCTTGCCCGCCATCGCCTCGAACATGGTGGCCAGCAGCTCGCGCTCCGTGCGCGGGTCAAGGCCTACCGTTGGCTCATCGAGCACAACAACCGGCGTATTCTGCAGCAGAATACGGGCCAGTGCGATCCGCTGGCGCTCTCCGCCGGAGAAGCGCTGCCCTGCTTCGCGTACCGGAGTGTTATAGCCCTCCGGCAGCGAAGAGATCAATGGATCCAGCTTCGCCAGGGCTGCCGCCTGCTTAACCGCTGCCTCCGAAGCACCCGGGTCCCCGAGCCGGATATTGTTCGCCACCGTGGTGTCGAACAGATGCGGGCTCTGGTTCAGCACGGCGATGAGCTGCGGAATCTGCTCACCGTAAGCCGCAGCGTCAATTCCGTTAATCGTGGCTGAGCCGATGGTTGGCGTGATTACGCCTTGTACCATCTTGAGCAGCGTCGATTTACCGGCTCCGCTGCGGCCAATCACGGCAACCTTCCGGCCCTGCGGCAGGTTCAGCACCATATTCTGCACTGACCAGTCGTCTCCCGCCGCATAGCGGTAGCCCGCCGACTTCAGTTCAATATGGGCCTGACCGCTGGCCTGAATCACCTGCACAGCGGCAGCCGCCTTCGCTTTGGTTTCTGCATTCTTGGCTGCTTCGGCCGCAAGCGGCACGGCTCCCTCCGCTGCCTCCACCCCATTCAAGCGCTCCATTGAATTCTGGTATTGCGGAATTTTCTCCACGGCCTCCGATACGGGCAGGAAGGCATCCGCTACCGGAAAGACGACGAGCACGAACGCGGCAATCAGCGTTCCGGCAATCGCTCCATCGGCATACTGTCCGCCTGCCCAGTAGAGCAGGGACAGCACGCCAAGCCCGACAACGGCTTGGCCGATGAACATGCGCAGCCGCGCCCAGCGCCGCAGCGCACCGTCCGTCCGGGCGACGGTCTGTTCGTCGGCCTCATAGGTGTCGACGAACTGGCTCTGCCGTCCGCTGATGACCCAGTCGCCCAGACCCAGCACGGCATCGGTCAGCTTCTGATACAGCCGGTTGCGCTCCTGCTTCACCTGACGCTGACGCTTCTGGGTGAACAGCAGGGAGATCAGCGGCAATACGGCCACCAGGATCAGCATGTACAGGCCCATAAGCAGGGCGAACGCCAGATCAAACGTGCCGAGCGAAATAACGGCTACCGCATAGATCAGGAGTGCGATGATGCTCGGAAAGACCGTGCGGAGATACACATTCTGCAGATATTCGATATCGTCGGCCAGCATGCCGAGAATATCCCCGGTCCGAAAGCGCGAGGACAGGAACAAAGCCTGTGGCTCCAGAATGTTGTAGAGCCGGATGCGCATCTTCGAGAGAATGCGCAGAATGGTATCATGTCCTACTAGCCGCTCCACATAGTGGATGACGGCCCGGCTGGTTCCGAACGTGCGCACGCCGACAATTGGTACATAGATCATCAGTATATTTTCCGGCGGAATCGATGCCTTCGAGATCAGGAAGCCTGAGGTATACATCAGGGAAGACGCCGAGAAGATCGTCAGTGCGCCTAATGCAATGATCAGCACGAACCGCCAGAAGTAGGCAGAGTAATAGGGAGCAAACCATCCTTCACGTTTCAATGGATTCCCTCCAATTGACTTTGAATAATCTCATAGTAAGCACCCTTACGGGCTGTCAGCTCGCTGTGTGTGCCTACTTCAGCTACCCGTCCCTGCTGCATGACGACAATCAGATCCATGTCGGTCATCCAGTGCAGGCGGTGCGTAGCCAGGAATACCAGCTTGCCTTCGAACAGCGGCAGCATCGTTTCCTTCAGCTCATATTCTGTCTCAATGTCTAAGTGAGCCGTCGGCTCATCCAGCAGCATAACCGGGCGGCTGCTCAAGAGAGCACGGGCCAGTGCCACACGCTGCTCTTGTCCGCCGCTGAGCGGACGTCCGCCGCCCCCAATCATTTCATCCAAGCCGCCAGGCAGCGAGGATATCAGCTTCGATAATCCGGCAGACTCCAGTGCAGCCGCAACAGCTTCCTGTGTAGCTTCCGGATAATAGAACCGCACATTGTCAGCCAGTGTGCCGCTGAAGATGTAAGGACGCTGCGGGATATAAGCAGTCTGCTTGCGCCACTCCTCATCCGTAAGTGCACTGACCACATTCCCGTTAATCGTGATATTGCCGGAGGTCGGATGAAGGAAGCCGCCCAGGATATCCACGAGTGTAGACTTACCTGCCCCGCTCTCCCCGATAATGCCGATCTTCGCATTTCCGTTCAATTCAAGCTGCACCTCCTCGAGCGAGGATGCACCTTCTTCTTCATATTTGACGCTAACTTCGTTAAGCCGTAAAGAGCTGTTATTGTTCCACGTGAAAAACGCTCCCGGAGCCTTCCCATCTTGTATAGCTTCCTCTTCCCCCGGCTCCAGCAGCTTCGCCTGCACGGTCTCGCGGTCAATAATGCTCTTCATCGCTTCTCCGGCTTCCTTGCCGTCGAGTGTGGCATGGAAGTCCGCGCCCACCAGCCGTACCGGCAGAAAATATTCCGGGGCCAGAATCAGGATTGTTAACCCCGTAACCAGTGTCATCTGCTCATTGACCAGACGCAGCCCAAGGCTTACCGCTACCGATGCCACCGACAGCATGGTGAAGAAGTCCATTGCGAATGAAGACAGGAACGCCACGCGCAGCGTACGCATCGTGGCCGAGCGGTAGCGGTCGCTGACCGCTGCAATACTCTCGCTATGGCTGCGGCTGCGTCCAAGGAATTTCAGGGTTTCCAGCCCGCGCAGCGAATCCACGAAATGATTGGAAAGTGTACGATAGGACTTCAGCTGACGGTCCATCTGCTTGCGGGCCGTCATACCGATCAGAATCATGAAGACAATGATGATCGGCATCGTTAAGGTAAGAATGACACCGCTGGACGTATCCTGGGTATATACATAGACAAGCAGCAGAGCCGGTGTTACTGCCATACCGACCATCCGCGGAATAATCAGTTCCAGGTAAGTGCGGAACTTGGTTACTCCTTCAAGCACAAGTGTGACCACGTTCCCGGTTCCCCGGTCACCTGCCAGCCTCGGTCCCAGCTGGAACAGCTTGTCCATCATTTGTCTCCGCATGCTGCTGCCGGTAGCTTCCGCGAAGCGGTAAGATGTGCGGCTCATCAGCATGGCACAGGCATGGCGCACGAGAAACGCAAGAAGGAACAAGAGCGATTTAGCCCCTTGTTCCTTCAGCGGTTCTCCCGCAAACAGCGCAGAGACAACTTCGGCCAGCGATTTCGCCAGCAGAAGAATGGACAGGCTTTGCACCAGGGTAAGGAAGCCGACAATCAGAAAGACAGGCTTTACTCCTTTGTACCCAAGCAAATTTTTATCCATTAGTATTCAAGATGCTCCTTCTCGTGAACCCGTTTGTGGAAGATGAAATAACTCCAGATCTGATAACCAAGCACGAATGGCAGCAAGGTCAGCGCCACGATCGTCATTACCTTCAGTGAATAGTGGCCGGAAGCCGCATTCGTAATCGTCAGGTTGAACGCCTGATCCAGCGAGCTGATCATCACCCGCGGGAACAGTCCGATGAAGATCGAAGCTACCGACAGCGCCATTACTGCCCCGGTCATTCCGAAGGCATAACCATCCTTCTTCTTGGTCATAAAGTATCCGGAGAGCAGATACGCAACTACGCCTAGAGCAACTACAATCCATAACAGGGTTCCGCGTTTGTCGAAGATATCTGTCATGTTGTACGTCATTATAACGAAGGCCACCAGCAGCACTGCCAGAGGAATCAGCAGTTTCTGGGCCAGCTTACGGGCCCGCTCCTGCAAGTCTCCCAGGGTGCGGAGCGTAGTGAACATCAGTCCATGTACCAGACACAGCAGGACTACTGTAATTCCCGCTACAACTGTATAGGCATTTACGATATCGAAGAAACCGGCATACATCTGCATATCCCCGTCAATCGGCAAGCCTTTGATGAAGCTGGCAAACACCACAGCCAGCAGGAACGGCGGCAGGAAGCTGCCGAAGAAGATGCAGACATCCCAGGTTTTCTGCCACGTCTTCGAATCGCGTTTACCTCTGAATTCAAAGGCAACACCTCGGGCAATCAGCGCCAGCAGAGCGAACACGAACGGGATATAGAATCCGCTGAACAGCGTCGCATACCAATGCGGGAAGGCGGCAAACATCGCGCCCGCTCCCGTAATCAGCCATACCTCATTCGCATCCCAGAACGGCCCGATGGAATTAATCAGTACCCGGCGCTCTGTATCATTCTTGGCCAGAATCTGCGTCTCCATCCCTACACCGAAGTCAAAGCCTTCAAGGAAGAAGAACCCGACAAACAGCACTGCAATCAGCAGAAACCATAATTCATTAAGTGACATGGGTTAGCCCTCCTTGTTATACGGATCGTGGGATTCACCGTGTTCGTTATCCATAGCATAAGGACCTTTTTTGATAACCTTGATGAACAGGCCGATCATTACCGCACCCAGTATGGCATAGATTGCGGTAAACGAAATCACCGAGAACAGCACCTGTCCGCTTGTAATATTAGGTGATACACTGTCTTCCGTAGTCATAAGTCCGAATACTGTCCATGGCTGACGCCCGATCTCCGTCATAATCCAGCCTGACGTGTTGGCAATCGGCGGAAGCAGCAGCCCCCAGAACATGAACCGCATGAACCAGGTATTGGGTTTGTTCATCTTCTTGCGCCACATGAGGTAGATGGCATACACGCCAAGTGCAATCATTAGCGAGCCTGCCGCAACCATGATCCGGAAGCTCCAGAAGGTTGTTTTGACAGGCGGGATATAATCTCCAGGTCCATACGCTAATTCGTACTCCTTCTGGAGCTCCAGCATACCCTTAACTTCACCGGAGAATTTACTGTAAGACAGGAAGCTGAGCAGATACGGAATCTGCACCTCTCCGCTGCTGGTCTGATTCTCTGTATCGATATTAGCAAAGACTGTCCAAGGTGCCGGGTCGCCGCTCTCACCCCATAGCCCTTCAGAAGCAGCCATCTTCATGGGCTGTGTTTCAACCAGATACTGCGCTTGGGCATGTCCGGCAACAGCTACGCCAAATGAAGAGATAATACCGACAATGGCCGCGATCTCGAACGATTTACGGAAAAAGGCCACGTCCTGCTTCTTAAGCAATTTATAAGCACTGATCCCCGTTACCAGGAATGCGCCTGTAGCGTATGCGGCAAGCACTGTATGCGGGAACTCCACCAGCAGCTGACCGTTTGTAATCAGTGCGAAGATATCATTCATTTCAGCCCGTCCGTTGTTGATCTGGAAACCTACCGGATGCTGCATGAACGAGTTGGCGGCCAGAATCCAGAATGCCGAGAGCATCGTTCCGAAGGCTACCAGCCAGATCGATAATAGATGAATACGCTTGGATACTTTATCCCAGCCGAAGATCCAGATTCCGATGAACGTGGACTCCAGGAAGAATGCCAACAAGGCTTCAATAGCTAGCGGGGCTCCAAAAACATCACCGACGAAGCGCGAATAGTCAGACCAGTTCATTCCGAACTGGAACTCCTGCAATATCCCTGTCACTACGCCTACTGCGAAGTTAATGAGGAACAGCTTTCCCCAGAATTGCGCCATTCTTTTGTACTCTTCATTGCCTTTTCTAACGTACATGGTCTCCATAATAGCAATTAAGAGCGCTAGTCCGATTGATACCGGCACAAAGAAATAATGAAAAATCGTCGTCGACGCAAATTGTATACGCGACAGCATTACTGTATCCATATTTCTCCCCTTCCTTCTCCCCATTCGATATGTCTATTCTGTCAAATTTTCAGGGCCTAAAGTGTGATAATTATCACATTATACACCCTGTTTGAGCATGAAATTCAATAAATTTGTGACAAATATCACAATATTACATAAAGAAAGCAAAAAAAATAAGACGGTTTCACCGTCTTGGATTTGTCCATCATTTATAGTTGTCTTGGTTCATAAAGGCATTGGTTTAGGTAATGGAAATACCTTTCTTAAGCGATTTGAGATCGCCATTCGAATTAAGCAATTGCGGCAGCATCTTCATGCTACGAACCATCGGGGAATGACAGAGACGGCAAGAAGGCGCATGCTCAAATGCGAAATTATCCCTCATCCATCCGTTACATCCATCGTTGGTACAGGCCCATATTGCGGTATTTTCTTCCGGTACTTCCTCCAAAGGCTTCTTCCGGTAGTTCATTGCCGTTCCTCCCTTCCTTTATGTTACAAGCTGAGTAACGATAAAAAAAGACCGTCCCAACTTTCACAAGCGGGGACGGTACCTTCTATTAATTACAGTTTTACAACGTTTTCGGCTTGTGGTCCGCGGTTGCCTTGAACAACGTTGAATTCAACGCGTTGGCCTTCGTCCAAAGTTTTGAAGCCGTCGCCAGTGATTGCGCTGAAGTGAACGAATACGTCGCTTCCGCCTTCAACTTCGATGAAACCGAATCCTTTTTCTGCGTTGAACCATTTAACTGTACCTGTTTGCATGTGTGTTACCTCCACAAATTTAAATTAATATGTTCTTTTTATCTTCAGACAAAGAAAAAATTCACACATTGAGAAAGGTTGTGATTCATTTGACAGCCCTTTTCAATGCGAGAATTAGGTATCAATTGTATGAATAATTTCATGTTACCACACCTTATTAACAAAGGCAAGCTGTCCTATCCGAATTTCTCCGTTTTTTCCCTTATAAGGTCTTCTTCCCAATGTAAGGGTTACCAGTTGGTCTAAATAGTAATATTTATAGCCGATATCATTGTTTACCCCATTAATTTGGACTTGAAACGGGCTCCGTCCTCTTAAATTTTGCATAAAAGGACGGCATGAACCGTTTCCGTTATCCTGACTGCCTTATTATTATATACGGCGGCTTCCGGTTTTATTCCTCGGGTTTCTCAAGAAGCTGTACCGTCACCTGCTTCACTTCACCATTGCGGTAAAATGTAATTTGCAGATCATCGCCGATCTTGGTATGGTCGTACAGATATTTGCGCAGGGACAAGGTGGAAGTAATCGATTTATCATCGAACTTGGTAATTACATCATTGAATTGCAGGCCTGCATCCTTTGCCGGACCCACCGCATCCAATACTACAACCCCGTCGGTTACCGTAGTTGGAAGGTTAAGCTCTTTGCGCTGGTCTTCAGCAAGCGGTACATACGGATTATTCAAATCTACAGAGTACACGCCCAGGTAGGAACGGGCAATTTTTCCGTTAGCCGCAAGCTCATCCGCTGTCTCCATTACATGGTTGGCAGGAATCGCGAATCCCAGCCCCTCCACACCCGTATCCGAAATCTTCATCGTGTTGATGCCGATCACTTTGCCGTCCAGGTCAACCAGTGCACCCCCGCTGTTGCCTTCATTAATGGCAGCATCGGTCTGGATAACCTCCTGCTCCCAGTCGTATACCCCATCCTGGTTCAGAGATACCGGGATCGTCCGCTCTGTATTGCTCACAATGCCAGAGGTCAGCGTATCGCCGAGGCCCAGCGGGTTGCCGATCGCAATGACCGTCTCACCCAGACGCAGTTTGGAGGAATCCCCGATCTGCGCAACCGTGTTGATACCTTTGGAATCAATAGAGAGCACTGCGATATCACTCACCTTGTCGGCACCGACCAGCTCTGCTTTGCGGGTAACACCATCCACGGTAACAACCTCCAGCTTGCTGGAGCCTTCAATCACATGATTATTGGTAATGATATATGCCTTATCTTCATCTTTTTTATAGATAACTCCCGATCCTAATGCAGACTCATCGAGAATATTAAGTTCCTTGTTGTCTTCCTTATGGTTAATGATGCTTACTGCCGCCGGGCGGACAAGCGCAGCAGCCTGAATAATCCGGTCAAACGGATCCGCACTGCTCACAGCCACCTTGTCAATGACTGCCGGGGCCTGTGCTTTCTCCTCGGTGAGCTGTCCCGTAACCAGACTGAACAGCAATACAGCCACAACCGCACTGCATACGGAGCTGATCAGCGATACCTGCCATGTTGCCAGCGAACGCCGTGACCTGCGGACAGACCATTTCCCTTCGGCGTATCCTTTGGAGGTACCCTGTTTGCCGGCTCTGCGCCGCGACACCTTGGTTGAATAGAAATCATCATCAAACAATCCCACGTTAAATCCTCTCCCCTCTATTGCCACCGCATTCAAGACCTGAACGCCAAGCAACCACGCCCGAGCTTAACCGCTATATCTCTTAGACTTCACAAAGTGCTAAAAGGTTTCACTTGATTCATTCACCACATTCCTGTGGGTTCTAAGCGCAAGGGGACTCTCCTATTCTTGCAACCTACTAAAAAGTTTATAAGCTTGTATCCGGAATATTTTGCAACCTAAAAGACTACACTAGAATTAGAAGCGGCAACAGCTCATAACTTAAAGGAACGTTCTATATGATTGTATCACAGGCAGCAGCACCGCCCACATTTTTTCTGTGTTAAAAAGATGCGAATTTTTTACATTCCCGCTACAATCCATTTCAAAAGGAGGGCCGGACTATGGAGTCATTCTCAACAAGTATGGACCTGGTACAGTTTATCGGCAAGCTGGGTGATCTTAAGGATGAACACTACCACCTGATTCTTGTCCAAAGTGCGATGATCGAGCTGCTGATTGACAAAGGGCTGTTCTCCCGCCAGGAGCTGGAGCACAAAATCACTGAAGTGGACCGCCTTATGACTGGCTCACCTTATCCCATGGCGTAGGCCGGTCATAATAGGTGTCACAGAGCCTGAACTCGCTGTCTTTGAAGAAGCAGCCCCGGTCCTCCATTGCCCCGCGTACGGACATTTTTGCCAGATCCATCATGTTGTGGTCCCTGCTCAAATGAGCCAGATAGGTGCGTTTGGTCCGCCCCGTCAGAATCTCGCTGAGCGCTGCTCCCGCTGCCTCATTGGACAGATGCCCCAGATCGCCAAGAATCCGCCGCTTCGTATTCCACGGGTAACGTCCCATCCGCAGCATCTCAATATCATGATTCGATTCCAGCACGAGCACATCGGCATCCGATATTGCCGTCCTTACCTTGTCGCTGACATACCCGAGGTCTGTGGCTACGCATAGCTTCTCTTTGCCGTCATAGAAATTGTAGGCTACCGGTTCCGCCGCATCATGGGAAATCGCGAACGACTCTACCCGCATACTGCCGAAATCCCGGTGCTGCCCGGTTTCCATAATGACCCGGTTATGCTCGGGAATCTTGCCGATCCCCTTCTCTATCGCTCCCCAGGTATTGGTATTCGCATAGATCGGAAGATCATATTTGCGCGCCATCGCCCCAAGCCCTTTAATATGATCGGAATGCTCATGGGTCACAAGAATCCCGTCTAACTCTGCTCCTGTCAGCTCACGCATCGCCAGCAGCTCATCTATCCGTTTGGCGCTAAGGCCCGCATCGATCATAAGCGTGGTCTCGCCGTTCCGCACCACCGTCACATTCCCGGTAGAACCGCTGGACAGTACTGTAAATGAAATCCCCATATCTCTCCTGCTCCTTCTACTCTGTTGTCTTGGGACTGATAATGTCCGCACTTATCGCATCCACGTAATAGGCACTGCCGTTCTCCAGCATAAACCGCCACATCGGCGAAGCCACCTGACTCTCGGAATTGAACAATTCGCCGTAATAGCCAAGCTCAATCTCTTTCACCGCAGAATCGGCCGGAAAATACTTCTCGATCAGGCTGCTGAGCGCCTGTGAGGCCGGAAGCACCTTTTGCAGATTATCACTCCGGCTTGCACCGATCTCAATCTGCGGCCAGCGGTACGCCACAATCTTCTGATCGCTGTTGATCAGCTCCAGCCTTACCCTGAACAGCGACCACTTATTGTCCACCAGCGGATGAAGCACGAACTTGCCCACCTCGCTCTCCTGTGAATCAAAGCGGTAATTCGCGATATCTGTTATCTGGCTCTCCAGCAGACTGCTCAGCTCGGAGAACGAGGAATACATCAGCTTGCTGTCGATCGGCTCATTAAGCTTCACCGGCACTTCATTCTGTTCTTCTCCGGAGTAGCGGTACGTGATATCCGGCAGCTGCGGAGTAGCAGCCGGAATCGGACACAGCAGCCGGATGCCCTTCTCCTCCATCACCGCCTGCGTTTCTGCGGACAGGGAAGTGAAATCAAGCCCCGCGCTGACCTGATCGCGCACGTCTATCCATAGCTGATAGCATAGCAGCAGATTCAGCACCAGAAAGGCGTAGATTAATACACTTTTGGCTCTTCCCCAGTCCATACCGTTTCCTCCTCAGATAACAACGTAAGGCTAAGACATCACTACGGTGAATATTTGGACTTCCGGCCGCTGCCCGTCTACAGATTTCTTTAATTCAACCGCTTTTCGCGGTGGGAATCCGCAGACAAAGGCGGTCGCTACCGCTCCTGCAGTTCCAAAATCCCCCTTTGATCCTCAACGCCTTTTGTTAAATCAGCTTTGCTTTCCTCTAATCTAATTCAGCGTCAGCACACTGCCGTCACTGAGCGTCACCCGCCAGACCGGACGAAGCTGTAGCTTCTCCTCAGTCAGCGTAGGCATATAGGCGGGCGTCAGATCGGTAACCCGCAAGGAGCTGCCGATCCGGGCCAGCCGCTGCTTCAGCGCTTCACCCCCGGACAGCTCAACGATTGTTTTCTCGGACTTCTCTTCATCCATATACATCAGGGAGCGCTCATAAGAGGATACGGTCCCCTGCTGCAGCTCCAGATGGATCACACCGTACTGGAGCTGAGGATTACTCATAATCGGATAGGAGCCAGATGGATAGGCACCGTAATATTGCTGAAAGGACACCTTGCGGTCCTGCCGGCCTTCTTCTGTCGCAGCCAGCCTGTAGGTTCCGTTCCAGCCGCCATGGTTATTGACGAATTCCACCGCCTCCAGCGCATCCTTCGCCGGTGTGCTGTCCCCGTCCGGAAGTGCTGCAGGATCACTATAGCTCATCCAGTTCTGCTCCTGGTCCACCTGCAGGCTGCGTTTGCTGTCGGTGTAGATTTTGGAGCCGTCCTTCTCAGGAATATATCTTGTGCTGCCTGCATCGAAGAACAGATTGCTCTGCATTTGCTCAATGGTATACATACCCGCAGGCATCACTACCTCAACCAGCGGAATTGCTGCTTCCGGGACATAATACTCGCCGTTCACAGCGGTATAAGGCGTCAGATTCTTGCCGAAATCCACATGCTGCTGCACATCCTGAACCGTCAGGTCTGCTTTGGCCGCCTCATATACAATATCACCGCGTGTGCTGAAGAAGATGGCATGCGCTTTGGAATCATTTTTGATATTGTAAATCCAGATCCGGTCGATGCTCTCTCCTTCAAACAGCGAATCCGGCGAGATCTGCATCACCCGCTGCAGCAGCGTTACCGGAATGCCTGCCCCGAAGGACAGCTCAATGCCGGAATTCTCACTGCGGATCTTATTCCAGTCGAAATCCTGCACGGAGCGGCGCTGGAAGCTCTCGAAGCTGCGCCCCTTCAGCCGGTTCAGAATCAGATTATAGAAGGTTGAGCTGGGATAGAAAAGCGTGTGCTTGTCCTCTCCCATATGAATGATCATTTTATCCGGGTAGAGCAGGTTCTCCACCTTCTCTTTAGGTCCCATAATATCGGTCTTCACATATTGGCTCTCCGACAATACCGCCGAATCACTGCCCGGCAGCCTGTAAATTAAGTAATAGCTCTCCACAAGGCTTCCGAGTATAAGCAGGAACAGCATCCATGACTTAATTTTCTCCTTCACGCCTCACTCCCCCTATGCTTCATCAAAGGCAGCGTGAACGTTACCAGAGAGCCTTCATTCAGCTCAGACTGCAGGGAAATGGAGCCGCCGTGCGCTTTGACAATTTCCCGGGCAATGGACAGCCCGAGACCCGTTCCGCCCATGTTCCGGGAGCGGGCTTTATCGACCCGGTAAAAGCGTTCGAAGATGCGTTCAATATCTTTCTTCGGAATTCCGATCCCGGAATCGCGTACAGAAACGGCCAGCATGCCGTCCTCAGTCTTATGGGCTTCAAGCCGGATCGTCCCGCCTTCAGGCGTATATTTCAAGGCATTGGAGACCAGGTTGCCCAGCACCTGATCAATCTGATCGCGGTCCAGCCAGGCAGCGGCTACCTCCTTATGCACTCTCGTGCTGATATGAATCCGCTTCTGGCGGATCTGGAAGGAGAAGCGGTCCGCCACATCCTCCAGCATCTCGGAGATATCTGTCTGCTGAATACGCAGACTGGACTCCTTCGAATCCAAGCGTGACAGATGCAGCAGATCGGTGACCAGGCGGATCATCCGCTCCGTTTCGTTGCGGATAACCCCGACGAACCGCACGGCAAGCTGCGGATCATCCAGCGCACCGTCATCCAGCGCCTCCGCATAGCTCTTAATGGTGGTGAGCGGCGTCCGCAGCTCATGCGATACATTCGCTACGAACTCACGGCGCGACTCCTCGAGATTCTCTTGCTCGGTGACATCCTGCAGCACCGCAATCGTCCCGGCGATCCGGCCGCCATCGCGCCGGTGGATCGGGGTGAAGGTGACCCGCACGATATTCGGGTCCTCTCCGCCCATCGGAGACAGATGAAGCATTGCCGACTGCGCATTGCCCTGGGCCAGCGAGCCGGACTGCTCATGGTCAAGGCCGAGCAGCTCATCGAGCGGCGCTCCCTCCGGAAGCGGCCCTTCCGCTCCAAGCATCAGAGCGGCGCGGGTGTTCATCAGAATGACTGCGCCGCTCTCATCTGTCGCTACCACGCCATCACTCATATTCGCGAGGATGGAGGACAGCTTCTCCTTCTCCTCTTCATTCTGCGACAGCGCTTCGCGCAGTCTGTCCGTCATATAGTTGAATGCCTGGCTTAGCTGGCCAATCTCATCGTTACCAAATACGGGAACCTTCCGGTTGAAGCGGCCTTCTGCCACCGCAGTGGCATGCTTGGTCATTTCTTTTATCGGATGGGTAATCGTATGCGCGAGTATAACCCCCAGCACCGCTGTCAGCGCGAGCGCCAGCAGCAGCCCCGAGAGGAAAACGCTGTTAATCCGGCTCATGGTGGCATATAGATCCTTCATATCTGCGGCGATATAGATTGCCCCTACGACCTTATCACCGGAAATCACCGGCTTGGCTACAACCTTCTTGCGCACGTTGTCATCCGCAATGATATATTCCTCGTTGTCACTGATACCCTGCAAGGCACGGCTGACAACCGTCTGCGTATTGCGCCGGCCCACATAATCATTCTGTGAAGGAACAGAGGTGGTAATAATCTTGCCGCTCGCATCCAGCACCTGGATTTCTGCGCCGTTAATATACAGATTGTTCACCATGCCCCGCAGGCTTTCCACAGCAGATTCTTCATCTGCCGTGCCCGTCTCACTCCCGAACTTGTCGGCGGTAAGGATCGAGAGCATCTCTGCACGCGCCTTCAGGTCCTTGGTGAAATTATCGGTCAGGGAATTCTTCATGGAGCTGACAAAGTATACGCCGATCAGCTGCATCGCAATCAGAATCAGCAGCACATAAATTACGATAAGCCTGGCCTGAATCGTCCGGAAAAAGGACAGTGCTTTCATCACAGCCCTCCGCTTTTGGGGCTATGCATCAAATAACCGAGTCCGCGCCGTGTGAATATATATTCCGGCTTGCTGGGATTCTCCTCAATTTTTTCTCTGAGCCGGCGGATCGTTACATCCACAGTCCGCACATCACCGAAATATTCGAAGCCCCAAACGGCCTGCAGCAGATGCTCCCGGGTCATTACTTTACCGGCATGGCGAATCATATAATATAGCAGCTCGTATTCACGGTGCGTCAGATCCAGCGGCTCGCCGTCTTTGTAGACCAAATACATATCCGTATCGATGAATAAGCCGAAATGATATACCCCCTGCTTGCTCTCCACGCTTTCGTTCGGCGTTTCGGATAAGGCCGGCTTATGCTGGCGGCGCATCTGGGCTTTGACTCTGGCCAGCAGCTCACGCGTACTGAACGGCTTAGTTACATAGTCATCGGCGCCCAGCTCCAGGCCCAGCACTTTATCAATTTCTCCGTCCTTGGCGGTCAGCATGATGATCGGAATATCCAGATGTGCAGAGCGCACCTCACGGCACACGTCCATCCCGTCCTTGCCGGGCAGCATCAGGTCTAGCAGCATCAGGTCGGGGCGTCTGGACAGGGCCAGCTCAACCGCACTGTTGCCGTCAAACGCACAGATAACCTCATAGCCCTCTTTTTCCAGATTGAATTTCAATATATCAGCAATAGGTTGTTCATCATCCACTACCAGAATCGTGCCCATTTGCATATGCTCAGCTTCACCTTTCTAACGATACTCAGGTCCTTGATTCCTTTATTTTAACATACCTGTACGGGCGTCACATCTAACTAAATAAAAACCGCCCGAAATTATCCGGACGGCTGGTCATTCTATAAGCGGAGCTTAAAATATATATATTATTTCAGATATTTCATAGGGTTGACCGCTGTTCCATTCTTGCGGATTTCGAAGTGCAGATGTGTTCCGGTTGAGCGGCCGGTGTTGCCCATAATGCCTATTTGGCTGCCCTGTCCAAGCTTCTGGCCGACGGAGACGGAGATTCTGCTTAAATGTCCGTAGTAAGTAACGTATCCATTGTTGTGATTGACGATAACCACATTACCGTATCCGCTCTGCACACCGGCAAAGCTTACCGTACCGGCATCAGCGGCTTTGATTGTACGGTTGCCGGATACAATATCCAGTCCCTTATGTGCACGTCCCCAACGCTCGCCGTAACTGCTGGATATCGTAGCTCCGGTAACCGGCCAGGCGAACATTCCCGTTCCTTCACCTACAACCTTTGTACCAGAATAGACCACTTCAGGCAGCGAAGCCTTCACAACCGTCTGTCCGAGCCATTCTTCTTTGACAACCAGTCCATTTTCTTTGGTCAGCCTGTATTGCATCGTCTTGAGTCCCGTCTGACCGGCACGGACCACCTTTCTCTTGCCTGCCGCCAGCTGATCGCTTTTGCGTACAATAACTTCAGGCTCTGTAACTACTTGTTCAGTTACCTGCTCCACAGTCACGACCGTAAGATCAGGCTGGGGAACCGTCAGTTGCAACTGATCCCCGATCTGCAGGCTAAGCTCCTTGACGGCAGGATTGTTGCGGAAGATATCGGCCTGGGTAATCTGGAATCTGGAAGCGATGGCAGAGACCGTGTCTCCTTCCTGAACCGAGTAGACCAGCGGCTCTTCCTTGCCTTCGGTCAGCACCTTCACGGCTTCCTCTACACTAAGCACCTTGTTGGGGTCTGCCTTGACCGGAACAATGCTGACTTCCTCGCGGATGGCCGCCGATTCCACTTGGTCTGCCTTAGCTGGTGCTGCTGCTGTCGTCTTGGCCGCCGTCTTCATCAGCTTCGCGCCAGCGGCTGCAGCCTGCGGAGTATAATGCGCCTTCACGGCCTCGAGTACCGCGGCTGCTGTCTCCTGATCCTTCACGATCCCGAGCGGTTTGCCATCAACCGTCAATTCCACGCCTACCGCATAGGCTTTGAGCATGCCGTCCAGCTTGTCCAGTGTAGCTTCGCTGTCGATCTCCGGTTTGTACGCCTCGGCGACCTCTGTCGTGATGCCGCTGGTTTGCAGCACCATGACGGAATCCGGATACTTAAGCTGATATTCCCGTCTCTTCGCTTCAAACAGCTTGTTAAGGTCCGAATCCTGACTTAAAGTTCCGATCTCTTCACCTTTCACCAGCACCTTGTAGTAGGTTACTGTATTCGCCGCAACATGTTTCTTCTCCGCTCCGACTAAGAAGGTAGTCAGAAGAACCAGACCGGCAGTGGCAACAATCCATGAACGCCGGAGTCTGCGCGGTTTGGTTTCCGGCTGAAAGACCCGGGTTTCGCTGGCAGTGCTATTGCCCTGTTGACCTGCTGCACCTGACCCCGCGGATGTTTCTTCGCTGTTCCGCAGTTTCCCCATCCGGCGCATAAACTTAAAACCTTTCATGAAACTCTCCCTTTCAGTCCGCCCATACGGTCCGCCTTAGCGGATAAACTTATTTTTAGAGCCCCTTTTATATGTTGTACGTCATCTATTTATCTGTTTGCATGAGTATGAATATTGCTGCTTTTTTGGGCCCGGAAAAGGTTACAAAATATTAACCCCTCATAGTCCTTTTTTACTGTACCATAGCCTGAAGAAAAATTTCAACTTTCTTCACACAACAAAACCCGCGAAAATCGCGGGTTTAATCCCAAAATATGCGTTTTAAACAGATATACCGTGTCCAAAAAGTGACATTTTTTAATTTTGCGTGGGGGGTGCAGAATCAGGTGTAAGCATTTTCATTAAGGACTCATATTCCTCCTCATCCACATACCTCGCAATGATCTCCTGCAGTTCCTTTACTTCACTCTCTGTCAACCCGCCTTCCATAGCCGAGGAAATCTTTAGCATTTCCTCCTGCGGGAGCTTATTCATCAGAATATTGAAAATATTGGATTTCTCATCGGCAGGAATATTCTCCTTCAAGTCGTTTAGTGCACCCGGCGTCATCACCAGCTCCTGATCCAGTGCACGGTCACTCTGTTCTTCTCCGGCCGCCGCTTGTCCCATTACAGGCAGCGCATCCTCAGGCAGCGCATCCTCAGGCACCGTTTCATCCACCGTATCCCCGGTTTCACTCGCGGGGGAATCCCCGCCAGTTCCTTTTTCTCCATCTACCTTGCTTGAGTCTGCCTCTTTAATTGTATCCTTAGTATCCTTAGTATCCGTAGACGAGGAACTGCTGCTTCCCATCCCCGTCAGACTCTTCACGAAGCCAAGCATACCCGGCTCAGGCCCGTCTACCTTAATATCAAAGCCCGCCAGCACCGACTGGATATACGTATTGACCACATACGCAGTCGTCAGCATGGACAACCCGCTGGCCAGTACAACAATCAGACATATGCCAAGTGTCCGTTTCATTAGTTTCATCGTCATCGCTCCCTTATGCCCTGCTCTATTCAACTCCGGAGAATCAGTCCTTGGTGATCCTATTCTCCCAGTATTGACTAGAACCCGGCCCGGGAAACCTCTGTTATCCCTAGAAAAGCCGCTTAACAGCTGCCAAAATACAAAAACAGGAGCCTCCTCCGAGGCCCCTGCTCCTGTTATTCATATTCCTTCTGCTTCAATCTAGATATAGATTGGCAGTACCTGATTCGTCTGTTCCCGGTTACGGCCTACGGAGAAGATAGAGATTGGAATACCTGTCAGCTCTGATACACGTTCCACATATTTGCGAGTGTTAGCAGGCAGATCGTCTAGAGTCTTCGCACTTGTAATATCCTCGCTCCAGCCTGGAAGCTCTTCATAGACAGCTTCG
Organism: Paenibacillus sp. FSL P4-0081; assembly: GCF_000758565.1. Classification (NCBI taxonomy): domain Bacteria; kingdom Bacillati; phylum Bacillota; class Bacilli; order Caryophanales; family Paenibacillaceae; genus Paenibacillus; species Paenibacillus sp. FSL P4-0081. The sequence goes on from NZ_CP009280.1 coordinate 8,392,351, forward strand.
CATTCCGCGAGCATCTTGAGACTGGCCGGGTAATGCGTAATGATCTCTCCGCGGAACTTGTAGCCTGTGCAGATCTTGACGGTTTCGAGGCCGCTCAGCACGTCCAGCGAGTTCAGGGACAGACCCGTGATTCCGCTAACGCGGCGGGCATGACGTACAACTACACTGTCGAACCAGCCCACACGGCGTGCGCGGCCGGTTACAGTACCGTACTCGTGGCCTGTTTCACGGATATAATCACCAGTGGCATCGTTCAGTTCTGTAGGGAACGGACCATCGCCAACGCGGGTAGTGTAGGCTTTAGCCACACCAATAACCTGTTTGATCTTGGACGGGCCAACGCCTGAACCGATGCAGACACCGCCTGCGGAAGGATTGGATGAAGTAACGAACGGATAGGTACCCTGGTCAATATCAAGCATTACACCCTGTGCACCCTCGAACAATACTCTGGAATCTGCATCAATAGCATCATTCAGCACAACCGAAGTATCCGTCACGTAACCGCGCAGCACTTCTGCATACTCCAGATATTTCGTCAGAATTTCTTCTACATCCAGCGGCTCTGCACCGTATACCTGAGTGATAACCTGATTCTTCTCTTCCATCAACGGACGAAGTCTCAATTCGAATTCCTCGGCGTCCATCAGATCGGCAATCCGGATACCGTTGCGGGCTGCTTTATCCATGTAGCACGGGCCAATCCCCTTGCGTGTTGTTCCGATTTTGTTCGGACCCTTGCGGTCTTCTTCAAGCGCATCCAGCAGCATATGATAAGGCATAATGACATGGGCGCGGTCGCTGATCACCAGGTTCTTCGTATCAAAGCCATTCTCATGAATATAATTAATTTCTTGAATCAGGGCCTCTGGATTGATAACCATTCCGTTGCCGATAACACAAGTTTTTTCTTTATAAAATACACCTGATGGAATCAAGCTGAGCTTGAACTTCTTCCCGTCAATCAGAATCGTGTGACCGGCATTGTTACCCCCTTGATACCGAGCGACCACATCTGCACTCTCTGCCAGAAAATCCGTGATCTTTCCTTTGCCTTCGTCTCCCCATTGTGTTCCCACGACGACTACCGTTGACATGTTCATTCCTCCGTAGGTGCTAGCAAGCACCATTATTTTTCAAAATAGAAGAATTTATATGCTTACGCTATAAATTATCATGATTAAGCTATAAATTATCCTTCTATTTCCACGCTGAAACCCGCCGTCCCTTTATACGGACAGCGAAGCTGTTTCCACTTGTAATATGGGCTCGGTACGGACTTCTTATGTACGCAGCCCTCCGGACACCAGGGCGGGCTAGCCCGCCAAAGCACAATAATCAGTGTAACAGCGGCACTTTTTAAAGTCAAATAAAAACGAACGATCACAGTTGAAGATGTGCGATCGTTCGTGTATTGTGCGAAATTCGCCTAACCTGCGAACGGTTCCGCATGTGCCCGCTCGTAGTTGACGAACTTGTTAAAGTTCTTGAGGAATACCAGCTCTACCGTGCCTACCGGACCGTTACGCTGTTTGGCGATGATGATTTCAATAATATTCTTCTTCTCGGTATCCTGATTGTAGTAATCGTCACGGTACAGGAACGCTACGATATCGGCATCCTGCTCGATCGAACCCGATTCACGAAGGTCACTCATCATCGGCCGTTTGTCCTGACGCTGCTCCACACCACGGCTGAGCTGGGACAGGGCAATAACCGGAACATCGAGCTCACGGGCAATCTGCTTCAGGGTACGGGAGATTTCGGATACTTCCTGCTGGCGGTTCTCTCCGGCTTTGCCGCGGCCCTGGATCAGCTGCAGGTAGTCGATGACGATCATGCCGAGACCTTTTTCCTTCTTCAGCCGGCGGCATTTCGCGCGGATATCTGTAACGGTAACCCCGGGTGTATCATCGATATAAATTTCAGCCTCGGACAACGACTGGATCCCCATGGTCAGCTTGGACCAGTCATCATCGCTTTTGAAATCACCGGTACGCATAATATTGGCGTCCAGATTGGCTTCTGCGCAGATCATACGTTGTACCAGCTGGGGCGCCGACATTTCCAGACTGAAGATCGCTACGGTCTCTTTGGCTCGGACCGCAACATTCTGGGCGATATTCAGGGCGAATGCCGTCTTCCCTACGGATGGACGGGCAGCCACAATGATTAAGTCGTTACGCTGGAAACCGTTCGTCATATGGTCAAGATCGGCAAACCCTGAGGGAATCCCCGAAGTGCCGCCCTTGTTCTGATGGAGCAGCTCCACCCGGTCGAATACCTGCATCAGCACATCACGGATGGCAATGAACCCGCTGCCGCTGCGGCGGTTAGAGATCTCCAGGATCCGCCGCTCGGCATCACTCAGCATGATGCCTACATCTTCGCCGCCCGTATAACCTTCGCTGACAATCTGCGTTGCTGTACGGATCAGCCGCCGCAGCATCGCCTTCTCTTCTATAATCTGTGCATAATAGTCGACGTTGGCCGCAGTCGGTACTGCATGCGCCAGCTTAGCCAAATAGCTGACACCGCCGACATCCTCAAGCTCCCCCTTGTCCTGGAGCCGGGATGTCAATGTAATCAGGTCAATCGGCTGGCTCTCTTCTCCGAGTTGCACCATCGCCTCAAATATCATCTGATGCGGTTTGTCGTAGAAGTCTTCGGTATTCACCCGCTCCATCGCGGTAATAAGCGCTTCATCCGACAGCAGAACCGCACCTAGTACGGCCTGTTCTGCCTCTAGATTCTGCGGGGGAACCCGATCGAAAAAGAGATCTCCACCCATTCTACTCCTCCGTTACCTGCACCGTGAGGTTAGCCTTTACTTCAGTGTGCAGCTTCACTGTTACCTGGAACGTGCCTACATGGCGGATCGGATCGCTCAGTTCAATTTTGCGCTTGTCGATCACGATTCCCTGCGTAGCCGCCAGCGTTTCGCCGATCTGTTTGCTGGTGATTGCTCCGAACAGACGCCCGCCTTCGCCCGCTTTGGCCTTCAGCGTCAAGGTCAGCTCATCAATCTTCTTGCCGAGCTGAACAGCTTCCTCTTTCTCCTGGTCCTTACGGCGCTGTTCCGCTGCCGCCTGGTTCTCCAGCGTCTTCACATTGCCGTCGGTAGCCGGACGAACCAGTCCCCGCGGCAGCAGGAAGTTTGCTGCATAACCTTCCGACACCTCTTTAACCTGCCCCTTCTTGCCTTGACCCTTAACATCCTTGATGAAAATGACCTTCATTCGAATAGCCCCTCTTTCGATTCAATTTCGGCCAGTACTGCAAGCAGTCTGGCTTCTGCTTCCTTAGTGGTTCCTTCAAGCTGTACAGCCGCATTGGACAGATGTCCGCCGCCCCCCAGCTTCTCCATAACCACTTGTACGTTCATCCGCCCCAGTGACCGGGCACTGATGCCGATCAGGCCGTCAGGCCGCTCACTGATCACGAATGAGGCAACCACATTCGTCATCCCCAGCAGCGTATCCGCCGTCTGGGCAATCAGCAGCTGTGGGATTTTCATTCCCGGCGCAGTAACCACCAGCGCGATATGATCATATACCATCCGAGCATGCTTGATAATCTCCGCCTTGGAGATGTACTCCTGCAGATCCTCCTTCAGCATGCGCTGAATCAGAATCGTATCTGCCCCGACACGCCTCAGGAATCCGGCTGCCTCGAAGGTCCGCGACCCGGTATGCAGCGCGAAATGCTTCGTATCCACCGTGATGCCCGCCAGCAGCATGGTAGCCTCCAGCGGACTGAGCTTGATCTTGTCGTGAATATACTGCAGCAGCTCGGTCACCAGCTCACAGGTTGAAGATGCGTAAGGCTCCAGATACACGAGCACGGCATCATTGATGAACTCTTCTCCCCGGCGGTGATGGTCTACTACTACGATCCGGCTGGCGTATTGCACCAGCCGCGGCTCCATTGTCATGGAAGCCTTATGTGTATCTACAACAATCAGCAGCGTGTGCTCCGTCATGACCTGCAGCGCCTGCTCTGTCGTGATGAAGGTCTTGTATAACGCTTCATCCTTACGGATCTGCTCCATCATGCGGGTAATGGACGGATTCGGCGTCTCCATTACAATACTGGCTTCCACGTTGTACATCTGTGCAGCCTTGAGCAGGCCGATTGCCGCACCTACAGCGTCGATATCAGGCACCCTGTGCCCCATAATCAGCACCCGGTCGCTCTCCTGCATCAAATCGCGCAGGGCATGGGCGATCACCCGTGCCCGTACCCTCGTCCGTTTCTCTGCGGCATTGCTCTTGCCGCCGTAGAAGGAGAGCCGCTGGCCCGCCTTCACAGCCGCCTGGTCTCCGCCCCGGCCCAGTGCCATATCCAGACTCGACTGGGCAAGAGCTCCGAGCTCACTGGCCGATTCCGAGCCATAGGCAAGGCCTATGCTGAGCGTCATCGGCACCTTGAGATCAGCCGTCATCTCGCGGACCTCATCGAGTACAACGAACCGGCTCTCCTCCAGCGCCTGGAGACTGCGGTGATTCAGCAGCATCAGATACCGCTCTGAAGACAGGCGGCGCAGATAGACTTCAAACTGCTTGCTCCACTCCGTAATCTCGCTGGCTACCTTGGCGATCAGCGACGTGCGCTGCTGATCGTCCATTCCCTGGGCTGCTTCATCCAGATTGTCCATCATTACAATACCGATCGCCAGCTTTTCTTCCTCATACCGCTCACGCAAGACCACCAGCTCAGTGATATCGTAGAGATAGAGCAGACGTTCACTTGGAATCACCACCACCTGATAATAACGGTCATCGACCGTGATCTCCTGGCGGTGATCCTTCATTGCACCGTCTTTGGCGGGTTCGCGCTTCTGCGGTATATTCTTCAGAGAAGCAATGACATCGGGCATCAGCTCCTGCAAATCTTCACCCACAAGAGTCTTGCGGGAGAAGATATGGCTGGCATTGCGGTTATTCCACTCCACTGTACGGTCTTCACTGTACAGGATAATCCCTAAGGGAAGCATACTTACAGCCTCACCTTCCACCCGTTTAATGCGGAAGGAGAGGCCGTTAATATAATCTACAAGGTTGCGGCGGAACGACAGCTCGGCCTGCAGCATGGTGAAACACAATGTGCCGGCCAGGAAGAGGCTGGCAACACCGAGGACCCAGTTATAGATACTGACCACTATAATCAGGACCAGCAGCAGCAAGAACGCCCACACGGTATGATACCCGTGCCAGCGTCTTTGCAGAAATTTTGGCATGAGCTCTCACCCTATCGTTTCGATTTCTTCACAAGCTCCCGCAGCGGAAACGCCAGATCGACAACACCGATAATCCAGAATCCCGGCAGGACGATAACAGGTATCGCCAGCAGCAGCGCTACTATCTTGCTCCACTTCCGTTCATGTATGAGGAAGAAGAGGAAACCGATGGTTTGAATCTTGAATGCGATTTGCAGCAGCGGCAGCAGATTGGCCGAGACCATCAGCATGAAGCCGCTGTCCGCACCGCCGAAGAGCAGGCTGAGCACAACGCCAAGCAGATAATACCAGATGAAGGCTCTGGACAGTCTCCACTCCCGTGCAGGCTTCAGTCTTGGCACCGCGTATTCCATGCTGTTCAGAATCGGACGGACAATGGAATGCGTAATGACAGCTATGATAAATGCGCTGAGGATGAGCGTCATCGGAATAGCCTGGATGGTCATCCAGCTCATCATGCCAATCTGATCCGATGAAATGGTGATCTCGGAGAGCAGGGGATTGCTTGCCCCCATAGTGGCCAGCCAGTCCGTATAAGTCTGCAGAACATCGTATACATAATCGTACAAATTAAACTGCAGGAATGTAGTACTGATTAACAGAATCAGCAGGAATTCACCTAATACTGCGACCATACCGGCAATTAGCGTAGACATCGCTGATGCGCGTTTCTTATACCGGCGTCCCATTACAAGGGCCGGTATCAGGAAATAAATGGCTATCAATACGTAAAACGGTGTAATCAGGCCCACAATCAGCAGGACCGGCACTATATGCAGAATAAACTGCTTCGTGCTAAGCGTCGTAAAGAGCACAATGGCCGGGATAATCATAAACAGCGTCGTGATAAGCAGTAATGGGGTGGACAGGGATAACAGCAGCAGCAGATAAGCTATGCTCCAAGCCACAGATGTCCAGCGAAATTTCAACAGTATTCACCTCTTACGCATATGTTCTTCTAGTGCAGATATATCCTGGTACCATTCTTCCAGCTGATGGCCTTCCTGCCTGTGCTTTCTCAGCTTCTCCATCAGCAAGTCATCCAGTTCACGATAAGGGATACCAAGTCTGCGCCCCAATATATATGAGCTCATAATCAGGCTGGCCAGGCTGTCGCCTACACGGGCGGTACTGCCTTCCCACAACGCTTTGAATAACCGTGAGACTTGATCGATTACTTCGGTCTTTAACCACTCAATTACCTTGGCGCGTTTGGCCACGTCCAGGTCCTTCGGCACATTGGGCACGTCTCTCTACCTCCGGCAAAAAGCATTATTCTCCATTATAGCATAAATATTTCCGAGCCACACGGACGCCAGCCTCCCGGATCATCCGCATAGCGGAGCCTTAAATCCGGGCTTGATTCATGGACTTTACAGGCATACCGGAAGGTATCTACAGCCTGCCTTTCAAAAAAGGCCCGCATTCCGTTACGCCGGAAATACAGGCCTTGGTTCCTTAAGCATTTGTCGCCATATGGATGAGGTTATAACGATTCCTGGGATTGCCGCGAGACAACCTTTTCGCAATATTCGATGATCTGACTCCGGCGCACAATACCAATGAACCGTTTCATGTCGTCAACTACAGGTACAAAGTTCTGTACTTTGGCCAGGTTAATCAAGTCCTCCATATCCGCATCAATGGATACCGGCAGATTATTCATCCGCAGCGGTACATCCTTAAGCAGATATTTGGAAGCATTCTCAAAAGTAACGGCGCCGCCCGACTCCTTCATGTACCAGAGCAAATCACCTTCTGTGACTGTTCCGGCATATTCCCCGTTCCGGTTCAGAATCGGCACTGCGGTATAGCGGTGAAACTCCATCCGTTCCAAGGTCTGGCGCAGCGTCGAATCCAGTGTAACGCAAGCTACCTCCTGTTTCGGAAGTAAAAAAAACGCAATATTCATCTCTTGATCCTCCTCAAAGAGTTCCGAAGGAATGATGCTCTACCTTCCGTGCTGCAAGGCCCACCGTAGTTATACGCCTGAGACAGCAATTCGTTCCACTTCATTATACCATGAAGACAATAAACAGCAGCCATTAACCTTGCGAATGGCTGCTGTTTTTATGGGGGACAGAATGTACGTCTCCGCCCTTACTGGGCTGTAGCTGTAGCCGCAGGCTCCAGGGCATTCTCTGCTTTGCCTGGTTCAATTAGCTGGTCCACCGGTGTGCTGGCATTCATCCAGTTATCGATCATGGCCTTAGCTTCACTCAAGTCCTCTTCATCAACAATATCGTAATACACGCCATTGATGCGTTCGCCTTCGCCCATCACCGTGAAGCTGGAGATATCCATATCCTTGCCGCCCATGAATTTCTTGGCCAGACTGATAATCGTGGAAGGCTGTATGTCTGTTTTGAAATTATCGCCCATAATATCCAGCAGCTCCGGGATGTTGCCGATTTGGCTGATTGATAACATTTTATTCGCTACTACATCGATAAATACCTGCTGGCGTTTGGTCCGGTTGAAGTCGCTATCCTCGCGGTAACGGGTGTAGTTAAGCGCCTCTTCACCACTATAATTCGACTTATTGGCCTTAATGGTGAATTTCTCATGATCCGCACCTTTGTTGACAATATCCTTCTTGATCGGCAGCGGAACACCGCCAATAGCGTCAACCGCATCCTTCAGGCCCTGAAAATTAATTGTGGCATAATATTGAATATCATGGCCCAGCAGTGCTTCCAGGGTATCTTTAGCCATTTGCTGGCCGCCAAAAGCATAAGCATGCGTGATTTTGTCCTTCTTATTGTCACCATGCCCGATAATTTCCGTGTACGTGTCACGGGGGATTGAGATCAGCAGAATCTTATAATCCTCCGGACGGATGACGGCATAGATCATCGTATCGGACCGTGCCACTTCATTGCCCCGCTGGTCTGTACCCAGGAGCATTAAAGAGAACGGGTCGCTTTTGTATACTACCGGGGCAGGTTTAACCGTTGTGGTAGTTGTACCGTTATTCTCCAAAGGCTGGTAGGATTCTTCCGCCAGCTTGGTTTCCACCTGATCCGACAAAAAGAGGTCAAAGGCCAGCACCGCGAGCGGCTTCTGGAACAAAAATCCTCCGGCTACAATGACCAGGGCTACGATGAGTGCAATGTATCTTTTCTTCAGTTTTTTTATTTTTTTCATAATTATAATTCCTTCTTTATGGTGGATTGTACATATGATTGCCGTGCTCTATTTACAATGCCTGCCTGGACTTTCAGACAGTCATGACTGGGCTCTTCTTGCTGCTATGCGCTGCCCTGCTTAAGGATATGGTTCCCCCTTTCCGGGATTCGGGTCGTTCTAATTGTAGAATAAACCTGGAAAACTGCTTTGACACATAAACAATATTTCTATTGTAATCACTTCACACCTAAAAAGAAACAACAAATAACGACAGCATCGGCGCGATAGCCGCCTGTATTCCTTAAAGTATATGACGCAGGAAAGTCCGTTTTGATGCCCATTTCCAAAAAATAATTAAAAATGACGGCCCGCACTGCCTGCCTAGGCAACAGATCGGACCGTCATTATTTATCTAATCGATTTCCTTGATCCACCAGTTCTGCGGATCACGTATATTGCTGAGCGCGTTCGTAGATACACCCTGGAGGCGTTTATTAACCGCGGTAATATTAGAGCGTTCGGAGAAAAAGATCATCGGAACCTCGTCATTAATCAGCTTCTGCCATTCATAATATACCTCTTTGCGGAAATCCTGGTCGTAGGCTTTCAGGCTTACCCCGTCACGGATGAGTTCCTCGCTGCGCTTGGACGTCCACCGCGGATAATTCCACGAATCGGTTGCCCGCCATAGGCCCGAAGGATCGGGGTCGCTGGCCAGCCCCCATACACCGTTAAACAGCTCTACGGACGGATCATCGGACTCTACCGCTTCATAAAAGCTGTTCAGCTCCTTCAGGCTCCCGCCGTTTAACTGAACATTGAGCCCGACATCATGCCAGTTCTGCAGAATCGCTGCAGTACGCGCCTCTGCTGTTTTGCTGCCGGACATCGCGTCGTAATGAATCGTGAATTTCTTACCGCTTGGATCCTCGCGGAGCCCGTCTCCATCCGTATCGAGATATCCTGCCTCATCCAGCAGGGTCTCTGCCTTCTCCGGAAGATAGGCATAGGTATCTATTTCCTGGTCATCGATCTTAGCCCAGCTTGAGCTGGGAATAGGGGTCTCAATCAGTGTTCCCAGGCCATAGGAATATTTATCAATAATACCTTGCCGGTCAAGCGCATAATACATCGCTTTGCGGAGCCGCTTATCCTGGAATTTGGGATTATCCATCACCACCTGGCCGCTCTCATCATCCCAGTGTCCAAACTTGAACCCTATATATTCATAAGAAAGCCCCGGTGTCACTTTGATCTCCACATTGTTCAGCAGGCCTGCAGCCTGGTAAGCATCCCTCGGAAGGGTACCGATATCGATGCTTCCGGCTTCAAGCAGGGCCGTCATGTCCTTGCTGTCAATGACCTTGTAGGTTACACCGTCCAGCAGAGCTTCCCCTTTATAATAATCATCGAACCGTACCATCTCGACACTCTCACCCGGTACAATAGCCTTAATCATGAAAGGACCGGTACCAATAGGCTGCTTACGCACCTGATCACTGTCCAACATATCCTTTACTGCGACGCCCTCGAAATACCTCTTGTTCATCGGATAGGCCCACAGATTATCGATCATGTTTGCCCGCGCTGAATTCATCGTAATGCGCAGCGTATACGGGTCCATCACCTTGAGTCCGGTGATTTCCTTGGCCTCCCCCAGGTGGTAAGCTTCGGCTCCCTTAATCATTTCCACGCTATAATACCTGGAGCCCGGATAATCCGGGCTGGCGATGGTCTCCAGAGCAAACTTCCAGTCCTCCACGGTCAGCTCATCGCCGTTATGCCAGCGGACACCGGGTTTGATGGTGAACGTAAATACCGTATGATCCTCGGATTCCTGCCAAGTGGCAATGTTAGGAGCCGTAGACAGGTCATCGTTGACTTTGAACATGGCTTCCGTAGTGAATTCAAGCACATTTGCATCGTCTTCCCCTTCAATAAAGGCCGGTTCGAAATTGCCTTGAAACGCAGATGAATATCCATATGTTACTGTCCCGCCTGCTATAGGTTCATCGGCTGTTTTGCTTAAGCGCGTCATATAAGACTCGGCCCCTGGGCTTGGTCCGCTGCATGCAGACAACGCCACCGCAAGCATAAGCGGGAGCATTAGCCGGCCGATGATATGTTTTGACATATATTTCTTCCCTCCCGGGTTCCATCACGCTTTAATGTAAGCGGTTTCTACACTGAATTTTACTATAACTCTGATTGTTCAGCTCATGGACATTTGAATATGCCACATAATAGAGGATAACCAATATTCGCTCTAAAGTGAAGCCTTTAATTTCTATTCGGTCTGCAGAAGCCCCCGTGAAATGTGAAAAAAGCCTGCCCTGACGGGCAGACTTCTGGAGTATTCACACTTATTTTTCCTCATCGGGATGTATGATGCTAAGGCCCTCAACATGCCTCTTCTGCATCAGTTTGCGCTTCTTGCGGGTATCCTTGCTCTCGAAAATAATATCAAAATCATAATCCTCCGGGTATAGCTCCTCTTTGGAAAGATATGGCTTCAAGCGCTTATGGTTTACGGTTATTTTCTGTTTCTGGATCATCACTCCGACCATCCCCCGGCTGTCCTTCTTCATATATACAATTCCCGTGCGCCCCAGGGTAGTGACGTAAACAGCATCCCCCACTTCAAAATCGGGCTTCGCCGCCGGCACGCTGTGCCCCGCATCAGCTGCATCATCCCGGTTTTGATCCGGATCTCCGCTCTGAGACGCAGCATTCCTCTTCTCTGCATCAGCAGCTCTTGAACTCTGTTCCTGTCTGTAAGGGCTACTCCACGGCCTCTGGCTGCCTCTATGCTCCTGCTGCTCGGCTACAAGCTGTTTGGCACGCTCAATAACCGGTTTGTTTATGCCGAGCTGCTCGGCAATCTGCAAGGCATAGCTCTCGCCCGCCTCGCCAATCGTCAGCCGGTACAGCGGCTGCAGAGTCTCTTTATCGAACTCCATCCGTGCATTCTGAAATCCCGGTGTAGCTGCAGCAAATACCTTAAGTTCGTTGAAGTGGGTGGTTACCACAATATTAGCGCCTTTACGGTTCAGCTCCTCCAGAATAGCAATCGACAGTGCGAACCCTTCCCCGGGATCCGTACCTGCCGCCAGCTCATCAATCAGCAGCAGTACGCCTCTGCCGGCATCACTAAGCATTCCTTCTATACTCTTCATTTGTGCAGAGAAGGTACTGAGCGACTGCGTCAGACTCTGACCATCGCCAATTACGCTAATTACGTTGCTGAACACAGTAAAATCACTGTCTGGCGCAACCGGCACCAGCAGACCGGATTGCGCCATCAAAGACAGCAGTCCCAGCGTTTTGAGTACTACCGTTTTGCCGCCTGTATTGGGGCCGGTTACGATCAGCGATTTGTAGCCCTGACCAAACTCCAGACTGACCGGCACCATATCCTTGAGCAGAGGATGCCTGCCTCCATTCATCCGCAGGAAGCCGCGTTCATTCAGTGAGACCGTCCGGGCATTAAGAACCCTGGCATACTTTCCCTTGGCGAAGATGAAATCATAGGTGCCGGTTACTTCAATATTCAGCCGCAGAGCCGCCTGTTCCTGCTCTAGCAGCCCTGTCAGCATACTTAGGATGATTCCTTCCTCCCGGGCTTCATCAGCTGACAATAGCTCAATCTCCCCCTGAAGGGAAGCCACCTCGTCTGGCTCTACGAAGACGGTCTGCCCGCTGGTCGACTGATCCAGCACGGAACCCTTGATTTGCTTGTGATACTCCCGTTTCACCGGAATCACATACCGGCCGCCTCGCATGCTGATCAGACTCTCCTGAAGGATGGACTTATGGCGCGCCATAATACTCTCCAGCTTTCGGTGCAGTCGATCCTTGGCCACAGCCAGCCGTTTGCGTACCCGCTCCAGCCCTTTACTGGCCTGATCGTCAATAACACCCAGCCGGATACAACGTTCGATCTCATCCCTGACAGAACTCAGCTCCTGCAGAGAAGCTCCGTAAGCAGCAATACGCGGCGCACTCTGCTCCTTGGATGCCATATACTTGCGCAGCTGTCCGCAGCTGTGCAGGAACACGGATACTGCGGTAAAATCCTGCTCATTGTACAGATAACCCGTTCCAAGCAGTGACAGAACCCACTCAATGCCTTCCAGTGACGGAATGGGCACACTCGCCCCCCGCTCCAGTAGTTCTTTGGCTTCGTCCGCTTCATCCAGTGCGCGGTGTATAGCCGGCAGATAGGTCATCGGCGCAAGCTCGCTCACATATCTTCTCCCTTCATAGGATACGGCATGGCGCATTAATTCCTGTTTGATTGTCTCGTATTCCAAGGTGTTCATACTCTGTAGATTCACTCTGATTCCTCCTTGTATAGATGCCTGTATTTCAGGCCTGCTCCCTAACGCAAAAAGGGCGAAGACCCGCCACTGCGGCAGTCTTCGCCCTCTTTTGATTGCTATTCTCCTCTTCGGCTTCAGGTACTGGCCCCACCCGCTGGATGAAAAGCTCCTGAAAACAGAAAAAACCGTGCTGCAAAGAGCACGGTTAATCACAAAGAGAATAATAGCCGTAAAGAGGCCATCATGACGCTTCGCGTGTGTTCTTAACTAAATCATTCATTCTTACAGCCCGCGGCTAATCAGACATGTCACCTGGACATAGTCTAACAAGACATGCTCCTGGCAATGATTGGAGCACGCTGCGGCTTACTGCCGGAATGATATGAAGTTGCTTAGTTAAGAACGCTCACCAACATCAAAATTTCCCCTTTAGTTATAGGATACCTGTAATTTACTACATCTGGAATCCGGTTGTCAATTGCCGGCAAAGCAATTCATTACCCATGTAATTCCGTTTTTACCGTCGGTAACCTGTCCATGAAGTGCGCCGAAGAAGGTTTTTTGCAGCTCCACCTTGACCTGCCCGCCCTCTGAGCTCAGTTTCTCATAAATCGCCCGCATCTCATCTTCGTTGTCCAGCCCCAGAATAACACTTACATTCTCTGTCTTGGCACCTTTGCCGTAATCATCGGAGAAATGAATCAGTGTCTGCCCCAAATGCAGCTCAGCATGCAGCAGCTTGCCATTATGTTCATTCAGAACCTTGATCTCTCCGCCAAAAACGCTCTTGTAGTACTCCACAGACTCCTGCACGTGCTCAATAATGATGTAAGGACTTGCGCTGATCATTGTTCATTCCTCCAAGTTTTATTTAAATGGCCTATATAGATTGAACTTGTATTTTTTCTATTATGGGATTGCCGTGACTCCAGAGAATATTTTCAAGTTCAATCTATATAGCTAGTATTCTGCCCCTATTATACAGTTTTTGCCCGCGTATTTCTTTTGTATGCATGCAAAAAAGCAGCCGGCTTAGCCGGCTGCTTCATAAAACGTCCTATTCCGTTGTGTAAGGCAGCAGCGCGATTTGACGCGAGCGTTTTACAGCAATGGTCAGAGCGCGTTGGTATTTTGCACTTGTACCAGTTACACGACGCGGCAAAATCTTTCCGCGTTCGCTGATGAACTTCTTAAGAAGCTCAGTGTCTTTATAGTCAATGTGAGTAATCTTGTTCACAGTGAAGTAGCACACTTTTTTACGCTTGTTGCGTCCACCACGACGTGCCGGTCTTTTGTCGTTGTCCGCGCCTTCTCTTGGTTTAAAAGCCATGTTCAGTTCAGTCCTTCCTTATTAAAATGGCAAATCATCGTCCGATATATCGATCGGTTTTCCATCGCCTGAAAAAGGATCTTGAGTATTGTTGTTACGCGAGAAATTATTGTTATTTCCGCGTGCACTGTTACCGCCGTTACCGCCGCCACCAAAGGCAGGCTCTTCGGGAGTACTTCCACCACTTGGTGCATTTCCGCCTTCACGGTTCTGCGAGGATTCCAGGAATCGGACATTATCAGCAATAACTTCAGTGACGTATACACGTTTACCTTCATTATTCTCGTAATTCCGTACTTGGATGCGTCCTTCTACGGCTGCCAGTCGTCCTTTGCGCAAGTAATTGGCACAGGTCTCAGCCAGCTGTCTCCAGGTTACTACCGGGATAAAGTCCGCTTCGCGTTCACCGTTCTGGCCCGTAAAGTTGCGGTCTACGGCAAGCGTAAACTGCGTTACGGCAACACCAGCGGGAGTATAACGAAGTTCCGGGTCACGGGTCAACCGACCGATCAGAATGATACGGTTCAACAATTCAATCCCCTCCTTATAGCGCGATTCGTTACAAAGCTTGTCAATATCTTAGGCAACGTCGTTCGTAATGAGATAACGAATTACTTCGTCGGAAATCTTCATGAGACGTTCCAATTCGGTAACTACTGCAGGTTCTGCATTGAAGTTAACCAAAACATAAACGCCATCACGGAATTTCTTGATCTCATACGCAAGACGGCGTTTACCTTGCACATCGTGCTTTGTAATTTCTCCGCCGTTGGAGATGATGCCTTGGAATTTTTCGACTGCTGCTTGAACGGCTTCTTGTTCAATGTCAGGACGAATAATGTACATGACTTCATATTTGCGCATAATTTTCACCTCCTTATGGTCTGAGGCCCCTGATCACGTCAGGAGCAAGGAACGAGCACAAACATAGACTCGCACCAAATCAGTATACCAAATCCCACTGATGAATGCAAGCTTTATTCATACGCACCAGATCATGGGACCTGTTTTCATCTTTCGGGGTCCCCGCAAAGCACCTGACTACTCCCCGAAGCTAAGCCCCACTTTGTGGGGTTAATTTATGTACATGAAGATGTCTCTGCAAGGCCACAATATAACCGCTCCACCACTTTACAGAAGGAGGCTTATCATACTATGGGCGAGAAAACAGAGTACGAAAAGGGCGATAAAGCCCCCAATCCGGGGGTTTATACAGAAGTAGGCGAAGCGCGCAGCTTCCATACCGAGATCCAGAATCCCAAGCGGATTGAAATGGAGAAGGGCGACACGTTTCCTGAGACCTCCAACCAGAACCGCAAGTGGAAAAAAGTCGAGAAAGCACGCGTGCATTAATTAATCAATCGCATGTATAAAACCTGTCCGGCTGCACATACTATACTCAGGCAGTACAAAAGAGAGGTGTGGTTCCGTTGAACGTCGTAGACGAACACAATCACAGGGATTCTGAATCAGCAACTATTGTAACCCGGGGAGAGTAAAGGCCGCTCCTAAAAAAAGCAGCCTGGCACAACCTGTTTCACTTTAGCGGCTACAAACAGAGATTTCCAAACATCATTGATGTACTGCCTCTGGAGAGAGACCTGCAAAGGTCTCTCTTTTTGTATGTCTTCATGCAGAAATAAAAAAACCTTCGTCACCTGAACGAAGGGATAGTAGTTATTGTATATAATGCTGAAGTGGCGGAGAGGGTGGGATTCGAACCCACGCACGCTGTGACACGCCTAACTGATTTCGAGTCAGCCCCCTTGGGCCTCTTGGGTACCTCTCCGCAGCAAGAGTTATTGTATCATGGCAGCATTACAATTGCAAGCTTTTTGACTAACACTTTGCCTCCTGCTGCAAGCTTAATTGTTTTCGGCTCCGCTTTCAGCAGAATGAAGAACCTTCTTCATGTTTTTTTCGAATTTAGCGCGGGGGATCAGGACGCTATGCTGACAGCCGGTACATTTAATCCGGATATCCATTCCCATACGGATAATCTCCATCTCGTTCGTTCCGCAGGGATGCGGCTTCTTCATCTGTACAATATCACCCAGCCCGAATACTTTGCGTTCCATTATTCTTCTTCCCCTTCCTCTCCCTCTTGCGCAGCAGCTATCTGTCTTCTCGGACTTGCCTGCTGCTCCTCACGGGCTCTACGGGCGCTCTCAGAGAGTTCCTCCTCTTGAGCCGCTTCAGCCTCCCTTGCCTCCCTGTCTGCCTGCACACGAGCCTCCTGCTCTGCCTTGGCTGCTTCCAAAGCGCTCTGCTGCTCCAGGGCCTGCTTAATATCACTCTGAATCTGCCGCTCTGCGGAATCTCTGGCGTTAGGCATGCAATTAGCCGCCACCCGGATTACATACTCCGAAGTACTCATCGACTGAATACCCAGTACATTGGGATAGTCAATTACACTGGGGTTCCGTTCCTCTATCCCCTTAAGCGCTTCTCCAATCAGTGCAAGTGTTGCTTCTAAACCCCGCTCTATTTTGACAGGCACATCCACTACCGCCAGGGCATTAGCCAGCGAATAATTCGTAACGTTTACAATCGTGCCATTCGGTATAATATGCACTTCCCCTGTCGCACTCAGCAGCCGGGTCGTTCTCAGGCCAATCATTTCTACCGTACCTTTATAGGTTCCACTCTGGATGACATCGCCTACTGCAAATTGATCCTCGAAGATGATGAAGAAACCAGTAATTACATCTTTGACCAAACTTTGTGCGCCGAACCCTATCGCCAGCCCCACAACTCCGGCCCCGGCCAGCAGCGGTTTCAGATCGAATTGGAATACAGACAGAATCATCATAATCATGACAAAATTACAGATGAAGGCAACCACATTTTTCATAAGTCCGCCTACTGTTGAGAATCGGCGGTTATTCGCTAAGCGCCTTCCCCGCGTCTCCCTCTCCAGGGAACGGTCGATAACACCCGAGACTACTTTAATAATCACCCGGGTCACAAGAAAAAGCAGTAGAATCTGTACCCCGGAAAACAGCACGGTTGCCCACATATCTGCATTGGTTATCCATTCCCATATTCTATCCTTAAAGCGGACCGCTTCTTCGACTGCCTCGCTCGGTGTTGTCACTTCCAGCATCCAGTTATTCATCTAGCTCCTCCTTCTCCACAACCTCCACATATCCAATACCATCACTTGATTTGGCAAAGATCCCGCGTATCTCTACATTCTGCTCCGCCACAATGACCCGCACCTCTTCCAATGCATTCCGGTAGAATTGGATCGACATGGCGCAACCGGCTGTAATCTCCTTGGGTGTAGGAAATATATCAATTTCAATCTCCGCATATTCCAGCAGCATCTCAGCGCGCAGCGCCTGCTGGGTCGAATCAAAGGCTATTAGCAGTTCATCCTCCACACTCCGCGCCTCCTCTGGGCTATTCGTCCTATCTATTGCCGCCATAGTATAAAAAGCCACTTTCATCCATATACTAGGATCATCAGAACAGAAAGGAAGATCATATGAATTTCTCTTCTAAAGCTTCATCCCTGCAAGAACCATCCTGTTTAAAAATATCACATGCTGATCCCGATATCTATTCTGCGATTACCCACCGGCTTCTTTTCCACTTTTCACGCACACGTACAGATACACCAATCGTTATTGTCTGTGTAGGCACAGACCGCTCTACCGGTGATTCCCTTGGACCGCTGGTCGGCACTGCGCTTGCCCGCTTCCATAGCCCCTTATTCCATCTCTACGGAACGCTGGACGAGCCAGTTCATGCTGTTAACCTGGAGGAGACTCTCTCCCTCATTTATCAGAAGCACCCTAACCCGTTCATCATCGGAATTGATGCCTGTCTGGGCCAGTCAACAAGCGTTGGCTGTATCCAGGTCGTAGACGGCCCCCTCCGGCCGGGAGCAGGGGTCAACAAGCAACTCCCGCCAGTAGGCGATATCCATTTGACAGGCATTGTGAATGTCGGCGGCTTCATGGAATATTTTGTACTGCAGAATACGAGATTAAGCCTTGTAATGAGATTATCCGATATCATTGCTTCCAGCCTATACTCCGCACTTAAGCAATGGAACCTTCATGCTAGATCTGCTGCAGCGCGAGAGCAATAACTTCCTTCTCCTCTGGAGACAGAGGATACTGCGACACTCCCTTTTCAAGCGGCTTGGAGTATATATATGAGTTCTCGCGGTTGTGCAGGCTGCTCAGCACAATTCCGCTATGGTTGTCATCCAGAATGGCAAGCGAGAAGCTCAGATCATTGCCGCGCTCTCCAAAGGCATTATAGCGTTTCATGGCTACCTTGGACTTCATCCCCCGCATTTTGGCTTGTGCGGCTTCAATCATTGCCTTATGCTCACGCTGACCATCCTCCAGCATATCTCCCTGGTTCTTCAGGTTTACCAGCAGGCTCTCCAGATCCTCAATGCCGTTCCCGGTCATCATCGCTTCATATCTGCGCCGCATCTTGCGGATCTTGGCACCTTGAATAATTAGAACAATTGCCAGCAGAATAATTATCACTGCAAAACCCATAATGAACACCGACAGCTGTTCACTTATTACTTCATTTAATTCCGACATATATGGACCATCCTTTGTCTAAATATAAAAATTCATCAGGTTTCACATGATAGCTATCCTTCTATTTCCCGCCGAACGGTACCGTCCTTTAAAAAGGACGCCAACACCATGTCCACTTGTTATCTTGTTCGTGAAGCACCATACATTTCGGCCATGGCATCCAGCAATCTGTTAACATCCTCTTCTGTCGAGCTTACACCAACACTCGCCCTCACCGCACCACTCTCCAAAGTGTCTGCGGCTTTATGGGCCAGCGGCGTACAATGCATGCCTGCACGCACTGCAATGTTATATTCACGGTCCAGGCGATGGGCAATATCCGCTGACTCTTGTCCCTCCACTACAAACGCGACAATTCCGCTGCGCTGAATGCCCAGGCCAGGGCCGAGAATCCTAATCCCCGGGATGAAGGCCAAGCCTTCCATCAGCCTCTGCGTCAGCTCCCACTCCTGCATATGAATCCGTTCCGTTCCCATAGCCAGTATCTCCTTCACACCCGCCAGTAGCCCGGCTACACCAACAGCGTTCTGAGTGCCAGCTTCATAGCGGTCAGGCCGCACCATGGGCTGATCACTATTTTCCGACTGGCTGCCTGTTCCGCCGTGCATCAGAGGTTCCAGATCTAAGTGTGGCGATATATACAGTCCCCCGGTGCCTTGAGGTCCTAACAACCCTTTGTGCCCCGGAAAAGCCAGCAGATCGATATTCATTTCCGGCACATTTATATCTAGTGAGCCCGCACTCTGAGCAGCATCTACCAGAAACACAGCTCCGTGTGATTTGGCCATATCGCCAATAATTCCAAGAGGAAGTATACTCCCGAGCAGATTGGAGCTGTGATTACAAACCACCATTCTGGTATTGTGGCGGAACGATTTTTGAAGTTCTAGCAGATCAACCTGCCCCTCACCATCCACCTGTAAATAATCCACTTCAATACCTATTGTCCGGCGCAAATACTCTAAGGGTCTGCGTACAGAGTTATGTTCTGTCATCGTTGAAATTACATGATCCCCTGGTTGAAGTGTACCCTTAATAGCCATATTTAGCCCCATGGTTGTGTTATGGGTAAAGGCAATATTCTGAGCATTGGAGACAGCGAACAGTTGAGCCAGCAAAGCCCGTGCCCGCACCAGCACGCGCCCTGTACCTATCGCCAGCGAGTGGTTACCGCGTCCGGCATTTGCCCCTGAATGCTCCAGAGCATCCACCATTGCAGCAGCCACTGCAGGCGGCTTAGGCCACGAGGTTGCTGCATGATCCAGATAAACCAGTCTCTCCATCTCTTCACCTCACTATTTTCCGTTTAAAAAACATATCCCTCCATATCCGTTTTAGGGATATCTCAGGATATGTTTTCGGCACAAATATCCAAATCAGTTCCCGAGCAACTCCAGCAGTCTTTCCAGGTCTTGGGCACTGTAATAATTTAATTCTATTTTTCCTTTTTCCTTACCTTGCTTAATCTTAACGGTTGTTTTGAAGCGTTCCCGCAATACTTCCTCAACGTTATCAATATAAGGATCGCGTTTGACCACCTTAGCTTTGATCCCATTCGCAGGTTTGCGGTCGAGGTTTTTCACTACCTCTTCCAACTCTCTCACACTCCACTGCTGTTCCACACACTGTTCAGCTAATTGCTTTATCGTCTCCGGATCTTTCAGCGCTACAATTGCCCGGGCATGGCCCATAGAAATTGTTCCACGTGAAACATAATCCTTCACTTCCTCCGGCAGACTAAGCAGCCGCAGGAAGTTGGCAATATGGGATCTGGACTTCCCCACCTTCAGTGATAGCTCTTCTTGGGTAAGAGCAAATTGATCCATTAGCCCTTGATATGCAACCGCAATTTCCATTGCGTTTAGATTCTCACGCTGCAGGTTTTCAATCAGGGCAATCTCCATAACCTGCTGGTCGCTTAAGCTGCGGACTACCGCAGGGATCGTTGCTTTGCCGCAATACTGGGATGCACGGAACCGGCGTTCACCGGCAATGATCTCATAACCCTTCAATACACTGCGGACAATGATTGGTTGAATGACCCCGTGCTGTCTGATAGATTCAGCCAGCTCCTGAATAGCTTCTTCGTTGAAATCTTTACGCGGCTGATACGGATTGGCTCTTAACTGCGACAAGGGTATTTCTACAACCTTGTCATCCTCGTTAATGGATAAAGAAGGTATTAAAGCATCCAAGCCTTTGCCTAGGCGCTTACTCATAAGAAATCACTTCCTTTGCCAACTCTAAATACACTTCCGCTCCTTTGGAACGGGAATCATAAGTAATAATGGATTGTCCGTGTGAAGGAGCTTCACTCAGGCGGACATTACGCGGAATAATGGTTCTATATACCTTCTCCTGGAAGTACTTTTTCACTTCTTCAATCACCTGAATCCCCAGATTGGTCCGGGCATCAAGCATAGTGAGCAGTACCCCCTCTATCTTAAGGTGAGGGTTAAGATTCTTCTGCACCAGTCTTACCGTGTTAAGCAGTTGGCTTAGCCCTTCAAGCGCGTAGTATTCACATTGAATCGGTATAATGACTGAATCCGCTGCTGTCAGAGAATTAATGGTAAGAATGCCCAACGATGGAGGGCAATCGATGATGATGTAATCATAATTCGCCTTGACCGCATTTAGAGCCTTCTTCAGCTTTAGTTCTCTGGATATGGTAGAGACTAATTCAATTTCCGCACCCGCCAATTGAATAGTAGCCGGTATGATATGAAGGCCTTCGATTTGGGTCTCCAATATCGTTTCCTGCGGGTTTGCTTCATTAATAAGAATATCATAAATGCAATTTGCTACATCCGCTTTGTTGACGCCAACGCCGCTCGTAGTGTTGCCTTGCGGATCAATATCAACAAGCAGCACTCTTTTCCCTAAAGTAGCCATGCCGGCACCCAGGTTTACAGAGGTTGTTGTTTTACCGACCCCGCCTTTTTGATTTGCTATGGCAATAATCTTGGACACTTATTTCACCTCGAATTGTTAGAAAGAATCATCTTGTAAGGTCATGAGTTGTATTGGCATAATGATTTGTATACTACGGCATCACATGTGCGGGAAGTGTAGACAAATATACATTAACTTATCCATAAAGTGTATGTGTGATAACGTCTGGAGCTAGTCATAGAAAAGGCGGCCAATCACCTCAGGGCCGCCTTCAGCTTTTGAAACCATTTATCTTTTTGGGATTTGAATAACAATCTCATAATGATCGCCACGGTCATTCTCGGAGGTCTTGATTTCCATCCCCGAACCGGACACCATGTCTATGGATTGGCGAATGGTATTAAGAGCGAGACGAACATCTTTTGTATAGGATACCCGTTTTGATTTCTTAGTCTGTGTAACGGCTTTATAGAATGCAATACGTGCTTCTGTTTGCTTCACATTGAGCTCTTTGGAGATAATCTCAGCCAGCACCTTCATCTGCATCTCTTCACTGTCCAGAGACAAAAGCGAACGCGCATGACGCTCAGTGATCTTTCTTTCCATTAGTGCAACTTTGACTGCTTCCGGTAAATTCAGCAAGCGAATTTTGTTGGCAATCGTTGACTGACTTTTGCCAAGCCGTTGGGCCAGACTCTCTTGCGTCAATTGATGCAGATCAATCAGCTTCTGATAGGCGATTGCCTCTTCAATAGAAGTCAGACCCTCACGTTGCAAATTCTCTATCAGTGCAATTGAAGCTGCT
The DNA here is from genome assembly GCF_000758565.1 of Paenibacillus sp. FSL P4-0081. Taxonomy (NCBI): domain Bacteria; kingdom Bacillati; phylum Bacillota; class Bacilli; order Caryophanales; family Paenibacillaceae; genus Paenibacillus; species Paenibacillus sp. FSL P4-0081. Next base: position 8,414,642 of record NZ_CP009280.1, read on the forward strand.
TGTGAATCATTGAATTCGCGTACAAGAGCTGGAATAGTCTCCATGCCCAGCTTTTTGACCGCCCGCCAACGTCTTTCACCGGCAATGATTTCATACTGGGAATCACGCATACGCACAACGATCGGCTGGATAACTCCATGAGTTTTGATAGTCTGGCATAGCTCATCTATCTTGTCATCATCAAATATCGTCCGTGGTTGATATGGACTGCTGATAACCTCATGAACCGGGATTTGTTTGATCTCTTCTCCGCTGCTCCGCTCGGTAAATCCAAAAAGCTTGGTGAATTGTTCTTTCATTCCGTTCATAACCACCTAATTTCGTTATAGTACGATCCTTCTAACCTTTCTTGCGAAAAGCCTATCGTACAGCGTGAGAAAAGCATCTATCCTATTCATAGTCGCTTTCCCTACATTAAAGAATGAATCAGATCGCTGATCAGCTCTTTAATTCAAGAACAGCCTGGCCATATTTCTGACCTGCAGTTCTCTGCAACCAGGGTAGTAACAGAGTAGCTGAAGAGTCTTCTCTATAAAAAGTCTTACTATAGTATTCTATCACTTTTCTGCTCATAATCCTATTCTCCATATAGACCTATTTTTCCTGCCTAAAGGTCCCCCCGACTCCCCTTATTCACAAATAAACTCGATATGGTCCAGTCTTGAGGTTATATGTTATGGCACTGGTGAAAATGCCGTTGATGGGGGCATATACCACAAATCTCATAAAAAAAGATCAAGCCCATTCTGCATGAGCTTGATCTGGTTTCGTAAATATGATTTTGATTGTTTCACGTGAAACAATTATACAAGGGGCGACTTCGCTGGTACTCCTGGCTTACGCGGATACTTCGCTGGTGTTGCCCCGGTCTTACGTACGAGAATAATATGCCGGGCGGATTCTTCAATAGGCAAGCTGAAGGATTCCACCTTCTGCAGTTCAGCGCGAAGTTCCTTGAAACTGCGTCTGGCTTCTGCCAATTCCTCAGCCGGGTCGCTTCCCTTCATTGCGGCGAAGATTCCATCCTTACGTGTGAACGGAAGACAAAATTCATTCAAAAGAGATAGGCGGGCAACTGCACGGGCAGTCACCACATCATAAGCATCACGGTGGACAAACTGTCTGGCGACATCCTCGGCACGTCCGTGGATCAGTTGTACTCCCGTCAGGCCCAGGGTGTCACATACATGCTGCAAAAAAGAGATCCGTTTGCTGAGTGAGTCTACAATCGTCAGCTTCAGATGCGGGAAACAAATCTTCAGCGGGATTCCAGGAAACCCTGCACCCGATCCGATATCAGCAAGACTCTTGGTTTCATCCATATCCAGATAGAAAGCCAGAGATAGGGAGTCGTAGAAATGCTTCGTATACACCTGGCTTCTTTCCGTAATACCAGTAAGGTTCATCTTCTCATTCCAGGAAATCAACTCCTGGAAGTATAGTTCGAATTGTTCTAATTGCTTCGTTGAGAGCTGTAGTCCGCGCTCCTTGAGCAGAGCGGTGAACTGGGCTGCCGTATTATCCATAGATTATCCTTTCGCCGCTGTCACACGGTTATAATGCTCCAAGTGTACCAGCAAAATCGAGATATCCGCCGGTGTTACTCCTCCGATGCGTGAAGCCTGGCCAATGGAGATGGGGGCGATTTTGGTCAGCTTTTGCCGGGCTTCCATCGCAAGTCCATGAATCTCATTGTAGTTGATATCTTCAGGGATCTTCTTCTTCTCCATCTTCTGCAGCTTCTCAACATGCTGGAGCTGTTTCTCAATATATCCGGCATACTTTATCTGAATCTCAACCTGCTCCTTCATCTCTTCGTCCAGTTCTTCCGGGGCAGGCGATATCATATCTACGAAGCTGTAGGCAAGCTCCGGACGGCGCATTAAGGTCAGCAGATTGCTTCCGTCAACAATCGGTGCAGAGTCATATCCGGCAAGAGCTTCATTTACTTGAACAGGTTTAACCTTCGTTTCCTGCAGGCGGATGATTTCACGATCCACCCGTCCTTTTTTATCAAGGAATGCCTCATACCGTTGCTCTGGAATAAGTCCAATTTCATAACCGATTGGAGTCAGGCGCAGGTCCGCATTATCATGACGGAGCAGCAGGCGGTATTCCGCACGCGAAGTCAGCAGACGATAAGGTTCATTGGTTCCCTTGGTGACGAGATCATCAATCAGCACACCGATATAACCTTGGGACCGGTCAAGCACCACCGGCTCCTTCTCCTGTACTTTACGCGCTGCGTTAATGCCTGCAATTACACCCTGCCCTGCAGCTTCCTCATAACCGGAGGTACCGTTGATTTGCCCTGCTGTGAACAGTCCCGGCAACCGTTTGGTTTCAAGGGAAGGCCAGAGCTGTGTTGGAACCATCGCATCATATTCAATGGCATAGCCGTTACGCATCATTTCAACCTTTTCCATGCCGGGAATGGAACGCAGCACTGCCAGTTGTACATCCTCAGGGAGGCTTGTAGACAGACCTTGTACATAGTATTCCGATGTGTTTTTACCTTCAGGCTCAAGGAAGATTTGATGCTGTGATTTATCGCTGAACCGCACGACCTTATCTTCGATCGATGGACAATAGCGAGGACCTGTTCCTTCAATAATTCCGGTAAACATCGGTGCCCGGTGCAGGTTGTCATTAATAATCTGATGTGTGACCGGTGATGTGTAAGTCAGCCAGCAAGGCAGCTGTTCATTATCTGATGACTTGGTTTCAAAAGAGAAGAATTTCGGTTTATCATCGCCCGGCTGGATTTCTGTCTTGGAGAAATCAATCGTGTCCTTATGCACACGCGGTGGTGTTCCTGTCTTAAAGCGGACAAGATCGAATCCAAGCTCACGCAAATTCTCCGACAACCGTACGGACGGCTGCTGATTGTTCGGTCCGCTCTCATAAGTCAGTTCACCCATAATCACTTTGCCGCGCAGATAGGTTCCGGTCGTCAGGATAACAGTTTTGCTGTGATATATGGTTCCGGTCTTCGTAACAACCCCGGCACAGCGGCCGTCCTCAACAATCAGTTCTTCCACCATGCCCTGGCGCAGTGTCAGGTTTGGCGTCTTTTCCATCGTTTCCTTCATCGCATGCTGATAGAGGAACTTGTCTGCCTGTGCACGAAGTGCATGGACAGCAGGTCCTTTCCCGGTATTAAGCATCCGCAGCTGAATGAAAGTCTTATCTATATTGCGGCCCATTTCCCCGCCCAGCGCATCAATTTCACGCACTACATGGCCCTTGGCGGGTCCGCCAATGGATGGATTACATGGCATGAAGGCCACCATATCCAGGTTAATCGTGATCATCAGTGTGCGGCAGCCCATCCGTGCAGCAGCCAGAGCCGCTTCACAGCCGGCATGTCCGGCGCCAATGACGACAACATCATAGCTGCCTCCATCATAATTCATAACTGTTCCCTCCTTTTATTTGCCTAAGCAGAACTGCGAGAAAATCTGATCCAGCAGAGAATCCGCAGCCGTATCTCCAACGATCTCACCGAGCTGCTCCCAGGCCAGACGCACATCAATCTGTATCATATCTATAGGAATAAGCATCTCCGCAGCTTCGTAGGCATCCTGAAGTGATTTATGCGCCTTCTTCAGCAGGGCAATATGTCTTACATTACTTACGTAAGTCAAGTCACCCGACTCCAGCTTGCCTCCGAAAAAGAGTGCCGAGATCGCCTCTTCCAGTTTATCCAGTCCTTCCTCTTCCAGCACAGACATCGGTACAATGCTCGATTCGTCAAAAAAAGAGCGCAGCTTATCCGTATCCAGACGGGACGGTAAGTCCATTTTATTCATGATGACCAAGGCTTGTCTACCGTGGATTTGTTCCATAAGTGCCAGTTCATCCTCATGCAGCTCATCATTGGCATTCAGCACCAGCAGAATCAGATCCGCATCGCTAAAAGCCGCCTTCGAACGTTCCACACCGATTCTTTCTACCACATCCATCGTTTCACGGATACCGGCAGTGTCCAGCAGCTTCAGGGGAATATTATTAATCGTAACATACTCTTCTATTACATCACGCGTTGTTCCCGGAATATCGGTTACAATCGCCTTGTTGTCGCGGGCAAGCGCGTTAAGCAGGGAGGATTTGCCGACATTAGGCCGGCCTACAATTGCTGTTGTAATCCCTTCGCGCAGAATCTTTCCTTCATTAGCTGTACGAAGCAGCTTGTTAATGCCTTCCATAACCTCTTGGCTCTTGTCCTTGATGAAATCGGCAGTTAAGGATTCCACATCATGTTCCGGATAATCAATGTTCACTTCAATATGAGCCAGCATCTCAATAAGAGTGTGCCGAAGCTCATGAATCCGTGCGGATAGAGAACCGCTAACCTGCTTAAGCGCAACCGAGAAGGCACGGTCTGATTTGGAACGAATCAGGTCGATAACAGCCTCCGCCTGCGAAAGATCAATCCGTCCGCCCAGAAAAGCACGTTTGGTGAATTCCCCCGGCTCAGCCAGCCGGATATCCTGCTGCAGCAGCAGGTCCATCACTCTTCTTACAGAGATTACGCCGCCATGGGCACTGATCTCCACTACATCTTCCGTTGTAAAAGAACGCGGTCCCTTCATAACCGTAACCAGCACTTCTTCCATCCGCTCCCCATCCAGCGGACTTACAATATGTCCATAATGCACAGTATGGGATTCAGCTTCCGTAAGGGGGATACGGCTTTGGAACAATGGAGCAACCTGGCTGATAGCCTGCGGTCCGCTAACCCGGATGATGGCAATTCCGCCCTCCCCCAGAGCCGTCGATACAGCAGCAATAGTGTCACTAAGCATGTTGTTATTCACCTCTGACTTGATCTTTTCTTATTTGTATCTTCAAGTGGAAACGGTTAAGCCGTCCTCCAAAGGACGGCATACGTTTCAGCGGGAAATATAAGGGTAATATATTTCGCGAACCATATAAATTGTTATATTTCAAAAAAACAATGACTCCTCGCATAGGTCAAGGAGTCATTGCGGCATATAGATCTACTTCAATGTTATAACGACGCGGCGGTTCGGTTCTTCACCCTTGCTAAGCGTGTTAACCTGCCGGTGATCTTGTAATCTGGAATGAATAATCTTGCGTTCCTGCGGGGACATGGGTTCCAGGACGACCTCTTTACGGGTCCGGACTACACGTCCCGCGAGCCGGTCCGCCAATTCCTCAAGCGTCTTCTTGCGGCGTTCACGGAAGTTCTCCGCATCCAGCACAAGGCGGATGAAGCTGTCGGAATAGCGGTTGGCAACAATATTAGCCAAATACTGCAGAGCATCGAGAGTTTGTCCTCTTCTGCCGATCAGCAGCCCGAGATCCGGACCGGATATTTGCAGAACAGTTGATTCCTTGGTATGAACGATTTCAACTTCCACCTCGAGCCCCATGCTCTTGGCGACATCCACAATGAAATGAACGGCCTGTTGGTAAGCTTCCTCCACCGGTTGTCCGGAATCCTGGCGCGGTACGCCGCTGATCGCCTCTGGTTTGCTCTCTCTTGTTGACTGCTGAGACAGTAGCGGAGCACTCGCCGCTGATGCCGGTGCGGCTTCAGAGATCAAGGTCAATTCTACCTTGGCTCCCTTCGCACCGATCAATCCAAGGAATCCTTTTGACGGCTGTTCAAGTACGTTGACCGTTACCCGGTCCTTCTGAACTCCAAGCTGGTTAAGTCCCCGTTCTACAGCTTCTTCAATGGTTTTCCCTGTCGCGACGACTTTGCTCATTTTGACTTTTTGACCCCCTTCTTCCCTTTGCTGCTATTACCTTTTGCAGCAGGAGTAACATCTTTGCGGGCGTTATTGTTGCTGTTCTTGCTCTTCGTCAAATTCACTTCTTTGGCTTTGCCGTTACCCGCAGTAGCGTTAGCGGTGGCACTTGCAGCGGCAATAGCCGCTTTATGTTTATCGTTGTTGCGGTACAAGAAGTAGTTCTGAATAATGGTGTACAGATTGCTATAGAACCAGTACAGCGGAAGCGCAGACGGGAAGTTGTAGGACATGATGAAAATCAGAACCGGGTATACCATCATCATGAACTGCATTGGACCCTGCTGTTGTACCGGGTTCATTTTGGTCATCATACGGGTCTGAATGAATGTCGTAGCAGCGGCAAGAAGCGGCAGAATGAACAGGTGATCGGGCTTGCCGAGCTGCAGCCACAGGAAGTCATGCAATCTAAGATCCGGGTTGTAATAGATCGAGTTGTACAGGGCGATGAAGATCGGCATCTGCACGATCAGCGGCAGACAGCCTGCCATCGGATTTACCTTGTTCTCCTGGAACAGGCGCATCGTTTCCTGCTGTACCTTTTCGGGCTCATCTTTATATTTTTTCTTAATCTTCTCAAGTTCCGGTTGGATGGCCTGCATCGCACGTGAACTCTTAACCTGTTTCATGGTAAGCGGCAAAATTAACGTACGCACAATGATAACCATTACAAGTACGGCTAATCCGTACTGGCCATTAAACCACTTCGCGAAAGTATCCAGTGCAATGGCGAAATAATAGACGACATTACTCTGCCAGAAGCCTCCATTTTTCAAATCTTCCGTAGTGTGCGTCACTGATGCCGCCCCAGACGGAGAACACCCCGACAGAACAGCAATCATTAGAACCATTAACCCGAGGAGAAGAAACATTTTTCCTCGCTTAGTCTTCATTAGAGACACTTCAAAACCCCTCTCATAAACATTCCATTGCACCGTAAATCATAACATAATTATGGATACAAATAAACAAGCCCCCTGTGCCCCTCTTACTTGTGCAAAGCCTTGAGCAGCTTGGCTTTGCGAAGCACATGCAGCACGCTTTTCTCGAGCTCGCCGTAATCCTTGGAGAGAGCTCCTTTTCTTACGATGAACACGATGTCCAGACCCCCGATAATTTCCGGCTCATGGTGACGGACAATTTCCTTTACCAGCCGCCTCATACGGTTGCGTACCACGGCGTTTCCAACCTTCTTGCTGACAGATATACCTACGCGGAAACGCTCCACCTCTTTTCTGGGAAACCAGTACACCACATATTGATGATTCGCAAATGACTTCCCATGGCGGTATACGCGGCTGAAGTCGGCACGGTTTCGTAATCGTAGACTTTTGTGCACGGGACTCTCCTATTCAAATACCGGATTTCGCGTAAGCTCCGGAATTTCATCTTCTAATTAGTATAGTCATTCAGGTGATGCCATAAACGGCATCTGTTTCAGCGGAAAGATAAGGCTCCTTCATAATGCAAAGCGTATACATTTTCATCTTTCAAAAAAACCCCGCAGTAGCGCTATCATCCTCTGCAGAGCCAAACTTTTATTGTTGCAGCTGCAGAATAACAGTGGTCCTCCCGCTCTGAGGAGATGCATCCAATTCTGCGCTATATATAGAAGGGAAAAATGCCGGGCATCCTCTTCCTTCCTTATATAACAATCAAAAAAAGCCCCGCAAAGTGCGGCTCTGTAGTGAAGCGTGATCCGTAACTTTTGCGGGGATCCCATGTAAAATAACCCCACAAAGTGGGGCTTTGCTTCGATGATTACTCAGGTACTTTATGGGGACCCCATTGAATTCTCATCTTGTAAAAAAGGACCACCGCAGTGGTCCCTAAGTGGCCTAACTTACGCACTCAAAACTTTTCTGCCTTTCAAGCGGCGGGCTGCCAGCACTTTGCGGCCGTTTTTCGTGCTCATTCTTTTGCGGAAACCATGCACCTTTTTGCGTTTGCTCACATTCGGTCTGAACGTCGGTCTCATGTATTGCACCTCCCTTACAGGAACTTAATTACTGTCATATAAGCAGAAACGGACTAAGCCGTCCTTAGAGTAGGGACAGTATCTACAAGTATTATCAATTAAATTTGGAGACATATCCTCACAGAAAACACCTTTATATATTTAAACACATAATCAAGGCAAAAGTCAACCTTGTCCCCTTCCTCCCTCTTTTTTATTTCTCCACAGGTCTCTTCAACTGCTGCTGTCTATCTATCCCCAGATTGCTTCCGTCCCTCCAAAATTCGGCCTCCGCGTCTTATCCACAGCCCTTTTGTCTCAAAAAGTAATCCACAGGACATTATAGTTATCCACCTGTGATCAAAAAAAATAGTCGACTGCTCACAACTGAGCACAACCTGTGTATAAAAATATCGAAGCCATGACGGAAACTGTCGAACGGTAAACAATTTATCAACAATATGTAGTGGTGTTCCTAAAAATTATACACAAGTGATTGAATTTGTGGATAAAATAGCGTGGCTCATTGAAAAACAAGGGGGGTTTTGCTATGATGGTATTACTTTTGAATGTGAATAGATTTGTTTGTTCTCTATATTATCAACAAGCTGTGGATAAAGTTGTGAACAATTCAAATTTATCCATATTTTTTTGTCTCTTGATATTGCATATTGGG